>JAVBLY010000007.1:0-51499 GCA_031553035.1 Anaerovoracaceae bacterium | reverse complement strand
AACGCCTCCAAAAGTTGCACTTTTACTAAGCGTCATTTTGAGACAGTTCCTTATCATTCGATGATCTTAATGATCAGATCTTTTTTGATCGGAGGGTCTTTTTTAATATTGAAAGCAGTCTTTGCCAATTCGGCGGATTCGTACAGCTTTCGTTTGTCACCAGCGTAAATAGTTGCGAGGAGCTGACCGGCATCAACTTTGTCACCGACCTTTTTATTGAGGATTATTCCTGCATTAAGATCGATAACGTCATCCTTGGTCGCCCTTCCTGCCCCGGATCTCTGTGATGCCATGCCTATAACACCGGCTTTGATCTCTGAGATATATCCGGCTGTTTCGGCCTTAATCTCTGCATCGTGTGCAGGAAGTCCAAATAAGCTGAAATCTTCTACCACACCGGTATCTCCACCCTGTGCTTTTACAAACTCCTTAAACTTATCAAGAGCAGCTCCCGATTCCAAAGCGCAAAGAACTTTGCCTTTAGCTTTGTCATGTTCCTTTTCGATCTCGCCTGCCATTACCATCTGCGTCCCCAGCTCTATGGACAAATTTGTTATGTCTTCCGGTCCTTCACCTTTGAGTGCCTCGATTGCCTCCATAACCTCAATACTGTTTCCGATACCTTTTCCAAGAGGCTGATTCATATCTGTTATGACGGCAATAGTTTTCTTGCCCGCTTTCCTGCCTATTTCCACCATTATCCTGCCAAGGTCGACAGCAGCATCTTCTGTTTCCATGAATGCACCGTTTCCGCATTTAACATCGAGTATTATTGCATCCGATCCTGCGGCCAGCTTCTTGCTCATTACGCTTGACGCTATGAGGCCGAGGTTATCAACTGTTGCAGTGACATCCCTCAATGCATATATCTTCTTGTCTGCAGGTGCTATGCTTCCGGTTTGTCCAATAACAGAAATACCAATATCATTAACCTGTTTTTTAAATTCCGATTCGGTCAGACTTGTTTTCATCCCCGGAATGGATTCCATTTTATCCACTGTTCCGCCGGTGAACCCAAGACCCCGGCCTGACATCTTGGCAATAGGAACACCGCAGGCAGCAGCAAGTGGAGCGACTATAAGTGTCGTCTTATCCCCCACTCCGCCGGTACTATGCTTGTCGACCTTTATACCATTGATTGCACTTAGATCAATGATATCGCCGGAATTCTTCATGGCATCTGTCAAATAGAAAATCTCATCATGATCCAGTTCATTGAAAAAGAAGGTCATCAGAAGTGCAGATACCTGATAATCAGGAATCCCTTCGTCTGTATAGCCATTTATGAAAAAGTCGATCTCATCTTTTCTGAGCCGACCGCCTTCTCTTTTTTTTAGGATCAAATCATACATGTTCATATCTATCACCGCTAAAATCATATTCCGTCATAACGGAATATATCGCTTTAATTCTATCGTACAGAATTAATTATTCATCCTTTGGGTCGTCAAAACCATCCTGGTTTCGATCCATTTCCTCGCCTTGCTGGTTTATATCTCCACCGCGGGTGAATTTGTTTTTGGATCTAAAATACAGATACGATCCGATAACGATAGCAAGTACTAATAAAATTATTATAGGCATGTTTTACTCCTCTCGAGCGAATATCTTATCAAGAAAACTCTTTCCAAGGTCGGTTTTCTTAACTTCCAAATAATCTGCAATAGTTACCCCCAGATCGGCGAAACTGTCTCTGGTGCCGAGACCAACATTTTTACGAATTTTCTTCCCGCAAATCATGAGCGGGACATACTCTCTCGTATGATCCCAGCCTTCATGAGCAGGGTCATTACCGTGATCTGCACATAAAACAAGTATATCATCATTCCCCAGGCTATCCTCTATTTCAGGCAACCGTTTATCAAAGTTTTCTATAGCATGGCCATATCCGGCTGCATCACGGCGGTGTCCGTATTTGGAATCAAAGTCAACCAGATTAGTAAAAATGAGACCAACACTATTGCCGGCGATCGCTTTGATTGTCTGATCGACTCCGTCACTGTTACTTTCGGTATGTATGCTTTTCGTAATTCCCTCACCTGCAAATATATCACTTATCTTGCCGATTGCAATGACATCCTGACCTGCATCCTTAATATTGTCTAGAAGCGTCTTTGCAGGCGGCGCAACAGCATAATCCTTGCGATCCGAAGTTCTGACCCGTTTTCCGTTTTCAATAACATAAGGCCTTGCAATAACTCGTCCGACAGCCACATCTCCAACAAGCATCTTTCTGGCTGTCCCGCAAATCTCATAGAGCCTGTCAAGGGGGATGACCGCCGTGTTTGCAGCAATCTGAAAAACGCTGTCGGCTGAAGTATAAATGATAGGTTTTCCGGTATGTTCGTGTTCCGGTCCTAAATCTTCAATTATTTCGGTTCCGGAAGCAGCATAATTTCCCAGTGTTCCCACACCTATAGCTTTCTCGAATTTCCTCATAAAATTTTCGGGGAATTTATCGTAGGTTTTAAATGGTGTGTTAGTAAGTAAACCCGCAATTTCCCAATGACCGGTAATCGTATCTTTACCTACTGAAGCTTCTGACATTCTGCCGTATGCACCTATTGGCGACTGTACACCTATGCCTAGGTCCGTCAGCCCTTCGATATTTCCGATACCCAAGTTCCTGAGATTTGGGATCTCAAACCCCGGCATAGCCTTAACTATGCTTCTCAATGTATTAGATCCTGCGTCTCCAAATGCGTTTGCATCCGGAAGTGCACCTATCCCAAGGCTGTCCAAAACAACCAGCACTACTCTTTTTTTCATATCAGCCCCAAACCTTCATCGGTTTGCATTTAAGTTTATCCAGCGATACCAAATCATATTCAATACCATTAAGTTGACCGGTTATACCTTTTTTATAAGATTCCTCACCATGGAGGTGTCCGTAAACAACCCTGTTCACTTCGTATTTTTCAAAAAGCTTAGTGAACTCAGAAGTCCTTTTGTCTGAACCGGCGGGTGGATAGTGTATAGCGACTATGATATCTTTGATCCCTGCATCCACAGCTGATTTTAAGGACATCTCCATCCGTAAAAGTTCTCTTTTATATATCTTGTCATCGCTTTCAGAAAAATCAGGGTCGCTGGGATCTGTCCAACCACGGGAACCGCATATTGCAAGCCCCTCAGCCTCATAATGGGTATTCTGAAGGAAATATACATCATCGTAAAGGGCATTCAGCCTGCCTATTGGACCCCACCAGAGATCATGGTTTCCCCGGATAAAGACTTTTTTTCCCGGTAGTTCGTGGATCCAGTCTAGATCAGGCATAGCTTCCGGCAGCCTCAAAGCCCATGAGATGTCGCCAACGACAATCACGGTGTCATCATCATCATGGACAAGATTCTCCCATTCAGTTTGTACTCTGCCGGGGTGATCGGTCCAGTCAGGGCCATAGATATCCATCGGTTTATCAGAGGCAAACGACAGGTGCAGGTCACCTATTGCAAAAATGCTCATTCTATTCGCTTTCTCCGATAATTATTTCATCACCTTCACTGCCGGTAAAATCAAAATCATCTGTCTCCAACATGTTCTGTGACACAGATTCGGATAGTGAGGAAACGTCTCTAAGTTTTCTGTTTATCTGATTTGTTCTTGTACCGATAAGTTTATCAAGATCATCATTAGCCATATTTATTTTCTTCTGAGCGCTGGTAAGAACCTTGTTGAATTTGTCGAATTCGGTTTTGACAGCACCCAGAACATCCCAAACTTCTCCTGAACGTTTCTGAATGGCAAGTGTCCTGAACCCCATCTGCAGGCTGTTAAGAAGTGCTGCGGTTGTGGTCGGACCGGCAATGCTTATTTTATAATCCCTCTGAAGGATCTCAACCAGCCCCATACGAACCACTTCAGAATACAGTCCCTCAAATGGCAGGAACATGATGGCAAAATCCGTTGTCGCCGGAGGTGAAATATATTTTGTTTTTATATCCTTTGCAGAATTTTTTATCCTTGTTTCCAGCTCTTTTCTTGCTGAATCGATCAAATCCTTATCACTGGTCTCATATGCATCCTGCAGGTTGCTGTATGCATCGGCATGGAATTTTGCATCCAAAGGCAGATAAACATGTCTGTCGTCTTCTCCCGGAAGTTTTATGGCAAATTCCACACGATCTCTGCTATCAGGAACGGTAGCTATATCCTTTTCATATTGTTCAGGGGCAAGTACCTCTTCCAGAATTGCTTCAAGCTGAATCTCTCCCAAGGTTCCTCTCGTCTTGACATTGGAAAGAACCTTTTTAAGATCACCGACTCCGGTTGCCAGATTCTGCATCTCTCCTAGACCTTCCGAAACTTTTTCCAGTCTTTCGCTTACAAGTTTAAATGACTCGCTTATCCGTTTTTCCAAAGTGCTCTGTAGTTTTTCATTAACAGTCTCACGCATCTTGTCAAGCTGCTTTGAGTTTTCATCCTGCATTCCCGTGATACGTTTTTCCATTGTGTTTCTTATGTTTTCCAACTTCTGTTCGTTCTGGATACTTTGATCAACAAGTTTTTGCCCGATCTCAGTACGAAGCTCTGCAGAGTTTTTTGCTATCTCGGAACGCAAATCATTCATACCTGTTTGCATGGCTCTAACGGTTTCTTCCCTGCTCGCCTTTATTTCTTTTCTTTGGGCTGCCAGCATAAGAAACAGGACTGCCGCTGTCACGATAAGCAAAATAACGGTCAGAATCGAAAATATATTCATTGCCGCCGTTGTCATATGATTCTCCTTCTTACTTAATTACCTTAATTTATTATCCACCAGATTGTAGATATGCTTGGGCGTTTCCAGTTTTGTGCCTGTAAATCCATCTTTACTGACCAGGTAACGTGTTTTGTTGCCTTTACCCAGTTCTGCCAGATCATTAGCCAGAATATAATCCATGTCGTTTTTGATGCAAAGAGCTTTTGCAACATCATATAATTCTTCCTGACTGACATTTTCCAGAAGTTTACATCCTATCAGCATGGCCTTTGGAAACCATTCTCTGAGCCGGGCGATTATCTTTGGAGTCAGTCCCAGCTTGGCGGTAAGATTTTTTTGATAACTGCTTATCTTGGAACTGTCGTCCAATTTGCACTTGGGGTTTTCCATTATACTGAGAATGTCGGCATCACTTTTCACACCGCCTGCTTTACATGCCTCATAAAGTTCTTTAGCAAGATCTTCAAGAAGGAAAGTGAATTCAGATTTATAATCGCCTACAGCTGACGTATGAAGCAGTGCGGCATACTCCCTTTTCATGCTCTGCTTTTCGATCACATCCATCATCTCTTCTGTGGTTTCCACTTTGCAAAGAGTGAGCTCTGGATTTCCTTCGATATCTTTAGAGTCCACTATATGGTTGGCGACCAGTGTCACGGAATAGCCATTATCCAGAAAATGCCTGGAAAGCTGTACCGACAATCCCCCTGTAGAAAAGTTTGTTATCTTCATTACTTCGTCGATAGGCTCGATTGTGGGCCCGCCTGTGATGAGTATATTTTTCATGATTAAGTTTACCTCGTTGTATTATCTGAAAGTCACAAAAGTGACTTCCGGTTTATAGCCCGGATTATTTTTAAGAAAATCTTCGACTGTCTTTGTAGCTATTTCGTTTGCCAGGTCTTTGGGAAAGTGATATACACCTGTTGATATTGCCGGAAACCCAATAGACATTATTCCGTTCTCCATGGCGACATCCATGCTTCGCCTGTAGGCTGAAGCCAGTAGCTCCGGCTCCCCTTTTTCCCCTCCGTGCCATACCGGTCCGACGGTATGTATTACATATTTTGCAGGAAGATTATACCCTCCCGTGATCTTTGCATCTCCTGTTTTACAGCCGCCAAGTGTCCTGCATTCGGCAAGAAGTCCGGGACCTGCAGCTTTGTGTATGGCCCCGTCAACACCGCCACCACCCAGAAGCGATTCGTTGGCAGCATTTACTATTGCATCGATTTGAAGCTTTGTTATATCCCCTGTGATTCTATTTATCATCATTTTTATCAGGCTTTTCCGGAGACTGATCCTCTTCTTTTTTTATTTTGGGTTTGTTCGGATCCTCTTCCTTTGAGGCCTCGGTTTTTTCTGGTTTTGGGTCCACAAAACCGGATTTGTCTTCTTCCTCGTCAAATAGATAGATGACTTTTCCCTTTTCGTCCGGTTCCCAGTTCTCTCCATCGACCTGACTTTTCTTTTTGCCTTTCATGGAATAGTATACAAGTAGAAGGCCTGCTCCAACAGCTATTACTCCCAACAATAGTAGATACACTTTACTGCTCCTTTTTTAACTGCTTTTCCGTCAACCCTTTATTCGAACGTAAAAATCGCTGGTGCCACCACTTTTACCTGCACCAGTCTTAACTTCCCTGACTTCAAATCCATCCAGATAATCAAGAAATACCGATAATTTTTTCTGAATAGGTCCATATCTCTGAGGATCGAATTCGGGATGCCTTCGGTATAAAACATCCCCTATAACGCTTACTCTGACCCAACCGTCATCATCGGATTCAGTATTGTTTATGGCCGTTTTGATGGTGTCCAGAATATTCTTTGGAACCGGTGTCAGTTTGATCTTTTTTTCCTGCGTTGATTTACCGTTTTTCTTTGGTGCTGATTTGCTATTGGTTTTGTCAGATTCTTCTTCCAGATATACAAACTTAGTGCATGCATTTACAAAAGATTTGCTTGCATTATCTTCCCTGCCCATACCTATAACGTCATAGCCGGATTCCATGATTCTCATAGCCAGAGCAGTGAAATCACTGTCATTTGAAACAATGCAGAAACTGTCCACATTTTCAGAATATAGAATATCCATGGCATCAATTATGAGGATCGAGTCCGACGAGTTTTTCCCCGTGGAAAACCTTCCCTGCTGAACCTGCCTAAGCGAATATTCGTTTGTTTTTCTATTCCACGATGCCAGATCAGACTTGGTAAAATCACCGTACAGCCTCTTGTAAGTTGGGGTACCGTAAAGCGACACCTCATCAAGTATTGTATCTATCAGGGTTGCTGCTATGTTTTCAACATCTATGAGCAACGCTATTTTTGTTTCATCTTTTTTCATTTCTTTCCTATTCTTCGGTCACCTGGTTGTTTATTGAATCTCCAGGCGGCACGATTGGCCATACATTTTCATCGATATAAATATCGCAGGCTATGACCCCGCCTTTTCCGCTGTCCAAGGCCTCTTTTATTGCTTTTCTAAGGTCTTCCTCGCTGTTTACTTCCCAGCCGTTCAGACCGAAAGCCCCGCAAAGTTTCTCATAATCAACAACATCAGGAAGATCTGTTGCCGAATATCTTTTGCTAAAAAACAACTTCTGCCATTGCCGTACCATACCCAGAGTATTATTTTTGAGCACAAATACTATAATGGGAAGATCCTGTGATGCAACGGTCATCAGCTCGTTGCAGTTCATCCTGAAGCTACCGTCACCGGTAAACAGAATTACTCTTTCATCAGGATTTGCAAGCTTGGCACCGATTGCTGCCCCAAGCCCGAATCCCATGGTTCCAAGGCCTCCGGAGGTAATAAGTTTTCTAGGCTTGGTGAACGGCCATTTCTGCGCCGTCCACATCTGATGCTGACCTACGTCAGTTGCTACTATAACATCATCACCAAGCTCGTCATTGACGACCTTAAATATCATATCGTGATCAAACGTATCAGGCTCTGGAAGATCTCTCTTCCATCCTTTCACCTGCTCATTCCATTCCTTTCGATCATTTTTTTCGACCATAGGCATCAGTTCTTTTAAAATACAGTTCACATCTCCGATAACTTTGTAGTCTACTCCTATATTCTTACCCACTTCCGACCTGTCTATATCAATTTGGATAACTTTAGCATGTTTTGCAAATGTTTCGGGATTCCCCGTTACACGATCACTGAAACGTGCTCCTATTGTAATAAGTAGGTCACAGTTGTGTACAGCCATATTGGCATTCTTTTCGCCGTGCATTCCGGCCATACCCAGAGACAATGAATTCTTTCTATTGAAATTCCCAAGACACATAAGTGTGGTTGCTACCGGGATCTGGTTCTTTTCCGCAAATTCTGTCAGCTCAGCCGATGCATTAGAAATTGTAACGCCGCCGCCGGCATAGATAACCGGTTTTTCAGCATTGTTTATATATTCAGCCAGTTTCTCGATCTTCTCTTTATCTGTAGGAGGAGCAGGATCTTTTTTTACTGCTTCTTCTTTGACATATCTGGTCTTGGCAACCATAAGATCTTTGGGCACATCTATAAGTACCGGGCCCGGTCTTCCGCTCATTGCAATCCTGAACGCAAGCCTGATCGTCCCTGCAAGCTCTTCCACCGACCGGCATGCGAAACTGTGCTTGACTATTGGGAGAGTCACACCTACGATGTCAACTTCCTGAAAGGCATCTTTGCCTATTGATGCGATGGGAACCTGTCCGGTTATAACCACAAGCGGCGAGCTGTCTATATTTGCAGTAGCTATACCGGTAACCGTATTGGTAGCTCCCGGACCGCTGGTTGCAAAACAAACACCCACCTTTCCGGTGGATCTTGCATAGCCGTCAGCTGCATGGGTGGCACCCTGCTCATGGCTTGTGAGTATGTGCCTGATGCTGCCATCCGTAGTATAGTCATAAAGAGCATCGTAAAGAGGCATGATCTGTCCGCCCGGATAGCCGAATATGGTATCCACACCCTGCTCCAGCAGGCATTCCATTATTATTTTTGCTCCGGTCAGTTTCATCTATTTTTCCTTGCTCCAGCTGTACATTTTTCTAAGTTCTTTTCCGACCTTCTCCAGCTCATGCTCTGCCTTCATTTTTCTTGTTGCGAAAAGATGAGGCGTACCGGCTTTATTTTCTGTTATCCACTTGCTGGCAAACGTTCCGTCCTGGATCTCTTCGAGAACTTCTTTCATAGCCTTCTTTGATTCATCGGTGATAACTCTTTTACCTGTTTCGTAATCTCCGTATTCAGCTGTGTTCGAAACGGAATATCTCATTCTTGAAAATCCGCCTTCGTAAATCATATCAACGATGAGCTTCATCTCATGTATACATTCAAAATATGCGCTTTCGGGCTCATATCCTGCTTCAACCAGAGTCTCAAATCCAGCCTGCATGAGAGCTGTAACTCCGCCGCAGAGAACTGCCTGCTCACCAAACAGATCTGTTTCTGTTTCTTCTCTGAATGTGGTTTGAAGTACTCCTGCTCTTGATCCGCCGATACCTGCCGCATATGCAAGTCCTGTTTCCTGGGCTCTTCCCGATGCATCCTGATGGATGGCTATAAGACATGGAACGCCTTTGCCCAGAATATACTCGCTTCTTACCGTATGTCCCGGTCCTTTAGGAGCGATCATGATAACATCCACATCTGCCGGAGGCTTGATCTGGTCAAAATGGATGTTGAATCCATGTGCAAACATGAGAGTCTTGCCCTCTTTAAGATTAGGTTCAATGCTCTCTTCATATATTGCTCTCTGTCTTTCATCAGGAACCAGGATCATGATGATATCGGCTTCCTTTGCGGCGTCAAAAGCTGTTGCAACCTTGAGACCTGCCTTTTCAGCATCTGTCCAGGAGCTGCTTCCTTCATAAAGTCCGACTCTTACGTCGACTCCGCTTTCTTTTAGGTTTAGGGAGTGTGCGTGCCCCTGACTTCCATAACCGATAACTGCAACTTTTTTACCGTCTAAGAGTGATAAGTTACAGTCGCTTTCATAAAATATTTTTGCCATTATAGCCTCCTTATTTCGTTCAAATCAATTGATTTTTATTAATTAACTACTATTAACTGCTAATGTTTAATTGTACTATTTTTTTGCACTATCCGCAACCGATTCAGTGGAAATCATGTTGATAATTTCATTGATATCACTGGGGATTTCAGCTTTGAGATTGAGCCTTTTCCCTGTTATAGGATGAAAAAAAACCAACTTTGCAGCATGGAGGGCTTGTCTGTCAGCAAGCCAAGGCCTTTCGCCGCCATATAGCTCATCTCCCGCTACCGGGTGACCTATGTGGGACATGTGGACTCTTATCTGATGAGTCCTGCCTGTTACTAAATTTAATTCAATCAGAGTATAGCCCTTATCATATCGCTCTATTACTTTATATTCGGTTACAGACGGGCTTCCATCCTCCCGAACTATTCTCTTGACCTTGTCTTCATCTTCCTTTCCTATGGGAAGATCGATGACTCCCTTATCTTCAGCTATTATTCCGCATACAAGTGCTTTATAGATCTTTTGTATCTGACCTCGCGATGCCTGGTTTGCGAAGTTATTCTGAGCATGGGGATTTTTTCCGATGAGAACGATGCCGCTGGTGTTCATATCCAGTCTGTTTATGAAGCGTATCTTATAATTTTCTTCGCGGTCCAGCATATATTTCATGACCCCGTTAGCCAGTGTATGATTGGCGTGACCTTTTGTGGGATGAACAACCAAGCCGGGTTGCTTATTCACGGCAAGTAGCGACTCATCTTCATATATTACATCAATTGGAATATCTTCCGGTTCAAATTCACTTTTTTCAGTAGGGAATTTTATCTGGACCAAATCCCCCGGCATCACAGGATCTATGAGCTTCGCCGGCTTTCCATTCATAAAAATTCCACCGTCGCCATAGCGCATACGACGCATAAGCCTGGTGGAAACTCCTCGTTCACGTTTTAAGAGCCCCTTTATCAGGAGCCCTTCGTCGCTTGCTTTTACTTCATGTTCAAAATCAAATTTCATAATCAATATTCATCTATAATAATTTTTTCTTAACAGTGTTCCAGAAATCATAATCCTTAAATCTCAGAAGCCGGACATTCCTGGGTGCCAGACCCACATTTACCTCAATGATGCTTTCGATCTTTTCCTGAAGTCCGTCATGGCTTATGAGTATTTCCTTTGTTCGCGGGAACTCTGGAAAAATGTTGATGGACAAATTTGGAGGAAGCAAAATGCTCGATGTAAAAGATCTGTATGCCGCCGAATTGATGGGAGCTATGGGAGTTACCTGAAGTATATTCAGCCTGGGGTCTATGATGCTGCCTCCAAGTGCATAATTATATGCTGTACTTCCCGCTGCTGTGCTCACAACGATACCGTCGCCTATAAATTTCTCCACGAAGCTGTCGCCTATGAATATATTCATGTGGGCCGCATGGGAGTAAGCACCTGATATGATTATTTCATTCAGCCCCCTTACCAGCCTCTTCCCGTCCTCGGTTTTGATCTCTGCCTCAACAGGAGTATACTCCTGGACCATATAATCTTCTTTCTGATATTTGAAGATGAATTCATCGATGTCAACTCTGTCCAGCTCCTGGAAAAACCCTAAGTTTCCAGCATTGATCCCAACAACGGGCATGTCGGGAAACTCGTGTTCATTAAGCGCCGAAAGAAGTGAACCGTCGCCGCCGATGCAAATCAGCAGTTCAGCATTATTATCAAACTTGTCAGGCACAGAAAATCCGGCAGTCAGAAGCTTCTGCTTGAGACTCTTCTTTATCTGCTTTGGCCCGCTCATTCCATTGTCTATTATGTTTATTTTCTTTCCCATTGAATACCCTCCAGCCAATTCTACATTAATTCTTCAAATCTATCAACAAGCTGGCCGAATACCTTCATGGCGTTCTCCACAGGCTCTTTTTTGCTCATATCAACACCTGCGATCTTGAGAAGTTCTATGGGATCGTCGCTGTCACCGGATTTCAGAAAACTTTTATAGTCTTCAACGGCAGGTTTGCCTTCTTCAAGAATTTTCTTGGAAAGAGCAGTAGCGGCTGAATATCCGGTAGCGTATTTATATACGTAGAATGCCCTGTAAAAGTGTGGTATTCTGGACCATTCCATTTTAATATTATCATCGGTATTGACATTAACTCCGAAATACTTAGCATTCAAATCTCCGTATTTCTCACTGAGCCACTCTGCAGTCAGGACTTCACCTTTTTCCACTGCTTCATGGGTGAGCTTTTCGAACTCTGCAAACATGGTCTGTCTGAATAAGGTCGTCCTGAAATCTTCAATATGCATATTGATCAGATACTTCAGATCTTTCTCATTATCGGTATTCTTTATGAGATGATTGATCAGAAGACTTTCATTGACTGTTGATGCGACCTCTGCAGTGAATATTGAGTGCCCGCCGTATGTAAACGGCTGGGTGCCCCTTGTATAATATGAATGCATACTGTGTCCCATCTCGTGGACTAGTGTGAACACATCTTTAAGCTTGTCAGTATAATTAAGAAGAACATACGGCATGCTGTCATAGCTTCCAAATGAGTATGCACCGCTGGTTTTGCCTTCGTTCTCATAAATATCTATCCATCCGTCCCTTACACCGCTTTCCAGATTAGAGATATATTCTTCACCCAGTGGAGCCAAGCCCTTTTTCATTATTTCTATACCTTCATCAAAGCCGATCTTTTTTTCTTCAATATCCACTATGGGCACATAAACATCATACATTTCCAGTTTTTCGACATCTAATGCTTTCTTTCTTATATCCATATATCTGTGGAGAACCGGAAGATTCTTGTTAACTATGTCTATAAGATTATCATATACGGAAATTGGCACGTTGTCTCCTGAAAGGGCTGCCGACAACGAAGAGTCATACTTCCTGATCCTGGATGAAACAACATCAGTCTTAGTGTTGTAGCTGTATGTTGTCGCCAGAGTGTTCTTCTGTTTGAAGTAGGCTCCGTACATAGCATCGTATGCGCTCTTTCTGAGCTCCCGATCCTTTGATTCCATGAACTTTATATATGTGCCGTGGGTCAGCTCGATCTCATCACCATTCTCATCCTTTATAAATCCGAATTTGATGTCGGCATTGTTGATCATCGAAAAAATATCTCCGGTGGCACCCGTAACTTCACTCATTTGAGCCATAATGTTTTCCTCGCTCTTAGAAAGAACATGAGCCTTTTCTCTCAGAATCACATCGATGACATGAGTATATTTTTTTAGATCATCGTTTTTTGCAAGATACCCTTTGATCATCTCTTCATCTGTCTCCAGGAATTCCGGTGTAAAAAAAGACATAGCTGCCGATACCTTTGCTATAAGGGTCTGGCTTTTGTCAGACATAGCCTGATATTTGGGATCTGAGTTGTCTTCATCCTTTTTCATACGGGCGTAAACATATACTCTTTCCACATCCTGCCATATAATATCCCTCTTTTTAAAGGCAGCCAACAATGTGTTTCCGCTCTCCGTAAGTCTTCCTGCAAAGTCTGTAAACTCCGCTGCAGCATTTTCCGATGATTCAAGATCTTTTTCCCAAACAGCTTCATCGGGGTACATTTTTTGTATATTCCATTTATATTCCGGACTTATTTCATTTCTTTTTTTAAGTTTTTTGTCGCTCATTATAAGGTCCTTTCGAGATTACTGATTTTTCATTGTAATAGTTGAATACTTCTGTTTAGTGTATTATATTAATTATAGCATAGTTAATCAGTGAAAGGATTATTATAACCATGGATAATCGCCCTATAGGTTTTTTCGATTCCGGGCTGGGAGGACTCACATGTACCCCCCACCTCATGGAGGCACTGCCTAAGGAACGGATAATATATTTCGGTGATACGGCCAGGACACCTTACGGTTCCAAAGCTGTCTCCACCATAAAAAACTTTGCATTTGAGATATCAGACTTTCTGGTAAAAAACGATGTAAAAATGATCGTTATCGCATGCAACACCATAAGTGCCACCTGCCTTGACGATCTTAGAGAAAAACACCCGGAAACCCCTATACTGGGAATTATAAGTCCTGCATCTCACACCGTGGCAAAGACTTGCGGCAAAGAAAACAAGGTCGGCATTATCGGCACTAAGGTCACCATCAAAAGCGATGCCTACAAAAATAAAATTCTTTCATATAATCAGAAAATAGATCTTTACGAGATCCCATGTCCCACCTTCGTTCCACTGATAGAAGAAAGCATAATCGAGAATAAGATAATGGATCTATCCATCAAATACTATCTGGATCACTTCATCGAATATAACGAGATCGACACCCTGGTCCTGGGCTGTACCCACTATCCCCTTATACAAAAAAACATCGAAAAAATATATCCTGACCTCAGGATCATCGACCCTTCAAAGGAGATGTTTACGAGCATCAACGATACTCTGGAGAGAAACGACCTTTATGCAGAAGAGGCCTTGGGTGATCACGTTTTTTACGCCAGCGACCTTTCTGAGAACTTTGTGAACATGATAAACAGGATATTTGAAAATACAGACTTTAAAGTTGCATTTAAGAACTTTGATTTAGAGGAAATATAATTTTTAGCGAGTATATAATAATTAGGAAGATTGGCATGAGGCATCAAGCCTCGCCACCAAGGTACGGAGGGCATAAAAATGGAACTTGAAGACTTATTGCAGATACTTGAAATTGAAAATGTTTCGGACTTTTCTTTTTTCGAACACTATGCTGAACTGGTTGAAACTGAGGAAGACATCCCTGTTGATGTGATCAGTCAGTTATTTGATGAAGTTGACAATGATGTTCTTACAGAATTGACCGAAGGATATTTTGAAGATATTTTAAAATATATCCCCGATGATGCTGTTGAATTCTATACTCTGCTTTCCACCATCGGTCAGACTCTTACAAGTCTTGCCGCCAATGCGGACACTGACAACAGTACTCTTTATACCGAGGAGTTCTACAAATTCAGGAACTGGTATACATTTGACAGTGAAGTCCACTGTGTGCTGATCTCCGATGACAACGAGATAGAATGTACCATAAGTCAGGCACTCACTCTATACAGACTTGAGAACCTCAATGATGAAGAATATCGCTATGACTTCACAGATTGTCTGGACTATCCTATGGATGAATATATAGTAAATATCGCCTCCCTTTCGGGAGACGACATAGATCCTGAAGAATCATATGATGATGTTGACGACGACTGATCACTTTTCCGGAATTTCAGTTGGGATATTTTCGCTTAAATTGAACATTCCCGACGATATTCCTGACACCTTTTCATAAAAAGCAGCTTCTGCAGTGAGTACATAAACCGTCAGTACGCCTGCCCCCAATGCTACTAGAAGAGCCGAAACAATATCAGTTAACAGATTAGAGGGAACCATGATCAAGACCCCTCCAATTATCATTACATAAAGAAAATATAAAAGAGCCCATCCGATAAATGACAGATAAAGGAGGAAAAGTTTGCCTTTGTTCCCCTTCATCATGTGCCTGCTCATTCTGAGGCAGCTCACAACACCCATCCCCGGATTATCTGCAAGGATAAAGTATACCAATGCGTATATGAGATATACGACTATAAGCGCAGCAAACATTACAAGCATCAGCAGCATGGAAAGCCCCATGACTGACAAGCTACCGCTCAGCAGCATGAAAGCAACCGGTATCATGAACACCAATACCACAGCCATGCTGATAAGACCGATCAGTACCATTACTCCCAAAGATTTTAAATAATTGCTGAATCCTGAAAATATCATGGACGGACCTGCCTCTGCCCTTCTCAATATATGTATGACGAATATAGCTATACCAAGGGAAAATGCACCTGCAGTCAGAAACGAATATATGCCGCTTATCGGGCTTGTCGCTGCAACTGAAAGGCTGTCACCGTATATCTCTTCGAGATAAGCGGCATCCGCGCCGGCACCAATCATACCTGCCAGTGCAGCTGTATCCATCTTTGTGCCAAAGAGTGAATCAAATATTGTTATAGGCAGCTGCATAAGTATCATATATAAAAAACCGGCTCCCCATGCCAGGCCCCATCTGCCTTTAAGTGCCTCTCTTGCAACACCTCTGAAAAAACTTACCGGCTCAATAACTTTAAATCCCTGGTAATCCATTAATATTCTCCTCATTTCACGTTTTCAATCTACTCGTACCCATATTATATATCAGGTACTAAATCGGTACAACTTTAATAATTTTGGTTTATATAGTATAATTATCATTAAAACACCGTAGAGCACGAAAAGCTCATTGATTATCTGGTATAGCAAGAGAGAGAAAATATGGAACTAGGTATTATTGGAAAAAATCTAATATACAGCCATTCTCCACATATCCATAAAGAGATTATGAAGAGAAACGGCATTGCAGGTGATTATAAAATATTCGATGTTGACGAATCTGGTTTAAAAGCAAAGATTGAAGAACTGAAAAATTCCAATTACCATGGCGTCAACATCACCATTCCATATAAAACAAAAGCTATGGAATTTGTCGATTATATAGATGAGAAAGCTGAGTATATAGGAGCGATCAACACAGTTTCTTTCAAAGACGGAAAATCATATGGTTACAATACTGACTACACTGGATTTTTGTCATTAATAAACCATAACAATATTCCTGTCGCCGAAAAGGATATAATCATTCTTGGAGCCGGCGGAACGGCAAAGACCGTGACCAAGGCACTTATGGACTCAAAGACATATGATCTTACAATAGTTACCAGATCCAAGGAGGAATTCCACAATGTTTACAGCACATCATATGAGTTTATAACCGAAAACCCCACAAACTGCGACATATTGATAAACTGCACTCCTGTAGGCACATTTCCGAATATGAACGAAACTCCCATCAATTACAAGCATATCCAAACACCTGTATATATTGACCTTATATATAATCCTAAAAAAACAAAACTAATGGAGCAATATGAACGAGAAGGTTCCACGATAATTGGCGGCTACCACATGCTGGTTCAGCAAGCCCTCGAGGCTCACAGAATCTGGGCTAAAGATTTTGGCTGATCTCTTCGATCTTCTTCAGCCGGTGATGAACACCGGCTTTTTTAATGGGTGGATCCAGCATATCACCAAGTTCGGATAAGGATGCTTCCGGATTTTCCAGCCTGACCAGAGCCATATCTATGAGATTATCAGGCAGTGCATCGATGCCGATTGTCGTTTTTATTTTGTTTATTGATTCTATCTGTTTATTCGCCGCATTCAGAGTCTTATCCATATTGGCAAATTCACAATTGTTTATCCTGTTTGTTTTATTTCTTACTTCCTTGTAGATCCTTATATTTTCATACTCAAAAAGCTGAGAATGAGCTCCTATAATATTCAGTATATCCTTGATCTGCTCCGAATCCTTCAGATAAACAACATAGGATTCTTTTCTTTTGCTTATTTTGGCATGAATATCAACAAAACTGTTTATAAGCTTCTTCATATCTGATGCCAGAATCTGACTGTCTGTTGAAACTTCAAAATGATATCCCTTATTGGGATCACTTATGGTACCGCCTCCAAGAAAAAGGCCTTTGAGATATCTCTTCTTGCAGCACTTTGACTTGACGATGCTTTCATCGATACCCTCGGAGATATTGTTAGATCCTTCCTTTACAGTGAGGATGCCTGCTTCTCTAAGTATCTGTTCCCCGTTGTTTTCAGGAGTGACTATAAGTTCGTAAACATGTCTGTTCCTGTTAAAACCACCCTCACCTACCATGAGATCGATGCTGATACCATAGTATTTTGTAAACAGAGTTTTGATATGCCTTGCGATGGCAGGATTCTCAGTGGACATGGAAAGCCCTATCCGTCCTTTACCTGAAAGCTTGATAGAGCCTGCAATACGCATAAAACCGGCGATTTCCGCAAGTTCGCAGCATTTTTTCTTGGGGAGTTCCCTTGATATTTCGTTTTTTACATCAAGTGAAAAAGACATATAGCCACCTAGTAATCTTCCAGAAGTATCCTGATTATATCGCCTATTCTGTCAGCATCGTGCCTGATATATCCCTGTTTTGTCTCGATAAAATTGTTTTCTATCAAAGTGATGTCATTTGCTGTCAAGTACTCCCTGTCATCATCGTCGGGCAGAATCTGTTCCGATTTATCTTCGCTGTAATGTTCAACATCTTTTTCATCAAGTTTTTTATTGTTAGCTATGACAAAATCAATATTATCTTTGCCTATTACATCGATTAAAATTTCTACATGTTTTTTAAGAGAAAATCCATCTGTCTCCCCCGGTTGAGTCATGACATTTCCTATGTAGATCTTTCGAGCCTGTGATTCATTTATTGCGCCCACCAGACCTTTGGCAAGAAAATTGACCATTATGCTGGTATAAAGACTGCCAGGTCCCAGGACCAGTACATCGGCAGTTCTGACTGCTTCGGCAGCTTTGTCAGATACTTTTGCCTTATCAGGATGAAGAAAGATCTTTTCGATTGGAGATCCTTCTCTTGCCGCAACAACAGGTATGTTAGATTCACCAACAACAACATTGCCGTTTTCAAGCTCGGCGCAGAGGATAACATCCTCAGTCGTTACGGGAAAAACCTTCCCCTTCACATTCAGAATACTGCCGATACTGGAAATAGCCTTCTCGAAATCACCATGGATTTCATTAAATGCCGCAATAAGCAGGTTGCCTATATTCTGCCCTTTGATCCTGCCGTCCTTGAATCTGTAGTTGAAAAGCTCTTCCATACCAACTTCCTCATCGGCCAGAGCGACTAGACAGCTTCTTATGTCGCCGGGCGGCAACATACCAAGATCTTCTCTGAGTTTGCCTGAATTGCCTCCGTCATCGGCAACAGAAACCACAGCTGAAATGTCGTCGAACTTGTTTTTTATACCGCGAAGAAGTACGGACAGACCTGTCCCTCCACCTATTATTGTAAGTTTTGTCATTACAGATCCCTGTGTTTTAATTTGACATTAACGCCCAGAGCTTTAAGCTCTTCGTAAACTATATTTGCCATGGTCACTGAGCGATGTTGTCCTCCTGTGCATCCAAACGCTATGGTGTGCTTGTATTTTCCTTCTCTTTGATATGCCGGTATCAGCTTCGTTATTCCTTCGACCACACGATCCTTAAAGTATTTTGCATCATCTGAGCTCATGACGTAATCCTGGACTTCTTTATCGTCTCCTGTTTTGTTTTTAAGTTCGGCTATATAGAAAGGATTTGGAATGAATCTTACATCAAATACCGTATCCATCTCCCTCGGGAGACCATATTTGAAACCAAAAGACTGGACGATGATATGTATTTCCTTCTTTTCTTCATTATCGATGAATATTTCCCTTATCTCCTGTGCCAGTTCCACAGGCTTAAGGTCTGATGTATCGATCACATAATCAGCTTCTTTTTTAAGTGGACTCAATATCTGCCGTTCAAGTTCGATAGCCTCGGCATTTGAGCTGCCGTCGGCAAGAGGATGGCTTCTTCTGGTTTCGTTGAATCTTCGTATCAGGGTATCCGTGTCCGAATCCAGGAAAAGTATCTTATATCTTATATCCTTCTCATCAAATGACCTGAGAGTCCCGTAAAGATCGTCAAAGAACTCACCGCCTCTTATATCTACCACAAAAACTGTCTTTTTAATCTTACTTTTACTTTGAAAAAGAAGATTGATAAAATCCTTTATGAGTGATGGAGGCAGATTATCGGTACAGTAATATCCCATATCCTCAAAGCAGTCTATAGCATTACTTTTTCCTGCTCCCGAAAGGCCAGTTACTATTACGATTTCCATAAAATGATCCCCTTTATTCTTCCACTGAAAGATTAACTATTCTTGTTAGATCCAGACCTGACTCAAGTGCCAGCCTGATACCACTTACAACATCTCCTATGCGATCAGGGCTGTGAGCATCACTGCTAAGGATAAATTTGCAGTCAGTCAGAGACATTGTCCGAAGGTCCTCTGGTTTAATTGAGCTGTGCCATGTATTTATCTCAACAAGAGTATCCGTTTCCTGGCATACGACAGCTATCTCAAGCATGTCCACCGGAGCCTTGTCCCCAGGGTGGGTAAGTATTTTTAAGTCATTTCTTCTTAAGGCAGCGGTAACAAACTCAGTATTCCTTTTCATAAGCTTCAGATTATCTCTTTTTGTCTTTATGTCGAAAATATTGTACCCATGATTAAGAATCGATCCCGGACCATTCCTGCCGATAACACCATAATGATAACCGGCTATGACATAGTCGTACTCGGTGAACTCTTCAGGCCGCACATCCAAAAGCCCGTTTTTGTTAACAATATTGGCTTCCACGCCAAGAAGGACCTCTATGTCATTATATTTTTCATTTAGCCGTTTTATTTCATCTCGCATCTTAGGCAGATCTGATCTTTTTATGCCGTAGAAAACGTGTCCCGGTCCATGGTCTGTGATGCCCAGAGTCTTAAGTCCTTTTTCTCTTGCAAAAAGAACATTGTCCTCGATGCTTCCGAAGGCATGTTTTCTGGAATAAACAGTATGTGTATGCAAATCACTGTCAATGTTATATGTTTTTTTATCTACTATGAATTTCATAAATATTCCCCTATTATTCTTACTTCAGGTTCCATCATGACTCCGAATTTGTCAAATACGACAGCTTGTACGACACTCATAAGGTCTTCGATATCCTGCGCTGTTGCATCTCCTGCGTTTACCATGAACCCTGAATGAAGTTCGCTTATTTGCGCTCCTCCTCGCTGCAGTCCCTTGAGCCCTGAGTCCTGTATTAACTTTCCCGCAAAAAACCCTTCAGGCCTTTTGAAAAAGCTTCCGGCGCTGGGCAGATTCACTGGTTGCTTAGCATTTCTTTTTTTTGTAAGCTCCCTCATAGTGGCGGTGATCTTTTGAGGGTTTTCATGAGTAAGTTCAAGGGTAACGTCCAGTATTATTTTACCATTTTCATGAAAAATGCTATGCCTGTAACCAAGATCCATATCTGTCTTTTTTATAGTTTCTACAGTGTTCGATGCCGGATCATATGCCCTCACTGACTTAATGATATCCTTGATTTCCCCTCCGTACGCACCGGCATTCATAAATACTGCGCCGCCCAGAGTCCCGGGTACACCTGATATTGGTTCCAATCCTGAAAGTCCGTCTTCTGCCATAAGTTTTGCAAGAGTTGAAAGAAGGATACCCGCACCTGCAGTCACATTGCTATCATGTACATCAACATCACCCATATTTGAACCATCAACATTTGAGTAGGTCAGAATAACAACACCTCTGTATCCCCCATCCCTGAATACCATATTGGAGCCGTTGCCCATAATAATATACGGAATATTTTCATTTTCCAGATAAATTATGGTCTTTACAAGGCGATCTTTGTGTCCCGGATCCACCAGAATATCAGCATGTCCACCTACTTTGAAAGATGTATATTCTTTCATAGGAGCATTTTTTATCACTTTGCTTTCAATTATGCATATGCCAGTTTCTTCTTCTCCCGATTCACTGTATGAAATTACTTCCACCGGCTCCTCCGTCTTGAGAAGTTTTTTTAAGTCTTTATATACCTTATCTTTATTCATCCACTACTTCCTGATCAAGTTTCAATATTGAGTACAGTTTCCGTTTTGCTTACATTAATTATATATACACAGCAGTGTAATGTAAACCGACAGTCATATTACAATTGCTTTATGCATATTTTTAAGATGCTATGTATAAATATACATTTTCCTATTGCGTCACAAACCCATCAATGCTATACTGTTCACTATGGAATTAACGTATTTCTTATGAAATCGGTTTCAAAATAAACTAATAATTATGAAAAGGAGAAGTGATATTATGACAAGCGAAAAAGAAAAAATTGTACTGGCGTATTCAGGAGGACTGGATACCTCCATCATCCTCACATGGCTCAAGGAAAACTACAACGCAGACATCATTGCGGTATGCTGCAATGCAGGTCAAAACGAAGACTTTGACGCCATAGAAAAGAAAGCTTATGCAACAGGAGCATCCAAATCTTATGTTTTAGACATCAAAGAAGAATTTGTAACAGATTTCGTATGGCCCACCCTTAAAGCGGGAGCAATATACGAACACGATTACTTACTTGGAACTTCCATGGCGAGACCGCTTATGGCCAAGAAACTCGTAGAAATAGCCGAGCAGGAAGGCGCATTCATTATCGCTCACGGCTGTACCGGAAAAGGAAATGACCAGGTCAGATTCGAGGCATCCATCCATGCACTGACACCTGCCATCAGGATCGTCGCACCATGGAGAATATGGGATTTCGAATCAAGAGAAGACCTTTTAGAATATGCAAGAAGTCATGATATACCCATAGATCAGTCAGAAGAGGATATTTACAGCAGAGACGAAAACATCTGGCACATCAGCCATGAAGGCGGAAATCTGGAAAACCCGTGGAATGAGCACGAAGATGCAATACACATACTCAGCAAGCCAATAGAGCAAGCACCGGAACATCCCACTTTCGTCGACATCGAGTTTGAAAAAGGTGTTCCGGTAGCTCTGGACGGAGAAAAAATGCCTCCCGTAGATCTTTTATACAAGCTCAATAAACTGGGCGGTGAAAACGGTGTAGGAACCATCGATATCGTTGAAAACAGACTGGTGGGCATGAAATCACGTGGTGTATACGAAACTCCCGGCGGCACTATTCTTGTTAAAGCCCATATCGCTCTGGAAAAACTTATACTTGACAGAGACACCATGGCGTATAAAGACATCGTTGCCCAGAAATATGCACAGGTCGTATACGACGGTCTATGGTATACTCCTATAAGAGAAGCTATCGACGCATTCGTAAACGTTACACAGGAGACAGCTACAGGCACAGTCAAAATGAAGCTCTATAAAGGCAATGCCATTGCAGTTGCATCCAAGTCGCCATATTCACTTTACAACGAAGAATTTGCAACATTCAGTAAAGACGACGTATATGATCAGGCAGATGCGGAAGGATTCATAAATCTGTTCAGCCTGCCCATGAAGATAAGAGCAATACAGAAGGAAACTCGCGAAGGAGGCACCGAAGGACATGAAACTCTGGAAAGGAAGGTTCTCAAAGGAGGCGACTTCATTCGTTAATGAATGGGCCGCATCCATTGATTTCGACCAAATACTTTACAAAGAAGATATAGAAGGCAGTCTGGCTCATGCCGGAATGCTCGCAAAACAAGGCATCATCTCAGAAGATGATGCCAATCTCATTAAATCGGGACTTATGGAGATCCAGGATGACATCGAAGCCGGCAAGGTAGAATTTGATGTGGATACTGAAGACATCCATATGAATATCGAAGCTCTGCTGACAGAAAAAATCGGCGATGCCGGCAAAAGACTCCATACCGGACGAAGCCGTAACGATCAGGTCGCCACAGATATCAGGCTTTATCAGAAGGATAAGATCCTTGAAACAGTGATGCTCCTCAATGAGCTTAGAAAAGAACTTGTGAAGCTGGCTAAAGAGCATCAGGATACTGTAATGCCCGGATATACTCACCTTCAGAGAGCACAGCCTGTCACTCTGGCTTTCCACCTGATGGCATATTATCAGATGTTCAAAAGAGACTCGGATAGATTCTGGGATTGCTATAAACGAACAGATATACTTCCTCTTGGAAGCGGCGCAATGTCAGGCACTACTTATGATACGGACAGAGAGTTCATGAAAGAAGAACTGGACTTTTCTGATATCACTGCAAATGCAATGGATGCCGTAAGCGATCGTGATTTTGCACTTGAATACATTTCAGGCGCATCCATAACTATGATGCATCTTTCGAGATTCTGCGAAGAGCTGATCATGTGGAGCTCAACAGAATTTTCATTCGTGGAAATGGACGACAGCTTCAGTACCGGAAGCAGCATAATGCCCCAAAAGAAAAATCCCGATATGGCAGAACTGATTCGCGGTAAAACGGGCAGAGTCTATGGTAATCTTATAACACTGCTTACCATAATGAAAGGCCTTCCCCTCGCCTATAACAAAGACATGCAGGAAGACAAACTTCCTCTTTTCGATACTGTGGATACCCTTACATCATGCCTTCTGGTATTTAAGGATATGATTGCCACAATGAGCGTAAACGATAAAAGAACCGAGCAAGCCGCCAAGTCGGGCTTTATGAATGCAACAGACGCCGCAGACTATCTTGTAAAAAAAGGCGTGCCATTCAGAGACAGCCATGAGATCATCGGCAAACTTGTTCTTTACTGCATCGAGAACAATGAAGCTATAGACGATCTTTCAATAGATGAACTAAAAGGATTCTCGGATAAATTCGAGAAAGACGTATATGACCATATAGACATAAGATCATGTATCGACGCAAAGCTTTCATCAGGATCTACCTCAAAGGAAAGTGTCAGGAATCAGATAGCAGAGGCGGAAGATGAATTAAACTGAAATCATGTCCTCTTCTCGCAGCAAACTTAAGAGTACATCAAATTTCTTTGACGCAGACGAAAGTAAGTTATCTAACAGGGGATCATACTCCCCTGTTTTTAAATACTCTGAAAGGATGGAATTATAGTCCGATTCGCTCAGCTCAAAGGCAATGACTGGCATGCCGTTACGAATAAGTTCGTATTCCATTGCTGTCCTTGCCAGAGCTTCGTTTTTATTATCGAATGGGTAAACTTCTATGATCCTGTTATGTATAGAAATCGCTTTTTTAATATAGTCACCGCCAAAATCAGTCTTGAATATTTGGGTGAAAATATTTTTAAGTGCAGTTTCTATCTCGCCGGGATTAGGTGGCATGTAATCAAGATGATAAAGCATGGTCCCGTCTTTTCTGAGATGAACCGCATTCTCCCCTGTGAGCGACCTGTATAATCTGACTATCTGTTTTTCATCCAGCTCCATGTCCATTTCCAGCATATTAGAGAAGGTTTTAAGAACATCTCGATGATAAACAACATACTGATGCTCCATTAAAGGCACATGCTCTATCATCTCACCTTTGATTATTTCATTGACACCTTCTCTTGTAAGGCTGCTGCCGTCCAGCTTTAAATTCATATAAGCAAGATCAAGGAGATTCAGATTATCATATGCAATTTTGAAATCCTCGGAAAACGGTCTAAAAGAGTCAAACACCGATTTCTTTTTTCTAAGATCCGTAAACATTCTTCATCTCCCTCGCTGTACCTTAATTCCATTTTATTACTATCTTCAAATATACCATAATTTTGACCCATATGGTATAATTAGCCCATGGATATTATAAAAGAGCTATCAGATGTAACCATATTATCAATAATAGTAAGGATCCTGTTGGCCATAATTCTAGGCGGAATAATCGGGATCGAGCGGGGATCGAGAAACCATCCGGCCGGATTCAGGACACATGTCCTTGTCTGCGTCGGTGCCTGCCTTGCAATGCTCACGAATCAATATGTATTTGAATATATGAGTGATCTGGCAGATCCCACAAGGCTTGGAGCCCAAGTAATAACAGGTGTAGGGTTCCTTGGAGTCGGAACCATACTCGTCACCGGAAGACATAAAATAAAGGGTCTTACAACAGCAGCAGGGCTATGGGCATCAGCCTGCATGGGGCTTGCCATAGGCATAGGATTTTACTGGGGAGCATTGATTGCCGGAGTGTGTATTTTTCTTGCTCTTTCTTTGTTCAGTAAATTCGAGCAGTTTTTCTACAGCAGGTCGAGGATCTTCGATGTCTATCTTGAGGTTGAATCCATATCAATCGTCAAGGACGTAATAAATGCAGCAAAAGATCACGAAATGAAAGTCAACGACATGCATTTCTCACAAGAATCGCCTATTTCCGGAGAAATAGGCGTTCATTTCACTTTGTGGCTTCCCAAAAGGGGTAAACATGAGGAAGCGATTCAGTGGCTTGTGGATTTCAAAGGCGTTACCCTTCTGGAAGAATTATAACCTCCGTATCAGACAGGATAAACCATATCCTCTTCGTTCAGAAGATCAGGATCTATCTTATATCTTTCAGCATTACGATACTTGAAGTAATCGACGGCCGGTCCCGGGAACATTGCGCCGAGGAGGACATCTTCATCTGATTCAATATACTCAGCGAATTCTTTCTTTGTATTTTCAAGTTCAGGCTCGATATCATCGGCCGGTCTGTGAGATATACGGTCATCCTTTTCCGCTCCGAGAATTTTTTCCGCAACTTCATCGCTGATAGGAACAGTAGTCTTTCCGTACTTGCCTTTAACAACGTCTTTTACTTCCTTCGATACCATCTTGTAACGTTCGCCGCCTACAATGTTAAGAACAGCCTGTGTCCCGACGATCTGGCTTGAGGGTGTTACAAGAGGAGGATATCCCAGATCTTCTCTGACCTTTGGTACCTCCTTGAGAACCGCTTCAAATTTGTCCATGGCATTGAACTCTTTTAGCTGGGAAACAAGATTGGAAAGCATTCCGCCGGGAACCTGATAAACGAGAGTGTTTATATCCACTCCAAGAAGCTTCGGATCCATGAGACCGCTGGCAATTGCCTCATCTCTCATGGGTCTGAAGTATTCCGTTGCTTCATTCAGCTTTTTCATATCCAGACCGGTCTCGAATTCATCACTGTGATCGAATGCATAAACCATAGGCTCAGTCGGCGGCTGTGATGTTCCTTCCGCAAAAGGAGAAAGAGCAGTATCGATAATGTCCACACCTGCTTCTGCTGCTTTCATATATGTCATACTGCCGAGACCGCTGGTTGCATGGGTGTGCAGCTCAAGAGGTATCTTGATCTTCTTCTTTATTGTCTTGACCAGTTCATATGTTCCGTATGGATCCAGAAGTCCGGCCATGTCTTTAATGCAGACCGAATCTGCTCCCATATCCGCGATCTCCTGGATAAGCTTAACGAACATATCCGGTGTATGCACCGGGCTCAATGTATATGAAAGAGTCCCCTGCGCATGACCGCCGTATTTCTTTGTTGCCTTTATGGCAGATTCAAGATTTCTTGTATCGTTGAATGCATCAAAAATCCTGATTATATCGATGCCGTTGGCTATACTTTTGTTGACGAATTCATCTACCATATCATCTGCGTAGTGCTTGTATCCCAGCAGGTTCTGTCCCCTTAAAAGCATCTGGAGCTTTGTATTCTTGACTCCTTTTCTGATCTGTCTCAGTCTGTCCCAAGGATCCTGCTTCAAAAATCTGACTGCCACGTCAAATGTTGCACCTCCCCAGCATTCCAGAGCATGATAACCAACTGCATCCAGAATTTCCAGTATCGGGAGCATCTGTTCTGTGGTCATTCTTGTAGCAATAAGTGACTGGTGACCATCACGAAGAACGGTTTCAGTAAATTTTATCTGTCTTTTTTCTTTTTTCTTTTCAGTTGCCATTTCTACCTCCGATTATCAAAATTTCACATAAGTATAATTATTATATATTATATGCAATAATTTTCAAGAAGTGTTTTCATTTAAGAACATACCCCTTGCCATGGCCGCTTTTTTTCCGTCTTTTTCGAGGAACATTTCAGCTGAAAGATGAATGATCCGCTTGCCCATTTTTTCCACTTTTGCCTTTACGATCACTCCATCTTCATCCTTGACGGCTCTCATATAGGTTACATTTAGTTCGACTGTAGGTACAAATTTAAGCTCGGTCAGATCACGTATGAGTACTCCCATGGAAAAATCAAACATAGCTGCTGTAACTCCGCCGTGAAGGTGCCCGGCAATATTACGTTCCCATTCCTTTTTCGGAAAGCGGAACTCTGCCCACATTTCCTCTTCATCGCATCTAATAAACTGAGGTTCCATCATGGCATTGATCTGTCCTTTTCTCTTCTCATTGACTTCCTTCATGGAATGCTCAAGTCGTTCTTTCAGAGTTTTCATATCAGTTGACCTCCCAATTTTCAGTAAGTAATCTCTGATTCAGTTCTTTTAATGTTTTCCGTTTCTGTTTTCTGTCCGGAATATATTTTTCCACTATCGCCCAGAATCTCCTACTGTGATTCATCTCTAGCATATGGGCAAGTTCATGGACGACAACGTAGTCAATTTTATCCTCGGGTGCCATTACGAGGTACCATGAAAAATTCACATTGCCATTGCTGTTGCAGCTACCCCATCTGGTTCTTGCACTCGTTATCCTTACAGCTGTAGCTTGTACATCCATCAGGCTGGAAAAATAAATGACTTTTTCTCTGATGATTCGACCTGCCTCTTTTTTATAAAAATCAATAAGAACCCTTTTAAGATGATTTGAATTCAAATCTGCAGGAATCAATAACATATTATTTTCCATACGGACATTTTTAGTTTCTGTAGGCTCAATCCGCAACAATTCACCCAAGTAAAGTATATCACTGCCGTAATCCGGTGCAAAATCATTTTTTTGTTTTTTCTGTTCTGCCTGGGATTTCAGGTGGATCTCGATCCAACCCATTTTAGATCTGACAAATCGTTCTATACTTTTTTCTGATATGCGCATGGGCGCATTTACAGTCACCTTTGCATTACGGACTGATATAGACAGGGACTTTCTTTTACTTCTTCTGATCTCATACTGCATATTATGAAGTTTCGGAAATATGATAATCGTGATTATTATCTATTTTAAATTTACGGATAGATTCTTTCAGCATTTCACTTTGAGCAGTAAGCTCTTCGGAAGCTGCCGCACTTTCTTCTGCGGTTGAACTGTTTTCATTGACGACCTTGGTTATCTGGTTGACGCCGCTATTGATGTCTGTGATAGCAACTGTTTGCTTTTCTGCCGCATTTCTCATAGTTGTGACATTACTGAGATTAGCATTCACTATATCGCTGATTTCAAACATACTTGTGCTGGATTTTTTTGCAAGTTCCGATCCGGTCTGAACCTTTTCATAACTGGACGAAATCAGATCCGCCGTTTCCCTGGCAGCCTCGGCACTCTTTGATGCAAGTACCCTGACCTCATCTGCAACAACAGCAAAACCTTTTCCATGCTGCCCGGCTCTTGCGGCTTCCACTGCAGCATTCAGAGCAAGTATATTTGTCTGGAATGCTATATCGTCAATAACCTTGATGACCTTGGCGATTTCATTGCTGCTTTCATCGATCAGATCCATAGCTGCCATGAGATCATTCATTCTTTCTGAAGACTCCCCGGTGAGTTCCCTGACCTTCTTTATGCCATCATCTACCTTTATAGCATGAGTCATGGTGTCTTCTGCCTGGTTTTTTACCTGACCAATTGTTGAAGAAAGCTGATCAATAGTTGCCGCCTGTTCATTGCTGCCTGTCGCCAGAGACTGAGCTCCGGCAGAGATACCCAGGGACCCGGAGGAAACTTCTTCCGCTGATCGCTGTATCTGGCTTATAAGTTCAGTGTTTTTATCAAGAATTTCCAGTATCGCCCGTCCGACGATATCTTTCTCCGATATTACATCCATATTTACCGTATAATCACCATCCGCTATTGCATCAAGCACATCTGCCTGATGTTTGAAGCTGTCGATGACTTTTTGAAATGCCTGACCCAGTTCGGCTGTTTCATCATTGCCTTTTATTTCGGTGCTTACATCAACATCCCCCAACGCGATTTTGTTTGCCGCTGTTACCAGATTCTTGATGGGTCTTGATATCGACCTAGAAATCCTAAGCGCCACAATTATATCAATAACTACTGCTACTATAATTGCTGCTGCGATCACATACAGAATACTTCTGTATGTACCGATCATATCATTAAGCGATTCCATTAATTCTCCGTTTACGGATGCGCTTTGAGTAGAAGCAGAAAATCCGTCGTACAATTGTTCCAACTTATTTGTCTGCACCAGGAGCCAGCCAATGGCGGACACCGCGATCACAACCGTAAGCGTCAGGATAACCATATATCCTGTCATTATCTTCCCTCTTATTTTTAATCGTCCAAACATGGATTTATCCCCTTTATTATCGACTACTATCGAATTAACCATATTATATCATTCATTCAAAAAAATTAAAGTTAAAATTAGTAATAATACAGACCCCCGACATTTCTATCGGGGGTCTATCTGTCTTATTATGCATCAGTTATACGCAGGTATATCCTCCGTCGACAGGCACGATTACGCCTGTTACATATGATGCTTCTTTTGATCCAAGGAAAATGGCGGCTGCATTGAGCTCGCCTTCTTTTCCATATCTGCCTAATGGAACAGTTCCTTTCATGTATGCTTGGAAATCAGGTGTTTCTAGAGTATCGATAGTAAGTTCTGTCGCAAAATATCCCGGACATATACAATTCACAGTTATGTTGTACTTTGCCCACTCAGCTGCTGCTGCTCTTGTAAAGTTGACAACTCCACCCTTAGCAGCATGATAAACTGACGACGGCAGCATTGTGTTTCCGACTAAGCCGTACATCGATGATATGTTTATGATTCTTCCGTCATTTTTCTTGATCATTTCTTTTCCGAACTCTCTTGTGATCAGGAAGACTGTGGTCAGATCCATGTCAACGCATTCCTTCCAGTTTTCCATTGTAAGCTCTTCGATAGGATCGGTATTTCCGCTTCCTGCATTATTTACAACAACATCAACCTTACCGAAAGTCTTTATGGTTTCGGCTACAGCAGCAGAAACTGATTTTTCATCTTTTATATCACACTGGATAGGAAGACATTCAACACCCATTGCTCTAATGACTTTAGCATTCTCTTCCAGTTTTTCTTTTCTTCTTGCCAGCAGAACCAGATTCGCACCCTGCTCAGCATATCCTTTAGCCATCTGGTATCCCAGCCCTGACGATGCACCCGTAATTACTACAACTCTTCCCTTATAATCAAAAATTTTATCTCCTTTCCTGAGACACTGATACTGAATTATGGGTTGTTAATTATTTACCAAACCATTTATTTCATGATATAATCACTCGATAATTAATTCAATAATCAGTGTTTTTGCAAATGTCCATAAATAGATATATAATACTTACATGTCTATTCTACGGAGAGAGATAAAATGACCAAATCTAAAAGCCACACAGAAAACATAAGCGTAAAAAGAACGAAAGCTGCCTTTAAAAAAGCATTGTTCCAGTTGGTTTCTGATAAGCCGTTTCGTTCCGTTTCCGTTCAGGACCTTGTCGCCAAATCAGGTTACGGCAGAAGTACTTTTTATCTGCATTTTCATGATAAATTTGACCTAAGTGAATGGGCAATAGATGATGAAGCAACTGATTATGTCAATATCGTCTTCAGAGCAATTACTGAGAATATGCCTGTAGATAATGACGACACTATGTATGAAACCTGCTATATGATACTCAAACAACAAATGGACAACCGAACTTTCTATAATGCCATAATCCATGAGCTGATCCCCGGTTACTCAACGTCCATCTTTGCTGACAAAACCTATTTGCTGTTGATGGAAGTCTTCGACTACCCTTCTTTTTATTGGACAGAAGAGATAAACCGCGAATTCTACTATTACATCCTTACAAACACTCTCATCGATCAAGTCAAATACTGGGAAAAACAAGGCTACAGCCTCCCCCTAGAAGAAATGGCAGTGCAAGCAAGAGCGCTCCATAAAATGTGGGGTTATCAGTCGATCTTATTAAAAAAACAGTGAAAATAAATGAAATCTCATTGGATCAGAGTTTTAATGATTTGACTTTTTCTGTAATCTTTTTTCTGAATATCATCATTATCCCGAATATGATTATCATGCATGCAGTAATTATGATTACCGTCAGGAAGTTTTTGTCTGCCAGCTGGTCACCAAGCAAACTGCAAAGCAGTACGGTAGGAATGCTGGCAGCTGTTATGCCCAACAGAAATTTGGGGAAGGTGATCTTTGACTGAGCAAAAATATACGGAAGGATGCCATTTGGTATAAATGGAATCAAGTATATGGCAAAGGCCAGATACTCGGGATGTTTCATTTTATTTATGGTATCCACGCTGATAAGCTTATTCTTTTTCTTTTCATTATCATAGTTTTTCTTACTGATGACAGGTGCCAGAACATTCTTGAATTCTCTAAGAGCAAAAAAGACTAAAGCATTACCCATAACGATACCTACTATACATATGAGTGTGCCCAGCCATATACCATAGCATAACCCTGCAATTATCTGTATCGCCGCTGCCGGAATTACGGTCAGTATAACGACCAGCGCCTGTATCAAGACCAACACAGGTATGCCCTCGACGCCGTACTTTTCAATGTAATTCGAAGCCTCAGATTCTTCACCTGTATTCTTGATTATTTCTTCTATGAGCGGAATGAATTCGATGACCAAATAAATTATAAGCCCAACAAGTATTGCCAGACCGATTACGGTGATTATTATATGGGTTTTGCTGTACTTCATTGCTGCCGACCTCTACTTAGGCGATGGGTCAATTCTCGACTACTTATGTATTCATACCATGATTTTAACACACACAAACATATTATGATAATGTCAAAGAACCGCGCTGTTGGATACAACTACACTTTATTGTATATTAGCATATGTTTATTTATTACTATTTACTTGCAATTTCCATATTATTTCTTATATAATGATGGTGTTATTAGGGGGAGATTTTTTCATATTTATGTTTCTTGTATTATCTCCTATTAATTTTATTAATTTTTTTCTGAAATAGCTTTGTCTATTTAATTATTTTATTGCAAAGGAGGGATATAAATGGATGTTGGATTCTTGTCTATAGTGCCACCACTGCTTACTATAGCTCTTGCAATTATTACTAAAGAGGTATTATTATCATTATTTATAGGTGTATATACCGGATGTCTGATTATAGCAAACTGGAACCCACTTGGTGCTCTCGAAGAAATGGTGACCATAATGGTCGGTACTTACACGGATGACGAAGAATATGTCATATCAGGATCATTGACCGATCCATGGAATGTACAGGTATTGATCATTGTAACAATGCTGGGCGGTCTCATCGGACTAATGGTGCGGTCTGGAGGATCAAAAGCTTTTGGAGATCTTCTGTCCACAAAAATTAAAACAAAGAAAGGTGCTCAGGGAACGACCTGGCTAATCGGCATGCTGATTTTCTTTGACGATTATTTCAATGCTTTGACTAATGGCGCTATCATGAGACCTATCTCAGACAAATACGGTGTCTCAAGAGAAAAGCTTTCGTATATAATCGACTCTACAGCGGTAGGTATATGCCTCATCGTTCCACTGTCAAGCTGGGTGGCATTCATATGCTCACTTATCGGTGACAGCTACAGAACGGCAGGTGTCGAGGGGGACCCGTTCAAGACATTCGTAATGTCTATACCGTATAACTATTATGCCATTCTTTCGATACTTATGGTCCTTGTAGTCATATATACCGGGATGGATTTCGGTCCCATGGCAAAAGCTGAAAAACGTACAAGAGAAAAAGGTCTGTTGTGCGATAAAACATTCAGCGGAGGCGATGCTGACGAAGATGATTTCTCGTCCATCACGCCAGTCAAAGGAAAAGCAAATGACCTTCTGGCTCCTATTTTAGTACTCATATGTCTGGCTATCATATTCATGCTTTATACCGGAGGGTTCTTTGGAAGCTGGGATATTCTAGATGCCGTCAACAACATGGACGGGATGCTGGCACTAACTTATGCTGTTTCATTGGCAGTTATTTTTGCAATAATCTTTTATTCTGTAAAAAGACTGTCGAAAGTCAAAGATTCTTTGGCAGCATTTATCGTCGGCACGAAATCCATGTTGTTCGTAATAATACTTCTGGCATTCGCCTGGAGTATCGGCGGAGTCGGTGCCGCATTGGGAACGGACACATATGTGGCTTCCCTGTTCGCAGAAAATATTCCGGGATTCCTTGTTCCGGTAATTATTTTCGCTTTCTCATGCGCAATGACATTCTCAACCGGTGCAACATGGGGCACATATGCCATCATGCTGCCAATAGCTATACCCATTGCTTTTGAAATGGATATCAGCGTCCTGGCATGCATTACCGCAGTTATAGGAGGTGGCGGTTTCGGGAACCACTGTTCACCCCTCGCAGATACTGCCATACTATCATCTGCAGCTTCAAATATCAGGCATACTGACCACATCAAGACACAAATACCCTACTCGCTTACTTGCGCAATATGCGCATGCGTGGGATATATCCTTTCAGGCTTCATGGAAAATCCGATCATACCGCTGCTAGCAACATTAGGAGTATTCGCAGTAGCCGTATTTGTACTTGATAAAACATTCGGTGAAAAACGGTATGATAAAAAAGGTAATCTAAAAACCCCTGATCATGTCGATTCTGAATCAGGACAATAGAGAACAGGAAACTAATTGATTCCTACTCCCCTCAATAACAAAACAAAAAGGGGCTGTCTCAAAATGACGCTTAGTAAAAGTGCAACTTTTGGAGGCGTTTTATGGTCCAAAATCGGGGTTGTGTCCTATAGCACATCTCCAAATCAGAGGCTTGAGTCTGTTATTATGCATTGATGTACAATTCTCTTAACCGAGCTGTGAAAAAGTTCGCATAACCCCGATTTTGGACCAAATTTTGGGTAAATTTTTTGTAGAAACATTTTTTCTTTATCAAAAGTAACATATTCGTTGCAGCAAAAGGCTGAAATAAGGGCCGTCTCAACTATTTACATTTTGAGACAGCCCCTTTCTATATCCATTGGTACCCCGTAGGGGAATTATGCAAATGCTTTCGCATTTGTCGTTCGTCGCCTCTTTTTACAGTCGGCTCGAACCACTCCCTACGAATCAGTTCGCAGAACTGCTCCGCTATACGGTCGTGCCCTTGCAGGTTCGATTCCCTTCATCAATAATTAAAAGATACAGATAGCAGGTGCTATCTGTATCTTTTTGGTACCCCGTAGGGGAATCGAACCCCTGATTCCGCCGTGAGAGGGCGGAATTTACCCAGTGTTTGCAATACTTACGGCATTTTTATCCGTATTTTTATACATTTTTGATATGGAATTATCCGTTTAAACATGGTAAGTCAGGGCAACCATGATGGCTGAAGCTTTACTTGATGCAGAAGTGAAGCTTGGAGAGATGATGAAGGAAATTCCAAAGGCGAAGAATCAATACGATGCTAATCGCAACGGTGCGAAGACCAAAGCGGAAGTGACTGAGAAATTAGGCTTTAATAAAGATCAGGTTTCACGCTTCGAAACCCTTGCGGAAATCCTGAAATTCAGTGCTTACATACTTGCTTGTATATATTTCTAAAGTCTATATCAATAGGGAATGACACTTTGCCAAGAGAATTATTATTATAACGTTTACAAAAATCGTATATCATAATAGCGGTAATTTCTTTTGAATCAATATTACGAAATACCTCAATCCCATTACGGCTTTCAGTAGCGTACGAATTACTATTGTCAGTAAACATTATCATTAATATATCAAATTTATCGTCTAATTTTAGATCGAACATGCTTAATACCTTTTACATTATCTCCGATGGTGTTACTAGCAAATGCAGTAACAACTTCACCATCGTCATTTTCTTCCTTAGGAGGTTGCACAATAACTCTTATATATTGCATTGTATGCGTAGTAGCACCATAATATACATCTCTACCTTCTGGCTCATCACTTGCATAAATAAAATTAGGATCTGAGACAGTCTCAATTACTTCATCCAATCTATCTTTCATATCAGGATGCGAACTACAAATATGACCATTCCATCGATCACTTGTACAATATGTATGGTACCCTATAGGAGTTTTCACATTAAATATTTTTTCACTCATAATGTAACTCGGTTATTTTTCAGCCAATTCTCCTTCGACTGCTTTTATAGCATAATCAAGCGCATCAGATAAGCCTTTTGTTGTTTCTAGATTTGTAATGATAGTGGCCACATGCTCAGATTCAATAGTATTGGATTCAACTGACGTTTCACCATCAGGGATTTCTTCGACACCGGGAATCGATCTCAACACGTGTATTACTACCTCGCCCGTTTCGTCATTTGCCACTACCTGAAAATGATTTGAATAAAAAAGAAAAGTGTCCATGAATACCTCCCATAAATATGTTATCGACACATATAATATACCACAAAAACCAGATTTTTAATAATTTTAGTGAACTACGTAAATTCAAAGTATCACAACTTTATCATTTTGGTAATAAATGTTCAAGCACTTTCACAATATTTTCATCTACTTTATACACTATATTTAAGTGCATTATTTTCTCATCTGTGCCGGAGCGTTAGCCCCGGCGTAATGAGTCTGTCTGTTTTTCAATTCCATCAGCTATTTTAGGCAGTAACCGCATAATATCTACTAATGAAGGATCTTTATTATCTGGATCAAGCATTTTAAAAATATAATCAGATCCACCGACAATCACATTATCGAAATAATCTACCATATAATCGAAAGTATGGTCTGGGTTTGATCTTATTTTTTCCATAACCCCATTTTCGAAATTTCCAACTTCTGTTTGACGTAATGTGATTAAGTGACCGTCTATTGTTATAGTTAGTGTGTTCATGTTACGGCATTAACCATCCTTCCTACTTCACGATTATTGAATACGACTTTCAAGCCCTTTAGGTCATCCCTGACTTCTGCCATAGTAGCCCTTACTTGCAATAACGCCTCTGCAATCTCGTTATCTTTTGATGCTGCACTCGATAATTGCATATTAGATGCAGCATTAAAATCGACCGCTGCAGAATGGGAGAATCCACTCAGTAATGATTTTTCTTGATTCAAAATATCGCCGTTAAGGTCAGCCGGGTCAATCGCCATACCTGACAACGCTGCGTCACTTACATCGGTTGCGGCAGACATCACTTTACCCTTTAATGATTCCATGCCTTTGATTAAACCCTTGTCTAACATCTCTCCGAAATAGGTTGTGTATTTTGATGGAGAGGCTATACCAAGTGCTTTTTTGAGAATCTTGATAACCGTACCACCAAGGACTTGGATTTTATCCCATAGCCATGAACCAAGATTCTTTATACCGTTCCACACGCCCTCCAGGATAGATTTCCCAATGCCTGCAAGACTGCCAATACCTTTGAGTATCCACTTACCCATTTGGGCGTAGAATCCAATAATACGACCCGGCAATGATAGCAAGGCAGATAGTATACGTCCGGGCAATTTCTTGAAGAAATTTGCAACGCCAGAAATGACCTCACTTGTTTTTTTCTTGAATCCCTCAAAAAAACCTTTTACCTTTTCGATTACCGCCTTGATGGTATTCCCGAATGAAGTGAATATCCTTCGCCCTGTTTCGGTCTTAGTAAAGAACACGATTAATGCTCCTACTACAAGTGCTATGATAGATACGATTTTGATAATCGGGTTTGCGTTAAGTGCAATATTAAATATTCTTTGTGCTATCGCCATTGCTTTTGTGGCGGCAGTCATTGCTTTAGTGGCGATTGTATAGGCTGCCATTTGAGCTGCTGCTCCTAACCACTTTGCACCGTTAATTACCAATGCTAATGCCTTCTGAGCAACCGTTGCCGTATTAGTCGTTGTTGTATTTGTCAGCAGGGCTGTTGTGTTACCGGCTATTGCAAGGGTCGTGCTGATCCACTTCTGAGCCGCTAGAGACACCGTTAACAGTTTCCATGCGGTTGCGGCCGTACCGATGGTTACAGCTAAAGTTTTAAGCACCGTTTCATTATTTTTTATAAATGAGAATACGTTACTTATAGCGGTCCCTGCCGTTTTGAACGCTGAATTTATCTTGCCTGTTGCTATACTTATTGCCTCTGCCATTGTGGGTAGTCCGTTATTAGCAGCTGCGGTATCATAAGACTTCATCATATCCGCAACGCCACGCACAACAGCGGTTTTCATAACGGATATACTTGTCTGTAAACCACCGGTAGCACTCTTGGCTTGCTCCGCAAATGCCGGGAATCCTTCTGTTCCTTTTGTATTGAGCTCTATTAGGCTATTTGTAAAGTCCGACATAGGAATTACGCCATTACGTAAGTCCTCGCCAAGTTTAGTCGCACCATTTGAGCCATAACCCATAGCGGTGGCAATTTGATTTAATTGGCCGGGCATTGCTTGTTGTAAGGCCTTCCACTCCATCATATCTGGCTTACCTTTTGAAAATGCCTGTGTGAATTGCTGCATGGCGGTTGACTGTGTTTCCATTGGTTCGCCACCAGCTAGGATCGCATTATTTAACGCAAGAAATATATCTGTCGCTTTGTCAACATCTCCTGTTGCGGCAGTTATACTCTTGACTCCCGATGCTGCTCCGTCCATTGTGGTTGGTAGCCCCGAAATACCTTTATCAAGTTTTTTCATGGCTGCGTTAGCCTTATCGCCCTCAATGCCAAGGTTTTGCATAACTTTCGGGAAATTGTTAAGAGTGTCATACCTACTTGCAGCACTATCAAATGCACTTGTGACCGTTGACACACCTTTACTTACTGCCAGAGCAAACGCACCGCCCACAGCACCGGCAAAGCCCGACTTTAAGAATCCACCTCCAGCGTTTTTACCTAGTGCATTTCCGGCATTGGCGCCCTGCCTCTGAAAAAATGAGTTTATTTTGCCTGACAGCCCTTTAGTTGAGGGTGCTATCTGCACATATGCTGTTCCTATATTCGTTGCCATTTTTTATCCCTCCTTTGCTATACGCAAAATATTGCTTTAAGTTCTCTCGCATGGATCGCTAATGTCGGTTCATCATCCCCCTGCATAAGTGGCATGAAATCAAGCGGCAATCCCTGATCCTGTGCTACTTTCAATTTCAGCCTTTCTAACTCATATATTCTGATTTTCTGGTTAGCGGTTTCTAATTGTTCTGTTAGTAGCTTATTTTCATAATCGACTCTTTCAGCAGCAGCCTTTATTTGTTCAATATTTTCCATTTAAACCACCTAATAAAGCTGTGTATATGTCGCAAAGCTGAATTCTTTTTCGTATTCAGTTAACAACATTCCGCCCATTTGAGTGCGTATGGTATCTAATAGGGTGTCTCCTGCAAGTACATCATCTACCGTCTTGTTTCCTCTACTGACTTCTGAGAGCTCTCCCCTGATTTTAGATTCCTTATCTTCTATTGCCTTGATACAATCCGACATAGCAGGATATTGGAATAAGATACCATCATCTACACCTGGCGATAGTTCTCTGAGCGTATCAAGAAATCCCGGTTCTTTACCGTATGTATCGGCTAGAGCGGTAAACTCATCAGCAGACAGTTCCTTACCCTGCATTTTTAAATCTTGCAATTTGTTTCGTGCAGTATCACTCATTGGCTTTGCATATTGAGCATTAACAGCCGACTTGAAAGCCTCTGATAATGAAGTGATTTTTTGCACTTCTTCATAATAAGCCCTGTCTCTACTTAATTCTTGTTCACGCCGTAAGGTATCAATATCTGTGGTTTTGATACCTGAACCATAATACTGCGAATCATTGTTTCGTGCTAACGCAATAGCAATTTCGTCCTTATGTTCTTGTGCGAGATTGCCCATTCTTTTTAATGCGGTCGTTCTTGCATCTTCAATTTTCTGTGAATATGACATTTTTTGTCCTCCTGTTTTTATATAAACTCTAATTTTTTAAAATATGTGATGAATGATTTTTCCAGTCGTCCAACTGTTTATTTCGCTCCTTTCTTTAATACTTCGCTATATTTTTCTGGTTCAAAATCATCTTTTAACCCATTAGCCATTATTTCGCCATATGGGAAAATACCTTTTTTGAATAATTCCGGGTAATCTTCTTTTTTATACTGATTTCCATACTTATCCACGAAAAGCCTTTTTCTGATTGCCCACGGATCATCTATTTCCTCGTCAGATAATCCACTGCCCCATGACATCCAGTATTCAGGTGGGGCGATATTAGAATCTCTTCTCCCAATATCACTATCAAGCCATGTTTTTCCATCTGTTTCCTGTTTACTTGAGCTAGTGTTTTTTTCATACAGCTTTGCACCCTTACGCTGATTGCATCTTCGGTGGACTAACTGGAGGTTTGACATATCGGTCATGCTGCCTCCACGGCTTACAGGGATAATGTGGTCAACTTCGGGCGAATGTGGATCGTATTGCTTTAAGGTTTTATCCACAAAGCCACCGCATATCGCACAAGTATCTTGCGTTGCGAGTATCTTACGCCTTGCCCTGTAATGTGCCTGTTTCTGTGCTGATGATTCCCATCTGCCGCCTAGATTGTTACCTTGTTTTATGCCCATTTCCTTTTTCCTTTCCTTTGCTTTTTAATGTTTGAATATCAAAAGAAGAAACTGTCATTTCCGACTCTATCAACCTTCTGACTTAATACCATAGAATACAGATCGCTTTCTGCCCCTTTAAGCTCTTTCTTGATTTCTTCCATTTCTGCAGCCATATTCGCTTTATTAGGGTACGAATTAATAATTTCAGCATCTACTTTTCTAGCGAATGGGGATATTGATTCAAGAAACTCAGGTTCTTTTCCATAGCTATTTGCCAGAACACAATACTCTCCATTTGTTAATTGCCTTTTGGTCGTTTGTAAATCATGTACCTTTGCACGAGCCTGTTCACTCATAGGATTTACACATTGACCATCAATATCAGTTTGAATTTCGTTTGCAAGTGAATTCAATTCATCAAAAAGTCTCTTTTGTTCCTCATATCTTTTTGACTGCTGCCGTTCCTTTAAAGATCGAATATCTGTTGGCCATCTTTTTCCTAATGCAACATCGCTTTCCTTGTTTCGGGCAATTTCCAATTCTACTTCGCTTTGCTGGCTCTTAACCAATTTACTCATTGTGTTTACTGCGTCTTTTCTTGCCTCTTTAACTTTTTCTAAATATGACATTTCTTTGTCCTCCTAATTAAAATGTTTTTATATTCAACGCCTCAGTGCGTTAATATCGCTTGATTTGTTTAAGCCCTCAATAGCAATTAGGGCTTTGTCTTGAATTTTCTCGAATTCTTGTTTTTCCGTTCTTCCCGTTGCTTTCGAAATCGCTCAAGTTGCGAATCATCATCCGGGGTTATTTCGTTATACTTAACTAATGTCTGCTCTCGTTGTTTTATTAATTTGACCACAGCATTTACAGCCGTTTCTTCCTGATCTGCTTTTGGTAGCCACTTGTCGAGTAGCCTTGTGAGTTCCTTATAATCTTCTAGTAATAGTTCTTCCAGTTTCATGTTTCTTGCACCTCTGTTTCAATCTCTCCCATATAGCCACAATCGTTGTAAAATGAGGCTTTTATTTGCGTTTTCAGCGACTTTTTACATACTTTTGATGCTATATATCCCTCCAAAAAACTGCTCGGGTAGATTTTTTTTGCCATTACGCATTGGTGGCAATCGTCAAAGGGGTGGGGGTGTACTCCCCCCTCTGTTTACTGCATTGTTTCCGTCTTTCGTATTGTTACTAACGCACCAACCATCAGCCTTACAAACTTTAATCGTTAATAGTTTTCATACTGCATGTTTATTTCCTTTACCTTTGCCCTGAGTAATTCCTCGTCTGCTTTAAGTAGTGATCTCTTAGCCTGTATTAGAGTGCTGATCATATTGCTGATATCCTCAGTGATACTCGATAGAGTTTCATGTTCTGCACCATATCTGTCAATGTAGTATATGAGATCCCCTGCTATCGTTGCCCCAGTATTCAGTTCCTCAATGCAGTTGTTCAGCCTCGTCTTTATCTTCTTTAGTTCTTTATCCATTGTTATCCCCCTATCTTCCTGTATCTCTCGTGAGTATATGATTCCATGATTCTAATGCAGTAACCCCTTCCCTGCGATATTCCGTTGACTTTATCCTTGTCCATATAAGATGTGCAGTGTCAGATACTCGCCGTTCCTTATCAGCAAAGTAATGATCTATGCCCTGGAGTGTTTCGATAGTGCTTGTGTAATCCCGATATACACACTGTGGATGTGGTAGCTGGTCGATTGCTTTTTGTACTTCGGTTATTAATTTCATGTAAATTATCCTTTCTATCAATACGGAACTCCGTCAAGATCAAGCTCCCTAAATGTAAACTTGCTTGCATTGAACTCCATAAACATTAGTCCTGTCTCCCCATTTCGGTTTTTCCTTATTGCTCCAACTATAACTTTGCTCCCTCTTTTTTGAATCTCATCAAACTCTTTTCTCTCGATATATGTTTTGCCTGTCTTATCTGCCAATTTCTCGATAGAACTATATTCATGAAATGTTGACAATATGAGTACCACATCCGAGTCTTCTTCAATACTGCCTGATTCCTTTATGTCTGCCATTGTTGGCAAGGCTTTTTCTTCCGCCTCACGGTTTAACTGTGCGACCATTAAAACTGGTATATTTGTCTCAATAGCCATTTGTTTTATATTCCTTGTGATATTAAGGATCCTGACACGTTCCGATTCTCCCCTAGACTTAACCAAATTGACTGAATCTATAACTACAAGTGCTGGTTGCTCTCTGATTGTTTCTCGATATATATCCTCAAAAACTCTGCCCTCCTTAGAAATAAAGAGTGGCATATCTTTTATTTTGTTTTCTGCCTGTTCAAACTCACTAATATCTGATATCTCATGCTTCATTAAGTCACTTTGCTTTAGATTTGACTCGCTTACAATGAGCCTTGCTGCTAATTCATGTGCCAGCATTTCAAGACTGATGTATAGAACCTTCATTCCTAGATTTGCTATGTGTTTCGCACTCTGTAAAGCAAGTGCCGTCTTCCCGTCTCCCGGTCTAGCAGCTATCGTTATTAAATTTCCCTGTAATAAGCCACCCCCGGTTTTTTTATTAAGCGTTTGAAATGGTGTTGGCAATGCCTTGAGTTTTTCTTTGTTCTTGAGATCCAGGATAGCGTTACCTATTTGTACTGAATTTGTGAATTGTATTTTGCTGACTTCTTGCAGTTCTTTTATCATTTCTTCAGCTGACAATTGCTCTTTGACTGGCCAGATATTATTCATTAAATTTTTTATATAACTTCGTTTATTCTCCTCAATAAGTTGTCCGGCTACTGAACGCACTGAACTCATATCTTTGCAACTTTTTTTTAGACTGTTGATTCTCGAAATTGTAATGCCAGCATGTTTAGCAATCTCATCTTCACAACAACCCCGGTCAATAGCTTCTTTAATTTTTTGAAATTCAATAAAGGTGAAATCTTCTGGTCGTAAAAGCCCCTTATCATAACCATTGAGAATAGCACCTATTAAATACTTTTGATCTTCTCCGCTATATGTCATTCTTTCGCCCTGCTTAATCATATCTGCAAACCCCTTAAATCAAAGTCATCTTCTTTAGCTGTATATCCTTCCGGCTCGTCATCCCAACGCTTTCCGTTTAGATATGTACTGGCATATGGTATGAATCGCTTTTCTTTTTCAATCCAGTCAGAACGGTTGGATATATCTTCCAAAGCCGAAACTTTTTCAGTAGCCTTTAACTTCTTCCATGCTTTAAACGCATTTTGCTTTGATTCCTTTCGAGGATACAACTCCCAAAACTGCAAGAAGTCATTATCATCTTCATTATCATCTTCATTATCATCTTCATTATCATTATCGGTAGATTTGGTAACCACTCGTAACGACTGGCTACCAGTGGTAGCTTTCTCATAGCGCTTTTTTATATTATTTCGATTCCGCTCACATACTTTTTCGTATTTTTCAATATCTCTATCTATTTGTGCCTTCATAAATGAAAATGCCATTTTTAATCCACTATCATCAAAGGTCGGTTCTTCTCCAGTTAACACATATTCAAAAATTGCTCTAGCTATCTTTCCAAAATCCTCATCAGATATATTTTTGAGAAGATCGTACCATTCTAAATAAAATACGATGCTCTTTTTGGGTATAGATTGTTTCATTTATTTACTCCTAGTTATCGTCTTTGCATCTTCAATAAAGCATCCGCAACATCAGAAATCAAATACCGTCTCGAATTACCAACTTCTAAATAGTCAGTATCTTCAAGAATCTTTCTCATCCTATCCTTCCCAACACCCAAGGCTTTTGCAGCCTTATTCAAAGGTAGGAATGAAGAATTATGCTCAGTCTTTAATTGCCTGATGATTTCGGATTTAGTCATTATTTTTTCAGTCTTTCTATTGCTGCTATGATTTCTTTTTTTCTTTCAGAGGGTAATTCTTCCCTTAAATCTCGACATAAAACGCTCTCATGGCATCCGATTGCACGAGCCACTTCCCATTGCTTAACACCTGTTATATACATAAGATCACGTATTTTTTGATTTGCTTTTGGCATAATATCCTCCTCTTTTCAATATTGTTGTTGACAAGTCTTTCTTACATCTATATTATAGAGGAAAGAGAACATAACATGCAAGCAATTCTAACTATCTTATTGAAAATAAAAGTGATTTTAACGTTGAGGTGAGAGATGAGTAATAAAGTAAAGAAGAACAAACCATATAACAAACATAATGGACAAGATTTTTCAGACCGGCTTAATAGCCTTCTTCAGACTAAAGCAAAAGATGGCAAAGAGTATTCAATGACTACTCTTGGAGAGAAAATCGGTGTGACCAGACAGGCAATCAGTCAATGGAAAAATAATGTTACTATGCCAACAGTCCCTGCTCTTATCGATATAGCTAATCTTTATGATGTCACTACTGATTACCTTGTAGGTAGGACTAATGTACAAAACACAGATGAGGGGTTGATACTAAGGTTGAAAGAGATTAGCTGCCTTGAAATAGTTGATAAGTTATTAGTTGAATACAGAAATCAATTTTTACATCTACTAAAACAAATTGAAGCAGCGACAAAGTACAGTGGTAAGGTTTCCGCAAAAACTACCTTTAGTAAAAAGGGGAGTGCGATAAATTCTGGTGTGGACGAGATTATTGATACTATAGAGTTATCATATGATGAAATGATCAGAACGAAAGCCAAGTCAACACTTGATAATCTAATAGAGGAAATAAGCGATAATGAAAAAAAGAATGTATCCAATGGTCGTTATACTAAGGATGAAATAGATGATTTTCTAAGCCGTCCAAGAAAACAAGTAGGAAATGGAATAGTATACACACACAAAGCTGATGGCACAGTGGAGAAAGCCATTAACCCTGCGAAAGATAAAAAAGATAACGATTAATCCGGCATAAGCTGATTGAAATAAATATGGAGGGAGGAAAATCTACTATACGAAATAGTGAGTAATAATTGGAAAGGAGAATAAAAAATGTTATCTAGTAAAAGCAATAAAGAAACAATCACATTGCCGATCTCGGCAATATTCCACGCAGACGGAACTGTAGAGTATGAATACAGGACCTTTTATGTCAAGGACGTAGCAAGACATTGGGGGTTAATCCCGGATTAAGGATATACCAAAACTGGTTAATAATTTTTATAAGAATATAAAGGAGAAGTGAAAAATGAACACTAATGAAATTAAAAAGGCTGCAACCGATCGCAAAATCATAGAAGCAGCCAACGCAACAGAGCAAAGCCCTGTGACTGACAATAGTATACCACAAAATGAAGATGAAATGGAATTCTTAAAGTCTATTAGTAAAATGTCCAAAATAATGTATCGTCCATACTATCATCTAATATGTGCCGTCAATGAAGTTGAATTTGAAGGCAACCAAGTACGTTTAGGGATTGATGCGACTGATCATATTGAATACCTTGCATCTCTGCCTAAAAAAGAATATTCGATTCTATGGAAGTCATTTGATAAATTAAATATTAAAGCTCCTGATTCTTTAGCATACGTTATGGAAGAATCAAAGCGTTATCGTACGGAATGGGAAAAGCTAGGGCAGATCCCTAGTTATGTAAATGATACAATAGCAATACTTGATAAAAAGTATGAAATGGAACTGGAGAGGCTTTAATGCCTCCCTGCCCTTTGGGGTTTCGAGGGTGTAAAGTTTTTAACGACCAAGCATGTAAACATCTCCCCAAAACTGGAGAGATTTCAGAATTAATCAAAGATTGAAAGGAAGAGCGATATGGACAACATAACATACACAGCCAAAGAGCTAGCCGAGAAGATACAAGTCAGTAAAGGCTTGATCTACAAACTAGCACGAGAAAATAAGATACCTTATATAAAAATTGGGGATCGTGTTGTGTTTAGAAAAACCACTATTGATGAGTGGCTGAGAGAAAAAGAAATAGGAATAAATCCAACAGAAAAGGAGTGATTAATATGACAAAATCTGAAATAGCAAACGACATTAGAAAAGAGACTGGCACAGCATTTCCGAATATGCATCAGCTGACCATATATTTCAAGATGGATAGCCGGACAATTGAGAAATTCCTCGAATGTCTCGACACATGGGATCACGGGCGGCAGCAGAAATACTTCATTGGAGATATAGCTGATCGGATTATAGCTAACCGAAAGAGAGGTTAAAAAAATGACTACATCTCAATTAACAAAGGCTCTTGAAGATAAATACGGATTAAAAGGAATGACAAAGCAGCAAGTGTGCCAAGAGTTCGGAGTGTCACCTCGTAATAAGTGCTTTGATCGTATCGCTCATACACGCCACGGAAGAGGGAGAGGCAAAGGATATCGCTTTGAATGCGAATCGGTGGCTGAATGGTGGAACGAAACAAGAGTGCCTGGCTATGCACAAAACATTATTGGAGGCCCAATCCATGAATAAATACGATTATGAAATAATCCATTTTACTTATGAGGGCAAACCTTATAAGACATATGGGAAAACTCTTGAAGAGGCGTTAGAAAAAAAGGTTATCAAACTCGCCAAACTCAAAAGGGGTAAGTCTGCAAGCGTAAAAACTCCTGATACACTTTTCAGTGATTATGCGGCCGAATGGCTAACGACATATAAACATGGCGTATCAGACGTGACCAGAGATGATATTAAAAGGCGGATAGAAAAGAATATTAATCCTGTCATTGGTCATTATCGTATGAAGGATATAAGACGCACAGATTTACAAAATGTAATGAACTCTCTGCAAGGCTATTCTGCAGATCGTTGCAGGAAGATTAAACAGACATTAACACAAATACTTGAAACCGCATTAGATGATGATGTTATCTATAAAATGCCAAATATGAAACGGCTCGAACTTCCACAACATCAACCAGATGGAATACGCCGTGCTATAACGCCATACGAGCGTGAAATAACGCTTTTAACGGCTGAAACACATTATGCGGGGGCATGGATACTAACAATGCTTAATTGTGGTTTACGCCCACAAGAAACGGCTGCATTAATGGGCAGACATATAGATTTAAAGAACCGAACCATATTAATCGAACAGGCATTAAAGCGTGACGGCAACATTGGCTCTACTAAAGGCGAATATGGGGTAAGGACTATACCTATTGACCATATACCCGAACAGCTTATTCAATACTTCAAAGGTAAAAAGCCTTTCGATTTCGTATTCTTATCCAAGGAAGGGCGACCGTTAAATAATAATAATATGGGTACTATGTGGGGAAACTTTAAACGAGAAATGCAAATTAATGCCGGGTGCAAGGTTTATCGTAGCCAACTCATACCACCCTATCCTATCGCTGATGATCTTGTGCCGTATTGTTATCGCCATACGTTCGCAACGGATTGTATCACCAAAAACGTGGATGTTATTGACCTAAAAGATCTCATGGGGCATACGAGCGTAAAAGTTACCGAAAAATACTATATCCATATGACGGATGAACGATTAAAGAAAACAGGAAAGCTTTTGGCTGCTAACAATGAGTAAAACCAAAAACGGATAAATTTTATTTTTATCCATATTGATAGTCCAAATCGACCTTTTTTGACCCTAATATTTACCAATATAACCATATATTACCACACTATAAAAGCCCTGCAAACGTTGAAATTGCAAGGCTTTTTACGTGGTACCCCGTAGGGGAATCGAACCCCTGATTCCGCCGTGAGAGGGCGATGTCTTAACCTCTTGACCAACGGGGCGAGTCTTATACATTATACTAATTAATTAAATATTTTCCAATAGAAAACATTTAATTAATTAGTATTTTTAATGATATATCCATTCTCTTTAAGTTTTTCTTTGCCCTTCTCGCTTTCAAGCCAGGCAATTATTGAACGGGCGGTATGATCCTCAGGTAAATCTTTCCTGATAACAGCATAATACGCATCTGTAAACGGATATTTACCACTGGCAATACTTTGCCTATTAGCTTCAATCCCGTCAATACTTAAAATATTCAATCGATCTCCAATACCAGTCATATCATCTTGCATTTGCAGAAATTTATACATAGTGTAGCCGATTGCATAATTCTTTGTAGGGTGAGAATTTTCAAAATCTCCGCCGTTCTGATAACCTGCAGCTTGGAAAAGCATACCGTCCATGTCTAATTCTACATAATTCTCAACGATAGTTTCGTTCATTTTATCGCCTTTTAGAACCATATTGTTCATTTGAGCCTGGCTGCCGCTGTCCTCATTTCGGGCCAGTGGTGTAAGCCTGCCATCCTCACCACCCAGCTCATTCCAGTTTTTTATCCCTAAGTTGATATAGATATCTTTTATTTGGTCGGCGGTAATATCTTTCACTGTATTCTCGCTGGAGGTTATAAAAATTAATGCTTCTGAGGCAATAGGATGATATTCCAACTCTACGCCTTTACTCTCAGTAAGATCTTTTATACCTTTTGAGGCCGTGGGAACGATTATGATATCCACACTGCCATCGATCAGCTTTTCATAAGAAGGATATGTCTTTGAAGGAGCTGAAGGAAAATCATTTACTTTTCCAACATCATCAAACATGCTTGTATAAATTGTCTCAACAATGGGCAATGTCGACGTAGAGCCATCTATTTTCGGATAGTTCTCATCTGTGATGCCATACTTTGCAGCAGTTTTTGTCATCTTTGCATCTATCAGAGAACATCCTGTGAATAAAACCAAAATCAGTATCATTATGGATATTGTTTTCTTCATTTTGCAAACCTCAATAAATTGATTCAGGTGCAATGCTCTTAACCTGAGAAAAACATATTGATATAACCGAATACAAATACTATCAAAACGATTATCGGAAGCACAAATTTCAAATAAGGTTTAATCACCTCGGGAAAACCCATTCCTTTTCCGCTGTTGACTTCAGCAAGGAAGTTCTGCCATCCCCACCCTTTCTTAGTCATACAGAAAAGAAGGAACACCATGGATCCTATTGGCAGCAGGTTATTTGAAACGATAAAGTCCTCAAGATCAAGAAAGCCTGTCCCCTCGCCCATTGGCTGAATGCCGCTCCAGACATTAAAACCTAAAGCGCAGGGTAATGATAACACAAGCAATGCTATCAAATTGACTCCTGTGGATTTTTTTCTGGACCAGCTAAGCTTATCCATTGAAAATGCGATGATATTTTCGAATACTGCAACTACAGTGGATAGTGCGGCAAATGACAAGAATATGAAGAACAGAGTCCCCCATAATCTGCCTAACGGCATTTCCACAAAAATATTCGGTAACGTCACAAATATAAGCGACGGCCCGCTTCCCGGATTTACGCCAAATGCAAAACATGCGGGGAAGATTATCAATCCTGCTGTTATAGCTACAAACGTGTCCAATGCGACAACATTGATACTTTCTCCTGTAAGGCTATGTTCCTTTTTCAGATAACTGCCGAATATGGTCATACTGCCGATTCCAAGACTCAGAGTAAAAAATGACTGTCCCATGGCAGCAAATACTACTTCCCAGAGACCATGCTCCCTGACTCCATCCAATGTAGGAATCAAATAGAATTTCAAACCTTCCACAGCTCCCGGCAAAGTGACTGCCCTTATTACCAGAAGCACCATGATAACAAGTAGACACGACATCATTATCTTGGTTATTCTCTCAACACCGTTTTTCAGACCCATAACGCATATTCCAAATCCAAGCAGGCACGTTATTACCATTCCTCCCACACAGTAGGTCGCAGAACTTACATGTGCACCGAAAAATCCTTCGATTTCCGACGGTCCAAGACCAGCGAAATCGCCCTTTACCATATATACAAGATAAAATAATATCCAACCGGTTATGGTCGTATAGAACATCATTAAGAGATAATTTCCGGCCATGCCGAACCAGCTGTATATATGCCATTTTGTGCCTTTAGGCTCCAAAATATTAAATGCCGTTGCAATGCTCCTCTGGCTCGCCCTTCCCACAGAAAACTCCATCGTCATGATGGGAATCCCCATGATCACAAGAAAAACTAAATAAATAATTACGAATAATGCACCGCCGTATTCGCCGGTTATATAAGGAAATCTCCATATATTTCCTAATCCGATCGCGCATCCGGCCGATAAAAGAATAAATCCTAAACGGGATGACAGCTGCTCTCTCTCCGCCATAAAAACCTCCTAAAATAATAAAAAACAGACAATACCTATTATAAATCCCACAAATGATCTTGTCTATCCTTTATTATGCAACCAAACCGATTACACTACAGCAATATAGTTTTCATAAAATCCTGCAAACAATTTAATAAACAGTTTCCCCAATAAAAAACCTATCATCGTCCCGGTAAAATTCAAAATAACATCATCGATATCAACACTTCTTCCAATGAATGATTGTATAAACTCTATTGTGACCGGTAGTAGCAATGAAATTAGTAAAACATTTATCAACCGTTGCCATTTTTTCCATAAAATCGTTAATCCAAATCCTATCGGTATAAATACTAAGACATTGCCCAGTATATTTACTATAATAGTATTCAAATTATGTGTAGCGATTGAGTACGACATAATAGTTTTGAACGGAATGAAATTAAAGCCATATCCGTATGTCAGTCTTTCAATGGGATCAGTAAAATAAAAATCCGACCACATCATAATTCTGCCGGTAGGAGATAAAAGCATAATAAGAAGACCAAAAGAATAAATTACCAGCATAGCCAATATCAATTCTCTCAGCCAGTTCTTTTTTAACTGAATCTTGCGGCACTTAAGTTTTAGATATATTAACCTGACCCCCACATAGATCGGCAAAGAATAAATCATATAAAATAATAGCGCATCTATTTCCCACATGAAATTTATTATACCTTATCACAGGATATGTATTTTAAAGAAAACCTTAAGAATAGATTATTAAATGCTTTAGCAAGTAAGAATCCCGTCATTAATCCTGCAAAATTTAGAATCACATCGTCCACATCCACGGCTCTGCCAATAAAAAGCTGGATGAATTCTATCCCAATAGGTACCAGCAGCGAAAATAAAAGCACATTCTTTGGTTTACTCCATTTTTCCCACAGTAAACCCATTAAGAATCCTATGGGTACAAATAGAATTATGTTTCCCAAAACATTTCGTATCATCAGAATAGGACTGTCGGTCAGGGAAATAAATTCCGATATTGATTTAAAAGGAATAAAATTGATTCCTATGTTTTCCTGAAGTCTTTCGATTGGATTGAGGAAGCCCTTATCTGTGAATAAAGTAAGACCCGCATTGAAATGAAAAAACAAAAGCACTGTCATTGCAGCAGTATATGCAACTAAACCTGCAATTAACAGCTCTCTGAGCCATTTTACTTTTGAAGTATTACGATTTTTCTTTTTAAGATATATGATTCTGGCAATAATATAAACGACCAGCGCAATTACTATATTAAGTATTATGTAAATTAAATTGAACACTTCATACCTTGATCCTGAATAAACCGACAGCCAGGAAAACTATCTTTCCTGCAAATTAAAAAAACCGGCAACGACCTACTTTTCCAGGCAGTCACCCACCAAGTATCATCGGCGCAAACGGGCTTAACTACTGTGTTCGAGATGGGAACAGGTGTGACCCCGTTGCTGTAGTCACCGGCTTTTTTAATAAGGATAT
>JAVBLY010000008.1:0-234756 GCA_031553035.1 Anaerovoracaceae bacterium | reverse complement strand
TGTTATTGTGCATTGATGTATAATTTCCTTAACAGAGCTGTGAAAAAGTTCGCATAACCCCGATTTTGGACCAAATTTTGGGTTAATTTTTTGTAGAAACATTTTTTCTTTATCAGAAACATTTTTTCTTTATCAGAAATATCATATCCATTGCAGCAAAAGGCTGAAATAAGGGCTGTCTCAACTATTTACATTTTGATACAGCCACAAGTCCGGAATGGGGCACTTGCAGTACGAAAAAGCTTTTGTTTTCACAAAACATCTCGTATTTATGGCAGTTTTGTATACTGCCTCCGAGAAACAGCTGATACCCAATCAGTCAAACAATATTCTGATCATATATTTTTTTTAAGCTTATCAATGTCTATCTTCGTCATGGTCATCAGTGCCTTATTTTTCACTGAATGGGTATGAGCGGACCTCAATAGTTTGAAACCGATCCGACCGTTTCTATGGCATGAACCAGTAGTAATCCGCACCTTTCATTATAGCCATGCTGCCCTCCGGCATCTGCCTCACCGCACAATATGCGGTAGTATAGTAAACACTGCTGAAAACTATGGACAGAAAGCCCCAGACGAACAGGAGATCCAGAAAAAAGAGAGGCAGCGGCACGAATGCGGCTACGAGCATCGGTATCCATCCGATGAAAATGCTTGGAAGGATGCCCATTCTGATGAACTGGCCTTTTGTCACCGGTTCTGTGCATATAATGTATATGAATCCGATGGAGTAATATACATCGAGTTCCGCATCATCACCGTAATACTTCCCTCTGATCAACCCCTGTATGGGAACGCAGAGCAAGCCCAGAATAAGACCGATAAGCGATCCGAAATTCATAAGGTTGATCTCCACAGGACCTCTTACGAATTCCGCCAGATTGAATATGATATATATGAGAATAGCGCTCAGAAAAATGAATACGAATGAAGGCAGCTTGACGTCGAATTTGACCTCAGGCGCCGTGAACGGTACTGCATTTTCCGGGATTGGGTTTTCAGGCACATATTTTTTGTTTCTTACGAATCCTTTGTTGATGATTTTCATTAAATTAAGACCTCCAAATATTACTATAACGATTTGAGCAGTTTTTCGACTTGTTTTACAAGTTCTTCCTTGGATCCGTGATTCTTGATCACATGGTCGGCCTTCTTCGCCCTTTCTTTATCCGGCATCTGCCTGTTCATCCGGTCTTCCACCTCGCTCCTTGGAAGATCGTCCCGCTCCATTGCTCTTTTGATCCTTACTTCATCGTCGGCAATTATGGCCCATGTCTCGTCGCATTTTTTTTCCAGTTCCGCCTCAAAAAAAAGAGGTGCGGATATGAACACCACTCTCATGGTCCCGATGTCTTCGGCCTTTTTCCGGGCAAAATAGATTGCATGCTCGGCCAGCTTAAGATCGATCCTGTGATCGATGTCTTTGTGAAGGATCTCATTGAGCTTCCTGGTCTTATCTTCATGGCCGAATGTGATTTGAGCCAGCTTCCGCCGGTTGAGGGAACCATCGTCGTTCAGGATCTCGGATCCGAAAAAATCTGTCAGTTTAACGAGAGCCGGCTCGCCCGGCATGACCGCTTCCCTTGCTATCTCGTCGGCATCGTAGACATAGTACATCTTGTGCCTCAGATAATCTGTTACCGTGGATTTGCCTGAGCCTATGCCTCCTGCGATACCGATGATCTTAAAATACTTTTCGCTGCCGAATATATTCACAGTCCCACCTATTTCAAATCGAACCAGTTGCCGCCCGTGCTCACTTCTGCAGTGACGGGGACATTGAGTTTGTATGCTTTTTCCATTTCTTCTTTAAGCAGGACTTTCACTTCCTCAAGCTCGCTCTTAAGTGTCTCGATTATCAGTTCGTCGTGGACCTGCAGGATCACTCTGGAAGTAAATCCTTCTTTTCTCAGTCTCTCGTATACGTTGATCATGGCCAGCTTCATAATATCCGCTGCACTTCCCTGTATGGGACTGTTCATTGCAAGCCTCTCCCCTGCCTGACGCACCATAAAATTAGAAGCGTTTATCTCAGGAATGTCTCTTCTTCTGCCCATGACAGTTGTCACATATCCGTTGGCCTTGCCCTCGGCGACCGAAAGATCCAGATACTGCTTTACCGCCGGGTGTTTTTCGAAGTAGTCGTCGATGTATTTTCTCGCATCTTTCATTGTGATCCCCAGACCTTCCGAAAGACCGAAACCACTCTGGCCGTAGATTATACCGAAGTTCACTGCCTTGGCACGGCTTCGCTGAAGATCCGTCACTTCATCTTCCGGTACATTGAAAACACGGGAAGCCGTTCTTCTGTGAATATCAGCTCCGTCATTGAAGTCTTTTATAAGTGATTCATCTCCCGAAAGATCGGCAAGTATTCTAAGTTCTATCTGGGAATAATCGGCGCCTGTAAGCACATAGTCATCGGTCTCCGGCACAAATGCCTTTCTTATGCTCCTTCCAAGCTCCTGCCTTATAGGTATATTCTGGAGATTCGGTTCAGTGCAGCTTATCCTTCCGGTTGCTGTAACCGTCTGCTGAAAATGTGCATGTATCTTCCCGTCTTCGTGGATCAGTGGAATGAGTCCGTCTATATATGTCCCCTTAAGCTTTGTGACTGTCCTGTATTCCAGGATCTTTTCGATTATCGGACTGTCTTCTTTTAGCTTCTCAAGTACGTCCGCACTGGTGGAATAGCCGGTCTTCGTCTTCTTTGACGGCGGAAGTCCCATTTTTTCAAACAGGACAACTCCCAGCTGGGCAGGCGAATTGATATTGAATTCTTCACCTGAGATCTCATATATTTCCCGTGTTAGAATGTCTATCCGTTCACTTATCCCTTTGCCGACTTCAAGCAATGTTTCCTTCTCAAGCCGGAAACCCCAGACTTCCATGTCTACAAGGGGCTTTACAAGAGGAAGTTCCACCTCGCATAGGACTTTATCAAGTTTGAGTTCGGTTATCTTTTCATCAAGTACCGGTTCAAGATGCTTGACGGCAAGGCACCACTCGTAGCCGTAATCCGAATATACCCGGGTGTTGTCTGTCAGCATATCCATCTGGCTGTTCTGCTTTTCGAAGTCCTTTTCTTCAAGAAAATCCTCGCCGAAATATTCCATTACCATGGTTTTGAGTGAATAATTGTTTCTGGTGGGGTCGAGCAGATACTGGCTTATGCTGCTGTCAAAAGCGATAACAGGATCGAATATGTCGTAAAATTCCTTATGGCTGCGTTTGAATGTTGCGTTTAAAGCGTAAAGGCTTTTCTGGAGCTCGTGCCCTTTTAGCAGGAGCTTAAGATCGTGGATTTTTTGTGCGAATTCATTTATGGTTTCATGGTCACTTCCGTGGATATAGTGATAAGAATCCTCGTGAAGCATTGAAATACCGTAGATCTCAGGATAATTCACATGACTGTTGTCACTGAATATCTTTAGATATATATCGTCTTCTTCTTTTATCCCCTTAAAGGCATCTACCAGCTCCGAACTTTCTGAAATCAGATTCTTCGGAATATCCTTCGGCTCCGGCCTCTTGGAAGATAACGGTTCCTCAAGTTCAATATCACTTTCAACATTGAGTTTCTTAAGAAAACTGTTGAACTCAAGCTTTGAATAAAGCTCCATAAGCCTCTTGTAATCCGGAGCTTCGTATTTGTATTCATCGAAATCAAGGTCGATAGGAACTTCCGTATGTATAGTCGCAAGTCTCTTGCTCATGACAGCAAGTTGGGCGTTTTCTTCGACTTTGGCTCTCAGTTTGGCATTTTCTATCTGGTCCGCGTTTTCAAGCATGTTCTCGACTGAACCGAACTGCTTTATCAGCTTGTCCGCTGTTTTTTCTCCAACTCCGGGAAGGCCGGGTATATTGTCGGACTGGTCACCCATAAGACCTTTATAGTCAATGAATTGCGTTGGCGAAAATCCATACTTTTCCATCATGGCATCGTCGTCGTAGATCTCGAATTCGGATATGCCCTTCTTTGTGATCAGAACTTTGATGTCTTTGCTTGCAAGTTGTAGTTCGTCCTTGTCCCCCGTGATTATCAGGGTTTCGATGCTTTTTGACTCTGCTTCCTTTGCCACTGTTCCAATTATATCATCCGCTTCGAATCCATCGATTTCAAGCATCTTGATGTTCATGGCGCTAAGGACATCCTTCATTATGGGAAGCTGCATGGCAAGCTCCATGGGCATTTTTTTTCTGCCCGCCTTATACTCCTTGTATTCTTCGTGCCTGAATGTTGGCGCCTTGCGGTCCCAGGCAACTGCGATGTAATCAGCCTTGTGGTCTGTGAGGATTTTGTTAAGCATGGTCAGAAAACCATAGATTCCCTGGGTGTAGGTCCCGTCCTTAGTCATCATCGGTCTCTGTATAGCGTAATATGCCCTGTTTATCAGGCTGTTCCCGTCTATGATTATAAGATTTTTCTTGTCTGTCATGATGTATTCCTGCTTTCAAAAATATGTTATAATTCTACCATATGTAACTGCAAGAATCTAGCTGATATGGAAAGGACACAAATGACACAAATATACGACTATCATTCACATTCGAGTTTTTCCGACGATTCGGATTCGCCTATGGAGGACATGGTAAACGCCGCGATTACAAAAAACATAACCGAGTTTGCCATCACAGATCACTACGATCCCGACTACCCGGACGACACAATGCCTTTCAGTCTGGATCTTCCTCCGTATCACGCAGAAATGGAGCGGCTTGCTGACCTTTACAAAGATAAAATCAAGCTCATCAAAGGCATAGAAATCGGGATCCAGCACGGATCGACTATAGAAAAGTGTAAAGATGCCGCTTCAGCCTACCCTTACGACTTCATTATCGGCTCCTTCCACTCTGCCTGCGGCGCAACCCTGGACCAGAAGGAATATCACCGAAACCGGGACAGTAAGCTTGCGACTACCGATTATTATGAATATATGTATAAATGTCTGAGTGAATTTGACGATTACGATGTTCTGGGGCACATGAATGTCATCGACAGATATGTAGAGGAAATACAGCACAAAAAACATTATATGGACTACGTGGAAGCGATCCTTGAGCTCCTTGTTGAAAAAGGCAAAGGGATCGAGATCAATACATCAAGCTTCAGATATGGCCTTGGAGACCGGACGACCCCGCCACAGGACTTCATCCAGCTATACGTCGATCTGGGCGGTGAGATCATAACAACGGGCTCGGATGCTCATTTTACCAAAGATGTAGGATTTATGCTGGATCGTGCAGAGCAGATGATACTAAAAACCGGCCATAAATATGTCGCAACATTTCATGACCGGCAGTTGATTCAGAGAAAAATCGACCTATGATTTATCCTTCGTGATGATGCTTGCCTCTGATCTTATTCTCTATATCTCTCCTGTACGGCACAGGTTCATCATCAAGCTTATCCAGATTGTCTCCCTTTAAATAGAACTTGGTGTCCTTCGCTATTACACTTGAAAGCATCCACATTGCTATGACATTCGGGATAACCATAAGAGCATTCGTAGTGTCGGCCATTCCCCATACAAGATCGAGAGAAACCGTTGCGCCCACGTACGCCAGAAGTGAGTATACTATTCTATAAGGCATTACCGACTTTGGTCCGAAGAGATATTCCATACATCTGTCACCGTAGTATGACCAGCCCAGCATCGTTGAAAATGCGAACGTGATCATACCAAATGAAAGCAGTATGGGACCGAATGTGCCGATCTGTTCAAATGCAAGTGTTGTCAGTGTTCCGCCGTTGTCCTGGGCTGCTTCGCCGACTTCGGGGTGAGCTATTATGGTACTGACCAAAGTGAGCCCTGTTATAAGGCAAATTACAACTGTATCCCAGAAAGTACCTGTCATTGATACCAATGCCTGTCTGACAGGATTTTTGGTCTGGGCAGCAGCTGCTACAAGAGGAGCTGACCCCATACCGGATTCGTTTGAAAAAAGACCTCTGGCGCATCCGTATCTTATGGCTGCCATTACAGTTGCGGCAACAAAACCGCCTCCTGCCGCTCTGGGGCTGAAAGCACTTACACATATGATTTTGACAGCAGGTATTATATATTCTGCATTGATCACAAGTATTATCAGACATCCTATAACATATACGACTGACATAAACGGTATCAGCTTGGTGCAGACCTTTGCGATTGTCTGAAGCCCGCCTATTATGACCAGACCGAGTAGAATAACCAGAGCGATCCCGAGGACCCATTCCGGTATATCTGTTGCGCTGCTAATAACTGTTGCAGTTGCATTTGCCTGCACGGTACACCCTATCCCGAAAGATGCCAGAACAGTAAGGACTGCAAAAACCAGGCCCAGCCACCTTATGCCAAGGCCTCTTTCAAGTGCATACATGGCTCCGCCCAGCATTTCACCTTTATCAGTTTTCACTCTGTATTTGACCGCTATCAGAGATTCCGCATACTTTGTAGCCATACCGAACACACCGGTCAGCCACATCCACAGGACTGCTCCGGGACCGCCCAGAGCGATAGCTGTACCTACACCGACGATGTTACCGGTTCCCACTGTTGAAGCCAGAGCAGTTGTGAGAGCTGCAAAATGAGATACGTCCCCGTCACTTCCTTCATCGTGAGATACAGATAGTTTGATTCCTGTGAATACCTTCCTCTGTATAAATTTTGTTCTGATGGTCATGTAGATGTGTGTTCCGAAAAGAACAACCACCATGGGAATGCCCCAAAGGTACTTATTGATGAAGTCGAAAAAATCCATTAAATAATCCATGTTGTTTTCGCTGGAACTTAGTTCCAGGCCCTCCTTTTCAAAATAATAAAATAACATGCCCATTATATACTGATTGTTAGAATATTATCAAGAATTTGTTTGTCATTTACAAATTTCCTATGGCTTTTTTGGCACAAAATTGGACTGTTTTATTTGCATCAAGTCACTTATCCCCATAAGTGGATCGGAAGAATCAAAAGCAAGTAGCCAATTAAAAGTAAAGTGACCAACCCGAAAGTACAGTGACAAAAAAACTATCCCGATATAATATCGGGATAATCGTTAGTCTTTTATTTAAATGTTATCAGCCTTTGAACATTTCTTTAAGAGTTTCTGTAAAGCCCTTTTTCTTAGCGTAGGAATCCTGATTGATCTTGAGACCAACTTCTTTGATCAGCTTTTTCTGATCGCCGTTAAGCTTGGTCGGGATTTCAAGTATGACTTTGACATAAAGATCGCCTACCTTGTTGCCTCTGGTGGATTTGATACCCTTTCCCTTCAGCCTGAAAACTGTGTTAGGCTGAGTTCCTGCCGGGACTTTGTAGCTCACTTTTTCTTTGAGGGTCGGCACCACGATGTCGTCTCCCAGGGAAGCCTGTGTAAAGGTAATGGGTATCTCGATACGAAGATCGTAGCCTTGCCTTACAAACAGTTTGTGAGGAGTAACGGAAATTATTACATACAGATCGCCGGGAGGGCCTCCGTTTGTTCCAGGCTCGCCCTGTCCCCGAAGAGATATTATTGAATCATTATCCACTCCTGCAGGTATATCCACATTTATTGTGACATTCTTCCTGATTTGACCTGATCCGCCGCACTTCTTGCATGGGTGTTCTATGATCTCGCCGGTCCCCTTACATCTGGGACAAGTGCCCACATTGGTAAAAGTACCAAACGGTGTCTTTTGCTGTGTCTGGACCTGACCGGTTCCGTTACAGTCAGGGCATGTCTTTTTGTCGGTACCCTTCTCTGCACCTGTTCCTTTACAGTCGGGACAGGTCACATTTCTATTTATTGTTACCTTTTTCTTGGTGCCGAAAGCAGCTTCCTCGAAAGTGATCCTTATTGCCTTCTGAAGATCCTGTCCCTTTCTTGGAGCATTTCTTCTTCTCTGGCTCTGACCGCCACCGCCGCCGAACATTCCGCCGAATATATCGCCGAAAATGTCTTCGAATCCGCCGCCTGAAGCGCTGCCGCCGCCGCCAAATCCTCCGAAACCGCCGAAGCCTCCTCCGCCGCCAAACCCGGCGTTGGGATCCACTCCGGCATGACCGAAACGATCATACTTGTCCTTCTTGTCTTTGTTGGATAGGATCTCGTAAGCCTCGTTGACTTCTTTGAATTTGTCCTCAGCGACTTTATCACCCGGATTTTTATCCGGGTGATATTCCATCGCTTTTTTTCTGAATGCCTTTTTGATCTCTTCTGGTGAGGCCCCTTTCTTTAATCCAAGGACCTCATAAAAATCACGTTTTTCTGCCATTTATGTTTTTTCCTTTAATGGTGCTGCTCTAATCACAGAGTGATTAGTTAGCAGACCTTATGCTTTATTTTCCAAAATCTCCGATTTTGTGAAAATAGTCGTATTTTATTATAGTTACTCCTTATTATTTATTCTCGTCTTTGTTCTCATCTGTTTCTGCATCATCATCGACAACTTCATAATCTGCATCAACTACGTTATCATCATTAGCCGCTCCACCTGTGTTTGCACTTTCAGCGCCTGTTCCGAATCCGTCGGCACCCGGAGTTTCTCCTGCATTGGGATCTGCTCCCGCCTGGGCATTCTGCTGCTGATACATCTTTGAGCTTATAGTGTGGAACTCATTTGTCAGAGTCTCAGTCTTCGCTTTGATATCTGCTGTGTCAGTTCCTTCCAGAGCCTTCTGAAGATCTTCTTTTGCTGTGTTGATTTTGGTTTTTTCTTCTTCTGAAAGCTGAGCTTCGACTTCCTTCATGGTCTTCTCTGTTTCGAATACCAGAGTTTCGGCCTGATTCCTTACCTCAACTTCTTCCTTCTTCTGCTTATCTTCCTCGGCATACTGTTCAGCTTCTTTTACCTTATTCTGAACTTCCTCGTCGGAAAGCTTGTTTGATGAAGTTATGGTTATGCTCTGTTCCTTGCCTGTACCCATGTCCTTAGCGTAAACATTGACGATGCCGTTTGCATCTATATCAAATGTTACTTCGATCTGAGGTACGCCTCTGGGTGCCGGCGGAATACCTGTGAGCTGGAATCTTCCAAGTGTTATGTTGCCGCTTGCCATTTCTCTTTCGCCCTGCATTACGTGGATGTCTACTGCTGTCTGGTTATCTGCTGCTGTTGAGAAAATCTGGCTTTTCTTTGTCGGTATTGTCGTATTTCTTTCGATGAGCCTTGTTGCTACTCCGCCCAGTGTTTCTATTGAAAGTGAAAGCGGTGTTACATCCAGAAGAAGTACGTCATTGACTTCGCCTGTCAGTACTCCGGCCTGTATCGCTGCTCCAAGAGCTACGCATTCGTCAGGGTTGATACCCTTGAACGGATCCTTACCGGTTACTTTCTTGACGGCATCCTGAACTGCAGGGATTCTTGTTGATCCGCCGACCAGGATGACTTTGCTGATATCGCTGTTAGTTATGCCTGCGTCAGCTATTGCCTTTTTCATGGGTTCGATGGTCTTTTCTACAAGCGAACCTGTAAGCTGGTCGAACTTAGCTCTCGATACGTCCATATTCATGTGAAGAGGACCGTCGTCGCCTACTGTTATGAAAGGCAGGTTGATGTTTGTGGTCTGTGAACTTGAAAGTTCTTTCTTCGCTTTTTCTGCGGCTTCCTTAAGTCTCTGAAGAGCCATCTTGTCTTTACGAAGGTCGATGCCGTTCTCTTTTGCAAAACTGTCTGCGATAAAATTCATCAAAGCATCGTCGAAGTCGTCTCCGCCCAGCTTGTTATTACCGTTTGTTGCAAGTACTTCAAATACTCCGTCTCCAAGTTCAAGAACTGAAACGTCGAATGTTCCGCCGCCCAGGTCATAAACCATGATCTTATGATGTTCTGCTTCCTTATCAAGCCCGTATGCAAGTGAGGCCGCAGTAGGCTCGTTGATGATTCTCTTGACGTCAAGACCGGCGATCTTTCCGGCATCTTTTGTAGCCTGCTTCTGACTGTCCGCAAAATATGCAGGAACAGTGATTACTGCTTCTGTTACGGTTTCACCCAGATACGCTTCAGCATCAGTCTTGAGCTTAGCAAGGATCATAGCTGATATGTCCTGCGGTGTATAAGTCTTTCCATCGATGTCGATTTTGTAGTCTGTTCCCATTTCTCTTTTTATTGAAGAGATGGTTCTGTCCGGATTTGTTATGGCCTGCCTTTTGGCTGTTTCGCCTACAAGTCTTTCTCCGTTCTTTGCGAATCCTACTACTGACGGTGTGGTTCTATTACCTTCTGCATTTGGTATTACGACCGGTTCCCCACCTTCCAGTACTGATACGCATGAGTTTGTTGTTCCTAAGTCTATTCCTATAACTTTTCCCATTATTTTTTTCTCCTTTTCTTGCTTGTCTTTTTTGCAAATAACTTTGTTGCTCTCATTCGTTCATTCGTTACGTATGTCTGTATACGCGCCTCATTCACTCATTTCGTGCGCCTTGTTCTTTACAAAAAATCCGTCGCAATTACTTTTTATTTTTTATATTTATCGGTCTAGCCGATATTAACTGATTTATTCTGCGACTCTGACCATTGACGGCCTTATCACTCTGTCCTTTATCTTATAGCCTTTCTGCATTACATCCATTACACATCCTTTGCCGTATTTGTCCGAGCATTCCATTGCTACTGCATGATGAAAGTTTGGATCAAATTCCTCTCCCAGGCATACTATCTCTTCGATGCCATTCTTACTGAGAACGTCCTGAAGCTGCTTTAAAATAAGTTCCATTCCCTTAAGAAAAGGGGCGTCTGCTTCGTTTTTTCTGTCCTGTTCGATAGCTCTTTCAAAGTTGTCCAGTACTTCAAGAAGGTCGGATGCAAACTTTTCATTGGCATTTGCGTAAATCTTTGATTTTTCTTCATCGGTTCTGCGCTTGAAGTTCTGAAAATCCGCTGCCATCCTCAGATATTTGGTCTCAAAACTTTCTTCTTCCTTGGATTTAGCATCTTCTTCCTCGGATTTGGGCTCACCGCCCGCTTCAGTGCCTTCGGCTTCCGCCTCGCCTGCCGCTTTTTCAGCAGCATTCTGGTCTGTTTCGTCGGCCTCCTGATCTGCTACCGGTTCATCCTTCTTTATATCATCTTTAATATCTTCATTCATGTCCTTCTTTTTAGTCATCCTTATCTCCTTCCGTCAGTTTAAATGCATTATCTAAATTCTGAGTCATATATTCTATAACTGAAGTTATCTTCTCGTAATTCATTCTGGTGGGTCCCACGACACCAAGTTTGCCGACCAGCTTACCGTTTATATGGTATGTAGCCGTTATCAGGCTGCTGTCTGGCACTATCTCGCTGCTGTTCTCGCTTCCGATAGTGATTATCACACCGTCTTCCCTGTTGACAAGAAACTCTGTAAAGTCCTTCTTGTCGTTGATCATCTCCAAAAATACTTTTGCCCTCTCGATATTGTTGTACTCGGGGATGTTGAAAATGTTCGCCATACCGTCCATATATAATTCCACGTCCAGCATTTCCTCAAGCGTTCTTAAGAAACTTGGCATTATGCTGGTGGAAAGCCTGCTCAGGCTCTCAATGTCGCTTTCGAAGCTCTTGACTATGTCCAGGGTCAGAGCGTCGTTGATGGTCTTGCCCCGATAGTTGTATGTCATGGTCTTTGACAAAATCTCAAGATGTTTCTGCGGGACCGGCACTGTCATCTTCAGCGCCATATTCTTGATCTTTTCGTTCTCGGTGGTAATCATGAGAACTACCGTATAGTCATCCACAGGCAGAAAATTAATCCTCTTTATCTTGTTGGTATCCTGTCTGGGCGTCATTGCAAACGATGTAAGGTTCGTTATCCGTGAAAGAAGTTCTGACGCGTGCTTAATGGTTTTCTCGAGCTCGATGAAGTCGGACGAAAGTTCGCTTTCTATCATTTTCTTCTCTTCATCAGGCAGTTCATACTTCTGCATGAGCCTGTTTACATAGAGCCTGTATGCCTTGTCCGTAGGTATCCTGCCGGCCGAAGTATGCGGCTGTGCCAAATAGCCCATCTCTTCCAAATCGGCCATTTCGTTTCTTATGGTCGCAGAGCTGATATTAAGATCCTCTTTCTTTGATAGAGTCCTTGAACCAACCGGTTCTGCGGAGCTCACGAAGTCGGACACAATCGCCTGCAAAATTTTCAGTTTTCTCTCACTTAAATCCATATATCTTTCTTTGTAGCTTTTTGTTGTTAGCACTCTCTTCTTGTGAGTGCTAACACTACTTTTAAATTTAACACTGCCAACGATTATTGTCAACAGTGTTATGATATTTTTCTTATATCTGAGGCTGTAATATATTTATACCCTGTATGTTTTGGGCTAAACAGTATAAAAAATTATTCCTTCGCCCATCCTTTAGAGCACCGGACAGCCTTTTCCCAGCCTTTAAGAAGTTTTTTTCTCTTGTCGTCGTCCATATCCGGATCAAACTGTTTTTCCAGCTGCCAGTTACTTATTATCTCATCTCTGTTTTTCCAGTACCCAACTGCCAGCCCGGCAAGATATGCTGCGCCCAGAGCTGTCGTTTCTATGCACTGAGGTTTCATTACAGGCTTATTCAGTATATCTGACTGAAACTGCATGAGAAAATTGTTATCGGAAGCGCCGCCGTCCACTTTAAGTGTTCCCATCTTTATTCCGGAATCCTTTTCCATTGCTGCAATCAGCTCGTATGACTGATATGCCAGTGACTCAAGTGTCGCTCTAATAATATGATATTTATTGGAGCCTCTTGTAAGCCCGACTATGCAGCCTCTGGCATACGGATCCCAGTAAGGAGCTCCAAGACCGACAAATGCAGGGACAAGATAAACCCCGCCTGTATCATCCACTCTTGAGGCATACCATTCTGTATCCGGCGATTCATCTACAAGTTTTACCTCATCTCTCAGCCACTGTATCGCAGCTCCCGCAACGAATACAGAACCTTCCAGGGCATATTCGACTTTGCCGTCAACTCCCCATGCGATGGTGGTAAGGAGCCCGTTGTTCGACTTGACAGGCTTATCACCGGTGTTCATAAGAAGAAAACACCCTGTGCCGTATGTATTTTTCACATCTCCTTTTGAATAAGCCGTCTGACCGAAAAGTGCCGACTGCTGGTCTCCTGCTGCACCGCCTATTCTTATGGGTCCCCCCAGAACACTGGTATCGGATTCGCCGTAAATCCCGCTGCTTTCAACAGGCTTTGGCAGGATATTCTTTGGGATGTCCAGGATCTTCAGGATATCATCGTCCCATTTCAGTTCATTTATATTAAAGAGCATCGTTCTTGCAGCATTTGAATAATCAGTAACATGTATCCTGCCGCCGGTAAGATTCCATATGAGCCATGTCTCAACTGTTCCGAATAAGAGCTCACCTTTTTCCGCTCTTTCTCTTGCGCCGTCCACATTGTCCAGAATCCACTTTATCTTTGTAGCGGAAAAATATGCGTCTATTCTTAGACCGGTTTTGTCCCGGACCATGTCGGCATATCCTTTTTCTATAAGTTCATCGGCCATGGGCGCCGTCCTTCTGCATTGCCAGACTATGGCGTTATACACAGGTTCGCCTGTGTTTTTGTCCCATACAATAGTAGTTTCTCTCTGGTTGGTTATGCCGATGGCATCGATATTATTGTAGTTCAGTCCGACTTTGAGCATAGCTTCCTGAGCCATACCGATCTGTGTTGACCAGATCTCCATGGGATCATGTTCCACCCAGCCGTCCCGGGGGAAATACTGCCTGAATTCTTTCTGGGCAGTGCTTATCTGATTGCCCTTTTTATCAAAGATTATGCATCTGGAGCTTGTTGTCCCCTGATCCAGAGCCATTATGTATTTTTTCATATCTCCCTCCTGCCTTGAGTTGATTTTCTTTCCACTATTTCACTAAGCAGATTTAGAACATCTTCCGCAATTTTGATTATACTGTTATATTCAGCCGAATAAGTTTTAATACTGTTTTTACAATTCCTGCAGATCCATCCGTCCGATAATTTGATTTCACCCTCATTTTTATTGCATATGTCGCAATAATTGAATATATAGTCTGATTTCACTAGATAACCTCTTTATAGAAATAGTTTTGTATAATCAGTTTGCGTATCTGCAATGTGATAAATGTATATAATAGTGTCGTATTTTTTGTATATCGATACATGTTTTTTGCAAATAACCATCCTATATCCCTGATTATTAAGCCATTTATCAGGTGTTTGAGATCCATAATAAGGATGATCTTCCAAGTGCATAATGTTATCAAGAATACTGTTTATAACCTTCTTGGCAGAATCTGAATCAAACTGAATCAAATGATAATCTTCAATTTTTTTAAGATCCTCCCATGCAGTAGGAAGTATTTCGACTTTATGCTTCATCGGCTCGTTTTATTAATTCTTTGCGCGCCTCTGAAATACTCATTGTCTTTGCACCGCTTAAACGCTCTTCTTCAGCCTGCAATACTTTGGCACGCAGTTCTAAAATCTGCTCTCTCTGTTCAAATGCCTCTATACTCATGAAAACTCCATCGCCTTCACCATTTTTTGTTACATAAATAGGCTCACCGGATTCACGAGCAAGGTTAGAAATACTTCCGTATTCATTTCTAAGTGATGCTGATGCCTTAATAATCATTTACTTCACCTCGTATCAATTATGCGATATAATTATATCCTTTGTTTGATATAATTATACACTATAACATTTCTTAATACAACTTTTTGTATTCATTTAGCGTATTGATTCTTTACCAACGAGGGGCAGTTCATAAACAGGTTTTTTGAGGATTTCTGCCACGAATTTGAGATAATGTGGGGAAAAGCGGTGATTTCGCAATATTCGTGTCACAAATTTGAGATAGTATGGGGATTAACTCACATTATCTCGATTCTATGCCCAAATATCCATATTTTCTTGTTACGTCATTATAATTTAGACATACTCCCTAAAGACCCGATCAGAAAGATCCAGCCCAAGCACTGTCAGTTTAAGATTCCCGTCTTTTATCTCAAGAAGTCCTCTGCCAATCAGGTCCTCCGTCTCATGTTGATATAGATCAAGGAATTTTTTGCCGTACTGCTTCTCAAAATCATCAAGATTGATGCCTTGAGTTCTTCTCAGTCCTAGAAAAATGTATTCCGACATGTGATCCGACCCGGATATCTCCTGCTCAGTTGCGCTTACGCCAACTGCCCGGTCTGTGCTCAAATAATCCTTAAGGATTTCGGTATTGCAGAACCGCTTTCCACCCATAAATGAATGGGCTCCCAATCCTACGCCAAGATAGTCCTTCATAGACCAGTATTTCATATTATGTCTTGATTCGAAGCCGGGAAGAGCGGCATTTGAGATTTCATAATGCTCGTAACCTGCTGATTCCAGCTGATTGATGGCATGGTGATACATCCTTCTGTCAATGACAGTATCAATTTCTTCTACACGCCCGTCCATTACATCAGCAAAAACAGGGGTGCCTTCCTCCACCTGAAGGCTGTAGAAGCTTATATGCTCCGGTCTTAAATCTATTATCCTGGCAAAATCCTCATTCCAAATCTTTTCTGACTGGCCGGGTATGCCGAACATCATATCAAGATTGATATTCTCAAATCCGGCAATACGAGCATCCTCATAATTTTTTACAGCCACTTCGGCACTGTGGATCCTGCCCAGATATTTAAGTATATCATTATTAAGGGACTGGACACCCATGCTCAGCCTGTTGATCCCAAGACCGACATAATCACGGAGTTTACAGGGATCAAGAGTCCCCGGATTTGATTCTATGGTGATTTCCGTATCTTTTGACATACGGAATCTGGAGAAAACTGCATCCAGGATCTCTTCCAAATACTCGGTTTCAAGAAGAGAAGGTGTTCCACCGCCTATAAAAATAGAGTCTACCGTATATTTATTATTGTAAACTACACTTTTACTGATGATTTCCTCAAGGACTTTAACGGTATAATAAGCACGAGCCTCAAGATTATGAGTCGTATAAGACAAAAAATCACAATATCTGCATTTTTTCATGCAGTATGGTATATGTATATAGATTCCAAGGTTATTTGTTGTCATCGTACTTGAGGACTGCGGTAAACGCTTCCTGCGGGACTTCCACAGAGCCGAACTGGCGCATCCTCTTCTTACCTTCCTTCTGTTTCTGGAGCAGCTTTTTCTTTCTCGATATGTCACCGCCGTAACACTTGGCTGTTACATCCTTTCGGACAGCCCTGACAGTTTCTCTTGCTATGACTTTCTGGCCGATTGCCGCCTGAATGGGTATCTCGAACTGGTGTCTGGGAATGATATCCTTTAGTTTGCCGCAGACGAACTTCCCTCTTGAAGCCGCTTTAGACTCATGGACCATCATGGAAAATGCATCGACGATTTCCTTGTTCATGAGAACGTCCATCTTGACAATCTTGGAAGTTTCGTATCTTATGAATTCGTAATCCAGTGAGCCGTATCCTCTTGTCTTTGACTTAAGGGCATCGAAAAAGTCGTATATGACTTCATTGAGAGGCATCTCGTAGTGGAGCAGAACTCTGATCTCAGTTATATATTCCATATGGAGCATGGTACCTCTTCGATCCTGACAAAGCTCCATGATGCTGCCGACATATTCTTTCGGTATGATAATATCCGCTTTGACTATAGGTTCTTCAATGTGGTCTATGAGCACAGGATCAGGCATGTTTGACGGATTCTGGATCATTTCTACCTTTCCATCATTCATTATTACCTTATATATGACGCTGGGAGATGTTGTGATAACAGCCAGATCAAATTCCCTCTCAAGCCGCTCTACTATGATCTCCATGTGAAGCAGCCCGAGAAAACCGCACCTGAACCCGAATCCAAGGGCTGTAGACGTTTCCGGTTCGAAGTGAAAAGCAGCATCGTTTACCTGAAGTTTTTCCAGTGCATCCTTTACATATTCATATTTTTCGCCTTCGGCCGGGTAAATTCCGCAGTAAACCATAGGTTGAGCCTTCTTGTATCCGGGAAGTGCCTCGTCAGTGGGATCGTCTTTGAGAGTGATGGTATCACCCACTCTGGCATCCGCTACCTGCTTGATGCTTGCGCAGATAAAGCCAACTTCTCCGGCGCTTAGTTCGCCTGTTTCCACCGGTCCGGGAGAATATACCCCTACTTCGGTGACCTCGTAGTTCTTCTTTGAGTTCATGAGACGTATGGTATCTCCGGTTCTGACTTTGCCGTTGAATATTCTTGTATAAATTACAACGCCTCTGAAGTTATCGTAATATGAATCGAAGATCAGCGCTTTCAGCTTGCCTTTGGGGTCACCGTCCGGAGCCGGCACATTTTTTACTATGTCCTCAAGAACTTCATCAATGCCGATACCTTCTTTTGCGGAAATTTCCGGCGCATTAGACGCATCTATGCCTATAAGCTCTTCTATCTCAGCTCTGGATTCTTCAGGATCAGCGCTGGCCAGATCGATTTTATTAAGTACAGGCAGTATCTCCAGATCCTCGTTCAATGCCAGATACACGTTGGCAAGCGTCTGGGCTTCAACTCCCTGGGTTGCGTCAACTACCAGAAGTGCTCCCTCACAGGCCGCCAGACTTCTTGACACTTCATATGTAAAGTCCACATGCCCCGGCGTGTCGATGAGATTAAGTATATATTCGTTGCCGTCGCTGGCTTTATAGGAAAGTCTGGTGGTCTGGAGCTTGATGGTGATTCCCCTCTCCCGCTCCAGATCCATATTGTCCAGATACTGCTCCTTCATATCTCTGTGGGCAACCAGTCCGGTATTCTCGATTATCCGATCGGCAAGTGTGGATTTGCCGTGGTCGATATGGGCTATTATTGAAAAATTCCTTATGTATTTCTGGTCTTTTGTCATATTTTTTATCTATGTCCTCCTATTTATAAAGTCCGAGAGACATTATACCATAAAAGTCCTTGCAATTCCAACATCCATATAGTATATTGGTAGTTGCGAATATTTGCAGAAAGTGGGTGAACAAATGGCAAATATAAAATCATCAAAGAAGAGAATCCGTGTTATCGAGAACAAAACTGCCAAGAACAAGAGAATTAAGGCTAGACTTAAGGATATCCTTAAACAGTTCGACGCAGCAATTGAAGCAGGCGAAAAGGAAGAAGCCCGTGAACTTCTGGCAAAGGCTGAAAAAAAGCTGATGCAGGCAGTTTCAAAAGGCACACTTCATCTGAACACAGCTTCAAGAAAAGTTTCAAGACTGACAAAGAGATTCACTAAAGAGTTCGGTATCGAAGCGCTTACCGAAAAAGCAGCTAAGCCTGCGGCTAAGAAACCTGCCGCTTCCAAAGCTAAAAAAGCCGAGGAGCCTAAGGAAGAGCCAAAGACCGAGGAGCCTAAAGAAGACGCCAAAGCTGACGAAAAAGAAGCTGAAGCGACACCTGAGGAACCTAAGGAAGAAGCTAAGCCAAAGAAAAAAGCTGCTCCAAAGAAAAAGTCTACCAAAAAAGAATCTGCTGAAGAGGCCGATAAAGCTGAAGAAACAGAAGACAAAAAGGAAGACTAACTCACCCGTCCACAAGAAGCAAATCGCATAATGTATAAGTTAAATACATTTAGAAAGCCGGAAAGTGTCTCCCGGCTTTTTTTTATGCCAAATTCTATGATATAATTTTCCTATGAAAACTCTTAGGGTCACAAAAGAAGTATTCCTTTCATCTCTTCCGCTTGCAGCGGTAATGATAATAGTGTGTGTATTCATAGCACCCATGGACGATCCGCTTAATTACGTAAAATTGCTCATAGGTTACGCCGGCGTGGTATTAGGCCAGGCTCTCTTTCTTGTCGGTCTTGATACCAGCATATTGCCTATCGGAAGAATCGTCGGTGAAAATCTTATAAAACTCAGAAAAGCTGCTTTTATCATTTTTTTCGGTTTCCTGTTCGGATTCGTTGCCACTGTTGCAGAACCGGCTCTTTCGGTACTGGCGAGACAGACCCATATGATCATTCCCGATGTTAACGAGACTATATTCATCTGGGTCATGGCAGCAGGAATCGGCGTTTGTGTCGGATTTTCTCTTTATAGAATAATGAAAGACATAAGCCTCAAACTGATATTTGCAATATTCTACATTATACTATTTATTACGGTTATTTTTGTGCCTGAGCAGTTTGTGGCACTGGCATTTGACGGCAGCGGCGCTACAACCGGTGACATTTCTGTCCCGTTCATATTATGTCTGGGGGTTGGTATTTCAGCCACTCTGTCAAAACACAAGACTAATGACGACACCTTCGGAATCATTGGTATAGCATCGGTAGGCCCTATCATGACCGTCTTTATATACGGCATGATAATCAAAGCAATGAACGGCGGAACAGTGCCGCCGGAACAGGCATACAGCCCCGAAACCAGCGGTTCATTCCTTGAAATCATATGGGCAAACATGGGAAGTGTCGCACTGGCCCTCTTCCCTGTTATACTCGTATTCATACCTTTTCAATATTTTCTCATCAAACTGCCAAAGAAAGAGTTCATACTCATTTTGATAGGTGCAATACCTGTATATTTAGGGCTCCTGATATTCCTGTCCGGTATAGACTTCGGATTTGCTTTCGCGGGGAAATATATCGGCGAAGTTTTTCTGGATAATGCGAGACCGGAATGGTTCCAGTGGGTCCTGCTCCCTGTGGGATTCGTTCTGGGCGCAGCAATAACATTATCCGAACCGGCTGTAACAGTGCTGGGCGAGCAACTTGAGGAAATAACCAACGGTCATATCAAGAAAATGACCATTAGGCTGACTCTGGCTGCAGGTATTGGCGTAGCTGCTGTGCTTTCTATATTGAAAATCATCACGGAAATAAATATACTATGGTTCCTGGTTCCCCTTTACGCTATAGCTCTTATAATGATGAAGTTCTCATCAAACTTATATGTGGGTCTGGCGTTCGACTCGGGAGGAGTCACCGGCGGAGCACTGACATCGGCATTTCTGACTCCCCTTACACTAGGCATAGCACAGGCTGTCGCAAGTCAGTCGGAATCGACGCTTTCGCTGCTTACAAATGGATTCGGAATAATTGCGTTTATATCTGTTACTCCGCTGATAGCAGTGCAGACTCTTGGAATCGTTTATAGTATGAGAGTCAAAAGAGCTCAAAGACAGGCTCTCGATTACGAAATGGAAACACTGAAAGCACTGGCGATCAAACAACGAAAAGAAATGCTTAAAAAACAGCTTGAGAAAAAATAATACAGGAGGCTAATATGGAAAATTTGGTATTTATGACGATCATAACAAGCAGGAAACATAAGGAGGCAATAGTCGCTCTTCTTATCGAGGCAAAGGCCAGAACCATCGATACTGTCTTTACCAGAGACTGCATCGATGCCAATCTGTTGAGATTTGCATTCGGTCTTATCCCCGATGAAGATGAAATGCTAATTAACTGCCTTCTTACCGAAAATGCGGCAGATATGGTATTCAAAGTACTATATGACAAATATAATTTTAAAAAACCAAGAAAAGGCGTTGCATTTACAGTCAAGCTGGATAAAATCGCTGTATAATGCCATCCGCTTTTGATATGATATGATTAATTACGGAGGAATAAGTGTGAATAATTAATTCACACACCGCCGGAGGCATATAATTGTTTTTCACTCCATATAGTGAATCTCGATTATTCACAAGTGATTTGTTTCTGCAAGAGGCAATTCATTTGCCTCGATAGCAGAAATGGAGTGAAAAAATGGAAGTAAGATTGAATATGAAAGCGCTTTATGTCATCACTAATGCCGGTTATGCAGATGACGTTGTTGATATTGCACGAAAGGCAGGAGCCAAAGGAGCAACTATCATAAACGGCCGGGGCAAAACCAAGGTCCAGGAAAAAATTCTGGGAATCAATGCAGACACAGAGATCGAAACAATTATTTGTCTTGTTGATGAAGAGACTGCCAACAAAGCAATGGAGCTTATAAGTAAAGAAGCCGGTCAGGGAACCCCGGCTAATTGTATTTCGTTTATTGTTCCCATCGATAAGATGATCGGCGGAAGATGGTTCGATAATCAGAAGTGATCAGTAGTTGACCCTTGCGTAACCCTTTATCTTTGCCCTTTGGCTGCTGGTATATCCGTGCATCTTCAGTTTCGTATACTTCACTCTGTTGCTCCAGTTACCGTGGATAATATAGACATATTTCCTTGTGACTTTCGCCACGATCCCTACATGGCTGCTGCTGGATAAAAAGACAAGATCACCTTTTCTGGGCTTGAACTTTTTCGTATTTTTTCTGTAAAGTCCCTTCTTTTTGTACCAAGATATGTATCCGGACACGCCTCTTTTAGTTTTCGGAAAAACCTTGTTGTTGTTGAGCTTCGCTTTTTTTGATGTCCAGTAAACAAAATCCGCACACCACCTGCCGCTATTAAAATAAGAAGGGAAAGATCTTATGCTCTTCCCTTTTTTCTTCTTTGCCGTTTGCACGACCTTATTTATTCTCTTTTTTTCTAATTTAGTGGCTGCATCAACATTTGATACGGTCATGATGGCTGAAGTGGCTACCATAGAAATGATAACTAAACTGAATACTGTCAACCTCAAAAATATATATCTACCTTTACCCATAAATTTTACCCCTTTAAATTATCCCCTTAAAACAACTAAGTAAATAGTACATTATGAGTATGGTGAGAATTTGAGTCCAATATAAACATATTTGTGTAAAATGTGTAAAAAAGAACATAAAAGAGGTCACTTTTATGAACAAATAGACAAATACGAAGCTTTTGTCTATTCTATCCCTGAAATCTCCACAGATGATCAACTCACATTTCATGATATAATCTAAAGGAATTATTACTAAGATCGGAGGAAAACAATGAAAAACATAACTGTATATTGCGGCAGCAAGATCGGCACCGATCCCATCTATAAGGAAGCCGCCGAAAGTCTTGGGAAATGGATAGCACAGAATGGCCTCACTCTTGTTTATGGCGGCGGCAGCCTGGGGCTGATGGGTACAGTGGCAAATTCGGTCATAGAAAACGGAGGCTCATCGATGGGTATAATCCCTAAATTATTAGTTGAAAAAGAACAGGCACACAGCGGTGTTTCTGATCTGATAATTGTACAGAACATGAGCGAGAGAAAAAATAAAATGCTAGAGCTTGGTGACGCATATATCACCCTGCCCGGCGGCCCCGGTTCCATAGAAGAAATATCCGAAGCCATATCGGCAGTCAGGCTTGGTATACATTCAGGCAAGTGCATTCTTCTCAATATAAATCATTATTATGATGATCTATTAAACCAATACGATAAGATGGTAAGCGAAGGATTTCTTCCTCAGGAGCAGAGAGATATTCTGATAAGCGTAGATACTGTAGATGCACTTGATAAAATTTTATAAAATATCCTGACCTAAAACGATGTTATCAATGAGCGCTGTATCTCCGATTTTTACCGAAATAAGACATAAACAGCCGTCTTTTGCATACGGGCACGGAATCATAGTGCCCCCGTTTGCTATCTCCAGATAATCCAGAATCAATCCTGATACCTTTGACAAATCATTTGTGATAACATCTTTGATCACACCGGGATCGGTCTCACCTGCCATAAATACTTCATTACCTTTTGACAGTGCTTTATAGATATGAACCGCTTTGTTGCGCTGGTTACTGTCAAGATAACTGTTACGAGAGCTCATGGCCAGTCCGTCATTTTCTCTTACGGTGGGGCATCCTATGACTTTCAGATTCATATCAAGATCTTTTACCATCTTTTTTATCACTGCCAGCTGCTGGGCGTCTTTTTGCCCGAAATAGGCATTGTCGGGACTGATAATATTGAATAATTTGTTCACAACTGTACATACGCCCTGAAAGTGGCCGGGACGGCTTTCACCGGCCAGACCATCTGAAACACCTTTGACATCGACTATGCTGCTGAATCCCGCAGGATACATCTCGTTGACCGCAGGTGCAAAGATAGCGTCGACTTTATTTTCTGAAGATACTTTGATATCTCCATCTATATCTCTTGGGTATTCGTCAAGATCCTCCCTTTCACCGAACTGCATCGGATTAACAAATATACTTATTACAGTTTTGTCGTTGTTCCTGACTGACTCTCTCACAAGACTCATGTGACCGTCATGTAGAAACCCCATGGTCGGAACGAGACCGACGGAGCAACCGGCTTCACGCCACTGCTCCGTCAGTTTTTTTATTTCATCTATAGTTCTAATTACTTTCATACGCGTGCTACTTACCTATGACCTTCTTTATTTCAGTAATAACATCTTCTCCCAGCTTGAAACTGTGTTCTTCCCCGGGGAAAGTACCTTCTTTTGTTTCTTTTATATATGAACCGAATGCATCACCCATAGTATTGCCGACATCTCCGAACTGTTTGACGAATTTGGGCTTCATATTGCCGTACATATCGAGCATGTCCTGATAGACAAGAACCTGTCCGTCGCAGCCTGCTCCGGCACCGATACCGATTGTGGGAATTTCGATGGTCTCTGAAACAAGGGTCGCAAGCTCAGCAGGAACACATTCCAGAACCACAGCGAATGCACCGGCCTCTTCAACTGCCTTGGCATCCTCGATCAGTTTGATGCCAGATGCTACTTCCTTAGCCTGGACTTTGAACCCGCCAAATGCGTTAACAGACTGGGGAGTGAGTCCCAGATGCGACATTACCGGTATAGAAGCCTTTACGATAGCTTCTATCTGAGGACACATTTCCTTGCCTCCTTCAAGTTTTACAGACTGGGCATTCCCTTCTTTGATCAGCCTGCCGGCATTGACTACGGCGTCATAAACCGAAGTCTGGTAGGACATGAACGGAAGATCGGCTACAACAAATGCGCTTTCTGCTGCACGTGCCACTGCCTTTGTATGGTGAAGCATATCTTCCATGGTGACAGGCAGTGTGCTGTCGTATCCCAGCATGACCATCCCCAGAGAATCGCCTATGAGAAGAGCATCGACCCCTGCCTGATCCATCAGTTTGGCTGTTGAGTAGTCGTACGCTGTCAGCATTGTTATCTTGTCATTGTCTTTTTTCTGCTGTTTGAGTGAAGTGATTGTTTTTTTCATTTGTTTAACTCCTTATCAATATTGGTATAATCTCTTTCCGGGTGTTTCTCCCTGGCTACATCGAGTATCATCCTTGATAGTTCCCTGTAAATAATTTCGTTCCTCCCTTCGAGACTTAAAAGATGTTTTTCCACTGTATTATGATCGGCTCTTTCCACAGGGCCGGTCAGAGCCCCTGTAAGACCGTTCTTGACTATATTTTCCGCATTCCCAATAAAAAGCGACTTCCATGCATTATTGATGAAGTCTTCAGGGAGTCCGCACTCTTTGAATATATCCTGGCCGGCAGCGGCAACACCAACAACTAAATTGCTGAAAAACACTGCGGCAGCATGATACTTGACCTTTGAATCTGCATCTATCTCTGATATGGGATTGCCGGTTTTGACGATTATTGACATGACATCCTCGATCTTTTTCGGATCTCCTTCTATTGTAAAATATGTGTTACTAAGATTTTGCCATGAATTTTTCCTGTCGCTGACGGAAGCCATTGGATGAAGAGAAAAGCCATACGCACCCTTTTCCTCTGCCCTCACAAAGACCTTAGAAGACATTGCTCCGCTACAGTGAATTATATATTTGCTTCTGATATCAAGTTCAACCAACTGATTCCAGACAGCAGGAATATCACCGTCGGGGACGGTAATAAAAAGGGCATCGCATGAAGCGACTATATCAGTTAAATTATCAAAACTCTGAGAATTTGTAAAAGCAGCCGAATCGGCTGAATGATCTTTGGTTTTACTGTAATAACCGGATATTTCAATATCCTTTTCGGAAAAGTATTTGCCCAGCGAGGTTCCAACCTTGCCGGCTCCTATAAATCCTATCTTTGATATCATCAGCCTTTCCTTTCATAGCTGTACAATTCATTAATTCGGATCATGTATTTTAGCAACGTGAATATAGTATATCAAACGTTTTTTCCTGTCAATATCATTTATATAAATATCACTCTGATGTTATTTCAATATTTGTGGGAGGTACTACTATCCATGTTTTTCCGGGATTGAGAAGAACCTCGTTGCCTGATGAATCAAAAAATCTTGGCGGTGTGGTCGCGTCTGCTTTCCATTCACAGTCATATCTCATCCCGTCTTTGAATACAGCTGCTTTGCCGCTTCCGCCCAGATTTGTGTCGTATGTCGGTGATCCGGCGGCATCGACCATGGACTGCTGTGTGTATTCTGCCCACAGGACAACTACGTTGTCCACATTCACCTGCTTTTCGTCAACTGCATCTTTGTGTTCCACACCGTTCATCCATTTCAGATATTTTTCCAGTTTTTCGTTCCATTTGAATTTTATATCGGATATGGTAGCTATCCTTATTTCAACAGATGAACCTGAAGTTGCTTCATCGTTCATTGAATCCAGCTTTGAATCAGCTTCGCCTGCATCATCATAATTTACACCGTAAAAGTGGAGCGGCTGAAGGGCTGAAGAGCTTGTTTCATAATCCCTTTTTTCTGCTGCACCGTATGCTTCATTCAGCTTTATATGAAGATTATGTAAATTACCTCTTCCATTGTCAGATCTAAAATATATGGATTCTGCATAATCCCATCTCATATCCGTCAAATCGTTTGACGCGATCTCGCCCCGCACCTGTGCATTGGCACCGGAAAAAAACAGCATGCCGTCATATTGGGGCACGATCCATATGTCTGAGAGCCTGGCACTTCTCACCGGACCTACCTCTTTTGGGATATCGCTTTGATAAATAACATTCAGCCTTGTTTCTCCACCTTCGACCATAGTTTCGTAAACCACATCTGCTGAATTAATGCCTGTGTGAGGTCTTGCTTTTATATCGTTAGGCATCTTTATACAAAACGGCCGCATCTTTGTTGCCTGCTCGTCTGTTGTTTTCTGACCGCTATACGGATATACCCAGGTTTCTTCCTGTATCATATCGGGAAGTATGTTTTCCCCTTTATCCGAAGTAAGGATAAAATATGCGAAGGCGCCGCCGCCAACCACCAGAAGTGCCAATATGGTTATTATTACTTTTGTTTTGACTGCCATGATTCCTCCATATATATAATAGTTGTTTTCTAAGCTATTTTACCAAAAAACAACTGGTTTCGAAACCTTTAACGGGATTTTATGTTAAAATTAAATACGGAGGTAATACAAATGATAAATCAGAAAAGAGTTCCATCAGGACTTGAAGGTCTGGATAATGCAATAGATCATTTCAGATATGGGGATAACGTGGTCTGGGAGGTCGGCGATATCGATGACTATGCTTTTTTTGTATGTCCGTTTATCGATCAGTCAATCGAGGACAATAAGAATGTTATTTACTTTTCGTTCGGCAAACATCAGCTGTTATGCGAACCGAAAAAAGGTCTTAAAATTTATAATATCGACATCACAAAAGGATTTGAGACCGTGGCGATGGAGATTTATGATGTGATCGATGCGGAAGGAAGCGAATCCCACTATATTTTTGACAGTATCACGGTCCTACAGGTAGAGTGGATCGCAGACTTCATGATGAGTAACTTCTTTGTAGTTACCGCCCCTGAAATAAGAAAAAGAAACTGCATAGCATATTATGCAGTCACACGAAATCACCACAGTTTTGAATCTACCACCAGAATAAGAGAAAGCTGCAGCGTCATGATCGAAACATTCAAAGGCACTCAGCACATGTATCTTCATCCACACAAGGTTTTTCAACGATACCTGCCCAGCATTTTCCTGCCGCACAGAGTGGACAGAACAGACAAACATGTGATCACCCCTCTTACCAACGGAATTGAAATATCGAGGTTTTATGAAATAGTCTCAGAAGCAGGCAATGATGATCCCGCCAGAACTCTTGACAACTGGGAACGCTTTTTCCTTGAAAAAAACAAGGAACTTGCCGCACCCAATGATTCCAATGTGATCGTGCCGGAAAAGGACGATGTCATCACAGGCGAACGGTTTGAAAGTTTAAGAGATCTCTGCAGGCTTGTATTCAGCACCGATGACCGCATGCTGGACATTGCAATTAAGAATATCACACTTGAGGATCTTCTTGAGATCAAAGGAAGGATGATCGGTGTAGGAAGTATCGGCGGAAAAGCCACAGGAATGCTTCTTTCCCGGAAAATAGTCGAGAAAAAACTTCCTGAAATCGTCAAATTCCTTGAGCCTCATGACTCATTCTATATATGTTCAAACCTTTATTATACCTTTCTCGTAAAAAACAATATGTGGGGCCTCAAGATAAGGCAACGTAAAAAGAGAGGATATTTTACGGTAGCGGAAATCCTCAAGGAAAAAATACTTGAAGGCGAGTTCTCCGAAAATATCCGTGAAGGATTCAGAAGAATGCTCCAGTATTACGGTCAAAGCCCTATTATCGTGAGATCCAGCAGTTTACTGGAAGATGGTTTCGGTAATGCATTCGCAGGCAAATATGAATCTGTATTCTGCGTAAACAAAGGTCCTCTTGAGGAAAGACTTCTTGCTTTCGAAAATGCCATTAAGGCTGTATATTCAAGTACTATGGATGAATCGGTCCTGGAATACAGACTTCAGAGAGGTCTGAGTATGGAAGATGAACAGATGGGTCTTTTGATACAGCGTGTATCCGGTTCTCTCTTCAAGGATATATACATGCCGGCGGCGGCAGGTGTTGCGTTTTCCTATAATGCCTATAGATGGGATCCCAACATTGATCCGGATGCGGGAATGATCAGAATAGTAATGGGTCTCGGTACCAGGGCTGTAGACAGAACCGATGGTGACTACCCGAGGATCGCTGCATTGGACAAACCTGAACTGAGAGCAAATGTAGGTGAATATCCGTCAACTTTTGCACAGCGGAAAATAGATGTCCTTGATCTTTCAATAAACTCTATCTCCACCATGAAACTTGATGATGCCATGGACAAAATGACCGACTGGTTCAAGGATATTATGATAGAGAGAGACAGAAAAAGAGAAGCCGAGATGAAAGCTATCGGCAGAAATATGAAGTTCTTCTATACATCCTGCGAAAAAATAATCCAAAATAATAAGTTTATCCAAAACATGGAAAATATAATCAATACTATAGAAAAGGAATATGATTACCCTGTTGATGTGGAATTCGCCATCAACTTCTCTCAAGAAGGAAAATATGTAATCAATCTCCTCCAGTGCCGCCCACTTCAGGTTGGAGGACAGGGCATAAGGACCGAACTTCCGGATGTGGAAAAAAAGGATGCATTCTTCAAGCTTACCGGCGGTACTATGGGAGGATCATACTACAGTCCCATCGACATCGTTATCCAGATCGATCCCAGAGGTTATTACGAGTACCCTTATAATAATAAGTCGGTTATCGCACGGGTCGTAGGTCAGATCAATCAGTATTACAAGGATAAAGATCTGGTAATTATGCTTCTGGCGCCGGGAAGGATAGGAACCACCTCTCCCGAACTGGGTGTACCTGTTACATTTGCGGAAATCAGCAATATGAGCATAGCCTGTGAAGTCGCATTTGAAGGCGGCGGATACATGCCTGAACTTTCCTTCGGAAGCCACTTTTTCCAGGATCTGGTGGAAGCAGACATTTTTTATGCTGCTATATTCGAGAATAAAGGAACCACGGAATATTTCAATCCTGACTTCCTTGAAGAGGAAAATAATATTTTCGATGAAGTCGTTCCGGAACCGGACGATCCGAAGACCAGGGACATTATTAGAATTTATGATGTACAGGGTCAGGATATCAAGCTGATCAGCGATGTGCAGACAGGTCTTACCGTTTGCGGGGAAATAGATATGGAGGAAGATAATGTCGTTACACATAACACAGAACAATAGAAAAGATATTGCGGAAGCGGTTTTGCTTCCCGGTGATCCTCTCCGGGCAAAATATATTGCGGAAAACTTTCTCACCGGGGCCGTTTGTTATAATGAAATAAGAGGTATGTACGGCTACACGGGAACATACAAGGGCGTTAAGGTCTCTGTTCAGGGTACGGGCATGGGTGCGCCGTCCATGGGGATATATTCCTATGAACTGATTCATTTCTGCAATGTGAAGAAACTGATAAGAGTCGGAACGGCCGGGACTTTTCATGAAAAAGTAAAGATCAGGGACATTGTCATTGCCTTAAATGCATCTACAGATTCAAACTATGCTCACTCTTTCGAGGTAAACGGTCAGTTTTCTCCATGTGCCAGCTGGGATCTGATTCTGAAGGCAAAGGCGGCTGCAGACGAACAGGGCAAAGATATACATGCTGGAAATGTAGTCACCTGCGATGTATTCTATGAACATAATCAGAACTGGTGGAAAAAATGGGCTGAACTTGGTGTACTATGCGTTGAAATGGAAACTGCTGCTCTTTACATGAATGCCGCTGCAGCAGGCGTAGACGCCCTGTCCATTCTGACTATGAGCGATCACTTTGTTACAAATGAAAAAAGCTCTCCCAAAGAGAGAGAGCAAAGCTTTACCGATATGATGGAGATAGCATTAAAAACAGCAATCGCTTAATATCGAATCAATATTTATCATGTTCATCTCGTTCCTTCGGTTCCTTTGGTTCCGGAGGAATATTATTTTGAATTTCAGGTTTCACATTATATACCTGATCTGCTATCAGCCTGGTGTCTGTTTTGCTGTTTTCCCTGAGGGTAAAAAATGAAAGCTTTCTCTGCAGTTCAGTAGCCATCATGGAAAGCTCTTCGCTCTGACCGGCATTCTCTTCAGACATAGCCGAATCATTTTGTATTATCCCGTTTAGCTGTGAGATGCTAGCATATATGTCAGATGCGCTGCTGGCCTGTCTGGCTGACATTTCCTCTATCTCTGTGATCAGGTCCGCCACTTCTTTCACCAGCACTTCTGCATCCTTGATCTTTTCCCAGGATTTCTGTGCTACTTTACCGCCTTTTTCCACAGCATCAAGAGAATTCTTGATCAGTGAGTCACTCTGTCTTGCAGATTCAGTACTTCTGTTTGCAAGTTCTCTGACTTCATCTGCAACCACTCCGAATCCTTTGCCGTGATTTCCGGCTCTCGCAGCTTCAACAGCCGCATTAAGTGACAATATATTAGTTTGAAAGGCTATGTCATCGATTGCTTTTATTATATTGCTGATTGAAGAAGACGTTTCAGATATTTCATCCATGGATCTTAACATATCCTGCATTTCATCTGCGGAAACAGCTATTTGAGACTGGACTTTTGATGTCCTCTCAAGAGCATTCGCCGTATTCTGAGCTGTATTCTCCAGTCCTTCCTTTATGTTTTTAAATGTAACATCCAGCTGATCTGTCGTACCTGCTTTTTCAATGGTATTGCCTGAAAGCTGCTGGGCAGATGCCGCCATCTGCTCAGATGTTGCATCCACTTCCTTTGCTGCCTGCTTTATAGTCCCAAGTACATTGTTCATGGAATCGAGAATACCATTAAGACTTTTCTTTATGGGGCCGAAATCACCTATGTATTCCATATTAATGTCAAATGAAATATCACCTTCGGTTATGGATTTAAGGCTCCCTGAGATATCATTGATATAGAGGCTCAGGAAGTCGATGCTGTCCCTAAGTGAATTGTTTAAAACTCCGATCTCATTCTTTGACTTGATCTCAGGCATAGGAGTGTGAAGGTCACCTTTTGCGAATTGCTGCATCCTGACAGACATCTGACTGATGGGCCCGGCAATACGCCTGCTGAAAATAAGTGCAAACACGATGGCGATAATGATAGATATCAAGCCAATTATGCCCATATAGATTATTTCCGTGTACAATATTGAGTTATAGTGTGAATTGTCAAGAACTGTAACAAGGGTCCAATCGGTTCCTTTTATATTCTGATAATAAAACATCATATCTTTGCCGTCATATTTAACGTCACTGACCAGCCCTTCTTCATTATCTAAGGCATTCTTGATAGCTTTTTCAAGTTGTGGATTCCCTTTTGCCTTATCCAGCATATTGACTTTATCCAAAACCAGCTGTTCATCAGGATGGGTGATTATAAGTCCGTCATCTGCCAGCAGCATGCTGTATCCGTCGCTCCCGAACTGGTCCTGATTGACTATGCCGTTAATCACATCATAATGGATATCCATACTTACGAGGCCGTCAAATCCATCGGATTTGAGCCTGTACATAATCGTCATCGTTATATTATCGGTCCACTCATCATAAGATGGTATATCGAAATATATGCTGCCCGGAGCCAGAGCCATGGCATCTTCAGCCCAGTATTCGCCGCTGTAGTTCTCTCCCACATCTTCAGATGAAGCATCGTTTAACGCAATGTATTGACTGTCGATCGTATAAAGGGAGCTGATATCGTCCCTGTTTTCTTTTATGGTGATTATATTCTTCTGCTTGTCTTCATGAGAAAGCTTAGAAGTAGTGATACTGCCGCCTACCGCTATTGTCGTAATATCTTTTTTCAAAAAATCGATGTATTCATTGAGACTGAGTATGATCGTATTACTGTTGGTGGTCATCAGTTCTTTGACCTGACCTTTCGTCTGGCTGACAAAAGTTAGGCCTATAGTAACACCAATAAACAAAACCACTAAAACCACAAGCAGGATCATTATCAATGACAATTGATTTTTGAGTTTTTTCCCAGTCAATTTGTTTTCCATCCTTTTAAGATATTTATAACAATTATAATATCAGTACTATCAAAAGTAAAGAAATATGAGGTTTTATATACTGGTTATTCTTCTCCCTCAAGAAATGATGCAATCATCAGTCCTGCTATGATCAAAAGACCTCCTGCATATGCTATTAAAGTCAGTTTTTCGTCCAGTAGAATAAAAGAAAATAACGCGGAAAAAACCGGCTCGAGACATAGAACAAGAGAAACAAAGACCGGTGACAGAAACTTCAGTGATTGATTCTGCACCAGGTATACTATTACTGTACAGACGACAGTAACATAAACAAGTGCCGTCCACCCTTCTGACGATATTCCAGAGATATCAAAAGGAAATTCGAATATAAAGAAAAAAGGCAGGCATATAACTGCAGCAACACCGCACTGCAAAGACGATAAAGCAACCGGTCCCACATCGTGGACATATTTGGGAGTAAGTACAAGCCACAGCCCATAAAACAGCGAAGCAAGCAAAGCAAAAAATTCACCTATGCCAAAGGCGAACTGCATCCCTCCGCCGCATAGAAAATACATTCCGATAATTACAAGAATGATCACAGGAATAAATTTCTTGTTGATCATATTTCTGTATAAGAAGAAGTTCAAAAATGGAGTGAAAACAACTGCCAGTCCCATAAGAAATCCGGCCATTGTTGCACTGGTAAGATATAATGCGATCTGTGATGAAATATATGTAAGTGCTGTAACTACGCTGATAAAACAGCACGGCAATATATTTTTCCTATTAAAAGCTTTGATTATTTTTGTTCTGAAAATAACAAGAAATATCAAAAAAGCTCCGCCGAACCGCATGACCAGCATTAGAAATGACGGTATTGTTTCAAGCCCTATTTTAGTTGCAGGATTTCCCGCTCCCCAGACAACACAAACCAGTACCATGAGAAAACCATAGAGATATTTTTTGCTTTTTTTTGTATTAAGATTTTTACTGTTTTGCATGTGATTATTATATTGAACAATGGATATCCAGTCAATTAAAACAATCATTCATTTACGAACAAATATTTTTTGTTATAATATATTTATATTGATCATGAAAGGCTGATATGGAAAGCAAAAGAGACAAAGCGGTCAGACTGCTAAAAGACAATAACGATTTTCTTTTATGTCCTGTTTGCAGGGAAAAATTATCCACAATAAATGATTATGCTCTAAGCTGCGTTAACGGCCATAGTTTTGATATTTCGAAAAAAGGCAGCCTGAACTTAGCCGGCAGTGGAAACGACAAGGTATATGACGATGTTCTTTTCAGGCATCGGAGGTCCATCATAGACAAAGGATATTATGCCCCCCTGATCAAAATCTTAAGTGGGTTTATCAATGAGTATCAGATGACGGCTCATCACGGTCTGTCAATTCTTGATGCAGGATGCGGTGAAGGCAGCTTTCTGAACTCTGTGTATTCGGATATGCTCTTAAAAAATGGACAAGGCAAATATGCAGGAATCGATCTTTCTAAATCGGGTATCAGCCTGGCTACTGACCATCAAAATGATATATTGTGGCTTATTGATGATCTTTCTAAAATACATATTGCTGATGGCAAATTTGACATGATCCTCAACATATTGTCACCCGCCAATTATTCAGAATTCAAACGTGTGCTGAAAAAAGACGGTATTATCATCAAAGTGATCCCCGGTAAAAACTATCTGAAAGAAATAAGAGATTTGTATATAGAGGATTCAAAAGAAAAACAATATGACAACACCGAAACCATTAAGTACACTGAAGGCGGAATGGCCATATTTAAGCGTTCCAAATTGGAATACACTGTATCTCCTGACATAAAGGAATTCAGTGCATTCTCAAAGATGACACCAATGACGCACGGCAAGATCGATAATCAACCCTTAGAAAATAAAAAGGCCTATGGCTTGACCATAGACCTGGAAATCATATTCGGTAATCCTCTTTAGAAGTTCCTCGCGACTTCTTTGTTTGACTGTACTCCAAATGCCCTTACTGCCAGTATCATAGTGGTTGATACACATAATACTGTTATCAGCAGCATGGCGATCGTCATATTGTCAAACATCACCATTTGATGTTTAAGATTCTGAGTCGTCAGAAGCAATGTCACATTGGCGCCTGTTAAAAGCAATGTACCCAGCATTACTATCACACTATTCACCTTACCGCTTTTTCTGAATCCGGTTATCTTTCGGTTTTCAAAGAACAGCATTAATGTCACTGCCATCATTGCTACCGACAAGGCCGCCAGAAATAAATTGATAAGTGACCAGGTCCCTTCGGAAACAGAAAGCGGAACTTCACTTTCTTCTATTGTTATTCCTGAGGATGTAGCAATCTGAAATTCAGAACTGATTGGTTCGGATTCATTACCGTCAGAATCTACAGCGAAAATCGTCAGAACTGAGCCTTTCATTTCTTCGCCTTCTAAATAGACATGAGCAATGACTTGATCTTTCTGATCATCATACTCACCAAGCTTTTTAGTTTCGCTGTTGTCAATGGAATACATGACAGTGATAGCATCACCATTTGGGTGGCTCCACCTTAGATTGAATCTTAAAAGATTATTTTCTTTATTATAATTTACTCCACTGCTTGTGAAACTTACAGCAGGTACTGTGTTATCTGCAAATACAGTGCTCATTGCTCCGAGCACCAGCACTATGGCTAACGCAAAAACGAATATTCTCTTTTTAATTCTGTTTGTTTTCATTATTTCCTCACTCGTACATCGATTTATTATGGGTTACATATTATTAGACGTATTCATTGAATAAAACCTTGCAAAATTCTACTAATAATATTATATGGTACTTTAAATTCATTCTTTATGCTATATTACCCTTTATATTGTGTTTTAACAATCGAAATTCACTATTTTATTAGTTGAATTTTACAAACAGGTCACATTTTCTATACTATTGGTGTAATGAATCGAATTCATCATATCAATAACTACACCGACAAACTAATTTCGATAAATTGTCGTATATTTTTTCTCCTACAAAATCTAATATTCTGTTTTTCTTGTGTTAAATACTAACATATCTTATAATTAGTTTAGCATTGTATATTATTTTATACAATGATTAAGTTTAGGGGAAAAGACGGGGAAATCAAGGAATTCTAATGAAAAAAATTAAAAAGTCAACCAGATTGAACAATGTGAATTACGATCTTCGAGGCGAAGCGTTGATCGAAGCAGAGCGGATGCACCACGCCGGAATCGATGTGATCAAGCTCAACACCGGAAACCCGGCAGCCTTCGGCCTCAATGCTCCACAAGAGATATTCGATGCCCTTGAACAGGGTGTCAGACACTGTCAGCCTTATTCAGAATCAAAAGGTATAGAAACCGCCAGAGAAGCTATACTCGGATATTGCAACTCTAAAGATATCCCTGGCCTCGCTACAGATGATATATATATCGGAAATGGTGTAAGTGAATTGATTTCCGTAACAATGCAGGCTCTGATCGATTCAGGTGACGAGATTCTTATTCCCATGCCCGATTATCCATTATGGACTGCAGTCGTCACCATGCTGGGCGGCAAAGCTGTTCATTATATTTGTGATGAAGAAAGTAACTGGTATCCTGACTTAGCTGACATGAGAAACAAAATAACACCAAGGACAAAAGCCATCGTAGTGATCAATCCAAACAATCCTACAGGTGTTCTTTATTCAGATGATATACTTCAAGGAATAGCTGATATCGCAAGAGAAAATGATCTCATACTGTTATCTGATGAAATATATGACCGTCTTGTTTACGATGATCTTAAACACACTGCACTGGCTTCTCTGGCGCCCGATCTTTTCACTATTACATATAACGGTCTTTCAAAATCCCACATGGTATGCGGATACAGGTGCGGATGGATGAGCATGGGCGGAAATAAATCAAATGTTCAGGATTATATACACGGGATCGACCTTCTAACAAATATGAGACTCTGTTCGAATATGCCGGCACAAATGATCATACGGGCAGCTATGGAAACATTAGACAGCACAAAACAATACATGATCCCGGGGGGTCGTTTTTATGAACAGAGAAAAGCCATATATAATGCAATCAAAGATGTTCCCGGATTAAGTGCGGTGAAACCTCAGGGCGCATTTTATATTTTTCCAAAAATCGACACAAAGAAATATCACATTATCAGCGATGAAAAGTTTATTCTGGATTTTTTGAAAGAGCACCATATTCTGCTCACTAACGGAACAGGCTTTAACTGGCCAAACCCGGACCATTTCAGGATCGTGTATCTCCCGGAAGTGGAAGTACTACAAACTATTTCACATAAAATGACTGATTTTCTTAAAGATTACAGCCAGAAGTAATGATCGCATGAAGTTTACAGTGTATATGCAACAACACTGATCCTTTTTAGATCAGTTCTCCATTCTTTGCCATTCCACAGTCGCTGTTTCAAATCATCTTCGATTTCATTTAAAATATTTTTACGTTCAGACAGACTGAATTCGGATATCGTATTACTGTAAAAACTAAGGATCCAGTCACGAAGACCTCTTTCTCCGTTGGGAAGACTGATGATTTTATTATATTCACATATATAATCTATATTGAATCCATTCTTGATCAACAGTTCTCCAAATTCTCTTTCAGAAGTAAAATTTAAATTACCGTCAAATTCCCGGCCTCTTCTTTTAAGAGCATTTTTGAAACTGCTTTCGAATTCTGAATTATTTCCGGAAGTAACAAAATCACAAATCAACAGTCCGGTTTGCTTAAGTGATCTTTTGACCTTTTTGAGAAGCGTGTTATGATCGTCGATCCAGTGAAAAACTGCATTTGAAAACACTATATCCCATTCGCTGTTATAAGAAATATCCAGTGCATCAAAAAGCTTGAAGTCTATATCCGGATGTTTCTCCTTTGCGTAATTGATAACCTCAAGTGATTTGTCGATACCCATAACGTAACCGCTTTTTTCTGCCAACATTTCCGTCAGCAATCCGGATCCGCAGCCGATATCCAAAATCCTCTGGGATTTATTGTCAGGAATCAGGTCGATCAATCTTTTTCCATATTCAGTTAAGTAGCTGCTAAAGCTATCATTTGAATAATTATCAAGCATAATTTTCTCCCACAATCGCATTATACCCAAAAAATTTTATTTAGCATGATGTTCATCATTTTTTTTAAAAGAAGTTGTTTTTATTTCATTATCCGTCGAATATGAAGGAGGACATGAACAGTTGCTAAAAATGACTTTGGGAATTCAACAGTCAGTCACATTCTGTCAATGAAAAATACACAGGGCATTCCACCAAATACCCTATGTATTTTCGCATTTCAATCTATTTTTTATTTTAAATTCTTTAGACTATTTTTTCTGGATCGGCATGTTCATTATCTTTCTTGCCTCATCCGGGCTGGCGATTTCTCTGTTTAATACTTCTGCTATCTTAACAACTTTCGCAACAAGTTCGCCATTGCTCTTGGCAAGAACACCCTTTTCTATATAAAGATTGTCTTCAAATCCGACTCTGACGTGTCCGCCCATTATTATACCGGCCGCCGCCATATCAAACTCACTTTTGCCGATTCCTGCTACTGTCCAGGTCGATCCGGGAGGAATACTCCCCACCATAAAAGCAAGATCTCTGACAGTTGCTGTCATCTGGATTCCAAGGACGAAGTCGAAGTGAAGCGGATGCTCAAGCAGACCTTTTTTATCGACCTTGAGAGCTATATCAACCATTCCCTTATCAAAGACTTCCAGCTCCGGCTTGATGCCTCTCTCCTGCATGATCTTTGCAAAATTGAATATGGTATTGTCGGTGTTGACAAAGATCTCATCACCGCCGAAATTTACGGTACCGCAGTCGAGAGTTGCAAATTCAGGTGTGGGAGTAACTTCGGTGGACTGAAGTCTCTCAAGATCGGTCATGCCGACGGCTCCGCCTGTTGAAGGCTGTATGATAACGTCAGGACATACTTTGTAGATCGCGTCCATACATTCCTGGAATCTGTCCTTACTTTGGGTGGGAGTACCGTCATCCTCTCTCACATGGAGATGTATGACTGCCGCCCCTGCATCATAAGCGGACTTGGCTTCTCTTACTATTTCCTCAACTGTATACGGAACAGCGGGATTATTCTCTTTAGTGACCTCTGCGCCGCATATGCAGGCGCTGATAATTAGTTTTTCCATTTTAGTACCCCATCCTTTATTTCATTTCCTTCAGATCTTCGGCTATTATCAGTTTGCAGTCAGTTGCCGCCTGGACATCTTCTATTGTGAAATCAGGGTGGATCTCGGTGAGGACGATCCCCTTGTCTGTAACTTCCATAACGCCCATTTCAGTGACTATCATATCCACAACACCTACTGCGGTATATGGAAGTGTACATTCCTTTAATATTTTGTGTTTGCCCTTCTGAGTATGCTGCATCGCTATTATGACCTTTTTGGCCCCTACCACAAGATCCATTGCTCCGCCCATACCGGGAACCATCTTTCCCGGTACGATCCAGTTAGAAAGATTTCCGTGCTCATCGACTTCGAGGGAACCCAGAATAGTAGCATCCACATGACCGCCTCTTATTATGCCAAATGAAGTTGCGCTGTCAAAGAACATCGCACCTTTGTTGATGGTCACATATTGCGCTCCTGCATTGACGATGTCAACGTCTTCTTTGCCTGCCTCAGGTGCCGGGCCCATGCCCATTATGCCGTTCTCGGACTGGAGAATTATATGTACATCTTCGGGAAGATGATTTGCAACCATTGTGGGAAGACCAATGCCAAGATTCACAACATCGCCGTCATGAAGCTCTAATGCAACTCTCTTGGCGATCCTTTCTTTTATATCTGCCATTGTTTCTCACCTCCCACTATGCTGTCAACGAATATTCCTGATGTCACGATATTATTGGGATCTATGTCGCCCATTTCCACGACCTCACATGTACCGACGATGACTTCATCAGCAGCTGCCGCCATCATTGGATTGAATGTTCTGGTAGTACCGTTATATGTTGTATTTCCGAATTTATCCGTAACTGATCCTCTGATAAAAGCAAAGTCGGCTTTAAGCGGCTCTTCAAGGAGATAATCCCTGCCGCCCACGTTTATTACCTGCTTGCCTTCAGCGACGATAGTCCCTACCCCTGTCGGAGTGAGAAAACCGCCAAGTCCGCTTCCGCCTGCTCTTATCCTTTCAGCAAGTGTGCCCTGAGGAATTAACTGACATTCCAGCTTCCTCTCAGGATCGTCGGTGTTCATCCTTTCTGCGACCTCAGGATTCAGCCCCACATGGGATGCAATGAGCTTTTTGATTTGTCCGTTGGACAGAAGTTTGCCTGTTCCTCTTCCCGGCACTCCCGCATCATTGCAAATTATGGTCAGATTCTTTACATTCTTTTTGACCAGTGCATCGATGAGGATCTCCGGCGAACCGCAGGCCATGAAGCCTCCTATCATTATGCTTGCGCCGTCTTCGATATTTGCGATCGCCTCCTCGGCAGTTTTGATTTTATCTATCAATTCATCTTCCTCCTTACCTGCCCTTTTAAACAAGCTTTCTTCTGATTATTTCCGTCAGTACGAACGAAGCTACATGTTCGGCATATGTATGTGGTCCGAACCCTGCATCATAGCCAAGTTCCTGAGCCAGTTCGTGTGATATCCTGGGTCCCCCGCAGCAGAGGACTATTCTGTCTCTTATGCCTTCCGCTTCCACAAGCTCAACAAGATTGGTCAAGTTCTGTATGTGTACATTTTTCTGTGTTACAGTTTGTGAAACGATTATTGCGTCCCCATTCATTTCGATTGCCTTTGCGACCAGTTCTTCATTTGGAACCTGAGAACCCATATTCAGAGCATCGATACCCTTGAATCTTTCCAGGCCGAAGTGACCGTGAAAGCCCTTCATGTTCATTATCGCATCGATGCCTACCGTGTGGGCATCAGTACCTGATGAAGCCCCTACGATAACGACTTCACGCTTGATGTTCTCTTCGATGAATTCCTGGCACTGTTCCCTGTCCATGATTTCAACATCCACCTTGGCTACTTTTATTGTTGTGTAGTCGATAGTATGCTGACAGCTTCCGTATACGACGAAAAATGTGAATCCGCCGCCCATATCTTTAGAATAAACCACGTTCGGTTCGTCCATTCCCATTTTTTTGCATAAAAGTTTTGCCGCTTCATCGGCCTCTGGACCATAAGGAACAGGAAGGGTGAAACTGAGCTGTGTTTTGCCGTCGTTCATTGTATCGCCGTATGGCTTTACTTTCTTTAAATCTACATTTGATGTAGCTATCTTTTTTTCAGCAGTCATTATTTGTCACCTCCCATCATTGCAGAAATAAACGGATTGAAATATCTGTCATCTTTGACTATGACACCATCCAGTCCTTTTCCGCCGTCACGTGCCCTTTTGACACCGCCGAACTTACCCTGTTCTATAGTTGTAAACAGCGTATCCTTTTCGATCTGATGGAGCATCTTGTCTGCTTCATCAAGTACGGATACGGCTCTATTCTGAATGATACCGTCTTTCTTGAATTCGATCTCGTCGCCGAGATGTCTCGCGTTGTTGAAAATATAGCCGGCATTTTCAAGTGAAAGATATCTGTCCTGCATGAAAGGTGTATGTATGGCTTCCGTAAGCATACCAAGAAGCTGAATACTTTGTCCTGACCAGACCGAAACCAGGTTGAACAGAGCATCCTGAATCTGTCCCTTAAAAATATTACCTGTCATGAACTTTGTGGGCGGCATGTATTTAAGCGAAGCTTCAGGGAAAATTTCCCTTGCCATTATTGCCTGTGAAACCTCATAAAGGAATCCGTCTTCAAGAGCCGGATCCATCTCGAATGCGTGTCCGAGGCCCATCTGGTCTTCGGGAATATTTGCGAGCACCGCGAATTGCTCATTCAAAAACTGTGAAGCCAGTACTGTGTGTGCTTCTTCAAATGCATCAGATGTTGTAAGATAATTATCCTCACCTGAATTGAAGGTGATTCCTGAATACCCGATTATGACTCTTGAGAAATACTGGTCGACGAGAGTTCTCTGCATATTGATATCTCTAAAGAGTATGCCGTAAAGAGCATCATTGAGCATCATATCAAGTCTCTCAAGGGCTCCCATAGCGGCGATCTCCGCCATGCACATGCCTGATGAATAGTTACAGAGTCTTATGTATCTGCCCACTTCTTCACCTACTTCGTCCAGAGCTTCCCTCATGATCTTGAAATTCTCCTGAGTGGCATATGTTCCGCCGAAGCCTTCTGTGGTAGGTCCGTATGGAACATAATCCAGCAGGCTTTGAGCAGTGGTCCTTATGACAGCTACTACGTCGGCACCCTGCCTTACGGCGGCCTGTGCCTGAACAACGTCTTCATAAATGTTGCCGGTGGCAACTATTACATACAGGTAAGGCTGTCGTCCCTCACCTATTCTATCTATTGTATCTTCTCTGAATTCTCTCTGTTCTTTTATTTTTGCAAGTGCTGCTTCCACTGCCGGATATATTTTTGCCTCCGTGTCTTCAGCAGAAGATGCAGCAAGCTTAGTGATCTCTATTTCTCCGTCGCTTACTTTCTGTGCTATTTCCTGTGGGCTCAGCCCGGTTTCGATCATTGCATTGCCGATCCAATATGCACAGCCTCTTGCCAGGCCGCCGGCATCCTTTATCTGTTCGATCAGAATATTCGGAAGAGGTGTCCCCACATCATCTGTCCCGTCGATACCGAGAAGTCTTGCAACAGTTCTTTCCGTGCTTACCGTAGTATGCTTTTCGATAAACTGCTGAACATCTTCGGCTATTCTTGCCGCGCAGCTACGGGCACCGTCAATGATTTTCGGATCAAGATTCAATTTGCTCATAGTTTGCATCCTTTCTTAAAATAATTCACTTGTTATCATCTGCTTGGCATTGTCTATTATTTCTTTCTTCACTCCAAGCACATATGCTATATTAAGTGCTTCCTTGGGCACATTTTTGCCCTCGTTTGAATCTACAAGATTATAGTCCATGTAATTTGCTATTACGTCAATTCGCTCATTGTCTTTTGCGCCGGTCAGCTCTTTAGAAAGCTTCTCAAAATCGGCATCCGCAAGACCTCTCACCTGAAGACTTTTTATATTCTCCGAAGTGCTTACATTCTCATAATGAGTGGTGATGAGGCTGATATACGGCCTTTCCCTCAGGTATTCCACAAGGGATTTAGTCAGGGCAAAACCTTCGAACGGATTTGTGGAACTTGCTATCTCGTCGATCAGTATCATAGATCTATCCTTGCCGTTATCCAGGATCTGGGCCAGTTCTTCCATTTCGGAGCCGAAGCTTGAAAGCCCTCTCTGTATGTCCTGACTATCACCTACAAGTATATGAATAAAAGAGGACAGACCTACCGTGCATTCTTTACAAGGTACAAAAAATCCGTATTGTGACAGCATAGCATGCAGTCCCACCAGCTTCATGGAAACGGTTTTCCCCCCCATGTTCGCACCGGTTATGCATGTTACACCGTCATTCAATCCTATTGTGATCGGGAGGTAATGCTTGCCCTTTTCTTCAAGAGCGTCTTCCACAGGCAGGTATCTGCCCTCTTTTATATCTATAATGTGGTTCAGCACGATATTCGGTTTTATACAGTTGTGCTTTCTGGCAAATTTGGCTTTGGCGATTACAAAGTCCAGATCGCCTATTTTTTTGGTGTTTCTGGTTATGGTCTTTCTGTTCTCAAACACTTTATCGGTGAGCATTTTTCTTACTATATATTCTTCCTCATCAATTTTCGTGTTGAGATCTTCGATCTGTTCCTTGATCTTGAGCTGTTCTTCAGTCTTCTCAAGAGCAAATATGACCGATATATAATCTTCGGTACCCATTACAAGTTCAGGGATGCTTTTTATCTTTTCCAGGGATTCGGCATCGGATCTGGATATTATTATGTCGAATTTCGGACTGAGTTGAAGTCCGTGCTCTTCATAAATTCTGTCCTTGATCAGCTTCTGTTCCCTTTTAAGGTTCTTTTCAAGCTGCCTTTTTTCCTTACGGTACTCTGCAAGCTTCAGGGAAAATGTGTCATAGATATAGAATGTAGCCAGTCTGCTGTCTTCCGGATCCATAAGATCCAGAAGTTCCTTGGTATCCGCCGGTGTATATTCATCAGGAAAATCGCTGCCCAGTTTAGCATAAAGACCGCTCAAAGTCTCAAGCTGGAGCAAAAATGTCTTTATTTCAAACAGCTCGACAACGGTAAGTACGTCAAAAGCACTTCTTTCCAGGGTGAAGCTGTTGTCCTTGATCTGCATGAATATACCGGAGATCTTGCTTAAAGTATCTTCATAATCGTCTATTATCTTTCTGATAACCTCAAGCTTATCCAGTTCTTTTACAAGGCGTCCTTCACTGCCCGGAAAATTCGGCTTCAGCTTTTTTATGATTTTTTTCCCAAAAGGAGTAAGAACGTCGATCCGTCCGATGACGTATCTCAGTCCCAGTTCAACCTTGGTTTTTTCATTTGAAAGCTTAGTTTTAAGCACATCTATCTCCTCTTAATCAGGTTTTTTTACATCTATTACCGGAAGATCGCCTGCAGCATCCCGCATTGCTTCAAGAAGCATATTGTTTCCGAAAGAATATCCTTCGGGAGAATACGGATTAACTGTTATGGCAGCTACCTTTATGCCCTTAAGAACCTTGATTTTCAGACCTTTTTTCTTAAGCCTTCGGTACGACACCCTGTCAATGAATATCTTGGTGGGGTCCTTGACCACAAAGGTGATCTGCCTGAGTTTTTCAGGCATAATGTATTCCAAAGTCGAAGTAGTAAGAGCTCCCGGTAAATACAGGAATTCCGTTTCATCATCGATCTGCCTGTCCAGTTTGTTGCCTGCCATCAGACCGGTTTGACAACTTTGTATTTCCAGTTTATCTTTTCTCATGATCACTGTACTTTCACAGTATCCCGGTGCATTAAGCTTTTCTGCATACTGTTTTTCTTTACCTTCTGACCCAAATTCAGGCAGAGTATAAAGTTCGACCACATGCATGGTATCCATTACCACTATATCCATATCCCTTGACAGTACTGCTCCGGTTGACAGGATTATGGCATCTGAAGCAAACGGTGAAGCTATTGAACGCCTGTCTATCGCACCGTCGATAAGTATGATGTCTGCACCCAGTTCCAGCATTTCCCTGCTGAGCTTTCTCTGGTCAGCTGTTGAAGTGGGACCTGCCACCTGAACAAATCCTTCATCCAGTACCCTGCACATGAGTATGCTTCCGAATGTCGAATGATAATTAGTTCTGCTGAGGATCTCAAGACCGGCATCAGCTATGTCGAAGAGATCAATGGGTATGGTGACGATACTGTCTTCATACACATAGACCTTCGGCTTCTCAGTTCCTGTAACCAGATCCGTTCCTTCACCGTCTCTTCCGGTGGAGGTGATTCCGGGGATGACATCCTCGTCGTAGGCTTCCTCGATGAGATAATTGAGGGCGGTTGTCTTGCCCGCATTCTTGGACATGCCTACGAGAGAAAGAACATCATATTTATTTAGTACTTCATCATACAGTTTCATTCGAATTCCTTATGTCTATGTCCAAATGTCTATTTTTTGTTTCGATTATGTCTTTCCAGATTGCCAGGCTCCAGAGCCATCTGCTTACCGGTGGCAAGAGATGCTACGCCGTCATACTCATAAGCTGTGGTACCGATTGTCTCATCATATTCAGGATCCAGTTCATTGATCTTAGGTTCTGTATAGGTTGTGATGACTCCTTCGTAGTTTCTCAGGATCACCTTATCCGGTGTCTGTGAAATTACGTACTGTGGCATAACCGGGGTCTTCCCGCCGCCGCCCGGAGCGTCTACCACAAAAGTTGGAACGCAGAATCCTGAAGTATGTCCTCTCAAACATTCGATAAGCTCTATTCCCTTTGATACTTTTGTTCTGAAGTGTTCTATTCCAAGACTCAGATCACACTGGTAAATGTAATACGGTCTTACCCTGTTTGCGACAAGAACATGAACTAATTCCCTCATTACATCAGGAGTGTCGTTGACGCCTCTTAAAAGTACAGATTGGTTGCCCAGCGGTATTCCTGCATCGGCCAGCTTTGCACAGGCCGCGATTGCTTCGGGAGTCATTTCCTTTGGATGGTTGAAATGAGTATTGAGCCATATTGGATGATATTTTTTCAGCATGTTAACGAGGTTGTCTGTGATTCTCTGAGGCATAACAACAGGTGTTCTTGACCCCAGTCTTACGATCTGGACATGTTCGATCTTTCTAAGTTCGCTGATTATGTATTCTAATGTATCATCTGATACGCAAAGGCAGTCACCGCCGGAAAGCAGGACGTCTCTTACCTGAGGTGTTTTCTTTACATATGCAATACATGCATCTATATCTGCTCTTGATCTTGCTCCGTCTTTTTCGCCTGCAAGTCTTCTCCTTGTACAGTGCCTGCAGTACATTGAGCACTGGTCTGTGATCAAGAAAAGTACTCTGTCGGGATATCTGTGAGTAAGGCCGGGAGCCGGTGAGTCTTCATCCTCATGAAGCGGATCTTCCATGTCTGCCGATCCTCTCTTAGACTCGGCCAAAGTCGGTACCGCCTGAAGTCTTACGGGATCTTTAAGATCGTCGGGATCCATGAGAGATGCATAGTAAGGTGTGATCCCTACTCGGAATCCTTCCATGACCTTAGTAATATCCTCTTCGTCCTTTTCGGTAAGCTTAATGACTTGTCCGATCTCTTCTACGGTGGTCAGTCTGTTCTTGATCTGCCAGTGCCAGTCGTTCCACTGTTCTTCAGTAACATCTTTGTATAGCGGAATGTCTTTCCAGTTTCTATAAGTATATTTTTCCATCATTATCTACCTCACTTCTTCATATCATTTTTGAATATCATTAAATATTTGTCATATCAGATCAGATGCGCATCATGCGTACATTTCTTCAAATAGTTCGCGAATCTCTGGTGAATCTCTAAGGACCTGAAGTGCAATAGCGGCATGATCCTTGGCATAACCGTTTCCGACGATCATAGTAACATCTTTTCCTACGCCTTCCGCGCCGAGGGCTGCTTTTGTGAAGCTTGTTGCCATTGAGAAGAAGTAAACCATCCCTCTTTCCTTGCATGCCAGAATCGAAGCCATTTCAGTGTTCTCTATGTTTACACAGTTGATTACCAGATCAGCAAGCTGTCCGTCTGTAAGTTCCATGATCTTGTCATACATGCCTACTGCATCTGTCGCATCCATTGCAAAGTATTCATCAGCCAGGCCCAGTTTCTTGGCTCTGTTTGTCGACTTGTCCGAACCTCCGACGCAGATGACCTTGCCCGTAACTCCGGCTCTTTTCTTTGCTTCAAACAAACAGAGAAGTCCTGATTTTCCGCCGCCGCCGATTACCACAACCGTATCTCCGGCCTGCACCATTCTTGCTGCCTGCGCCGGAGCACCTGCAACGTCAAGTACTGATAATGCAAGAGTTTCGGGCATATCGTCGGGAAGTACTGCATAGATGCCGCTCTGGAAAAGTATTGCCTGCCCTTTGATATCCACCTGGTCGATGTCAGGTCTTATTTCGATTATCTCTTCGATAACGAGGGGTGTCAGTGAAAGTGAAACCAGAGTTGCTATTTTGTCCCCTACTTTTAGCAGACCTTCATATGCCGGCCCAATTTCCCTGACTGTCCCAATAAGCATTCCACCTGAACCTGTTACAGGATTCTTATGTTTACCGGCCTTAGCGACGATCCCCTTCATGATCTTTTTGATTTCTTCAATATTACCTTCTGCCTGCTTTTCGATCTGTGTGAAACTGGCAGAGTCCACATTAAGTGTCTGGACATCAATGAGTACTTCGTTATCAAAAATCTCCATTGTGTTGTCGATGACATCTGCCGGCTGAGGCAGAACCCCTTTTGGTGAAATAACTCTGTGTGTTCCGAACGGATTTCCTTTTTTCATTTTGTTCCCTCCATATATTTTTATTTCATAAACATAAAACATATTAATTTGTTCACATACTAATAATAGCAATAGGCGTGCCAAGCATGAATATCACCGCAAATATGATGATTTACAGCCTAATAAAATTGGATCATCGCTATTCGAACCGATTTTGGTGCATAACAGCATAATAGCGAACCAATATTGGTTCGCTATTATCTTTATAAAGAACATATACAGTATATCATCATGTATTACTATGTATTATCATTTCTTCTTCTTTTCCGTACAAGTTGAGTCTGACTTATGCCAAGTGCTTTTGCTGCCTTTCTTGTCGACCCGTATTTTTCACATGCTTTATTTATGAGGCCTCCCTCAAAATCTTCCACCAGGGTCTTAAGCGGAAGTACATCATCCGTTCTCAAATCCACATCTATATATTCTCCACCTTCCAGAAGTTCGTTATCCAGTTCTTTGGTCACATCCATAACAGTTATCCTGTCGCTCTGAGAGCTGATAAGTACACGCTGAACCATATTCTCCAGTTCTCTTATATTGCCCTTCCATTCATGTTCCTTAAGCACGTCCAGTGCACCGCTGCTGATCTCTTTGCTTACACCAAATTTTTCTGCATATTTTCCAAGAAAATACTTAGCGAGCGTCGGGACCTCAATCCGCCTTTCCGAAAGATTCGGCACTTTTATGGGAAAAACATTGAGGCGGTAATACAAATCGTCTCTGAATTTTGATTCATCAACAAGCCTCATAAGATCTTTGTTTGAAGCTGAGAGTATGCGGACATTCGTCTTCACAGGCTCAGTACCGCCCACCCTGTAAAACTCGCCATCCTGGATGACTCTCAGAAGCTTGGCCTGAAGGTCGAATGGAAGTTCTGCCACTTCATCAAGAAACATGATTCCGTTATTTGCGATCTCGAAAAACCCCTGTTTGCCTGAAGTGGTAGCACCGGTAAATGCCCCTTTTTCATAACCGAAAAATTCCGACTCGAGAAGATTGGGCGCTATTGCTGCGCAGTTGACTTTTACAAAGGGATGCATATTTCTCGTGCTGTTTTTGTGTATTAAATTAGCAACTTTTTCCTTGCCCACACCTGTCTCCCCTATTATCAGAACGTTGCAGTCGTATTTGGCAACGCTCAGTATTTCCTGCAGAACTGTTATCATGGAACGGCTCTCACATATGAAATCATCGGCAAGGCTCTTCCTGTATCCCGCCTGCTCTATACTTTTCTGCTCTCTTCCAAGAGGATAATCCATGTCATCAGTCATATCGATATCACTTATAACCGTGTCTTTAAAAAACGGTGCTATCTCTTTGACCAGCTCGATATCGAAATCCGCATATTCCTCCAGATAACCGCCTGCGCCTTTGATATCAACCACCCGGGAAATCGCTTCAGTTACATAGAGAGCGGTATTGTAGTTGTTAATCATATTAGCGAAAAAAATAGAACCGCCGTCCTTTGCGGCCATTACATTGATTGTCTCCCCGCCAGGTATGTCGGCACAGTTTACAGCAAGGTCATATCTCTTCTCAAGATTGAATTTATCTACACACTCAAGAGGACTTAAGATATCTGCATAATGGATTTCTTCAAATGTTGAATCCATCAACTCCTGAAGGCGACCTCCTGTCATCTTCATTTCACTTTTTTTGTCCAGAAGACAGGTGATATGGGCTCTGTCGCCTATACTTTTTTTGATAGCATAACCGAACATGAGGTTGCTTATAAAGTGATCTCCTATTATAAGAAAATCCTGTTTGCCTTTGGAATATTCACTTACAGTGTATAAAGTCCCGGATTCGTTACATGCAAACATAAAAAGGTCGATAGGCACTTCGTCAGTATATTTGACTATCGGAAAATCATTTAACAAAATTCCGTAACCTTCCACATCCATGAGAGAATAAGTTTTATCGATTGAATTGATCTTGTCAATAAAAAGAGGTATGGAAGCAAGTGACGAGTTGCATATAACCCTGTCGCCAAGCTTGATCCCGGCTTTGTTGTCATATAAATCACCTATTTCCTCAACCACACCGTAAAGAAGTCCTCCTGTGTCTGTCACCGGATTATGAAGCTTCCCTCTCTTAGCGATTATATCTTTTACCTTGTCTATGATCTTGTTTGCTTCATCATTTGATTCAATGCAGACCTGTTTGAAACTGGTGGATTCCATCATGACTTTTTTGACGGATATCCTTATTTCTTCAGGATAGATCCCAGGTGAATTATCAAGCTTCCATGCAGTAGTCGGTAAGACATCTTTGGGTTCGAGACATCTTCTGAGTCCGCGATATTTAAATTTTTCTCTAAGATCCTGTAGCATATTTATCCCCTTTTGTCCACATTTATTGAATTTGACCAACTTAGCGCGAACCGTTTTCGGTTCAGATTGTGCTATTTACATGATAACCCAGTGGCATGTTTTTTGCAAATATATTAGTTTGTCTTTTCATAAGACTACGTATTATAATTGTATAATTGACAGGAGGGAAAAATATATGACCAAGTACACTAGCACAATAAGATTGAGGATTTCACATAAGGATATTCATTACGGCGGAAATCTTGTAGACGGTGCCCATGCAGTGCACCTTTTCGGAGATGTTGCTACTGAGCTGCTTATTCAAATCGACGGCGATGAAGGACTTTTCCTTAAATACAACGATGTGGAATTCCTGGCGCCTATTTACGGAGGTGACTTTATCGAAGCATACGGAGAGATCACTAAGCACGGTGAGACTTCCAGAATAATGGAGTTTGAGGCAAGAAAAGTAATAGCTGTAAGACCGGATATCAGTCCGAGTGCTGCAGATGTTCTTGACGAACCTATCGTTGTTTGCAGAGCCAAGGGAGTGTGTGTCACCCCTAAGGAAAATCAGAGAACCCGATAACCAGAAATCAATTAAGGCTGAGCATTACGAATGGCATCAAGTGCACTTTCGGGCATTTGAAATGCCAGGCTCAACCCTAAAGAATCAAGAGATACTACAGTACTGTCTTTATATGTTGTGATATTCCCCACAACATTTTCATTGCCGTTTGCATCTTCCTTGTAAAAAACTGCTATAAATTCCTTTTGGGCGCCTTCCGGGACATCAGCAGGTTCCCATTGATCCAGTGCAAGTTCGTTTATGAATCCTTCTATCTCGGAATCTTCGCTGTATGTTGCAAATACCACATCTTCCTTGGCACCTTTTATCTGAATGCCCTGACTGGACTTAAGAGAACCCTGCCAGTCCGAATTATATGTATCTTCATCCTCCGATCCGTCACAGCCTGTCATAGATGCAAGTACCAATATCAATATAACGGCCGTTATAAATTTTTTCATGATAATGTCCTTTCGACGTCTATAAAATAAATTCTTCATATGTCTCAAATGCGTATCTGTCTGTCATTCCTGCTATTTGGTCTTTGACCATTTCCTGTATTCCGAATTCATCTATTAAATTCCGATATTCCTCCGGGAGTTTCTCAGGATGGTCCAGATAAAAATCATACAGCCCGGTTATTATTTTTTCCACATTTTCAAGTTCTTCGTCTTTTTTTACTTTAACATTATGATAGACATTTTTGAACATATATGTTCTCAGTTCATCCATGTGATATGCGCATTCTTCTCCCTGGATGATCCGGTCTTTGCCGTCGCTGTTTTTCACCAGATCGTTGACAAGCGTATCGATTCTCAGTTTTTTGGTATCTCCCAGGACCCGCACGCATTCTGAAGGAAGATCATCGGCATTTATGACATTGCTCCTTATTGCATCGTCTATGTCGTGATTTATATAAGCGATGCGGTCGCTTATCTTTACTACCTGCCCCTCGAGGGTGAACGGTATTCCGCTGCCGGTGTGATTAAGGATCCCGTTTCGCACTTCTTCAGTCAGATTCATTCCCCTCTTGCCGCCGCTGCTCTCAAGAACATCGACTATTCTTATACTTTGCTCATTATGCTTGAATCCATCCGGATAAATCTTATTTAGGATGATCTCACCGCTGTGACCGAAAGGTGTATGACCCAGATCATGACCCATGGCAATGGCAGCGGTCAGGTCCTCATTCAGACACAGCGCTCTTGAAATCGTAGCTGAAATTTGGCTTACTTCAAGGGTGTGGGTCAATCTTGTCCTGAAGTGATCTCCTTCCGGAGACAGAAAAACCTGAGTCTTGTGCATGAGCCTTCTCAGGGCTTTGGAATGTATTATCCTGTCCCTGTCCCTCTGGAAATCAGTCCTTAAAGTGCATTTTTCTTCAGGAAGCTTTCTCCCTTTAGATTCGGCCGCCTTAGCGGCAAACTTAGAAAGTATCTCGTATTCTCTTTTTTCAGAATCGATCCTCGTAAGCATATCCCCTATACCCCTGTGTGGCCGAAGCCTCCGTGTCCTCTATCAGTCTCATCAAGTTCATCCACCGCATCCCATTCAACGGTTTCATATTTTGCAATGACCATCTGGGCGATTCGGGCACCATTCTCAATAACGAACGGTTCACTGCCCAGATTTATCATCGATATTTTTATCTCACCCCGGTAATCGCTGTCTATTGTTCCTATGCCGTTGACAAGCGATATGCCGTTTTTTACTGCCAAACCGCTTCTTGCCCTGATCTGAGCTTCGTATCCCGTTGGTAGTTCGATAAAAATCCCCGTAGGTATCAAATCACGCTGGCCCGGAGAAAGAGTAATATCGTTTTCGATATATGCCTTCAGATCCATGCCCGCTGAACCGGCGGTTTTGTATTTTGGAATTTCTCCGCTTTGGCTCTTTATCTTAACCTTCATTTAGGATATTTTTCCCTTCATAAGATCCTCAGGGTTGAAATCTTCGCCGCTCAAGATAACAGCTGTGTATTCTTCAAGCCTGCCAAGCTCTTCCGCCATTCTCATTATATCATCTTCTGTGACATTCTCTACCTTGCTGATGACCTCCTGATCGCTTATGAACTTGTCTAAAAGCAACTTATTTCTGCCGGCTGTAAACATCCTCTTATTGACGCTTTCCTGTCCGAATATAAAGTTGCCCTTGATCTGCTCCTTTGTCATTTTCAGCTCGTTTTCACCGACTCCGTCATTCTTAAACCTGATAAGCTCTTCTCTGATAGCTTCAATAGCTTCTTCTGTCTTGTCATGTCCCACTGCGGCATAAACGGTAAAATACCCGTTGTCTACATATGAGGAAGAAAAAGCCTGAACTGTGTAGGCAAGCCCTTTTTCTTCTCTGACCTTCTGAAAAAGTCTGGAACTCATGGAGCCGCCCAGTATATTGCTGTAAAGGATCATGGCATAGTGGTCCTTATCTTCATATGCATATCCCTTATTGCCGAGAGCGATGTGAGTTTGCTCTATTTCTCTGTGTTTATAGACATAATCAGGCACGTGAATATAGTTCTCTTTTGGACGTGTAGTTACGCCCTCCTTTATCCCGGAAAAATACTTCTCAAGGATCGATACCGTCTTAAATATATCCATATTCCCTGATATGGATATCACCATATTTCCGGCAGAATAATATTCGTCGATACAATTTATGATATCGTCCCTTTTTATAGATTTCACCGATTCCTTTGTCCCGATAATGCTTTTGCCTGTCCTCACATTTTTGAGAACGGTCTCTCCCAGGATATCTATAGAGAGTTCATCCGGTGTGTCTTCGATCATTTTCATTTCTTCCAGAACAACATTTTTTTCTTTTTCCATTTCTGAACCGTCAAACACTGAATTATTTATCATATCTGCCAGTATTTCGATACCGGCCTCCATGTTTTCTGTTATGGTCTTTATGTAATAGCAAGTGTTCTCCTTGCCGGTAAATGCATTAATATTGCCGCCTATGATATCCACATCTTCTGCGATTTCTTTTGCTGACCTTTTTTCCGTTCCTTTAAACATCATATGTTCGATAAAATGGGATATGCCGGATTTTTCCGACGTTTCGTCAACAGCTCCCGCTCTGAAAAAAATTCCCACGGCCACCGACTGAACATAGTCGATTTTTTCCATGATAACGGTAATGCCGTTGCTCAGTTTTTTTTCGCTTATCATTTGTTTTCCGATTCCCTTCATTATGCCGGATATGTGTTTTGTATAAGTGCATTATACAAAGAAAAATTCCCCTTTGTCCAGTTAATACAGGTCAAAGGGGAACTGATTAATTTATTACAGTAATTCTTTTCTGGAAAGATTGATTCTTCCCTGATTGTCGATCTCTGTAACCTTAACCTGCACTGTATCGCCGACATTCATTACATCTTCGACCTTTTCTACTCTCTTGTTGTCCATCTTGGAAATATGGAGAAGTCCTTCTTTGCCCGGCAGCACTTCTATGAATGCTCCGAAGTTCATAAGTCTGGTTACCTTCCCTTCGTAGATCTCTCCGACTTCAACATCCTTGAGTAAAGTCTCGATAGCATCAACGCCTTTTTCTGCGCTGTCCATATCAGGTGCCGCAATATATATGAGACCTGAATCATCTATATCTATCTTGACGCCGGTTTCATCTATGATCCTGTTGATGGTCTTACCGCCCGGTCCTATTACGGTTCTGATATCATCAACATCGATCTGAAGAGCAATTATCCTTGGAGCATACGGGGACATCTCAGCTCTCGGTTCGCTGATCTCTTCCGTCATCTCACTCATTATGTGCATTCTGCCTTCATGTGCCTGCTTAAGCGCGTCCTGAAGGATTTCTTTGGAAAGTCCATGGATCTTTATATCCATCTGGATAGCGGTGATCCCGTCTTTTGTTCCTGCTACCTTGAAGTCCATGTCGCCAAGGAAGTCTTCCATTCCCTGAATATCGGAAAGGATAGCGATCTTGTCGTTATGCTTGATCAGTCCCATTGCGATCCCTGAAACAGGTGCTTTGATAGGTACGCCTGCATCCATAAGAGATATTGAACTTCCGCATGTGGAGCCCATAGAAGTACTTCCGTTTGATGAAAGGACTTCAGATACCACTCTTATGGCGTAAGGGAAATCTTCTTCATCCGGAAGAACCGGTATTAACGCTCTTTCAGCCAGGGCGCCGTGTCCGATCTCTCGTCTTCCGGGACCTCTTAACGGCTTTGTCTCGCCTACTGAATAAGGCGGGAAATTATAGTGATGCATATAACGTTTACCTTCTTCGTCACCTATACCGTCTATTCTCTGAGATTCTCCCAGAGGTGCCAGTGTGGTTATGGAAAGGACCTGAGTTTGTCCTCTCTTGAATAATCCTGTTCCGTGAGCTCTCGGCAAAAAGCCTGTTTCTGTCCAAATAGGTCTGACTTCATCGGTTTTTCTGTTGTCCGGCCTTATACCTTCATCGACGATCATGCTTCTGACTTCTTCTTTCTTGATGTCGTAAAGAACTGCATCCACATCCTTTGGATTTTCCGGCCAGAGGTCTGCAAAATGGACTTTGGTGTCAGCCTCTACTGTGTTCATGTTATCAAGACGTTCCTGTTTTTCCACTGTCTTGATGGCTTCCTTCATTTTGTCTGTAGCAAATTCTCTTACTGCTTCCTCGATCTCTTCGGGGACTTTGTAAAGCTCGAATTCAGTTTTTTCTTTTCCAACTTCGGCAACGATCTCGTCTATGAAATCGATTATCTTCTTGATCTCTTCGTGTGCAAACATGATCGCATCCAGCATCAGATCTTCGGAAATCTCTTCCGCTCCGGCTTCAACCATCATTATGGCGTCTCTGGTTCCGGAAACGGTAAGATGAAGTATGCTTTCATCTCTTTCTTCCTTTGTTGGATTCACTATGAATTTGTCGTCGATCATGCCTATGAGTACAGAACCGGTAGGTCCTTCAAACGGAATGTCCGATATTGAAAGAGCCACAGAAGAACCGATCATGGCCGCGATCTCAGGCGGACAATCAGGGTCGACGCACATAACCATTGCAACTATCTGAACATCATTGTAGAATCCCTTGGGGAAAAGCGGCCTTAATGGTCTGTCTATAAGTCTTGAATTAAGTATGGCTTTTTCTGAAGGTCTTGCTTCTCTTTTTATGAAACCGCCGGGGATCTTGCCGGCAGCATACATCTTTTCTTCATAATCCACGCTCAGCGGGAAAAAGTCGATGTTGTCTCTTGGAGACTTGGATGCGACTGCTGTAACGTTGATCACAGTATCTCCGTATCTCACGGTCACCTGTCCGTTTGCAAATTCACAAACCTTGCCGATCTCCATCTCCATCAGTCTTCCGCCTACTGCGGTTCTGAATGTTTTGTAATCTTCGAATTTCATTATACTTTTCTTCCTCCTTTGCTATGCAACTATATCCTGCACAGCCTTTTCATTGAATGGGCGGCTCATCTTTGTACATGTCCGTCCTGCATATAAAACAAAAGCGAGGATATTTCCCCGCTTGATGTTATCTTATTTTCTGAGCCCCAGACGGGATACCAAAGCTCTGTATCTTTCGATATCCTTGTCCTTCAGGTAATTGAGCAGGTTTCTTCTCTGTCCGACCATCTTAAGAAGCCCTCTTCTTGAATGGTGGTCTTTCTTGTGTACTCCCAGATGTTCGTTCAGGTCGTTGATCTTGTATGTAAGAATTGCAACCTGTACTTCCGGGGAACCTGTGTCACCTTCTTTGGTCTTGTACTCAGCGATAATTTCCGCCTTTTTTGTTTGATCAATCATAATTATTCTCTCCTTTTTTTAATGCACCGGAGCCACGTCCTCGTCGGAGATGTCGAATGACCCAGCTACGGTAAAATATTAACTCACTAATAGTACCATAAAAGCCTGTAATTGTCTATATATTAAGGTTTTTATGATGTGAAATTCAAGATAAATATGATAAAATCGTAAATAGGGAGTGAAAACAATATGACAAAGGAATCCAATGAAAATTTTTATATGAATCTTCCTCTTCTGCGACGTATCGATAAACCAAACGGACAGAAGTATAAGGTATTCCCCATTATTATCCGGGAGATACCCAGACATTATCATGATACGGTAGAATTCTTGTTGATATTAAAGGGCTCTATCGATATCAAGATAAGTTTTCATGAGTTCACACTGAATGCCGGCGATTTTTTACTTATCAATCCTTTCGAAATGCACAGCCTTTATCCTCATTCCGATGACACTCTGATGATGGCTCTGCACATAGATAATCAAATATTTTCAAACAGCATATTTATTTTTGATCCTTATTATTATTCCAGCTTTGACAAAGAAATCATAGACGAAATGAAAACCCTGATGATAGGAACATATCTTAAAAGCATGGACAAAGAAGATCCCGGTGCCGAGATCGATTTTATTTCAAATATAGCCGATACATACTTCGTACTTCAAAGGTATAACTCCGCAGAAAAAAAACTCAATCCTATTTCTCAAACAGGTGCAAAAAATGAACGGATCAGCAATCTTTTCGAATACATGTACTTTAACTATATCAATAAACTGAGACTGAGTGAGTTTGCAAATAACGAGCATATAGATCAGTCTTACGCTTCACGTATCATAAAGGACGGCGCCGGCGAATCTTTTCAGGATTCCATCAGCATCATAAGAGTTGACCGGGCGGAAGTTTATCTTTTGGGCACAGATTACCCGATCCAGGAAATATATGAAGATCTGGGATTCTCTTCATATGATTATTTCAACAGACAATTCAAAGAATATTATGGCATGACTCCATCTGCATACCGAAAAAAATACAAGCCCCTTTCCTACCCTCAGACCGAAATCAAGTACATCATTCCTGAACTATCCAAAAGAAAGCTGAAAGAGATACTGGATGATCTGGGTATAGACATAAAAGGCAAATTCTCTATCGATACTAAAGAAATGCTGCTTGAAAACATAGATTATTTGATGAGATTTATCGAAAACCAGAAGCTTGATGAGCTAGAGGATATCAAGATAAGCAAAACGGAGAAGGTCTTTGAGTTGGTAATCAAAGACAATGACAGGGTATATAAAATTAAAATAGACACAGAATAGAATAAATGTCAAAATCAACAGTAAGAGACGTCAAAAAATGAGGTATTTTGATGCTTTTTTTTATGCTACTTTAAAGCCAACGGAGATCTTTTTATTATTTTGTAAACCAAGGAGGCGGAATATGAAAAAGAAAGCAATTCTCATTTTGGCATTGATAATGATCATGTCAGTGTTTGCAGGCTGCGGAAGTGACAGCAGCGGAGCGGATACAGTAATCAAAGGCACCATCTACACAGCTGATGAAAATGATACAGTGGCTGAAGCTGCAGCCATAAAAGACGGCAAATTCGTTTATGTGGGAGATGAAACCGGACTTGATGAATATCTGGGAGAAGACACGGAAATCATTGAAACAGGTGACGGCATGGTAATGCCCAGCTTCATGGAAAGTCACGCTCACGGACATGAAGGAGGCGTAGCCGGTCTTTTTGAGGTAAACCTATATGAAGATGATACTGTCGCCAAATATCAGGCAACTATCAAACAATTCATAGAAGATCACCCGGACCGTGAATTTATAAAAGGTGCAGGCTGGGTCAACGGATTTTTCCCCGACAATGCCCCGACGGCAGCAATGCTGGATGAAGTAAACGACGAAATACCAATGGCATTCGTTTCTGCCGATCACCATTCATACTGGGTCAACACGAAGGCCATGGAATTGATGGGAGTCGACAAAAACACCAAGGATATACCCGGAGGCGTAATAGTCAGAGATTCAGAAGGCAATCCGACAGGCTGTTTCAGAGAAAATGCACAGGAACTAGTTACAAAAGTAATACCCGAATATTCCGTGGATGAATTCAAGGAAGGAATACTGGCATATCAGAACGAAATCAAAGACTTTGGTATCACGGCGTATTTTGAACCTATGATCAATATAGGCGGAGGGACAAATCTGCTTGATGCATATAACCAGCTGGATGATGAAGGCAAACTTGTTGTCAGGGTCTTCGGCGGATATCAGGTCGAAGATGTGGACGGCTATATGGATGAACTGGATAAAGTCCAGACATTAAAGGATGAGTCCGAAGGCGGAGACTTCCAGGTCACTTCAATAAAGCTCTTCATGGATGGAGTGGTCGAAGGACATACTGCATATTTACTCGAAGATTATGCCGATGAGTCCGGCGACAGAGGCGAGCCCTTATGGGATCAGGACCATCTCAATAAATTCGCCGCAAAAGCCGATAAAATGGGCATCCAGCTCCACGCACATGCCATAGGAGATGCCGCAGTGAGAATGATGGTAGATGCTTATGACTACGCAAACAAAGAAAACGGCGAATCAACCATGAGACATGCCATCACCCATCTTCAGCTGGCGTCAAAAGACGACATCAAGCGCATGGGAGAGCTCAAAGTGGTAGCAGCAGCCAATCCATACTGGTTCTTCAAGGAAGCCGGATATTTCAATGAGGTGGAAGTACCTTACCTTGGAGAAGAAAGAGCAAACAGCGAATATCCAATGAAGTCTTTCTTTGACTCCGGCGTCATAACCACCAATGCAAGTGACTATCCTGTAACAGTAGTGACAAAACCGCTTGAAGCTATCCAGACAGGTGTTACAAGGTGTGACGGAAGAACGGGCGACAAATCTACTTTACTGGGACCTGACCAGAGAGTAGATGTCCTTCAGATGATGAAGACCGCAACATATAACGGAGCTTACGCATATTTTGGTGAGGACACATTTGGAAGTATTGCAGAAGGTTTGTCGGCTGACTATATAGTTCTTGGACAAAATATAATGGAAATCGATCCTTTCGATATCGCAGCCACCCCGCTTCTAAAGACAGTATTTAAAGGAAAGACCTTGTTTGAAGGAGAATCCGAAGAAAAATAAATTATTACCGCAAAATAATTATGCCTCCGGTCTGTGGTTATCATACAGTTCGGAGGCATTTTAATTTTTTATCAGATCTAATTATGAAAAGTTGTCTATTTATTTGGAGTATCCGTCTCGCTCCATGAACATATCAAGAATTGCTATGGAAACAGCAGATTCTATTACAGGAGAAACCCTGAGAGCATAGCTGACATCGTGTCTTCCGCTTCCCTTCATTCTCACTTCTTCCATTTCCGATACATCTACGGTCACCTGCTCAGTTCCGATAGTCGGAGTGGGCTTGAATGCAAGATTTATTACTAGCGGCATTCCGGTCGTTATCCCGCCCAGGATCCCGCCGGCATTATTGCTTTTAGTCCTGATCCTGTATTTTTTATCCACATAAAAAGGGTCATTGGCTTCGGATCCTTTAAGCCCCGCAATATCGAAACCTAACCCGAATGATATTCCTTTGAGTCCCGGGATCCCGAACAGTATTTCAGAGATTTTGCTCTCGACATTTCCGAATATGGGACTTCCCAAACCTTCCGGTAAACCGGTAATAATAGTTTTTAATATGGCGCCGTAGGAGTCTTCGGCAAGCTTAGCTTTCTCATAAAGCAGATTTATCTCTGCACTGTCTTCCAGAGTAGGATCAATTGGTTTTTTCAGTTTTTCCCCTCCGAATTCTATGACTTTAGTAATGAATTTCAGTTTAAATTCCGATTCCAGATATTGTCTGCAAAGTGATCCTGCTGCGGTAATGGGCGTAGTCAGTCTTCCAGAAAGATGGCCGCCTCCGCTCATCTTGTCACCATATCTGACCTGTGATGAACGATCACTGTGTCCCGGTCTTAAAATATTTCTCATATCATCATAATCTTCGGTTATGACATCTTTGTTTTCGAATATGAATGTTATAGGCGAACCTACTGTCACATCGTCTTTTATGCCGGAGAGCACATACAAAGCATCAGGCTCATTTCTGCCGCTTCCGTATTTGCTTGCAGCAGAACGACGCATAAGGTCTTCGTCTATCTTTTTCCGGTCAACCTGATACTCGGCGGGAAATCCGTCCAGTACTGCTCCCACAGCAGTGCCGTGTGATTCCCCGAAGAGAGAAAGGCTGATATTTTTTCCGTAAATACTACTCATTGTGTTTCCTGTGATAATCCTCGGCAATCTTTTTATCCAGTCCGATTCGTTCTTTTAATTCTTCTTTACTTTTGAATTTACGTTCATCCCTGATCTTTTCAAGAAATTCTACTTTGATCTGTTTTTCATATATGGTTTGGTCAAAATCGAACATATGGGTTTCTACCACTTTTCGGTTGTCCCCTATGGTCGGCCTTATGCCTACATTGGTCACGGCATGATACCTTGTGTCCTCGTAATAACAGTTGGTTATGTAAACACCGTGTGACGGCCAAACCATGCTGTCATCGATAGTGATATTAGATGTTGGAAATCCAATGGTTCTTCCAATCTGATTACCGACCTGTACTGTGCCTCTGGTAAAATAATGCCTGCCCAGATAATCCGTACATTCTCTGACCTTGCCCTCTGCTATGAGCGATCTGATAAGTGTGCTGCTCACAAGATTGTCATTGATAATAAAAGGCTCAAGCACATTTACCTCAAATCCTTCAGCCTCTGCTGTCTGTATGAGTGTTTCAGTACTTCCTCCGGCATCCTTTCCGTAATGGTAGTTGAAACCGCAGTAAATTACCTTGCTGTTCATTTTTTCAAGCACCAGATCATCGATAAAATCTACAGGTTTCATGACATGAATATTTTCATCGAATGGAATATTGAAAATATAGTCTACTCCCAGACTCTCAATGATTGCCATTTTATCTTCTGAGGCTATGATATTTTTTATGACATTCTTACCCGCCAGGAAATTCCTGGGATGATTGGAAAAAGTGAAAACTGCGCTTTTCAGATCTGTATCTATAGCGTCTTCAACAGTTCTTTTGATAAGCTCAATATGTCCTTTATGGACACCATCGAAATTGCCCAGAGCTATAACTGTGCCATCTATATTTTTTATTTCTTTTATATTGCTGAATACTTTCATATGTCACTCCGAGATAATCACTTTATGTGGTTTTAGCTTTTTATTTCTCCCACGTCCTATGCCGATAAGTTTTCCGCCCTTATTCTCTGATGCGGTGAATACTGCATAATATGTTTCGTCATCGGTCCTTTTATCCAAGACTATGCCATTTACAAACAGTCTGGCATCTGCTTTGCTTAGAACGATCCGGTTCATATTTTTAAGCAGATCTCCTGGATCCCGAAGATACTTGTTTATATTTCCTGCGCTATCGATTTCGCTTTTCAGTTCTTCGGCAGTGACCGAATCCTTTACATCCAATCCTCCTGCCGTTGTCCTTAGAAGAAAGTTCATTACACCGCCGGTTCCCAGCTTTTCTCCTGCATCAGTGCAGATGGTTCTTACATATGTCCCTTTTGAACAAAATATATCAAATGCCACTTCTTTTTTTTTATCATCGAATGCAATTACTGTAACATTTTTAATGTCAACTTTTTTTTCTTTTACCGGTATTTCTTCTCCCGCTCTTGCATACTCATATAATTTTCTTCCATCGTGCTTCTGAGCCGAAAATCCAGGCACTCGTTGCGTTATCCGGCCTTCAAAACTTTTCAGGCATTCATTTATGCCCTCAAGTTCCAAAATTTTTGGGACTTCTACTGTTTCAAGTTCATTTCCCCAGATATCACCTGTCTCGCTTTTCACACCTAATCTCATTATAGCCCTGTATGATTTGTCCCCTTCCAGATATTCGATCAGTCTGGTGGCCTTTCCAATGCAAATGGGAAGTACTCCTGCCGCCATAGGATCCAATGTCCCTGTATGGCCTACTTTCCTGATGCCTGTCAGCCTTCTAAAGAAACTGACTGCATCATGAGATGTCATTCCCGCCGGTTTGAGAAAATTTATTATCCCGTCCATCTATCCCATCTTCTCTTCGATAGCGCTTATGACTCCCGAAACAACATTTTCGATGTTGCCATTCATGCTGAACCCGGCCGCTTTTTTGTGACCGCCTCCGCCCAGTGCCTGTGCTATCTGGGCCACATCAAAGTCAAATTTGGAACGCATGCTTACCTTGACGCCTTCCTTGTCACTTTCCTTTGCAAATACTGCAACTTCAACGCCCCTAAGATTCCTTAGAATTTCAACGACTCCTTCAGTTTCTTCATCTTTCGCACCGACTTCCTTCAGCATCTTCTTTGTCATATATGCAACTGCGACCTTTCCGCCGCATTCTATATCTAATGTACTGAAAATACTTGATTCAAGTCTTATCTTAGCATGGCTGATGCTTTGATATATCTCAACTGACACCTTATTCTGATCAATATCGTGATCCATGAGCTGCGCAACTATTTCATGGGATCTCTTTGTCGTGTTTGAATACTGGAACCTTCCGGTATCAGTTACAATCCCTACATAGATTGCTTCTGCAATGGCAGGATTCAGTTTGGTTCCCATCAGCAAAAGCAGGTCGAATACGATTTCTGTTGATGCTGCTGCTTCTACATCGATATAGTTGAGATCCAGAAAAGGCTCACTGGATTTGTGGTGATCTATGAGAATTTTCTTCTTCCCTGTACTAAAGAGCCCCTGCCGATCGAAAATTCGGGAAAGCTCCCCGTTATCCATTAAGATGCAAACATCAGGATCCGGCACAATATCTAAATCCCAGGAACAGCATTCATTTTCTATGAAGCGGATATTTTCGAGGATGTCTTCATCCATAATCACATATGAAGTTTTCCCCATTGACCTTAGGCCAAGGCATAAAGCCACCGACGATCCAAGTGCATCGCCGTCAACCGAACCGTGAGGAAAAATCAATATTGAATTTGACTCTTTTAAAACTTCCCCTATCTGTGACAGGCTGTTTATTTCCTTGTTATTCATCAGCTTTACTCAAATCATTGATCAACTTGTCGATATGTCTTCCATACTCCTCTGTGGTATCAATTTTAAAAACCAGATCCGGCGTATGCCTGAGCTTTAGCTGAGTCCCTATTTCCTTGCGAATCAGCCCCTTAGCGCTGTTCAGTGCATCTATCACGTCTGTTCTTTCCTTGAGCTCCAGTGCCTTTCCTTCTGCATCATCATCCGAGGCACTTCCCAGGACGGTCACATAAACCGTCGCAAAATTACCATCTCTGGCAGCTCTCACCTCAGCTATACTGACCATGCCGGACAACCTTGGATCTTTTAGTCCTTTGTACAGAAGGTCACTTATTATCTTTTTTATTTCTTCGGAAAGCCTACCTTGTCTGTAGCTTTTCTTCATCGTTCGATTTCCTCCATAGTAAAGGCTTCGATCACATCACCTATCTTAACATCATTGTAATCCTCGATTCCGATTCCGCATTCGTAGCCCTGAGCCACTTCTTTGACGTCATCCTTAAATCTCTTAAGAGAAGAAATTTTCCCTTCATGAATTACGATTCCGTCACGGACCAACCTGACTTCTGCATTACGCTGAACTACACCGTCTGTAACATATGCTCCTGCGATTGTCCCGATATTTGGCACTTTGAAAGTTTCTCTTACTTCCACCTGACCAAGAACAACTTCTCTGAACTCAGGATCCAGCATACCTTTCATTGCATCTTCGATATCGTTGATCACATCGTATATGATCCTGTATGTCCTGATTTCAACGCTATCTTTGTTAGCAAGCGAAGTGACGGCTACGCTTGGCCTCACATTGAACCCAATGATTATGGCTCCTGATGTTGATGCCAGCATTACATCCGACTCGGTTACTGTGCCTACTCCGGTATGTATGATCTTTATCTTTACGTTTTCATTCTCCAGTTTTTCAAGTGATGTAACGAGAGCTCCGACAGATCCCTGTACATCTCCCTTGATGATCAGATTCAGTTCCTTGACTGAACCGTCCTGAATCTGACTGAACAGGCTTTCGAGGCTTGTGTTTGACATCTTTGTCATTACCTCTTCTCTTTGTTTCAGCCTTCTGTTTTCCGCTATTTCTCTGGCAACACGGTCTTCCTTGACCGCATTGAACTTGTCTCCGGCCTGGGGAACATCTTCAAGACCGAGAACTTCAACTGCTGTTGCCGGTCCTGCCGACTTGAGCTTCTTGCCCTTATAATCGGTCATGGCTCTAATCCTGCCGCTTGTTGTACCTGCTACGATGCTAATGCCTGCATCCAGAGTTCCGTTAAGAATCAGTAATGTAGAAACAGCACCTTTTGCCTTGTCCAGTCTTGCTTCTATTACAGTACCCATGGCAAGTCTCTTGGGATTTGCTTTGAGCTCCAGAACTTCTGCCTGCAGCAGTATCATCTCCAGAAGATCCTGGATTCCTTCGCCGGACTTTGCAGATACGGGAACACTGATAACATCACCGCCCCAGTCTTCAACCAGTATATTATTGTCCGCAAGATCCTTTTTGACTTTGTCCGGATCTGCGCCCGGTTTGTCTATTTTGTTTATTGCAACTATGATGGGAACACCTGCAGCTTTAGCATGGCTTATTGACTCGATAGTCTGAGGTTTAACGCTGTCGTCAGCAGCCACCACCAGTATTGCGATATCCGTTACATGTGCACCTCTGGCTCTCATAGCGGTAAAGGCTTCATGACCCGGAGTATCCAGGAAAACGATTCTTTTTCCGTTGACAGTTACTTCTGACGCACCTATATGTTGGGTTATCCCGCCAGCTTCACCTTTGGTAACATCTGTTTCTCTGATTTTGTCCAGAAGTGAAGTTTTGCCGTGATCCACGTGCCCCATGACTGTGATTATGGGAGGTCTGGCAACAAGATCTTTCGGATCATCCTCAAATGTTTCTAGGCCGTCTTCAATTACTTCACCTTCATCTGTTCCGATGACTATAGGTACACCTAGTTCATCACCGAGAAGTAAAACAGTATCCTCATCGATATTCTGATTGACATTTGACATTACGCCCATCTTCATAAGTGTCATTATTATATCCGATGTTGTTTTGTCTATCTGTTCCGCAAACCCTTTCACTGTGATGGGAACGTTTATCACCACGGTACCCGGTTCAAGTTCTTCAATTACTATTTCATCAACTGGTTCAGGTTCTGCCTGTCTTTTCGGTCTCGGTTTACCCTTAACAGACTTTTTCTCTAATAAATTGTCCTCCAGGATAGGTCTTTTTGATGATCCTCTGAAATCATCGACCAGTCCGCCTCGACCTCTCTGATGAGGATTCCTTTTCTTGTTTCTGTCTCCGTGTTCGCTGTTGTGTTCCTGCTGACCTTTCTTACCTTTATGTGGTTTTTTAGTCTTGTCAGACGGCTTGCTTTTTTCTGTTGCCGATTTACTCTTATCTGCAGCAGGCTTGCTTTTATCCGGTGCAGTTTTACCTTTTTCGTGTGGTTTTGATCCATGTGTTGGCTTTGCACCGTGAGAAGGTTTTGAACTATGTTCAGATTTTCTCTGACCTTCTTTTTTCTTTTCGTGAACAGGCTTAGCATCAAGCGTTTTTTCTGCTGATTTAGCTTCTGCATCCTTAATGCTTTCTTTATTATTTTCTTCTGCTTTTTCAGGCTCCTGTTTTTTAGGCTCTTTTCTTACTAGCGGTTCTTTATCTTTATGTGCAACCTTAAGCTCAACTTTTTTAACAGGTTTTGGTTCAGGTGTTGCTGTTTCAGGTGTTTCAGTTTCTGCCTCGGCTTTTGCCTTCTCAACCTCTTCTTTTGGGATCCGCTTTGGAGCAAGTTCTTCTTTTGGGATCCTTCTTGGTATGGGTGCTCCACCGGTCGTCTTTTTTGCACCGGGAACAGGTTCCGGTGGTATTTTAGATATTTTGGGTTCAGAAGTTTTAGCGGTTTTATCTGTATGAGATGCTTTGTCAGGCTTTGATTTTTTCAAAGTCGTGGGATCGATATTGGCCGCTTTTACTACAACAGGCTGCCCAGTATCTTTTTGGTGCTCAGTAGCCGCTTTTTCTTCCTTTTTCTTTGCTGCCGCTTTCACTATTTTGGTTTCGCCTTTCGCTTCGCCGGATGCAAGTGCGCTTTTCAGTGAAGAAACTTCCGCATCATTCAGACTGCTGTTGTGGCTTTTCACATCATATCCCATATCCTGGGCCTTACTCACTACATCCTTGCTCGGGATTCCTATTTCTTTTGCTAATTCATGTATTTTCATCCAATTCCTCCTGTTTGATCCTGATCACTCATTGAAAAAATCCTTGAACAGTTGATCCATTTTTTCATCGGTCAAGGCCAGATCAAGACCTCTGCTGATTGCTTTTTTCTTTAACGCCTTTTGAAAACACTCCTTGCTGTCACAGAGATAAATTCCCCTGCCGTTAGCTTTGCCGGTTCTGTCGATCAAAACTTCACCATCGCTGTTAACCATTCTGATCAGCTCTTTCTTTGGTTTCGATTCTCTGCAGCCGACACATGTTCTCATCGGGACTTTTTTATTCTTCATCTTTTGTTTCTTCTGCCTCTTCTTCTTTTGCGTCTGTTTCAGCAGTTTCCTCTTCTTTTTCTTCAGGTTCCACTTCTTTTGTTTCTACTACAGGCTCCGCGACATCTTCTGTATCTGTATCAGAAGTTTCTTCCGCTATTTCGGCATCTTCTACATCTTCTATGTCTTCATCTTCGCCTTCGCCTTCTTCATCTTCATTGTAGAACTGAGAATGGCTCTTTATATCTATCTTCCAGCCGCATAATTTGGCTGCAAGTCTTACATTCTGCCCTTCCTTGCCGATAGCAAGCGATAGCTGATAATCGGGAACGATTGCAATGGCTGATTTTTCATCCTCGTCAAGGATAACCTTTTCAACCTTGGACGGAGAAAGGGCACTGCTTATATTTTCCTCGTCCTCATCACTCCATGTGATAATGTCTATCTTTTCGCCGAAAAGTTCGTCCACTACAGACTGGACTCTGATCCCTCTGTTTCCAACACATGCACCTACGGGATCCACACTTTCATCGTTTGTTGATACTGCTATTTTCGTTCTGGATCCGGCTTCTCTTGCAAGGCTCTTTATTTCAACGATTCCATCCTGTATCTCAGGAACCTCAAGTTCGAACAGCCTTTTAACAAGCCCCGGATGGGACCTTGACAGGTAAACCTGAGGACCCTTCATGGATTTTCTCACATCCATGATATAAAACTTCATACGGTTGTTGACCACATATCTTTCGCCTCTGACCTGTTCCGGTCTGGCAAGGATACCTTCTGTTTTCCCAAGGTTTACAAAGACGGTGTCATTGCTGACTCTCTGTATCGTTCCATTTATGATCTCACTCTGACGACCTGTGTATTCATCGAATATCATACCTCTTTCAGCTTCTCTTAATCTCTGAACCACGACCTGTTTAGCAGTCTGCGCAGCGATACGTCCGAAATTCTCGATAGGTTCGGGATATTCCACCACGTCACCGACCACATAATCCGGATCATACTGAAGGACTTCTTCAAGTGCTATTTCGCTTTCAGGATCTTCTACCTCTTCAACTACGGTTTTTCTGTATGTTATCTCAATATTTCCTGTTTGTTCATCGATTTCGATATGGACATTCTGAGTAGTCCCCTTGTTCTTCTTGTATGCTGCAAGAAGCGCGACTTCTATAGATTCCAGTAAAAGCTGTTTTGATATTCCCTTATCTCTCTCCAAGTCCTCAAGGGCTTGTATGAACTCCTTATTCATTAATTATTTCCTCCTTTATTAAAAAACGACTTTCAGTTTTGTCTTTGCTATACTTTTTATTGGAAGATTCAGCGGTATTCCCGCTTCTGTTGTAACTTCCAGTATTCCGTTATCCAGTTTCCCAAGCTTACCGGAAATTTTTTTTCTTCCGTCTATCGCCTTGTAAAGAGATATCTCCACATCTTTACCTGCGTATCTCGCATAATGTTCATCTTTTATGAGCGGCCTGTCCATTCCCGGCGAAGAAACCTCCAGCACGTATGCTCCTTTTATATAATCTTTGCTGTCAAGAATCTCGCTTATGTACCTGCTCACATTCTCACACTCGTAGGTGCTTATTCCCGGCATACTGTCTGCATTCATTCCGGGCACCCACTTGTGATCTATGTATATTTTCAGAAATCTGTCCTTGCCTTCCTTCACGAATTCAATGTTGTAAAGTTCAAGCCCGTTTTTGTCCAGAAAATCCGAAATATCCTCCTTCACTGCTTTTCCAATATTCGTGTTTGACATAATTCCCTCTCTGAATTGTCTTCTCAAAACGAAAGAGTGGGACAGCCCACTCTTCTCTAGTATCATCTTATGTGACTTTATACTACCACAGAAACCGCTGAAATGCAAGGGGTTAGTAGATATATTCGGTAGTGTATTTGTCCCCTTCGTAATTGATCTTTGAGCCGTTTACGGTAAAATATGAAAAGCTTCGAAGGATATGATTATCATCCACATTTATGTTATCGGCCTTCCCAACATCCAAATTGAGGAGTCTCTCTACTTCCTTTTTACCTTCTTTGGAAAGCCCATAGTTTTCATGGTCCACCAATACGATGAATTCGTCCAAATCATCATCCATATAGTCTTCATTGATTATTGTCTGCATTGCGACTTTGACTGCTCTAGCCTCCGACAATTCGGCACTTTCCTTTGCATCATCTATGTTCTGGGTCACGAGGGGAATGAGGATAGCAAGAAGTATCACTATTATGAGCAGAACTATTATAAGTTCAAGCAATATAAAACCTTTTATATCGTTGTCTTTATTTATTAATTTTAGTGCACGATTCATTTGCTTGCTGTTCTCCTGTGGATCAGTATATCCCATGATCTTTGATAACGTCAATGAGCTCCTTGACTATATCTTTCTCATATACTGTCTTAATGATTTCACCTTTTTTGAAAATGACGCCCCGATCTTTTCCGCAGGCAACGCCGAAATCAGCACCTCTCGCTTCGCCGGGGCCGTTCACGGAGCACCCCATGACTGCAACAGTTATTGGATCCATTTCTTCGCTGATTCTTTCGGCCTCCAGTATCCTGAGTTCACCAGAAACTTTTTGGGCTATGCCTTCCAAATCAACTTCAGTTCTTCCGCAAGTGGGACAGGAAATAATATCGATGCTGCCCTGCTTAAAGCCGATGACGGATAGTATATCCTTTCCAGCAATTACTTCGTTCACAGGATCTCCGGTTAGAGATACCCTTATGGTATCACCTATTCCGTTTAGAAGCAGCGATCCTATTCCGACTGCCGATTTGACAACAGATCTTTGTCCTATTCCGGCCTCTGTTATGCCGATATGAAGGGGATAATCAGTTCTGTCAGATAGAATTTTGTGAGCATCGAAATTCATCTTCACATCAGATGTCTTTATGGATACGACTATATTGTGAAAATCAAAACTTTCAACCAACGCTATATTTCTAAGCGCGCTTTCCACAAGGGCTACAGGTGTTACTCCTTTGTATTTTTCAAGTATGTCCTTCTCAAGAGAACCGCCGTTGATTCCGATCCTCATTGGAATTTCAGCTTTCTTAGCTGCTTTGACGATTTCGCTGACCCCAGATCTGTCACCGATATTCCCGGGATTTATCCGGATCTTGTCTACGCCGCTTTCGATCGCGGCAAGGGCAAGTTTGTAATCGTAATGTATATCCGCAACTACGGGAATATTGACATTTGCTTTAATTTCTGCAAGCGATCTGGCCGATTCCATGTCGGGAACAGCACACCTTACTATCTGACAGCCTGCCGCCGCCAACTGCTTTATCTGTACGATGGTATTTTCAATATCAGACGTCTTAGTATTGGTCATGGACTGGATGGACACGGTCGCACCACCGCCGACAAACACGTTACCGATCTTTACCTGCCTTGTTATCTTCATAATATAAACCTGTTTACATCAATTACCGTTATATATATCATCAGTGCGAACAAGAGCATTATACCCACAAAATGGATCTTTCCCTCAACATTGTCCGATATTTTCTTTCCGGTAAACTTTCTGATAATGAGAAAAAGCAGTCTACCGCCGTCAAGAGCGGGAAACGGCAGCATATTTATGATAGCCAGATTGAGGCTTATGAGGGCTGTCAGATAAGCAACACTGATAAAACCGGTTTTGGCAGAATCCCCAACAGCTTTTACTATCCCCACAGGCCCGGTAAGATCATTTACCGACGCACCGCCTGTCAGCAGATTTCCAACTGTTTCATACATCATCTTTGCCATGGACCCTGTTGCCATGACCCCTCTTTTGACAGATGTGAAAACAATCCCGGGAGTTCTTTCCATCTTTGTCTCCACCCCGATCTTGGGATCGCCGGCTTCGTCTGTATAAGTTGCTGTTGTTATGGTCTCCTCGGATCCATCCTCATGCTTAACCGTAACTTCAACGGTTTTGTCTTTAGCTCTGTCAATGGCAGCTCCAACATCTTCCCAGGTTTCTACTTTCTCGCCGTCGATTGCTGTAATCGTGTCACCTGATTTTATTCCTGCTTCCGCTGCCGGTCCTTCTTTCGATACCGCCTTTAGCGTAGTCGTAGGTTCCCCAACGGAGAACACGACGCAGGAAAGTATCAGGATACACAGAATAGCATTCATTATTGATCCGGCTGTCACCACTAGGGCTTTTTGCTTAAAATTCTTATTGTTGAAGGCTCTGGGATCCTCTGAATCCTCATCTTCACCTTCCATGGCGCAGAATCCGCCGATAGGAAGCAGCCTTATTGAATAGGCAGTTTCGCCTCTTTTAAAACTGAATATTTTGGGTCCCATACCGATTGCAAACTCATTAACCTTTATGCCTACTGCCTTCGCAGCCATCAGATGTCCAAGCTCATGGGCGGTAATGAGAACGCAAAATATGATTATTGCATAAACTATTGTCAATTCTTCCCCTCTTTTCCTTGTTTTGTTCTATTTTAACATTTTGAGAGTCTCTTCTCTCACTTTTTTGTCCGTTTCCAGAACTTCTTCAGCAGTTTTCAGCTCTCTTGATGTGTGTTTATCCAGAATCTTTTCCACAGTGTCACCGATTTGGAGAAAATTGATTTTCTTTTCAAGAAACAGCTCCACCAGCACTTCATTTGCTGCGTTTAAGGCCACGGTATAACTTCCCCCCATTTTCATGGCATCCGTTGCCAGTCTCAGGCACTTGAATGTTTCGGTATCGGCCACAGAAAAATTAAGTGACCCCGTTTTGATAAGATCGATGGGCTGTGCCGTAGTCTCCCACCTGCCGGGACAGGAAAATGCATATGATATGGGTATTTCCATATCAGGCTGTCCCAGCTGGGCCAAAGTGGAATTATCTTCGAATTCAACCATGGAATGTATTATGCTCTCGGGATGAAGCAGGACTTCTATCTGATCCGGTTCAAGGCCAAACAGCCACTTTGCTTCGACGACTTCAAATCCTTTATTCATGAGTGTGGCGGAATCGATTGTGATCTTTGCTCCCATCGACCAGTTTGGATGCTTCAGAGCATCATCTCTCGTTACATCTTTAAGTTCTTTTCTGGTTTTCCCTCTGAATGCTCCACCGGATGCGGTCAAACTTATCTTTTTGATCTTGTTTGTTGTTCCGTTAAGACATTGAAAAATAGCGCTGTGCTCGCTATCCACCGGTATGATATCCAGATTGTTCTCCGTAGCAAGATCTGTTATTATCTTCCCGCCTGCCACCAAAGTTTCTTTATTGGCCAGAGCTACGCTCCTGCCTGAATCAAGGCAATTATAAGTGGGAACGAATCCCGAAATTCCCAGAAGTGAATTGAGCATAAAATCGTATTCGCATTTTTTCGCAGCCTCGGCAAGTCCTTCATCTCCATAGAAAAATCTAACTGACCCGTGTTCAGCTGCTAATTTCCTTGCATCCTCATTATTGGGCAATACTGCATATTTTGGTTTGAATTCTTTAAGCTGGTCAGATATCAGATCTAAACGACTGTGACATGATAAAAGTTCTGCTTTTAATGATCTACTGTTGTTCTTTATTATATTCAGCGCCTGAGTACCAATGGAGCCGGTGGACCCAAGCAGCGCAATTTTTCGCATTTTTTCTCCGATCTAGAGCACTCCGATCAAGCTGATGATCATGATGCTGTAATAGACTGTAGGCGCAGTGAAAAGTACACTATCGAATCTGTCCAGTATACCGCCGTGGCCGGGAATGAGATTCCCGTAATCCTTTATCTTGAGCTTTCGTTTGATTATTGACGCAGAAAGGTCGCCAAGCTGTGACATTATACTTCCTATGATCCCTATAATTATGCAGTAAACAAATAATTCATTGCAGACGAAGTATCCGAACACACCGCTTAATACGACACTTCCGACGACTCCTCCGACAGCGCCCTCAACTGTTTTTTTGGGACTGATATGGGGACATAATTTATGTCTGCCGATTAGAAATCCTGTGAAATATGCGAATATATCAGTACCGAATGCCGTAATAAACACGAGCCAAATGAGTATTGAATAATCGCCTGTCTGATCGATAAGCACCACATGAAATGAGAAAAAGACCACATACACGATCCCTACGATGGTTATAAATCCGTCATTCAGCTTCCTCTTTTCTATGTTGAACATATAGAGAAAACCCATAATGACGACAACTGCAAGCCAAAACATGAACAACTCTGGAAACTGCCTGAAGAAAAGGTCGATCCCGTATAGAAGCAATAGACTGATATTTGCTACGGCGTATGAACCTTTGATCTTAACTGTTTCGAATGCGCTGTAGAATTCTCTGATCCCGATCATGCCGATAATGAATGCAGCGATGACCAGAAATGGTCCTCCAAAATATACTATCACCAAAAGCGGCAACATAATAAGTCCTGATAATACTCTTGTTTTCATGCTTATCTTCCTCCGAATCTTCTCTTTCTGCTCTGATATTCTATGATGGATTTCTCGAATTCCTCCGGTGAATAATCCGGCCAGAGAACATCAGTAAAGACGAATTCACTGTAAGCCGCCTGCCACAACAGAAAATTTGAAAGTCTCATCTCGCCGCTTGTCCTGATTATTACGTCGGGATCAGGGGTACCGGCCGTCAGCAGATTACTATCTATCATATATTCATCAATATTTTCCGGATTTAAATCATTATCTTTGATGTCTTGTCCAACCTTCTTTACGGCATGTATGATCTCTGCCCGGCTTCCGTAATTCAGTGCTATGTTGAATTTTAACCCATCGTTGTTCTTTGTTCTGCTAAGCGCTTTATCTATGCTCTTATTTACTTTATCTGATAAAGCCTCTCTGTCTCCAACAATATTCACCTTAACATTATTATCGTTAAGTTCTTTCAGTTCACGATCAACATATATAATGAGAAGATTGAAAATACCGCCTACTTCCTCTTCACTTCTTTTCCAGTTTTCAGTTGAAAAAGCATATACTGTCAGATGCTCAACGCCTAAAGTAGAGGATCTTTTAACGATCTCCTTCATGGCTTTCATCCCAGCATCATGCCCGGAAAGCCTTGAAACTCCGTGTTCTTTCGCCCATCTCCCGTTACCGTCCATAATTATGGCAACATGCTTTGGGATATTATTCATATCAAGTTCATTAGCTAAATGATGCATACTATCAGTTCATATACCCCATCTTTCTCAGTGACTCTGATAATGCGATGTATTCCTTCGCCTTTGTCAAATATATCTTTTTTTCTGTCGGCTTCAGTATAGCTAATAACAAAAGTCACCCCTTCATCCTGAAGAAGTGCTTCTGCTTCGCTAAGCTCCATTCCCAGTATTTGATCGGAAATAGAATGCATTATACTTCCATTATTTCCTTTTCTTTATTGGCAACGACCTCGTCGATTTCCTTGATGGCATCATCAGTCTTTTTCTGCGCTTCGTCAAGTTCATCTTTAAGGTCATCTTCTGTCAGGTCTCCGGCTTTTTCCTGCTTCTTCAGCTTTTCGTTGGCTTCTCTTCTCTCATTTCTGATGGCTATTTTTGCATCCTCGCCGAACTTCTTAACAAGCTTTGAAAGCTCGACCCTTCTCTCTTCTGTTAGTGAAGGTATCTGAAGCCTGAGGACCTTACCGTCGTTGGAAGGATTGATCCCTATATCAGCCACGTTGATCGCTTTCTCGATTTCATGAAGGATCTTGGGATCGAAAGGGGCGATCATGAGGGATTTAGGATCAGGTACCGAAACATTTGCTATGTTCTTAAGGGGTGTAGGGGCACCGTAATAATCCACTTCCACTTTGTCGAGAAGCGCCGGATTTGCTCTTCCCGCCCTTACAGTGTTCAGATTTTCCTTTAAAATTGAAATACTCTTGTGAGTTTTGTCGTCCAGAATTGCTTGGATATCTGCTGTCATATCAATCTCCTCCTTAAACTATGATCGTGCCTATTTCTTCTCCGTAAATAGCTTTTATAACATTGCCCTGTTCATCAAGTGCGAACACGTGGATTGGGATGTTGTTGTCCCGGCAAAGCGATGCTGCCGTCGAGTCCATTACCTTTAAGTCTTTTTCCAGTACGTCCTGATGTGTCAAATTCGTGTATCTCACCGCATCCGGATTTATCTCCGGATCATCCGAGTATACCGCATCAACTTTCTTTGCCAGCAAAATCACATCTGCTTCCATCTCGGCGGCCCTCAGTGCCGCAGTCGTATCTGTTGAAAAGAACGGATTCCCCGTACCTGCCGCAAATATTACTACTATGCCTTTCTCAAGATGAGAGACCGCTTTACGCCTTATATATGGTTCTGCAATCTCTTTCATTTCTATTGCCGTCTGGACTCTGGTTTCCACACCGCGTTCTTCTATTGCATCCTGCAGTGCCATTGAATTTATGACCGTGGCAAGCATTCCCATATAGTCGGCAGTGGCCCTGTCCATGCTTTCACTGGTCCTGCCTCGCCAGAAATTGCCTCCGCCTACTACGACAGCAACCTGAACGCCAAGTTCACTGATATTTTTTATTTCCTCTGCTACCTGTCCCAGCATCGAATCATTCAGCCCGAATTTACTTTCCCCCGCCAATGCTTCGCCGCTGATTTTAAGAATAATACGCTTGTACTTAGGTTTTTTTTCCATAGAATTCTCCTCTGAATCGCATTATAAAAGGGACACTTTCGTGTCCCCATTATTATAGCATAATATTTATTAGTTGCCCATTTGTTTTGCAACTTCTTCGGCAAAATTCTCTTCCTTTTTCTCGATGCCTTCGCCGACCTCAAATCTTGCCATTTCAACGACTTCAAGAGGCTTTCCGATGGCCTTCTCGGCATCCTTCAGGTGATTTGCCACGCTGATCTCGCCGTTCTTGACAAATTTCTGTTCCAGAAGACATGTTTCTTTAAGTTCTTTTTTGAGCCTTCCATTGACCATCTTTTCAACGATCTCAGCAGGCTTTCCTTCATTGATCGCCTGCCTGACAAGTATATTTCTTTCGTTTTCAATATACTGCGGGTCTACCTGACTCTCATCTATAAACAGCGGATTCATGGATGCGATCTGCATTGCGATGTCCTTGCCTACCGGTGTGATTTCTTCGATACTTGCTTCTGTCTTAAACCCGACGATAACGCCGATTGTGCCTTCACCGTGTAGATATCCCACATACTTTACTCCGGGAGAATTGAAGCTCACGAATCTTCTGACGGCCATGTTTTCTCCGATAGTAGCGATCATGTCTGTCAACTGCTGCTGTATAGTCTTTTCATCATCGTACTTCTTGTTTAAGAAATCTTCTATTGAAGTTGTATCAGTATCAACTGTCATGCATGAAACTGCATCTACAAAATTGATGAAATCATCGTTCTTTGCAACGAAGTCTGTCTCTGAATTGATTTCGACCATGCCTGCTTTAGTGCTGTCGGGAGAAAACTTAACTCTTACCAGGCCTTCGGAAGCAACTCTTCCTGATTTCTTTGCTGCCTTTGCAAGTCCCTTTTCTCTCAGTGTTTCTATAGCCTTATCGATGTCACCGTCAACATCAACCAAAACATTTTTACAATCGAGCATTCCTGCTCCTGTTCTTTCTCTTAATTCTTTTACCATTGCGGCTGTTACGTTCGCCATTTTTTATTCACTCCAATCTATTCTATATATGATTATTCTGTTTTTGCCTCAGACTCGGTTTCTTCTGCTTTATCTTCAGTTGCCTCTACGGCATTGTCAGATTCAAGTTCTTCTTTTGCTTCTTCGGCCACATCTTCTGTGCTTTCTTCGGTCACATCTTCTGTGTTTTCTTCGGCTTCTGCTTCAGTCTCTTCGCCTTCATCAAAACTTTCGCCTTGTTTTGCTTCAAGAACTGCATCCGACATTGCAGCAGCGATCAGCTTGATGGCTCTGATAGCGTCGTCATTTCCGGGGATTATGTAATCAACATCATCAGGATCGCAGTTTGTATCCAGGATGCCTATAACGGGGATCCCAAGAATCCTTGCTTCCTTGATCGCGATCTTCTCTTTCTTTGGATCGACGATGAACATTGCTCCGGGCATGCCCTTCATTTCCTTGACACCGCCGAGGAACTTATCAAGTCTTTCGTGTTCACGTCTTAAATTAAGAACTTCTTTTTTGGTCAGCTGATCAAAAACTCCGTCCTCTTCCATCTTTTCGATTTCATATAGTCTGTTGATTCTCTTAGAAATGGTCTTATAGTTTGTAAGCATACCGCCCAGCCATCTTTCGTTGACATAGTACATTTCGCATCTCTTGGCTTCGTCTTTGATGGCAGCCTTGGCCTGTTTCTTTGTACCTACGAAAAGTATTGGTTTTCCGCTCACAGCAACTTCCTTTAAGAAGTTGTATGCATCGTCGATCAATTTTACAGTCTGCTGCAGGTCTATTATATAGATCCCGTTTCTCTCTGTAAAAATATAAGGAGCCATCTTCGGATTCCATCGCCTGGTCTGATGTCCAAAGTGAACTCCTGCTTCTAGTAATTGTTTCATCGAAATAACTGACATAACTTTTCCTCCTGGTTTCTCTTCCACCGACAGGTATCGTCATGAGTTTCCGCCGGGCGTTATGAGGCCTCTGGCAGCACCGACTCATAAGCCTGTTGGTGTGCGTAATGTTATTAACTTTTATGCACCTCGAACATGTCCGAAACGCAGGTTATATCTTACAATAAAATGATTGATAATGCAAGATTAATCTGTTATTATAGGAAAAGTTGTGGATTTTTTATCGCATTTTATTTATTATGATTTATTGTTGAAAGTGAGGAAAAGAAAAAATGGCAGACGGAAAACAAACTCATGCCGACCCGACAGCACTAGGATTGTTCGGGCTGGCAATGGTCACACTCGTTGCTTCAAGTTTGAAGCTGGGCATCACCGACGGTTTCTCCTACCTACTCCCATGGGTAATATTTCTGGGAGCATGCGCTCAGGTAATTGCGGGCATACTTGATTTTAAAAAAGGAAATTCATTCGGCGGAACTGCGTTCTGCGCTTACGGACTGTTCTGGTTCGGAATGGCGTTTTCATGGATGATGAACATGGGCGTATTCGGTGAGATCCTCCAGACAAATATAGATACAAAACAAATGGCATTTGCGTTTGTTGGTTACATGGTTATTTCGATATTCTTTACTGTCGGTGCAACGAAGACAAATAAAGTTCTTTTCTGGGACTTTTTCTTCATCGTACTGCTCTTCGTAGGTCTTGCAGTAAGCACTTTTGCAGGTGAAAACGGAGTCGGTCATGCATTCCATTGGGTCGCAGCAATTTCAGAACTGATCATTTCGATTCTTTCATTCTGGGGTGCAGGAGCCAACATAGTAAATAACATGGCAGGCAAGCCGGTTATTCCACTGGGGAAAGCATTCGGCAATCTGTAATCATAAAATATATAGATCCTATAAAGGCTGTCTCAAAGTAAAAATAATTGAGACAGCTTTTTTTAATGCCTGCTGACCGATGAAAAAAAATTGTCAATATGGTAGTATCTATATATGAAACTTATACTGCATGATCTTAAAAACGAATATGAAACGGCGTTGCTTTCTTCCGCTGATATGAATATCCGGATATTCTCTGCTTTACCGAAGGTTAAGCCGTGTACCAGCTGTTTCGGCTGCTGGCTTAAGACACCGGGAATGTGTGTTATTGAGGACAGAGTACAGGATTATAATACGCTTATGGCAAAAGCAGACGAACTACATATCGTGAGCAAACTTCTTTACGGCGGCCTTTCTACTGAAATCAAAGCTGTTATGGACAGATCATTAGGTTTCATACTCCCATATTTCGACATAATGGATGGTGCCATGCACCATCCCCCAAGATATGACAAGGATTTAGGACTTCATTATTATATTTATGATTTTGATGTTGATTCAATGCCGGGCAACGAGATGAAAACAATGAGAGGCATTGCCAGGGCAAACGCAAGAAATTACACTGCTGTTGATCAAACATGCTGCTTCTTTAATGATCCGAATGACTTGATGGAGGCATTGAAATGAAGATTTGTCTGATAAACGGCAGTATTAAAGAAAAAAGAAGCACTTCCGGATATCTTCTTGATCAGCTTCATAAAAGGCTTGATAAGAGCGCTGAAATAATAAAAATGGACTGGAAAGACCTGGTTGATACACCACCTGCTTTATGTGATGTGTTAGTACTGGCATTTCCTTTGTATATTGACAGTGTTCCTTCTAATTTGCTGGATGCTCTTGAAAAATCAGAATCCGTAATCGCCGAATCTAATCGCGAAGCCAAAGTTTATACGATGATCAACAACGCATTCTATGAACCGAGCAATGACAGGTTCGCAGTAAGGATCATACAGCACTGGTGTGAAAATGCAGGCTTGATATTTGGTGGAGCCATGTGTCTCGGAGCCGGTCCAATGGCTACTGTTTCTCCGCCGGGCGAAGGTCCGATGAAGGATCTGGGAACTGGACTTGATTCTCTGGCATGGGCTATTAATAATAATCAGAAATCATCAAATGATCTTTATCTAAAACCCGGTATTCCTGTATCGGACTATCTTAATAATGCCAACCAAAACTGGACTAAAGCCGCCGAAAAGCGCGGGCTCACCACGGACGATCTTCTCAGGAAGCTGTAATCAATTGAGTCCGCTGGTTTGTTTGTCTATATTCTTTGAGAAAGGAAACTCCTGAATCAGATTTTTGCAATACCATTTTCGTTCGATTTCTTCTATTAATATCGTTATCCTTTTCATATCCGGGTTCCTCACTTTTATTGTTATTATTATCTGCTCAAGAATCTGTAAATAAACTCTGTCCTCAATACTTTTTTTGAGATTCTGAAGAAATTCTATAACGGCATTTATATCTCCGTAGTGATAGTTATTTTCATTGACCCTGCCAAAGATCAATTTGGTTTCTTTGGTATCAGAGTCATAATAAACCATATCTGTATCCAGAAAGTGCTTTCCGCCCATGAGTAAATACTTTTCAGAATCAATTATAGATTTCACAAATGATTTAACCATGTGACAAAGGAATTCTATGTCCGGGATGTCTGTTTGTGTAATAGGTTTATATCCGGTAGTGATAAAACATACTGAATTTTTTTCATTCTGATTTATGATATTCACCGGCAGCAATGACGGTATATTGACTTCTGCAAGCATCTGCCTTTCAAAATCCAATATAGCATCGTCAGCATCTATTTCGATATAGTTATTCATTATTTACCTCCGCATCGCGAGCAGGCTGAATAGCCTCTGTTTGTCGCTTCTTTTTTTACCAATGATGTAACGTACTTAGTGACCGTAGGGCACTCTCCCTTGTGATATACCTTTCCGGTACTGAAACAATAAACCAGATTGCCGTCGCTCAAATCCGTGGGATGACAGGTTTTGCAGGGGCTGTACTCATTTCTGATCACACGACTGAGCATTCTTTCTTTGGGGTCATTCTTAATATAGCTGCATAATTCGCCGTGGTATCTCGATCCCGCCATGGGAAAAACCCATACTGTATCTGAATTCACGCTTTTTTCCATTTCGGAAAAGGGCATTGGAGCCGTCTTCTGGACATCGCCGACAAAAGCTCTGCATACTACGCTGTCCGAAACCGGAATACTGTCCACAAATTTGGCGGGCAGCTTTATATCGATATCGTAGTTTATGGATGCGGCAACAATATTATCATTAGTCAGTGTGGGAACCCGATATCTGAAGCTTTTTATGTCAGTATTTTTTATCCCGTTACCATTCTCGTCCTGTATCCTGCTCTCAACATCGTTTTCATAAAAAACAGGTGCAGCTATATTCAGGCTGGCTTCTGCGGCCACCCTCCCCGTTTCATCTGCAAACGCGTGAAAGACATTCTCCTGAACCGCATTGAATTTTACAAGGTATCCGAGAGTCATCATCCCGATTATGAATATAGGCAGGAATATTGCGGCTTCCACAACCAGCGATCCTTTTTTATTTACGAGTACCTTCTTAATATTGCTGAACATAATTGAAAGTATCTCCTTTTATTGTCGTATTGAATCTGAATCCGCAATAATGTTCTTTTAAGAGAAAATCTCTGTAGTAATTGCCTTTCATATTTATCTGAGTCAGATCCATCATCCTAAGCAGCATTGCTTCCCTGTCTTCGAGGTAAAGTAAAACCCTGAGGTAGTCTCCATAGCTCTGACCCCTCTTATTTATAGGCTGAACGGCTTTTTCTGATGAGGCAAGTCCATCCATGATTTTTGCAATATCGTTTAGTGCCCAGTTTGTACGAGTCTTGACTATAGCTACATTTTTGCCGCTTTCAAGAAGATCTATATCGTTATCAGTTTCTGCGCCTACCCAGGCCATGAAGATCGCTGCTTCAGCAGCAGGTGTTGCCGGCCCTGTTGACGATGCCAGTGCGGTTATCTCTCCCATCTTCACCCTGTCAGAGAGAAGATAAAGGGAGTTGAGGGCAAATCTCGCAGCAAGTATCTTTGCCTTAACCCCATTGTAATTTTCCGTATCACCGAATTTTCCTTCCAAAATGTATTCTATTTCGTTATTAAAAAACGTCTCCTTGTTCAAATCACCATTATTGGCATGCTTGAACATCTTCATTGCGTATTCGCACCTAGCGAACTTGTCAGTTGCCGTATTGGTTATTTCCTCCCAGTTAGGTATGTTGGAGGCATCGGTCAGATCAGGAAAAATACTTCCCTCATATCCAGCTGACGGCAGGCTGTCAATGACGATTTCGTTTCTAAGTGTCCTGTTTTTGTCTTCATTGCCTTTGGACCTCGTTGTATTGTCAAGGAACTTGGTCTTTAATGCTTCTTTGAGCTGTTCTTCATAGAGATCTACATTGATCATTGAATATTCTTTAAGTGTCGCTTCCACTTTTTCCATGTTAAGCTTCAGAAGATCCACGCTATCCTTTTGCGATACCAGACCTGTATATTCGAGTCTGTTGTTATCGAAACTGCCTGACCCGTAAAATTTCAGTTTTTTGGTTATATCTTTCTCGTCACCTCTGAAACACAGAAGCCCATATTCATCTAAAAGCTTTCTATCGTACTCGGACAGAATTGATTTGCCGGCCAACTGCAGCGTTGCATCAGCATAGCTCTTTCCCGAAGCAGAAACTGAAGCCGCCACCAGTATACCCGTGATCAAAATGAATGACCCCATTATACACATGAGAAGCACTGTGACGGCCCCTTTTTTCTCTGATAGTATTCTTTTAATTTCCGGTAACAATACTTTTGAACCTCACTATATCCGACTCGTTATAGATAAAACTTCTTCCGTAACTTTTTATCTCCGGCGAATTCTTTATTAACATATTTGCCGTATATTCAGAGAGCTTGTTTGCCTCTAGATACTTTGACAAAACATCTCTCTTTTCTCTTATATCGATCCTGGCCGACTCCGCCTTTCTTCTTATCTTGTCCCGCTTATAATCGTCCTGTATCTCATATTCCACCATTCCGCTTTTCAGTCCGCTTTCTTCCCTGAGCAGTAGATGCATATGGGACTGGAGCGAAACCGTACTGTATATATTGATGAGAAGATATATCATTGCCATGACCGCAAGAATCACCAGAGGCATTACGATTGCCGCATCCACCATTGCACTTCCCCTTTTACATTTTAAAATATTCATCGGTCAGTTTGGAAAATCCGCACCTGACAAGGCATCGAAAACATCGTTAACAAAACCCATGATCTGGGTCTTGAAAATGAGACCCACGACTATTGCGATGGCCACAAGCACAGCTACCTGCACCAGTTCCATGCCATCGTTTGCTTTTAAAATTGATTTGATTTTTTTCAACACTTTTCCCTCCTCTTTATACTTCTATACTTTGATATAACTACATTTCCATAGCTGCCGGCGCTATAGTTATAATTATCAACACCAATAACTGAAGAACCATGGGGAATGTCAGTTTAGTCTCGGCCAGTCTGCCTTTTTCCTCTGCCATTTTTATCCTGCCTGTCCAAAGAATCTGACTTTCACTTTGAAGCTTGTCTACCAATGCACTGCCCTTATCGATGTTGTCTATTATTATGGTATTGAATCTCATCACATCTCTAACGCCGCTTCTCTGAGCGATTTCATTAAGCTCGACCAGAAAACCGGAATTCGCCGACTTGATATTGTCTTCCATAGCGCAAAATTCTTCGTAAAGATGTTTTCTTTTCCCTTTGTTAAAACGATTCCTATAATCATAGGATATCTTCTCAAATGCAGCCGTCACAACCAGTCCGGCATTCAAAAGAAGAACCAGCTTATTTATAAAATCAGGAAAATCTCTAAGTATACTGTCTCTTGTTTCCTTGATCTTTTTGTTGAGAGTGCTGTACCTGCTGTAATAAATGCATAACCCGATCAACAAAACCATTGCCAGTTGAAGAACTACACCCGTTTCTTCTTTTTGTTTCCACTTCAGACTGACGCCTTCCTGTGTTTTATCGGGGAGAACCAGCTTCTTGCCGGTGTCGCTTTCGCTTAAATTATTTATGGTATTGTTGACACTGGCTTCCATGGCATCACTCAGTTCTTTCCCTGTTTCCGGTTTTCCCAGAGTGACATTGACCTTAATACTGTCTGCCACATCCTCGATCCTCAGTTGAGCATCCAGAACTACTTTTTCATTCCCATAAGAGATAAGGGGATTGACTATACCGTCATTGTCGATGAGCACTTCGTTATCTGATTTCCAAGATATTTCCACGCCTGTAGAAGGATCCACTGTAACAAGTTCCAGTCTGGACGTTATATTGCTTAGACTTGAATTATTGCCGAGAATGATCTTATGTAGATTTTTCTTTGTGTTCCTTATCCTTGTTTTCTTTTCCTTTTTGGTAAGCCCTTTCGGCTGTATAGTAATATCAGCATCTTTTTTCTGAGTTTCACCGTTATATTTTGCTTCGATCTCAGCAGACAAAATCTTGTTGTCACCTTCGTATGAGGATCGGGAAAGGTCCATAAGCGCCTCGGGACCGAGTATCGTTTTTATGACAGCTGTGAGTATTATGGTTATGAAGATGGCGATCACAAGAAGATATAGTTTACCGTTTCGCCTGCTGGTACTTATCACCATTTCCTGAGCCTTGCTTCTGCTGTATATGGCTGAATATTTCTGGGACATGGATTCCCTGTTGCCTGTAAGCTTTTCAGGAAGCGAATCCGCCAGATTATTTATTATTTCATTTATTCTTTTCTTTTTTGATTGCATTGTTCCCTTCATGATCAAACCTCAATCTCAGTGATCTTCATACTCCAGAGGAAGGCTACGACTATCATTCCGATTGCGCCTGTCATGATCAGCTTCCCCTGAATTGTGGAGTAAAGCGGATCTATGTAATCAGGCGATGTCAGCTGGAGAAAGGCGATGAGCGCCAGGGGTATGAATGTTAATATCTTTGCTTCATATTTCTTCTGCGCTGTTATTGTATTTATCTCTTTTTCAATATCGATCCTGTCAGCGATCACAGCTGCAGCTTCGTTAACGACCTTTTGGATATCACCGCCTGTGCTTCTGCATGTTAGATAGACATCCATAAAATTGATGATGTCTTCGATTCCGCTCCTTTCGGCGAAAGCCAGAAGAACATCTTCCTCATTTTCTTTGTTGTTAATAAGGCAGTCACACATATATTTGACTTCGACCATGATGATGTCGTTTTCTTTGTAAATAAGGCGTAAGTTCTCATATGCTTCTTCAAGTGCCGAAGTCATACTTCTACCTGTGGCAAATGAAGCCGATATTGAATAAAGAAGATCTTTAAACTGAATTGTAAGCTCGGATTTTCTCTTTTCTGCAATGATCTTGGCATAGTACTTCCTTATGGGTATGACTGCCAATATGAGGATCAGAGATAAGATTATGCTCTTGTAAAACAGCATTCCGGTGATGAACAGTGCCAGTGATGCCACCGGATAGAACTTTTTCTGATCAGCCGGTGTGAGAATGTAATTATCATAACTGTCAGGCACATCAGACTGAAGCTCGGGTTCTCTTCTTTTAGTAAATATTTTCTGGATTTTCATAATGTTATTCCTTTAAGTTCTAGCTTCAATGTGTTTTTCACCGGATTCCTGGTCCTCGTCAGTCCGCTGTTCACAGAATACTTAAACAGCTGATTGATCTTGATTTCACCATTTTCTATTGTCTCTATCTCCGAAATATCAAGAACCACACGTTTTTTGTCTGAAAGCCTTCCGAGATGAACCATGATATCGATCCCCTCAACGATCTGCCTCCTGATGGCTTCAATTGGAAAATCCGCTGCCTGCAGGAACATGGCCTCAAGCCTGTGGAGCATACCTTTGGGGGAGTTGCCGTGGCCGGTTGATAATGAACCGTCATGACCGGTGTTCATAGCTTGTATCATATCAAGCACTTCTTCTCCCCTAACCTCCCCGACGATGATCCTGTTGGGGCGCATCCTCAAGCTGGTTTTGATCAGGTCTTTCATTACTATGGCGCCCCTACCCTGAACATTGGCATTCTTGCATTCGAGCCGCACTATATTGTCGATCTCCGTGATCTGAAGCTCCGCCGAATCCTCAATCACTATGACCCTCTCGTCTTTTGGGATGTAGTTTGAGAGGACATTTAAAAAAGTGGTTTTCCCCGAACTGGTACCGCCGCTGATAAAGATGTTATATGCCCCTTCTACCAGTTTCTTTAGAAAATCGGCAGCTTCTTTTGTAATTGTTTCAAACTCAAGAAGATCTGTCATCATTATTCTGGTTGTGGGGAATCGCCTGATCGTCAGGATCGGTCCGTTTAGGGCAATATTCTTATACACGGCATTCACTCTGGAGCCGTCTTCAAGTCTGGCATCCAAGATGGGTGTCATCTCATTTATTTCCCGGTGGACCTTTGAGCCGATCCTTCTGATCACATCTTCCAACTCCACTGTAGAATCGAACTGTTCGCAAATCTCTATGACAGCACCGTCACGCTCAATAAAAATGGAATCCTTGCCGTTGACCATTATCTCCGAGACCTTGTCGTCAAAGGCATAGGCTTCCAAAATATTCAGGTCTCTTCTTGTTTTATAAAAAACGTTTTTGATGATCTCTGTTTTTTCTCTCAGAGAAATGACGGCAAGCTTATGATCATTAAGCACCTCTTCTTCGATGAGAGTCATTACATCTTCATCACTTTTCCCTGAGATGTTCTGCCTGATGTTTTCTCTTATGATCTCTGTCTTTTCTTTGATTATTTTGTTTTTATCCATGGCTATCCTATGTAATCCACAATGTTCTTTATATCCGAGCAGAATTTGATATCTCCGGTAATAGGCATATCTTTTGATCTTTGACAGCAGCTGATTGGCAGTGCGCTCTCGTAAGTCTGTGTATGGTCACTTTCCATAAAGTTTTCAACCAAAATACATTCGTGATCGTTCATCTTGACCTCATTCACAAAGTCGATCAGCCCTGTCATAAACCGATTCTTGATACTCATATGGGCGTCGACGATGATTATATCGTCCGAATTCCCGATCAGGTAATCCGCAAATTCATCAAGCCTGTTGCCGCAATCAATGACTATATAATCAAATTTATTGTTTGCAGTGACTTCCTTAATATACTTCTTCTTCTCTTTTAGCTCTAATTCGTAAAATACATTCCTGTGACTGGACACCGGCATTCTCCAGACGCCATCCGCTGTCTCGACCATGCTGTTTTCGAATATCTTCTTATCATTTGAAAAATCGTTATTTATCAGTGAGTATATAATGCGCTCTTGCGTTTCCTGTCCCAAATTATTCAATTCAGGCTCAAATTGATCCAGGCTGAAAAAAAAGACTCTTCGTCCCCTGTATTTCGAAAGCTCGGATGCGATGCCTTCGGATATGGAGGATACTCCCGAACCGCCTGAAAGTCCAAGGCAGATCACAAGTTTTGTTATGGATTTTTTCATATGAACAGAGCTTGAATTAAGCTCATAATAGTGATTGTCGATATAATTGATTATCTTTTTGATATCAGTATATTTCGAAACAATATTTAATCCCTCAGTATGCTTTTCATCCCACTTTGCAAAACTTTCCAAAAGAACAATGGTCTTGGCAGCAAAATCATTGGACGCTACTTTTTTAAAAACTTCCAGATAATCGTAACTGATAAGAAGGATATCATTTGACGAAATAACATCCTGTACCTGCTCTTTTTCGGCGTTCTCAAGCACAGGTATGCTCACAACATAATTACGACAATAGGATTTCATAAACTCCATAAGGGCTGTTTTATAGGTCTCATCTTTATCTATAATACAAATGGTAATTTTTTCCATTATTTGCCTCCTGGTAGAAAATACCATATATTACCATTTTGGTCAATTATATTTTTGTCATAAATCAAGAAAATTTCCAAACAGAAAAATAAAGCCCCCATTTTAGGGGCTTTGTTGATACCATACATTCTCGCGGATAAGATTATTTAATGACTATGTATTGCAGGGCACTAAATGCTTTTTACTATAACTTCACCGTTATTAACCAGATCAGTGATTATTTTATGGTATCAAGCTTAATCTAGCTTAGAGTAATCAAAGAGTTCAAGTATTTCTTCGAATTCTGACTTCGTCATATCAGATGTATCTTCTATTGTCTTATCATAATTAAACATAAAGGTATACTCATCAGTAATCATAATAGAAAGGAATACTCTCATCATAGCAGGGGTTTCATTCCCTTTTCCATCTTCGTATGCCCCCTTGATTTTATATGTTGCGCATTTAATTTCATGACCATCCTTTGTTAAATAGAACCACTCTTCTTCCGTTCCTTTTTCTCTCTCACTATTTGGATAGTTAAAAGCTTCCTCACCAATAAACACATCATTGGGGCAACACACCAATTCCCAATAATTCGGTGCCATATGATTATGCATCATCAGTTTACCATTTTCCGTATATTTGTAGCCACCCTTGCCATCGTCATATTTATCGATAAAGTCATCAGAAAATCCAGATAAACCTGTTTTTTCAGCGGCAATTTGTACCGATGGTATGTTTGTAAACTCCTTAAGATCATATTTAAGGTTATGCTTCTTTAAAATCTCTTTAAGCTTTTCATTAGGTCCTGTACTTGTCATAACTCCTGTTTCTTCATCCATAATAAATACATTATCGTTATTACTAAATAATTCGTGTTTCTCTTTTTGAGACAAGCTATCCAGATACTTGTTGTATTCCAATGCGGCTTTATATTGATTTGATTCTTCAAGTGCCGGATATTCATATTCCAAACCTGAATTGTGTGGATCATTTAATTTACCAAGATCAAACAATCCGGTTTCATAAATAACTGCACCAAACGCCAATACCACAACCATTGCCGCAGCTATTGCAATGGATTTTCGGCTTGCAACTTTCCCGTACTTAACGGCTTTTGTTCCGGCCCTCATGCCTGATACCTCTGAAACAACTGCCTTATCGATTTTTTCTTTATTTACACTGATGCTGTCAAACGCATCTTTTATATGCTTATCGCTCATTACAAACTCCTTCCCTGAACACATTCTCTTTGTCAAAATCGTATAGTTTAGCTATCTTTGTGCGGGCACGTTCATATCTTTTTCTCAGTGATGTTTCCGACTTCCCGTACAGCTCACTCATCTCTCTGTAGCTCATATCGTTTACGATACGATTTACAATGAGTCCCCTGTCCACGGGCTTTAGTGAAAGCAATGCTTTTTTTAATTCCGCAGGAAAATCTATGTCATACTCTTCTTCCACATATGACTCTTCATAGCTGGTGTCGCCAAATAACACGATTTTTTTATTTTTTCGGCTGATATCGATGCAGGTATTAAAAGCAATTTTGTATAAATATGCTTTTAAGCTTTTATTAAGGTCGATTTTTTTCTGATGGTCGTACAGCTTAATAAAAGTCACCTGAACAGCGTCCTCGGCATCGGCGTAATTGCACAAAATGCCGTATGAATACTTAAGCAGCGGCTCAGTATACGAATCCATAATCTCTTTTAATTCATCTTCATCAATGACCGAATATGCTTTTTCAATCATTTGAACTCCTCTCTGAAACATGTCTCACTTATATCACGGTTCACCCGGAAAAAATGTGACATATTAGAAAAGTTTTCATGTCTGGATTTGGGTTTGACTCCTCCCATTATACTTGCAGTGTTCTTCCAAATACAAGAAAAAGACCGGTGAACCGATCCTTCTCTGCTTACTTAGGTATTTCAAATATTTCATCCAAGCTTGGAAAAATCGAACTTGTCTATCATCTTTTCAAACTCTTTATTTGACATGTCATTGTCTTTGTCATCGATCCAAATATCATAATACATATCCATAGTATGAGTTTCTGTGATCAATAAAAAATGAAAGTTCCTGTAAGCTCGTTTTTCAGTTTCTCCATTTTCAAGCGTAGTCGGCATATTTACTTTATACGATGCTGCCTTTACATAGTAACCGTCATCGGTAGTAAAATCCCATTCAGCTAACTCAGGGTTTTCCCTTTCACTTGAACTGACAAATGCGCTCCAAGGAGAAATATATACGTTTCTGGGAGTCAAATGCATTTCCCAATACACCGGATCGTCTGATGTTTCTCCGCCTCCCATAACTGTAACAGAACCCATATCTGTATAGATATATCCGTCGTCATAAACATAATTATCATTTGATTCTAGTTCGTTAATATCCCAAAAATCTCCTAAGAAATTTGCTATGCCCACTTCATCAAATGCTTTTTTAGCGGAATCAACATAATAATGGGTTCTCTCAAACTTTAAATCATATTTCTTTAGCACTTCATTTTCTTTTTCACTTGGCGCTCTAAAGGTAATTGATTTTTCCTTATCATTTGTTTTTCCTGTGTCCTCAAACTTGCCATTATCCCGAGCAACGAGTTCTTCGTTTGAAAGACTATTGTCATAATCCATAACTTCTTTCGCCGCTTTATATTGTGCTGAATCTTCTACAGCAGTCAATTCATATTTATCATAGCCATCATCGATTACTCCCAAATTGAACCACCCATTCGCATATGCGACCACTCCGAATGCCAGAACAACTACCATCGCTGCTGCCACAGCAACAAATTTACGGCTCCACCTTTTACCGAATCCAATCACTTTTCCACCTGATTCTTGTATTTTGCCTTTGGCTGCACCGGATGCTTCTTTCTCTGCTCTTATTTTATTAAGAGCAAGCCCGGCAGTTCTTTCTTTTTCTTCCTTTGTCATTTCAAAACTATCTAAAACTTTATCATCCATTTCAGACTCCGTGAGTTTATTTATCATATCTGTTAGTTTAGTCATTTAATATGCCTCCTTCCATCAGCACATCTTTTAATGCGGCTTTCCTGCGGAACAATATATTTTCCACTTGCTTCGGCTTTATGGCTAATTTTTCTGCAATATCCTTGACCGAATTAGCATAGAAAAATCTTAATATAAAAATACTTCTATCCGGCTCATCCATTGCGTCAACTGCACCATGCAGGATCTCTTCGTTTTGTTTTCTGGCATAATCATCATCGATATTTATTGATACATCGATGATGCTGTCCTCCTCCAGTTCGACAAACGTGTTTCTATTACTTTTTCTCCTCACATCCAGAGCGACATTTCTGGCTATGGTCCCAATATATGTTTTGAGGCTTGTCTTTTTCCCCGGATCGAATTTATCGGCATTTTTCCAGAGTTTCACAAATGTATCTCCCCATGCCTCTTCGATCTCGTCACGATTGAATCCTTGCAATATACTGTTACATACCGCTTTGGTAACACTGCCGTATAAATCAACAGCCAGTGCGATACCACGCTCCGGGTCTTGTTGGATCAATTTTATGAGATCTTTATCTTTCATTGATGACTCCTGAGACCTAACCCGGTTTCTATTGAAACCGCAGGTAGGTCCATACTAAGGTTCTCTAAATCTCTGATTTAGTAAGAACCGACAGTGCTGGTATTATTGACGTCTTTTTAGTGCTTGCCGGCGCCGGGCTAAACTGCCCGTCACTATATTATACGATACAAAGCGAGGGTTTCACTCAATTTGCATTACATGATATAATCTATAGCATCAATCAATTTTTTCAGAATTAATAAATACAAAGGAATCGATCATGACTTACAACAAAATCGAAGATCTGCCTAAAGAAAAACTGCTTGATCTAATTGAAGAGTTTTCCAAAAACTGGCTGGCTATGGATGGTGTCTGGTTTCAGTCCGTCGAATATAAACACGGCATGGACGAAGCCATGGAACATGACATGAATATATGGGAACAATATACTGTAATAGAAGCAAACCGCATAAAAAGATTTCTCGATCTGCCGGATAACTCAGGTCTGGAAGGTCTTGAACGGGCGCTTAATTTCAGGATGTATTCTCCCCTGAACAAAGAATCCATCACAAGAGACGGCAACACCCTTACATATAATATAGTGACATGTAGAGCACAGCAGGCGAGAGAGCGAAAAGGTATGGATTTTCATCCGTGCAAGCCTGTAGGTACAGTTGAGTATTCAGGATTTGCCAAAACTATCGACGACCGCATTACAACAGAATGTGTCAGCTGCTATCCTGATATAACAGATGAGTCATGCGCATGTATATGGAGATTCACTCTCAATGAATAATACTGTGATTTATGCACATCCATATGATAGAAGTTTCAATTATGCTATTTTAGATGCTGTAATACAATCAATAGACAGCCATGGCGAGAAACATACTGTCATTGATCTTTGTAAGGATAAATTTGATCCTGTAATGTCTGCTGAGGACCTGAGATCATATATGAAGGGAAAGACTAACGACCCACTCAAAGTTACACAAATAAGAACTGCCCCAAAGAGGCAGTTCTTATCATGATATTCAGAAGATTGACGTTTACTTAGTTATTTGATACGGCATGTCGTAGAATCCAATATTAGCTTCTCTCATATCTTCGTAGTGTTTTTTCATTGTCTTTGCGAAGTAAGCTGACTTTTTTTCTACCATTTCATCGCTTCCGCGTAGTAATCTCTTTGCTAATTTATTCATCATGGCACCCCTTCCCTGGATACTTTTTGATATTGAGTCTGAACCTTTTTGTTCATCTATATGCATTATACCACATTTTGTTAATTTTAAAACACTTTTGTTATTATTTTAACTATTTATCTTGTTACGTTTATATTACGTACGAATACCCCTTCCACGATAGTCGTGAAAGGGGTATTTTTCAACGTTTATTCAGCTTTGTAGTTAGCCGATTATAGTACCGGTTTTTCCATCAAGAGCTTCGGTTGCCTTATAGAGCGAAGTTATTATTGCCTTCCTGCCCTTCTTGGACTTGGCAAACTTGACTGCTGCATTCACTTTTGGGAGCATGCTTCCTGCGGCAAACTGTCCTTCATTGATATGCTTTTCTGCTTCGTCCACTTCAATGCCTTTAATGTCGCATTGATTTGGAGTCCCAAAGTCTGTGCAAGCACATTCTACTTCGGTAAGTATCATGAGAACATCTGCATCGATATCTTCCGCAACCTTCTCCGCCGCATAGTCTTTGTCGATGACCGCCGCGATACCTTCAAGTTCTCCGTTCTTTTCTATTACAGGGATCCCGCCGCCGCCGGCCGTAATAACGACAGTGCTGTCGAACAGCCTGAGAAGTGAATCAAGTTCGACGATCTCTTCCGGTATAGGCGAGGCAACGACTCTTCTGAATCCCCTGCCTGCATCTTCTTTCATGTCATAGCCTTTTTCCTTAACGATGGCATCGGCTTCTTCCTTTGTATAAAAAGGCCCGATAGGCTTTGTCGGCGTTTTGAAAGCCGGATCATTCTCATTTACTTTGACCTGAGTCACCAAAGTCACAACGGGAATGTCCTTGCCTCTATTCTTAAAAGCATGTTTAAGGCTTTGCTGGATATGATAGCCGATATATCCCTGACTCATTGCGCCGCATACGTCAAAGGGCATGGGCGGTGTCACATCTGCTGCAGTCTCTGATGCAAGAACGATTCTTCCAACCTGAGGGCCGTTTCCGTGGACTATGACGATCTCATATCCTCTTTCATAAATGTCAACGATGTACTCCACCGTCTGTTTAACTACCTCCAGTTGTGCTTCCGCCGTTGCAGGCTTTCCGCTTTCCTGCAGTGCATTTCCCCCCAGGGCAATTACGATTTTTTCTGCCATACTGAACCTCCCTTATATTTACATGGTTGCTACCATAACCGCTTTTATGGTGTGCATCCTGTTCTCCGCTTCGTCGAATACAACTGATTTAGGACTTCTGAATACCTCGTCATCTACTTCTCTGATATCGTGCCCAAGCGCCTTCTGATCTTTAGCCATGTCCGTTTCAAAATCGTGGAACGCAGGCAGGCAGTGCATAAAAATAGTATCAGGATTATTTGTCATTTTCATGAGATCCACTGTTACCTTGTACGGTGAAAGCTGCTTTACGCGAGCCGGGATCTGATCTTCTTCACCCATGGATGCCCAAACATCGGTGTATATCACGTCTGCTCCGTCAAGGCTTGCTGCATCGCTTGAGAATTCGATGTTTGCACCGGTTATTTCAGCTACTTTAAGAACCTTGTCCATAATTGCCTGGTCAGGTGCCAGTTCCTGAGGACCGTAAGCAACAAAACTCATTCCCATCTTTGCACATCCATACATCCATGCGTATGACATGTTGTTTCTGGTGTCACCGCAGAAAACCACTTTGACCTTGTGAAGAGGCTTTTTGATATGCTCTTCTATAGTCATGATGTCCGCCAGGATCTGTGTGGGATGATCCACATCAGTGAGGCCGTTCCAAACCGGAACTCCTGAATACTTTGCAAGATCTTCAACTACCTTTTGTTCATAGCCTCTGTATTCTATGCCGTCGAAAAATCTTCCAAATACCTTTGCGCTGTCTTCAAGACTTTCCTTCTTGCCGAACTGTGAACTTTTATTATCAAGAAATGTAACATGAGCTCCTTCTTCCGCAGCTCCTGTTTCAAACGCACATCTGGTTCTCGTTGAACTCTTTTCAAACAGTAACAATACGTTTTTACCCTTAAAAAGATCTCCGGTAAGCCCCATTCTTTTCTTTGCCTTAAGATCTTTAGCAAGATCAAGCATGTACCTGATCTCCTGCGGGGTGAAATCCATCAGTGTCAAAAAACTTCTTCCCTTTAAATTTACTGCCATTTTATACCTCCTATTTTATGAAAAATAATTATCTCATATAATAAATCATCATATGATATCATATATCATAATGAGGTGCTATTCAATTGCTAAATACAGTCCGAATAAAAAATCAACCGTCTAAAATCAAAGCCTGGTACATCGTCTTTATCAATGCGTTTGTAGGGTGCTCGATAGCATCCCAGTTCCCCCAGTTTTCTATGACTGTCGGTGAACTCTCGGCAGTTTCAGGAATATCTCAAAGCATCCTTCTCACCAGCGATACCATCAAATCCTGCGGCATTGTAGCCGCAATGATCATTGCAGGATTCATGTATAACAGATTCGGCAGCCGGGTTATCCTGATATACGCAACATTAGCTGCCGTCGTTCCACAGCTTGTCTTCCCCCATCTTGATCAGATCTGGCTTCTTATGATATTGAAATTCATCCAGGGATCTGCATCTATAGTATTCCCCGTTTTTCTCGTTATAATAATGAACTGGATCGAAGAGAAAAATATAGGTTTGTCGACAGCTGTATTCAACGGCATTTTTTACTGCGGAGGCGGTCTGGGCGGTACTTTTGCAGGATTCGTCATATCTAAGAGTTCATGGGAAATGTCCTACTACGCTCTTGCTGTTCTACAGATACTGCTGGCTGTTATATGGCTGATCACCGTCAGAGAATCACCTGACGGGCATCAAAACCGTAAGAAAGTAACTGAAAATGAAATGGAAACTGTCAGTGCCGATGATATCGGCAAACCTGATGAACCAAAGAAGAACCTTCTTGCAACAAGTAAGCTCTGGCTTCTGGCTATAAGTTTCTTTGCGACTACATGGACCGTACAGGCTGTCACGGTTGATATGCCTCTATTTTCAGGCTCCCTTGGATTTACAGAACTGGAAACAGGGAAGCTTCTGACGGCTGTCACCATCGGAATGCTGGCATCCTGCCTTATATCGGGAAAGACATCCGACTTCTTCACCGCACGTTCAGCAAACAAGGACAGAGCAAGGATTCTGGTTCTCATGTTCGGATATATCCTGGTCATTATCTCTGTAATTTTTCTGGTATTCGCAAGTTCGGGAAGCTTTACAATGCTCTATATATCAGCTCTGCTCATAACTTTCGGCGGATCATGGGGTCTTGGAGCATTTTATTCAATACTCCCGGAAGTCTATCACGAAAGAGAAGTCCCCATCGTCACCGGTATAACGGGAGGGATCGGGGACATAGGAATGCCCATTGCGCCTTTGATGGTAGGCGTAGCTTTTGGAATTCGGGGGATGTGGAGCATAGGCTGGACCACATGCGCCATCATGTCAGCAATCAGCATCCTGACCGCATTCATTCTGATCAAAAAGCTTAATAAGATGTAAATTACGAATTTATGCTAACTTATGACAAATATATTTTTTCATTTGTCACCTTTTGGGCAGTAATAAAATAAAACATGATAAGGGCTGCTCCCAGAAGAATACCCCCTATGATGTCAGTAAACCAATGAACTCCAGATAAGAGCCTCCCGACTATCATTATTACAATAAGTACGGCCAAACAAGTATTTACTGCAACCCTAAGGTTGTCCTTTTTTATTTTAAAATGAAACTGGATCATTGCAGTTCCCATTATGAACAGCACAATCATTGTGTGAGAAGATGGATAGGATGCCTCAAATATACCATCCATGATAATAGGTCTGTAATTTACAACAAATAATTCGAAAAAAATATATATATCTACCAAAATAACATAAAAAACACCAAGCGCAATAATACTTTTATCCACATACCTAAAGCTTTTTCTTTTTATTAATTGTATTACACCGGCTATGGCAAAACCTAGTGCAATGATAATTGACAGAACCCCAATCACGGCGGTAATACGATACCAAACCATGTTTGCGCCAAGCTCACTAAGCACAAATCCATTCAATGCCCCAAGGCCTACACTGCTTTGATCCGGGCCGATTGAGCGGACATCCATAGCCATCAAAGCCACCGTAAACAATATGAACGTTAAAAGTAACCCCCCTGCAATAAAAAAATACTTATTATTACTTTTTTTCATAAATTCCTCCAATCAAAGTTTTCAAGTAGTATAGCATTGAGAAACTGCAAAAAGTAAAAAAAGTATTTTTTGTTATTTGATCAATAGTAAAGTTCTTTAGGACCTTTGTATTCCTGGATGGTATTACCTCCATCCACGACCAGTGATTCTCCGGTTATATATGAAGCCTTTTCAGATGCGAGAAAAACGATTGCGTTTGCCACCTCAGCAGCGTCGGCGCTTCGCCCCATAGGCGTGTTTTCTCCTCCGGCGGCTTCACTCTCTGTCTGAGATGCGGTTCCTATCCAGCCGGGCAGAACATTGTTTACCGTTATATTCTTACCACCGACTTCGATTGCAAGAGAGCGGCCCATACCGATTACCGCGGCCTTTGCCGCACTGTATGCAGCTTCCCCGGGATTGCTTACGACAGGACCTGTCACCGAAGAAACATTAACGATCCTTCCGTAATTACCATCAACCATAAATGGCAAAGCCTCCTTTGTCACATTGAAGGTCAAATTAAGATTTCGGTCAATGGATGAATCCCAGCTTTCATAAGTCACATTCATAAAATCTGTAAAATCTTCTTCCTCTCCGACCTGGGTCATCCCCGCATTGTTGATCAGTACATGCAACCCGCCAAAATCAGTGATTATTTGTGCTATCGTTTTTTTGGTCTCCTCCCGATCCATCAAATTTGCTATATAACCTTTTGCTCTGATGCCTTCGGATTCCAGCCTCTCTACTCTTTTGAAAATACGATCTGTTGTGGACACTAATGCAACGCAGGCACCAAGTTCACCCAGGATCTTTGCTACAGCAAACCCTATTCCGCTTTCGCTTCCGGCGCCGGTCACCAGACAGATCTGATCTGAAAAGTCTATAAACTGTTTATTCAACGTCATCACCCAGACCTTTCAATATGCAGTCTATCAGCTGGGTACTTGGGCCGGCCTTTAATCCGCCATCTATATATATATCCTCACCGGTAATATACCGGCAATCATCCGACGCAAGAAAGTGATATAGTGCGGCCCCTTCTTCCGGCTTACACATTCTACCTAAAGGGGCAGTCACCTTCATAACCGCCAACTCAGTCTCGCATCCTTCAGCATATGCCATTGGCGTATCTATGGTATTCGGACATATACAGTTTACACGTATATTTCTGTGAGCAAGTTCTACTGCTGCCGCCTTTGTAAGACCGACTACTGCGCTTTTTGATGCTATATACGCACCATAACCGGCATAATCTCCATTTGCTGAATTAGACGCAGTATTTAAAATGACCCCGCCGTCACTTACATATTTGGCTCCGTATTTCAGCCCATTTACAACACCGTATACATTTACTGCGAACAAATTCTTAAAGTCTTCAAGCACAGCATCTTCAAGAAGCTGTTCAGGCATAATTATGCCTGCATTGTTCACCAAAATATCCAGTTTCCCGTATTTTTCACTGACGCTTTTCATAAGATTTTCCACACTTGATTCATCTGACACGTCTGTTTTTATAAAATCACATCCGATGTCGGCGGCGATTCCCCCCGCGGTATTCGAAATGTCAGCAACTGTTACAACAGCACCTGCTTCCATAAAACGTTTCACGGTAGACAGACCCAATCCGGATCCGCCTCCTGTCACGATGGCAATTTTTTTGTCCAGGGAAAAATGTTTCATATTCATATCCTCCATTTTTATTTTGTGCTTACACTGACCAGTTCTTTGAGACAATCATCCCAGCCTTGAATTAGTCTGTCGATGTCATCATCGGATGTGACCGGTGAAATAAGCATCATGTTATGAAATGGAGTTATCAGAATGCCGCGGTTACTTAAGTATATATGCGTGTAATACATCAGCTGCCAGTCAAAATTATTTTTTGCTTCGGTTCCGGTCTTCGGAAGTGTTGGCATGAACTGCAGTTCACATCTGGCTCCACTTCTTGTCAGGCTCCATGGAACTTCATATTTTTTCAAAATTGCATCCAGCCCATCTGACAATCGTTCCTGACCTCTGAACATTTTTTCAAAAGCTTCTTCAGTCGCTACTTTTGTCAAAGTTTCTTTCATTGCAGCAATGGCAAACTGGTTTGCTGCCAAAGTTCCGCCTATACCCATTGGGTCGGAAACACCTTCATGGCCAAAGGTTTTATTGATTTTGTCGGCTACTTCCTTTGTGAATCCATATACAGCAACAGGAATACCTCCGGCAATGGATTTCCCCAAAGTTACAAAGTCCGGTTCAAGGCCGTATGCTCTGGTGTATCCACCATATCCGTTGGACAATGTGTGGGTTTCATCTATAATGAGATATGTACCATATTTTGTACAAAGCTCTCTGAGCTTTTCATGATAACCTTCCATAGGCAAAACCATACCGCAGTTTGTCATGACCGGTTCCAGAAGCACTGCAGCGCAATCCTCATATGCCAGTTCTCTTTCCAGTGCCTCTATGTCATTGAATTCCACTATTCTGCTCAAAAGATCTTTCGGCACGTTGGGATTTGAATCCCATTCAGATCTCAAGTGAAGTTTACCGCTTTCATCGATATGGGGAAGTGTTTCATCCAGGCTTCCGTGATAGCTTTCGTTCATGGAAAGAATCTTGCCCCTGCCCGTAAGAGTTCGGCAGTTACGGATAACGTAACGGTTGGCTTCGGTTGCAGTCATAGCAACCTGCCAGTATGGAAGCCCAAAACGTTTGCTCAGTTCTTTACCTATCTCGAGAGAATCTAATGTCGGCATCATGGTTGTGATTCCCTTGTAAACATTTTTTGCCACAAGATCTGCAGTCGCTTTTGGAGAATGGCCAAACATGGCACCGGTGTCGCCCAGACAAAAATCCACATATTCGTTTCCGTCAATATCATAACAACGGTTTCCTTCGGCATAATCAAGAAAGATCGGATGATCTGTTCCCCAGTCACCCATCCATGGCATTGGGACGCCGTTTAGCAGATTCTTATGTGCCTCATCAAAAGCTTTTTTGCTGTCAGCAGTCCGCTCGTAAAAAAGTTTGTCTTCTCTTTCTCTGAGTTTTGAAAGTTGTTCATCATTTACCATTCTGTAAGGGCTTTTTTTATCAGTAATCATCTTTTCCTCCTTTTAAAAAGTATTAAATTGAATTTAGGAATTATTATTTTTGTTTTTGATTTACTTTTTCCTGATATACGTCCATATAAGTCTTGGAATCCTTGATCAGTTCATCGCAAAACGCAGCAACGTCTTTTCCTGTCACTTCCAGAACGCCCTTTCCCTGTGAAGCCCCTTCTTCAAACAGATCGACGATACCGACAAACAAATCAAATCCGTCATTAAGCTCCACCGGTCCTACTTTATATAAGTAGTTTTGGATCTCTTTATATACTATCTGATAGTCTTCAGGCAGCTTCTTTACACGAGCCTTATGGGCACGCCATGCTTTCTTTCCTTCTATTACGTCTTGAATATTCATAACTGCCCCCTTACTTATCCAGGCTCTCAAGTTTTCGGGCAACATTGTTATTCAGCTGCACCCGCCACTTATCACGATAGGATTTTGCACCTTCTTCACCTGCAACGGCAGCACAAAATCCTTTGATATCCTCTCCCAAAACTTCGTTTATACTAAGTCCATCAGCTGATCCGTCTTCAAGAAGGCCAAGCATGCCGCCTAATATGGGCATTAAATTCCGTCCTGTCAGATCCGAATACGACCAGCTGCAAACTTTTATTTCTTCCCAGGCATTCTGATAATCCTGCGGCAACTTTTCTGCACGGGAATCGAAAGTCTTAAGTTCTTTTTTCATATCATTACCGGTGATTTTATCCCAAAAGTTCATTTACTTATTCTCCTTTAACTCATCGATCCTAAGCGACAAAAACTCCCACTTTTCCCAAAACGTTCGCAGCTCTTCTTTGCCTGCATCGTTTAATGTAAAAAATTTTCGGGGCGGTCCCTTATCGGAAGACTTCTTCTCGATGTCAACCAGTTTATTTTTTTCCAGCCTTATGAGAATTGTATAAACAGTTCCGTCTACAACGTCCGTAAAACCCATGGAATTGAGCTTCCGCGTGATCTCATAGCCGTAGGTGCTCCCTCGGCTGATGATTTCGAGAACACATCCTTCCAGCACGCCTTTCAGCATTTCTGTTAAATTATCCGTGGCAAACCCTCCTTTTCCCGGCACTTTATATGCCCGTCTTTTCTTATTTGCTATATTGTACCACTTAATAGCGAGAAATACAATTAAATTACTTTTTACTTGACTATAAACCATTTACATAAGATATTATAGACATATCTTAAGTGGGCTGTCAGGAGTTTAAATGAAAAATTCAAAGGCTTATATATATCTGGTTCTAACGACTGCGATCTGGGGAAGTATGTACGTATTTGCAAAATACGTGTTTGTCGCAATGCATCCATTTATCCTCCTCTTCATAAGGTTCCTAATAGGATTTTTGGCATTATCAATATATTATTTCTTTAAAGGCGGAAAAATCAAGGGACTGTCGATCAGAAAAAGTGATTTCAAATACGTTTTCTGTGTAGGATTTTTTGGATATTTTCTTGGTATCGGCTTACAGCTTTTGGGTACAGACTACTGCGATGCATCACTTGCATCACTAATAAATTCAATAAATCCGGTAATAATAATTGTGCTGGCGCTCATCATACTCAAGGAAAAAGTCACAAGGAAGCAAGCTTTTTCTGTTGCGGTCGCACTTCTCGGAACAGTCATCATAATAGGTCAAATCGATGATATTGGCTCGGTATGGGGCGCATTGATAAGCTTCGGTGCTGTGATCTGCTGGTCCCTTGGCTCAGTTATCGTCAGGTTGGTCTCTGAAAAATATGATTCCCTGGTTATCACAATATGGGCTATGCTTATCGGATGCATATTCGCACTGCCCGTCAGCCTGGTGCAATATCAATTTGCGCCTGTCGAATTTCATTCCATCGACGGCATGTTCATATTCTCATTTGTGTTCATATGTCTGATCAGCACAGCCATATCATTCCTGCTCTGGAACAAGGCTTTGAGCCTGGTCAGCGCAGCCACATGTTCTCTGTTCTATCCAATACAGCCGCTGGTATCAGCCATTCTGGGAATCGTTCTGCTTAATGAAGTAATTACAATTAACTTTGTCTTTGGCGGTGTACTGATCATATTTGGGATACTATTCAGTGTGTTGTCTAAGAAGAATAGAAAACACCATGGAGTAACAAGGACTTAATTTTGATTCAGCAGCTGCACGGTAAAACCTCATTAATACAAATAATAATACATATAAGACTATTATTTGATATAATCAGTTTGCAGAACGAATAAACTATATGAATACTTTTAGAAATAGGTGCATCAATGGAAGCTGAAGATTTAATGTGGTTTGTGCATTTTATGATGGTATTATTTTTTGTCATATTATTCCTAGCAATAAAACTTAGAATTTCAATTGCTAAAAGAAAAAAGGCTAGTATCCCAGTTGACAAATTGGAGAAAATTATTGCTAAAATGCTATTTGTTTTATGTTTATTAGTTCTAATCTTTATCCTCTATATGCAAATAACAACACGAATCTCGCCAAATTTCAATGAAGGATATGTAAATACTCATAATAAAATATATTATGACTCATCTAATGCTGATGGGGGCAAATCATTTACTTTTGAAGGTGAAAAATATGTTCTATTATGGGGTGAAATTTCAGAAACAAATTTTATTGATAGTGTATTTCTAAACAAAATAAAAGAACGCCAACAACAATTAAGAGAAAAACACAATAATGAAGATGACAAAAAATTTAAAATCGAACGTGGAGCTTTCTATGATCCAGCCGACATTTCCGGCTATAATTCTTATATGTATGGGACAGCATATGGAGATTTGGTATTAAGCAAACCCGTAGCAAACATTTATGGAACAAACGATACGGGGCTTATTCCATTCATGAATCGGCTACTCTATGGTATTACTACCGATCAAAACGTCTACGAAATTGAGAATCATCCAGATTTTCTATTTATAGACAACGAAATGCTTTATGTTAAAGAAAATGTGTTCGATAAATATGTAAATCAATATCTTGATCAAAAAAATAATATTTACTATGTTGGAGAAGATAACGGAATTGGGGAACCAATAGTTGATAAAAAAATAATGGATATTGACGAAAAGACTATGGAAGCATTCTATGATTTCTGTTCATATTATTACACCCTCGAATATTATACGGAAAAAGACAATGTAAAAATTGTTGATGATAATGGTGATGGCAGTGAGGAGCTTTTTTATTTTGTGTCAAGTAAAGAAGATGGCGTACTATGTTTATATTCACCGACAATGTTGGTTTTAGATGATCAGTTATATTTGACTATAGGTGATTATACAGCAGAATCGGGAAATGATGGCAAAGAACCGGTTTTCAGAAGTTACAACATTCCATTACCGAAAAATCTCAATAAGCAGTTCATAAAATACGTAGAATAAAATATTCTGCTATTTTGGTTCGGATGCCCTTACGGATTCAAATCTCACTAAATCGTAAATAGATGTAAAAAACATCCATAAATGGATGTTTTTTACATTTGGTGGGCCTTCAGGGACTTGAACCCCGGACCTGCCGGTTATGAGCCGGACGCTCTAACCAACTGAGCTAAAGGCCCTAATATGGTCGGGGTGACACGATTTGAACGTGCGACCCACTGCTCCCAAAGCAGTTGCGCTACCAAGCTGCGCTACACCCCGATCTCAGTCAATACCTATGATGTTAAATTGGCAGGGGTAGAAGGACTTGAACCCTCGGCGCATAGTTTTGGAGACTATCGCTCTACCAACTGAGCTATACCCCTACGATCTCGCAAAATCCGCTGGCAAATCCTGCGATGCTTTTCTTCACGCTCCAAGCCCTTTCGGGTTCGAATCCCACATTATTAAATCAGTAGAATTCATATTCTTGGTTATCATTCAGAAAAGCTTATTTCTGGCGGAGAAGGTGGGATTTACACACCTGCTCCTCCGTCGCAGCTGCCGTTCTTGGCTTCGGAAGAAGCCTGCGAACCTTGTTCGCTAGAAAGCATCTACGATGCTTTTCTTCACGCTCCAAGCCCTTTCGGGTTCGAATCCCACATTATTAAATCAGTAGAATTCATATTCTTGGTTATCATTCAGAAAAGCTTATTTCTGGCGGAGAAGGTGGGATTCGAACCCACGCACCGGTCACCCAGCCTAACGATTTAGCAAACCGTCCTCTTGAGCCTCTTGAGTACTTCTCCATAATGCTTTTCCTCACGCTCCAAGCCCTCTCGGGTTCGAATCCCACTATGTTATTCAGCAGAATCCATATTCTCTTGGTTACGATCCAGAAAAGTTATTACTGGCGGAGAGGGTGGGATTTACACACCTGCTCCTTCGTCGCAGTTGCCGTCCTTGACTTCAGAAGAAGCCCGCGAACCTTGTTCGCTAAAAAGCATCCACGATGCTTTTCCTCACGCTCCAAGCCCTCTCGGGTTCGAATCCCACTCTCTTATTCAGCAGAATCCATCTTCTCTTGGTTACGATCCAGAAAAGTTATTACTGGCGGAGAGGGTGGGATTCGAACCCACGGTCCCTTTCGGAATCACTGGTTTTCAAGACCAGCTCCTTAAACCACTCGGACACCTCTCCATGTCCAAGTCGTTTATAATGTTCCTAAAAAAAATGGTGACCCATCCGCGGCTCGAACGCGGGACACCTTGATTAAAAGTCAAGTGCTCTGCCAACTGAGCTAATGGGTCATATGGCTGGGGTAGCAGGACTCGAACCTACGCATGACGGGATCAAAACCCGTTGCCTTACCGACTTGGCTATACCCCATCGAAGGTACTGCTCCCAATTTCAGGACATATATAAACGACTCATTCATCGTTATTTATTTTGCGAACCCTGATGTTTCGGGTTCGAATCCCGGTTGATACTTCAACAAACAGGATTCTATATCATCGACTTTATATCGTTGATTACGATATGGTGAGCCCACAGGGATTTTGCAACTTTGTTGCCGTTCGCATCTTCTAAAGAAGATTTAAACCTGTCTGCTAAAAACAGTCCTTGACTGTTTTCTTTACGCAGCCAGCCCTTTCGGGTTCGAATCCCTGTTGATATTTCAACAAACAGGATTCTATATCATCGACTTTATGTCGTTGATTACGATATGGTGAGCCCACAGGGATTCGAACCCCGAACCTACAGCTTAGAAGGCTGTTGCTCTATCCAGTTGAGCTATGAGCCCAATTTGGAGCGGATGATGGGAATCGAACCCACGCTTTCAGCTTGGAAGGCTGAAGTTCTACCATTGAACCACATCCGCAAATTGGAGCGGAAGACGAGATTCGAACTCGCGACCCTCGCCTTGGCAAGGCGATGCTCTACCCCTGAGCCACTTCCGCATATTATGGTGGAGGGAGAAGGATTTGAACCTTCGAAGTCTTAGACAACAGATTTACAGTCTGCCCCCTTTGGCCACTCGGGAACCCCTCCATATGTTAACCTGATATTTGGAACTGGCGGAGGGAATCGAAACCCCCAACCTAACACTTCGCGTTCCATAGGGGACTCTGTCCCCTCTTGGCAGGTCTTGCGACCTTGTCACCCCTGGAGCGGTACTCCGCTCCGCTCGATACGGTGAGATTCTCTCCCCGTGCCCCACTAAGGTTGGGTGTGCCAAGTTATCAAGGCTTTTGATTTATGTTAACCTGATATTTGGAGCTGGCGGAGGGAATCGAACCCCCAACCTGCTGATTACAAATCAGCTGCTCTACCGTTGAGCCACGCCAGCATATTATCAGGTTAGTCGATGCAAATTGGCGACCTGGATCGGGTTCGAACCGACGACCTCCAGCGTGACAGGCTGGCATTCTAACCAACTGAACTACCAGGCCACAATTTGGCAGTGATTTTCACCAAATCATAGATTTGGGAAAATCTTGCACAAGTTCGTCATCGATTTGTTTCACAAACCGGACGATCTAATGGTGGGCGCAATAGGGCTCGAACCTATGACCCCCTGCTTGTAAGGCAGGTGCTCTCCCAGCTGAGCTATGCGCCCTTACGACTTTTTACATTGGCTCCAAGGGTGGGACTTGAACCCACAACCTATCGGTTAACAGCCGAGTGCTCCACCATTGAGCTACCTTGGAACAACATAAATCTGGCTTAAAATTTACGAGCCAGATAATATCCTACCACACGGGTTTTTCATTGTCAATGCAATACAGGGATAAATTAAAGGCTAATTTTTACTTTTTCATCCATTTTGGTTTCAGAGATAATTTTGGCCGTTCCGGATGAAATATTTGCTATGGATCTAACTGTCTCCTCCCTCTTTTCAGGGTCGATTACGATAGTCGCATTCACCTTTTCTATGTACTCGATATTCCTTATAGAAAAGTCTCCTCCATATGCAAGATTCTCTATTTTACCAAGATAAGTATAATCAAATGCAATAAGCATATTTACCATTTCCTTGACTGCAGCCGTACCGGCATCATCCAACACAAGCTTTGCCGTTCCCGTATATGCTCTGACAAGTCCTCCCGTTCCCAGTTTGATGCCTCCAAAATACCTGGTTACGACAACAGCTACGTTGGTGATATTCCTGCTTACCAGCATTTGTACTATGGGAGCACCTGAAGTGCCTTGAGGTTCACCATCATCACTTGCCCACTGTACCTGCATTTTGTCTCCTACGACCATTGCCGGCACATTGTGGGTGGCATCCTTGTATTCCCTGCGTATTGCGTCGATGAACTCTACTGCTTCGTCTTTTGTATATACTGACTTGATGTGTCCGATAAATCGCGACTTGTCGATAATTTGTTCCGCTCTGCCTTCGGTTAAAGCTGTATAATATTTGATCATTTATTATCTTCCGGTCCCTTTCCGAAAATCTTTTCGTTTACTCTTCCCATAAGCCGGTCCATTCCAGTGCCGAACTTAGCGGAAACGTACATTATTTCCCTGCCTCCCATTACGATAGGTCCCTGCCTTATCAGTGCTTTTTTCTCAACCTTGTCCATATCAAGCAGGTCGATCTTGTTATATACCATGATCTTGTCCTTCTGATCCGCACCAAGCTCGGAAAGAACACTGTCAACGACTTCAGTTTGAAAGTCATTGTTCTCCTTTGAAATATCCATTATCTGAAGGAGCAAATCAGCATCCTGCACCTCTTCTAATGTGGACTTGAATGCTTCCACCAACCCATGGGGCAACCTGCTGACAAAACCTACAGTGTCAATCAATATGAATTCTTCCTTTGGTCCGACCTTGATCTTCCTCTGAAATGCATCCAGAGTAGCAAAAAGTATATCTTTTTCAATTACATCTGCGCCCTTGCCCATGGTCTTTTTAAGAAAATAATTCATGACTGCCGATTTGCCGCTGTTTGTATAGCCTACAAGGGCGACTATTGGCGTTTCTCTTTTTCTTCTTGTGGACCTCTGGTTTTTACGATGAATGCTTACCTTCTTAAGTTCTTTTTTTATATTGTCCATCCGTCTCTGGATATGACGTCTGTCCGACTCCAGCTTCTTTTCACCCGGTCCTCTTGTACCGATTCCACCTGCCAGCCTTGATAGAGATTTTCCAAGTCCGACCAAACGGGGCATCCTGTATTGAAGCTGTGCCAATTCCACCTGAAGCTTACCTTCTTTCGAGACAGCTCTGGATGCGAAAATATCCAGGATAAGAATTGTTCTGTCGATTACTTTTATATCCAGTTTTTCTTCCAGATTACGGAGCTGTATTCCAGATAATTCATCGTTGAAAATGACAACATCGATCTCGAGGTTATGACAGAATTCTTTAAGTTCCTCAACCTTCCCCTTGCCAAGATATGTGGCATTGTTTGGCTTTTCGAGATTTTGAACCATTGACGACTCCACTTCGATATCAGCAACATTGCAGAGATTCGCAAGCTCATCCATGGAATACTCAAAGTCATCGCCTTGGTTTACACCGACGATGACTCCTGTTTCTTTATCTGTATTAAGTTTGTCTTTTTCAAATAGATCCAATTCTAAAATTTCGTTTTTTGCAGCTCATCGATGAACATATCATTCAGGATCTTGATATGTGTTCCTTTCATGCCAAGAGATCTTGACTCTATGATACCTGCGCTCTCCAGCTTTCTTAATGCGTTGACGATTACTGATCTGGTTATGCCCGAACGGTCTGCTATCCTGCTTGCTACAAGTAAGCCTTCTGTACCATCCAATTCTGCAAATATATGCTGGACGGCTTCGATTTCCGAATAGGATAAAGTTCCTATTGCCTTTAGTACTACAGCCCTGACTCTTTCTGTTTCCTGCTCGTCAAGGCTCTGTCTTCGTTTGATCTCAAGACCGACTACAGTTGCGCCGTATTCGCCAAGAATAAGGTCTTCTTCGGTAAACTCAGGTTCATATTTTGTGAGTACTACGGTTCCAAGCCTTTCGCCGCCGCCAAGGATCGGGATGATTGTATGAAGCTTATCCAGAGTATCATAGTCATATTTGAATATCTTTTCGGCTTCTTCCGCCGTAAGGTTTGCTGTTGTTTCAGAAACCTTGAGCAGAGCATCGTTGTATTCATTCGGCAGCTTTTCGATACCTGTCTCAGGATCCGGTATAACGTTGCTGTCAGATCTTATTGCATAATAAACAGCAAGCACACTGCCCTCATTATTGATAATATAAACATTTGCATCCATAAGTTCACTGAGAATCTGACACAAATCTTCAAAAGAAAAAATACCTGTTGTGCTTTCCTGCAACACCCAGTTCAGTTTTCTGACGCTTTCAAGTAATGTTTTTTCCATGGTAGGGGCCCCTCCAAATTTCATCCAGAATGATAAAGCAGATTTTCTTTATCAGTATATCTAATTATACTCCTTTTTATTTCCAAGTAAAGCAAATTATTTGATATTTTTGAAAATTGTCGGCAAATGACACAATTTAAAACCCCGACCGGTCCGGTCGGGGTTTTAAATTGTGCATTCAGTATTGTTACAGTATGTATTTATCTACATCATCTGCATGGATCCTTTCGATGAATTTGTCATCCACATACTCCTTGTCGATGCTTATTTTCTTTTCTTCCATCTCGGGGATGTTAAAGGAAATTTCCTCAAGAAGTGCTTCCATAATAGTATGGAGCCGTCGGGCGCCGATATTCTCTGTTTGCTCATTTGTCATGAAAGCAATGCTTGCGATTTCTTCTATAGCCTCGTCTGAGAAATTCAGATCGGCTCCTTCTGTCTCGAGAAGCATTTTGTGCTGCTTGATCAACGCATTCTCTGGAACAGTCAGGATCTGTATAAAATCATCTTTTGTCAGATTTGCAAGTTCCACTCTGATTGGAAAACGCCCCTGGAGCTCAGGTATAAGGTCCGTAGGTTTGGCAATATGGAATGCTCCTGCGCCGATGAACAATACATGATCAGTTTTGACCGGTCCGTGTTTTGTATTGATGACGCTACCTTCCACGATTGGCAGGATGTCTCTCTGAACTCCTTCTCTCGAAACATCTGCTCCTGACCTCAGGCTTCCGCCGGATGCTATCTTGTCGATCTCATCGATGAAGATAATACCGTTCTGCTCGGCGTTTTCAAGTGCTTCGGATGTGACCTGGTCCATATCTATAAGGCTCTGTGCTTCCTGCTCTCTTAAAATCTTTCGGGCATCTTTGACTTTTACTTTTTTCTTTTTCTTCTTCTGAGGATTGATGGCATCAAATATATTACCGATAGCAATTCCCATTCCGTCCCCGCCCATATCAAGCTGGTTGGTATTAGGTGTATCGTTAACTTCGATCTCTATATATGTATCGTCCAGCTTTCCTTCACGATACTGCTGTCTCACCTGTTCTCTGGTCATTTCCACCTCAGATTCAGGCATATCATTCGTTGGCTCTTCCTCTTTAGGTGGTTTCTGTTGTTGCTGTCCGCCCATCACAAAATCAAATGGACCCTTTACTCCGGCTGAGCCACCTGATGATGTTTTTTTCTTTCCTGGAACGATGGCTTCAACTATAATATCTTCAGCATTTCTTTCGGCAACACCGTACTTTTCCTCAAGCCTGTTCTGCTTGACGATTCTTATGGAAGATTCGACTAAATCCCTTACCATGGAATCAACGTCTCGTCCCACATAACCTACTTCGGTAAACTTAGTTGCTTCAACTTTTACGAACGGAGCATCCATCAGTTTGGCAAGTCTTCTTGCTATTTCGGTCTTACCGACACCTGTAGGTCCCATCATAAGGATATTCTTAGGGGTTACTTCTTCTTTCATTTCTTCGGGAAGAAGACTTCTTCTGTATCTGTTTCTCAGAGCTATTGCGACAGATTTTTTCGCATCGTCCTGTCCGATTATATATTTGTCCAGCTCAGAGACGATTTGCTTTGGTGTCATTTTATAGAGCCCGGGCTTTTTTTCTTCAGTGATTCCCTGTGTTACCAATTCGTTTGTCATAACACACCTCCTATAATTTTTCCACGGATATGTTGTCGTTAGTATAGACGCAGATCGTCGATGCTATGGTCAACGCTTCCTTGACTATCTCTTCGGCATTCATGTCCGTATGGTGAAATAGAGCATTGGCTGCTGCATATGCAAAGTTTCCGCCGGAACCTATTGCTATATATTCTTCATCCGGCTCTATCACCTCTCCGTTGCCTGAAATGATTAGCAGACTATCTCTGTCTGCCGCCACCATCAGTGCCTCAAGGTTCCTGATTGCCTGATCCTGCCTCCAGCTTTGTGCCAGTGCTACAGCTGCTCTCTTTAGATTCCCGCCATGTTCTTCAAGTTTCTTTTCGAACTTTTCAGTCAATGTGAAAGCATCGGAAACTGACCCTGCGAAGCCTGTTAATACAGTATTTTTGTATATTTTTCTGACCTTTTTTGCGTGGTGCTTCATGACTGATGTTTCGCCCATAGTGACCTGTCCGTCGCCACCTATGCAAACATCATCAGGTCCCCTTCTGACTGCTACGATAGTTGTTGCATGAAATTGTCCCATGTTTTAGTTCTCCTTTACTTATTCGTTGGTTCCGGCATGCCGGAATGGTTTTTGTGAGAAATGAGTGTAGTAACAGTATACACAAAACACCCTCCATTAGCAAATGCTTATGGAGAGTGCTAATTTTGTTAAATATTCAAACTATTCCTTAAAACCGCATTCCGAATTGGAACATTGATATTTATGTTCCTTGGATTTTTTCTCCACCATGAGAGATCCACATTCCGGGCATTTCTTGTCCACAGGCTTATCCCAGTATGCCTGCTTGCACTCGGGATAATTGCTGCAGCCATAAAAAACCCTGCCTCTTTTGCTCTTTCTGGCAATTATGTCTCCGCCGCAGGATGGACATTTAACATCGATCTTTGTCACGATAGGTTTCGTATTCTTGCAATCAGGGTATCCGGAACATGCCAGAAATTCGCCGAACCTGCCGTGCTTGATCACCATAGGCTTACCGCATTTTTCGCAGATCTCGTCTGTTACTTCATCTTCAAGCTGGACTTGTTCGATCTCCTTGTCTGCAATTTCCAGTTCCTTGCTGAGAATGGAATAAAAATCCGAGACTATCTTGCGCCACTCTTTACCGTCTACCTCGATATCATCCAGTTCATCTTCAAGATTAGCAGTAAAATCGATATCGACTATTTCTTTAAAATAATCCTCCATCAGCTCTGTAACTACAAATCCCAGGTCTGTCGGTATCAGCGATTTCTTTTCTCTTAAGACATATTTACGATCAAGAAGTGTGCCGATGATTGGCACATACGTACTGGGCCTTCCGATATCATTTTCTTCCAGGTATCTGACCAGGCTGGCTTCGGTAAATCTCGCCGGAGGCTGGGTGAAGCTTTGTTCGGATAGTAAATTCGCAAGAGCAAGGATTTCGTTTTCGTTAAGATCGGGAAGCATTTTCTCATCATCTTCGTCGTTCTTTGTTGCATAAACGCTTAAGAATCCTTCAAATTTTAACTTTGATCCTGTTGCTCTGAACGTATAGTCTCCATTTTTGATGTCGGCACTTACCGCATCGAATACTGCCGGAGACATTCTGCTTGCAACGAATCTGCTCCAAATGAGCTTGTATAATTTATACTGATCTGCTGAAAGTGAATCCTTTATATCATCCGGCGTAAGATTGACATCGGACGGCCTGATGGCTTCGTGGGCGTCTTGAATGTCTTTCTTCTTATTTTTGAAAACATTGTTGCCGATATATTCTTTTGAATAGTTATCTGCAATAAATCCCTTGACCATATTCTCGGCTTCTGCGGAGATCCTGATGGAATCGGTTCTTATATATGAAATAAGCCCTATGGTTCCGTGACCTTTGACGTCAACTCCTTCGTAAAGCTGCTGGGCTATCTGCATGACCTTTCTTGTGTAAAAACCAAGCTTAACGGAAGCATCCTGCTGCATACTGCTGGTTGTGAATGGTGGATATGGATTCCTTCTTCTCTCTTTTTTCTCAACTTTTGAAATTGAATAATCATTTTTCTTCAGATCGGCAAGAACTTTATCGGCAGCTTCCTTGTTATCGAGAGGTATCTTTTTGCCGTTTTTTTCAATAAGTTTTGCCGGAAAAATTTTACTTTTTTCACTTCCCTCTTTTTTATTGAATTCAGCTGTAACTGTCCAGTATTCCTGAGGAATGAATGCCTTTATCTCTTTTTCTCTTTCGCAGATGACCTTGAGTGCTGCAGACTGGACTCTTCCTGCTGAAAGTCCTCTTCTGATCTTTCTCCATAAAAGTGGACTGATCTCATATCCTACCAGTCTGTCCAGGACTCTTCTGGCCTGCTGGGCATCTATCAGCCTTTTATCCAGCTGCCTTGGATTTTTCACAGCATTCTTGATCGCTTCTTTAGTGATCTCGTTGAACTGGATCCTGTTCTCCGCATCTTCCGGGAGGTCCAGAATATGAGCTATGTGCCATGATATAGCTTCTCCTTCTCTGTCCGGGTCAGTCGCGAGATATACTTTGTCGGCTTTTGATGCTTCTTTTTTCAGTTCTTTTATAACATCGCCTTTGCCCCTGATATTGATGTAATTAGGTTCAAAGTTGTTATCTTTATCTATTCCGAGCTTGCTCTTGGGCAGATCCCTGACATGACCCACAGAAGCAACGACTCTGTATTTACTTCCCAGAAACTTACCGATAGTCTTCGCCTTAGATGGTGACTCTACTATAACAAGGTGTTTCTTAGTTGCTGCTTTTTTTGTTTTGCTGCTTTTTTTTGCAGCAGTCTTTTTTTCGGGCATATAAATTAACTCCTTCTTCTCAAAAACTTTCCCTACAATTATATACCACAATTTTCATTTTTCAATAAATATTTTCCCATATGCTGTTTGGACGTGTCCTTTTATTTCTAAAACCGTTACTAGTCCGGTGATCTGGGACACTGACAGTCCTGCTTTCTCACAAAGATCATCCACTGTCATTTCGCCATGACTTCTCAGTTTGCCTATTATCCTTTTTTCCAGTTGAGACACATCTTTATATTCATGTTCCCTGCATGAAAACTCCATACCCATCTCTCTTAAAACGTCATCGAATGAGATCATGATATTGGCTCCGTCTGCTATGAGCTTATTACATCCGAAACTGGTATTTCTGTTAATGTTCCCCGGTACAGCAAAGACCGTCCGCCCCTGATCTCCTGCCCTGTCAGCTGTTATAAGTGATCCGCTTTTCAGCCCTGCCTCAACTATCACCGTCACTTGCCCAAGACCGCTTATTATTCTATTTCTCAAAGGAAAGCTGTATTTTCTGGGCATTTCACCATCTTCCATCTCTGATACTATAAGACCTTTTTTAAGGATATCCTTATACAGCCCGGAATTTGACTTGGGATAGCAGATGTCGACACCGTTTCCAAGTATTGCTATGGTATCGCCTCCTTCATCCAGTGCAGCTCTGTGTGCATAACTATCTATGCCAAGCGCCATGCCGCTGATCACTGTCACATTGTTCTGAACCATCCGTTCTGCAAGCTTTCTCGCCGACCACTTGCCGTAATCGGTCGACCTCCTCGACCCTACAATGGAGACTGCTTTTGATTTAAGTAAATCTAAATTTCCTCTTAAGTATAGAGTTTTTGGCGGATCGGGTATCTCTTTTAATCTGCTGGGGTATTCTGTTGATTCTATATCAATTTTTATTGTCGTTTCCGTTTTCATGACAATTCCTCAGGTGACCTGTAGCTTACCGCCTCTGCAACATGAAGATCAGTAATTATATCATTCCCTTCAAGATCGGCGATTGTTCTTGATACTTTTTTAGTTCTGCTGACGGCTCTTGCGCTCAGATCCATACTGATGCTGATTGTTTTCAGCAAGTCACTGCCTCCTTTGCTGATATTGCAGTATTTATCAATCATACCGTCAGGAATCTGTGAGTTATAGCTAAAGTTCATACCCCCATACCTTTCCCTCTGTATCTCAGCAGCTGCAAGCACGCTTTCTTTCAGATCGTCTGAAGACAGGAGATTTTTATTGTTGACTACTTTGCGGTGATCTACCGGATTTATCCTGACATGAAGGTCGATCCTGTCCTTTAATGGTCCCGAAACTTTCTGGACATATCTCATTCTCTGGGCGGTATTGCATATACATTCATGGGCGTGATCGCCGTAATATCCGCATGGACATGGATTCATAGCGGCAACCAGAATAAAACTGCACGGATACCTGTGCCTTGCCGCAAGTCTTGTCAAGTTGACATACCCATCCTCCAGAGGCTGCCTTAACATATCCAGCACTTTTCGCTCAAACTCCGGAAGTTCATCCAAAAACAATATCCCTCTGTGTGCCAAACTAAGTTCCCCGGGTTTGGAATTATATCCTCCGCCCATCATAGACACCGGCGTGGCAGTGTGATGTGGAGATCTGAATGGCCGGCTGTTTCCTTTATATGATCCAGGTATTTTTTCACCGGCGATACTATGGATCTTCGTTATTTCCATCAGCTCTTCTTTTGACGGCGATGGAATAATGCTTCCTAGCCTGCTGGCCAGCATGGTCTTTCCTGCCCCGGGAGGACCTGTCATCATAACATCGTGCCAGCCTGCGGCGCTTATCTGCATGGCACGCTTTCCGTTTTCCTGCCCTCTTACATCTGAATAGTCCTTGAAGTCGTTATCGTTAAATACCTGTATACCTGATGGCAAGATAGTTACTGGATCAGGATCTTTCATATCAGCAAGAATATCCAGCATTTCGGTAAAACTGCTGACCGGGTAGACATTGATGTCTTCCATATGTATGAGCTCAGCAGTATTACCTGCAGGCAAATAAATCGCCTCCACACCGTGCTCCTTAAGGCCCATAACCAGCGCAAGACAACTTTCTACAGGATTTATCGTGCCGTCCAGTGACAGCTCACCTATAAAGGCCGCATTTCTTGTCTTCCTTCTGTCGAACAAACCCATTGAACTGAGTATACCTACAGCCATGGGAAGATCAAAGTGGCTGCCTGTCTTCCTCGTGTCCGCAGGCGACAGATTGACTGTGATCCGCTTAAGCGGGAATACATATCCAGAATTGATTATTGCAGAACGGATCCTTTCCTTTGACTCCCTAACGGTTGCATCCGGAAGCCCCACAAGGGAAAGGCATGGGAGCCCCTGGGAAAAATCGGTTTCCACAGTGACTTTCTCTACATCCATTCCGTTGATCGATGCTGTAATTATCTTTGATAACATAACTCTCCCCTAACCAATATTATTTTTAGAAAGCATTTTCTATGTGTCTGATGTATTGCCTGTTCTTCAGTCGCAGAATCTCCACCACATCAAAGCGAATGTCCAAATCACGATGGTCATTACCAATCATATTTATGTACCAATATGCTGTGGACTTGATATGCTTTATCTTGTATGGAGTGATGGACTCAGACGGAAAACCGTATTTTAAGCTGTTTCTGGTTTTGACTTCAACAAATATCAAAATGCCGACATCCATTACGACGAGATCGATCTCCCCTTTTCTGCACCTGAAGTTCCTCTCTATGATCTTAAGGCCTTTATTCTTTAGAAAAATTTCGGCAGAATTCTCACCTGACCTGCCTACCCTCATAAGCATTTCCCCATATTTAAACAACATGGATATAACATAATGTCAATTACCATATATTACCATTTAGGGCAGTCAATTGTCAATATTTACCATTTATTAAGTTTAAATCAAATGATATCATCTTTGTTCAGAAAAGTATCTAAGAGCGGATTCCTTGCCCAGAAGTTCAAGGGCTTTTGTATTAAAGTGTAAGACATCAGATTTGAGCATTGTTTTGTCCTTGCTGAATTTCATGGCATTTGTGCTGCCACAAAGGATGTCGGTATTCTCATCGATCAGTTCAAACTGAGCTTTGTTGATTTCCTCGGCACATTCCATAGGAGCATCACGCCTGCTTCCGATTGGAATCATGATGCACTGGTTTATATCAGTTTTTGATACAAGTTCATCATGCATATTCAAGAATTTTTCTTTGTATTCGTCACCGGAAATCTCTTTTAAAATATCGGTTTCGCCCTGAAGCCAGACACATATTGCCTTGTCAATCTTGTAGTCTGTGTTATCTTTTATATATGAAACAGCGGCGTTGTATTTATCGATGGTGCTGGTTAAATTCTCTCCGCCGGGCTGCCAGTCATCGATAGACGAAGCCCCATAAGCAGAAGGAACTGCGATCACATTATTATCCGTGTTCTTAAGATAATGATAAACAAAGGATGGAATCATACTGCCCTTGTATATGTCCTTATCGTCTCTCCCGGTCCTTTCACCCACAGGGTCTTTGATATTTCCCAGTTCATCGGTGTTGCCAAAATATTCGTATCCGTCTCCATTTTTGATTTTGCATGTGGATGGTTTTTCGCCGTACCCGACCATATTCGACTGACCGGAAAAAAGTATTATGTCCACCGTACCGTTTCTGCTCTCATACGACGAGTCACGTACGAAAAAAATGGCAACAAAAGACACGACGATTATTATGGCTGCCAGCAGTATCAACACTTTTCCGATATGATTAGTCAAGCGCATCGGTAAATTCCCGGTTATGTGATCTTACAAATTTCATGTTGGCAGGATCGCCGTGACCGGGATAGATCATAACATCATTGCCCCACTTATTCACCACGTTGTTCATAGAATCCTTCATTTTATATGGATCGCTGTCCGAGAAGTCTGTTCTGCCGACGTCTACATTGAAAACAGTATCGCCGGTAAAAGCCACTTTGCTTTCTTCCGAATAGAAGCAGACACCGCCCAGTGTGTGGCCCGGAGTGTGAAGGACCTCTATTTTTTCATTATCCAGCATCAAAGAATCGCCGTCGTCCAGCGGAACATCCACATAACCGCTGTAATGACCAATGTCTTGCCTGTGCATGTAGACGGTACATTGAAGATCGGACTTCAGCTTTTCTGCGGCACCCACATGATCATGATGATGATGAGTCAGAAGAATGCCTTTTACAAAAAACACCTTTTCTTTCACGAAATCGTAAAACCTGCTGGCATTGTAACCGGGATCTATTATGAAGCATTCTCCCCCGTTTTTGTGATATATGACATAACCGTTAGCCTCCAGACTTCCTCCAATGAACCGCTCTATTTTCATCATGATTGCATCCTCTCTTTTTTGTAAATAAATGCTAAAATCCTCTTGTTTTCGCCGTTTTAAGTGGTAGAATATTATGTATTATCATTAATAATTATAGCACAATGGAATTTGGAGAGGCAAGAAAATGAAAGTTGCGATTGTAGGCGCAGGTAAACTGGGCATACGAATAACGGAAATGCTTTTGAGCGGGGACCACAGCGTTACACTTATCGATAAAAATGAAGAAACGGTAAACAAAATGGGGGCCGCCTTCGACATCATGACAGTAGCCGGCAACGGCAAGGAAATATCAATTCTCAAAGATATCGACATAGACACATATGATTATCTTATAGCCACAACTGACAGAGACGAAAAAAATATTGTAATCGCATCATTTGCGAAAAAGCTGGGCTGCAGTAAGGTCATTGCAAGGATCAGAGACCCGGAACATATGAGCCAGCGGGTGTTCATAAGAGATACCATGAACATAGATTACATAACCAATCCGGACCTTGCCATAGCTCTTGAGATCAACAAGTACCTGGTAGAAAAATATACACTGACAAACGGTGTATTCTCAACAGGCAGAGTTGCCATGCTTGAATTCCTGGCGGATAAGATCCCTCAGTGTATCGGAAAAAATTTCAACGATCTTCAACCGATGCTGGGAAATATCAACCCTGTCGCTCTTTCCAGAAACGGTAAAATAATCGTTCCACATGGCGAACTCATTATTCAGAACTACGATACCATATATGCTGTAGGCGAAAGAAAAGCTATCACCGAACTCAACAAAAAGGTATATGAAAAAGGTCAGTATACCGATCTTCAGAAAGTTCTTCTAGCCGGCGGCGGAAAAACCGGTTTTTATCTTGCAACGATGCTGTCTGAATTCGGAGCTTCGGTCAAAATAATAGAAAGCAGCAAAGAAAGATGCCAATATCTTGCCGCCCATTTGGATGATGTACTTGTACTTAACGGGGATGCTACAGATATAGACCTTCTCGAAGACGAAGGCCTCAACGATATGGACGCATTCGTATCATGCACCGGTTTTGACGAAGAAAATCTTCTGCTGGCACTTATGGCCAAGCAGGAAGGTGTGGAGGATGTAATAGCAAAGATAAGCAGAGAAAGTTATGAGGACCTGACAGAAAGAATGGGCGTTGATATGGTATTAAACCCGGTGGATCTTTCAGCCAGTTACTGCCTTAGATTCATGCAGGGATCAGGTAAGATCCTGGCTTCTGAAATGATACAGGGTCAGGCAGAACTCATTGAACTTCTCGTCGATGACGATATGTTCCTTACCCATAAACATATTTCTAAACTCAATCTGCCGGAAGGCGTTGTCATAGCAGCAATCGACAGAAAAGACCGCGTTGTTCTTCCAAATGAAGATACCACCATCGAAGATGGTGACAGGATCATGGTTCTCAGCCTGCTTTCGGAGGTGGATGATCTTGAAAAACTCATCAAGGCCAGAAAACTTTCTCTGTTTTGATACCGGGAGCTGTAAATAAATGGGCTTGAATTTCAAAGCGATAACCAAGATAATATGCGTAGTTATGATATTTTTAGGGGCGGCAATGCTGGTTCCGATGGCTGTGTCACTGATCTATGAAGAAATAAGTCCTGCAATGGTTTTCGGGTTTACTTCTTTAATACTCATGATAGTCGGCGGATTGATATTTTATTTATTCAGATCTAAAAACAGCCCCATAAGGACCAGAGACGGCATCTTGTCGGTCTCACTGGTCTGGATAGCAGTCATATTAATGGGGGCTATTCCCATTTGCATTATAGGAAACATCTCATATATAGATGCCCTTTTCGAATCCGCGTCAGGATTCACAACCACCGGAGCATCTGTGATCCCTGAAGTTGATGTACTTCCTAAAGGACTTCTCTTCTGGAGAAGTTTTACCAACTGGCTTGGAGGTCTGGGTATCATCATTCTTGTAATTGCAGTATTCCCAATGTTGGACGGCAGCGGTCACGTTCTTATCAAAGCAGAAGCAAACAGGTCCAGAAGTGACAAGATCTCCGCCAAGTATTCCGATACGGCAAAAAGGCTGTTTTTTTACTATATTATTATGACTGTTTTAAGTACTGTTGCGCTTACATTGGGCCCGACCAGCCTGTTTGACAGCATAGGCCTTTCGATGAGCGCAGTATCCACAGGCGGATTCACCGATTATAACGTCAGTCTTGTCTTTCATGACAGCTCTTATACTTTATGGATACTTACTTTATTCATGACTCTAGGCTCAATCAACTTTGCCTTATACTATTATCTGTTTTCAATACACTGGAGGGAGTTTTTCAAAGACACGGAGCTGAGATGGTATATACTTATCATTATTTCCGGTTCTATGTTCATAACACTGGATTTATTCCTTACAGGTCATGCGTCAGGGTTCTTTGAGGCACTTACTCACGGAACGTTCAACTTCGTAAGCATTTTATCCACAACAGGATTCAGTTCTGACAACTATGACCTGTGGCCTACATTCGCTATGATGATCCTTTTTCTTGCAATGTTCATCGGAGGATGTTCCGCCTCTACTGCCGGTGGTATTAAGACATACCGTGTAGTCGTTGCATATAAACTGATAAAAAGAAACCTTTCCAGAAGGCTCCACCCTAATGCTGTAGTGTCAATAAAAAATGATGAAGGACCTATCAGGTCAGACTTTATTTCAGCCATAGCAGCATATATTTTCCTATATATGCTTGTGATTTTTACCGGGACTATACTTTTGTCCTTCGGAAATAACGACTTTTTGACAACTTTGAGTGCAGTCGTCGCATGTACAGGAAATGTAGGACCTGGATTCGGAGAAGTTGGAGCAATAGGGAATTACAGCTTTTACGACTGGTGGGAAAAGCTGCTGCTGAGCTTCCTCATGCTTGCAGGACGACTGGAACTTTTCGGAATAGTACTCCTTGGAACGAGGCGGTTTTGGAACCCCGACAGATATAAGGCCTGATGAAGTGATATGAAATTAAACTTGAGATTAATAGTAAGAATAGTAGGATATATCATGACGATAATTGGCATCGCCATGGTTTCGTGTATGATCGTATCCATTATTTACAATGAAGACCATATGATCAAATCATTTATAATATCCGCCCTGCCGCTTATCATCATCGGGCTTTTGATAATCAAATTCGTCAAACACAAACGAAATGTGCTCAGAATGAGGGACGGCATACTTATAGTAGCAATCAGCTGGATCTCAGCATGTCTGCTGGGGACTATGCCATATGCGATATCGGGTACATTCGATGACTTCATACACGCTTTCTTTGAATCAGTCTCCGGCTTTACAACGACTGGAGCTTCAATAATAGACGATCTTCCCAATGCTCCAAGAGGTCTGCTTTTTTGGCGTTCACTCACGACCTGGCTCGGTGCCATGGGAATACTTGTATTGGCTATAACCATCCTGCCAGCCCTCGGTATCGGGGCACAAAATATTGCACAGGCAGAAACCACCGGCCCTACACTAGACAAGATGACAACCAGGATATCGGATAATGCGAAAATACTGTATCTCATGTATTTCGGGCTTTCCAGTCTTGAGGTAGTTTTGTTTCTGATCGGTGGCCTTAGTCCCTTCGATGCCGTTATACATACCTTTGGAAGCATGGGTACCGGCGGACTGTCCAATTATGAACTTGGTGTTGTGGAATTTCAAAGCATATATGTGGAGTTGATCGTCAGCATTTTCTCCATATTTGCATCGGTCAATTTCGTAGCCTATAATCTTCTGATCCACGGCAGAGTCAAGGAATTTTTCGGAAAACCGGAGATCAGGGCATTTTTCATGATATTGGCTGCGGCAATGGTTTCGGTTTCGCTGATCCTGTTTACATCGGGAACATATGATTCACTTCTGGAATGTATAAGACACGGCAGTTTTCAGGTCATCTCATTCATGTCGACATCTGGATATGTTACTTCTGACTATGCAACATGGCCGCTTGTCTGCAAATTCATCATGTTCACCCTTTTATTCATCGGAGGATGCTCCGCTTCCACAAGTGGAGGTCTTAAAGTCATACGCGTCACTGTGCTTTACAAGCTGATAAAAAGAAATATGTATAAAGTAATGCACCCTCGGGCAGTCGTGGCTGTAAAGTTGGGCGGAAAAGGAGTTCCTGCCCAAGTAGTATCTAATATAACTGTATTTATACTACTTTTCATGTTTATTTATCTGTTTGGCGCTCTGGTATTGTCGCTAGATAATGTTGACATGGAAACTGCACTTAGTGCATCGATCTCGGCTTTATCAAATACAGGAACAGGGTTTGGCGCAGTAGGTTATGGAATGACTTTCGATATCTTTTCCAATGGAAATCTGTTCTTTCTGTCAATACTGATGATAACAGGAAGACTTGAGTTATTTACCGTATTCATGTTATTCTTCCCGTCGTTTTGGAGACCGGATAAATTCAAATAAACCCCGATGAGTTTTAAACCGGTTCAAAATCGATTTCTCTGTTCTCGGTATCCACTGCTTTCACTCTGATTTTTATTTTGCTTCCCAGAGTGTAAGTTTTTTTGGTTCTGCGTCCTTTGAGTTCGTACTTATCTGGAATGTATTCATAGTAGTCATCGCCTAGATCATCCATTCTGATAAGCCCTTCTACTGTGTTTTCCAGCTCAGCAAATAACCCAAACGATGTGACGCCGCTGATAACAGCATCAAATTCTTCACCAACGTGATAAGCCATATATTCGGCCTTTTTCATCTTTTCAACTTCTCTTTCCAGCCCAACTGCAAGCTTTTCCGTTTCAGAGGTATGTTTTGCAGCATATTCTGTCTTTTCCTTCAGGACTTTTTTTCTTTTAGGCATGATTTTTCCGTTTAATGATTCCTTTATTATCCTGTGAATTATAAGGTCTGCATATCTTCTTATGGGCGAAGTGAAATGGCAGTAATACTTAAGTGCAAGACCGAAGTGGCCCAGGCATTCAGTGTTATAGCCAGCTTTCTGCATAGCTCTTAGCATGATGGTGCTGATCACCTTCTCTTCCGGGGTATCATGTATTTTTTCCAGGATCTCATTAAGCTCCTTCGGACTTGCTCCCGAAGGGTTGCCCTTTAATTTGATTCCAAACCCAGAAATGAACTGTTTGAATTCAGCCATTTTTTCCACATCAGGCTTTTCATGCACCCTGTATACAAACGGAAGCTTCTTTATGTTGAATTCCTTTGCAACCGTTTCGTTTGTAAGAAGCATAAATTCTTCGATTAGCTTGTTTGCAGTTCTTCTGTCTGCAACCGCTATGTCTACTGGTATACCGTCATCATTAAGCTGGATCACCGCTTCATCCAGATCAAAATCTATGCTGCCTCTTTCTGTTCTAACTTTATTAAGCAGTTTTGCAAGTTCATCCATGAGAAGCAAGTCATCCAAAATATCCTTGTATCTCTTCTTCTGAAACTTGTCATCATTCTCCAGTATGTCCGAAATATCATCGTAAACCAGTCTGTGACAGGATCTTATGATACTTTCATATATATCATGATTTACCACAACACCATTATTGTCAACTTCAATATCGACAGACAAAGTAAGCCTGTCCACCTTTTCATTGAGGCTGCAAATACCATTGCTGAGATTCTGAGGCAGCATGGGAATAACCATATCCGGCAAATATATACTATTCCCTCTGCTCAGAGCTTCCTTGTCAAGTGAACTGTCTTCTTTTACATAATGAGTGACATCGGCTATATGAACGCCCAGAAGGAAATTCCCGTTTTCCATCTTTTCAATGGATACAGCGTCATCAAAATCCTTTGAATCAGCTCCATCGATGGTAAAAATCTTTTTGCCCCTAAGATCCCTTCTGCCTGCCTCTTCCGAAGGTTCTACCTTGTTTTCGATCTTATTTGCTTCGGAAAGTGCTTTATTAGGAAAAGCAATTGTTATCCCGGATCCTCTTATAAGTGAGCGAATATCTCCGCCGGTTTCACCGGAGCGGCTGATTATCTCATTTACCTTGCCCTCGGCACCTTCTCGCTTATCCGGATATCTTATGATGTTTACAAGGACTTTGTCACCTCGCCTTGCACCGTTGAAGTGCTTTTTGTGTATCAGTATTTCTTCTCTGCTTTTCCGGTCGTCTGAAACTACAAATCCGAAGTGCTTGTTCCTGTCAAAAGTGCCGACTATTTCGGAGGTACGCCTCTCGATTACTTTATTTACGATCCCTTCTCTATTCTGACTGCGTCTGCTGTCAGGATATATTCCTACTTCGACAACATCACCGTTCATGGCACCGTTCATATTTCTTTCCGATATGTATATATCATCACCGCCTTCTTCAGGCAGCACAAAACCAAAACCTTTCTTTGTCTTTTGCATTTTCCCTATTATTGTCGGCAGTTTTCGGCTGATTGCCCGGGACTTTCTGGCGCCCGGTTTCTTTTTGAATATTCTGCTTTTCTTCTTACTTTTGTTTATCTTTCTTGCCATACTATTTTTCTTGTTACTTTGCAAGGTCATCCATCAATCCGTAGACCTCGCTGAGTATTTCCTCTTTTCTTTCTTCATTGCCGCTTTGGAGAGCTTCTTTTACGCAGCCCTCCATATGGCCTTTGATGACCATTTTATTGGCTTTCTTTATTATAGCACTGACGGCAAGTAGCTGATGAGATATATCCACACAGTAGCGGTCGTCTTCTATCATCTTCATCACACCGTCAAGCTGCCCCCGTGCTCTTTTTATCAACTTTATTGTATCATTTTTATCTGCTCTCATAATTTATACCCTCATTTTATTGAAACTACCTGATACCCTGCATCTTCGACTACTTTTTTGATTATGTCGTCATCGATGCTGCTGTCAGTCTTCACTATTGCTTCATTTTCGTCAAGATCCACCTTCGCTGTCACTCCATCAAGTCCGTTCAATGCTTCTTCAACTCTGGAAGAACAATGCATACAGGACATTCCTTCGATTGCTACAGTTTTTTTCATGGTTTCATTTCCTTTCTTAATTTGCTCATCATTTTGATATTTTTTATTATCCGGCTTAAAAAATCTCAGTCTCAGGGCATTGGTCACCACGCTGAAAGAGCTGATGCTCATTGCCGCTGCGGCAAACATGGGGCTTAGTTTTAATCCCAGAGCAGGATAGAGAACTCCTGCTGCAAGCGGTATACCTATTATGTTATAGAAAAATGCCCAGAATAGATTCTGCTTTATATTCCTTACTACTGCCCGGCTAAGATCTATAGCAATGACTGCATCCATCAGATCGCTTTTGATCAGTACTATATCGGCTGATTCAATGGCAATATCAGTGCCTGCTCCTATAGCTATGCCTACATCTGCTCTGGCAAGTGCAGGAGAATCGTTTATGCCGTCACCTGTCATTGCTACTTTCTTGCCGGCTTCCTGAAGTTTTCTCACTTCACCTTCTTTATCTGCAGGTAATACATCTGATATGACTTTTGCTATGCCGGATTTTTCTGCTATAGCTTTTGCAGTCTTTTCGTTATCTCCTGTTATCATGACTACTTCTATTCCCTGGTCTTCAAGAGCTTTGACAGCTTCTTTGGAAGTTGGCTTTATAGTATCCGCAACAGCAATGACCCCCAGGAATCTGCCATCCAAAGCCACAAACAACGGAGTCTTCCCTTCACCTGCAAAATCATCGGCTATAGTCTCAAACTCACCCAGTATCTCACCACTTATTCCATGATCCAACATCATCCTGATATTTCCCACGGTGACATTCTGCCCGTTGACCGTAACCTTTATTCCTCTCCCTTCAATGGATTGAAAATCCTTTCCATCCAGCAGATTAATATCATTATTTCTTGCATAATTCACAATAGTCATACCAAGTGGGTGTTCCGACAACGCTTCAGCAGATGCCGCATATTTTATCAATTCATCCCGGTCTGATTCGTGAGTCTTTATGTCGGTAACACTTAGTTTTCCTTCAGTCACAGTTCCTGTTTTGTCCAGTATCATAACATCGATCTTATGAACGACCTCAAGGCTCTCAGCGGTTTTGAACAAGATGCCCTGCTCTGCTCCCTTACCTGTCCCAACCATTATGGCTGTTGGTGTTGCCAGTCCTAATGCACACGGACACGATATGACCAGGACCGAAATAGACATGGTAAGTGCAAAGTCAAACGAGTATCCAGCGATCAACCATATTGCCCCGGTTATTATTGCTATGCAAATTACCACAGGAACAAAAACTCCGCTGACTTTATCCGCAAGCCTTGCGATGGGAGCTTTTGATGTATTTGCATCCTCCACAAGCCTTATGATACCTGCCAAAGTGGTATCTTCACCGACTCTGGTCGCCTCCATTTTGATAAAACCGGACTTATTGATAGTCCCTGCCGTTAGCTGATCACTTACAGACTTATCTACAGGCATGCTTTCACCGGTGATCATACTTTGATCAACTGAAGCCTTTCCGTTGGTAACCACGCCGTCCACGGGAATACCTTCCCCTGATTTTACTATGAGAATATCTCCTGGCTTAACATTTTCAATGGGGATCACTTCTTCATTTCCCTCTGTGAGTCTTGTAGCAGTCTTAGGAGCCAGATCCAGAAGCTTTTTCATGGCATCAGATGTCTTTCCTTTTGAACGGGCTTCCAGATATTTTCCTACAGTTATCAATGTCAGAATGACAGCTGCAGATTCAAAATACAGATCCATAGTCATGTCATGGACCGAATGCAGATCACCTGCACCCATTGCCGCCCCCATTTTGTATAAAACATACACACCATAGATAAAAGCAGCCGAAGCTCCTAACGCTACAAGGCTGTCCATATTCGGAGCTCTTTTTACTAGCGTCTTGAACCCGCTGATAAAAAACGCTCTGTTTATATAGATTATGGGAAGCGTCAGAAGCATTTGAGTCAGGGCGAATGATATGCCGTTTTCTGCCCCTGACAAAAATCCGGGGATCGGCAGCCCCAACATATGACCCATGGATACATAAAGAAGCGGCACCAGGAAGACGATTGATACAATTAGTCTGTTTTTAAGGGCATCGCTCTCCTGATCCAGTATCGTCTTATCCTGTACAGCCCTGGTTTGTCCTGTTTTTCCGGTTGTCTTTTCTGCATCGGAAGCTATTGCAGTGTATCCAGAGTCTGTCACAGCTTTGATTATGTCATTTTCGTTTAAAATATTCTTATCATAATCCACCATCATGGAATTCTGGAGGAGATTGACATTTGCAGTTTTTACCCCATCCAGTTTGTTAACGGCTTTCTCCACATGACTGCTGCATGCACTGCAGGTCATCCCGCCTATATTGAATCTTTCTTTCATAAATCTCAGTCCTTTGGTTTGTTAGCTTCTTATCTACCCCACCCCCGTAGGGTATCTATATTATACATCAAAACGAAAATTTATACAAATTTAATTGCCATTTATATTTTTTTACTTCCCGCTCATGTCGTTTTATTCCCGTTCATGCCCAAACTATTGTATTTTCCGTTTTTTCAATTAAACTGTTGTTATTACCATAATTCAAGTATAGATAAGAAATTAGTTAATCGAATGCACTTATGTAGTATTTTAAAAAGAGAGGTAGAAAGATGAAAAGAAAGAGAAAAGTAACATTATTCATTCTGATCATGGCATTGGTGTTTACAATGTCAATGCCGGTATTTGCAGATGATACAGCAGCCACCGGAGGGGGACTTTCTGAAAATCATAATGCTGTTACCGATGAAGCCATAACGGATCAGATATCTACAGAAGAAGCCGTCGATGAAGTGACCGAGCCTGCATTGACCGAAACACCGTCGCCTGCAGCTAAAACATCACAAAACATGTCAAAAGCTAAGGGAGACAGATCTGCCATGATGGTTTCGATCCCGGATATCACTGTCCAGGGGGACAATTATATAATTGAAGAGGTGGACTCTGATACATATAGTATCATTGTCACAGGCGGCCCAATAACAATAAGCGGCAGCACCAATGAATCAGTTGCGATTAATATATTCCCTTATGGAAATACAAAAATAACCCTTGATAATATCAATGCTCCCAAGGTGGCAATATATTGTAGTGACGAAGGAACAAATACTGTTGATCTATTTATCAAAGGTGCTAATAGTTTCGGAAGATTATTGATAGGTGATCACGAAGGGTATAGCTCTATATCCAACTACAACATTATCGGATCAGAAGGTGCTTCAGTAAGGTCATATTATGATGGAACACTTTATGATCAATTTGGCGGGACGATTTTATTTGGCGGAAATTTTGATGTTCAGAATATTACATTTACCGGACAATTCTACGCAAGTGGAGCGTTAGAAAACAGTGCTAAGTTCTCGAACGCTATATTTAAAGTGGACTTGATTCTGTTTGAATCGGGATATGCAGACTTTTTAAATGGCCTTGATAAATACTTTTCATTCCCCGATGGAAAACTTTCTTTCATCGGCTGCAGCGGGGAAATGACATACCCTTATTATTCCGACAATACTGATGGGACGAATGCATCGTTAGCGAAAGATTTTTATATAAAGATGAATAAAAACGAAAAACTGGCGATCAAATCTTACGACGGGGGACTTAATATATTGGCAGCGCCTTCTACCACAACGACGGCAATGCTTCTAAGAAATGCTCCCGTTTTGGATGAAACCGTAATATTAGAACCGGTGAACGGTTACTTTCAATCTACACCGCTGTATGGCGAGACATATTTTACAGTATTCGATTCAAATGGAACAATATCTCCGGATGTTGTATTCAGCGGTCTTACCGACAAAGATGTCCCACCTGATAATGACCCTGTCAGAGATGATGTCAAACCTACAGAACCCAAAACTGGAGATGTAATGGAGCCGTGGGCACTTGTTACATTGATGATTTTGTCATTGATTGTATTGTTGTCAATATTTGCACGAAGAAAACATGCTCAATAAGGTAGTAGATAAATATCACAATATAAAAGCTGTCTCAAAAGTCTGATTTTGGGACGGCTTTTATATGTGTAAATTATAGATCCTGAGAAGTTTCAATAGAGCTAAGAACTTCAAATCCTGCTTCATTTATATCCTTCTCGATATCTTTTGTATTAAGGGAACTGGTCCTGAATACGATCTCAGCCTTCCCGCCGGTGCCGCTGTTATAGACGACCATATTGGTTATATTAGCGTTATGCTTAGTGAATATAGCTGCTGTTTCAGCCAAAACTCCCGGTCTGTCCGTTGCTTCAACGGATATCCTTGTGCCCTTTTTGTTCATTCCGAACATTTCGATGAAGGCATCGAATATATTACTTTCAGTAATGATTCCGATAACATTGTTCTCTCCATCTACCACTACAAGTCCGCTGATATTATTATCTCTCATAAGCACTGCTGCTTCTTCAAGAAGTGCGTCCGGAGATATGGTGATCACATCCCTGGACATCACATCTTTGACCATGGTCTTTGAAAGCAGGTAGTTGACTTCATAAATGCTGAGAGTGGTTGCCTTTGTCGGAGAAACAGATTGTATGTCTCCTTTTGTTATGATACCTGCCGCCTTCCCATTTTCAACGACCGGCAGTCTCCTTAAGCCTTTTTCATGCATGAGCGCTATAGCATCCGTTATTGGTGCATTTTTTTCCACGCTATATGGGTTAGCCGTCATTCTGTTTTTAATATACATTCCATCAACCTCCCAGATATGCTTTGATTATCTCGTCACTCTTTGACAGTTCTTCTCCCGTCCCGCTTATGCTGATAGTACCTGTTTCGATAACATATGCCCTGTCAGCAATGGATAAAGCCATGCTGGCATTCTGCTCAACAAGCAGCACAGTGGTTCCGGCATCGTTTATTTCTTTGATTATATTAAATATCTCCTTAACAAGAAGCGGCGCGAGCCCCATTGAAGGTTCATCAAGAAGCAGTATTTCCGGTTTGCTCATAAGAGCTCGGCCGATAGCCAGCATCTGCTGCTCGCCTCCTGATAATGTTCCTGCCATCTGCTTTTTACGGTCGCCCAGTATTGGAAATCTTTCATATACGGATTCGATATCCTTTGAGATCCCTCCTTTGTCTTTTCTGAGAAAAGCACCCAATTCCAGATTCTCAAGTACGGTCATTCCGGGGAAAATCCTTCTTCCCTCCGGTGACTGCGATATTCCTTTTGCGACTCTCTTGGGGGCAGGCAGCTTTGTGATATCTTCACCTTTGTATATAATTGAACCATTGGTAGCCTTGTTAAGTCCGGAAATAGTCCTGAGCGTCGTAGTTTTACCGGCACCGTTGGCACCTATCAAAGTGACGATCTCTCCTTTGTTAACTGAGAAGGAAATACCTTTCAGAGCCTGTATTACTCCATAATGAACATCTAAATCTTTAATCTCAAGCATCGCCTATATCCTCTCCCAGATAAGCTTCTATAACTCTCTTATCGTTTTTGACTACTTCAGGTGAGCCTTCGGCGATGACCATGCCGTAATCCAGCACATATATCCGCTCGCAGATCTTCATGACCAGCGACATGTCGTGTTCGATAAGAATAACTGTCAGGTCAAAGTCTTTTCTTATCTTTGCTATTATATCGGTCAGATTATTGGTCTCCATGGGATTCATGCCCGCCGCCGGTTCATCAAGTAGCAGCAGCTTCGGTTTCGTAGCCATAGCCCTGATTATTTCAAGATGCCTCTGTTCCCCGTATGGAAGGTTCTTGGCAAGTTCGTTTTTCTTGTCGCCCATATGGAAAATATCAAGGAGATCTTCGGCTTCGGACAGAAGCCTTTTCTCTTCTTTAAAAAACCTGCCCATATGAGACATGGCTGTTGGAAGTCCATAACCTATCCCCTGATGCATGGCGACCCGAATATTATCAAGAGCCGTCATTTCCTTGAAAAGTCTGATATTCTGAAAGGTCCTTGCCAGACCAAGTTTTGTGACATTATATGGTTTCTTGCCGCCCAGCTCCACAGGTCCGTTGTCAGTTTCTAGGGTTATGACACCTGAAGTTGGCTTGTAAACTCCTGTCAGCAGATTGAATATTGTGGTCTTACCTGCACCGTTAGGTCCGATAAGGCCGACAAGCTCTCCTTTTTCCACTACGGCATTGACGTTGGAAACAGCGGTCAATCCGCCAAAGGATTTGGTAAGTTTGTCTACAGTGAGTACAGCCATGACTATTCCACCTTTCCTTTGCGTCTTCCGAATTTTTTGAACAGATCCGAAATTTCCATGGTTCCCATGATACCTTTTGGTCTGAATATCATAAGCAGAATCAGGATCAACGCATAAAGGATCATACGAACGCCGGTAAACTGAGTCAGGAACGCAGAAACCAGAGTTAAAAGAACTGCGGCTATGATCGAACCTGTAAGACTTCCCAGTCCGCCAAGTACAACCATTACCAAAATATCCACCGACTTCATGAATCCAAATATCCCCGGCTTCAGGAAGTAGAAATATGCTGCATAAAGAGCACCTGCAACCCCGGCGAAAAACGCGCCGAGCGCAAATGCCATAATTTTGTATTTGGTTGAGTTTACTCCCATGGATTCAGCGGCTATTTCGTCTTCTCTGATTGCGATACACGCCCTGCCCTGAGAACTTTTTATGAAGTTGTTGATAATCACAACTGTAATTACGGTAAAGAAAAACAGCCATCCCCAACTTGTGAATCTGGGGATACCGGCAAGACCTGCCGCACCGTTAGTTATTTCGAGATTCAGAAAAACTACTTTTATTATCTCTGCCATGCCGAGAGTCGCTATAGCCAAATAGTCACCTTTGAGCCTTAATGTGGGTATGCCTATAAGAACACCTATAATGGCAGCTGCTATGCCGCCACCCAGCAGCCCTGTCAGAAATCCGACGGTCGTTGGGTTGTCGATCAGAATTATACCGCATGTATACGCTCCGATTGACATAAATCCTGCATGACCCAGCGAGAACTGACCTGTAAAACCGGTGATAAGATTAAGACTTGTTGCCAGAATAATATTTATACATATCGTTGTAAGTGTTATTTCAAAATAGCTGCTGATGATCCCTGTTACTATGCATATCTGAACTATCCCGAAAGTAACTAATATGGACAGGAGTATCAGTCCGTTTTTCTTCGTTATAAGCTCCATATCTACACCTTTTCCCCTTCCGGTTTCCCAAGTATGCCTGAAGGTTTGATGATCAATACGAGTATCAGTACGATGAACACTGCAGCATCTCTATATAATGAATTCCCGTAACCCGAGACCAAAGTTTCTATTACACCTATGCTCACACCGCCAAGCATGGCTCCCGGAATACTTCCTATTCCGCCGAATACTGCGGCGATGAATGCTTTAAGACCGGGCATCATGCCCATGAGAGGATCTATTGAATTATAATATATCCCGACCAAAACACCGGCGGCACCGGCAAATGCCGATCCTACAAAGAATGTAAAGGATATTGTATTATCCACGTTTATCCCCATGAGCTGTGCTGCATCCTTGTCTATGGATACAGCTCTCATTGCCTTGCCCCTCTTAGTCTTATGAACTATGAACTGAAGGATAATCATGAGGATAATAGCTGTTCCAACGATGACTATCTGCTGAGTGTTGATTATGACACCGCCGATATCGAAAACTTTTCTTTCAAGAACGGATGGATACGACCTTACAGCAGCTCCCACAAAGAACATCATTACGTATTCAAGAAGAAAAGACATACCGATGGCTGTGATCAGCACCGCTATCCTGGAAGAAGCCCTTAATGGCTTATATGCTATTCTTTCTATGAGAACTCCCAGCACTGCACAAGCCGCCATAGCGATTATTAATGCCGGTACGAACCCTAATGATGTATATGTGGTAACGGCAAACCCGATATAAGCACCTATCATGTAAACATCGCCGTGTGCGAAGTTTATTAGCTTTATGATGCCGTATACCATGGTATACCCCAGAGCGATCAAGGCATATATGCTGCCCAGGGAAAACCCGTTAACAAGCTGTTGTAAAAACATATCCAAAGTGAAAAATCCCCAATCCTACATTTTACAGGCAACTGAGCCGGACTACGTGCCCAGCCCAATTGCCTGAAATAATTTCTAACTATATGATTTGATTATTTGACGCTGATCTTTTCGGCAGAAACCTGTTTGCCGCCATCCATTTTGATTACTACAACATCTTTGACTACGTTGTGGTCAGCATCTACCGAGAATGCGCCGGTTACGCCGACAAATTCTTCAGTGCTGGCAAGAGCCTTTGTTACAGCTTCAGGAGATGCCTCTCCAGCTCTTTCGATAGCGTCAGCTATATACATTCCAAGGTCATATCCCATAGCGTTGAATGCACTTGGATCCTTATCGAATTTTTCATTGAAAGCAGCGATAAATTCTTTGACCTTAGGATCTGTGTCAAGAGATGAATAATGGTTTGAGAAATATATATCACTTGCAGCATCTGCTCCGGCAAGTCCAACCAGTTCCGGTGAATCGAATCCGTCTGCACCTAGGATAGGAACATCTATACCAAGTTCACGAGCCTGCTTGATTATAAGACCTGCCTGCTGATAGTAACCTGGAACAAACATAACATCGAACTCTTTGTTCTTGATGCTTGTAAGTACAGCATTGAAGTCCTTATCTGTATTCATATATCCTTCTTCTGCTACGATTTCGCCGCCGGCTTTTTCAACTACAGCCCTGAAGTTATCAGCAAGACCTTTACCGTAATCACTTGAGGTATCCTTAAGGATTACAGCCTTTTTGGCGTTGAGTTTGTCCATAGCATAAACAGCCATGGTTTTACCCTGATAAGAGTCGGTGAAGCAGGTTCTGAAAACGAACTCTCTTACTTTACCGTCTTTGTCTGTTGTTATTTCGTCGTCAGCAGTTGCCGATGATGATATTACAGGAATTCCGTGAGTAGTAGCACTCTGGATTACCGCAGAAAAGTCTCCTGATGTTGCCGGTCCAAGTCCAGCTATAACTTTATCCTCTGTGAAAAGTCCCTCTGCCAGCAATGTGGCTTCCGCAGGATCACTCTTATTGTCTTTTGTGACAAGTTCGATCTTTTTCCCTAGCACGCCGCCATCTGCGTTTATCTCTTCAATGGCCATTTCGATGCCGTCTTTGGAATCATTACCGTAAGTTGCTACTTCACCGGTGAGCTCATAGTTCACACCGATCTTGATAACATCAGCATCTCCGCTGTCGTCACTTCCGCCGCAGGCAGCAAAGGAGCCCATTACGAGAACCAGTGCCAATAATAAAATCAATTTTTTCTTCATACTACTCCACTTCCTTTCAACTACAAATAATAACACGTAAATTTTATACGTTTTGGATGTCCGTGTCAATTGACTATTGTTCTAAAACTGCTTATTTTTTCTTGTATTTTGCGTATATTGTGATGTTTCGTTTCTGAGTGGCTATGGACTTCGAAGTAATCCTGACTCCGCCTGAAGTAAACCATCCACGGAACTTATACCCTTTTCTCTTGGCCTTGGGAAGATCGCCGTATGAGCGTCCGGTTTTTATGCTGATATACCTCTTAGACACAGTCCCTTTTCCCGGACTGAAATAAACCTTGAATTTATTTGAAGGTGTCGTGGTAAGTGCCGTTCTCAAGAAAAGAGATCTATTCTTTTTCCATATGTATTTGTCGAAATACTTTTTTTTCACAACGCTTTTGTATGAAATGGTATTGGGCGACATCTCTATGGTGAACGCAGGCTTGTTGTATACGGATCTGAACCACTTGGCAGATTCTCCGGAACAAGATTCCCAGCTAGAAGTAGGCATTGATCTGTATCCAGTTATAGACCGGACCTTACCGGCTAAGGTCGAAGCCCCCGGGACAACATCGTTATATTTGTCCTTCCAGTAAATGATCTGCCCTCTTGTATGCATTGTAAACATGTAGGCAAAGCTGTTGTTTTTACAAAGGTTCACTATGGATTTTACTTCAGGTTCGGAAGCCTGTTTTCGGCCCTTGAATTCCATGTAGGCACGACGTTTCGTATTTTCACCTTTCGACCACCTGAATGGATAATTTCTGTTAAGATCCACGCCTCTGGCATTTGCCTTCCACATGTTCCTGTATCTGTAATAATGCAATGTTCCCGTATACCTTTTAGCCATGCTTTTATCCTTAGACGTTGCTGCACCCATGACTATCTGAGCACCGTCGATATTAAGCATTGGGACAAAATAGAATGTAACTTTGTTAAGAACGCTCTTGACCCGCGTTCCGTCAATCTTTTTATCAAGGATGTATGCTCTTGAATATGTATCTATGGATCGCATTATAAGCGAAGTACTGACATATTCTCTGGCATGTTCGGTTCCGACTATCAATATCTTTTTTTTGCCGTTTCCCAGCTTGACCAAAGGTATATTTCTTCCTGCAGCGGTCTTTCCTATATATCCTGTCTGTATGATTTCAGGGTACCGTGATTTCAGCTTTCTTATTTCTTTCATGAGCCTCGCATAAGAATAGCCCCTGTATGGATTTGTTACGAGATCGGTATTTCTTACGGGTGCGGAAGTTGTAATCACTTCCGCTTCTGCTGTCTTTTTTTCGCTTGATGTATCATCTTTATCGACAGAGTCATTCAGATCTTCCTCTGTATCGTTTTCGGTAATGTTTTGATCACCAGTCTCCGGAACAATAGCTTCATCGGTTATTGCACTGTCAGTGACTCCGGAAGTATCTAAAGCATATACAGGTCTAGAAAAAGCACTGCCGCTCAGCGGCAATACTGTAAAAATCATGATAATAATAAGAATAAATGAAAGTAACTTTTGTGACATATTTGACATATTTTAATTAACTCGCTTGCTCGATGGAACGCTGATGATCCAATATCGTTTTGCCTGATTTTGCAGAGTACTGACTTTCGCTTTTGCTCTTCCGGATTCCTTTGAGTTTGAATCACGGATATATGCATAATCGCCTTCGGTTTTATACCATAAAATGAAATGTCCGCTGCCCCTGGTCCATTTGCCTTTTCCGGCAAGAACAATTACCCAGTTGCCGTTTTCGACTGCATTCTTTGCCTGAGCGTGGTATTTTTTAGCTACGCTTTTTTTTCTGTATCTGAGATCGCCGTAATATGTCTGTTTCACTTTTATGCCGTTTTTCTTGCCATAAGCTTTGAAAAACCCATCTTTGGTCCCCGACAGATATGCTTTGTATTTTTTCTTTTTACTCCATTTACAGGCATGTACCGGCGTTATATTTGGATTCTTTATTGACGCTACGACCATCGACATGGCAGTCGGTCCGCAGCCGGCGCCTCCGATCGTGGAGTTCTCACGTCTGACCCTGTACCATTTTTTCTTCCATCTTTTGTCGGTTTGAAGATACCAGATAGGCGCCCACTTGGCGTACAGTGCAGTATCTTTGGTTATACTGACCCGGGCGTCTGAGAAGATATGTTTTCCGCCGGATTTTTTAGTGTACCAGCCCATAAACTTCAGACCTGTTCTTTTCGGTGTAGGGAGCTTACCAAAATCTTCGCCGTAATTTACAATGAAGGTGGTTCTTGTCAGCTTTGCTCTGCATGGGTCGAGAGTTATTTTATATTCATTTCCTTCCCATCTTGCATAGAGAGTTTTGACAGTTACCCCTGAAGCAGTGGTAACGATAGCGCCTGATGTGATTTCTTCGGTATAATATTCATCTGTGAACCAACCCTTAAACTGATAATATTTCTTGTTAGGAACAGGCAGTTTACCGTATATTCCTCCAGGTGTCACACTGATGGACTGTGGAGACACAGTGCCTCCCATCCCTTTGAAATTTATCTTAATTAGTGATATTGGAGGTTCTTCGATATCAGCATCAACAGGTCCAGCTGAAAAAGGAGCCAAACTCATGATCAATGCAAGAATCAGAGCAAAGCACAGTTTCCTGTTAAAATTTATTTTATCTCCCATAATAGTTTTATTCATAAAATTCCTCAATCTTAAGAATTTTAACATATTACATTGTTATTACAACCTGATATGTGAAATGTTCGCACAATCTTCACAAATCTCGTTTGAGTCTGAAAAGGGGCTGTCTCAAAATGACGCTTAGTATAAGTGCAACTTTTGGAGGCGTTTTATGGTCCAAAATCGGGGTTGTGTCCTATAGCATGTCTCCAAATCAGAGGCTTGAGTCTGTTATTGTGCATTAATGTACAATTCTCGTAACCGAGCTGTAAAAAAGTTCGCATAACCCCGATTTTGGACCAAATTTTGGGTCAATTTTTTGCAGAACATTTTTTCTTTATCAGAAATAACATATCCGTTGCCGCAAGAGACCGAAAAAGGGGCTGTCTCAACTATTTACATTTTGAGACAGCCCCTTTGTTCTTCATATTTAAATTATTAATGTAATTTCTCTGACTATTCCAGTGCAACTACTGCAAGTGAGAACAGAATAAATACGACTGCTCCGACTATTGTCACCTTGCTCAGTATGGCTTCATAACCTCTGCCTTTCTTTTTACCGAAAAGCTGTTCAGCTCCGCCTCCGATGGCGCCTGAAAGTCCGGCACTGTTACCTTGTTGCAAAAGCACGCTTACTATCAATATCACACTTGCTACCAAGAGCATAACTTTTAAGAATAATAACACAGTATTTCCTCCCTGATGTTAACCTATCTGTATCAAACTTTCGTTATCCTATCATATTATTCCCCTATTTTCAAGGGTCAAACACATGAAATGCCAATGAACTATAGGTTGTAGAACGCTTTTTCACCTGCATAGACGGCTTTGTCACCAAGTTCAGCCTCTATTCTCAATAACTGATTATATTTTGCGATGCGGTCGGTTCTGGAAAGAGAACCTGTTTTTATCTGTCCCGCATTTGTCGCAACTGCGATATCCGCAATAGCTACATCCTCGGTCTCTCCCGATCTGTGAGATATTACGGCTGTATATCCCGAATCCTTGGCCATGGAAACAGCATCGAGAGTTTCGGTCAGGCTTCCTATCTGATTTACCTTGACTAAAATCGAATTGGCGATCCCCTTGTCTATTCCTTCTTTGAGCCTTTTGGTGTTTGTCACAAAGAGGTCGTCGCCTACCAGCTGTATTCTGTCTCCTATCCGTTCCGTCATCATCTTCCAGCCGTTCCAGTCATCTTCAGAAAGCCCGTCTTCTATGGATATTATGGGATATTTCTCGATCAGCATCTCATAGTATTCTATCATTTCCTCGGGCGATCTGGTAACACCTTCGCCTTTGAGATAATATTCATTCTTGTCTGCATCATACATTTCAGTGGATGCCACATCCAATGCGATCTTTATATCTTTCATAGGCTCATAACCAGCTTTTTCGATTGCTTCCATAATGACCTTGAGAGCATCTTCATTTGTCTTGAGATCAGGTGCGAATCCGCCTTCATCACCTACTGCTGTGTTAAGGTCTTTCTCCTTGAGGACTTTCTTAAGGTTATGAAAAATCTCAGCCCCATACCTGATGGCTTCGGAAAATGACTTTGCGCCTACCGGCATTATCATGAATTCCTGAATATCTACCGTATTATCGGCATGTTCGCCGCCGTTGATTATATTCATCATGGGTGTTGGAAGAGTAACAGCATCATCTCCCCCCAGATATTTGTAAAGCTTCATTTTTTTGCTCGCCGCGGCCGCCTGGGCAACTGCTATTGAAACTGCAAGGATGGCGTTTGCACCAAGCTTACCTTTGTTATCAGTTCCGTCAAGATCTATCATTGCAGTGTCGATGGCTTTCTGGTCGAAAGCGTCCATACCGATGATTTTCTTTGCAATTACATCATTTACATTTTTTACAGCGTTTAAAACACCTTTACCTAAATAACGGTCTTTTTCCCCGTCACGAAGTTCAACTGCCTCATGGGCTCCGGTTGATGCTCCCGAAGGTACGATAGCTCTGCCGAAACTGCCGTCTTCCAAAAGTACATCTGCTTCTACCGTAGGATTACCTCTTGAATCAAGTACCTCAAGACCGTGAATGTTAAGAATTTTCATTATTGCTTTCCTCCTGAAAAAAATACTAAAACTCTACTATCTTTGTAAAATCTTCCGGCCTGAGACTTGCGCCTCCCACCAGAGCCCCGTCAATATTTGGCTGGGACAGAATTTCTGCCGCGTTATTTGGCTTGACACTTCCGCCGTACTGAATCCTGACCTTTTCTGCAATTTTTTCATCATAAAGCTCACTTATTATGTCTCTTATAAATGCACACATTTCCTCAGCCTGCCGGGGACTGGCGGTACGTCCGGTTCCGATTGCCCATATAGGCTCATAAGCTATTATAAGATTGTTGACATCGTCCGCGGGAATGTCATCAAGATCTTTGGCCAGCTGACCTTTGACAATTTCGAATTCCTGACCGGCGTCCCTTTGCGATAGGTTCTCACCGACACATAAGATCGGCTGTATGCCATGCTTGTGTGCCGTCTTAAGCTTCAGGTTCACAGTCTCATCTGTCTCGTTAAAATACTGCCTTCTTTCCGAATGGCCGATGATGCAGTAATCCACATTGATTTCCTTAAGCATCCCTGCTGAAATTTCACCTGTGTATGCTCCCTCTTCTTCGTAATGCATATTCTGGGCGCCTACTTTCACCTGAGTATCACTGAATGCCTTAATTAATGAGGCGATCTGAGTGAACGGGCAGCAAAATCCGACCTCATGTTTGCTCTCTGTAAAGAGCATATTGAACTCCTCTGCGAAAGCAACCGCCTCACCGATGGTTTTGAACATTTTCCAATTACCGACCAATACTTTCTGACGCATATCATTTCCCCTCTATCTGATGATTTCTATTTATCTTCCAGAACCGCCACTCCGGGAAGTGTGCTTCCTTCGATCAATTCGATTGAAGCTCCTCCTCCCGTACTCACGTAAGTCATCTTGTCTGTCTGCCCGAATTCCTTTGCAGCTGCAGCAGAATCTCCGCCGCTTATCACAGTCACTGCATCCGAATCGGTCATAGCCTGACAAATAGCTCTGGTACCAACTGCAAAGTTGGGCATTTCGAACACACCCATAGGTCCGTTCCAAAGTACTGTCCCTGCACTCTGTATCTTTTCCGAGAAAAGTGCGTCTGTCTTAGGTCCTATGTCAAGTCCCATCATGTCAACAGGGATCTGGTCAATATCACAAACTTCTCTTCTGGCATTATTGGAGAATGTAGACGCCACTACCACATCGACCGGCAGCAGCAGTTCAACCCCCAGGCTCTTTGCATGGGTCTCTATTTCCAAAGCCAGATCCAGACTTTCGTTATCTACTATAGATGCTCCGGTGCTGTATCCGTGGGCCTTAAAAAATGTAAATGCCATCCCGCCTCCGATGAGAACGGTATCGGCTTTTTTAATTAAATTATCGATTACCTTGATCTTGTCGCTGACCTTTGAACCGCCAAGGATCGCGACAAATGGCCTCTTGGGATTATCCAGCATTTCACCGAGGAACTTCAGTTCTTTCTCCATTAGAAACCCTGAAACTGTAGGCAGATACTCTGCGATGCCCACTGTTGAAGCATGAGCTCTGTGAGCGGTACCGAAAGCATCGTTTACAAAGATATCTCCGAGTGAAGCAAGTTCCTTTGAAAAAGCAGGATCGTTTTTCTCTTCTTCACTTCTGAACCTGACATTTTCGACCAGCATTACCTGCCCGGGCTTCATATTTTTGATATCATTTTTCACAACATCATCCAGTACTTCAGGGACTGCTTCAAAGAGGATCTTCTGCCCAAGGATCTTGTTAAGTTCTTCTCTTACGGGAAGCAGGCTGAGCTTTGGTGTAGCGGAGCCCCTCGGTCTTCCAAGGTGGGAAAGCAAAATGACTATAGCCCCGTTATCGATCAAATATTCAATTGTAGGGATTGCAGCGGTGATTCTCGAATCGTCTGTTATTTTTCCTTTATCAAGGGGAACGTTGAAATCACATCTTACGATTACACGTTTACCCTTTACATCGATATCTTTAATTGTCTTTTTCATTTTTGTTTTCCAGCTCCTCAATAAGTTCCATTAAATCATCCATCTCAGACTGATTCAGTTCTTCCATGAATTCTTCCTCAGTCATTTCAACAAAAAAGCCGGAGTCGCTTTTAGGGCTGTTGCCGGGAATTAGGAGGGAATCCAAACTCCCCCTCCATTCCAGCTTCTCCGGTGAAAATTTATGTTTTTTGGTGTATTTTTTGCTCATTTATTAAATTACAGACCTTTTTGAATAACATATTCAATGAGATCTACTGCTCTGTTTGAATATCCCCATTCGTTGTCATACCAGGATAGTATCTTAAGCATTTTATCTCCAACCAACATGGTTGACATGGCATCAACGATCGATGATCTTGCGTCACCTTTGAAATCAACGGATACCAGAGGTTCGTCACAGTAGCCGAGAATGCCTGGCATTTCAGTCTCTGCTGCTTTTTTGAGGACAGCATTGACTGTGTCCTTGTCTGTAGCTTTTTCCAGCTCGAACGCAACATCAACAACTGAAACTGCAGAAGTTGGAACTCTCATTGCCATTCCATTAAGTTTGCCTTTAAGCTGTGGAAGCACAAGTGCAACTGCTTTTGCTGCGCCTGTGGTCGTTGGGATTATCGAGAGACCTGCTGCTCTTGCTCTTCTAAGATCCTTATGGGGCAGGTCCAGTATTTTCTGGTCATTTGTATATGAGTGTACAGTGGTCATCAGACCTTTTGCTATTCCGAATTCTCTGTCGATTATCTTTGCAACGGGAGCCATGCAGTTGGTTGTGCATGACGCATTTGAAATCACATGATGTTTGTCTGATTCATATTTATCTTCATTTACACCCATTACGATGGTTATGTCTTCGTCGGTTGCCGGTGCAGAAATTATTACCTTCTTTGCTCCTGCCTGTATATGTTTTTCCGCATCTGCTTTCTTAGTAAAAAGTCCGGTGGATTCCAGAACGACTTCAACACCCAGTTCTTTCCAGGGAAGATCGGCGGGATTTCTGACTGCGGTTATCTTTATCTTCTTTCCGTTGACAATAATGGAATCATCATCTGTGGTGACAGTTCCGTTAAAATGACCGAAACAACTGTCATATTTCAAAAGGTGTGCCAGAGTCTTTGGATCGGTAACATCATTTATTGCAACGATATCAATATCTGATCCCTTGTCTATAGCCGCTTTTAAAGCATTTCTTCCTATTCTTCCAAATCCGTTAATACCAACTTTTACACTCATCTGCGCTTGCCTCCTTGACAATATAACTTGATACATAAATAATACTGTTTTGTTAATACCTTCTTCGTTTGGACGATGATAATATCCTCATCTCGTCTCTGTATTTTGCCACGGTCCTTCTTGAAATATCTATGCCCTTTGCCTTAAGCCTTTCGGCCATGTTCTGATCCGAACACGGCCTCGAAGGATCCTCTTCGTCCACCATTTCCCTGATAAAAGCCTTGATGCTTTCCGACGAAAGTCCGCCTTCCTCCGAAGAGGACACGCCGCTGGTGAAAAAATATTTTATTTCGAACATACCCATGGGGGTCTGTATATACTTGCCGTTGATGGAGCGGCTTACAGTGGATTCATGTATGCCTACATCGTCAGCGATTTTCTTAAGAGTCAGGGGCTTAAGGTGCTTAATTCCCTGTTCAAAAAAATCCATTTGATATTTTAAGATGGCCTTTACCACATTGTATATGGTTTGCCTTCTTTGTTCAATACTTTTTATGAGCCAAAGTGCTGAATTCAGTCTGCCGGTAAGGAACTGTGAAATATTTGAATCTTTTTCTGCGTCTGAAAGGACTTTTCTGTAGTATGGACTGACGACAAGTTGAGGAATATTGCTTTCATTAACGGTAATTATATATTCCCCGTCATACTTTTCGATTATGACATCAGGCGTTATATATCTGGTCTCGGCATCAGAGCTGAACTGCCTGCCAGGTTTGGGTTCCAGGCTTTTTATAACATCCGCAAGTTCCTGGACATCTTCCACAGTCATGCCAACCTTCTTTGCAATAAGCGAAAGCCTGTTGGCGGCAAGATCCTCAAGATGGTTTTCGATTATCGTCGATGTTTCTTCATAATCATAGCCCATATTATCAAGCTGAACGAGAAGGCATTCCTGAAGGTTCTGGGATGCAACACCAACGGGTTCAAAATACTGTATAGTATCCACAACCTCATCGATTTTTTCTATGGGAACACTTAAATGGTTGGATATCTCATCCCGGCTCTGGGTCAGATATCCGTTTGGATCAAGGGATTCGATTATATATTTTCCCACCTGCCGGCAGCCCCGCTTCAACCCCGAGAACTGGAGCTGGAACATAAGATGTTCGGATAATGTCACTTCGGAAGTTGTGAATTGTTCGTAACTGTAATCCTGATCTTCACTGCTCTTATATTCAAAAGAACGATAGCTTATATCGTCGTATTCTCTTTGTTTAAGATATTCAGACCAGTCGAATTCCTCGTCCTTCTTTGATTTTTTTTCGCTTACCGGCTGTTCGGCCTCGGAAAAATCGCTCACATCATCAACAGGCTTCTTTTCCATATTATCCACTTCAAGGATGGGATTGGTGAGAAGTTGTTCGTCAATATATTTTTCAAGGTCCTGTGCGTTGTACTGCAAAATCTGGATCGCCTGAATCAATTCAGGTGTCATCACAAGTTTTTGAGACTGTTCAAGATTTAAATCAAAACCAAGTTTCATATTTATCCTGTCGCTAAGAAGACCTACCTATAAACACATTAATAAACATTATTATATCAAACAAACAGTTCTCAAACAAGGCCGCCAAAGTCGTTCTGCCTCAATGCTTCGTATAAAACGATTGCGACGGAATTGGAAAGATTCAGGGACCTTAGCCCTTCTGCTCCGCCCATTGGGATCCTGATAGTCATGTCCAAATTTTTCTTCAAAAGTTTTCTCGGAAGACCAAGTGTCTCACGACCGAACATGAACATACATCCGTCATTAAATTTCACGTCGGAGTATGCCCTCTCCCCCAAGGTTGAAACGTAGTAAATTTCTCTGCCTTGGTTTTTCTCAAAGAAGTCATCCAGATTGTCATAGACGTTAAGCTCCACATGCTTCCAATAATCCAACCCAGCCCTTCTGACAGCTTTATCATCGATGTTAAACCCAAGTGGTCTGACGAGATGAAGAACTGTTCCCGTAGCTGCGCAGGTCCTCGCTATGTTGCCTGTATTAGGCGGTATTTCGGGCTCGACCAATACGATGTGAAATGCCATTCACTGACCCCCTTCGGTAACTCTAAGCAAAAGTAATTTTTCTCACTATAATATATCACAAATATTAAAGACATTTCCCGGCTTTTGTATTATAATTGGGTTTGCACGAAAAACGTCAGTACAGGAGGGTTACATGAAGAAAATTAAACTCGGTCTCCTTGGAATGGGTAATATCGGGACAGGTACATACAGAGCTCTTGAGATGAACCATACTCATATAACAGAGGTTACAGGTATCGACTTTGAGATCACCAGAATCCTCGAAATAGATACTGAAAGAGAAAGAGGTGTGAAGGTCAACAAGGATAGCTTCACACAGGAACCAAACGATATATTCCAGGATCCTGAGATTGATATTGTAATCGAGCTGCTGGGCGGCATTGAACCTGCAACAGGTTTTATGATGCGGGCAATGGAAAACGGCAAGCATGTCGTGACTGCAAACAAAGCGGCTGTTGCTTCAAATTATGAACTTCTGACAAAGACGGCTGAAGATAATAATGTTATGCTCAGATTCGAAGCCAGTGTCGGTGGCGGCATACCTATTTTGAATGCCCTGACAACAGCCCTTCTTGCCAATGAATACGACGAGATCATCGGGATCCTTAACGGGACTACAAATTATATACTTTCAAAGATGACATCTGAAGACAGATCCTACGACGAAGTCTTAAAAGAGGCTCAGGAAAAAGGTTTCGCTGAGGCAGACCCCACAGCTGATGTTGAAGGCGAAGATGTGGCTAATAAGCTCTCAATACTTATGTCACTGATTTTCAAAAAGAGGATCTTGCCCGGTGACATTCCTACTAAAGGCATAACCGATATCACCAAGAAGGATATCGAAGATGCGGCAAAAGACGACTGCATCATCAAACTTGTAGCCACAGCATATAAAAACGACAGCGGCGAAGTTGACTGTTTCATACAGCCTACTCTGCTCAATAAGCATCATCCTCTTGCAAGCGTGGAAAACGAATTCAACGCAGTATTCGTCAAAGGCAATGTGGTGGATGAACTGATGTTTTACGGCAAAGGTGCAGGTCCTCTGCCTACAGGAAGCGCAGTTATGGGCGATGTTATTGAGATAGGCCGAGCCATTACCAAAAATATAGCATTTGATATTTAGGAGGAACGATAATAAACATGAGTTATTTTACAGATTGGAACGACCTAATAGGCAATCAGACAGATGATACCTTTGCAGACTTCTGGGAAAAATACAGCGATGCGGAAAAGAAAATATACGGTGATATTTTAAAGAACAACGAAGCTAAGATATCCGGAACATTCAAGGAACTTTCGGAAAAATATGACGTGGACCCTGTCCTCTTCATGGGATTTTTGGATGGTGTAAATTCCAGCCTCAAAAAAGAACTGGATCTTGAGGAAGCTGAAGACGATACCAAATTAACACTTGAGGTCGACTTTGAGAAACTTTATTTCAACATGCACAAGGCTGATGCAGAACATCTTTATGGACTGCCCTACTGGAATGACATCCTTACAGATGAAAAGCGTGATGAAATAGCAGCCGAATACAAGAAGTCAAAGACAATAATCAAAGAAAAAACTCCCGGGAGGAACGATCCATGTCCCTGCGGAAGCGGTAAAAAATATAAGAAATGTTGCGGTAAAGCGGTCTGATGACCGCTTTTATTTTACAATATCTACTGAACTGCTGGCTCCGATCCTAGTGGCTCCGGCTTCTATCATCTTAAGTGCAGTCTCCCTGTCCCTGATGCCGCCTGATGCCTTGATCCCCATTGTGTCGCCTATTGTTTTCTTCATGAGAGACACGGCATGGACCGTTGCTCCTCCTTCAGATAAGAATCCGGTAGATGTTTTGACAAAATCCGCTCCGGCATCTTCTGCGATCCGGCAGGCTTTTATGACCTCATCGTCGGACAACACTGCAGTTTCAAGAATAACCTTGGTTAAAGCCGAATTTGTCTTTGCAACTCCCACAACCGACAGTATGTCCTGTTTGACAGTATCATACTGCTCATCTTTGAGGGCACCTATGTTAATGACCATATCCAGTTCATTTGCCCCAAGCATACATGCATCTTTTGCCTCTGTTGCCTTGATCCCCGGAAGATCAGCTCCCAGAGGAAACCCTATAACAGTGCAGATCTTGACATCCGTATCTTCCAAAACAGGAATGGCAAACGGTATATTGTACGGATTGACGCATACAGAGAAGAAGCTGTATTTTGCAGCTTCTTCGCATAGTTTTTCTATTTCTTTTTTCGTGGCATCTGACCTGAGTAATGTATGATCGATGTAATGATTTAAATCTTTCATTATTTCTTTATTATCTCGCCCAGATCGTCGTTTTTCAGACCGGCAGCATTGGCTTCATCAGTATCGAGATGAAATTCCCTTTCATACTTGTTGCCTGCTCTGATAAGAACATCCTCAAATATTACCGGCCTTGTTCCTGTGGTTTTTACGTCGACCAATTCTTTATCCACAACGCCTGCATCCTTTGCCTGCTGCTCGTTAAGATGTATATGTCTTAGAGCTACGATGACACCTTTTTCCATTTCAACCTGACCTTTTGGTCCCACGATCGTCATCCCCGGAGATCCGTCTAGAACACCTGATTCTGCGATGGGAAGATTCATTCCTACGCCTCTTGCATCGGTCATGGAAAGTTCAACCTGTGTTTCAGGTCTTACAGGTCCCAGCACTCTGATTCCGGCTAGCGTGCCTTTTGGTCCAACCAGATCCACTTTTTCTTCTGATGCAAACTGGCCCGGCTGCTTGAGATCTTTGACAGGTGTAAGCTCATATCCTGCTCCGAAAAGCGTTTCTACGTCTTCCTGACTCAGGTGAAGGTGTTTGTTCGATATACCGATTTCTACTTTATAACTCATTATTTAGTTCTCCTATTCTTTAACTGATGTGATATATGGTAAATTCCTAAAACGCTGATCAAAGTCCAGTCCGAAGCCCACGATGAAAACATGCCCAACTTCAAAACCTATGTAATCCACGTCTATGTCCTTTTTTCTTCCTTCCGGTTTATCCAGAAGTGTACAGATTTTGAGTGATTTCGGGTGCATCCCTGTAAGATATTCTTTGAGATAATTAAGAGTAACGCCCGAGTCAACGATATCTTCCATGATTATTACATTCCTGCCCTCAACGCTGTCATCCAGATCCTTATTGATTTTTACAACGCCGGAACTTTTGGTGGAAGCACCGTAACTGCTGACCGCCATAAAGTCGATCCTAGCCGGTAGATCCATGTTTTTCAGGACTTCGCTCATCCACAAAACAGCGCCTTTGAGGATCCCGATAACATAGACCTCTTCACCTGCGTAATCTTCCGATATCTGCTTTCCGATTTCTTTTGCTCTGTTTTCGATCTGTTCCTGAGAGATGATAATTTCTCCAAGTTCGACTTCTTTGCCCATATCCTCAAAACCCTCCACGACAGATTTTACATCATCTATCCGATATTTTCCATTAAAATTTAAAGAAAATATTTTTCAATTTCCTCTTTAAGTTCTTCTATCCCCGTTTTTTTAAGTGTGGATGTTGGGACAATAACAGTATCCTTGTCAAGATCCAGCGTTTCCCTGATTACTCTGAGGCACTTTTGATACTGGTTTCTTGAAACCTTATCGGTTTTGGTGGCAACGATCAAGCTGCCGTAGCCGTAATGCCGCATCCATTCGTACATCTGGCGATCCTGCTCTGTTGGCTTGTGTCTGATATCAAGTAGAAGGACCACTTGTCTTAACGATTCTCTGTTTTTCAGATATCGCTCTATCATGTCTCCCCAATTCTGAGAAATAGACTTGGATACCTTGGCGTAGCCGTAACCCGGAAGGTCAACGATCCTGAACTCATCTTCGTTTATGGTATAAAAATTAATAGTTCTGGTCTTACCCGGGCTTCCACTGATCCTTGCCAGTTTTTTCCTGCCTGTCAGCAAATTGAGCAGCGAACTCTTACCCACATTGGATCTGCCGGCGAAGGCGATCTCGGGACAATTTTGTTCAGGATACTGCTCCTCCTTTACTGCTACTGCCAATAAATCGGATCTGTTTATCTTCATATTATTTGGTATTCTTTTTCGCAGCTTTCGGAGCCACTTTCTTCGCAGGTTTAGCTGCCTTGATATCCTTTGTAAGAACATGTGGCAGAGCTTCTCTTGCATGCTCTATAAGTACGAATTTCAGTTTCTTTCTCACATTTGAAGGTATCTCATCTATATCTCTTTCATTTTCCTTTGGAAGCAAAATCTTGCCGATACCTGCTCTGTGCGCAGCCAGAACCTTTTCTCTTATTCCGCCTACAGGAAGAACCTTTCCTCTCAATGTAATCTCCCCAGTCATTGCAACATCTTGCTTTGCAGGGATACCTGTCAGAGTTGATACCATTGCACAGAACATGGTAACTCCCGCAGAAGGTCCGTCTTTTGGAGTTGCTCCTTCAGGAACATGGATATGTATATCCGATTCTTTCCAGAACTGTTTCGTAATTCCAAGTTCGGCTGCAATAGCCCTTATGTAGCTCATGCCTGCCTTGGCAGATTCTTTCATCACATCACCAAGCTGACCGGTGAGGACCAGCTGCCCCGTGCCGGGGACCATGTTGGACTCGACCGGCAAAGTGGTTCCGCCTACTCTGGTCCAAGCCATGCCTGTTGTTACTCCTACTTCCTTTTCGTCTACGATGACATCGTAGCTGTATTTTCTCTTGCCGAGATATTTTTCCAGATTATTGTGCGATACCCTTATATTTTCGGCTTTCTTTTCAACCACTTTTCTGGCAGCTTTTCTGCAGATGCTGCCGATCTCACGTTCAAGATTTCGGACGCCTGATTCTCTGGTATAGTAGTTGATGGTATCCCTTATTGCATGCTCTGAAAAGTTTATCTTGCTGCCTCCAAGACCGTTTTCTTTCACCTGCTTTGGAACCAGATACTGCTCAGCTATCTTGACCTTTTCTTCCTCAGTGTACCCGGGAACTTCTATTACTTCCATTCTGTCAAGAAGCGGCGGAGGTATAGTTTCAGTAGTGTTTGCAGTGGTTATGAACAGGACTTTTGACAAATCGAAGGCAAATTCTAGGTAATGATCGGTGAATTCCCTGTTTTGTTCAGGGTCCAGTACTTCAAGCAAGGCAGATGCAGGATCGCCTCTGAAATCATTTCCTACCTTGTCTATCTCGTCGAACAGGAAGACCGGATCCATTGTCCCTGCATCCTTCATTGAATTTATTACCCTGCCCGGGATTGCACCTATATATGTTCTTCTGTGGCCTCTGATCTCGGCTTCGTCTCTAACGCCGCCTAGGGACATCCTTACGAATTCTCTGTTCACTGCACCTGCAATGGATTTAGCTACAGATGTTTTTCCCACACCTGGAGGTCCGACAAGACAAATTATCGGAGCTTTCATGCTATCCACAAGTTCCATAACTGAAAGATATTCCAGTATCCTTTCCTTGACCTTTTCAAGGCCATAGTGGTCCTTATCCAGAGTTTCTTCGGCGGATTTAATATTCACCTCGGAATCGCTGTACTTGTTCCAGGGCAATGCAAAGACCCATTCTATATACGTCCTGATGACTCCGCCTTCTGCGGATGACGGCTGTATCTTCGAAAGTCTTTTTATTTCTTTTTCTATCTTCGCATGGATCTTTTCATCCAGATTCAGTTCGTTTAACTGTTTGAGCCAATCTTCTATTTCATCATCGATAAGCTCATCGTCACCAAGCTCTTCCTGGATAGCACGAAGCTGTTCTCTGAGATAGTAATCTTTTTGGGATTTGTTTATGGAATTCTTTACTTTGTTCTGAATATCTTGCTCGATCTTCAAAATATCTATCTCTTTAGTAAGTATGGAGCTGACTTTCTCAAGCCTGTCCTCAGGATCGAATGCCTCAAGCACATCCTGCTTGTCTTCTATTTTTATATCCAGATGTGAAGTGATGATATCTGCCAGACGTCCGGGCTGATCGATTGATGCCACCGACGGAAAAATCTCCTGTGATACCTTCAGGCTGTAAGTGATATAATCCTCAAACCCAGCAAGCGTTGTCCTCATAAGAGCTTCCAGCTTATTAGGTATGGGATCGAATTCGGGATCTTTGATTTCTTCAATTGCAGTCTTAAAATACGGTACCTCGTAGATCACATCCTGGACCCTGCCCCTGCTTATCCCTTCCACCAGGACTCTTATAGAATCTCCCGGCAGTTTCAGCATCTGCTTGATCTTTGCTATCGTACCTATTCCGTAAAAATCCGCAATAGTCGGAAGATCTGTATCCGGGTCTTTCTGAGCCGCAAGAAAAACCATCTGGTCTCTAACCATGGCAGTTTCAAGAGCGTTTATGGATTTTTCACGTCCTATGTCAAAATGAAGGACCATGTAGGGAAAAATGGAAAGCCCTCTAAGTGGAATGAGAGGCATAACACGATAACCGTTTGCTTTTGCTTCTTCGATTTTATTTATTTCTTCAGACTTTTCATTTGCAATAGTTCCCGCATCGCCGTCCAGAGCATCCACATCTATTTTGTCAAAGTCTTTTATATCATTATCATTTTTATCCAAGTTTGATTTCCTCCTGTATTAATTGGTATACGGTCAAATATGGCGGCTAATGCCGCCATATGTTTTTTATTTAAGATACGTTTTCTTTACCTTTATTCTTTTCTTTCTCTTTCGGTTCGGCAAGCTTATCCTTCGAATCCACCAGTACCAGGGTTGGTCCTGTATCTTTTTGCACCGCCCCTTCGGTTACTATAACCTTTTTAATGTCATTCCTCGACGGTATTTCGTACATGATATCAGTCATCACATGTTCGAATATGCTTCTAAGACCTCTGGCGCCTGTTTTCTTCTCAATTGCTTTCTTTGCGATCTCTTCGATTGCATTCTCTTCAACTTCAAGCTCCACATTGTCGATGGAGAACAGTTTCTTATACTGTTTGAGCAGCGAGTTCTTGGGCTGAGTTATGATGTGGATCAGGTCTTCCTTATCGAGCTCCTGAAGTGTGACCATAACGGGAAGTCTGCCGATGAATTCAGGTATTAGTCCGTATTTCAAAAGGTCTTCGGACTGGACCTTACTTACAATTGCAGATTCTTCAGCCTTTCCCTGCTTCATGTCGGAATTGAAGCCGATGGTTTTTTCGCCTATCCTCTTTTGAATAATCTTATCCAGACCGCCGAATGCACCTCCGCATATGAACAGTACATTGCTGGTATCAAACGGAATGAAATCCTGATGAGGATGTTTTCTGCCTCCCTGGGGAGGAACATTAGCAACAGTCCCTTCGATAATCTTGAGAAGTGCCTGCTGAACGCCTTCACCGCTGACATCTCTGGTTATTGATACATTGTCTCCCTTGCGAGCGATCTTGTCGATTTCATCGACATAAATTATGCCTTTCTGGGCCTTCTGTATATCACCGTCAGCCGCCTGTATCAGCTTGAGAAGGATATTCTCAACATCTTCACCGACATAACCTGCTTCGGTGAGAGCCGTTGCATCCGCTATTGCGAACGGAACATTGAATATCTTTGCCAGAGTCTGTGCAAGCAGGGTTTTACCGGATCCGGTAGGTCCTATCATGACGATATTGCTCTTTTGGATCTCAACACCGTCGTCCTTGTGTCTTGACGCGTACATTACTCTTTTGTAATGATTGTACACAGCAACTGAAAGAACTTTTTTTGCTTCTTCCTGTCCTATGACATAGTCGGAAAGTGCCTTGTTTATGTCTTTTGGCTTAGGAACGCTGAATCCGCTGGTCTTCTGGGTATTGTCATATCCGCCCTGCATGGATTCGAATTCTTCTCTGATTATATCTACACAGAGGTCTACACACTCATCGCAAATATACACATCAGGTCCGGCGATAAGCCTCTTTACCTGATCCTGTGGCTTTCCGCAGAATGAGCATTTCAGTTTTTTATTTTCGTCGTACTTACTCATTAAAATTCCCCTTTTACTTTTTTATTATTTCTTTCTGTCGATCATGACTTGGTCGACGATACCGTAATCTTTAGCTTCCGCAGCACTCATGAAATTGTCTCTATCGGTATCTACAGCGATTTTTGCGAGTTTCTGTCCTGTTCTTTCTGCCAGGATCCTGTTGAGCTTATCCTTAGTCTGCACGATATGATCAGCGTGGATCTTGATATCCGAGGCCTGTCCCTGAACACCGCCAAGTGGCTGATGGATCATGATCTCTGCGTTAGGCAGTGCAAAACGTTTTCCTTTTTCCCCAGCCGCAAGAAGGAATGATCCCATGCTGGCCGCCATTCCAATGCAGATGGTGGAAACATCGGGCTTTATATACTGCATGGTATCGTAGATAGCCATCCCTGCAGTTACAGAGCCGCCGGGACTGTTGATGTAAAGACTGATATCCTTCTCGTTATCCTCTGCTTCAAGAAAAAGAAGCTGTGCAACGATCAGGCTTGCAACATTGTCGTCTATCTGTTCTCCTAGAAAAACAACTCTGTCTTTCAGCAGTCTTGAATAAATATCGTATGAACGTTCGCCTATACCTGTCTGTTCAACGACCATTGGTACTAATGCCATATTATTACCTCCCCGAATGATATCTACATCTATATATTATTTATTGCTCGATTACTGCAGTTTCAAACATGTAATCTACTGCTTTTCTGTTTTTTATGTCGGATTTGATCATATCCATCTGATCCGGTCCCAGCAGCTCCTTGATCTTGTCTGTCTCCATCTGGTACTGCTGTGCCATCATTTCAAGTTCTTTTTCCAGCTCTTCTTCGCTTGCTTCAAAATTTTCTTCCTTGGCTACTGCTTTCACGATCAGTCTCATCTTGACTCTCTTATGAGCGTCTTCCTTCATTCCATCTCTGAATTCAGCAGGATCTTTGCCCAGGAATTTGAAATATTCATTTGCATCCATTCCCTGCTGCTGTATACTCTGAGAAAATTCATTCATCATCTCATCGATGGTTTCTTCTACCATGACATCAGGGATCTCAATTTCGTTAGATTCGAACACCTTCTCAAGAACAGCATTCTTCTTTTCCATCTCAGATCTTGATGCAGCTGCTTCTTCAAGTTTCTTTTTAAGATCTGCTTTATAATCCTTGAGGTTTTCGAACTCGCTTACATCTTGTGCAAACTCGTCGTTTATCTCAGGTTTTTCTTCTTCTGTCACACCGTTGACCTTAACATGAAAAACCGCGTCCTTGCCGGCCAGATTCTCTGATTGGTATTCTTCTGGGAATGATACTTTGACTTCTACCTCATCACCCTTCTTAGCACCGACCACCTGCTCTTCAAATCCCGGAATAAACTGTCCGGAACCAAGCTTGAGTGGCTGATCTTCAGCTGTGCCTCCTTCAAACTGCTCGTCTCCCACAAACCCTGCGTAGTTGATATTGACAATATCGCCGTCTTTTGCAGCTCTGTCCACATCTACCATTCTCATATTTCTTTCCTGAACTGCCGCAAGTTCCTTATCCATATCTTCGTCGGTGACTTCGTGAACGATATCCTTTATCTTAACACCTGTATAATCTTTGACCTTTACTTCGGGAGGAACGGCCACTGTAACAGTCGCAGTGAAACCTTCGCCTTTTTTGACCTGACTGAATTCAACTCTTGGGCTGTCGATAGGCTCGATATCAAGTTCTTTGAGCGCTTTTCCGTAATCTACGGCCAGAAGATCATTTATGGCATCATCCATGAATACACCTTCGCCGTACTTCTTCTCTATCATGCTCCTGGGAGCTTTACCTTTTCTGAAACCGTCCATTTCATACTTGTCTTTGGTTTTCTTATATACTTCGATCTGCGCATTTTCAAATTCTTCCGCAGTGAATTCTATCTCAAATTTGACGTCATTTTTTTCTCTTTCAATATACTTTGCCTTCATTACATAATCCCTTCTTCTTTGCAAAAATACTTCTCAACCATAATTAATATTATCATTTTTCTCTGTAGCGACTTGAATAATAATTATATCTTTTATTTGTACAAAAGTAAAGAAAAGTACATGGAAAGCCTAACGTTTTTTCCATATAGGCGGTGTAAAAAGTATGATAGATGATAAAAACCGGCAAATAAAGCACAAAAAAGAGGAATAGGCACATCATTTAAATATATGGGACTTCCTTTTCTTTTTAACAGTTAAAAGCATGGTCGAAGAGATCACTGCTAAAAACAGCCACAGCCACAGAGTGATGTTGTCCTCCGTAGTGCTGCCTTTCTCTGTTCTGTCCTTATGAACACTTGAATCATTTGTCTTGTCAGAAGAGCTGTCCGGTGCAGCATCGGTTCTAAAAGAATCAGTATTCACTGCTGGGGTGCCTGTATTATAATTTGTATTCTCTACTGATCGGGTCCATACATAATATGTGGTCGATGACGAAAGCCCATTGATCTTTAGATTGCTTGTCCACCCCGATGTCGGGGCTTTCTCCCTGCTTGTACCGGCAGAATATTCCATGATCTGCCCAGTAGAGCCGACCAACATTCCGGCCGTCAAGGTCACACTGTTCCAGGTCTTGCTTGCTACCGCAGCATTTGAGCGTACGGCGGCTCCCGGCGCTTTTGTAATAATCCCTGCAAATTCCGGCTGCGCTACCGGAACATTATATTTCCACACGTCTGTGCCGTTTATGTCGTAATCTGATGCAATCGGACGTGAGCCTGCATTTAAGCCTTCAAACGCCACGGTCCCTTTGCTTATATTCAGAATATCACTCCCCACAGTTCCGGCTATTGTAGGTTCAGACTTAACAATTGCCGCTGTTGAATTATCAAATACCTTATCTTCTACGATACCGTCTTTATTCCATGTAAGCTGCTTCAGCGAAATAGTAAATGGCGCCCAGCTGCTACCGGTATAAAATGGATCTTCGTAATATGCGGTTACTGTGTATATACCCGGTTCTGTTGGTTTTTCGGAGGAAGGACCGTAAGGTGTGTTATTCTCATCCGACAAAGCTCCTGCATAGCTGAAGTTGAAGTATCCTGTCCCGTTTTCGGCCAGAGCGCCCGGAGTGCCCAGTTCTTCACCGTAGACAAGCCCGGTCGTCGGTGCCGTTACATTGATGTTAGTCTGTGTCTTTTCCGTGATCGTCAGAGTACCGGGGTTTCGTCCGGCGATTCTATAATTGCCGCCGGCTGTTCCGCCTGATATGTTGATGGCGAAAGTCGTCGGTGTGCTGCTGTCAAAGTTATCCACACTCAAACCGGGAGGAGTTGGAATGGCAGTCTCTTTAGAATCAGAACCCGCCAGTCCTGAGATTGAATATGTATATGTGGACTCACTGCTTCCGACTATTATGGTCTTGTTATCTGCAATAAGTATGACATCCTTTTTTGAGATGTCAAAGAGCACTCCCTGTGTTCCTGTGTAATTCCCCATACCTGTAATTATGGCGCTTGCCGTTCCTGCATTTATGTTATCCTGATAACTGCCAAGTGTGAAATCCGTGCCCCTTGTTACTGCCATACCGCCAAAACTGGTACTTACAGGATCGGGAGTCTGTTCCCCTCCGTTGTAAGTGATTGCTTCGAACTCCGCATCTACAGATATTTCACTTATGTCAAGTGGAGAGATGGCAAATGCCCCCATGGTGAATCCTCCCGGTGACAAGTCATAGTTACTGGTTTTTGTATTAGACCGTAAAGAAATATGACATATAACATACTTGTTTGTTTCCGCATCGGGGCTGGAAAAGTATGAGCTTATAATGTCATAATCATTATCCTCCGTCAGAGATTCTCCGTTTTGCAGACCGCCGAATGTTACGGCAGAAACTGTGGCTGTTGCGGTGCCGTCGTAAGTCTTTGGTAAAACATCTATATCTGATGCCGAAATAAGCGCTTTATTGATAGTCAGAATGGCCGCTGCCGTTCCAATATTCTCAAAATCTTCATACTCGGCAGTCACACTATATGTTCCTGCATTTGTCGGAGGAACAATACTTTTCTCATAATCTGTAATACCTGTCCCTGAATAGGTATACGTCCATACAGGATCAGCGCCGGTAACAATGCCTCCGACCGAAGCCGAAGATATGTCCTGTGATCGTCCGTTATATGTCTTGGTATCATCATTAAAGTCTATATTGCCGCTCACGTTATTTTTTGGGATCAGTGTCCAGTGAGCATAAAGCGTTGTATTTTCAGTAAAATCGGATTTTATCAGACCGTTTCCGTCTGTGTCATAATACTTTATGCCCTCGCCTCCGGCTTCAGAAAAATATCCCATAAATTCATGTCTGGCTCGGTCAGGCGGAGTGATAAAAGGAAGCAGACTGTCAAATTCAGCTGTCACCTGATCACTTCCAAGTTCTCCGCCCTGTCTATCAAAGGTGATCACTGGTGTCAGCGGAGTCATTTTTGCATACAGAGTAACATCTGCCATTGTGCCTGGCTGGATTCCGGCAATTCTTCCGCCCTGAAAACCAGCCGTATAATACCATCCCTTAAATTCATATCCGTGCTTTGATATAGTACCCGGCAAATTCGGTTCCCCATAAAGCTGGGAAAATTTTACCGGGATATTTTGATCTTCGATCACAGCACCGTTGGTAACATATGTGATATCGTGAATGATAAGGTCAGCTTCAGCTGTAATGATAATATTCCCTGTGATCCGGCCGCCCGGTATTGACACTAAAGCAGTACTTGACGCTTCCGTGAATATCAGAGTAAGATCATCCTGCCTTACGCCTCCGATATATACATAAACAGGCTTTTCCGAAGTAAATTCATAGCCGCTTTCTGCAGTCAAAGCAGCAGTGTATTCTATGCCGTATATTGCAGCTCCGCTGCTGTCGGAACTGGTCACATTTTCGAGAGTCTGATTAACTGAGTATTCTGTACTGGTCCAGCATGCATACAGCGTCTTGTCGCTCATATGATCCCAGCTTATTACCCCTTCACCTTTGGCATTATAATACTTTACACCGCTGCCGTTTGGCTCTGAGTAATATCCGTTGAAATCAAACCCTGTCTTTACAGGAGGTGTTATAGTCGGCATGGCAGTTCCATAAGCAGTATCCACTGATCCGGTCCCGGAAGTCGTAGCAGACTGGTTGTCAAGTGATACGAGATATGTCTGTGCATACGAGGCCACACTTGCGGCCGCACCGTCTCCGTTCGAAGTATTACCGCCGACAGGTGCAGTAATAGTGGCTAAAGGCGATTTATAAACCGTACCGCCCGTACCGCCGGCTCCGTGTGCACCGCCATTTCCTGCTTTTGCTGAATTGTAGTAGTCAGTATATTGGCCGCCTGTGCCGCCGGAAGTTAAATTCCCTACTGTGGAAGTACCATTTCTGTAATTTATAATTAGAGGCTCGTTATTGTGCAGTCGAGTATCATACAGTGTCCCGTAAGCTCCCGCTCTGCCGTAACCTCCTCCGCCGCCTCCACCGTTACCGGTGAAAAAGTATGTGTCCCAGTTTCTTCCACCCTGAAGATACTCAAAGAAAAATGACCCGGACGATCCGCCCCCGCCGCCGCCACCGCCGCCGCCGGAGCCTCCTATGTTTGCGGAATAACCGGAATATCCTCCGCCTCCTCCTCCGCCTCCTGATGCGACAGTGAAAGTCCCACCTTTGTTTAATCCGCTGTCCCATCCAGCATATGCTTTTGATCTGCCTGATGAGCCGCCGGAACCATATGCAGCACTTCGTGAACCAGCTGCCGCTGTCAGGTTTACATTGTCTAAGACATAAAGTGTGCCCATTCCTATGCCTGCAGTTCCTCCTGAACCGTTACTGCCTGCGTTGCCTGTCGTAACACCGGAATAATCTCCGCCTCCCCTGTTGTTAAGTCTGGTAAAGCCATTATATGATGCTCCAAAGTTCTGCATCTTTGAAAAATCGGTGCCTCCGTTCCCTCCGAGTCCGCCGGTTATCCCGTTACCGCCGATACCTGCTCCGGGTGATGACCCTCCTCTTCCTCCATTACCGCCGTTTCCCGCAGTGAATGTAAGACTATAATACCAACCCGGGTCACTTCCTGTTTGTACATAGCTGCCGCCGGCACCGCCGATACTTCCCTGATAGCCTGCTCCGCCAGTAGCTCTGACAGTTCCTGAACCGAATAAATAAAGAGTTTGCCCACTTGGTAGATATATGCCTGCGCCTCCACCTATATTTGAAGCTCCGTTTGCCCCGGTAACAGTGAGGGTGGCTCCGCTGGCGATATAGATACACGTTGTTCCGCTTATTGAAATACCGTTTCCTCCGGTGGAGGAATTCGTGATGGTAGTATTAGCAGTTACCTTATAATTACCTGATAACGACCTTCCCGCCGTACTGCTGCCCAGTTCTGTCCACCCGTTGAAATCGGTTTGAGTGTAAGCATCTGCTGTCTTCTGGGGCACAAAGATCAAAGAAGCTGTTATGATCATGCACATAGTTATGGTTAAAAGTTTTTTCAAAATATTACCTCAGAATGATTTATTTCTATGTTTGGATTTTTCTATACAAATTATAACAAACCGAGTACACCAAACTGACATCATTTTGGATCTGCAATAAACTTTTATTAATCGCAATAACTAAAAGTATCTTTTAACTCATATCTAACGGGGAGTATTCCTTGCAAAAAAGAGGAATAGGCACATCATAGTGCCTATTCCAATATATGGTGGTTCGTTGTACTTAAGCTTGTATGAATCCGAATATCAGATAAAGTCCGGTTGCCAGCACTGCTGAAATGATAGCATAAGGCAGCTGGGTTATAGCGTGGTCGTAGGGTCTGATGTCTGTTGCCTTACCTATGAGTATTGCAGCGTCGGCATAGAAACATGCATGACTTCCGAATGCGGCGCCTGAGAATATGGCTGCGCAGCACAGGTATATGTCGACGCCCATAGCCGTAGCCAGCGGTACTACGATCGGTACTACGATTGCTGCGAGACCCCAGAAGTTTGCCATTGCAAATGCCATTAGAGCTGTTGCAATGAATACTACTGCAGGAAGCAGGGCGCCGCTCATAATCGGTTCAACAGAACTTATGACATAGTCGACAAATCCGAGATTTGCACATGCATCCTTAAAGGAGAATGCCAGAACTAATAGACCGAATACCTGGATCATGGTGGAAAAACCGGCCCAGAACTGATCTATGAGAGCCGACCATTTTACGATCTTTCTGATGAAATACTGAAGTGCCGTATAGACCAAAGCTACTATAGCACCCATCAGCAGGTCTTTTCCAAATATTATTGTTGCTGCAACAAGTACCACAAGAGGGAGAACGAAATCAAGTACTCCGCCCTGTTTCTGGTCAGGGTCCACTTCCAGTTCAACTTCGACTTCAGGAGGATCAACACCCGGAGGGAAAAGGTTACCGGTTTCTCTTGCTGCAAGCTCCTGCTTCTTCATGGGACCCATTAGCGGAATGACTCCCAGGATTACCAGCGGCAGTACTATGAACACACAAATCCAGCCGTAGAACAGATATGGTATACACTGGACATAAGCACTGAATGCTGTTCCGTCCGGACCTGTCACTCCTGCACCCATTAGCAGTGATGCAAAGAATACTGCCCATGTTGAAATGGGAACCAGAATGACGATGGGAGCAGCTGTTGATCCGACCGAGTATGCAAGCATTGATCTGGAAATATTGTGTCTGTCGGTTACTTTTTTCATAGTATTTCCGACGGTAAGAACATTTAGATAATCATCGATAAATAGCAGGATTCCAAATGCCCAAGTTGCAAATAATGCTCTTTTTCTCGTTTTTGCAAATTTGCTCAGGTAATTGGCAAAGGACGCGGCGGCATTGGATTTTTCCAAAATGAAAAGAAGTGCCCCCATGAGTCCGCAGACAAGTATGACCCAGCCAATAGTAGGATCAGCCATTTCCTTAAGAAGAAGTCCTACGAATTCACCGAAGAAGCCTCCTTTTGCGTAAATGATAACTGCCACCAAAGTCGAAATCAGCAATGGTTCAAATGTTTTTTTCGTGATCAGCGACAATATGATTATGACCGCGATGGGGATCAAACAAATTGCACCGTAATCAGTAGCTTCCATAAAATATACTCCTTTCTACATTGTCCAGAGCTCGTTGCTCTGTCTTAAAACAGTTCCGGGCAGTTTGTCTTCCTGTGCTTCGGATTCTTCTACCACGGCAACTCCGTTAACGATAACGTATTCAATACCGGTAGGTGCAGCATCAGGCTGACCTATACCGACATAGTCTGAATTGCTCCTGATCGTCTTAGGGTCGAAGACCACAAGATCAGCATCCGCGCCGGATGCGATAAATCCCTTTCTGTCGGCTATTCCCATCTGAAGAGCAGGCATAAAAGTACACTTGTAAACTGCTTCCATCATTGTGAGAGCGCCCTGCTCTCTAACAAGCTTACCAAATACCTTGGGATATGTGCCGCTGTCCTGAGGGTGTCCCTCTCCCGGAGCATCAACAAGCCCTGCATCTGTTGATATCATAGTAAACGGCTGCTGGATAGCCATGACCAGATCCGGCCAGACCCCTACAAATGCAGTTCCAACAGTATCGGTTTCCTTAGTTCTGACATATTCGTAGATCTCGGGAGTAGCCCTCTGACCCACATATTTGCCTGAAGATATCATGAGATCACTGAGCTCGACGCCGTATCTTTCATTCCAGCCTTCATCAAAGACTGCAGACTGGATATATGTTGCAAACGCTTCATATACTCCGGAATCACATACCAGTGGATAGCCTTTTCTGATAGCGTTTTTGATCATTACCAGCGCCATTTCAGTAACTTCCGGATGTACTCCAAAATTATACGCCAAATGCGATATATGGACCCTTGCACCTGTCTTTTCCATCATAGCTATGGCTTCCCGAAGACCCTTTGCAAAATCCAGTGCATCAGTTCTGATATGGATGGGCACTAGCTTGTCGTATTTTGCAGCTGTCGCAACAAGAGGCAAATATTCAGGTACATCGGCACCGGGAGAATATTCAAGTCCCAGAGAAACTCCGAAAGCTCCTTCAGAAAGCCCTTCTTCTGCAAGCTCCACCATCTTTTTTACCTGATCTTCATTTGCCGTGTCATATGGGTCATCAAGACCCACAAGTTCCCTCAGTCTCCATGAATGACCGATCAGAGTTGCAAAGTTCAGTGGGTAACCGCCTTTTTCGATCTTATCCAGAAAATCCTTTACAGGTGTGTCGATGTTTAAGCCGCAGTTTCCCGAAAGACATGTGGTTATACCCTGCTTTACCGACATCCATGCAGGAGTCAACGGGTAATTCAGGTGAGAATGAATATCCACAAATCCGGGACAAACTATCTTGCCTGTTGCATCGACGGATTTTTCTGCATCCACCTTTTCTCTGGTGACATTTTGAATGGTGCCGTCTTTGATCCCAATATTCCCGACAGTCATCAATTTAGTCCTGGGATCGACGATGGTGCCGTTGTTAATTGCTATGTCGTACATAATAAAATCACCTCCACTTCCAATTATTTTCAAAAGAATCGTAATTATCTGACATTACACCATTGGTATAGAGCAATCTTCGTGCCATATTTTGTTTTACCGGCGAAACACATTGAAATCATTGGGTTTTAGCAAGAGATTGAGAGTTTTGCACAAAATAAAATACTGTATGTTTAAGCATACAGCATTAAGACGTAATGCATCTGACGATTGAAATCAGCTAGTCACAGATCCTGTATTTATATAAAGACACTGTCTTTATATAAATACATCTCAATAATCGATTTTAAGTCTTTTCATCTTTTGATAAAGAAGTGTTCTGGTTATCTGTAGAAACTCTGCAGCCTTGGTTTTGTTGCCGTCAAATTTTTCCAGAGTCTGCATGATCAAAGTTCTTTCCGTCCGCCGCAGTACTTCATCTATAGGACGTTCATGACCTTCCAGCTGCTCTATGATATATGCATCTGTTTCGGAAAGACCGAAGTCCAGATTTGCAGGACACAGGGTGTCTCCTTCCGCATAATTCATGCTTTTCTCGATTATATTCTGAAGTTCCCTGATATTGCCCGGCCAATCATACTCTTTTAAAAGTCTTTTTGCACCGGGATCTATTTTCTTTATATTTTTACCTAATTTGTTGTTGTATTCCTCTACGAAGTGAGCAGCGATCTTAAGGATGTCTTCCCTTCGCTCCCTCAACGGCGGGAGATGAAGCTGGACGACATTAAGCCTGTAATAGAGATCCTCTCTCAGTTCGCCCGAATCCACAAGAATCTTAGGATCTCTGTTTGTAGCCGCGATTATCCTTACATCCACTGGTGTGGTTTCGACGCTGCCGATCTTATCTATCTCTTTTTCCTGAAGGACTCTAAGCAGTTTTGACTGGAGTGACATAGGCATCTGATTGACTTCATCGATAAAAAGAGTGCCGTTATTCGCAAGTTCGAATTTTCCCTTCTTCCCCTTGTCGCTGGCACCGGTAAAAGATCCTGGCTCGTATCCGAACAGTTCGGATTCTACAAGATGCTCGGGAAAAGCGGCAGAGTTTATCTTGATGAAATCCTTTAACTTTCTCTTGCTGAGATTGTGTATTGCATGGGCAACAAGCTCTTTGCCGGTCCCGGTCTCACCGGTAACCATGACCGTGGAATCGCCTCTTGCAACGTATTTGATCTTCTCCTTAAGCTCCCGCATGATATATGAGTCGCCAATGAGATTATTGATAGTGTATTTCGCTCCAAGGTATTTCTTGGCCTCATCACGGTAATATTTCAGTTCCTCGTCAAGATCGATATAATGATTGACAAAGGACTCAACGATTTCCATATCCTCAAATATATCATACTCGGCCACACCTACCATCTCACCGTCTTTATACATGGGATGCCTGGTACTGGCACTGAACCGTCCTTCATAGAAATAGAATTCGGTTTTGGTAAAACTCTGTTTTTTCTCTATTGTATCCATCATCTTTGAAAACGGGAAAAGTTCGGTTATGTGTTTTCCCAAAGCTGTTTCATAGTCAAGATGACAAAATTCGCATATCTGCTTGTTGATATACGTAACTTTGCCATCCAGATCAATGGTAACAAATCCGTTTACATGCTCAAGAAAAAATTGAAAATCTTCGATTGTCAGATCCGGGTTGAATTTCATGGGTGCTCCTTTATAAACAAAAGGCGACCTAGGCCGCCTCCTGCATAAATATTTCCTTTATTACTACTTGTTGTCCGCCAATCTCTGGTAGCTTTCAAGTCTGTCTCTGGCATTATTCTCAGCTGCTTCAAACAATTTTTCCGATGTGTCGGGGAACTCGGAAGCAAGTGATGCATATCTTACCTGACCCATGATATAGTCTCTGAAACTTGTCGTTGGAGGCTTTGAATCCAGAGTGAACGGGTTCACATCTGTGCCCTTGTTTTCAGGGTTGTATCTAAACAGGTGCCAGTAGCCTGAATCAACAGCATCCTTGATGTTCTCCTGGGCCTTGCCCATGCCCTTCTTTATACCATGGTTGATACAAGGCGAATAGCATATTATAAGGGATGGTCCGTCGTATTTTTCGGCTTCAACGACAGCCTTCATGAACTGATTTTTGTCTGCTCCCATTCCTACCTGTGCAACGTATACATAACCGTATGAAATGGCCATCATGCCCAGATCCTTCTTTTTGATCTTCTTTCCTGATGCTGCGAATTTTGCAATTGCAGCTTCAGGAGTAGCCTTTGAAGACTGACCTCCGGTGTTGGAATATACTTCAGTATCAAACACCAGAATGTTGATGTTCTCGCCTGATGCAAGGACATGGTCCAGACCGCCGTATCCTATATCATAAGCCCATCCGTCACCGCCTAATGCCCAAATGGACTTCTTGACGATGTAGTCTTTTCTGTCTACAACATTCTTGATTTCTGTTTTAAGGTCGCCTGCAGCTTTTTCAGCTTCAAGTGCGCTTATTAAGGCATCACTGACTTCACGGGTAGACTCATTGTCATTATGTTTCTCAAGCCATTCGTCTGCCGCAGATTTAAGCTCAGCTGATGCATCCAGCTCTTTTATTGCATTCAGGGAATCTGTTATCTTTGACTTCATCTGTCTGTCGGCGAGGAGCATACCTAGTCCATACTCGGCGTTGTCTTCAAATAACGAATTTGCCCATGAAGGTCCTCTTCCGTTTTTGTCTTTTGTATAAGGCATAGCCGGCGCCGATGCTCCCCATATTGAGGAACAGCCTGTGGCATTGGCTATCATCATTCGATCACCGAAGAGCTGGGTTATTACTTTGATATAAGGAGTTTCTCCGCATCCTGCACAGGCACCGGAAAATTCAAGATATGGAAGCGCAAACTGGCTTCCTTTGACTGATTTTTTATCCATGATTCTATCTTTGATACTGACATCCATGGCGTATTCCCAGTTTTCGGCCTCATCAAGCTCTTCTTCAAGAGCAACCATTTCAAGAGCTTTTTCTTTTGCCGGGCAGATGTCTGCACAGTTACCGCATCCCAAACAATCCAGTACGCTGACCTGAATTCTGTATTCCAGTCCGTCAAACCCTTTGCCCATTGCTTTAATAGTTTCAAATCCTTCCGGAGCATTATTCTTCTCTTCTTCATTTAAGAGTGCTGGCCTTATGGTCGCATGAGGACAAACGAAGGAACACTGATTACACTGTATGCAGTGCTCCGGCTTCCACTCGGGAACCTTGACGGCAACACCTCTTTTTTCATATTTGGATAATCCTGAAGGGAATGTACCGTCTTCGATATCTGTGAATTTGCTGACAGGAACATTGTCCCCTTCCTGCCTGTTCATTGGTTCAAGAACCTCTTCAACAAATGCGGGAACATTTTCTATCTTATTATCATCCTTGGCATTTGCCCAGCCTTCCGGTATTTCGACTTCCACAATGTTCTGAATGCCTTGATCAACTGCCGCATAATTCATGTCCAGTATCTTCTGTCCTTTTTTGCCGTATGCACTGTCTATCCCCTCTTTGAGGTATTTCACAGCATCGTCAACAGGTATTACCTTGGTCAGTTCAAAGAATGCGCTCTGCATAACCATATTTATCCTGTTACCAAGACCTATCTCATTGGCTATCTTTACAGCATCTATTATGTAGAACTTGATATTTTTCGCTGCCAGAGCTCTTTTGACACTGGCAGGAAGATGTTCTTCCATTTCATCTTTTGAGAAAACTGTGTTGAGGAAAAATATTCCCCCATCCTTCAAATCTTTGAGCATATCATATTGTGTCAGATATGCCTGATTGTGGCACGCCACATAGTCAGCACTGTTTATGAGATATGTTGACTGGATAGGCGATTTTCCGAATCTCAAATGAGATATGGTGACTCCGCCTGATTTCTTGGAGTCATATGCAAAATACCCCTGAGCATACATGTCTGTCTTATCACCGATGATCTTGATGGCGGTTTTGTTTGCACCGACTGTTCCATCGGAACCAAGTCCCCAGAACTTACACTTGATAGTGCCTTGAGGTTCGCAAGAGAAATATGTGTCGTACTCAAGTGAAGAGTTTGTTACATCATCCTCGATACCGACGGTGAACTGATCCTTTGTGTTTTCTTCGTGCATATTCTTATATACGGAAAGGATCATTCCCGGTGTGGTATCTTTCGATCCAAGACCGTAACGTCCGCCGTATACTTTTGGTGAATTTTCTTTATCATAAAGCATTGTCTTGACATCCATGTAGAGAGGGTCTCCTAATGAACCCGGCTCCTTGGTCCTGTCAAGTACTGTGATTTTTTTGCATGTCTTCGGGAGCACATCAAGGAAATATTCTTCGACAAAAGGCCTGTAAAGTCTGACCTTTATGAGTCCCACCTTTTTATGGCCCATGTATTCAAGAGTTTCTTCTATTGTTTCACATACTGAACCCATAGCTACTACTATATGTTCTGCTTCAGGATCACCTACATAGTCGAACGGCTGATAGTTTCTGCCTGACATTTCGCTTACCTTGTCAAAATACTTGTCGATTATTTCAGGTAGTCTGTCATAATATGGGTTTGCCGCTTCCCTTGCCTGGAAGAATATGTCCGGATTCTGGGCTGTTCCTCTGATTACAGGATGCTCCGGATTAAGAGATCTGTCTCTGAATGCCTGAACTGCATCCATGTCGACCATTTTCTCAAGATCGTCATAATCCCATGCTTCGATCTTCTGTATTTCGTGGGATGTTCTGAAACCATCAAAGAAATGGAGGATCGGTATCCTCGCTTCTATTGATGCAAGATGAGCAACCGCACCAAGATCCATGACTTCCTGCACTGAGTTGGATGAAAGAAGCGCGAAGCCAGTCTGTCTCGTTGCCATTACATCTGAATGGTCTCCGAAAATACAAAGAGCATGCGTCGCAAGCGTTCTTGCGCTAACGTGGAAGACGCCCGGGAGTAATTCTCCTGCTATCTTATACATATTAGGGATCATGAGAAGAAGTCCCTGTGATGCAGTATATGTTGTTGTCAATGCACCCGCTGCAAGTGATCCGTGAAGTGCACCTGCGGCACCGCCTTCATGCTGCATTTCCTGAACTTTCACTGTTTGCCCGAAAATATTTTTCTTGCCATACGCTGCCCACTCATCCACAACTTCTGCCATTGTTGAGCTGGGCGTGATTGGATAGATGGCTGCCACATCCGTGAATGCATAGGATACATATGCCGCGGCAGTGTTACCGTCCATTGTTTTTATAATTGGTTTCTTCATTCTGTTCCTCCTGCTTTTACCCGAAAATTACGAATAGTCTCTCGTTTCGTAAAATCACTCCATACTTTTGTTGCCATATCATCTACATATTCCCCAATTTTCACAGCTTATTGCCGTGAAAACTCATGTAATTATGAAAACTGTCTGGCGGACAATTGACTTGCTACCTTAGAGGATAATTATTCACAACACATGATTCTTATCACAAAAAAATAATCACCCTGATTAATAGGATATTATAATATATATTCGTGTTCATGGCTATAGCTTTTTTGTACTTTTTAAAAATATGTTGTATACAATGCACATCACCGGCTGTATATTATTCAAGGTTATTGAATATATATGCAAACAAGGCCCTCTAAAAGAGAGCCTTGCTTATCAATTAAATCAAATATATTATTCTTTTCTCTTCTTTGCCTGTACGCTTACCGCCAATATGAGTATGGCGACAACCAGTACCATTACCAGCAGCGGAACCATATTCATCGGATCTCCGGTTTTGGCTTCATCTCCTAAGACGCTGCCTTCATCAGCTGCATCAGGTGTACCCTCTTCTCCAAGTACATTTGAGTTATCGTCTGTACTTCCGATGATATCATCGGGGAATCTCTCTTCACCCGCAACAGCTCCCGGAGTTGTTTCAATGGCACCTTCTGTTGGAGTTGTTTCAATGGCACCTTCTGTTGGAGTTTCTTCTTTATAATTATTTGCCGTAATTTTGATAGTACCTTTTTCTTCACCTGTTATTTCAAAAGTTCCGTCGGCAGGATCACCATTTGCGTCAACAAATTCTATTTTGTCGGTGTATCCGTCGAGACCTTTTTCCTCTACTATTTTATACTTTCCTTTTGATAGTCCGTGAAATAGTACTGCTCCGTCTGTCGTTGCTTTTATTTCATCATCATATAGTGATTTATACTGTGTGTAACTATTCGATTCACTATTAAATTTTTCCAGTTTGAATTCCACACCATTCAAAAGTTCCTGAGTATCTCCGTCCTTCTTTTCTATGGTGACACTGTATTTTTCACCCATATTCGCACCGCCTGAGTAAACGGAGAATTTCTTGGTCGTGCTGCTATCAACTGCTTTTGAGTTTTTCCATACAACTGAAGCTGTATTCGTTGCCTGATCTTTATCGCCGCCGCGACCTGTATAATCAGTCCTGAGGACTATAGAAACGCTCAGTACCGGTACATTGGCGTTACTACCGTATACATTATTATACGCTGCCATTGAATTGATATACCGGCTGTCATCAGTCCCTGCAATCGCCGTGCTTGCTAAAAGCTTATCTGATATCTGAGCTTTGGTCAGCGGCATCATCAAAGAATCATCAGGCATATTTCCCATATTGGCCATAAAATATACATCTTCAAATATACCGTAACTGTTTGGTGTTGACTCTATTTTCTTTTCAAAATCGGAAAGAGACATTCCGGTTGTATCAATTTTCGTATATACTTTTTTAAGCTCAGGATTGGAAAATGTCGTTGATGACACCTGTCCGCTTGTATTCTTACCGCTTTCGCTATCTCCCATCATAATATAATATGGAGCATAGAAAGAAACCGGAGCGACATCTGTTCTGTATTTCAGATTTGAGGGAAGGAAGTCTTTTACTATGACATTTTCTCTTACTGTAACGTCGGTGTTGGATTTCATCTTATTAAAAAGTGCATCTCCGTTTACCTGCAATGTGAACTCTGCATTCCTGTTTCCGTCACTTATCCAGCCGGTTTTTGTGATTGCGCCCGGATCGGATTTCGCATATATAGTGCCTGTTGAAGTCCCGCCTGAATTGTCTTTAGGTGTAAAATCAAATACTATGTCAACGCCCGCAATTTCAGTGGTTTTTTGGTTTTCTGTTCCATCTTTGACACTTACGATGCCCATTACCCATCCTTCAGAAAGTTCCGAAGCATTAGCGCCTTCACTGTTAAGAGTAATGACCAGCTTATTGTCAGTTACTTTTAGTTTGCCGATAACTATCTCATTACCGCTTGCATCAGATGCGTATACATCGGCACCCTTTATTGAATCCAGTTTAAGAACACTTTCATCGATGGGTATCTCAAAATAGTCACCATCATTGACACTCGGCATGTTTTCTTCTGAAATCGACCAGTAACAGTAAACTCTGAGACTCTCACCTGCTATCACCTTATAGTCATCAAAGCTATCAGTTATCTGTCCATTTTTGATAAATGTCTGCCAATCCTTTTCCCATGTTGAGTTCGGTTTGAGAGCATTTGCCTGAATCTCAACATCACCGAAACTAACCTTTGATGTGATGTCTTTGGGCGTTACATCAGAACCGAAAACTCCCAAAGGTAAGAGGGTACATATTACCAATGCGGCAAGCAGTATTCCTATTATCTTCTTTTTTTTGTTTTTCTTCATTATGTTTTCCATTAATATTCTCCTATCACACAAAATTTTATATTGTAATTGAAATTTACCCCTTTTGATATTATTTAATCAATTTAGTAAAAAAAAGGTACCCTCAACAAAACTATTGTATCAATAATCGAATTTACAGATTCCCGTAAAAAAAACACCCATAAAAATGGGTGTTTTTCTAATAATTCGATTATTTATATAGTGTAATCTATCCTATGAATCAGAATGACGAGAACTTTCTGATTACATCATCAGGTATTCTGAACAATGGAGACTGTTGCATGACTGCGCCGGCATTGTAAGCCGCCATTGGCATACCGTATACCACCGAACTTTTTTCATCCTGACCAATGGTATAGGCACCGGCCTCACGCATTTTGAGAAGACCTTTTGCTCCATCTGAACCCATTCCGGTAAGAATGATTCCCATGGCATTGCTGCCTACATTGGATGCCACTGAGTCGAACAGCACATCGACAGAAGGTCTGTGACCGTTTACTTTTTCTGTCTGTGCACATTTTACTGTATATATCCCCTGTCTTTCGCGAACAGTCAAATTGAAATCTCCGGGCGCCACCAGAACATGACCGGGTCTGATTATGTCACCATCCTCTGCTTCTTTTACATTTAGCTCGCAGGAATTATTAAGCCTGTCGGCATAAAGTTTTGTGAATCCGGGGGGCATATGCTGAACGATAACAATACCGGGCATATTGACCGAGAACTTTGTGAGCATACTGAATATAGCTTCTGTTCCGCCGGTTGATGCACCTATTGCTATCAAGGACTTGGGGTCGACGCGGCCTTTTACTCCCTCGGTCGAAAGATCGATTTGCGGAGCAGCACTTCTGTATGCGATCTTTGCTCTTGATGCTCCTTTGATTTTTATTGATACGTCTCTTATGAATTCAGCAGGGTCATGACCCGGCTGAGGTTTCCCGACAAAATCCAAAGCTCCGGCGTCCATGGCTTCAAAGACACTCTCCTTTAGTGAAGAGATCACTATTACCGGAACGGGATAGGACGGCAGGAGTTTTTTTAAAAATTTTATGCCATCCATTCTGGGCATTTCAACATCAAGAGTAACCACATCAGGCTTTAGCTCCAGAATCTTGTCTTTTGCTTCAAAAGGATCTCCGGCAACGCCAATTATCTCAATGAAGCTGTATTGTCTGAGCCCCTTTGATAAAGTTTCTCTAAATAGTAATGAATCGTCAACTACCAGAACTTTTATTTTTTCCATGAAAATCCCTCGTTAGCCTACTACCTTATATAAGTCTATTCTGCGTTGTTTTGTGATGAAACCTCTTCCATCATTGCTATTTCATCGCTTTTCAGGATCCTCTCCGCATCGAGCAAAAGCAGAACCTGACCATCGGTTTGTCCTATTCCTTCTATGTATCTGTTATCATATCCGCCGGTACCTACAGGCGGCGGAGCTATTTTGTCATCGGGAATCGTCAGTACATCATCCACCATATCTACTATAAGACCGACTGATATGTTATCGACTTCGACTACGACTACACATGTCCTTTCGTTGTATTTTACTTCGGGTTTTCCAAATTTTAGACGGACATCGATAAGAGGAATAATCTTTCCTCTTAAGTTTATTATCCCTTTAAGATAAGCCGGCGTCTCGGGTACAGGCGTTATAGTCTGCATGCCGATTATCTCGGTAACGAATTTGATCGCGATCCCGTATACATTTTCTTCAAGAGTAAAGGTAAGAAAACGACCGTGTTGAGTATCCTCAACTGTTAGTTCTTCACTGTTAGTAATATCAACCATTTTTCCCTCCGCCGTTACTATAATTCTATTATTTTTTTGCCGATGGACTTAACTGTTACTATTCCTGTATCCGGTTTGAAAAATACTGTTCTGCCGTAATTGGAGCCTGTATCTTCACCTATAATAGGTATTCCTAATTTTTCTAATGATTCTTTGACACTTTCCACATTTCTTGCCCCGATATTCCCAAAACTATTATTGCTGCCCTGAATATCGAACATGTTTGCACCACCTGCAATTTTTGCCTTCATATTCCCCTTAACCGCACCTTGTTTTATCAGGTGTTCAACCATATCAACAAGTGCAGTATCCGCAAATTTCATCCTGTTCAAATTCTCAGCTGAAACATTGATTGCACTGTCAGGTAGCATGATATGTGATAATCCGCCGAGACCGCTTTTCATATCATAGATGGATGTCCCAACGCAGGATCCTAACGCGTATGTAGCCAGAATATTTGTTTTTGAAATCTTGTAGTCAGAAATACCGACAACGATCAGCTCATTCATATATCAATGCCCATTCTGCCTAATATGTCTTTGATGGTTTCTATTTCAGCAAACATTATCACATTGCTCTTAAGCTTTCGGGTTTCGGTATTGAAGCTTTCTTCGATGAACATGACTTTATCATCGATTGCGCCGAATTTTATGACCGGTGTACTCAATATGCTGCCGGCCATATCCACAGCAACGAATGGTATGGATATCTCTATTTTCATTCCGGTGAGTGCCGCAATGGAACCAAGATATGAAGAGCCCAGTATGTTTCCGATCTCCTTGACTGCGGAAATTTTCATTTCACTCAATCCTTCTATGTCATCATCTTCTTTGCCGACAAGGATCTCAGTGATGTTCTTTGCATCATCCATATCAAGAATGAACATTATCATTCCGTTGGCATCTCCGCTGAAATTAATCAGAACGGCAACTACCATTTTTTCTGCTCCGCCAATTGAATTGATAACGGTGTCGTAGTCTTCTATCCTGACTTCGGGGATAGCGATTGTAACAGTTTCATCGATAAGGACGCCAAGGGAGGTAGCAGCATTACCTGCTCCGATATTGCCTATTTCCCTTAAGACATCAATGTGAGAATCGCTTAATTCTTCGTAAAGTTTGATCAAATTTAAGCCTCCTTGTTGCCGTGTTCTCTGGGCTTTTCTTTTACTTTGATACATGCTTTGGTCAATGCTGTAAGAACATCTGATTCGTATTGGATCCGATACACCTCGATAAGTTTGGCGTATTGCTTGCCTTCATCTGTCGTCACATATTTGGCGGGCAGATAATTCAGTGCAAGCGCCAAAACGTCATCTCTGTTTTGTTTGGTTTCTTCCAAATCTAATTTTTTCATGACCGAAGAAAGCAGCTCTTCGGTCAGAGTTTTCGTAAGATTAAAAACACTTTCATTCAGGTCGTCTTTCATTTTTACCCTCTTTTCTTACCCACGGTGACAGTGCTTGTTTCTGTGATTATTAATTATTCAGTATGTTTTTAACTGTCTGAACCAGTCTTTCAGGCTTAAATGGCTTGACAATAAAATCAAGTGCCCCCAGCTTGATCGCCTCGATTACCATGCTGTCCTGGCCCATGGCCGAACACATGACAACCTTCGCTGACGAATCTAACGCCTTGATTTCTTTAAGTGCGGTTATACCGTCCATTATTGGCATGGTTATATCAAGCAAAACCAGATCCGGTGATTCGGACCCGAATTTTTTTAATGCTTCTTCTCCGTTCCCCGCTTCAATAAAATCTGTATACCCTGCTTTTTTCAAATTTTCCTTAACCATCATCCTCATGAATGCGGCATCATCAACTATAAGAATTTTCGACATCGCGCTCTCCTTGCTGTTTATCTCTTTTTAAGGGCTTCCAGTACTTTGACCGCTACCATAATATCGTTGCTTCTTGAATCCTCGGTAACATCAAGAAGTTTTTTCACTTCCGGCCTTTGGTTGATATACTCTATCATCTGCTTATTCTCTTCGTTCTGCTCTGCTACTTCTGTACTTAAATTTTCTGAAAGCAGTTCAGGAAGCGTTATCTCAAGAACACTGCAGATATCATTAAGTCTTTCAAGGTCGATCGAATTTTTACCGATTTCCCATGCGGAAACGGAACTATGGGTAACATCCAGAGCTTCAGCAAGTCCCTTTTGAGTCATCTTGCGCATTTTTCTATAGATTTTAATATTGTTTCTGACAATGTCATTTATTCCATCCAATTTATTACACCCTCCGTTCAAAAATCATTGATTTAATTCTGATTATTGAATTATATTATAGCTTGATTTTTTTTCATATGCAATACTTTAAAGTCAATTGACCGTCAAAAAAATCTTTTCCTGAAATATAAGAAAGGTGTTTAAAATTCAGGAAAAATGTAATATAATCATACTGATTAGCTATAATTATCATTAGAAAACAAATGGCGGGGTTAAATGAGCGATAATGATTTTTCAAACGATTCCATGTTGGAGCTTTATTTATTCGAAGCAACCGGTCTTTTAGATCAACTGGACAGCATATTATTACAGTCTGAGTCGGATAATAGCTTAACAAGCGAAAACATCAACGAAATCTTTAGAATAATGCACACCATCAAAGGATCTTCAGCCATGATGGCATTTGATTTGATTGCAAAAGTGTCTCACAAAACCGAAGACCTTTTCTCCATAATACGGGACAACGGTGTTTCTGAAGAAAAGTTTCCGCCTCTCTTTGATCTTGTTCTGAAAGTATCTGATTTTCTTAAAGGCGAAATCAAGAAGATTCAGGACGGCGAGGAACTTGAAACCGAAAACTACAGCCTGGAAGCTGAAGTTCAGGCAATGCTTGATGATTTCAGCAGCAAAGCCGCACCAAAAGAACCTAAAATAGATGTAGGCAGGACTCTGGGCGGAACACAGGCAGGAGCCCCTGCTCCTGAAAACCCTCTGATCAGGACACCTGAACCTATTACCGCTTCAAATCCCGAAAAAATGCCGACTCCGGCTACAACTACAAAGACATATTTCCTTCATGTTTATTTTAATGATGGATCAAAAATGGAAAATATCAGAGCGTTCATGCTCGTTAACAAACTTAGAGAACTTGGGACTGTAAATGAATCCATTCCCTCAGATCTTGAAAACAATGCAGATTCGGCAAGCTATATAATAGAAAACGGATTTTATGTAAGTTTTACCACTTCACTGTCCCGGGAAGAGATCGAAACTGTTTCCAAAGGAACTCTTTCTGTTGAATCTGTTTCCTTTATGAAAAAGATGCCAGATGTTTCCGGAATAAAAGGAGTGGATCAGGGCTCGCCGACAGAGCTAAAAGTGCAGGAAGTGATTCTCGAAAGTGAAGAAGAACCTGCCAGTGATGACGCTCCGGCACTGACCGCAGAACCTTCATCTGTTGAAATCACTAATCCCGACAAAAAAGAAGCATCAGTTCAGAAAACATCGAAGCCAACAAAGCAAAGTCTTATAAATGTGGATCTAACCAAACTTGACGACCTTATGGATCTTGTAGGAGAGCTGGTTATAACAGAATCGATGGTAACAGAGAATCCGGATCTTCAGGATCTTAAGCTGGACAGTTTCAGAAAATCTGCACGTCAGCTGAGTAAGTTAACAGATGAACTTCAGGACATAGTCATGTCTGTCAGACTGGTTCCCATATCCTCTGTTTTCCAGAGGATGCGCAGGGTTGTAAGAGACATGTGCAAGGATCTTGATAAAGCCGCAGAACTGATTCTGATCGGAGAGAATACCGAAGTCGACAAAACTATTCTCGATGCTCTTGGTGATCCCATCATGCATCTTGTCAGAAATGCAATGGATCACGCTATCGAAACTAAAGTCGAAAGAGAAAAGAGCGGTAAAAGTTCGACCGGACAAATAATCCTTTCTGCTCAGAATATGGGTGGAGATATCATAATTTCTGTCAGTGATGACGGCAAGGGTCTGGACCCCAAAGCTATTTTGGAAAAAGCAAGAGAAAAAAATATCCTGACCAAACCCGAAAGTGAATACTCTGACAAAGAGATATTCAGCCTTCTGATGGCTCCGGGATTTTCTACTAAAGAAGAGGTAACTGAATATTCCGGTCGCGGAGTAGGTATGGATGTTGTCAAAATGAATATCAATGCTATCGGCGGCTCAGTGATCATCGAAAGCGTCAAGGGCCTTGGGACAAACATTTTCCTGAAGATACCCGTAACTCTGGCTATCATCCCCTGCATGGAGATCAAGGTCAGTAACGATATTTTCTGCCTGCCTATCAGCAATATAAAGGAAAGTTTCAAGGTCAAGGCAGGAGAAATTATCCGCGACCCCGACGATAATGAAATGATCATGTTAAGAGGAAATGTCTATCCCATAATCAGACTTCATGAAATTTATGGCATAGATGATGCGGAAAAAACTGTTGATGATGCGATCTTGATCTTGGTGGATTCCGGCGACAAAATGGCTTGCCTCATGGCAGATGAGCTAATTGGAAAATCCCAGGTCGTAGTCAAGCCTATCCCCTTGTATCTTGGCGGATTCAATGTGAAAAAATCCGGAGTATCAGGATGTACTATTATGGGAGACGGCAGTATCAGCCTAATACTTGATGTAATGGAAATACTATCATGATCGAATTGACCGATAAAGAATTTCTTCAAATCTCAACATATATAAAAAACAATTACGGAGTAAATCTGGAAAAGAAAAGAGCTCTCATAGAGGGACGCCTCGGTTTTTATATATCAACTAAAGGTTATGACAATTATTCAGATTACTTTGATTATGCCATCAATGAACCTTCAAAACAGGAAATGGCAAACATGATCAACCGACTGACTACGAACCATACTTTTTTTATGCGGGAGGAAGATCATTTTGTTTTTTACAGAGAAACAGTTCTCCCGTGGATAGAAAATACTCTTAAAACCAAGGATCTGAGAGTGTGGAGTGCAGGCTGTTCAACCGGGCAGGAACCATATACCATAGCAATGACAAATCTTGATTATATTGGACCTGCGGGGAATGACTGGGATGCCACAGTCCTCGCGTCTGACATTTCAAACAGGGCCCTTTCAACAGCCACAACAGGGATATATTCTCAAAATGATGTCAGTGATATCCCCGGCGGCTGGTTAACAAAGTATTTTGAGCAGCTGGATGACGAGCACGTAAGAATCACCAAGAAGCTGAGAAGCTCCGTTGCATTCAGAAGTATCAACCTTTTGGATGATTTCAATTTCAAAAAACAGTTTCATGCAATTTTCTGCAGAAATGTGATGATCTACTTCGATATCACCACAAAGACAGAGATCATAAAAAAATTCCACCGGCTATTGGTACCCGGCGGATATTTATTCCTTGGCCACAGCGAATCCCTGTCCACTATGACTCATGATTTCACTTATGTTCGCCCCTCTGTATACAAAAAATAAAAGTTTATTTCTTTGATTTGTCCTTTTTCTGTTTTGTATCTTTGTTACCGTAATATTCTCTTATCAATGTCTTTCCGATGAATTTGGCCGTGTCGATCTTCATTGCTATTATCATTATATACAGGAACATCTCAGTCATATCATCGTCGTTAAGGCCGGTATCTCTTACAGCTTCCTTTACAACATCGATATCATCTATCAACTCCTGGGCCATTTCTTTCCTCTTCTGGGCGTACATGGGCTCAAGTTTCTCATAGATCTCATTGAAGTTGATGGATTCGTCGAATGCTGACTTCCTGCTCTCGACAAACGGCTTTGTTAGAGTTTTGATGTCATCCATTTTGAAAGCATTTTTTAGACAAAGGACAAGCTCGAGCATTATCATTTGTTCTTTGTCGTATTTTTTCTTTACCGGTGACGGGATCAGATCATTTTTTACGTAATTTGAAAGCATGGTCTTTGTGAGGATCTCCCCTCCTCCCTTGCCGTACAGACTCAATTCAGAATTGATAAAGCTGACAACCTGGTCGGAGTATAGCGCCATGTTAGGAAAATCCGACGGAGGGATAATACTGTTCTCAGTGAACTCTTCAGAAATCTTTTTAATAAACTCTTCATATCTAATCATATACATACTCCTCTCGAGCTTTCAGCAACTATATGTTAAAGTATAGCATACCCTATAAAAAGTTTCATTACATTTCAATACAAAATGAGGGACTGCGTCATAATGATATGGAAAGGACTGTCACAATTATTTTCATTTTGTGACAGCCCCTTATATTTCTTTATTCAAAGTGTTTCTGATGGATTATCTGTTCAGATTATTTCTTTCGATGAGGTCCAGAGAGTTCAGTGCCTGACCTGTACCGACCGCGACGCAGGATTTGGGATCATCTGCAATACGTACCTTTATATGTGTTCTGGCTTCGATTCTCTTGTCTAGTCCGTTCAGGAGCGCACCGCCGCCGGTCAGTATTATACCGTTCTCGGTTATATCAGCTCCTAGTTCGGGTGGTGTTTTTTCCAGAACTTCATGAATGGTTTCTGTGATGATCTGGAGCGGATCATTGAGGGCTTCCATCATCTGCTCCGAAGTTACGGTCACTGCTTTGGGGAGTCCTGTAACCAGATCTCGGCCTTTACATTCGTAAGAAACCGACTCTTCTCTCGGATATGCGGTCCCAACGTGCATCTTCATATCTTCCGCTGTTCTTTCTCCGATATAGAGCTTGTGTTCCTGTCTCATATACTTTGTGATAGCTTCATCCAGTTCGTCACCTGCAGTTTTTTCCGAACTGCTTTCAACAATTGTACCCAGGGACATTACCGCAACGTCTGTAGTTCCGCCGCCGATATCTACCACCATCTTGCCGTAAGGTTCTGCGATATCAAGACCTGCACCGATGGCAGCTGCAATAGGTTCTTCCATAAGAAAAACGGACTTGCCGCCTGCCTGCGTTGCCGCCTCGATGACTGCTCTTTTTTCAACTTCAGTTACACCACTTGGTACGCATATCATGATTTTAGGACGGAAAAATTTGCTTCCGCCTACACTTTTCTTGATAAAGTACTTGAGCATTCTCTCTGTGATGTCATAATCTGAGATAACACCATCTCTTAAAGGTCTGACGGCGATTATACTTGCAGGTGTACGTCCAAGCATCTCTCTCGCTTCTTCACCTACCGCCAGTATTTCCTCCGACTCTTCATCTATAGCAACAACAGAAGGCTCGTTTAAGACAACGCCCTTCCCTTTTATGTAAACCAAAACATTAGCTGTTCCGAGATCAATTCCCACTTCATCAGTTAATGCCATAAAAACCACTCCTTTCAAACACTACGCCATATATTATACATTAAAGCTCGTCTTCTTTTCAAACTTTATTTATGTCATAAGGCCGGATAACCGGCAATTCATTACTAAAATACAAGAATAATGCGTACAAGCGCACGCATTACATTCTACAACGAAATATATATATTAACAACTGTTAAATTCATTCTGTAACTACTTTACAGCAAATTGTAATATTTCAAGTCCCTCATCGATAAGATCCTTATCTATAATCAACGGGGGAAGCAGTCTCAGTTTGTCCTTTGCTGTCAGGATCAGCAGTCCGTTTTTTATGCATTTTTTTACTACGGGACCGGGCTCTCCGGTATTTATGCTTACGCCAAGCATAAGTCCCATGCCGGTGACTTCCGTTACATTTTCCATCGCACTCAGCCGCTCTTTAAGATATTCACCGTTTTCCGAAACTTTCTTAAGAAAATCATCATCGATCCTGTCCATGATATGATCAGCACCTGCACAGACAACTGGATTTCCGCCGAAGGTTGAGCCGTGATCGCCGGGCAGCAGTGCATTTTCCGTTTTTGCACCGAACAGAACTCCTCCTATAGGAAGCCCGCCGCCAAGGCCTTTTGCTACAGACATGATGTCCGGCTTAATACCATAGTGGTCGCCGGCCATGAATTTTCCTGTCCTGCCTACTCCGGTCTGGACTTCGTCGGTAATGAGCAAAATGTCATTTTCCTGGCAGATCCTCATGATGCTGTCCATATAAGCCGGATCAAGGACATTCACACCCCCCTCACCCTGTATGGGCTCGATCATGATGGCGCAGGTCTGATTGTTTATAATGTCTTTGAGGGCCTTTATATCATTGGCGTCAGTGTATTTGAATCCGTTCAGAAGCGGATTGAAATGATTATGGAACGAGTCCTGGCCTGTGGCAGTGATAGCCGCCATGGTTCTTCCGTGAAACGAATCCTTAAGGGAGATTATCTCATATCTTGCACCGTTGTATTTGATCTCAGAATACTTACGGGCGGCTTTGATGGCCCCCTCGTTTGCCTCTGCACCTGAATTGCAGAAAAACATTTTTTTCATCCCTGTGCGCTCACACATCTTCCTGGCTACAGATGCGCATGGTTCGGTATAAAAAAGATTGGAGGTATGCTGGACATTTTCCAGTTGTTTACTGACGGCACTGACCAGCCCATCGTCGGAATAGCCCAGGCAGTTGACCCCTATGCCTGAGGTGAAGTCTATATATTTTTTGCCGTCGTAGTCGTAACAGATCGCACCTTTGCCTTTTTCGATGGCAACATCGTATCTGTTGTATGTGCCCGCCACATATTCTTTGTCTAATTTTTTTATATCTTCGTTATTCATGCTAAGCCCCTTTACTTTACGCGTTCATGCATTGAGGGCGTAAACCCCGTCAACTAGTCTCTGAGAAACAGTGTACCAATTCCGCTGTCGGAAAACAACTCCAAAAGTATTGAGTGCTCTATGCGGCCGTCGATTATCACTGCCTCATTTAAACCTTTGTTCATTGCAGATACGATACTTTCGATCTTAGGTATCATTCCTCCTGATATTATTCCTTCATTTATAAGATCGGGGATGTCGTTGATCTTAAGCTGGCTTATGAGACTGTCCTCATCGTCTACGTCACGAAGAAGTCCTCTTATGTCTGTCATCGTAACCAGTTTTTCCGCGTTAAGAGCCGCCGCGATATCGGCAGCGGCAGTATCGGCATTGATATTATAAACTTGTCCGTCTTCGTCCACGCCTATGGTTGCCACCACAGGGATAAATCCCTCGTCCAGCGATACTTTTATAGGCTCAGGATCTATATGAACTATATCGCCGACATAGCCAAGGTCGACCGCCTGTTTTTTATCAGCTTTTATCATTCCGCCGTCTGCTCCGCAAAGCCCCAGGGCTTTTCCTTTATTGGAATGGATCAGCGAAACAAGACTTTTGTTCACCTTGCCTGCCAGGACCATTGCCACAATTTCGGCGGTTTCTTTATCGGTATACCTCAGCCCATCGACGAAGACCGATTCTTTGCCCAGCTTTTCCAGCATAGAGCTGATCTCCGGACCTCCGCCATGGACCAGGACTACCCTCATCCCTACTATTGAAAGAAGCACTATGTCTCTCATGACCGAGTTTTTGAGCTCGTCGTTGAGCATTGCATTGCCTCCGTATTTGACAACGATCGTCTTACCATTGAATTGCTGTATATATGGCAGTGCCTCTAGTAAAATTTTTGCGTTTTCTGTTCTGTCTTTCATTATGTTTCTCCGCTTAAGATATATCGGTTCAATTCCCTGATGCCTATGTCCTGTACTTTCCGTTTATCTTTACATAGCTGTATGTGAGATCACAGCCGTATGCCGCAGCCTGGGAATCGCCGGTATTTAAATTGACCAATAGCATGATCTCGTTTTCAGACAAGACTTTCTTCGCCTGATCATCATCAAACTCAACTGCGGTCGTCCCTCTGCATACATCTATATTGCCGGACTTGGAGGAAATTGTAACATCCACGTTGTCAGTGCTGAATTCGCCTTCCGAATATCCAAGAGCGCAAAGGATCCTTCCCCAGTTTGGATCTTCACCGAATACAGCGGTCTTGACTAATGCAGAATCTGTGATCGTTTTGCTGATGACCCTCGCGGTATCTACATCCGGTGCTCCGCTTACTACTGTTTCAAGAAGCTTGGTTGCTCCTTCTCCGTCTTTTGCCAGCTCTCTGCAAAGATAAGTGGTTACCATATTTAGAGCCTGCATGAAAGTTTCGTAATCCGTCCCCTCGCCTGTGATCTCTTTGTTGCCGGCAAGTCCGCTTGCCATTATGGCCAGCGTATCATTTGTCGATGTATCACCGTCAATTGTCAGTTGATTGTAAGTATCCTTTACATCTTCAAGAAGCATATGCCGGAGCATTTCAGAGCTTATGGCCGCATCGGTAGTTATAAATGAAAGCATGGTTGCCATATTGGGATTTATCATCCCGCTTCCCTTTGCAATACCACCAATCTTGCATATCTTCCCGCCAAGTAGAAATGACACGGCTACTTCCTTTGGGACCTTGTCGGTGGTCATGATTGCTTTGGCTGACGATGTGGAACCTTCTTCCGAAAGCTTTTTGACAAGCCTGGGCATACCCTTCTTGAACGGCTCTATGGAAAGTTCCTCGCCGATGACACCGGTGGAACAGATTATGATATCATCATTTTTTATTTCAAGTTCACCGGCAAGAAGCGAACAAGTCGCCTTTGCGATTTCAACTCCGTTTGGAGCGCAGGTATTGGCGTTACCGCTGTTTGTGATAATGGCTCTGGCTTTGCCGTCCTTCAGATGCTCCTTAGTGACTGCAATAGGCGCACCCTTGACCTTGTTCTTCGTGTAAACAGCAGCGGCGTTACATTCCTTTTCTGAAAAAATCAACCCCAGATCCTTCTTTGACGGATTTTTTTTGAATCCCGCATGGATGCCTGATGCCTTAAAGCCCTGTGGGGCACATATACCGTTTTGTGCAAATTCAATTTTTATGCTCATGATTTGTTCCTACTTTCTACTTCCATATAGCTGTGGTTCTTCGGTTGTTATCTTTATATTCTGAGTCCACGGTGTTCCGGCAGGCCCAGCATTATATTCATATTCTGTATTGCGGCTCCTGATGCCCCTTTCCCCAGATTATCATATCTCGCCATGAGAGTGATCCTCTCGCCGTTTCCACAGACGATTATTTCAAGGTCGTCTCTTTCTTTAAGGCTGTCTGCATAGATGAAACCGTTTACGGAAGCTTCTTCTTCTGTTTTTACGGATATGAGAGGGCAATCTGCGTATTTTACTTTATATAGGTCAATCAAGTCTTTATGATCGGCCTTTGAGTTTAGTACCTGGATGTGAATCGGGATGCTGACGAGCATACCTCTATAAAAATCGCTGACTATCGGAATGAACACTGGTGTCTTCTCTATGTTACCTTGTGTCACCATTTCAGGCAGATGTTTGTGGGACTGAGACAGACCGTATTGTCCAGGAGAATCCAGCCTGCTCTGCTTTGTAGCTCCATCCGCACCATATTCGGCGATCATGCTTTTGCCGCCTCCGCTGTAGCCTGTAATGGAATGGGCTGAAATAAGAGCATCTTTTTTGAGAAGTCCTGCATCCACCAGTGGTCTGATAAGGAGAATAAAACCGGTGGCGTGACAACCCGGATTTGCGATCCTGTTTGCGTTTTTGATTTTGTCCTTTTGTGAATTGCCGACCTGAGAGACCAGCTCAGGGAGTCCGTAAACCCAGCCTTCGCTGACCCGATGGGTTGTTGATGCATCGATGATCTTCGTATCAGGATCTGCTTCCGATGATATTGCCGCTGATTCAGCATCAGGCAAACATAAAAAAACAATGTCAGCTTCCTTATATAATCTTAATCTTTCAACATGATCTTTTCTCAACTCTTCATCTATAGAAAGTATCTCTATACCCTCCTGACCGGAAAGCCTGCTTTTTATTTCAAGACCGGTTGTTCCGGCCTCTCCGTCAATGAATATTTTGTTCCCCATACTACCTCGTCAGTTCTGTATAATTTTATGCATTTTAAAATTTATTATACATCAGAAGAACATAATGTCAATAGATTGTGCGAATATTTATTGTATTTTATGTATATTTATGCAACGAATGGATATCAGGCTTTATGGCTTTTAAGTATATCGGTTATATCAAGATCATTATAATTGAGCATATTGTCTTTTCCCGACCCCAGCTTCACATCGGGCTTAGTCACAGGGCCGTGAAAGTCGGAACCGCCCACAGGGATAAGACCATGCTTTACAGCAAGAGACAGATAATTCACGATCTCGGATTTGCCGTAGCTGTTGTAATAGCATTCCATGCCTTTAAGACCCATTGCTTTAAGGTCTGAAAGAGTTTCATCCAGTTCATAAAAAGACTGATTAAGTGAATGAGGGTGAGCAAGAACCGGTACGCCGTGCCCTTTTTTTATAATATCGATACTTTCTTCTACTGTTGTTTTCGGTCTCTCCAGCTTCATATACTCGGGAGTGCCGATATATTTTTCGAAGGCTTCCTTCTTGGTGCTAACGTAACCCTTCTTGATCATGACGGCTGCCATGTGAGGTCTGCCGATGATATTTCCTTTTGTGGCAGCCTTGACTTCATCGGCGGTAATTTCGACGCCTTTTTGATTAAGGTAATCGATGGTTATCTGTTCCCTCTGGTTCCTGTATTTGACAAGGAGTTCAACACCCTCTTTAAATTCAGGGATGTCTTTTTCTATATAATAACCTATAATATGAAGTTCCTCGGAGCTCTTGGCGCTTATTTCAATGCCGGGGACAAAGATAATGCCAAGCTCCCCTGCTCTTTTTTCTGCATCGGCGAGACCGTCCACCGTATCGTGGTCGGTAAGTGACAGGATCCTGAGATCATTTTCTTTTGCAAGTTCAAGAAGATCTCCGGGAGAAAGATCTCCATCCGAAGCAGTTGAGTGAGTATGAAGATCGACTGTATTGTGGTTTTCCATGGCCATATTATATCATAATCATGTATGACGCTGAATTAAATCTTTGAAATAATTGCTCCATGAGATATACTAGATTGTGTCGAAAGAGAGGTAAATATGGAAGCAAAGATAATATTACTTTTAATTTGCGCCTGCGTTATTGCATACGGCGTTTACGTGATAGTAACCCGATATAAGAAGTATAAACAGAGCACGGACCCCAAGGTCAGGACTGCAAAGATGACTTCAGTGGTGGTTGCCGGCGTGCTGATAATCCTGGTGCTAATAACCCTGATCCAATATGCGATTTGAGTTAATTAAGAAGAATGCCCTTCTAATCTGTTTTTAATCAAAGTCAAATTGAAGTCAAATCATTCCCTGTTAGGATTAGACCATAAGATACATCACCGTATGTTTGTGGAAAAAAGACAAGCAAACAGGGAAAGGAAATAATGAAATGAGTAAGATAACCATAGAACAAGTAGAAAAACTACAGCAGAGAGCTAACGTTACGTATGAAGAAGCCAAAGACGCCCTTGAAAAAAATGACGGCGACATCCTTGAGGCTCTCATTCAACTGGAGAAGGACGGAAAAACGACTCAGCCCGGCGGCGGAGCATACAGCACAAACGGACAGACAGGCTCGGATCCAGGATATAACAACAATCAGGGATCAAGCGGACAGAATAATCAGTACAATCAGAATCAAAACCAGAACAATTATAATCAAAGCGGTCCTAATATGAACTACAATCAAAGACCGAGACAGGAATCGGATTTCAGCAAGCAGGCTAAGAGCGTATGGAGAAGTTTTCTCGACCTGCTTCACAAGGGCAATATCAACCACTTTGTCGTAAGTAAGCATGATAATGAAGTTATCAGGATGCCCATCAATATATTGATAATACTCCTGATCATATTCAACGGCGCAGCGCTGATAGCCCTGATCATCTTCCTATTCCTGGGATTCAAGTACAGCTTTGATGGTCCGAACCTAGGCAAGGACTCAATCAACAATGTAATGAACTCCGCATCTGACACTGCAGAAAACATCAAAGAAAATGTAAAGAACTCCACAGCAGGCGATCAGAACAATGATCCCAATAATAATCCAAACAATGACCCAAATAACGGACAGAATAATAATCAATAGTAATAATTCCGGCATAGAGGAAACTAAAATGGCAGAAAATATTTTATTAATTGAAGATGAAGAAAAAATGGCTCGCATGGTTGAGCTGGAACTTACCCATGAAGGCTACGTCGTTGATAAGGCCTTCGATGGTATATCCGGGCTGACAAAAGCTGAAGACGAAGATTACGACCTGATACTTCTGGATATCATGCTGCCGGGTCTCACCGGCACTGAAGTACTGAGGCGACTCAGGAAGATTAAGGATACTCCCGTAATTCTTCTCACTGCCAGAGACTCCACTGTGGACAAGGTCACAGGACTTGACCAGGGCGCTGATGACTACATAACCAAGCCTTTCGTCATAGAAGAACTTCTTGCCAGGATCAGGGCAAACCTGAGAAAGAATATTAAAGCCGAGACAGAGGGGAATAACTCCCCTGCCTCGACTTTAACAGCAGGTAAACTTTCTTTGGATGATGAAAAACATCTGGTAACATATGATAACAACGAAATCGAATTGACATTAAAGGAATACGAGCTTTTAAAATGCCTTCTTGAAAACAAAGGCAGAGTTCTGACAAGAGACTCTCTTCTGAACAAAGTCTGGGGTTATGACTATGCCGGAGAAACCAATGCCGTCGACGTATATGTAAGATATCTGAGAAGCAAGATCGATGAAGAATATGATATCAAGCTTATTAACACCGTTCGTGGCGTAGGCTATCAGATCAAGGAAATCTAATGAACAAACCAAAAATCGATAAAAATCAAAGTCTGGCACTCAGGCTGAACGCCAAGATGTTCTGGGAGCAGCTTTCTTCTTTTATAGCTCTAGATATCATTTTGATCATACTGCTTTTCTGCGGCAGCATTGCTTATGCGGAAAATACAGCTTCAACTGTTGCCGATGATGTGGTCAAAATCGAAGAAAGAACAGCGCAGGATGCGGAACAATATAAAGATATTTCATTCGGGAATTTCGACGTCACCTTTTCAAAACAAACCCCAAATGATTATCAAATCGCAAAACAACTCCAGAAACTGATGCCGGAAAATACTAAATCCGAGTACAGGAGTTTTTCCTGGGACGGAGACAAATCCGGGTTCGTAAAAAAGCTGAAGACTACCGAATACCATGTGATCGTTCCTGCAGGCGCTGGTTATTATATGGATATATCAATGGCTGTCGGGGTGTTTTATTACTATGCATTCAACTGCATGCTCATCCTTCTAGTGCTTCAGATATTTATGCTCATAAGCACGGCGCTGACAACGAGAAAGGCTGTGGCAAAAGCTCTGGAACCGCTGAGAGAACTTAGCCAAGCGACTCAGGCGTTTTCCGATGCTGCAAGCGGTCAGGGACAATATTCACAGGAAGCACTAAAGAATCTGGCACAGGCGCTGGATACTATCAATGTCACCCATCTGGATGCCAGGATATCATCGGATCTAATGGCGGAAGAATTAAAGCCTCTGGCAGCGGCAATCAACGAAATGCTCAACAGAATCAATGAATCCTACGACTCACAGATAAGATTCGTTTCGGATGCATCCCATGAGCTGAGGACGCCTATTGCAGTGATCCAGGGATACGCAGATCTTCTTTCTCGCTGGGGAACTGAAGACAAGGATACTTTAGAAGAATCCATACAAGCCATAAGGACAGAAGCTGAGTCAATGAAACAGCTTGTTAATCAGCTATTGTTCCTGGCTCGCGGCGACACTGATTCAATGAAACTGGAATGGAACAGGCTGGATCTCAGTAATATTGTCAGCGAGGTAGTCAAAGAATTTGACATGATAGACAAGATCCACGATATCAGGGCTGACATTACTCCCGGAGTCAAAGTGGAGGGAGATCAGGGGCTTATCAAGCAGCTTCTTAGGATACTGACCGACAACAGTTTAAAATATACTCCTGACGGCGGAAAGATAACCATCAAACTCGCTGCAGACAACATGGCAAGGATCACAATACAAGACGAAGGGGTGGGTATCCCCGAAGACGTTCTTCCCCATATATTCGATCGCTTTGTGAGAGCAGATGAATCAAGGGCAAGACACACAGGAGGCGCAGGGCTTGGTCTTTCAATCGGAAAGTGGATAACAGAAAAACACAACGGTCATTTAGAGGTACTTAGTCGTGAAGGCATCGGCACCAGATTTACGGCGGTGCTGCCGATGATAGATGAGAGACCGATGGTCCGGGACATTCCGGGGATGAATCGTTGATTTTATTAAAATCATTTGGGTTTAACACCCACCGGACAAATATTTCATTCCAATCGAAACCAGTGTAGCAGCCACAAGGGCACAATTACAAAACGGAGTGCCGTCGGCGAGAGCTTCATTTAGCTGTCCTGCTATCAGACAGTAAAGGGCAACGCTACTTTTTTTTATGTCATACAATGTATATATTATGCTATAATGAAAACATTGTAGCACTCTCAATTATTAGGGAAAGGAACGGTACTTATTATGATAAGTATGTATACAGCACGCACTGAAGAAGTGGACGATATAGATGCCGCCATCGACGAGATCAAGTCACAGATCGATTTGACGGCTTTAAAGGAAAACTCCGGTGGTCTGATTTTCTGTCATATCGATTTTATTGAATCCGGAATTGTTGAGGCATTATGCAAAGAACTGCCATTCAATGTAATAGGGATGACCTCCATGGCCAGCGCAGATGAGCACGGATACAGCATGTTTGACCTGATGCTGACAGTCATGACAAGCGACGAAGTCTCTTTCGAGGCAGGAATGACCAACGGCATCGACAGAGGCAATTATGTTTCAGAAATAGACGGTATGTACGATCATGTTAGAGGCAAAGTAGATGAAGATCCAAATCTCATTCTTACCTTCATGCCGTATATCCCCGATGTTGCAGGATACGAAGTCGTGGCGGCTATGGACGAAGCGTGCCACGGCATACCCATGTGGGGCTCGATTACCAATAACGTTGACTTCAACTATGAGCAGGTATATACCATATGCAACGGTGAAGTCATCAGAGCCGGTCTGGCCATGATGTTCATAAACGGTCCGGTAGAGCCCAAGTTTATCGTCACATCCATCCCCGAAAGAAACATAGCAAACAACAGAGCTATCATAACAAAAAGCGAAGGTTCATACCTGTATGAAATAAACGACAAGCCGCTCCTTGAGTATCTGGCGAATATCGGACTGGTCATAAACAAGGAAAATATCACTACTACTCCTCTCATGGTCTACTATGAGGAAGAAGCCGAGCCGGTGGCGCTGGGATTTTATACATTATTCGAAGACGGACACGTGCTCACAGGCGGCGAAATGCCGGTTGGGACGTCGGTTGCCGTAGGAAGCATAGACTCTCTGGGAATCTTCGAATCAGCGGAAAAAGGGTTGGAACTGGTTGAAAAAGTTGAAGACCGAACAGTGACACTGCTCCTCCCCTGTGTGACCAGATACATCATGTCATCTCCGGATCAGGAAGCCGAACTGAGGCTAATTCAGGAAAGATTGGCCGGAAGCGACAAGCCGTTTATGATGGGCTATTCCGGCGGGGAGATTTGTCCTATGCCGGGAGCGGACGGCAAGCTCAGAAACAGATTCCATAACTATACATTCTGCGCACTGGTTTTATGATCCTGAACTAATATTTTCATAGCAGGAATAGATAACGGAGCATATTTAATTGACAGGAATACCCGAAGAAAAAAAAGAAAATATCGAGCTTGAACGTGAAATAAAAAAACTTAAGCGTGAGAACAGGCACTTGCGCAACACCTTGCAGCAGGAAAAAGTGGCTTCGACCACTATCCTGAACCAGCAGAAGGCGAATACCTTCCTCCAGCGGGAACGTGATCGCTACCTGTCACTTCTTCTTGCCAATTCACCAAATATAATAATGTTTCTCAGCGATTCGGGCAGGATAGAATTCTGTACCGAATACTTTGTGAGCAAAGCAGGCTTTTCCAATGCATCGGAGGTCCTCGGGCATACATGGATGGAAGTTCTCTCCAGATTTCTTGATAAAGATACCTGTGATGAAATGATAGGATTCAGCAAGGTCGTAATGGAGAAAAGCGAACCTTATGCATTTGATGTCACATTCCATTTTGACGAAATCACTCCTGAATACTTTGCCGGACTGCTCGTGCCTATGAGTGATGAAGATGATATGGATGGAGAACATAAAAATGCAGGAACAATGCTCATGTTCCAGGATGTTACCGATCTTCGTCTGTCTCGTGAAGATGCACTTGCCGCCAGCCGAGCCAAGAGTGATTTCCTTTCCAATATGAGTCACGAGATCAGAACCCCCATGAATGCCATAATAGGGATGACATACATCGGTAAACAGGAAGACGACATAGAGCGAAAGAATTACGCCTTGGATAAAATCGAAAACGCTTCCACTCACCTTCTTGGCATAATCAACGATATCCTGGATATTTCAAAGATCGAGTCGGGAAAGATGGAGCTTTCATATATCAATTTCGAATTCAGCGAAGTGATCGAAAGAGTCAGAAGCGTTATCTCCTTTAAGATCAAAGAGAAACGACAGAAGCTTTCCATCAAGATTGATGATAATATCCCCAAATACCTTTACGGCGACGATCAGCGCCTTGCCCAGGTCATCACAAACATACTGTCTAATGCCACCAAGTTTACACCCGAAAACGGACATATAGAATTCAGTGCGAATCTGGAAGAAAAATACGGCGACAAATGCGAAATACTGATGTATGTCAGAGACTCGGGCATCGGAATGTCACAGCATGAACAGGACAAGCTTTTTAATATATTTCAGCAGTCGGAAGCAGGAACTTCTAGAAAATACGGAGGCAGCGGTCTTGGACTTGCGATCAGCAAACAAATCCTTGAGATGATGGACGGAGATATATGGGTCGAATCAGAAACAGGTAAGGGATCATGCTTTTATTTCACGGCTGAATTCAGAATTCCCAATCAGCTTGAAGCAAAACAAACCCTTCAGCCCCTGATTTCGATCAAAGCATCCGAAGACAATCTTAAGACTCTCGACTTTTCAAAAAAGACTATCCTGGTTGCGGACGACGTTGACATCAATCTGGAAATAATAATAACACTACTCCAACCAACCCACGTAAAAGTGGATACTGTTAAGAGCGGTCAGGAAGCCATCGATGCCTTTACCGCAGACCCGGATAGATATGACCTTATACTTATGGACGTCCAGATGCCCAATGTGGACGGTCTGGAAGCGACAGGGATAATCAGAGCCATGAATACGCCTCAGTCCCGTGACATCCCCATAATCGCAATGACCGCCAACGTATTCAAGGAAGACATCGAAAAATGCCTTGCAGCAGGAATGAACGACCATCTGGGAAAGCCTATTGTGGTGGATGATGTTATGACGATGCTGAGTCAGTATTTAGGGTAGTTGCGGTAATATTTTCTATTTTGGAGAAAGTGTATTTTTAATGTTTTTTTATTTGGCGATATTTGGTCAGAATCGCTTGTATCGGGTGGATTGTACTCCCGATACTCGAATATCTGTCCCATATCGCAGGATTACGGCGTCAGAATCACCCTATACTGGCAATGTTGACCCAAAAACAAAAAATAACTCATACTGCTTCACAGATTATTTATTAGTTATTAATGACCTCCAACAAGACTGTCTTGAACGGAAAAAACGGATCGACCGCAGTGGATCGGGTATGGAGACAAAAGCATTGACATCTCCCCTGCTTTCACGGTATAATTATTTCTGTTGCCAAGAGTAATAAACTCACACAATTGCTCCGGAGGAGCAGATAAACTTTGCCGGAGTGGCGGAATTGGCAGACGCACAGGACTTAAAATCCTGCGATCGTTAAGATCGTATCGGTTCGACCCCGATCTCCGGCACCATTTACCGGTTTTAACTGTAGATGTCGGATAACACAGTGGTCGTTGGCCGCAATATCTTTTGGGAAAATGACGGTTGCAAGATCGAAACCAAAAGTCCTACAATTTAATAGTCGATTCAGTCGACACATCGTCGCGGGGTAGAGCAGTTGGTAGCTCGTCGGGCTCATAACCCGGAGGTCGTTGGTTCAAATCCTTCCCCCGCTACCACTGATATGTACAACCCTTCAGCAGTCGCTGGAGGGTTTTGCATATCACAGGATAATTATAGTTGTGAAAGATGAAAGGATTTGAACCCTTGGGAACACTGCGTAAAGAAAGGCGTCGGGACGGCTTTTAGCAGTGGTGTGGGAGCCTTCTGTTGAAGGCGAGCATGGCAGACTTTGAAATAATTATCAGGGGATAGTAATCTTGAATATCACTATCCTCTAACCTGGTTATATGTTAGGCAAAGGATGCGCAAATCCTTCCCCCGCTACCAAAGTCAATCCCTGTAACCTCAATGGCTACAGGGATTTTATTATTTCTTCAAAAAGTTACATATATGAAATTGGCTATCCAGTGATAAATTAATCAAATAAGTGATCTAATGCATTAATCCCTTCTCTTTTATTATCTAATGTTACATGCATATACAGATCAATTTTTTATAGAAAACGGAGATATGATCGCCGCTGAAATTCCACATAAGAAAAGATAGATGCAATGAAGTGCAATAGTGAAATATTTTCCACCATATATCGAATATACTAACCCTCATGACGGATTATTTGTATGGCTTGCTCTTCCTTATGAATGAAATGGTGATGATATTTTGAAAAAATGTCTCGGGGAAAGAGTAACCATGGTCTCCGGCAATAGATTTTATGCAGATTAATCAAAAATCAATAATATAAGATTAAGCTATGCAACTATGGATTCTGATATAATAGAAGAAGGCATAAAACGAATTGCAGGAATTCTAGACAACTATAAATAATCGTGATGATATGGAGGAGAGATCGATATGAACATGAAAACCACTGATGAATTGATAAACGACCCCATTTGGTGTGGCATGAACAGGCCTGAAAAAAATATTGAAGACGTTGACGCGGTCATATTCGGGATCCCCTTTGATAAAGGTGTGAGTTTTCGTGATGGCGCAAGTGAGGCTCCGGACGCTATAAGGCGGATAACGTACACATCTCCCCCATCGACCGAATATTTTGAAGATATGTTTAAGGTAACTGTCAAGGATATAGGTGACTTTAAGGCCGACGGACGAGATATGCTTTTCAGATCGATTGAACAAAAGGTTGAAGAGCTTGTCAGAGGTGATAAGTTTTTTATTATGATCGGCGGGGATCATTCCGTTACGATCCCTGTTATCCGGGGCATCGATAAGGCAATTGATGAAGATTTGGGGATCATTCATATAGATGCCCATTTTGACCTTGATGATGCATTAGGAGGCGATAAGCTTTCCCACGGGTGTACTGAAAGAAGAGCTATCGAAATGAAAAACGTGGGAAGTTCCGATAATATATACTTCGTCGGAATAAGATCAGCAGAACCGAATGAACTGGAATTCCTCGATAGTAACAAAGTCAACCTCATAAACGCAAGCCAGTATTCCAAGCTGGGAACTGAGAAGGTCATCAATCAGGTCACGGAAACAATGAGCCGGTTCAGAAAAGTATATATCACCCTTGATATCGATGTCCTTGATACCATGGGTACCGGTACTCCTCAAATAGGCGGGATCGGCAGCAGAGAACTGCTGGATCTTCTTAAAGGGCTGTTTTCACTTAATATAATCGGAATGGATGTTGTTGAGGTTGCCCCAAAACTGGATCAATCACAGTATTCGGTCTTTGCCGCCCGCAAAATAATAACCGAATCCATTGGGCATTACGCCAGAAAACATGGTCTTTTGTGTAAACATTTCCGGTGAAAACATCATCTATACAGTCGCTTGACCAAAAGCTACGTGAAATTCTGTTGCCCCACTTATACGGGTGATATCTTTATGGCAAACTTGCGAAAACAGGATCACCGGATATCTTTTATCAGTGTTTTTCAAAACCCTCTATTTTCCAAACGATTTATACCTTTTGATAAGTATCAAAATCCCTGACATTAGTACCGATATTAAAGCCAAAGTAAGCAATAACTCTATCAATGGGTCATCACCGGTTTTCTTGTCAGTGCCTTTTGTATTGTTTGATTCATCCTGACCGCTACTGCCTTTCACTGCTTTGGCAACTGTGACAGTTGCAGTGGGATCATCGATCCAGGTTTTACCGTCAAGTGATGCTTTTATGGTATATACCGCCTCACTTTTTTTTGAACTATTAGCCGGTAAAGATATGATTGCGCCTCCGCTGGTATTGTCTCCGTCCAAAGTTACAGCTTTGCTTTGTATCAAACCGCTTTTATCAAAAGCCGCCACGTTAACTCCATTCCTAATGTTTTCATACTTAACTGTTATATTGGTATCTCCGCCTTTTGATGGAAGTTCTTTTGGGTCGGCAGAAATAGAATTGATTATAGGTCTGGTATAGTCTCTTATGACAGTACCTGAATATTCACCCTGAATCCCATTCAGTATAATATTTTTACCGAATGTATATTCTAGAGTACCGCTTTTGGAACCGGGAAATGCCCAGGTGATCGAATTATTAGAATAACTGCCCCCTGTGATAGGCTCATCAGGAAGTATTTTAGCACTGTTGTCATCCTTTACGTCAACAATAGGGACTGTTATGGGTGAATCTACAAATGCCAGCTCAGGTTCAGTTATGTATAAATCAGATAGATCAAAGGAAGTGAGATTTTGTAAATTTGTCAGCGCTCCGGCATCTCCGCTTACACTGCTGCCGTTCAGGTACAGTTCATTCAAATCATTTAGTGCAGCAAACTCGGCAATATCACCTGTAAACTGAGTATTTCCCTCAAAATATATATAGCTAAGGGCCGGCAAATCGGCGATATCGGCAGTCGTTCCGCTTACATCGGGGCTGTATGAAAAATCAATGGCAAGCAACCCTGGAAAAAGCCTGGCGACCTCTGACAGTGTCCCGGTAACATCATTATCCATAAAGTATAAATACTCAAGCATTTGATTATTTTGCAAACTGGAAATATTGCCTGAGACAGGTGATCCTGACAAGTCAATTGCATTTAGACCGGCCATATTGGAAATAGAAGATAAATCTCCGGTAACGCTCGTGTCAATCAGATATAGATATTGCAAACCGAAATCCGTAAAATCGGAAAGGTCGCCTGTAAATGAATCTCCCGAAAGCCCCAGATAGTTTAATCTATCCTGAAAATTGCTCAGATCTGACAAATCGCCTGTTACCTGCGTCCCGCAAAGATCTATTCTATATAACTCGGGATATTTCACTGAACCGTCGAGATCTGACAGTTCTCCGGTAATATTTAAATTAGTCAGGTAAAGAAGCTTAATATCTGTTGTTTCAGATAGATCGGACAAATTACCGGTTATGTTTGTATCAGAAAGATCAATCATACCGATGCTCATACCGGCAAGATCAGACAATTTCCCTGTAACAGGACTTCCATAAAGCAGTAATTCTCTTAGCTCTGTCAAATATCCTATTCCGGTCCAGTCTTCAAAGTCAGGGTTTTGGGAAATATCGAGATTTGTTATCGCTTTTAGATCAGTCTGTATAATCGTATCATCAACGTTTTTTTTTAGGCTATTTGCAACAGATGTGGCAAGTACCTGGTCCGCACCGGGAAAGGCATCACTTATTTTTGTTGGACCGCTAAGCGTTTGAGCAGACACTGAATCAATGTTTAGAATGGGAATGATTGTAAGGATCATTATAAATACAACGCCCAGGGTTAAGTATCTGGAAATATTACTGTTTACTTTCATCATTTTTTTCTCCGTCCTTATAGTTATTATTCTTACTGATATACGATTGCATTCTATATCAATTGATCTACGATATAAATAAGCATTTTAACTATGTGAGATTGAATTCCCCATTGGCGTTGATAATTATCAAGAAATAAAAAATCACCGAGACGAAAGTGTCAATAGACGAAACCCGCATCAGCAATCATTTTATATATAGTCCATTGTATTGGAAAATAAGTAATGGTTTCATCAGCTTCATTGATAAAATTATTGTCATACATTTGAAAATCTTCTACTAGTGGAGTTACTTTTGTTATATCCGAGATAACACCTGATTTACTTATTGAAAAAAGAACTGCATAGTTACGGGCATAATCATAATCTGTTTCATGATAAACCCCATAGTAAATAGTATTGTCATGAAAATCTACATTAGTCAGCTGAACTGCTTGATCAAACACTGACAGAGAGAACATAAACCCATAACTTACCGAATTAACATCGGATTCACTGGCAGGATCGGCGGCCTTTGCTACACACGTATTGTTGGATATATCTCCATTCTTCCCGCCAATCATGAAAGCGTAATATTTACCTTCCACTATATGATGATCTCTTCAGCAGTGATAAAACTGGAATTTATTTTGGATAATGACTATATATATGAAGAAAAATATAATACTTATTCTGACACCGTGAGTAAATTAACGAAATTCTTTATAGATACATATGCTATCTAAAGCTCTGAATATTTTATATTAGGTCGTTTTCAACTAAAAAATTGGAATCATAGGTTTTTTATAAAAACGTTATCGATTTGCATCCATTGTTTTATTCAATAGCAGTAATAAATACAATATTCTCTTTGACACATGTAACCAAAAGTGATACAGTGTACAAATCAATCAATATCAGTAGACCTCGTTTTTATGAATCGTAGTTTAATGGTTCGTAGAAATGAGGTCTAAATTTTTAAGGAGTTCTAAATGAGTACAGGTACAGTAAAATGGTTTAATTCAGCTAAAGGTTTTGGATTTATCACTAATGATGATGGAACAGAAGATTTGTTTGTCCATTTCAGTGCAATCGTTGGAGATGGATTTAAGGAATTGCAGGAAGGTCAGAAAGTATCATTTGATTCAGAAACTGATCCCCAAAACGGGAAATTACGTGCAGCAAATGTGACACCCCTTTAGTCTGAAGAAAATTAAACAGCAGTAATAAAAGGATCGCAGCTATTTACACTGCGGTCTTTTTTTATAGCATAATAGAAATTACTGTACTGATGATCATTTAGATTTGGGTTCAAAGTTGATCACTTGTCCGCAAGACGGACATTTATTAAGACCGACCTTTACTTTAATGCTTTGATGACATTTAGGGCAATCGTGATCGAACAGTTTTTCTGCTTCCTTTTCCATCTCTATTCCATGTCTGACCATATCGGATTTCATATCTATATCTTTTTTTGTCATATCGATTCGCCTCCCTTCTAAAAAATGTATACCCATTATGTTATGAACGAATCAAATGAATTGTAAGTGCTATCAAATTACAACTCTGCGAAAAAGTAATTCTATTCGCTTATCTCCCTTTGGGCTTTCTTGCTTAACGACGAATACACCGTTTCGTGGGCGGCACTTACCATATCGAAAAGCACATTCTCCGGTATCTCGCCGTCCAGATACAAGGTGCTCCAGTGTACCTTGTTCATGTAGTAACCCGGAACGATATCATCGTATTTCTCCCTGTTAAATAAAAATATCTTGTTCATGAAGATTATACCTAAAACGTTATTGTCACAAGATTTTCCATAAAACATAATGATCCTAAATCTTGACATTTTATTCTGTATGGACTAATCTTACATTCGGTGACAAATTTGCCATAACATAAGGAGACATATAAATTGACTAAGACATTTAAGATTTTCGATATACATACTCATGCCTACCCGGACAACATTGCAGCCAGGGCGGTTAAAAACGTCACTATGAATGAAGACGTTTCAAATTATAGTGATGGCACGATAAAAGGTCTGGCAGAATATGAAAAAGCAGGCGGTGCAAGCGGTTATCTGCTTTTGCCGGTTGCCACCAGTCCACAAATAGTTAATAAGCTCAATAAATGGGCGGCGGAAAGTGTTGGTAAAGGTGCTTGCGCATTCGGATGCATCCACCCGGATAGTGAAAATATCGCGGAAGATCTTGACTATATCCAAAGCCTTGGAATGACCGGCATCAAACTTCATCCCGACTATCAGGGTTTTTTCGTCGATGAAGAAAGAATGTACCCGATTTATCAGGCAATTTTCGAGCGGGGCATGAGCATATTCTTTCATGCCGGAGAAGATCTTTCTTATCCACCCCCTAACAAAGGTGACGTGGATCGAATCGCGAAAGTTTGCGACAGGTTCCCTGACGGAAAAATACTTGCGGCTCATATGGGCGGGTACAGACAGTATGACATGGCCATCGAGCATCTTCTTGGCAGAGAGAATCTTTGGATAGACACATCCTATGCTGTAGAAAGAATGGCTTCAGATCAGGTTTTCTCTATGATAAGAAAGCATGGTCATAAACGAGTTTTGTTCGGAACCGACTCACCCTGGTCGGATTTTGATTCTGCAAAAAACGCACTCCTAAATGTAGGGCTTTCAGAAGACGAACTTGCTGATATATTATATAATAATGCAATAAATTTTCTTTCAATACAGTAAAACGAGGAGAAACCGGCAAAAACCCATCTGCGATCACACCTGAAATCAGAGAAGAAAATTCGAAAAACGGAAATGTAAAAATCATCGGAGTCATTTATAATATCAAATCCGGTGAAGTGGAATTTCTGGATTAATAAAGTACTGAAGCGATTTCGCTCCAGCACCAAATCTAGAATGATCACAGGAAGTCAATTTACTGACTATCTCTCACTGCCCCTTTTTCTACAGATAGTTCCAGGGATTGACCGGTGTTCCGCCTCTTCTCACTTCAAAGTGAAGGTGGCTTCCTGTAGAGTTTCCTGTACTTCCGACAGCTGCGATCTTTTCGCCTCTGCTTACATGTTCACCGTCGCTTACATAAAGAGCGCTGCAGTGTCCATAGAGTGTGACGAGACCGTTTCCGTGGCTGATGGTGATTGCATTTCCATATCCACCGTTCCAGCCGGAAGATATCACTGTGCCGCTGGCAGCAGCATATATCGGTGTACCGGTGGAGCCGCTGAAGTCTATTCCTGCATGAAGTCTGCCCCATCTGCTTCCGAAAGGAGATGACACATTGAGACTTCTCAGCGGATTGCTCAGCGATCCGTTGCCTCCGATATAAGATCCACCGCCGTCTGATCCTGATGAAGAACTTGAACCTCCGTCATATTCGGATCTTTCTTTGTCTCCTACGACCAGTACTCTTGTTTTGGGATCTTTGATAACCTTTTCTTCAAGGACATCCGCTTTTTTTATGGTTCCGTTAACGTAGACCGCCCGCTTAGTGACATAAGATTCGCCTTTGACGCCCTTTGTACGTACCTGTTTTTCACCTTTATAGAGCTCGTCGGTTTCGATCTTTTTAGTTTTGTATTTAGTTTTTTCTTTTCCGCTGACTGTGGCTGTCACCTGGTAATGGACGAAAGGCTCTATTTTACTTAAATTAAGTATGTCCCCTTCCTTGATAACGTCTGTATCAATATCGGGATTTGCCTTTTGAATGTCCTTTTCTGTCATCCCATGGGCTTTTGCGATATCCCAGTCAGTGTCGTCTTTTTTGACTTTGTATTTCTGAACCTTTTCATTTCCTGACAAAAGATATGTGATAGCTGTTTTGGTAGACATCAGAGAGCTTGAGTTTACATCAACAGCTGCAGTAGTGACGGCAACATCTTCCTGGAATTTTGCCACTACATTCTGTCCTTTCACGGTATACTTTTGCTTGACAGCACTAAGAACGCTGTTTGCATCTGCCCGGCTCCCCACATACAGAACCGGTTTTCCGTTTACAGTGATGGCACTTACTTTTGCCTCTACTGTGTCGGTGGAAACAAGTTTTTCTTTGAGCTGCTGTTCACTGAGCATCTTAACATCTTCCTTAGGCTTAGCCATGATGTCCAGATCTATCGCCTGATCTTCTACCTGAATGTTTGCGTTCTGATTTTCTCTTGAAAGTTCATTTTCAACTTCATCGACCAGTGCTGCAAGTTCGGATTCGCTTTCCACAAATCCGACCCTCTCCCCCTTTATACTGACTCCGGCGGCATAATAGTCCATAACCGTCGATATGACCAGCATCAATATTAAAATACTTACTGAAACGATACTCACAACTATAACTTTTAAATTCGCTTTATTTTTGATCTTTGTTGTAATCATTATGCTTTTCTCCCCTTTATATTGTACTCTTTACCCCGACCCGTTTTATACAGGGTCGTTTTTACAACCAAGGAGCATCGTACAGCCCAAATGTTATGAGGTCAATACATATCCGAAAACACCATTGAACTTTCAAACAAACATGTAAAACAATTGATTTTTCTTCACAAAAGTGCAGAAAAACACACATAGAAAAAATCTTCCTGTAATATGGGTAATTACTATTATGGTTCAATAAGATAGATCAAAGAGTGTTTGTTTTGTGCCGAATCTTTCTAAAAGGGCTTCCAGCTGGTCTTTGTTATTTGCAGCTTTTCCGGTCTTTTTCGCTCTGATCATTATGTTCTTTGGAGTATGGCTGAGATCCACAAACTCAAGGACATCAACATCGTATCCTTTATCCTTCAGGATCTCACAGCGTATTGAATCAGTCAGAAGCGCAGAGAACCTTTCTTTGATCAGGCCATGCTCAAGTAAAATGGACGTCTCATCTTTAGACTGGATCTGAAAATTCACCTCATGCTGGCAGCATGGAACGGAGAAAATATACTTTATTCCGTTTTTTATAGCTGTATCAAGTGCATAATCTGTTGCAACATCACATGCATGCAGCGTAATCAGAATGTCGATGTCAAAATCGGTATCGATATCTGCAACATCACCTACAACAAAATGAAGATCTTCATAGCCGTACTTCTCTGCAATGTCGTTGCATTTATCGACCACATCTTCCTTGAGATCATAGCCGATGACCTTCAGCTTACCGACTTTCCTAATATATTTAAAGTAATAATAAACGATGAAAGTAAGATAGGATTTGCCGCAACCGAAATCAACGATGGTCAGACGATCTAGATCCTGCTCTTTGAATTCAGCATGGATGGTTTCGATAAACTTATTTATCTGCTTGAATTTGCTTTGTTTGGATTTCACTATTTTATTTTCTTTTGTGAATAATCCCAGATCTCTCAGAGGTTTTATGTCTTCTCCTTCTTTCAGGAGATATTTTTTCCTCTTATCATGACCGTAGTCCGGCTCAAGCGGTTTCTCATTTTTAGATTCATTTACAAAAAGCTTGCCTTTTTTCGATGTCTTGATCTGTAGATTATTTTCCCGGTAGAAAATATTGGCCTGCTTGAAACTGTCAGATACATTTGAATAAATATAATCCGGCAGCTCCTCTTCAGATGCATTCTCATGATAAACCTTTTCATCGACAAATGACTCAATGTGCCACATGAATTCTTCGTCCAGAATTATAGGTCTTATTATCACCTTTGCTACCTTTGATTTTGGGTTGCTGAATATGATCCTGACCACATCATCATTTATTGCATTTTGTATGGCATCAAAAAATTCTTTGTTTTTCATATCGCCCTCTTTTCATAAGCAATTTTACCATTTGTCATTATTATTAACAATGGAGAAAAAAACGAGACTGCTCCACAGTAACATTTGATACCTTTTCATTTGTATACTATAAACTATTGTTATTCATTATTATTCATTGTATAATAATTACAGAAAGGGGGAATTATCATGAGTATCAGTGAAACGATAGATAAAACCAGACTTACGAAAGAAGCAAGAGCCGGAAAAGGTACAGGTGACGAACATGTTAAAATCGAAGGTAAACTTGCGGATAAAAAAATGAAAGCTATCAAAGCGAGAGCCAAAACGGCTCAAGATAAAAAGGATAGTTAATAATTAAGTTGATATATATTAAAAAGGCTGTCTTAACAGATGGCCTTTTCTACATATTAAAAAGTTACTACCGATATAAATTGTTGAATTTGCATGATTTTGGGGTAAATATAGTATTAAGAAACGGCAATAGTCCCGATGAAATCAATACAGGAAAGGAAAGTACCTATGTTACGTTTTTATTCAGCAAATGTTCGCATCGCAAACAGCGAGCGTGCCATCGACGAATGTCTTGAAATAATGTTTGGTGAAGATCCGGATCCGGAATGCCGCATCATCATTATAAATGCTCCTCTCGGGCATAAAATGGACAGGCTGGCATCAGCTATACGAAGCAAGATGACGGATGTAACGGTTCTGGGAAGTTCATGCAGCGGAGTCACCGGTCGTGACGGCGTCGGCGAATCTATGAGTGATTTGTCTCTTATGGCGGTTTGCGGACCTAAAGAAGAGCTTACCTTTGCTACCGTGAACGATATTTATGGGAAAAATTCATCCGAAAAAGGCAAAGAACTTGCTTCTTTTCTCAAATCCGGCGGAAATGAAATCAATGCAATATATCTGCTTTGCCCGGGGATCGATATTGCAAATGATCTTGTGGTCGATGCTTTTGATGAAACATTTGACGATGTAGTAATTTTTGGTGGAACTTCATCAGACAACATGCGAGGTCTGATCAGTCAGCAGTATATAGGAGACAAACTTACGGAACACGGAGCCTGGGCTATAGGATTCGCGGATCCTACACTTTCGTCCATAACAAGGGCAACTCATGGATTCACGGCTTACGGAGAGCCTATGACGGTGACCAAGGCCGAAGGAAACAGAATTATCGAGCTGGACGGCAAACCTGCCTGGTCTGTTTATACAGAACGTCTCGGCGTCACCCCTGCCCCGGATACCATTTGCGGAGAAACTATACCTATTGGCGCATTGGCGGAAGAACTGGACTCGGAATCGGCTGCTGAATACGGAAATCCCCATATTTTGCGAGTCATTACAAAATATGATCCGGACGGTTCCATATACTATCCTGTAACAGCTGAAGAGGGCCTCAAACTCTGGCTGACTAACAGAGATGAAGATCTCATCTTCACTGAACAGACGAAAGTGCTGGAATATATGAAGGAGGAGATCGGCAGCGGAAAGCCGGTTGCTGTTTTTCAGACGGACTGCCTGGCAAGAGGCCGATTTCTGTTCAATAAAGTGATAAAAGATGAATTGATCGCTATGATGCACGATGCACTGTCTGCTGACGGCGAAGTGCCTGCATGGATCGGAATGTATGGATTTGGTGAATATGCCAAACTTCTTGGAAAAAACACGTATCATAATTATTCAACTGCATTGATGGTTATGTATCGTTAAGGGTGCCATGGGAAAACATGAAGATGAACTTAAACAAAAAATAGCAGACCTGCAGGATCTGTTAAGCCGCAGTGAAATGCAGGTGCAAAAAAACCGAGACATCGGCAGCAAACTGGATGTTCAGATCGACATGTTCACCAGGATACATCGCTTTTCCCAAAGGGCCTTTCACATAACTGATCCGGATGAGTTCTATTCCATTGTCTCCGAAGGTGTGGTCGATATCTTTCAACTTGAGGTCGGTGCCATTTTTCAGATGGACATAGCTGCCAAAAATATAAAGCTTATGGGGAGCTGCAACCTGTATGATCCGCAGGGCGCTCCCATTGAAAACGGTATTGAAATAAAAGTTAATGAAACCTGGCTGGCAAGACCTGAACTGATGAGTTTTTCCAAACAGAAAGCACTAACAGAAACAAAGGACAACCGTTCGCCATGGCGACAGTTTGAACTGGTCAATTCCATATATATGCCGTTGTTTGATAACGTTCATGATCCTATCGGTTTCGTGCTGGGTGGAATCACTGAAGCCGGTCAGAATTTTTACGATTTCTATCCCCGGGAGATCATGTCCTCTTTTATGGTTTATTGTCAGCAGATGAACGGTATTTATAACAACATTGATGCTCTGAGGCAGGCAAAAGCCGCCGGCGATGCCAAAACGCGATTTTTGGCAAACCTGAGTCACGAGATGCGAACGCCTCTCAACGCCGTCATAGGTATGGAGCAAGTAGCAAAGCGAAGCGGAAAAAAGGCTCAACTCAGTAAAAGCCTGGATCAGATCGGTGTATCTTCGAGACATCTGCTGGCACTCATAAACGATGTACTCGATCTTTCTAAAATTGATGAAGGCAAGCTGGAGTTATCTGCCGAGTCTTTCTCTCTTAGGACGCTTGCAGAAAGTATTTCCGAGCAGGTCCAGCCGCAAGCTGACGAAAAACAGCTCGATTTCACCTGTGAGTTTGACGTAACAGATGACAACTTCATTGGAGATGAACTGAGATTATCACAGGTCCTGCTTAATCTTCTGTCAAATTCCCTGAAATTCACAGAAGAAAACGGGAAAATCTCCCTTAAAATCGAGGAAATAAACCGTCAACCCGGACAGGCTGTATTGCGATTTACCGTTTCTGATACGGGCATCGGCATGCAGCCTGAATTTCTGGCCCGCATGTTTCAGCCTTTTGAGCAGGAAGACAGCGGGGCATCACGAAAATACGGAGGAACAGGCCTCGGGCTCGCCATCAGTCAGCGGATCGTGCAGCAAATGGGCAGTGATCTCCAAGTCGTGAGTAAACCGAATGAAGGTACTGCTTTTACGTTTTCCATTGCTCTTAAACCTTCTGACGCTGATATTTCATCAGATACCGATCACACATATGATGAAGCGGATTTCAGCGGGCGATTAATTCTTGTAGTGGATGATATAGACATCAATCTTCAGATTATCGAAGCTCTGCTTGAATCTACAGGTGTGAAATTGGAATTTGCGGCCGATGGGAAAAAAGCCCTTGAATACTTTGAGACATCAAAACCGGGAGAGATCGACATGATATTAATGGATATTCAGATGCCGGTTATGGACGGGATGGAAGCAACTCGGCAAATAAGGGCATTGCCTCGTCCTGATGCCAAAACTATACCAATAGTGGCAATGACGGCTAATGTATTCAGAGAAGATGTCAGTATGGCTCTCAATGCAGGAATGGACGGACACATCGGCAAGCCTATTGAATACGCCACCATTGTATCGGTTATCGGACAGATGCTGGACCGTCAGTAGGAGACAAACATATGACCATTCTGTATTTTACCGCAACGGGAAACAACCTTCACATCGCAAAAGAAATCGGCGGAGAACTTATCTCAATTCCCCAGGCAGTCAAAGCCGGAAATTATGATTTCAAAGATGATAAAATAGGCATTGTCTTTCCTATATATGGATGGGCAGTTCCCCAATACATCAGAGAATTTCTGGAGAAGGTCCGGCTGGACAGTAAATATATCTTCGCTGTTTTATCATACGGAATGATTCCCGGTGCGGCAATCAGCCAACTTATCAAAATCGGTTCTGAAAACGACATCAATTTCTCGTATGCCAACATTATAAAAATGGTAGATAACTATTTATTAAGATTTGAAATGGGCAAACAAATCAGAACCGAACCGGAAAAACAAATCGAGATGTATCTCAGTGAAATCGTAGGTGACATCAATACCGGCAGGCAATTTATATATGAAGACCCGTTCATTCAAAAATTTGCGTCCAAATATATTAATTTGGCGGAAAAATTCAAAACAGGACCAGGAATAACGGATCAATGCAGGATAGAAAACACCTGCACCAAATGCGGAATCTGCTCCATGTTATGTCCTGTAGATAATATACAGCAGGAGACGGAAAAAAAACCAACATTCGGAGCTAACTGTATATCCTGTCTCGCTTGTACTCAAAACTGCCCGCAAAACTCGATCCGTCTTACTGAAGAAACCAGTAAAATAAGGTTCCGGAATCAGTACATCTCTCTCAATGAGATTATTGAATCTAATAAATAATCATTTTATGATCTTAAACAGCTTTCCGATCACTGGCATTGGTTTCATTTCACCCTTTGCAGCGTGGACGATCCCAATTATACCGACAGCTGCCAGCCCCAGATACACAATCGTGAAAATAATATTGATGATGCCCCACACACCGAACCCGCCATATATCAGCGAAGTGACAAATATACTCATTAAAATCGTATTTATGATTCCGATGCCCACACAGAAAATAAGCAATGTAAGGCCCTGATTTGCATGATACCTTGCGAACGGACTGTCTTTTGCAGCCAGAAGAGGTATGAAAAAGATAAAGTATGCTATGATGGCCATGGCCTTGTTTTGTTGCACATCCGCTTCCTCCGATAGTGGTGCAGGCGCCTGATTAAGCGATTGACCACATGATGCACAGACTTGAGCGTCGTCGTTGTTTTGTGTTCCACAATTTTGACAATACATAATAAAAACCTCCATTACAAATTATAACTACCTCGAATAGCTTAATATTACCAATAAGATATTGTTTTGCATACCTACTAAACTTAATAGGTATACTTCGTTATTTCCATGTTATAGGCAATATCGGGCTGGCCAGAGTGGCAGCACTGTCCCAGTATTTTGCTGACTCATAATTCTCTATTTTTACGTCAAATTCCAGTGTCCGCATTTCCCCGTATAGTTTTGTTCCGTCTATGTCACGTACATATGGAAGAATATTAATAATAGTCTTGCCATCATCGAATACAAAACCACTTTCTTTTTGACATCGGGCTGCTGTCGGCTGCAAGATCGTATCGTCCCCCCATGCTTTTCCGTTACAGGTTGCATACATATCGTAACCGACAGCACCCGGTATTTTATCAAAGGTGATATTGATATTATAGGGGGGTATAGGTATGGTATAAGGCAGCATCAATCCACCTACACCTAAGAGCCACATGGTATGGGCATTTGCCAGAATATATCCGTCGGCATTGGCCTGGCTCGTTCCTCCCACATTACGCGGATAATACAGGACAGGCACACGTCCAACAAATGTTGAACCCAACGTAGATCCTGTACAGTTTGGTCCACTGTAAGCTGCCACACTGAAAAACCTAAGGCCCGTACTCACGCCGTCGAACATCAGATTAGAACCTGCCTGGCTGGATGAAACAAACCACTGTCGTAATCCTCCATTTCTGTTTACAGTAGCGCCGTTGATTTTCAGATCACCGGAGCGGGTCACTATATTTGATCCGGCAAACAACTGTGTAGGCGTCATGCTTGTATTATAGGAAACATGTTCCGTTACAAGATAGCTGGCTGCCCCTGCTACGGGGACAATGCCAAGCGATACTCCTGCTCCGCCGTTTGTTTCATATTTTACATTATAGTACTTGAGCTCAGGATTGCCGCTTGCTGCCACAGTCGGCGCCGGAACGGTTACTGTACATGTACTCTTTACACTGCCTTTGATGCTAACTGTTATATTGGCCGTCCCCGGCTTGATGGCATAGACCTTCTTGTTCTGTTCTACCCTGAGGATATCCGTATTGGATGATGACAAAGTGTAACTTCCATACGGCGGCACAGATTTGCCATTATAAATTACTGCCGCAGGCACGGTGTTTACACCTGGAGTCCAATATGTGTTGACATCCATCGTATGGCTGGATGCTGTTAGCTGTGCATTAGTCATTTCAGAACTTACAAAAATCACAAATCCCATATATGCTCCGGTATGCGTATAAGCATATATGGTTGAATTCCCCTGTGCTTTTCCATATATGGAATAAGTGCCGTCGGAGTTCTTTTTGACCTCGGCAACATCGGGGTTCATGCTTTCAAATGTAAGAACATTATATGCATCCGCAGGATATAGCTTGGGCAAGTACATGGGAATGGTATCATTTAATTTCATATAATAAAAAACAGGACCACTTGGCTGTGCTTCTGTGCTGTACTTGATATCAATAACATCCGGGGCCACCTTGACAGGGTAAGTTGCCTTTTTGCCATTGCCTGTTGTTGCAGTTATTGTTGCAGTGCCGACACTTTTGGCTGTGACTGTTCCTGTCTGACTGACAGCAGCAACATTTGTATTGCTTGATGTCCAGACTATCGTCTTTTGTGTGTTTGCATTTGCCGGCTGGATTGTTGCGACAAAGGAACAGGCCCCTCCGCTGACAGGCATATAGGACGAGCTGCCGGATTTTAAATCGAGTTTGATTCCTGTTGGGAGAATTTCTACTATGCCTTCACTGTTTTGGGTTCTTGCGGATACTGTGGGACTGTAGTTGCTTTTCGCAGTTCCGTTTACTGCAATCAGTTTAAAATAATAATTTGTATTTTGACTTAATCCGCCAACAGTAAACTGGGTGCCTGTTGTCGCTCCGGCATACCAGAATGTGCCTGCTGGCGATTTTGCTGTGTATATGAGATATTTATCTGCACCATATGTACTTGCCCACGATAGTTTTATTGAGGTCTTGGATAAAGCTACAGCTTTTACCTGAGTCGGAGCTGTACATTTGGTGTAAGCTTTTACCGCTTTGCTTTTTTTGCTGGTACCTTTGGAAGTTTTTACGGCTACTTTAAAGTAATATGTATTTCCCGGCTTCAGGTTTTTCGCGGTGAATTTATTTTTTTTAGGCGAAGATACCTTTATATATCTGCTCCCCGACTTTTTGTAAACAATGTATTTTTTGGCTTTGCTCACTTTTTTCCAAGACAGATTGACAGAGCCGGTACTAAGCGTTGTACATTTAAGCCCTTTGGGTGGTGCCGGTTTTGATGCCGCAAAAGCTACTGCTGGTACGCATGTGAATATCAGAAGCAGACATAAAATAATACATAACTTTCTTTTGATCAACATGAGGGCAACCTCCCTTTTATTTAGTAGCAATAAATTCAAAAACTATCTGTACCACTCAACTCTCATAGATATATCCAGATAATTTTTATCTTTGTAATCGAGCTTTGGCATTTCCAAATATGTTTTTCCGTTTTCGATTTTATATCTGTATTCGACCACTGTATCGGGATAAATCCCCTGATAAACGCCGGCAGAATCTACCCATGTTACATTGGTAAAAGTAACCTTTCCGCCTGATGCTTTGTATTTGCCGGATTTCACTGGTCCATCTACATTTATATATTTGAATGTTCCGTCCTTATAAAATATGTAATCCTGATAATCATAGTAGATCCTGGGGTAGACATAATAATCCGTATGGGCCCACAATCCCAGAAGTTTTGTGTCAATATTGGGATTCGGCACCTTCTTCCACTGGGCATAAAGAGTAGTCTTTTTCTTTATTTTCGTTTTGGCTGTGACTTTCTTCCCGCCGGATTTCTTTGTATACCAACCTTTTAGTATGTATCCGGTTCTTTTGATCTTGGGTGCAGTTCCCCTCTTCTTGCCTTTCCGTACTTTTTTGACTACCTTGGATTTGCTGGCATATTTTGCTGCTGTGAATTTGCCGCCGTTTGCTTTGTAGATCACCTTTACTTTTTTCGTTGCCGCCTGGACTGAATAATCATCATTGATCACAGGTAATGCAAATACACCGGCGATCATAAAAGCTATTATAGATATTGAAATAAGATTTTTTAACTTCGTGTCTCCCATAATGTGCTCACTCCCTTACTTTTTTAATAAACCATGCATCTACGACATATCATTGATACTCATAACCGACCAGGTCTTTGATGAATCTGCATGTCCCTATATTGAAACTTGAACCAGTATACTCATCAAAGTACTGCTTACCGGGATAAGACGTAACACCAGCTGTATCGACACCAAAACGGACAGTTCTGGTGCTTGTTTCCCAGTTGCCCCATGGCGTCCAGATATATCCCCATTCTTCGAAATATCCGGCAGTGTCTTTATTGGTTTGCCTGCTATACTGTGCTGTTTTTGTAAGAATGCCGTTATTTATAGACCAAAACCCTCTTGCTCTCATATCAGGAAAACTGGTAAAGTGTGAAACCATTATGTAAGTGCCATCATTGTAGAATTTATAGACTTGAGAGCCGTCAAAGTAAACACCCCAAGTCCCTACAATTTTCTTCTCTTCACTGTTAAGTGTTCTTTTCCACTGGGCATAAAGAACCGTCTTTTTTTTGATTCTGGTCTTTGCAGTGACTTTCTTTCCGCCGGATTTCTTTGTATACCAACCCTTTAGTGTGTAGCCTGCCCTTTTGATCTTTGGAGCTGTTCCTCTCTTTTTGCCTTTTTTTACTTTTTTGACCACTGTTGTTTTGCTGGCATATTTGGCAGCGGTGAATTTGCCGCCGTTGGCTTTGTAGATCACTTTTACTTTTTTTGTGGCTGCCTGGACTGAATAATCATCATTGATCACAGGTAATGCAAATACACCGGCGATCATGAAAGCTATTATAGATATTGAAATAAGATTTTTCAATTTTGCATTTTCCATTTGATTGTTCCTCCTATTTTATGCCCGACTCCACCAGGGGCTGCCCATAAAACTATTGCCGTTAGTGATTTTCAGTAATTCATTCCCTTCTGAATCAGGTTCTAATACGTAAGTAACCCAGGAATCTTCCTTATTTTCCTTATATTCGCCATTAGTGAATACTACATTTTTAAAGTATATCTTTCCGTTAGATGCCGAATAATTTCCTTTGTATGAATACTCAGCTGTAGTAACCATGAAGTAATTGAATGTTCCATCCTTGTTTATATACAAGTGATAATATTTATAATTACCAAGTGAATCAAAACTGCCTTTTGTCCAGTGCCCGATCAGCTTTTGATTTGGATCAGTGACTGGACTTGCATTCTTTTTCCACCTTGCATAAAGAACTGTTCTCTTTTTAATCTTGGTCTTTGCAGTGACTTTCTTACCGCCGGATTTCTTTGTATACCAACCTTTTAGTGTATAGCCGGTTCTTTTGATCTTAGGAGCAGTTCCCCTCTTTTTGCCTTTCCTTACTTTTTTGACGACCGTTGTTTTGCTGGCATATTTGGCAGCGGTGAATTTGCCGCCGTTTGCTTTGTAGATAACCTTCACTTTTTTTGTGGCAGCCTGGACTGAATAATCATTATTGATCACAGGTAATGCAAGCACACCGGCGATCATCATAATTATTACTGATACAGAAATTAAATACCTGATTTTCTTGTTTTCCATATTCGACCTCCCATTATTAATGACGTTTTGACATTCAATTCCCTTTAAAATATTTCAACCCGTCAACTTCCTGAAAATACTCGCTGCCATTTTCCACACCGAATTGGATTTTCATGATTTGATCGGCTGAATTTGTCCATGCAGACCATGTTCTTCCTCCGTCGGTACTTTTCTTTGCTCTGATATTTCTCTTGTAAATAGTACCTCCGGATTCTCTCCAAATGCCCTCCTGAATCGACTCAAACTTGGATGTTGCAGTATTAGCAACTATCATGCGCGAATAAGATCCGTCGGCTCTAAAATGGTATAACGCACCGGTCATGCCGGAAAAAAGATACTCTCCGGTTGCTGAGTCATAGTAATTCCCATCTCCTTTAGCTGATGACCAAATGGCAAGCAATCTCTTTTCCGATGCACTTAAAGTTCTTTTCCACTGAGCATAAAGAACTGTTCTCTTTTTAATCTTGGTCTTTGCTGTGACTTTCTTTCCACCGGATTTCTTTGTATACCAGCCTTTTAGAGTGTAGCCTGCCCTTTTGATCTTTGGAGCTGTTCCTCTCTTTTTGCCTTTCCTTACTTTTTTGACGATCTTTGATTTGCTGGCATATTTGGTTACAGTGAATTTGCCGCCGTTTGCTTTGTAGATAACCTTCACTTTTTTTGTGGCAGCAGAAACTGCGTAATCTTCATTAATCACCGGCAGCGCAAATACAGTGGCGATCATGAAAGCTATTACCGATATTGATATGAAATTTCTTATTTTTATATTTCCCATTTGCTTTCCCTCCTAATTCAAATCAATCTTGCTTATTCAGCCATGTCGGATAACCATCGGCAATATATTCATCTATTGTCCAAGCATATTCTTCTGTATCTTTTCTGAAATCAGGCTTACGAACATACTGCCGCATACCATTCGTATTTGTTCTTACCTTATAAAGGCTCCATGAATCCGGATATACTCTATCCGTCCAGTTGGATCCTGAGTATTCGTTATCAACATTATTGCTGACAATGTTTGAAAAATAGACTTTAGTGCCATCGGATCGCCATTTCCAGGTATTCCAACCATATGATTTTGACGCAACATACACCTCGTGGCCTGTACCGTCGGCATTAAAAACTGTTGCTGATGCAAAGAAACTTCCCTCATTCCACTTCTCAATAGTCAATGTGGGGCTTGAGTACATGGTATTGTAATAACCGGGGGTTATAGTAGAAGTGCTCCATATACCGACCAGCTTCTGTTCTTCTGAATTGAGAACTTTTTTCCAGTGGGCAAAAACAATGGTATCCCTTGCTGCTGTTGTCTTTGTAATTGAGCTTACCTTTGTCCCGCCTGTTTTGGAGGTGTACCAACCATCAAATTTATAACCATTTAACGTCGGTGTGGGAAGAGTTCCGTAAGTTTTACCGAATGTGACCTTTTTATATTTTGTACCCGTACTGCCGCCGTTTGCGTTGAATGTAAGGGTATATTTTTTTGCAGCCCATCTGGCATAAACAGTCATTTTCTTTTTGACTCTGGTGAATTTTGTTATCTTCTTGCCGCCAGATCTCTTTGTATACCAGCCTTTAAGGGTATGACCGGTACGCTTTGCCGCCGGAAGCTTGCCAATTTTAGAGCCTGCTCTTATGCGCTTTATTTTTTTATTGGCGGCTCCGATTTTGCCGCCATTGGCGTTAAATGTGACTTTTACTTTTTTGGTGGCTGCAGAGACTGCGTAATCGTCATTAACTACCGGAAGCGAAAATACACCAGCGATCATCATAATTATTACTGATACAGAAATTAAATACCTGATTTTCTTGTTTTCCATATTCTACCTCCCATTTTAAATGACGTCGCTCCTACTACTAATCCCTATCCATTCCATGACCACCTTGCCCACCCCAAATCAAGCGGTAATTCAGGTTTGTCACTATAAAGCAGCAAGCACATATTGAGATACTCTCCATGCTTATAATTGACATCATTGACCTTTTCGAAACGATATTCGGCTTTATATGTTTTGAGCCAATCCTCTTCTATCAGTCCGCTGCCGTAACGAACAATTACATTTGACAAAGTTACCCAGCCATTTGATACTTTGTAGTTTCCGACCATTCCATACATAAGTGATCCACTACTCATTGTAGAATAAATAAAAGTTCCATCATTTCTAAATGAAACTGAATGTGTGGAAAACGATGACGAAGAGTGATATTGAATGTATCTCCAATTTCCGACTAATTTCGGATCTATATTTGCATTTGCACTTGCGGCACTTTTCACCCACCTTGCATAAAGCACGGTTCTCTTTTTGATCTTGGTCTTTGCAGTCACTTTCTTACCGCCAGACTTCTTTGTATACCAGCCTTTTAGTGTGTATCCGGTTCTTTTAATCTTGGGTGCAGTTCCCCTCTTCTTGCCTTTTTTTACTTTCTTGACTACCTTGGATTTGCTGGCATATTTGGCTGCTGTGAATTTACCGCCGTTTGCTTTGTAGATTACCTTTACTTTTTTTGTTGCCGCCTGGACTGAATAATCATCATTGATCACAGGTAATGCAAATACGCTGGTGATCATAAAAGCGATTATCGATACAGATATAAAATATCTTATTCTTATGTTTTCCATCTTTAGCCTCCCTTATTTGCAGCCTAATGGCTCTCTTTCCGCCAATGTGCATAAAGCACTGTTTTTTTGTTGATTATGGTTGCCGGAGTGACTTTGATGCCCCCGGACTCCTGCGTATACCAGCCTGTTAATGTGTATCCTTCTTTTTCGGCGTCCGGAGCGTCACCTCTTTCTTTACCTGTGACCACCTTTTTGACAACACTTGATTTATCGGCATATCTTTTTTCTGTAAATTTCATGCCATTTGCTACATAGGCAACATGTGTGGTATTTATATCATGCATTTTTTTTCTTACAGCATGAACCGCAAAATCGTCATCAAGTATGGGTAATGCAAATATGCCTGCCATCATGATGACGATTACTGATGCCGAAATCATATTTTTCATTATTATATTCTTCATTTCGCACCTCACCATCTAATTGATCAATCAATTTCTAAAAAATAGGCCGCTCCCGGGGATAATATCGCAGGAAACGGCCTATGCGAACAACTGATTTATTTCACTGTTACTCTGCACTTGGCAACTTTGCCGTTCCATGTCTTGGCATATATAGTCGCTTTGCCCTTTTTAACAGCTTTTATCTTTCCGGTCTTTGAGTTGACTTTTACCACTTTTTTATTGCTGCTCTTCCATATGATTTTTTTGGGATTTACATTTGATGGATAGAACCTTGTAACTTTAAGTTTATAGGACCTGCCCTTCTTGATCTTCAGCTTGCTCTTGTTCAGCTTGATCTTTGTTGCAGCGATTTTTGCCGGTGGCGGTGGAGTCAGATTATCTACGCGGAATGTGTATTCAGTGCAATATGCGTTAGCCGGCCAGCCTTCCACATAAATGAAATATGTGCCTTTTTTTACGCCGGTATAAGTTACAGAGCCGGATGGACTTACAATCAGCTTTACATACTTTCCGCTTTGTATATTGGTGCCGTGTTCATTGCAGAACATTACAGATATGTTGTTTTCTCTATTGGTATCATTACGTGAAGCAGATAACCTGATGGTCGAATTATCCTGCGGGACTGTTAACTTAAAATAATCAGCCTTGTCTTTGCCGTGATTATTTGTTGCCTTTCCATAATAGTTGATATTGCCTGAGTATGTCACACTGGGTTTTACAATCCGATTAAGAGCCTGCGTAAGACTGTCATTAGGTTCTCCTAGCGTATCCTCTTTCATTGGAGTAATTGATCTTAAGGTAAGAGACGAATTACTGTTAAGACTTCCCATTTCATACAATTCAACATAGTAAGTACCTGCAAGCAGTTTATAATTAATAGTCTTTGACAGAGGTATAGCATCGCTGTAAAGAATGATATTATAGGATTTTCCGAAAGATTCCTGATCAGCATAGAGCTGAGAATTATTCGGACCAATTGCATTGAATCTCATTGAGTTGGTCCTGTTATCCAAATTAGGTACATTTGATACAGAAAAATCAAACGTCACATATGACGGCGATGAAACCGTAAACTTATAAAACATATGCGTACTGTAATCCACTGTAGAACTGGATACCCCGCCTACATTGACAGTTTGACCGGGAATCAATTGAACCGCTTCACCTATTGTGTTTTTTTGTTCGGTTGTAGCACCATAAGCAGTCGCCGGCATGAAGCCTGCGATCAGTGCTACCGATAAAACCAATGATAATAATGATACAAAAATTCTCTTCTTTGTGCTTTCCATAATATTACCCTCCAAAATTGACTACCAAATCTAATTGATCTTATTATGAGACTGAAATATCCATAATAATAGTCACGTGTTTTAGGGAGATTTGCAGAAATGAAGATAAAATTACCTATTAAATATATTAGGATTGAGATTTTATACCGAAAATCCGGAAGAGTTCCGCCCTGCTGTTGATCCCCAGCTTGCGGTACAGATTTTTGTAATGAGTATTTACAGTTGAAAAACCGATGCCGATGTCCGCCGATATCTGCCGTAGCGTGCGACCCTCAAGAAGCAAATCGCATACTTCTTTTTCCCGCCTTGTTAAGCCGTATGTGTTAAGGGTTTCCTCATACGCATCTTCATTCCCACTTTTTTCATGTATATTCATATCCGGACTGCGCAGATCAGAGGACCAATCGGAAGCCAGAAATTTGTCATATAATGTGGAAGAGAGAAAGATAAAAATAACAAATACTGCTCCGATAAAAACAGAGAGTATTATCAGTAACCTGTATTCTCCCAGACCGGCAATCAACTCGGTCAGGAAATATGAAGCAATGAGAATGCCATAAAATGCGAACAAAAACCGTTTAAAATATCTGAATGAATATGCACGTTTGATTGCACCTGCACATGCATAGAACAAAACTATGTCGCCTGAATAGTTAAAGATTCCAACAAACAACGAACCTGCTCGAACGGCCGCAATATTAGTGAACCAAAACATGACGGTAGCTAAAGCGGCAGCCAGAAGAAGCACGTTCCACATCTGCCATGAGCTCCTTTTACAGGCAAACTGTATTACCAGAGCGATCACAACGGCTCCAAGTCCCCCCACCGCATAAATCATGTCGGAAAACTCCATGGATGTTGCGATATATTTGTTAAATAACTGCAAAATCACAAAATACGCCAGCGCGTATGCAAGTCCCCAGTAGTTCTCCCGCCTTCTTTCTCCTTGATATTCAGAGTTTTCCTGTTTGATATCCTTTTCTCTAAAAGTCAATATACATGCAGCAAAACATATGAGGATAACACTTGTAATTGTCAGGTCGGCTACGTACGTGATCCGGATAACAGTGGAGAGAAGCATATAAATATTTATGATTACTATTTCCAGCAATATCCCTGCAAGCCGCTCCGCATTATTCAGCTTCACACAAAAGCAAAGCCAAGCTCCTACGCCGCATGCTCCTACGCCCATCCAGCAGACAAGGGATCCCCAAAAGCACAAAGCGTCACTCTGGAAAAATCGCATAGCAAACCCGACAATCATTACTATTGCCGAAATATGTGAGACCCTGACGATCTGCGGTTCTTTGACAAACAGAACAAATAAGGAACCGATGCAAAATGAAAGAGGCAAAAGCATATACATGTCATATCCATTGAAACTTACTTCAGACAGGAAGTATTTGTACTCAAAATTTATGAAGAGCACCATAAGAGGAAAAGCCATAAAATATTTTATGGACCCTTTTCTTATGTTTCTAAATTGAAGTTCGTCCCTGGTGCTCCAAAGACCAACAAATCTTGTAAAGAATGCCAAATCTGTTTTCTCCAAAAAATATTATGCTTTACAATTGTTACCAACAAGATTAAACTCAGTGATATAGTATTAAAGCAGGTGTTAAATCAGCGTTAATAAAATGGGAAAAGGTGCACCAGCCATGGATAATAAATTTCAATTAAAATCCAAGCTTATGATTCCGGATATTCCTGTCAATACTCTTTACAGTGACAGACTGAAAGGGCTAAATATAGCCGGTCACAGGGTCGTGACAGTCACGGCTCCTGCCGGATACGGAAAAACAACAGCCATACTTTTGTCTCTTAAAGAATATCGTGATCATATCCATTGGTACAGGCTGGGAAAAGAAGATGCCTCACTGCCTGTCTTCTTCGGAAGCCTGATCGAAGCCCTGTTCGCTCAGAACACACACAACACGGATTCAATTACCAGTATGAGCAGTATAGGAGATATTGCAAAGGAATATGCACTGCTTAGTGCTGTCATATGCCAGGACACATGGGCCGGTTATACTACTGATGCCCCTGACAGATATCTTGTATTTGATGATTTTCAAAATGCGGCAGGCAATGAAATAATTTGTGAAATCGTAGGTTATCTCATCGATAATATGCCTCCCAATATGCATATAATAGTTGTTTCGAGAATCGATACCATTCGGACAGAAAAGTTGATGCTCGGCGGCAACTTTCTTGCCATTAATCAAAGTGACCTGCTTTTTACAAAGGCAGAAACAGATCAGCTCTTTACAAAACTTGGCATAAAAGATGTCAATCGTGACAATTTAAGTATCATTTACACATACACAGAAGGATGGATCGCCGGCATAATAATGCTGATGCATACGGCAGACAGACTAAATCTGAAAGACGGAAAAGCTTTTGACGGAGACAAGACAGCCATAATCAAATACCTTTTGAGCGAGGTTCTGTCCGGCTTTGACGGAGACAAGGTGAAGCAGACAGCCAAAATATCGCTGCTTTCTGAATTTACCGATAGAGATCTGTCCGAGGTTTTTCAAATAGACGATTCTGACAAGATCATAGACTGGCTTGAGACAAACAATCTGTATATACAAAAAATCGGTGACACTCCTCCTGTCTATCGATTCCACTCACTTTTCCGCGATGCACTAAGACCGTATCTTGAACAGACTTATCTGACCGAAGAAATCACAGCATTTCGTATTAAAGCGGCTGATCGCTTTGAAAAAACCGGACGTTACATCGCTGCTATTGAACAATATCTTCTGGCAGGTGATTCAGAAAAAGCTGCCGATCTGGCGGCTGTGGAAGGACAGCTGTATATGGACAACGGAGATATCGATTCTGCTGCAGAGCTCATTTACAGCGTGCCGGAGTCCATGCTTCATCAGCATGCAACGCTTCTGATGATACTTGGGGCATCACTCCTTAATACCCAGACCGATCGAAGCCTGACTTACCTTGAAAAGGCTCTATCCATGTCGGTAAAAGAAAAAAACATAGAACTGGCAATCAATATCCAGGGGCTCATGATTTCGGTTTGCGCCCAGAGAAGTGACTTTAGAAATATAAAAAACATAGTCTCTCAAGTACCCATGTTCCGAGCGATGATATCAAGCAAACATGCAAGAAACATGTTGCTTATGAGCCTCTTTACAAAATCGGTAGTAACTGACAATGTTAAAATGAGCAAAATACTAATGAGGATCATTGACAGGATACCGCAGGATGAAGATCTTTGGGAGTATTCAAATCTCATAACAAAAGCCACACTTTACGGCGTTGACGGCGATTTCACTGAGGCGGAGAACATTATACATAAAATCACCGAACATCCCATAGCCTTACGAAATGACCGATGGAGGTCTTTGGGGCTTTACATATCCTGTAACCTCGCGATCCTCATGAGTGAGCGAAATTTATCCAGAAAACTGATTGAAAACCTTGCATCCATCGGAGAAAAATACGATTCCGGATACTCTGCGGGAAGTGCTGCATTTTTTACAGGAATGTTAAAATATCAGGACAGAGACTTTGAAGATGCTCTTAGTGCTATTTCCCATGCCGAGGGAATATTTATAGATAATCAGAATCATGTCATGGCAGTCTTTGCCCGGGTGCTGCAAACCTCATGGCGTTCCGAGATCAGCGATGGCGAAGATTTTTCTGTACAATCAGCAGAAGAACTGAATGGAGTCATGGCTTTAGGTTCATATCATGGACTGCTGGAACTTGCCCAAACCGTATCTGCAGTCCAGTATTTGCAAAACGGAGTTTACGACAGGGCCGAGGATCTGCTGTTGAAAGCATATAAAGGAGCCAAAGACAAACAGGCTTCTCAGATTTTGTGCGGGATCGCCATGCATCTGGTCATACTTTATGAAGAAAAAAAAGATCACAGGCAGGCAGAGAAATATTTGAAATTCTTCGGCAAAACTTCTGCTCAAAATGGATACCTATACTTCCGCGAAATGAATTATACGGCATTGGTGCGTGTGTGTGCCCGGTCAGTGGAAAATAAAATCAGCCCTGAACATATGATGAAAATAATCAGTGCATATTTTGGACCTGATGCGGTGGAAGAGCTGATACGAAACCCATCAGAAATCGCTACCGATCCACGATCGTATGTTGACCGCTATCCCATACAGACGCCTTTCATCTCAAAAGATATATACATAAAGCTCTTTGGGCAATTTCGGCTAGTGATTGACGGTCAGGACGTAGATCCCTCTATGTGGAGGACGAGGAAGATTAGCGGGATATTAAAGTACATTCTTTCCAGACCGAACAAAACGGTTTCTAGGGAAACACTGGCAACTGTCTTCTGGCCAAACTCAAATTCAAAGGCGGCCTTTACCTCTCTCCGCGTTGCACTGTTCGAACTCAGAAAAACACTGGCATCTCTTGAGATGCCATTTGACAGCAAGGAGGCGCTTATTGCCGAAGATAAGAGAGGATTTTTCGTATGTAACCCTGAGTTTGTAAGATCCGATGTCAATGAATTTTTTACTCAGTATAAAAGGTCCATAACTGATGAATTATCAGATGATGAACGCCATGAACTTTTTCAGCAAATGCTGGAACTCTATGATGGAGATTATTTTGCGGACGAATCATTTGAAGACTGGATCGAAGTCTTAAGAGAGCAATATCGATCCATATATATTGATACCTCAAATAAGCTTGTTGAATATTGTTATGGCAAAGGCAACACCCAACAAGCCGAAATGCTGTTATTCAAGCAAATGGAAATCGATCCCTATAACGAAACAGCTTGCCAAATGCTTATAAGCCTTTATGATGAATCAGACAGACATGATCAGGCCGCCGCTTTGAGCAGGCAGTTTATCAGGAGATTCAAACAGGAAATGGGCGTTGAACCCACGCTTAATTGATTTTTTCCCAGCTAGCATAGAGCTGAGTGGGTTTACTGATTATGGTTTTCTTTGTTACCTTTATTCCACCATACTTCTTGGTAAACCAGCCTTTTAATACAAAGCCTTCTCTTTCTATGGCCGGTGCAGTACCACACTTCTTTCCTTTACCTACTCTTCTGATGACTCGCGTTTTGTCTTCATATTTTGATGCAGTAAATTCTCCTTCATTTGCAAAATAGAAAACTCGAACAGTTTTTACAGTTTTTACTTTTTTTGCTGCTGCATTATCCGGATAATCATCATTCATAGCAAGCATAATAAAAAAAATAGCCAACATTAATACAACAATTGATGATAAGATTAAAAATCTTACTCTTCTCCATTCCATCGTATTTACCCTCTAATTAATTTCGTTTATATAGACCGCTCCCTGGGACAAATCGCAGGAAACGGCCTATAAGAATAACAACCTTTTTCTGCAAGCATGATTCTCAATTAATAAATGTGCGTAGACTGCAGCAATATTTGCGAACCGTAACGTCATTGCCGTCAAAGACGTACTTAGAAGAATTGCATTACACATTACGGTTTCCACCACGCATATAAAACATGAGACAGCCTACACACATCAAAGAAATTTACAGCATTATCTCGTTTATTTCATTTTGTAAACAAAACCCAAAATAATCCTATTTATTTCTCCTCACTCTCCTGCTTTTGATTTACAATTTAATACTATAATACTTGACCTTGCATTAAAAAAATGTTAATTCAGCATATGATAACTGTTATAGGCGAATAGTTTGGAAAACAGTATCCAAAATCTTCATCATTTTCATCCATATATATTTTTCCACCCGATTCTTTTTCGTAAAAAACGCCATATTCCCAACCGTATACATCATTGTCAGTATAGAAGTATTTGCTGTCGGCAAAGAATGCATCCTTTTTGGAGTCATAGTAATAGCATTTATTATCAAAACAGTAGATGTCGAAATAGTTGTCATAGTAGAATCCGTCATTCATATCTCTGTCGTACTCCCAGCCTTTTTCATAATAGTAATAATATAAGCCGTTTATACTGTAGTACATAGACGGATTATAATCATCCTCACCTATATCTTCGTCGCCATCGTTATAAAGTAGTCATTACAGTCATTTTCGTTATAAAATCTATTATCTTCCTCATCATAAACGAAAAGATTTCCGTCGAAATCGTAGAATCTGTCTGTGGTGCCCATGTTATACATCTGATCCTCACTGAACTCTAACTTTTTATTGGAGTCGTCTTCAAGTATGATTTCGTTACCGTCACCGTCGGATATCTTTACATCATCAATACTGTAAAAACTTTTGTACTCCTCTTTTATTTTCTTTGTTATTATGGTCTTCTGGTCCACATCGGTGAGAGCCATGTACTCAACTAAACAGGAACCCGTGACTGCATTGTTCGTGGTAAAAGTAACACTTATGGCACCGTCAGATGAGTTTGCAGCATACTGGTTCGAAAAAACATTTAGAGCACTTGGCTTCTGTTTATCCTTCTGAGCTGTTGCATTAACTATATCTCTTGACTCTACGGAAAATGCCGGGGCATCTGCCTTATACTCGTTACCTTTTTCATCATTAGACACATTCATGATCTTTACATAATAGTAAGAACGAAATATTTGCTTTTTTTGCATGCATAATAATCTCCAATCATATATTGTTTCAAAACACAGCATTATAACAAACTTAACTTCGTGCAGGATAGAAAGACATTGAAATGTTGCTGGTTGGCTTTACTGTAAGGCCATTAAGTTTAATATTATAATTAATACCTGACTTTATGTAATCAAAGCTATCATTTTTTGATATCTCATCTAAATAATACATCGGATTGATACCAACTTTTTTGCCGAATGTTTTATAATTATACCCTTTGGTAATGCCGTAGATATCTTTCACTTTTGCGTTGATTCTGATCCAATATCCTTCGTACGCATCGTACTTATCCATGGAATAATACATTCCATTGGCGGCTTTATATACAAAACGTTTGAAAGTATTGTCGCCCACAACATATGAATCCACTAATTCCAGTGAGCCTACTTCAGCTTCCAGTGCACTAACTGTAGGACACTGCTGACTAACTATTTTTGTATATTTGGAATTAGCTTTTATTTTCTTTGCCCAATGAACGTACAATGTTCTGCTCTTTTTTATCCTTGTGGACTTGGTAAATTTCTTTCCGCCGCTTTTCTTTGTATAAAAGCCCATAAAAACATATCCCGGTCTGGTCACCTTGGGAAGCTTGCCCAATTTTTTACCTCTGACAACTTTCTTTGTTCTTTTTGCGCCTTTTGCAAATTTCCCTTTGTTGGCTTTGAATGTAATCTTGTACTTTGCAGCCGCATAAACATCTTCTTTCGAAAGCGTCGGAAGTGCGAACGCGGTTGCAATCATTACCAAGATAATTAATACTGATATACCTTTCCTGTAAACTTTACTCTCCATTATTAATTCCCTCCCTTTGATCCACGGTACTAACAATTAGTTTTTTATATTTTGGAACACTGGGGATGTAGACCCCTAAAGATAAAGCCCTGAATAAACAGGGCTTTATCTTTGTATATGATGGATTTATTTAGCTCTTTTAACAATTACTTTGTAGGTCCTGGTCTTTCCGTTCTGTGCTTTGACTTTAATATATACAGTCTTGCTTTTGCCTTTATTAAGTTTCACTGTAATGCTGCTTCTTGACTTATATTTACCTTTGCCTATTTTGATATATGTTTTCGCCGTAGACTGAGCCTTTTTTGCATAAATCTTTGTCTTGCTCTGGCTTTTCTTCAGCTTCAAGGTATATTTTGTCCTTGTTGCTTTGAATTTCTTGGTGAACTTGCCTTTTGATGCCTTGAGTGATTTAAGCTTGTTATTTGTCCCAATTGGTGTTGGCGTCACCGTTACAATTGCTGTCGCTTTTTTGCTTACATTTGCATTCGATGTGGCTGTAATGTTCAGGGTTGAAGCACCTTCATCTGCACCAACTGTTAAAAGACCTGAAGTTGAAATTTTCGTGCTTGCGCTCTTATTACCCGTCACACTCCATGTTACACTCTGTGATGGATAATTGCTGCCATTAACCAACGAAAGGAACTGCTGTGTTTTACCTGCCGCTACTGTCACTTTGTTAGGCGACACAACTATGTCTTCAACAATCGGTGAACCTATACCAATATCAAGTGCATTAACAGTAACGCCCATCCAGCCATAATAAGTTGTACCGTCCTCTTTGTAGATCAGTTGAATTTGTTGTTTGCCCGTAGTGTTGAAATTATATCGGATTTCCACTTCATCGGTAATATCTCTAACCCCAGAAAAATTCACCTTCATAATATTCTTTAGATCTTCCAATATGTCACACTCATTGAATTTTGGTTTAACATTGTCTTTGAAATATATATAGAAAGCGGCGGACTCACTCGTTTTATCTAACTGGGGACAGACGTCTAAACTTGTATTAAGTGTCCATCCATGCGGTGACAAAACATTGTAAATCTCCTGTACTTTAAAATTCTCCAATGGTGTCGCCCCATTGCTATTGCCGTAGCCAACCGCCGATTTTGTTTCAGGGTAAAAACAATCCGTCATGTATCGTTCTGTGCTGCCGGCTCCTATCACACTGCCGCGGTTTGCAATGCTAATCGCTTTTTTTGCACTTTCGCCCGTAAGATGTGTGGCCGAATAATTATCGCCTTCCCAACCATTGGAAAAACACCTTATAATTGTTGGCGGTTCATCCGCCTCTTTAGTTACCACCTCTCCTGCTATCCCTCCGATGTACCGTCTCAAGGTAGGCTTGTGATTATCTTCAAGGAGTCCTTTAATTGTGAAATTCCTAGTCATAGTATATCCGTATACTCCTCTCCCATCAAAAAAGCAATCAGATACAGAACCCTTAGTATGCTTGCCGACAATACCTCCCGCAATTGCATACGTGCTAAAATTATCCTTTGCTTCAAAAGTGTCTGTACGTGCCTGTACAGTAGACTGATCAGAGTTAACATTTTTATTTACGAAACTGCACCGAAGAATATTGCCCGAATTTTCCCCAGCAATACCACCGCAGTATACGATAGATTCGTCACCTGACCTTGTATAATAATCACCTCCGCATTTTGCGTTTAAACGTATATTCAATTGAGAATCGATTGCATGGCAATTCTGTATCGTACCCCAGTTAAGACCTGTGATTAAGCCTGCACGGTAAGTGGGCTTGAATGAGTCGCTCAAAACCGTTCGATCAGCGATTGCTTCATTATTGTATTCTACCCAGGTATCTTTTATTGATAAATTTTGAATCAATCCTCCATTTTGATAAAATAAACCAAAGCGTGGATCTGCAATATCAAGTTTTGATTTATTATTATAATAATATTTAATAGAATGACCTCCGCCCTCAAATTTCCCTGTAAATGTTTTGCTCTTCAGCGGATAATTCGTGTTCGTGATATCTAATAAATCGATATCATTTGTCAGGATATAACTGCCATTTAACGGTTTATTTGCATTACCTATAGCCATAAAGTCAGCCGCCGAGCTTATTTCGATAGCTTCTGTTGTGGGTCTTGATTCTAATTCCGTATAAGCCTCAATTTCTTTGTAAGTATCGCCCTCTATGACTGCCTTGTATATAAATTCGTTATAAAATTCTTTATCTTTCAAAAGAGACTCTTCAAGATACTTCTTCATCAATTCTCTTTTTCTATCTTCATATCCATCGGGAAGCAATTCCCATACTCCATTCAGTTTCAAATTACTATCAACCAACATTCCACAATTTGCATTGTCGCCTGATATGATAAAAGAATCCAGCCACCTGTTGATCGTATTTTCTATTTGAGAGCTGTCAGTATCACTAAGGGAAATGCCGCCAACGCCACCGACAACCGTGCATTTTACCTGCGTCTTAGCTTTACCACTTTGACAAAAAGTTTCTGAGCTCGTTGTCATATCAGCCGAAGCTGTAGCACCAACTTTGAGACCTATGCCTTTTCTGCCTGAAGCAGAGACTGTCGCACCATAATTTCTTATGTCTGTATCGGACATTTCCTCGTTTGTAACGACTGTGGAAAGGTTAAACTCCGAATAACCTCCCAAGCTGTATGAAGTGATAAAATGAGTACCGTACTTTTCGAAAATTTCTGTTTTTATATCGCTGGCATTCAATAAAGCTTTTAAAAATTCCGGATTCAATTGCTGCTGCAACGCTTTTTTTGTCGCAGGAGAATCCATGTTTTTTATTGCATTTTTTCCTCTCTTATGATTGACGAGGAACTGAAAAAAATAGGATTCAAACCCATTACGATAGGTTTCCTTATTAATCATACCAAATTTTGCACTAGCGCTTGCCGTAAACACTTTTCCCACACTAACATTAGCACTGACCTCAGTCTTAAGATCTAAGCCATGAGCTTTGGCATATTCTGTCATGGAACGCCCAGAATAAGTATCGAAAGTGGTCAAATACGACTGATCAAATGCGTAATATTCTGCAAGTGCATCTGAAGCAGAGGTTTTAAATAAAATGTTCTCAGTATGATCATTTGACAGCTCCTTACCGGAAAGCACATTATAGCCTCTAAGAAGCTGCTGCAGTCCGACATTAGTCGCTGCCTCCACAGAGGTGTCATATGGTACTGCTACCGAAGCGACCATGAGCACCACTACAATCAATGGTATTATCCTTTTTTTAATATGCATCTTTCTTCCTCCTCTTTTCAATAACTGCTAAAAACTGTTCCTACTTTCCAAAAATATAATATTTGATTTGGTATTAAATTAATGTTAAAACCCAGCCGGTATATCGAAAAGAAACAGAAGCCTTGGATTGCACGCTCCCCCGGCAAAATCATACACAATCCAGAGCTCCTGAAATAAACATAAACTCCTAATCATAATGCGTCATTTTATTATGCGTGTCTTTATCAGGTAAAGATACAATGTAATCACAGAAAAGATTATCAATACCACCCTAAGCCAGATCATCTCGCTGATGGCGAAGAACTGAGGAAAGAAGTTGTCGATGGTTTGATATGCTCCCTGCACTTCTGTAAATGCGATCTTTTCCAGTATCGCCCTCCCCCCGAAACAAATAACAAATAACATCGCATATACAAAGAAGAGTATGTAATATATTGAATACGGGATCTTGCGGGCAAATTTCTTTAGTATCCCGGGCTTTGACTTTGCTTTTACCGTTTGCGTTTCCTTATTATTCTTATTCATTTATAAAAATCTCCATTCTACATGATCATTTCGCTCAAGCTTCTTCTGCATATCTGTTTCCAGTGTATCGAAACTATCTGTACTGAACTGCCATTTTTTATCAGTAGATTCGGCACCGTGATTGTTTATTGATTCTAAAATATCTTCTTTTTCATCAAAGTTAATATCCATGCCTGTTTTTTTGGCGAATTTGTCTATGACTTTGGTTGCAGTCAATGATCCAATTATCAGGAGCTCTTCATTGTCGATAGATTCATGCTCCGATCCCTCCGGGAAATGAACGCTGACCTTTACCCTCTTCATGAATGGTGTCCTTGACCATGATGCGGCTGAAGATAGTGCTGCCAGAGCAAGGGAATTAATGCCCGGAACGAATGTCACGGCACCGGCACCAAGCGCAAGAAGTATTCCCCCTATTGCAAGGATAGGCAACGCACTTGAACTTTTTTCTTCAGGGGTTGTTTTTACGTCACCGTCGCCGTAATCCAAAGATGAATCGTATGGGCTGGCTAGTGAAGCAACACTCAGATCATCATCAGAATTTTCATCTGGATCCCTGTCTATCTCGTCGTCCCCAATAGTGACATCAATATCACTTTCAGGATCATCTGTTTTTTCAGGATCGTCTGGATTTTTAGGATCAATTGGTTTAGTTGGATCGCCTGGTCCGTTAGGATCAGCCGGTTGATTTGGGTCAGTATTGTTATCGATCGGCGTAACTGCTAATCCGGTTAATTCGGAATTGTCACTGAGAACCTCATAATTATTAAGATCCAAAGGTGTGAATGTAACCGGATAAGCTTTCTTACCATCTGTTATCTCAGTATCTGGATCGCTCCACTCAAATGTCCCATTTACCTGATGAAGACCAAAGTAGACGGATCCTCCATTGAGTTGTGATTGTGATAGTTTGCTGCCAACATCTGCATCGGTAGCATTAGGAGCATTGATCGTATAATTCTTTGTATTCCATTGCACTTTATTTATCACGGTAGCATTAGAACTGTTGTCCTGTACATCAACGCACCCATATCGATATGCTCCCACATTTATGTCATCATAATTCTCGAGAGGCAAGAATATCTGAGCTGAAAGATCATCTGGCTCAAGATCAAAATGTCCCATATTCGAAGTCGAAGCGATCACGGGAACAGTTTTAATAATAGCTGAACTGCTCACGTTCTGTTTGATATTCAGCGCCCCATTGAGGGATGTGCTCTTCAAGTTATGTACCTTTGGTACTATGACCCTATAGACAGAATCATTATCTTCATTTATTAAATTGTCGCCGATCCGAAAGAACCCGCTATCTGTCGCATCTTTGGAAAAACACACTGAACTGTCTTCTATAGTCACTGGCGAAGGGTTGTCTAGGTCATCAGCTGCATCACCAATATAGCCGTAGTCTGCCGCGACTCCTAAGTATGCTGTTGCTTGTGGATCCAGAGTCACATAGCTGTTCTCGATACTTATGTCGGCGCCTAGACCACCGACACCACCGCCGATCCCCACAGATCTTTCAATAGAGCCGCTGCCGGCACGCACATAACTATCACTGATAGAAATATTATCGCTTTGACTACTTTCTCCGCTGCCGATGCCTGCTCCATTGCCTTTGCTTGTTGCCTCAATATTTCCGCCACTGATCTGAATATTATTAGCATCACCGCCCCCGCCTATGCCAGCACCATTACCCTCGGATATCGCCGTGATATCTCCGCCGTTGACAAAAATATCATAACCTATAGCGCCAGCTCCGCTACCGATGCCGGCACCATCTCCCTTGCTTGTCGCTGTGATATTCCCATCATTGATTCGAATATTGAAACCATCATTACCATCACCGCCACCGATGCCTGCAGCTTGACCATTAGATGTCGCTGTAATATTTCCATTATTGATTGTTATACCTCCAGCGTTCCCTTCTTCACCCCCACCGATGCCTGCACCTTTGGAAGATGTTGCTATTATGCTTCCATCATTTATCAATATATTAAAATCTTTACTCTCAGTTCCTCCGCCGATGCCTGCACCTTCGGAAGACGTTGCCGTAATATTTCCACCATAGATTTTTATGTCATCAACATCTCCGAATTCACCACCGCCGCCTCCGATAGCCGCACCATCGCCCTGACTTGTTGCGGTGACAACCCCACCATCGATCATTATTTCTTCAATATATCCATTTGCACCGCCTCCGATAGCCGCGCCATCGCCCTGACTTGTTGCGGTGACAACCCCACCATCGATCATTATTCCTTCAGTATTTCCATTTGCACTGCCTCCGATGGCCGCACCCATAGGCATTTCATCATTACCTGCGACTTCCATGATTGCAGTTATATTGGCACCAGTTGTGATGTTTATTATTCCGCAGTCAGAATTTGCACTGCCACCGATTGCTGCACAATTTGACTGCTCGACACTATCGACTTGAACATCAAGATTTCCTTCTTGATCGCTGTGTCCGGATAGTGTAAGGCTGCAATCCGAATTAACTTCCAGCACTGCCAGGTCCGCCGATTCACTTATGAGTTCATTATCTCCAATGAGTTCGATTCTCCCCTGAGCACCGTTCGTCAGGGAGACGGGCGAATTCTCCACTTCATCTGCTGATGTTGTTGTGATTGATGCACCGCTGAGAATGATCTTCATCTCGCCGGGGTCGCCGGCGCCGTCCAGCACCAAATTTGTATCCATCGACGTCGTTCCAATTACCCGCAACCCGTCGTCGATATCTGCTGAGACGCTACCTCCACTCCAGTTCGCAACTACCAAGCCACCTTCTATGCTTACAGTGATTTCAACGTCTTCTATTGTATCAAGATCTATGATCCCCGGTCCGCCCGCCGGTGCCCTTAGTATTCTCGCTCTGGTCCCGTTGTTGATTGTTAGATCCTTAGTATTCCCATTTTGGTCTGTGCCGATCATAGCACCTTGTGTATTATTATATTCTTTCATGACTGCAGTAATGCTTGTACCGGTTGTGGCTTCAATTATTCCAGCGTCTGTAACTGTGCTGTCGCTGGTATCCTGTACACTACTTTCGGTCGCCAATACACTATCTATTCCCATTCCTATACAAACGAACGGGCTGGCAACCATTAGTGCTACCAGCACAATGCAAAACACATTTCTAAGATTTGTTTTCATTTCTACCCCTCCCTAGGTATAGATATTATTGACAAGATCGATATGACAATCCTTTAAAATATATTTCTTATGGACCGCTCCCTGGGACAAATCGCAGGAAACGATCCATATGATAATCATCTTATTACAATTTTATCTTCTTATTATCCTGATATAGCTTTACAATTGTCATTAACAAGATTAAACTCAATACTATAATATTTAATCAAGCGTTAAAATAATGTTAAAAAATAGAGATCGGTGTACTAAAATGAGTACAAAAATAATAAAAAAATCAAAGCTGTTGATTCCGGATATTCCTGAAAGTGCTTTTTATTGCGAAAGATTAAAAGCCCTTGATATAGCCGGTCACCGCATCGTGACAGTTACGGCTCCAGCAGGATACGGTAAAACTATCGCTGTTCTTTTGTCTCTTAGCGAACACCGGAATCATGTCGATTGGTATCGGCTGGGCAAAGAAGACAATTCGGTGTCTGTTTTCTTTTCCGGCCTGATCGAGATATTATTTGACACCGAGACTGAAGATATTGATTCTAAAAGAAGCATGAGCAGCATTGGCAATATCGCAAATGAATATTTGCTGCTCAGTGCGGTCATCTGCCAGGACGTTTGGGCAGATTATTCACCCGATGATCCTGACAGGTATCTTGTTCTTGATAATTTTCAATATGCCGATGAAAATGAAATCATTCATGAGATCATTCATTATCTCATCGACAATATGCCACCTAATATGCACGTCGTGATCATATCCAGGACAGATAATTTCCATAAAGAAAAACTGATGCTTAGAGGCGACTTGCTGGCTATTGACCAAAACCATCTTCTTTTTTCAAGGGAAGAAACCGGGCAGCTTTTTGCTAATCTTGGTATAAAAGATGCGCTTCAGGAAAATATAGGTACTATTCACGAGTATACAGAGGGGTGGATCGCAGGTATCATTATGCTTATGCATTCTATCGGCAAATTGGAATTCAAGAATGCGAAGGATTTCACCGGCGACAAAACTTCTATAATCCGTTATCTTCTAAGCGAAGTCCTGGCAGGTTATGAGCGAGAAGAAGTTCAGAGTGCTGCACGACTGTCGCTTCTCTCCGAATTTAGCGTTGAAGATCTTTCTTTCATATTCAAATTAGACGATCCGGATGAAATCATACACTGGCTGGAAACAAATAACTTTTATATACAAAAAATCGGTGAGACTCCTCCTGTTTACAGGTTCCATTCACTTTTTCGCGAAGCGCTTATGCCATATATCGATAAAGTTTATACAGCGGAAGAAATCAATTCATTCCACTTAAGTGCTGCAGAGCGGTTTGAAAACACGGGACGATTCGTTGCCGCAACTGAACAGTATCTTCTTGCCGGTAATTCAAAAAAGGCGGCGGATCTGGCAACTGTCTGCGGGCAACGTTATATGGATGCAGGCGATATAGATTCTGCTGTCGAGCTTATATATACCGTACCCAAATCAATGATCCATCAACATGCAACGCTGTTAATGGTTCTTGGGGCATCACTTCTTAAGACACAAACAGACCGTAGCTTGGAATATTTGGAAAAAGCCCTTTCTATGGCGGTAATGGAAAGGAAACTTGAACTTGCTGTTAAGATTCAGGGGTTAATGATTTCCGTTTGCGCCCAAAGAGGAGATTTCAGTGACATTAAAAAGATAATGTCTAAGGTTCCCGTGTTTAAAGCAATGGTGTCAGGCAGGCATGCGAGAAACATGATGCTGATGAATTTGTTCACAAAATCCGTGGTTACCGACCAGATTAAAACCGGCAGAATTCTCATGAAGATAATAAACAAAATGCCGGGGAGCACCGATCTTTGGGGGTATTCAAATCTGATAACCAAAGCCAACCTTTATAGAATAAGCGGCGATTTCAGTGATGCCGAAAATATCATCCATAAGATCAGGGAACATCCGATCGCCCTTCGCAATGACAGATGGCGTTCACTTGGATTGGCTGTTTCCTGTGAACTTTCTGTTCTTATGGGGGACAGAAAGTTTTCACAAAGGCTGATTGAATATCTGGCTTCTATCGGAGAGAAATATCATTCAGGCTTCTCTGCAGGAAGCGCTTTGCTTTATACCGCTTTGGTCAAGTATCAGTACAGGGATTTTGACGGTGCACTCAGTGCCGCAGAAGATGCGAAAGATATTTTGATAAAAAGCCGGAATCATAACATGGCGGCATTTGCACGTGTGCTCGGTATCGCCTGGAGTTCTGAAATCAGCGAGGGCAAAGATTTTTCCGAACAGGCGGAAGAAGAATTGAATACTGTCATATCACTTGGTTCACATTATGGTATTCTGGAACATGCATTGACTGTAACAGCCATCCAATATATGCAAAAAGGTGATTTAAACAGGGCGGAGGAATTGCTGCTGAAAGCCTATGAAAGCGCCGAAAGCAAGCAGGCTTATCAGGATATGTGCGGGATCGCTATGCATCTTGCCATTCTGTGCGAAAATATAGGTGATCACAAACGTGCTATGAAATATTTGACATTCTTTGGAGAAACTTCAGCCGAGAAAGGATACATCTACTTTCATGAAATGAATTATCGCGCTTTGGCATGGGTCTCTGCCAACTGCGTAAGAAGTAAAATCAATCATAACCACATGATGAAAATAATCAGCGGATATTTTGGACCTAATGCGGTCGACGATATGATCCGTAATCCGTCTGATATCATATCAGATCCACAGGCATTCATTGACAAACACTCGCTCCAGAAACCGAATGCACCAAAAGAAATACGAATTTCTCTATTCGGGGAATTTAAGCTGACCATCGATGGTCATGAAGTCGATTCTTCAATATGGAAAACCCGGAAAATCAGCGGAATACTGAAATACATTCTTTCAAGACCGAACAAACTGGTTTCAAGAGAAACACTGGCAACTGTTTTCTGGCCGAATTCCAATTCGAAGGCAGCCTTTACTTCGCTTAGAGTTGCCCTGTTTGACCTCAGAAAAACACTGGCGGCACTTGAACTCGCCATCGATGGCGAAAACCCACTCATCGGCGAAGATAAGAGAGGTTTTTTCGTATGCAACCCGAAATTCGTCAAGTCTGATGCATATGAATTTTCCAATTTATACGAAAAATCCTTTAAGGAAGATCTGACAAAAAAAGACAGGTATATGATATTCCGTCAAATGGCCGAGCTTTATAAAGATGATTACTTTGCAGGCGAATACTTCGAAGAATGGGTAGAAGTCCAACGAGAGCAATACCGGTCCATATACATAGAAATATCAAATAAAATAATCGAATATTGTTACCTCTATGGTGATCAGTCTCAGGCAGAAAAATTGCTATACAGACAATTGGAAATCGATCCGTACGATGAAAAGGCATGCAGGATGCTCATTAATTTATACAATGAATCCGGCAAACACGACCAGGCTTCATCCCTTACCCGGCAATTCGCGAAAAGATTCAAGCAGGAAATGGGAGTCGAACCCGCATTGTTGGCGGACTCCCGCCGCTGAGCGGACTTAATCACCCCGATCATAATTAAAATTACTTGTAAGCCGGCCTAAAATCCCTGCCCTCCGGGGCATCATAACATGAGGGTAATGGTACATGTATGAATTTATTCGTTTCGTCCGAAGTCACTGATTCCTGTTTGGCATATTTGCTTAAAAATGCTGTAGTATTTTCGGTTCTGTTTTTTTCATCAGTCATTTTCAGTCGGTAATTTGCCGTTCTTTTCAGGATTTCCTGCACTGTCAGCTTCACATCGTTGTTTCTGATCAGCTGCAGTTCAACTACCCAGTTATTCCTATCGGTATCCTTATAGTAAATTTGCATTGACTCGTCGTTGATACGGCCTGTTTTTTTCATATATCCTATACTAGATATCCATTCATATCTCATGTGACCTGTCAGGATTTTTCCATTTGAGCTCCAGCGATCGCAGCAAAACATGATCCTGGAATCGGAAATAAGCAAATTGGTGCCAATTTCTTCAGACAGTACGGCTTCCCATTCTGTTTGTCTTAGTATGGACAGTTCAACGTGCTTTGCGATAGCGATTTGTTTAAAGCCGTGATCGTATTCGTCTTCTGTCAATCCGCCGTCACTGCCCACAATCGGGAATTCATAGCAATCACCGCATTCATTGCACTTAACTTTTTTAAGACATTTGTATTCCATTATTTTTCCTTTGTTTTGAAAACGAAGTTTCTATCCGCAATCAGTATTCTATCACCGTTTTTCAATCTTACACTTTCAAACGGATTCATCTTATGGTCATTGAGATAGGTTTTGTTCTTGGAGTCCAGATCCCTTATATACCAGTTCCTGTCTTTACTCATTATTTCCGCATGTTTCCTGCTCACCGCAGTATTATTCTCAATTACAAAATCCGCCAGATCCCTTTTTCTTCCTATCACAAAAGGAGACTTGCGTATTTCTGTCTCCATGTCAGCCATAATATCAAAGAGGATGGGCACTCTATCCTGATGTTTATTATTATTCATATTTATCACCAATAAAATTCGGGCTCGGATTTTTCGTCCTGTTTGGAAGAAGATGAGCCGCCGGACACCGGTTTTGACTTTGTTTCAGCGGTAATTATATTACTTTCACTTCTGTACTCTTTGCCTTCGCTTACACATTCGATTACCAACTTATAATAGTAATTTGTCCCTGAATCAAGTCCACCGCCGGTATAAGAGGTCTTTGGTCCATTGTAGACCTCTGAGTACTCACCTGACTTGCTCGAAGAGCGGAGCAATGAATAAGTGATTTTGCTGCCCGCTACAGTAACCGGATCCCATGTCAAAGATACAGAATCAACTGTCTCGTCATTCACGGATAACTCAGGGGATGCCAGTACCACATTGCCCGTCGTAAAACTGACTGTATCGCTGATATTTTCAAATGATTTGCCATCGTAACTGAACATGGCATTAACCTTGTAAAAATACTCTGTCATAGGAGCAAGATTTTTATCCGCGTACTTAAGCTTATGCCCTGTATACTTTTCTGCAAAAGATCCCTTGGGATCCTTAGATGCAAGCAGGCTGTATGTAACTTGCGAATCCTGTAGATCCAATTTATCCCAGGATATGACCGCTCCGCCATTCGCGCCGGATGCAGCATTTAAATTATTTACAGGTCCCGGAGGATCAATTGCGACAACCAACTCAGCACCATTATCTTTTTCATATATAGTTTTACCGTCTTTTTCTCTAAAAGACCTGACCACGATTTCATACTTTTCGTCGCAGACCAATCCCTCTAATATGACGCTGGTATCACTTACTATTATGGATTCATCGGGCAATGACTTGCCGGCTGCCTTGAACGCTTCCTCATCACCATTAATAGTTACTTCATATCCGGTTGCCTTATACGAACCACTCCACTTTAGCGATATCTCCGAAAGATTTAATGCCTCTCCTGTAAGGTCTTTCACTCCAAAAGGAGTTGGTGATAGAGTAATAAACAGACCCACACCTAATAAAATGACAAGCACCAGGGCGGCAGGAATCACGATTTTTCTTTTTCCTGTTTTGCCCTTCATGAAGGTCTTATGATTCTTGCCTGCTGCCGCACTCGATTTATAATTATCTCCATCGTCCTCAAGCTCGGATGTCTCTTCCGGATCGCTTAGTTTCGTTGTATCACCGGCGGTATAAATCTTCTCAATATCGGCAAGCATTTCTTTTGCAGACTGATATCTTTGTTCGGGATCGGGCTTGATAGCTTTGTTGATAATAAGCTCAAGCTCGACGGAAAGATTAGGATCCCACTGTCTTATGGGCTTCATTGCATATGGCGGTTTGCTGGGATCCATGCCTGTAACCAGATGATACATGGTTGCTCCGAGATTGTAGATGTCGGTTCTTTCGTCACTCTGAGTATCGGCATCAAACTGTTCCGGTGCGGCATATCCGCGGGTGCCAAGCCTCACTGTATCTTTATAACTGTCCGACTTAAACTCTCTGGCAATACCAAAATCAATCAATTTGATGTTACCATCCTGTTTCAGCATGATATTTGATGGCTTCATATCTCTGAATACTATAGGAGGCTTTCTGGAATGAAGATAATCGAGAGTTTCACAAAGCTGCTTGCCCCATCTGACTACGTCGGATTCATTCTGGGCGCCGCTGTCTTTTACAATTTCACTGAGAGACTTTCCTTCTATATATTCCATTACAACATAAATTAGTTCATCGGTATCAATTATACTGTATATCTTCGGAAGATACTCATTATCCAGATTTCGGAGCGTGGTAGCTTCAGTTATTGCACTGTTTACAACAATTTCATTCTTTGTTTTGTCGTTATCAGTCTTTTCTACTACCTTTATCGCCCGCAGCTGGTTGCTTTCACCGTCCAGCGCAAGAGTAACCATCGACATACCGCCGCTGCCGATCTGCTTGAGTATATGATAATCACCCACTACTTTTGTAATGACCTCCTGGGTCGACACATTATTCAATTTGGATAAAAGTCTGTCATCTTTAGTCATCGATTGCTTCCTTATTTATTAACGCATAGATTATCTGTCAAAACTGCTTTCCTGAATCCAGTCCGACAAAATTTCGATTGGTGCACATCCGCATTATATTATTTGATTTAGCGTTAAAATAGTGTTAAAAACATTCTTCTATCTTTTCTTCCAACGGGGATACAGCGTAATTTTACTTGTTATCTTAACAATGCTTCTTGATGTGATTTTTTTGCCGCCTTTACTCTTTGTATACCAACCTATGAATCTGTAACCGCTGCGTTTGCCCTTAGGTAGCTTGCCGTATCTTTTACCATAGGTAACATACTTGCTCATTTTCTTCTTTCCGGTTTTAAATATTACTTTATATCTTTTGGCCTTCCATTGTGCATAAACAGTCGTATGTTGCGGGAACATCCTTGTGTAGGAAGTGATCTTAATCCCACCTGACCGGGAAGTAAACCATCCTTTAAATGAATGACCTCTCCTTGTTGCAGTTGGCAGTGTACCTATAGCGGTATTAAATGTTTTATAAAATCTCCTTGTAGAAAGCTCTTTGCCGCCGTTTGCAGATAGTGTCAGATAATATTTATTAGGTATCCATCTGGCATAAACTGTTGTATCTTCAGCAAACATCTGGGTAGCGGATGTGACCGGGGTTCCTCCCGTTGGTGCGGTATACCATCCAGTGAAGGAATAGCCATTCCTGCTTACACCGGGGAATGATCCTATATAATTATCAACTTCTATTGATCTTGATGATTGCGAGGATATCGTCCCTCCGTTTGGGTTATACGTAAGCATAAATGTTTTTGCTGACCACTGGGCATAAATTATTGTATCTTCAGTAAACATTTTAGTGGTTTCGTCGACTTCGATCCCGCCGGCAGTGGCAGTAAACCAGCCTGCGAATTCATATCCTGCTCTAACAGTCGTTGGTAAAATGCCTATTAGAGCGCCGAAAGTAATCGATCTTGTTTTCAATCCAACTGAAAGTTCGGTGCCTCCATTAGCAGATAAAGTCAGAGAATAATCGTTTGGTATCCATTTTGCGTAAAGAGTTGTATTTTCTGGAAACATATTAGTTTCTGATGTGACACTGACACCTCCCGATTGAGCATTAGACCAGCCATCAAATCTGCATCCTGCTTTTGTTACTACAGGCAATTCACCTATCGGTGTATCTACTGTTATCGCCCTTGAAGTTGGCGAAGCCTCAGAACCTCCATTTGAATCAAACGAAAGTGCATAGTCGCTTGGTGACCATTGAGCATATATTGCCGTATCTGTTGCTGGCATTGCCCAGTCTTTAGTTAACTTGATTCCCCCTATACTGCTTGTAAACCAGCCATTAAGGGTATATCCATTTCGCGTAACTACTGGGAAATCTCCTATACTTTCACTCTCAAGAACCATCTTTGCGCTTCCTGAAGCGAGTGGGTTACCACCGTTGACATCATATGTCAATGTGTATTCTGTAGGATCAGATGTAGAATAATTTGTAGAATACTTGGCTAAAACAAAATCATATAAGCCAATTGTGACCACATCTCCATCCGTAGAAAGAGAATATCCTGCTGCCAAATATTTGCCGGGAGAAACTTCTACAACTGAACGAAAAAAATCTAATTGATTTCCCCCGTTGGTCCTGATCCAATCTTTTGTTCCATCTGACTTAAATTTCGCAATGACAAAATCATAATCCCCTTTATTACCTGATGCTGCCAGATCTCCATTACTGGACTTGGTTTGCCCTACTGCCACACATCCACCATCAGATGTATTCGTAACTGAAAATAAGTTGTCAGCCAATGACCCCCCAAAGGTTCTGATCCATTCTTTTGTCCCGTCAGATTTAAATTTGGCTATAGCAAAATCATTGCCGCCTTGGTATGTATTTTCTGGTGATGCTAAATCTTCGTCTGATGATGTTGAACTCCCTGCAGCAATAATACTTCCATTAGACGTAACAACTACTGATTCAAGAGTATCACTTCCCTTTCCCCCATATGTTTTAATCCAAATGTTTGCCAGCGATAAATCAAATTTAGCGATAACAAAATCATTATTTCC
>JAVBLY010000012.1:0-24393 GCA_031553035.1 Anaerovoracaceae bacterium | reverse complement strand
GTGCTGCAAAGAATTGACGTGTTTTTGCGTATAATTGATGAAACAGACTTGTATTTAAGAAAGTGTATTTATATACAATAAAACAGCCTCCAGGCATGATACCGGGCGGCTGCTCTATTATGGGTAATTCAATCAAACAGTTTATACCTTCTTCACATATTTAGAGTAGATATAGCCCGTCTTCTTGCCTACTTTGACTTTGTACCACTTGTAATGTCCATTGACTTTGACTGAGCCTAGGATACTTACTTTGGTACCTTTTTTGATATATGTCTTGATGAACTTGGATACGCCCGGGCCTTTGCGAAGATGCACATACTTACAGTTTGCCACCTTGGCGTTGGCTGTCCAGTGTGCATACAGTTTGATATTCTTCCTATATTTCATGGTCTTAGCTGAAGTGATCCTGGTGCCGCCCTTTTTCTTGGTGTACCAGCCCTTAAAGTTAAAACCATTCTTTACAGCCTTGGGCAGTTTGCCGTATTTTGCTCCGACTTTGACCATCTTGGTCTTCTTGCTGCCTGCCTTGATCTTGCCACCGCTTGGATCGAAGGTCACTTTGTAGGACTTGACCGCCGGGACAGGCTTAGGATCGTTTTGCTTTTTAGTGACAGTAACTGAAACATCAGCAGTTACCGTTTCATATGTCTCCGTATCTTGGGGCGTAAATGTCATATTATGCTTCTGCGTTCCCGCCTTGCCGACTGATGTATTATTCCCTTTGGTCCAGGAAAAAATCCCCGCAGGGCTGCTGATGCCGTTGCCGGGTAAAGTGATGTCGCCCAGAACCTGTCCTTCCGTGGCAGTAAGACCAGTTGGCCAAGTGACAGTAGGTTCGGGTTTCCATAAAACTATGTTGTCAGTTGCCGATACTGAACCAGCGCTGACATTTGCATACCCCGATCCAAATGCTCCTACTGTGATGCTGCTATACCCACCTTCCGGCAGATATATGTACCCCCCGGCAGAGAAACCGGCTCCATGTTCGGATATACTGCCGTTAGTTACTGTCTTTGCGTTATATGATCCGCCGCCGGGCAGTGGAACGCTTATATCATAATTCCCTTTAAGTGATTTTGTTGTGCCTGTTTTGACAGCAGGCACTGTTACTTTGTATATATCATTGCCTATTCCATCCTGTAGAGTTGAAGAATTATCAACCGAAGCGATTTTGCCGTATACAGCATATACAGATCCTCCGGTGATTATTACGGAACTTGCATAACCTGAATATCCGCCTATATCATCAGAATTACTTCCGGCGGCAGTGACAAATCCTCCTGAAATTGATATATCGCTTCCTGCTCTACTAGCTCCACCGCCTATACCGGCTCCATTACTTCCGCCGGTTGCTGTTACAGCCGCATTATCACTGATTGATATACTGCTTCCTGCTCCGTAAAATCCACCGCCTATGCCGGCTCCTTGACTTCCGCCGGTTGCCGTTACTATCGCACTACCGCTGATCGATATATCGCTTCCGGCTCTGCTACTACCGCCGCCTATGCCGGCTCCATTACTTCCGCCGGTTGCTGTTACAGCCGCATTATCACTGATCGATATATCGCTTCCTGCTCCAACATATCCACCGCCTATACCGGCTCCATAATCCCCGCCGGTTGCTGTTACAGTCGCATTATCACTGATTGATATATCGCTTCCGGCGCTGCTGCTACCGCCGCCTATGCCGGCTCCGTAACCTCCGCCGGTTGCTGTTACAGTCGCATTATCACTGATTGTAATATCGCTTCCTGCTCCGTTATTTCCACCGCCTATGCCTGCGCTTTCATCACCGCCGGTTGCTGTTACAGTCGCTTCGCCAGTGATTGCAATATTGCTTCCTGCTCCATTAAAACTGCCGCCTATACCTGCTCCTTGCTCTCCACCGGTTGCAGTTACAGTCGCTTCGCCAGTGATTGTAATATTGCTTCCTGCTCTGTGATCTCCGCCGCCTATGCCGGCTCCCCCATCTACGCCGGTTGCTGTAAGGCTTCCGCTGCCTTTTATATCAACAGAACATGGGGAGGATACCTGCAGTCCTGCGGCTAAACTACCCCCCTTAAGTCTATTAACACCCTGTAGTGTCAAATCGACTTGTGCGCCGTCATTAAGTAACATACCGGCTTTAAACCCTGCGTTGATCTCAATGCTTGCACCGCTTAGGGTAATGTCAAAGTCATCGCCCATTCCGCTGCCTCCATTCTTGCCGTTTACTGTAAGGTTTAGGCTGCTTGCAGTCGTTCCGGTGATTACAAGACTTGTAGGATTCGCAGCGCTTCCGGATTCAAAGCCTACACCGCTTGCAGTGATATAGCCTCCGCTTTTAGCGATGGTCACATCTCCTGTGGCTTTCGACATATCGATGGTCGCTGCACCTGTTTCGGCGTTTACCGCCTGCCCGCCGCCAAACATAGGGATGGTCATAACAAGACATACTATCAGTGCAAAACATGTTATCTTGAGTGCACTCCCTTTTTTTACAAAATTCATACTCATTTGTTTTCCCTCTTTCTCAGGTATAAGATCCAAAATCTCTTTTACTTGTACCTATTTGATGGAATTTGTCCATAATTAACTGCATGGATCATAGCATGATATCGTAAAAAAAAGGGGTGCTGCAAAGAATTGACGTGTTTTTGCGTATAATTGATGAAACAATCCGGTTTTCTGCTTTCTCCACCGCTTTTAGCAAAAACAACTTTTTTTTGGAATTTGGGTATGAAATCGAGATAATGTTGGCAAATCCACACATAATCAAAAATTCGTGACACGTGTATTACGAAAACACCCCTTTTTCCCTACATTATCTAAAATTCGTGGCAGAAATCCGAAAAAAAACTGTAAAGCTCCCGATCAGATGTTATGTTGACAGCATGAATAATCTAAGCTATATAGAAGAAGGGGTTGGCGCCCAAGAGTCAATTTACGATTTTCTGGGCCAATTGCAGATGCCAACATCAAGGGGCTTTTGCTTACCAAGATGGAATTCAGCGTATGCACAGTACCAGCATTCTTTGATCCCCTCTGCAGCATTTTTTCTTGGTGAAAATACAGGACAGCTTTGCTTTGGCCAAACATTGCTGTCTCTGTTGGGCTTATCAAACGGTAAATCGTTTCTTCTTCTACTTTTATTGATGTTTGATTTTGTCATATTGTTCCCCCCGACTACTGTCGATAAACGGTTAGGCCCTCATTACAAATTTGGAGTAGATATAGCCTGTCTCTTTACCGACTTTGACTTTGCTTCATTTGTCGCTTTTCAACTGTTTTTCTTGATATGCCACCAGTGAACATGCAACTTATTAATTGATTATATTTATGTTAGCCATAATTTAACATAGCAATGTAAATATTAGGGTAACTGCAAAGAATATGCATTGTTTTGCAAAGAATTAGCTTTAATACCCGATAATCATCCTTACCAGGAATTTGCCGTCATTGAAGTTGTATTCTATTAGGGAACCATAGGTTTCGGCAAAGGCGATGACACTTTTTGTTCCCACGCCATGACCGGCGACATCAGATTCAGGATAGCCGTTTTCATCTGTTTTTATTATACCATCATATGGATTTTCAACTTCAATAAGCAGCTGCCCAGTGTAGATGGCAGTGAAACGTATGTACTTTTCGCTTGTGACAGACATTTTTTCACAGGCATGAACAGCGTTTTCCAGAAGATTGGAGAGGACAATAGCAAGCTCCATGGAGTCTATGGAAAGATCTTCGGGTATATCAAGATCTGTGATGAAATCAAAATTGTTGTATTCCATTAATGCACCATAGTAACTGATTGCCGCATTGACTGTCGTATTCTCACAGTATGTTTTGATAGTTTCAGGAGATGATGATACCTGACGGTTAAGAGTCTTTATTGCTTCGTCTGTTTTGCCGCTGCGTAGAAGCTCCAGAAGCATATTGTTGAAGTGGCGTCTGTCGTGAAGAGCAACATTATTCTGCTGCTCCATCTCGTCCATCATCCGCAGGCGGGATTCCATTGAATGTATTGAAATATTCATGATATCCCGGCTGTTTTGCATCTTGAGATTTTCCTCTTTAAGTAAATATTCCGATGCTATTTTTTGAAGGGAGTAGAAAATGCATACATAGACTGCCGTACCCAAAAGTATGAAAATCAGCAATGTCCCGGCCTCTTCATCCATAGCTTCCGTGATGCTGTCGCTTGAGACAATGAAATACACAAAATACAGGAATATGGCAAATACTACAAATGCAAATATTCTCCATTGTTTTACAGTCTGCCTGTAAAGGGGGCGAAGTTTTCTGAAAAGCAGGATGACAACGGCAAACAGAATGAGTCTTGCCAGCGAAACTAAATAATCATCAAACGGCATGTACGGGACGGCCAGATAGCTTATTACCATAATTGCGGCGAAGACATTCATAGCCGTCAGAAAGTTGAACACCCACTGCATGACAGTATCTTTGAACAGTGGTTTCATTGCAAAACTCATAATGAAATAAAACAGTATGTCAAATTGGGCAAGAACGGTAAGGTCGCCGTACAGATAGAATAAAATACTGGTGAATACATCTAAAGCGATGATGATGCTGATGGCTATGTAAATATATCTTTTTCTGTATTTAGGTTCGCCCAGGGTAGTGAGCAGAACAGCGTACATGGTCGCAGTAACAACTGAGCGGACTATATCTGCTACAAAATCTTCCATCTATTCTCCCCCCCTGTTGAACATATAATCAAGATATTTCCTGCGCATCTGGGCAGAATATTTGGAGGTGATTGGTACTATCTCCCCTCCCCGCATGACAAATTCTCTGTCGGTCAGTCTTTCCACACGATCCATATTGACAATGAATGAAACATGGGGCTGTATAAACTGACCGCTTTCAATAAGAGGTGCGATAAAGTCTGTGAATTTGGTTCTGATGGTACGTGACTCCACTTTTTCTCCGCTTGAAAGAGCAAAGCATACTGTGTTTTTGAGGCGCTCACAATATACTATGGATGATGCGTTAAGAACTCTAAGTCCTTCTTTGGTCTTTACTGCAATAGTCGCCTGATCCGATGTTCCGGTTCGGGAAAAAGCCAGATCCAGAAGCTCAAACAGCTTTTCTTTTTCTATAGGCTTCACTAGATAGCCGAGAGGATTGACGGCAAAGGACTCCAGCGCAAATTCCGGCGCAGTGGTCACATAGATTATCTGGGCGTCGCGATCCATTCGCCGAAGTTCAATACCTAATTCTATGCCGGTGACCATAGGCATTACAATATCAAGAAGATATATGTGAAATTGAGTTTTCTCAGCTGCTGATAGCATTTTGTCAGGGTGGATAAAAGTTATAATAGCTGCACCCAGATTCTTTTCATCCACATATTTTTTTATAAGCGTAGCAGTCAGTTCGAGCTGATCCAACATATCATCGCAAATAGCGATCCTGATCATTGTTGTTCTCCCTTTGGTAACTTTGCAATTACTTCATTTATTGTATCATATTTATTATATCCCTGCTCCTCCCAAAGTTTTGATTCTCCGGTCATAAGCGACGGGTATTTTTTGCCGATTTCTATCATTTTGGAAAACCGTCTGTTATAATACCTGAACAGATTTTCCTGTGTTTCAGATACAGTTCGCTCTTTTCGGAGCAGGGTCCTGATTTCTTTTTTGACGGCATCTTCATTTCTAAGCAGAACATCACTTCCGGCATCAACATAAACATTGTATTTATAGTCAAGCTGTATTCCAAAGGATAAGGCCATTCTCTCCAGATAGTCTATGACCGAATTCTCATTATTACCGCTGGCGGTTGAGACGATTGCTCCCCGCTTGCCGATCAGGGGCATTATGTGAAGCCACACAGATAATCTGTCTATCCACAGCTTCATATCTGATGTGACACTTGCAGCATACACAGGTGACCCCAGGATTATATAATCAGCAGACAGTAATTTCTCCTTTAACATATCTATATCATCCTTTTGAGGACACTCTCCAGTTCGAAAACATAGAGAACATCCCTGGCAGGGTTTGATATCAAGATCGCCCGGCCTGATATATTCGACTTCATAATCTGATTCATGTTCATGCTCGTTCATTACGGACACAATGAGCTCACAGAGATATTGGGTGTTGGATTTTTTCGATCTTGTTCCTATCAAAGCTGTTATTCTTTTCATAGTGCCTCCCATACTGAAGGAATTGCACCTTCAGACAATATCCGAATCAATGTATATATGAGTCCCTGTTCACCGCATAAAAATGAAATCATATCAAAGTCTTCTCCTCCTATATCAAATGAGAGTTTTTCTCTTGCAATCAGTTTTTGTGCCAGCTTCTCAGCATCATCAAATCTGTTCTCATCGAGAAGATATGATAAATATCCTGCGTTTCCAAAAAGCAGGCTGTCATTCTCACATGGGAAATCGTCTGTTTCCGGCAGCTCCTGCTCCATCGGTATTCCGGTCTTATCGCTAAACACTTTAAATAAACTATGATTAAAATATACAGAACCACTTTCATTCACTAAGGATGAATACTTACGGTCTTTTAATAAATCCTTTATGAGATTTTTGATTATGCCGTAGTTTTCATTACTGTTTTCTCCTGTCAGCAGGATCGAGGCATTGCTGTACAGCAACTCTTTTGTTATATCCGATGATTTCTGAATTATTTTGTGCTTTGGAGTTTCCAGCATTTTCATGGATTCAGAAAATAATGGAGATGCCCATTCTTGTCCCAGTTTCCTGAGTATTCCCATCATGTAACAAAATCCTGTCAGCCCATCCGCGAAGTTATATTCAAAATAAGATAATTTTACAGACACCAGTTTTTCGTGGATTATCTCCGATATTTTCTTAAGTTGGCTTTCCCATCTATCAGTCATAAAACAGCGGTCCCACGCTGCAAGGCATGCGGCAATGGATAGCAGGCCTTCGGCGAAGACAGATGTTCCTATAGACACAAATGCTCTGAGGCTGGTATGTTCAGGAACCAATGACAAGCATTCATTTTTAAAATATTTTTCTGTCAACATTTCATACCTTCTAAGTCGTCTCTCGACAAACTCAGTGATATCTGCTTTTTCCTCTGCAATATGAAGTTTTTTATCAATACCATTGTTTGTTTTGAAATCAATAAGAGAATTTTCAATTATGGACAGCTGTCTTTTTTTATCAGCCTTGTTCAAGGAATCTATCCTTTCTTTTAGATATTCTAAGGAGTCGATTTTCTCTGTAAAAATAGGAATATTACCTCTGGAAATTGCGGAGATATCTTCTTCACTGTCCAGCCCGAGGCTTTTTAGCTTAAGTTTGATCCAGGATTTTGGCTTATTTTTTATTTTTGAGGGTACGCATATGAGATCGATGACGCTGGCATAATACTGGGTATTATTATGTATCAATCTTGTTTTGGCTCCTTTAAACTCTTTAATGCATTCAAGGAAGTCAGCTTTGTTTTTTACTATAGTTTCGTACGCTGAGTCAAACCCGCACATTACTTCCTTTTTAAATCCATACCCATCAGAAGTCAATGCCCCCCTGTTATATTTTATAGCTTTTGATTTGGGCATCAAATATGGAAGTATCAAAGTTGAATTCACATAGTATGGTTCATTTTCATTTATTTTGTGAGTAATGGTTTCCAAATCGATAATAACAGGATGATCATTATGAGGAATTATGTTTTCATGATGGAGATCAGATGCGCCAAGTATATAAGCAGCAGCTAAGATCATACCTGTTTTATAAAATAATCTCCGTTTTCCTTCATCAGTTTCAGGATGTTTTTCTTCAATGAATTCCACAAAACCATGATCTTCAAAATCAAATACCCGGGGTAAAAATAATGAAACATTCATTAGCTCAGACAATTTTCCTGCAATAGAATTCCAGGCATTGTCTATCCTTAGGCTTCTGGGTTTATAAACTATTTTTTTCCCGGATCCCAACGTAATTATATGAACCGATCTGCCCTTGTTATGCAGATCACCATTGTTAGAGCTGACATCTGTAACAGGTTCATCCGTAAAGTCTGAAATGTGGTTGGCAGTTTCAGCAAGATGATCTATAACGTCCTGTGTAATAAGATCCATAGCCTGTTCGACAATAGGGTATGCACCAAATATCTCAGCCCAGGTCTGTTCGCCGTTTGCAATAAATAATTCCTTTGCAGTTTCTTCCATTTTTTTACTTGTAAATGGTTTTTGCAGATTATCAAAAATCACTTCATTGACAATACTCATGACCCACGGTCTTGTTGTATTTTTAAACTGTTCCGGCCAGGAAAAAAATGAACCCCGGGCAAATTGCGCCTCGTATCCATTACACAAAGTATTGACTTCTCTTTTTATTCTATCAAGAAAAAAAGTTCTGGATATCAATTCCAAGTCTGTAATTTCTTCAGACTTGTCTAGTAAATATGAATTCATTCGAGTGACTCCTTATCAAGCAATGCTTTAAAAAAGGTCTCCTGATTAATGGGATTATCCATTTGTTTTTCTTTAAGTTTTAGTTTTATATCCCGGATCTTTGTATATCCGCAGTTTATTTGACAGCTTGTGCAGTCGTAACACTTATAATCTTGAAATAAATTTTCAAGAACCTTTTCCTGATTCTTAAATCCATCTATCAAGTCGGCATACTCTCCCGATGGGAAAATTTTTGCCAGATATTTAATGATAGATTCATGGTCATATCCACGTATCTTCATATCCATATATACTGCAATTTGCATAAACAAAGGATCTTTTGCAAAGATGCCTATACTTCTTGCAAGATTCATACTGTTGGCAAAATCACCCAGGCGATAGTAACACATTGCAAGCAGAAAATGAAAAGGCAGCGTCATATCATATTCAGTCTTTGGTATACCCAGTGTGAATTCCATATTATTCTCCAGTGCCCAATTGGATTTATACTTAAGGTATCTCGTTAGAGAGCTTATATCATCTACCGAAGCTTTTGAAGTATTTCTGATAGTGTTTCTGGCCCGCATCAATGATTTTTCTTCTCTTGATCTTGCTTTTTCATCTGTGAATATCTCGCTGAATCCGGGGACTATTACTTGAAAGCCGGGAAATCCGAGAAACGAGTTATTTCGCACCAAAACATCAAGATCAAGTTTTTTGAATATACCTAATATATGAAGAAATAACTCCCTGTTTGTGAGGTCGGTGACATCGGGGAAACTCTTCCTGTCAACGGCCTTCTTTTCAATAAAGAATTCCGGCGGGAAATGACCGCTGGAATTCTTCATTATATTGTGTATATTTACAGGAGAACTGTAATCCACAGATATCTGCTCAAAGGGATCCACACCGGCAAGACCACTTAAAGATCTTCCCTGAAATATTTCCGTCAGAGTTCTTTCTGCAGCGATCTCAAAGTCGGGATGGGCGCCGAATTTTATCACATATTTGGAGTCTTTTATTAAGATCGAAGCTATTACAGGGAATCCCAGATCAAGGGAACAATCCTTTAATATCAGATCTACACCCGACTTGCTACGTATTTCTTCGACCATAGAATAAAGCCGGGGGAACTTTTTTATATCATCATCAGGTATAGAAAAGGGGATGATTTTTTCTTTTACATGCCTCAGAATGGAATGTCTTTCAAGAATTTCCGAAAGCCCTTGAACTAAGGCCTCATATGGAGTATTCCCCGCACAGGTCCCATTTGTCAAATGGAGCTTTCGCAATCTGAATACAGGCATATATACTAATTTTTTATTTTTTATGCTGTAGAACGGTATCTCATCATTTACTTCATCCGGCGTATAATGAAACCCTTTTGCCTCATGGGTTTCTTCATCATATCCATAGGCAAAAAAGTAATCGTTTTGTATACGTTCCATCAGCTCGGCATATGCACTGGCAGCAGCAAAATCAAGGGCCGTCCCCTTTCCGTTTTGTCCGATTTGGGTATCTTCAATATTTACACGCAGCGAATAACATGAAGATATACCTGATGATGAGTGTACCTCTGTAGTTTTGATCCCTACACTCCGAAGTATTTCTTTGATGTTTTCAACAGTTTTAACCGGATGCGCATCTTTAAACTTTTCCATTACTTCACCTATCTATATATTTGCGTCCAAAAAACCTAACAGCTCGTTCTGAGTAATCCCTGCTTCTTTTCTTTTCTTTTTTATTTTCAGTATCACTTCGCAGGTCTTAGGATAAAGACAAATGTTATTTGCCGACTTACAGGATCCACAATCCCAACAATCGAACTCGGGCATAAGTTTGGATGTTATTTTACCCTCTTCGCCAAACTCATATCTTACCTTTTCAGCTAGATCTTTCCCAAAAAGTACATTCAAAGCATCACTGCTTCCTGTATTTAAGAATTTTATAATACACCCAAAATATAATGCTTCATCATAATTTTTCATTGCATATGCGTTTTGTTTCAGCCCTGCCAGAATAAGCATAGCTTCTTTCTTTCTGCCTAGGTCAAGGAGGCATATAGCTTCCAGAAAATCTGTTGAGTTTGTCAAATTGGAAAATAATTTGTAAATTGGTTTTCCTGTAATATAAGCTATTTCCCTTTCGATGGCAGAGTATTGTTTAAATCGTATATAACGTATTATTCTTTCCAAATCTATTTCATTCAAATTCTTTGAATTTTCAAGGCTTGAGGTAATTTTTTGCAGAGTATTTAATTCTTTTAAAAGGATATCGTCGATTGAACATATTTCACTGATCCCGGGAACTATTATTTTATATGCAGGAATACCCAAAAATGAATTGTCCTTTATGAGGATATCATCACTCAGCTTCATGCCTGTATCAAGCATAACCCTGAGCATCTCCATGTTATTAAGAGAGTCTTCAAAATGATCAAGTGAGCAAGGGTAATCGGCTTTGCTGAAAAGCAGATCGGGGAAAAAATATGCATGGCCAATTTTAAAGTGATTATAAATATTATCTCTATGAAGTACTTGTTGTTCAGTTCCTATATTACACATGTTGGCATATTCTTCAATATTTTTCCCCTGCATTGCTTCAGTAAAACAACGTTCCAAAGCAACCGCCAGACTCAAATGCGAGGCAAACTTAAGTCCAAATTTTCCTGTTTGGTGGTCTATTACTATAACCCCCACAACAGGGATTCCCATTCCCAAGGAACAGTCCTTTGCGATAACTTCAAAACGGCCGCTTTCCTCTATCTGTTTTTTAACATTATTTAGAGTTGGGATATTTTCTATTATATTATTATCGATAGTCGGCGGCGTTATTCCGTTTATTATGATCTGTCTGGTGACATATCTTTCGAATATCTCCGCCATACCCTGTACCAAAGCTTCTTCAGTTGTATTTCCGGCACACATTCCATTGCTGCCGTAAAATAATATATCTACTACGAAGGGAATATATTGGATATTCTTCTCTGCAAGGCTCACGCACGGCATAAGTTTAAGACTTCCGATATCATTCATATCCCAAGTTTGCAGGAGTTTTTTTCTGTCGTTAACGCTGTCTGCACCGCACATTTCAAATAAATTCGAGAAAAATATATTATCCATTTTACAGCATTCTAAAATGGAAACATCCTTTTCCAAAGGATCGAACGCGAACCCATATTCATCCCTGTCTTTTGGATTCTGTTTGCCAAGATAGAAACAATTACACTGCAGCCGTTCCATAAGTTCTCCGTATGCGCTTGCCATGCAGTAAGTCTCCGTCGTTCCTTTTCCATTAGTTCCGATCAATGTATCCTTTATTGAAATGCGGTTTGAAAAACAACCCTCGAGTGGATTCTCACCCCAGTCTACTTCTGTTTTTATTTTTAAATCATCTAGTATTCCTTTGATTTTTTTAATCGTATTTTCCGGTTTTCTGTCTTTATGTTTGTTATAATCCATTTTACTCTCCTACTGATATGAAAAGTGGATTTCTGCCGGTAACAACAAGATTTGCCCCGCCTTTCCATTCCCATATCGAGTTTTCTCCGATATTATTTAACAAAAAATCTCTGCGCAAAATCAATATCTTTTTGTATTCGTTGTATTCTTCTTCTGTAAGTATTGTGTTCTCATTTGAATTGTAATGGATGTCGACTTTTTCAACCTCAGATTCATATTCCAGCTTTATATACTCTCTCTTTTCGTCATTTGAAATCGTTCCGTTGCTTAAGGACATAAATTTTCCTATTGGATATGCACTTACATTATCGAGTCCAGCTTTTGAAAAGAAGTAAGGCATTTCAACCGGTTTGACTCCTGTTGTGAAGTTTTTCAGAGGAGCGATCGATTCGTACAAGTTGAACACTTTTACCTGTAGCTCTCTGAATCTGGATAACCAACTAGATTCAGGAGGATAATGCCCTTCTGAGAAAACGCCCGTATAATCCATAGTTGTGACAGAAGCGATAGTTCCATATGATTTGCATACTCTTTTCATTTCTTCTATTGATTTTTTGGGATCCGGCGCACTGGTTAAAAAAGTGTGGCTTACGACAACATCAAATGAGTTGTTTTCAAATGGCAGTTCTGATGCATCCCCTTGAGCAAAACTTATATTTTCATGTCTCTCTAAGTTTGATATCTTACGTGCCTCTTCAACAAATTTGCCGTCAAAATCAAGACCTATGATTTCTTTACATTCCGGTGCCAGCAATCTTGTGAAATATCCAATTCCGCATCCCACATCCAGCACCGTCTTATCTCGTTCAACCATACAATACTTTCGGACAAGGGGGATCATTTCAGGCACGATCAGAAATTTACGAGTCAATTCTAAATATTTTGGATTTTGAAAATAGGCTGACCATTTCAAACTAAACAACTCCTTCTTAAATAAATTTTTATTAATATAATGGGCACAAATTTGTACCCATTATATTAAAGAACTTGTTATACTGCGGCGGCTGAAGCTGCTGTAGCAGCTGCAGCAACAGTTGTAGAAACTGCCGAAACGATTTCTGTTGAGGTTGCTCCACCGGCTACAGCTTCCAGATCATCGTCTGAGAGTTCAGCAACAGCTTCTCTGAGCTTTTTCATCTCTTCGACGAAAGTATCGAAATCATCTGTTACGCCTTCCGCTTTTGCGATTGCATACGCATCTTCCGGACTTTTTGCATTGTCCATTTTTTCAACTAAGTCTGAGCCCGGTTTAAGTAATGCAATAAATTCTGTAGTTTTCATATATTTACTCCTTATAAATTTTGCAGTGTAATTAATGTTTAAGCCATCTGTCTTTGGGCCATCTGAAAAAACACACCTCCTTTCTCCATCAGTTCATCGTAGTTTCCTTCTTCCACGATTTTGCCTTTGTCGATGACTATGATCCTGTCACAATTAATTATTGTGGACAGTCTATGTGCAATGACAACTCTGGTGGACTTTAATCCATCAAGGCTGTCTTGAACAATCTTCTGTGTTTTGTTATCCAGAGCGCTGGTGGCTTCATCAAAGAATAATATTTTAGGCTGATTTACAATGGCTCTGGCGATGAGAAGCCTCTGCCTCTGACCGCCTGATATAGTCCCGGCGCCGCCTGAAAGGACAGTATGAAGTCCCATTGGCATATCTGCGATATCATCTTCCATCCCTGCCATTTTTATTGCTCTTTCCACATCTTCCATGGTAAGTTTGGTATTGGCACCGATTATATTACTGTAAATATCGCCGGCCATGAGCTGTGCATTCTGTATGACCACACCAAGCTGTCTTCTTACCTCTTTAATATTTACAGTCGCCAGATCCTTGTCATTGTAATAGATCTGTCCCGCTTCCGCATGTTCGAATCCCAAAAGTAACCTGAACAATGTGGATTTACCGCTTCCTGAAGGTCCGACTATTGCTATGTATTCTCCATTTTTGATCTGAATGTCTATATTATCCAGGATCAGCGGTCCGTCTTCATCGTAGCGAAAGCTTATGTTTTCGATGGCGATATCTCCGGTCAATGTGCCTGGATCTTCTTTTACATCATCATATTCAGGAAGTGTCTGCAATATGGGCTTACACATTTCATATGTAGGTTTGATGACATTCAGCTGGAGTATCATCTGTATGATAGACATCATTGCCCCGGAAAAAGAACCGAATGCAGCAATAAATGCAAGGAACTGACCGGTTTGTATCTCCATGCCTTTTTTTACGGCGACTATATAGAACACCATATTGAAAACAAGAGGCATGACGGTGGTCGTTGTGGTTATGATAGTCGTTATGGTTTCTTTTCGGAAATTTATTTTTCTGGATTTTGAAAAAAGCTTTGCCCATTGATTAAAGGCTCTGGTCTCTGAAGCAGAAACTCTGAATTTTGCGATTGCCCCGAAAAGCTGCAGTATCAGGCCGCTGGTTTTGTTTGTGGTCTCCAGATAATCCTTCTCGAATTTCAGCTGCCACTTGCCCATCAAGTATGAAAATACCATTAGGATGACCATCATAACTATGGCGTAAACAGCCAGTTTCTTCCCATATCCGAACACCTGGAAAAGATACAGTATGGAGAACACGCTGGATAAAAGTGTAGTGGATACAGCGCCGGATATAGCCTCTCTTATCTGAGAGATACCAAAGGCGCGCATACCAAGTTCACCTGACGTATATTCACGGAAAAATCCTGCAGGAAGTCCAAGGAGCCTGTCCCAGACGGCACTTTGAAGGGTGAGATCCATTTTCCCCTCAAGCCTCTGTGTAACAATAGACTGACACAGACTGAAAAGTGATTTTCCTATGAGAAAAGCGATGAGCATCAGACCTACCTGAACCAGCTGATCGGCTTCTCTTGCCGGGATATATACATCAAACAGCTGCTGGGTTATTTTGGGGACTATAAGTCCAAGAAGCGCTCCGATCAATGCAACAGTAAGGACGAACACCGAATCCCTCTTCCATGTACCTGCCATGGCAAATTTCAGCATGTCCATAATATTCAGCTTTTTATTTGGAAACGGTCTGTAAAGCATTATCCCGTGAGGTTTTAGCTGATAGGCTATTTCCTGTGTAACTATGTATTCTTCACCCTTTGTTACATCATACAGAATATATGATGATGGATTATGAGGGATCAGAGCTGCCGGTCTGCCGCCTTCTTCAAAAAAACCCAGCATAGGACCATTGTCCTTCTCCCACCACGGGTCGGTCAATAGAATTTCTCTTCCGTTGATCTGAGACATCCTGATAAGATAATCAAGATCCACATCGTCAGCTGTTTTTTCTGCAAGCGATTTTTCATCTACCGGTTTGATTTTTACAGCTTTGCATACTATCTTAAATGCTTCATATATCGGGATGCCGTCAGTTCGCACGTCTTCCGCTTTTCGATTTTTGGGATTTATTATGCCTGCAAATTCATTAAGGGTTTTATGGAAAGCCCAACCGTCATTTTCTTCTCTTTTTTTCGAGAGATCAACCAATCGCTCTTCAAATTCTTCTTTTTTTGCATGTTGACTCATTTTGTTTTCCTCCTCCCTTAAATCGTCTTTATCAATTCGGCATATTCGCCGTTCATTTCCTTAAGATCGTCATGGGTTCCCCGCTCAACGATCTTTCCTTTGTTCATAACGATGATCTCATCGCAATCCCTGATGGTGGAAAGCCGATGAGCCACTATGATGCATGTACAGCCCCTTTCTCTGATTTGTTTATTTATTGAGTTTTCCGTAACCGGGTCAAGGGCCGATGTGGCTTCATCCAAAATCAGTATGGATGGATTGTTTATAAGGGCTCTTGCTATTTCTATCCGCTGCCTTTGACCGCCGCTGAAGTTTTTTCCGCCTTCCTGCATCATATATTGATAACCTCCGGGTTTGTCGATGATAGAATCGTAGATCTCAGCATCCTGGGTGGCTTCGATCATGATATCTTCAGGCATGGTTTCATCCCACAGAGTAAGATTGTTTTCTACTGTATCTGCGAACATGCTGATATCCTGATCCACCATGGCCAGAGAATTGCTCACTACTCTCCTTGGTATCTCATCTTTATTCTTACTGTCAAAGGAGATGGTTCCGCTCCACGGTTTATTTACTCCCGAGATCAGCTTGCTGACAGTGGATTTTCCGCTCCCGGAGCCGCCCACAAGGGCTACTCTCATGCCTGGCTTTAAATGGAGTTCAAAGTTTTCAATAAGCGGTGCTTCCAGCGGGCTGTATCCGAATGTAAGCCCTTCAATATCGATATAACCTTCAAGTCTCCTATGATATTCATCATTATCAAGGCTGTCTTCAGGCTCTTCCTGATCGAAGACCGTATCTGTCTCATATTTCAAAACGTCATCCAACCGGTTCATATCGGCTCTCATTTCCTGATATCTTGTTCCTATATTCATAAGTTCGTTAACCGGTTTCATAAAGCTGGACATCAGGGATTGAAACGCAATAAGTGTTCCTATGGTCATTATTCCGTCCATGACATCAAGTCCGCCGACGATAAGCACCAATGCATCACTCAAGGCTGTGAGGAATAACGGAAGAGCGCTCAAATATGAGGACTGGACTCCGAATACCTGCTGCTGACTTACCTTCTTTGCGTGTGCTCCCATAAGCTTGCTGAAAAAATCACCTTCCGAGCCCGAAGCCTTGAGAGTCTCGATTATTTGAAGCCCTCCCATAGCTGCTCCCATCATCTTACCTGTATCCTGCTGAAGCTTGTTGTTTAAATCTTCTCTTTTCTTGCTTGCGAATTTCAAATATCCGATATTTATTCCGGCAATGACCAATGCCACCAATGTCAGCTTGACATTATATGACATCATGAGAGCAAAATAGAAAACCAGCATAATACAGTTTATGACCGTTTTGGCAAGTTCTCCTGACAGAAAACTTGCAACACTGTCATTGCTCTGCATTCTGTCACTCAAATCACCGGCACTTCTCTGATTGAAGAATTCAATGGGCAGTCTCAGAATATGCCAGATGAATTTTGACGATGTGGTAAGGGCTATTTTTGTCTGCATTTTGAGTAAATACTGACTTTGCCAATACGTTAGAAGCATCTGGACTATTCCGGTTATCACCATTCCCCAGACAAGAGCCCTAAGCCAGTCGTTTCTCCCTCCCAGCAGGATGTCATCCACAAAGATCTTTGCAAAACTGGGTATGACAAGTCCCGGAATCACAAGAAACAGACCTGCCAGAATGACATATGTCAGTATTTTTTCCGAGCCTCTCAGCCTTTTTCTCAATGCACTTGATAGTTTTGGGGCTTCACCTTCCGGCTTGTATTCTTCTGAAGGCTCGATTTCAAGTACTACTCCGGTAAAAGCCGCATCGAATTCTTCCTGGGAAACCACTCGCTTTCCGGAAGCCGGGTCGTTTAGGTATACCTTGCCTCTCTTGATCCCTTCAAGAACGAGAAAATGGTTGAAGTTCCAGTGTACGATGCAAGGCATTTGCGAATGCAGAACATGATGGGGCTCCATACGATAGCCCTTTGCCTTCAGACCGTGCAATCTTGCTGCATGCAGTATATTGCTGGCCTTGACCCCGTCTCTGCTCACTCCGCAGTCCGTACGCATGTCCTCCAGCGGAATATATGTATCGTAATGTGCCAGTATCATAGTCAGACTGGCGGCACCGCATTCAGTAGCTTCCATCTGGAGTACCGTCGGAACAGGTGCGTAATTTTTGAATCTTTTATCAAACATACTTGCTCCTTTCCAAGCTACTCAATTGGTAATACTTTTTCCTTCAAAATCGGAATTACCATAGTGATCGGTCTCTTATATTCAATTATGATGGAATCCATACAAACTGTTCCTGTCTGTACCATTACTTCCTCGCCCTTTCTGCTAGTCCAGGCATATCCTGATTCAGTATCAGGATCCGTTATCAGATCCACTTTCACTTCAATGGTTGCACCCTGTCCGCTGAGTTGCTGCGCAAGTGCTTCATTTCCAAGGGTTTCCATAATAGCCTGCCCGTTCACCGGAAATTCGGAAACAGAGACTACCGTGCCCATCATGGAACCATACTCTTCTTTCGTATGAGTTGACGGATATATTTTGACTTCCATACCTTCCGTCAGTTTTTTCGCCTGTGCTATAGGCGCGTAGACCACGCTTTCAAGATCTTTGACATCGCTTCCCTGTTTTGCCATATTGACAATTACCGTCCCGGTTCCCACAATGCTGCCCTTTTGAACATCTACTGAAGCAATTTTCCCGTCTTCAGGTGCAACGATGGTATAGTCAGATTCAAGAGCATCTTTCAGCTCTTTGTTTTGTTCTTTAAGATCATTGAGCTTTGCATCTTTAGTAGAATCAAACTGACCTTCTGATTGAGATACTGCCAGCTGTTGACTGCTGTATGCAGCCTGGGCTTTGCTGTATGCTGCCTTGGCAGAACTCAGCTGTTCTTTCGTGATCTGTTTTTTCTTATACATTTTTTTTGCAGATTCATAGTCTTTCCTCGCATATTCAACATCGACACCGGCAGCTCTGACGGCACTGCTGTTGGTCTGCCTTTGCATACCGATCTGCTGAAGATCGGATAAATCCGTAGAAACATTTGTATCGGACCAATTGCTGTTAGAACTGAGACCGTTAAGCTCATCAATCAGTTCTTTATTCTTGTTTATCTGCTTGACAACTTCGTTGTCACTGATTATGGCTATAATATCTCCTTTTGCAAGAGAATCGCCAACTTCCACATTGATATCGGTCACCTGACCATTTACTTTGCTTTGAACTCCTGATACACCGCCGCTGCTGGTCAGTATCCCGGCTGCATCCACCTTGACAGGGATCTTACCGAATATCCCCCATAAAATAGCCGCAACCAGTATAAGCCCTACCGCAAAAAGAGCAATCCATTTTCTTGTTGAGGTTATGGTGATCAAAGTATCCAGCTGCTCCGGCGATGACAGCCGGTCTAACGAATTTTTCCTGAAAACATCTGCCATTGTTGTATCTCCTTTGGTAATGACTACAGACTATATTTATATTTTCCTTTTTTGACTTCTACTATGTATAGCTCCAAACCCACCGGATCGCCGTTTTGTGTGAAGTTATATTTATCTGTTATTCCTTCCCATTTCCCCATTTCATGCAAGTACTTGCTGATTTCCACGGAATCGGCCGAACCGGTTTCTTTTATGGCATCAGCCGTCAAATATACCGCCTCATATCCTTTCATTGCAAGAAATGTTTTTGGGGCTTCTCCGTATTTTTCAGTAAATTTTTTATTAAATTCCACCTGTCCGGCATCCTTGTCGTTAGGATCGAACAAAGATGCGTAAGCAATATTTTTACTGTTTTTTTTACCTACCAGAGACACCACATCATCAAAGCAAAACCCGCCGGCTGAAAGTATTGTAAGGTTCTTGTCTTTTTTTCTGATCTGCTTGATTAGATCAGTTCCGCCGGGAAGAGAGTCTGCGATAAATACAGCATCCACATTTAGTGCCTTCCATTTATCGAACTGCCCATTGAAATCATATTGATCGATGAATTCACCGTGTTCATCTATGATCTCTATGTTTTTTTCGTGACATGCATCTTCAAACACCTTGGTAAGTTCTCTTCCATAGTCGGTCTCCTTATAGCATATGGCAATTCTATCCAGTCCTTTTTCATCTGCATAAGCAGCGACTCGAACGGCTTCTTCGGCATCTGTAGGAACATTCCGGAATATGTATTCTTTGCCCGACGCTGTAAGATCCACTGATGAAACTACCGGGGTTATATCCACCAGCTTTGCCTTCTCATAGATCCCGGCGGCGGGAATATTGATGGCAGCATTCCAATGACCGATGACTGCAGAATATTTGTCTCTTTCTCCTGCGATTTCCTGTGCTATTTTGATTCCCGTGGTAATGTCACTTTTATCATCAAAATAAGTAACCTTCACTGTGGAATTGTCGAGGTAGCCGTCATTGATCTCACCTACAGCCATATCTATACCATTTTGGTACTCGCCCTTCATCAAGTCCAGTGGGCCGGCTACGGCAATGTTGACAGTCTGCCCGTCTGTATTCGTTCCGCACGCTGTGAGACCGACGGAGAGCATCAGACATAATGTAATGCAGATGATTTGCGTTGTTTTGTGTCTCATAATTCTTTCTACTCCTTTACCAATAGTAATCTTTCATATTCACTGTTATAAAGTTCAAGTATGCCGACTTCCTTAAACCCGATGGTTTTGAGCGCCTTAAGACTTGCCATATTATCGGGGTGTGCGGCGGCAACAAATGTATTCACGACTGTCATATCGGCTGCTTCCATGATCAACTTTTTCTGAAGTCCCTGACCTGTAAATCCCTTTGATACCATTACGCCGTTCATCAATACAAATTTTTTGCCTTTGTAAGGATCAGGAAGCACACATTTTATCTCGTCCCACTCCTGTCCCCTTATGCATGCGATCCTGAACGCCAGCAGATATTTTCCTATGAAGGCTCCATGTACCAAATTGGTTTCATCACTGAATATCTCTTCCAGTTCCTCTTTCGTGTAAGGATAAAACCAATCTTTTTCAAAATCCTCACTGTCAAAATATTCATTCTGTATGTTCAGCATGTCGCCAATAAAAGTTCGGTCAAGTCTTAATATGTCATACGGTGTGGCTTTCACGCTCAACACCCCTTTTCTTTTTTGCCTGGAAAAGTATATACATAACGCTGCAGACGGCAATGAGTACTCCGAACATAATCATGCCAAGCTGATATCCAATTATCATGAATAAGGTAAAAATCTGGGGTCCCACCGTTTGGGCCATTTTGCGCAGTGTTGCATAGAAACTCATAAGCCTGCTGGTTCCGATTTTCTTTGCTACGGGAAGATCCAGCATTATCATATTCTCCGACACCAGTGCGGCGCCTTCCGCCAGACCCATTACTGCCGATGCGATGAGTATGGCCAGTGCTGTACCGCTGAACCCGAATATGAAGAATCCGGATGCCAGAAGCAATGTAAAAATGAAAACGACTATTTTTTTGTTCATCTTACTGCTTATGTATTTGATGATCAGAGGCGCACCATATGCCACAGCAATACCGTTTATCAGGAACGCCCGTCCGATATCCGATGATGTGACATCGGAGTTTACGGCGTATATAGGCAGGAAATAGTCGAAGAACATTATAGATAATGCAAGGGGAATAACGATAAAAGCAGTCAGGTAAACCATGCCTTTGTCCCTGAATATCAAAACCGCGCTTTCTTTGAAAGTGGTTGCCCTGGTATTTGCTATCTCATCATCGATATTTACCGGTGCGGTTTCTTCCGAAACGCAGTAGTTCTTCACAATGAATATGGACATTATCCCGAGAACCGCCGATATGAGAAATACTCCCAGATAACCTAATGATTCGCAAATCATTGAACCTACAACTGCTCCTATATTGATGCCTGCATAGAGTCCGGCAGTAATCTGGGCAAGACCGGAAGAGCGTTCTTCCTCATCTGTCGAAAGTGTTGCAAACTCTCTGATAGCTACAAATACCAGAGAATAGGCAGCTCCTAATAATCCTCTTGATATTATCAAAAATACAGGTGTCTGAATCAAACCTGCCATCAGGGAACTAGCTATCAGCAATGCAATACCGCCAAAGAGAAGATTTTTCCATCCGAATTTGATGCAGAATCCGCCGGCAAGCAGTGTGAATACAAAACCTACGGCAAACATTACCATAGTAGGAAGGCCCAGGATGAAATTGTCTGCGTCTCCGCCAACCAACTCATTCATCATGATGGGAATAAAACTTATGGGAAGATAGCATGCAACATGAATGACGAATGTAGATACACGCAGCGAAAGTGTCTTGTCGTACTGCTGTCCTATGCCGACTCTGGATGCCCTCTTCATAATCGATATGATCATGTAGTTGATTATTTCTGCGGCCAGGAACATGGTGATTACCATTGCAGTTATCATTTCAATGAGCAGATCCCTGAGCTTTTCATCTATGTATTTTTGAGAGATCTCAACATCGGTTTTCAGGTTGACTTTTACTGTTCTTCCGTCTCGATCGGGTTTCTCGCCCAGATTCTCAAGTGTGATGCTCTCTATTATCGGTGATTTTTCGATCACATCTGATGCATATTCATCGAATTCATATATCTGGTCATACGGCACACCCTTTGATGTGACCTTGTCCACATCATCCTGTATCATCTTCTGTATATTTGCACCTACGTTAATGGAAGCTTCCGTAAAAAAGTATTTTATCTCTTTGTACGAATATGCCGTAAATAGGATTTGGCTGATTAACAGAAGCAGGATCATAAAGATCAGTATTCTCCTTTTATTTATCTTTTGGTCTGTTCCTATCAGATGAGTTTTTTTGCAGAAAATTAGTATTGCCAAAAATCCTAACAATATCAGAACTGATATTGCTTTAAGAAACTGAATATTGATGTCCTTAAAAATCGGCTCATTTTTAGAAAGGTCTACTGTAATGCCCAGGAATCCCGCGGTTTTTCCGTTTTCCTCTTTGATTTCCAGCTTAAGGCTGTCGTTTAGCCCCTTTTTGTCACTGACCTTGGTATCGGTCATTGAGTAAATGACAGTGTTGCCGTCTGCTTTATATAGCTTAATATTTGCTATGTTGTCATTGGTTGCTGCCCACTTCTCTGCAATATCCCCGAGTCCGTAGTAATTGTTCATCGATTTGCCATAGCCGAGGCCATCCTCGATATTGCCAACCAGTCTGTTTGCGCTGACAGAATACAGGGACAGTTCGCTTTCATTCATCTGTGTTTTGAAAGAACTTATACAAATATACAGAGATATGAGCATTATGACGGCTAAGAAAACCGCCAGATAAATTCCGATGACTTTCTTCATTCTTCCCCCCCTGTTTCTGTATAGATGTTATCTGCGGAAAGCAGCACTTTAAACGGTATCTTGATACCGGCTTCTTCGGCGGCTGTCATGTTTACACTTATTGTCTGGGCTTCATCATAGTTCTGAGGAAGCTGTCCCGGGGTTTTTCCTTTCAGTATCTGCGCAAAAGTGTTCGCTGTATATGCCCCCAGTTCATCAAAATCATATGGAGAAATAGCCAGCATCACTCCCATTTCAACATCTGACTTGCCTGTTTGAGAAAAAACCGGAATGCCTGCTTCATAAAGAGGGTTCACATACTCGTCAATCTTTTCCGGGGATCTGTTGCCGCTGTTCGTCATATATACAGCATCGACCCTGCCTTTCAGGCTGCGGTATCCATCCTGCATTTTGCGTTCATAAATGAGTTTATCATCCTTTTGAGAATCTGCGTCTACCCTCACTTCCATAAGCCCGATGCCGTTTTTCTTTGTGAAATCTTTTATCACATCGTAAGATATCTCTTTCCTTCCGTTGTCTGTATCTTCATATACGATGCCAAGAGTTTTGAATGTAAAAAGTTTATAAAAAACTTTGAGTTGATTGTAGTATCGTCTGGGAGAAGTATGAGCCCATACATTATCGATCCCCGAGAACTTCTGACCTTTTGTAAGCTCCGCCTGTCTGGCGTCGGTCACAGACATGATCATCATGTCTTTGCTGATACCGCTTTCTTTTGCAAAGGTGCCTGCGGCTGTTCCCATGACAAGAATCAAATCGATGTCCTCTGACTGATTCAGGTGCTTTGCTGCTTTTGTTTTTTCCGCTTCGGTCATACTGACAAGTGAATAGAATTCATTTTGATCAAATGCAATGTCTTTCTTCGAATTGCTGTCAAGCCATTTCCAGATAGCATTTGCGTCGTCGCTGTCCTTTTCATACGGCATTTCTTCAGTCGATCCCACATAGCCAAGCTCCGCCAGTCCCTTTACCAGCCCACTTAAATTACCGGCATAATTAATGTATGGATCGCCTTCGATATATGCCACATTGAAGGTTTCATCATTTGCTTGATTTTGATTTTCTCCATAAACAACACAAGTGGGAATTGTAATCATCAGTGCAATGACTAAATATAAAATTATACGCTTTGACTTTGTCATCATCCATACGCTCGCTTTCTCTGGCTGGCAGAAGAATACCATAATCAAAGAAAAAAAAGAGGTTCTGCAAATAATAGACATGTTTTTGCAAATAATTGATATACGACCTGTCCCTGTTTACCGGACACAAAAGTTATAAGAGAATATACATGGATGGAAAGATGAATGTATGGACGGATAAGTGGATGGATGAGCATATATGGATGGACGGATGAATGTATGGATGGATGAGCATATGAAGAAAGAGGAAATGTGGCGGTTTTCAGCCACAAATCCGGAATGGGGCTGTCTCAAAATGACGCTTAGTAAAAGTGCAACTTTTGGAGGCGTTTTATGGTCCAAAATCGGGGTTGTGTCCTATACCACGTCTCCAAATCAGAGGCTTGAGTCTGTTATTGTGCATTGATGTATAATTTCCTTAACAGAGCTGTGAAAAAGTTCGCATAACCCCGATTTTGGACCAAATTTTGGGTTAATTTTTTGTAGAAACATTTTTTCTTTATCAGAAACATTTTTTCTTTATCAGAAATA
>JAVBLY010000011.1:0-48404 GCA_031553035.1 Anaerovoracaceae bacterium | reverse complement strand
CACCTCGCCGTCGCGGATGAACAGCACGCGCGAGGCGCGGCACGCCGCCCGGGCGGAGTGGGTCACCATCAAAATGGTCTGCCCGTCGCCGTTCACTTCGCACAGCAGCCGCAGCAGGGCGCCGGAGGCCTTCGAGTCCAGCGCGCCGGTGGGCTCGTCCGCCAGCAAAATGTCCGGGCCGGTAATCAGCGCCCGGGCCGCCGCCGCCCGCTGTTTTTGCCCGCCGGAAATTTCATACGGGTATTTTTTCAGGATGTCGGTGATGGAAAGCTGCCTTGCCAGCGGTTCCAGCCGGGCGCGCATTTCGTTGTACGGCTTGCCGGAAAGCACCAGCGGCAAAAAGATATTGTCCTCCACGCTAAAGGTGTCCAGCAGGTTGAAATCCTGGAACACAAATCCCAGATTATCCCTTCTGAATTCTGATATATCTTTGTCTCTGATCTTGGTGATATCCTGCCTGTCAAGAGACACTTCACCGCTTGTAGGCTTGTCCAATGCAGCCAGGATATTAAGGAGTGTTGTCTTTCCTGAGCCTGACTCTCCCATTATGGCGACGAACTCTCCTTCTTCAACAGAAAAATTGACGTTGGTCAATGCCTGGACCTGTGCTCCCCCCAGTCTGTTTGTATAGATCTTTTTTAAATTTTTTACTTCCAGCATGGTCATGTTATCCCTCCTGAGACCTAACCCTTTTTCTTCGAAGAAATCGTGATAGGTCCAATACTAAGGTTCTCTAAATCTTCCTCGTAGAAGTTCTCGTGCCACTTGTGGGTGTGATTTAGTCAGAACCGGCAGCGCCTTATTGTCTGCTAATTTATCTTCATGTCCATTTTAATAGAGCACAAGGGGCCGCTGCCATCGATTTGGCTTACATTTGGATGGTTAATCTTACAGTTTTGTAAGGTTGTATTTATTTTTTATTGTAAGCATACTGTGTGTACCGCCCGCCGCCGATTTTCAGAATGACTCCTTGCTTTACAAGATTGCCAAGTGTTTTCTCTATAGTAATCTGGCTGATATCAGGGCAAATATCCATGATTTCTTTTTTTGTGATTTTGCCGACTCTTTTTTTGATTACAGCCAATACACGGTCACTTTTGTTAAGGCCTTTCGCTGTCAATAATTCGATTCTGTTCGAGAATTCCCTATACGCATTAAGGATAATGCCGAGGTAGTATTCAACGAACGGGACATAGTCATTTTCTGATTCATGCCACCCAATACCGCTTTGCCGAAGAACACTATAGTAGGTTTCTTTAGTTTTTTCTATCAGCATTTCTATGCTTATATACTTGCCGACAACGTACCCCGAACGATAAAGAAGCAACAGTGTCAGCAATCTGCTTATTCTGCCGTTGCCGTCGTTGAATGGATGGATGCAAAGGAAGTCCAGAATAAACATGGGGATCAGGATCAACGGATCTGTTTCGTCCCTTTCTAATTCATCTAAAAATGTATCGCATAAACGCTCCATTGCATCAGGTGTCTCAAAAGCAGATAACGGCTCGAGACGTACTGTTTTTTTGCCATTCACATCGGTTTCCTGAATTATATTATCTGAGTTCTTGTAGCTCCCTCCCATAGAAGTAGGGAGATAGGCGTATAGATCACGGTGTAATTGCAGGATCGTATTTGACCTGGGAGTAATGTAGTCATAGTTATCGTGTATCGTCGTCAGAACATCACGATAACCTGCTATCTCCTCTTCATTGCGATTGCGAGGTGTTTCTTTTTCTTCAACTAGTTCTTTGATCCTTACTTCTGTAGTAACGATCCCTTCTATTTTATTCGATGCCTCAGTGCTCTGGATCTTTGCTATATGGAGAAGACTAGACAAAATATCAGATTTTACTTCAATAAATAAATCCTGCTTTCCTTTATTCTCATGTATGGCTGAGATCAAATTTACGATTCTTGGCGTAAGCAATTTGGATGCTGTTTTTTCATAATCAAATATTTTCATATATATACCTCAATTACATAACAAATAATTCAACTACATAATTATATCCTTTTTTTATGTAGTTGTAAATATCTTGGTGCAATTGAAATATTGCCGAATTTGGTAATCAATCAAACAATTTTTTGATGATCGATTCTCGGTTCTTGATAAAAAGTTCCTTGATCTTGCAGCTGTTCTTTCCGCTCTTGTCCCAGTCGATCTGTATGCCGCATATAAATAGATCATTCATAAATTGTATGCTCTCTGTTCAAATCGATAATGACTTTGGTCCCAACACCGGGGGAAGATTCTATTCTGATGGAATGCTTAAGTTTGCTTAGGATCATTTTGGTCAGAAAAAGTCCGATGCCTGTGGATCGTTTCTCCACCCTGCCGTTGTATCCTGTAAAACCTTTTTCAAATACTCTGGGCAGGTCTTCTTCTGCAATGCCTATTCCCGTATCTTCGATGACGATCTCGTCTTTCTCATTGCTTTCGGATTTGTATATACTTATCTTACCTTCATCTGTATATTTGACGGAATTTGACAGGATCTGATCTAAAACAAAGCCGAACCATTTCTCATCTGTCACCACAACAAAACCTGTTTCTCTAAAATCCATACCTATCTTTTTATTGATAAACTGGCTTGAGAATCTTTTTACGGACTTCCTGATTATCTGGTCAAGATCATATTTTTTTATGACATAATCCGTACTTTCGCTTTCAAGTCTCATATACGAAAGGACCATGTCTGCATATCTTTCTATCTTAAAAAGCTCATGGCTCAGATCTTTTTTAAGACTTGAGGAAATGTCATTCTCTGCAGACTGGAGCATTAAACGGATACCGGCAATAGGCGTTTTTATCTGGTGTGCCCACAGAGTATAGTAATCTATCATGTCCGTCATCTTGTCGTCCATAATATTCTTTTTTTCAAGACCGCATTCATGGGCAATAAGCAAAAGCTGTTCATAATTTTGTTCGATCAAGGTCTTTCCCGAAGGAAGCCCGTCCAGAGTCTCGGATACAGAAAAAAACATTTTCATCATATCTTTGTTCCTCTTCTGATAAAAGTAAAAATCATATATGAAAAAAATCACAGCCAGTACAAGGCAGAGCATCGCCGCATATCCCACGGCTGCCAGCGGCAGATCATATAGTGCGATCACGATCAGAAAAATGATCACTGACAGCACAAAGAATATGACAATCTTTTTGTGATCTTTGATGTACGATCTTAAAAAATACCAGAAATTCGCTTCATGCATATCAGCCCACCAGATATCCCATGCTTTTTTTAGTCTTTATAAAATCTACCAGGCCGGCTTCATCGAGTTTTTTTCTGAGTCTGGCTATGTTTACAGTCAGGGTATTGTCATCGATAAAGTCGTCCGATTGCCATAGATTTTCTATTATGTTTTCTCTGATAACTACCTTTCCCTTCGACTGCATCAGGGTCTTGATGATCCCATATTCGTTTTTTGTAAGTTCGATCTGTTTATCCTCATAATGAAGAGTTGCATCGTTAAGGTCCAGCACAGCTCCTCTGTGCTCAATTATATTCGATCCTTCTCCGAACTCATACGTCCTTCTGTATAGAGCCTGGACTTTTGCACTTAGCACATTTATATCAAAAGGCTTCGGGATAAAATCATCGGCCCCCATGTTCATAGCCATGACGATATTCATATTATCGGAGGCAGAGGAGACAAAAATGATAGGCACTTTCGAGACCTTTCTGATCTCACTGCACCAGTGGTATCCGTCAAAGAAAGGCAGGCTGATATCAAGTATGACCACATGCGGATCAGCCTCTGCAAAATCCGCCATGATCTGGCGGAAATCTCTCACAGCAGATACATCCCATCCCCATAATGAGAAATGCTTTTCTATTTCTTTGGATATAACTTTGTCATCTTCTACTAAAAATATTTTGTTCATATGATGTCCCCTTGCCCTTTATTATAGCAGAAATGAAAAAAGACTGTTTCAATTATTGAATACGCGTATGTATACTTATATAATTAGATATGAATACGTGTAGATGCGTGCATAGCGGAACATGAATGGCAGATAAAATGGAATTTTTCGAAACAATAAAAAAGAGACACACATACCGAGGCAAATTCAAGGATACTGAAATCCCCACGGAAGACTTAAATGAAATCTTGGATGCGGGAATTAAAGCGCCTTCCGGCCTTAACTCACAGTCAACATCATTTCTTGTGTTGACTGATAAGAACGCCCGTGCAAAAATAAATCATATCTTAGGCAAAGAAACCACAGCCACCGCCCCCGTAATAATTCTAGTGCTCACTTCACCGGCGCCAACCAGCAATGGCATCAGTTTCGAGCTGGAGGATTACGGGGCCGCTACGGAAAACTTACTCCTTGCTATCACGGCTAAGGGCTATGCATCCGTTTGGATGGACGGAGTTTTAAAGTTCAATGACAAGGCAGCGAGAATCAGGGAGGAATTTAATATCCCTGAGAGTCTGAATATAAGAGCAGTGCTGCCGGTGGGCGTTCCGGAAAACGAAACAAAACAAAAAGAAAAGAAGCCTTTTTCAGAAAGGGTCTTCTTCGATCATCTATAACCGCCATACTCCGGGTAACATTATCGATTCAATTTATTCTATCTCGTTAATTGAAGTCGCCTTTGATTCTCTAGTTATCAGGAACCACGATAAAGCAGCGGTTATCAGAGCTAATACAACAAGTACAACGATTATTTCCGGAATCGACAGGTTCATCATCCCTGACATTACCTGATATGAACCGATGAATCCAAACAGCATGAATGCCCCGGCTGAAACAAGTTTGACTTTTCTTTCCGGAATCTTCTTTGCCAACACTATTCCGATGATTATTCCAATTGCATCAGCGATAAGCATACCGGTAGTCGTTCCCATGAGGATGGCGACGGGCGAATCAAATTTGGCCGCAAGGGCAATCGTAGCAAGCTGAGTTTTGTCACCCATTTCCGCAATAAAAAACGCGATGGTAACAGTTATTATCGGTCCGAATTTTGTCGGTTTTTTGTGTTCACCGTCAAGGCTGTCTCCTCTTATGGTCCATAGTCCAAAGGCGATAAACGCTAAAGAGGCAATCGCCTGAATCCAAACCTGCGCAGGCTCGATACCGGCTATCAAGTGACCTACCGCAACTGCCAGTGCATGATTGAAGATCGTAGCGACAAAAACACCTATCATTACCTGCCAGGCTTTATATTTTGTGGCAAAAGCCATTGCCAAAAGCTGGGTCTTATCTCCCATTTCCGCAAGAACCACCGCCCCTGCAGAAAAGGCATACGCAAATAGTAATGCTCCCATTTTTATGTCCTCCCGTTGACACAAAATAACTTATACACAAACAAAAAAGACCTCAACATACATAACGTATGTTAAAAGTCTCATTACCGTTTTCAGGTTGTAAAGCCAGGTCCAAGTGACCAGTCTGTTGACTTTACATTTCAACTACTCCCTTTCAACTACTTTAGTATATCAAACCAAATATTTTTGTCAATAAAAAACCTTATTTTCTGCCCGTCTTTTATATACGTCCTCAAGCTCTTCTCTGTGATAGATAAAGCCCGGATCATCAAAGTATCTGGCACTCTCAGAACAACCCTTGATGCACGCGCAACATTTCATGCAGATGCCATTTAGAATCCTTACGTCTTCTCGATCAATTGAACCCAGCGGGCACAGATCAACGCAGACTTTGCAATCGGTGCAGCGTTCAACGGTCACAGGGACAACCTTCCTGATATCGATCCAATTTCCATTTCTGTCCCTCGGCTGATAATAATCTCGGTACGGATAAGGTGTACCATCGACAATAACAGGCATACTTTGAATATTGTCTTCACATTTTATTTTCTCTGCGATTTTCACAGAAAAATCCAAAGCCTCTTTCAAATCTTCATCATCAGGCCGACCTTTCGCAAGTATATCCGAAAATGAATGTTCACCTACAAATGCCCCTGCGGCTATAGTGTTGAATCCATCTTTTTCAAGTATGTCTTTAAGCTCGATCAAGGCATCATCAAAATCACGATTTCCAAATAGCACAATGGGAGCAGCCGGAGCACCGCCGCCTTTAAAAGTATCAAAGTATTTAAGCAGAACATTAGGCACTCTTCCCGCAATGACAGGAACGCCAAATACGACGATATCAGCCTCGGAAAATGACATGGCCTTAGCTCTGGCGATCGGAAATGTAAAATCAAACTCAGAATATTCAAGGCCTAATTCGTCAGAGATTTTGCCGGCAACAGCAGTCACTATCTTTTTAGTGGTCCCTGTGGCGCTGAAATATACTGCCCACACTCGTTCATATTTCATGACGCTTTTTCTTCCTTAAGCAGATCCCTTATTTCTTTGAGAAGTTCGACTTCAGGGTTGGGGTCCGGTTCAGGCTCTTCCTCATTCTTTTTATCATTTATGCTGGCAACTGCATTCATAGTTTTTACCACAAGAAACACAACTGCCGCCAATATAAAAAAATTGATTATAGCCGATATTGATTCCCCGTAATTAATATCATGATACTTCAGGTTTTCTAACTTAGTCCCTCCAAAGAAATATAATATTGCCGGTATCAGTGTTTGATCAACGATGGATTTGACCATGGCAGAAAATGCGGTACCCATGACGATACCGACAGCCATATCGATCATGTTGCCCCGCATGGCAAAATCTTTGAATTCCTTTATTATTTTTCCCACGCCTTTAACGCTTTTCTCTACGCCCACTTTTATATCCTCGGGGGCTATAGGCAAAGCCTCTTTTTTCTTTCGCATTTTATTCCTCCTTAATCAGTATTGTCACAACCAATTAAAACCCTATCGCAAATCATTTGGCAATGCAAGAAATTTGTGTTTTTTTGCATGATATAAGAATATTGGGGTATAATTGATTTGCAGCTTTTTTATTACATTATATACCTAAGGAGTATGATATGATCAAAATGATTACGGCATCGACACTGGAAATCGATGAACCGCAAGATGCAGCAGACGATATCTTGGCGCAGATCGATCCGGACAGCAGCCTTCTGAAAAACAGTGTAGGAATAATAACTTGTTCGCCGGAATTTATCGAAACGGGAGTCATGGAGGCCGTAGATGCCATCCTTCCTTTTGAGACGGTGGGAATGACTACTTTAGCATGTTCCACGAACACGGAAGAAGGCCTTGATGTCCTTTCACTTTCAGTTTATACATCCGATGATGTGAACTTTGCCATCGGAATTTCAGAGTCCCTTTCAAAAGAAAATATAGAAAAACCCCTACAGGACGTATATAGAAAAACACTGAGCCTACTTGACGGAGAACCTAAACTGATTATTCCATTCGGTCCGCTTGTTCCTGATGTCAGCGGTGAGAAGATAATAAATATAGTGCATAAAGAGGCAGGGGGAATACCTGTGTTCGGTTCAATGGCATCAAGTTCCAGCTTTGATTTTAATAAAACCGAAGTGCTCGCTGATGGTAAATCATATCAACAGTCACTGGCACTATTGATGATGAGCGGTGATGTCCATCCGAGATTTTTCATCTCGACAATTTCCGATGACAAGATAACAAAACAAAAAGCAATCATAACAGAATCTGACGGCAGTCTTCTAAAAGAAGTAAACGGAATGAATCTTATGGAGTACATGAAAACCATAGGTCTCTCTCAGGGCGACGGCATCGAGGGAAGCTCGGCAATACCTTTCGTAGTAGATTACGGTGACGGGACAAAGCCTTCGGTCAGAGGTATATACAGCGTCAATGATGAGGGACATGCATTCTGCGGCGGAGACATGCCTACAGGCAGCACTCTGGCAATAGGTACTCTGGATCCGGGCGATATCGTAAAGACAGCCGGTGAAGCAGTTGATGAAGCTATTGCAAATGATAATATCAGCGGCATACTTATGTTCCCATGTCAGGCACGAAACCACCTGCTTGAAATGGATTACCTTGCAGAGATGAATAAGGTAAAAGAAAAAGTAGGAGAAACTGTGCCGTTCCACCTGGCATACTCCGGAGGAGAGGTCTGCCCGTCATATGATGACAATAATAATCCGGTGAACAGATACCACAATTTCACCTTTATAATTTGCGTTTTATAAAAACCACAATTTGCACCACAAATTGAAAACAACGGAGGTAAGAATTTGGATGTCAAAAATATCTCACCAGGTGAGATGGAGACAAGGTTGAAAGAACTTGAACGGGAAATCAAAAAACTCAACCGCGTAAACAAGAGATACGAAGAAATCATCGATAGAGGCAAAGCTACATCCTATGCAAAGAGGAATATCGACGGTGTTCTCAGTTCAGAACGTTTAAAACTGGAAAAATACATGAATTTGCTTCTGGAAAATGCCCCTGAAGCAATACTTTTGTTCGATCATACAGGGCGATTTGTTTACTGTACTGAAACATTTCTTGAAAATACAGATATAGCGAATTATGGACTTATCAATGCAAGAACTTTAAGAGAAGTGTTTATTCTCTTTGCTGATGAGAAATGGATAGCCGAGATCGAAAGGCAATACAGGAATGCTATCCGTGAGAAGAAAAACATTACTATAGATGAAACAGCCGACCTTAACAACACCGGAGACCGCCGAAATTACAAGATCACTTTCGCACCTATGTCAAGCGACACCGGTGAGGCAGAAGGAATGATGATTCTATTAAGCGATGTTACAGAAGAGCTCAGAGCAAAGGAAGCCGCTCTGCAGTCCAGTTCGGCAAAATCGGATTTTCTTGCAAATATGTCTCATGAGATGAGGACGCCTCTCAATGCAATCATTGGTATGACTCATATAGGCTCCACATCCAACAATATGGAAAAGAAGGACTACTGCCTAAAGAAGATCTCCGATGCATCGACCCACCTTCTGGGTGTTATCAACGATGTACTGGATATGTCCAAGATCGAGGTAAACAAACTGGAGCTTTCTTCTATCGATTTTGATTTTGAGAAGATGCTTGTCAGAGTCACTAATCTTGTGAATTTCAATGTGGAAGAAAAAAACCAGAACTTTGTCGTCAATATTGATGACAGCATTCCGCCTTTTTTATTTTCGGACGAACAGAGACTTGCCCAGGTCATTACAAACCTCCTTTCAAATGCAGTAAAGTTCACCCCGGAGAACGGGACGATCCGTATGGCTGTACATAAAGTTGGCGAAGATACGGCTAATAATATGAACTATATCAATTTTTCGGTAAAGGATACAGGTATAGGCATAACAGATGAACAGAGGGAACGACTTTTTGGCTCATTTGAGCAGGCAGACAACAGCATTTCAAGAAAATACGGCGGGACCGGTCTGGGACTTACCATTTCTAAAAAAATCGTCGAACTCATGGGCGGAGAAATGAAGGTGAACTCTACTCCCAATAAGGGCTCGGAATTCTCTTTCATGATCCCGATAAAAACAGGAAAAGGCGTTGTTGCAAACAAGCTGCCAAAGGGAATATCATGGAGCAATATCCGAGTATTGGCCATCGACGACTCCCTGGAAATAAGAGATTATTTTTCCAGAACTTCAAAAGCTATCGGATTCGACTGCGACATAGCCGAAAATGCTACGGAGGCCTTGGAATTGCTCACAATAAACAAAGATCATAAATATGATGTGATCTTTATCGACTGGAAACTTCCCGGAATGGACGGTATTCAGCTGGCAAATGAAATCAAAACGAAATTCAATGAAAATGCAATGATAATCATGATCTCTGCCATGGAATGGAACCATATTGAACCTCAGGCCAGAAAAGCAGGAATAGACGGATTCATCCCAAAACCCTTATTTACATCTACTCTTACAGATACCATCAATGAATGCATCCGCATAGATGAACATATGAAGAGTGCCGGCATGGATGGATTCGATGAAAAAACGGGCATAGAAGGCATCCGCATCCTCCTTGCAGAAGATATCGAGATCAACAGAGAAATCGTTCTGGGTCTTTTTGACGGCACCGGCGTCATTATAGATACTGCAGAAAACGGAAGACAGGCTCTTGCCAAATTCAAGAAAAATCCTGATAAATATGACGCCATTTTCATGGATATCCACATGCCCGAAATGGACGGGTACGAAGCCACAAGATTTATCCGGGCCATGGAGATCCCCAAAGCCAGAAGCATTCCCATAATAGCAATGACCGCCAATGTTTTCAGTAAAGACATAGAAAAGTGCCTGAAAGTGGGAATGAACGACCACGTCGGCAAGCCTCTGGATGTTGACGAAGTGATGTTAAAACTGAAAAGGCAGTTAAAAAAAGCAACTGTTTAGGAAGAAAACAGCAGTTTGTGAGGGAAAAATGTCAATAAAAGCAGCTTATATAGTGCCCCACCCTCCCCTGATTTTTCCTGAGGTCGGAGGCGGCGAAGAAAAGAATATCCAGACTACCATAGATTCAATGAGGTCCATATCAAAGGAAATCGCTGAAATCAAGCCGGATACAATAGTGATCATCAGCCCCCATTCAATCATGTATTCAGATTATATTCACATATCCCCCGGTAATTCAGCTGAAGGCGATATGTCTCAGTACAGGGCGCCGCAGGTCAGGATCCGTCTGAAATACGACACGGATTTTGTAAAGGATCTGGAGATAAATTCCGAGCAAAGTGGTATTCCTGCAGGGACGCTGGGCGAAAAAGACTCAATGCTTGATCATGCCACAATGATTCCCATAAGATTTATCAATGAAGTATATACTGACTATAAAGCCGTTCGAATCGCACCGGCAGGCATCTCTTTTGATGACCTGTATAAATTCGGGCAGGTTATCAAACTGACAGCTGAAGAGTCGGATAAAAAAGTCGTGATAATAGCCAGCGGAGATCTGTCCCACAAATTACTGGATGACGGACCTTACGGATTCGCAAAGGAAGGACCGGAGTTCGACGACCTTATATGCAGAGCAATTGAAACCGGAGACTTCGGTATTTTTATGGATATGGATCCGTCGTTTGAGGAAAAGGCTGCAAACTGCGGACTTAGAGGCTTTATTATTATGGCAGGCGCTTTACACAAAACCAAAGTGGATTCTGAGCTTCTTTCTTATGAAGGACCATTCGGTGTAGGTTACGGCGTGGGGAAATTTATGCCGAAAGGACAGGATGATTCACGGGACTTCCTGGACAAATTTCTTAGATCACAAAAGGACAAGATAGATGAACAGAGAAGCAAGGAGGACGAATATGTCACACTTGCCAGAAACACTGTTGAAGAATTGGCGATCCACCATAAGGAATATAAACCTCCCCAAAAACTTCTTCAGGCTATGATCGATGAAAAGGCTGGAGTATTTGTGTCGATCAAAAAAGATGGCGAACTTCGCGGGTGCATCGGCACAACAGGTCCTGTGACAGCAAATATCAGCCAGGAGATAATAAGAAACGCAATAAGTGCATCGTCCGAAGACCCCAGGTTCCCGCCCATTACCAGAGAAGAGCTGGACCGCCTTTCATACAGCGTCGACATACTGAAGCCGCCTGAAGATATTGCAGATAAATCCATGCTGGATACAGATAAATACGGAGTTATAGTAAGCCTAGGAATGAAAAGAGGTCTTCTTCTCCCTAATCTGGACGGCATCGACAATGTAGATGATCAGATAAAAATAGCCATGCAGAAAGCGGGCATTTCTCTGTCTGATATTGACAAGGTGAGCCTTCAGAGATTTGAAGTAGTCAGGCATTACTGATTATGGAACTGGAATCAGATCAAATGAATAAAAACATCAAGTGCGGCATATGTCCCAGATCCTGCAGTATAGCTGAGGGGCAAACAGGGTTTTGCAGTGCCAGATCAAATCAAAACGGAATGATCGTCTGTGACAATTACGGAAAAGTAACATCCATTTCTCTGGATCCAATTGAAAAAAAACCACTTAAACGATTCATGCCGGGAAATAATATACTCTCCATCGGCAGCTACGGGTGTAATTTCTGTTGCGGATTCTGTCAGAATAACCGCATATCCATGTCTGATGGGAGCGACATCCCTGTTATGGAAATGGCTCCGGAAGATGTTGTCAGCAAAGCCGTAGAGCTGAAACAAAATAGAAATATCGGAGTAGCATATACATATAATGAACCAATGGTAGGTTATGAGTTTGTCAGAGACTGTGCAAAGCTGGTCCGAAATGCCGGGTTAAAAAATGTGGTGGTTTCAAACGGATATATCAATGAAGCTCCGCTTAGGGAAATACTGCCATTAATTGATGCGGCAAATATAGACCTCAAAGCCTTCAATGAGAACTTTTATAAAAAAATCGGCGGAAATCTGGAGAATGTAAAAAGGTCTATAAAGCTTTATGCAGAAAGCTGCCATCTTGAGATCACCTGCCTGGTAATACCGGATGAAAACGATGATTCAACAGAAATAGAAGAAATGTGCAGGTGGATCGCAGGGATCAACAGAGATATCCCGCTCCATTTATCCAGATTTTTTCCTGCTTACGAATATGCAGACAAAACAGAAACATCAAGAGGTGAAGTTGACAGATTGCATGAAATCGCATTAAAATATTTAAAATACGTCTATAGGGGTAACTATTAACTTGATTAGGAGATTCTGAATATGTGGAAAATACGGACATTAAAAATCGAAAGCAAGAAAGCCATGAAAAGAAATTATACGGCATGCCTTATAGTTTCATTGATAATGGTCTTTTTGGTAAGCGGCGCATTGACCATAACCAAATCGATCGATACTACTACAGACTATATCATTCAGCTGGGTCAGGCCACCAACTCACAGGCTATTGAAGAGTTTGGCAAAGACCTGGTCGATGTTGAAAATAATTTTCGTGAAGCCACATCTATCGGAAATGATTCTTCCGAAGGAGTGATCTCCGGACTTTATTACAGTACTAAATCAACAGGTACTGTTGCAGGTGGGTTCCTGATGGTATTCGATAAGATTTTCCTGAAGGATTCGATTTCGGCAGCTGTTATCACGGCTCTGGGCACAATAGTGATGATCCTGTTCCTTATCTTTGTGGAAAATATCCTCAGGATAGGCGCAGCCCGGTTTTTCACTGAAAGCCAGCTTAACGGAGAAACTCCGGTTTCCAGAATACTTCTCATATTCAGACTGAAAAAAGTCCGGCACTGCGCATGGATCATGTTCATGAGACTGATATTCAACGGGCTTTGGTTCCTGACAATAGTCGGCGGATTCATCAAGCTTTATTCATACAGGATGATCCCATATATCCTTGCGGAGAATCCCGATATCACAAGAAAAGAAGCATTCGATCTATCTATGAAGATGATGAGAGGCAATAAATGGAAAGCTTTTCTCATGGATGTCACCTTTGTCCCATGGTGGATACTTTCCATCCTAACATTCGGCATAGTAAGATATCTATGGCTTGAACCATATTTGAAATCAGCTTACGCCGAGTTGTACCTGACGGTAAGAGCCGGTGCCATCGAAGCTCCTCTGGAAATGGTACCTGAACCCGACGGCAAGAAACTCACATACGACTATCACAGAAAATACAGCTTTGTGAACCTGATCCTTCTGTTTTTTGCATTTGCAATGTTCGGCTGGATATGGGAATGTACGCTTCAGGCAATAATTGACGGTCACTTTGTAAACAGAGGTTCTCTATATGGTCCCTGGATACCCATATATGGATTCGGAGGACTTGGCCTGGTAGTACTCCTTAGAAAATTCGTTGATCGTCCGCTGCTTACTTTTTTCCTTGCCATGGTAGTCTGCGGCGTCATCGAAGGTGTCACAGGATGGTTCCTGGATGTGGTCAGAGGAATGAAATACTGGGATTATTCTAATTTCTATTTCAACATAGGCGGATATGTATGTCTGGAAAGTCTGCTTGTATTTGGTCTTGGCGGTTGTATGTTCCTGTATCTGTTCGCTCCGATGCTGGATACTTACTTCAATAAAATCCCTAAAAAAGGTCGTATCGGCATGTGCATAGTCCTCGTCACTGCGTTTCTGGGCGATGTGGTATACTCCCACTTCAACCCACATGTAGGTGATGGCATCGGCGGCTATGACGACAGCAGCAGCGGAGGGGAATAATGCATTTTGACTTAGGCTGGGTCTCAGTATTCATCGTTATCCTGCTATTAAATATTTATCTCATATATCACTTTTTCGTAATACCGTTTAAATCGAGAAAGGCCCTGAAACGGGGAATTCTTGTCTTCGTCTATGCTTTTTTTGCTATGTTCGGAATCCTATATTTCAGATTGTTTTTCTTCGGAGAAACGGGGACCGACTTCATGAACGGCTTGATGTATGTTGCCGCTATCTATCTGTCCATGCTGTTTTATTCGGTAGGATTCTTTTTCATATACGATATCATTAGGATTATCAACCACTTCAAGAAGTTCCCTGAGAAATTAAGATATCATGCCGGTAAGTTCTTTTACGGAGGACTGACCATATTCATAATCTGCGCCTTGATTACTGCCAGCGGGTTATACCCTGCCTGGAATATAAAGACGACCGAATATGAAACCACCGTAGCTCAGAAGTCTTCTTCCATAGAAAAGCTGAACATCGTAGCTTTCTCAGATGCACATACCGGAGTGACTGTCAGAAAAGAACAACTGGTAGAAATCAAAGATCGAGTCATGGCAATGGATCCGGATATCATCCTCATTGTAGGAGATATCTTTGATGAAGGTACAACGGATGAACTCAAGGAATATACTCTAAAAGTATTCTCTGAGCTTGATGCTCCTTACGGAGTTTATTTCGTTCTGGGGAATCATGATGACTATACAGGGAATACCGATAAGCAGATCAAGTATTTTACGGATGCAAATATAAAAGTTCTTCGAAATGAAGTTGTTAATATCGACGGACTTTTTTATCTTGCCGGAAGAGACGACCAAAACCAGACCAGAAAACCTTATTCTGTTATCGAAGACCAGATCACTGAAGATTTTCCTGTTATTGTAATGGATCACAGGCCTGATCCAAAAGAAGTGAGTGCCTCCGAAAAAGCTGATATACAGCTCTCCGGACACACTCATAACGGTCAAATATTCCCCGCCCAAACTTTCGATCTGTTTGATTTCGGTTTGAGCTACGGATTACACACCCGGGGTAACTGCCAGATCCTTGTCAGTTCGGGAGTCGGCAATTACGGGATACCTCTTCGTATCGGCAGTCCCTGTGAGATCGTCGATCTTGACCTCACCTTTAAGTAGTTATTCTATATCGTCCTTATTGTCTTTGTCTTCAAAATCCTTTGGGTCAAAAACTTTTGTCATTTCCTTTTCTCTGTCGGTAAAACCCTGAAGATACGCTTCACGCCTTATACGTTCTTTTTCCTTTTCCAGATCATCCTGCTGATTCTGGTCCTGTGGTTTATCTTCTTCGTCCTCATCGTCGTCCTCATCATCATCGTCATCATATTTCGATTTTTTCGATTTGGATTTGTTTTTCTTCTTCTGTTTAACAAGAAGGACGATCAGAACTATTATTATAATGAGGATGACAGCTCCAATGATAATAGGGATCCACGGTATGCCGCTGCCGATCTGGACTTCGATTTTGTCTGTCATAGTGCCGTCATCAGCAGTGACCGAAACGATGACCTTTCCGTTTTTAAGAGCAGTCAGATTGCCATCGCGATCAACTTCCGCAACTTCTTCATCGTCTACTTCCCATTCGATCCCGCTTACAGTGGCTTCACTTGGTTTTACTTCAACCTGAAGTTGGATAGTGTCGCCCTTATCCATCTTATATCCGGTTACGCTGTCAGTCATTCCAAAAGAATCCGACACTATTTTGATGGACTCTGCCGGCACTTCCTTGACAGTGATCTTGACTGTATCTGTAGCTTCACCTGACTTGGCAGTGATGCTTGCCGTTCCGGTTTCGTTGGCTGTTACTGTGCCGTCAGCGTCTACTGACAAAATATCAGGGTCGCTGGATTTCCATGAAACATCGTCAGTACCGGTATTGCTAGATGAAGTTGATAATTTAGCGGTTTCACCGACCTCCATTGTAGCGGGATAGTTCTGTATTATTATTGACGGAGGATCAGGTTCATCTACAGGTGCAGGTGTATCGATGGATTCATCCGTAGTTTCTGCAATTATGATGCTGTTGCCGCCGGTGTATGCCATAACCCCTGTAGTTCCGTACAGCATGATAACCAACGTCAGGATAAAGCATAATATTATGCTTTTGTTTTTAAATTTTCTCATAATGAGCCTCCAATCAACGACTGAAATATTTCTTTATCATCAAAATCTATTGTTTTATCCTTAAGTATCTGGTATGTTTCATGGCCCTTTCCTGCGATAACAACGGCATCGCCTTCTTCTGCCATTTTAACTGCTTTCTCGATAGCGGCTCTTCTGTCTACGATTACTTCATATTCGCCGCCGGTTTTTCTGATACCGTCTTCTACCATATCCACGATCAGCTGCGGATCCTCGGTCCTGGGATTATCCGATGTGATTATTGTATAATCGGCAACATCTCCCGACACTCTGCCCATTGGGGCCCTTTTGCTGGGATCACGATCACCGCCGCAACCGAACACTGAAATCACTTTTTTATATGCGGGATTGGCCTTGACTGCCTGAAGAAGGTTCTCAAGAGCTACTTCAGTGTGTGCATAATCTATGATCCCGGTGAATCCCTGAGGAGCTGAAACAATATCATATCTTCCCGGAACTACTATCTCATCCTGAATGGGGCCTTCCAGATCCTTGAAAGGTATACCCAGCTGCAGACATGTCCCAACTACTGCAAGTACATTATATATTGCAAATTCGCTTGGGATCTTTAAGTTTACCTTAAATTGCTCAATTCCGTACATCATTCGGAAACTGACACCTTCTCCTGTAAAAGAGATGCTTTCTGCCACCAGGTCACTGGGTCCTTTTTTCTTTATACCGTATTTTAGGCATGGACCGTTGCTGATATCAGCAATATCCTGCGCAAGTTCATCATCCATATTGACAACTGTTTTTTTCGACTGCTCAAAGAGCATCATTTTAGAAGCTTTATAATCTTCCATAGTCTTGTGATCGTCAAGATGCTCCGGTGAAATATTCGTAAAAACTCCGACTTCGAATGTGATGTCTTTCACTCTTTTGGTCTTTAGACCCATAGATGACGCTTCCATAATAACATCATCCACATCATGCTCTGCCATATATGACATTATCTGAGCCAGTTCAATGCAGTCGGGAGTTGTGGGAGTTGTCCTGTCCACATCGATGACCTCTTCACCGCAGTAATTGGCAATTGTTCCAATCAATCCTGTTTTGTGTCCCAAAAGTTTTAAGACATGATCAAGAATAACAGTGACTGAAGTCTTGCCGTTTGTTCCTGTTACTCCTATCAAATTGAATTTCTCGGCTGGTTTGTCGTAATAAGTATTAGATATTTTCGACAGTATGTCCCTTGTGTCACGGACACTTACAACCGTAACCTGCTGAGGACCTGTCTGAAGTCTGATATCTTTTTTTCTGTCATTGTCGATGAGAATGACGGACGCGCCTCTTTCTACTGCATTTGTAATGAATTCATGCCCATCTGTGGTCATTCCTTTTATCGCAATGAACAAATCTCCCGTTTTTACTTTTCTTGAATCTATTGCCAGACCCGAAACAACTGTGTCGTTACGGCCCTGAATGATCGAATAATCAATATCCGATAGTAAATCACTTAGTATCATATCATCTCAGTTCGTTAATTAAATAGTTATAGCTAATAGAATTATTATAACTAATGTTGGCTTCTTTTTAAAGAAAAATTCTCACTTTCTGATGATCCCTATGTCCTTTCTGTATTGGGCCCCGTCAAAGCTGATCTTACCGGCATTCTTATAGGCTTTGAATCTTGCCTCGTCGTGTGTCTTTCCAAGGGCAGTGACACCAAGAACTCGGCCGCCTGAAGTCACTGTTTTTCCTTCGTCGTTAAGTTTCGTTCCTGCACTGAAAACAATAACGCCTTCATCCACCTCGTCAATACCATGTATTTCTATGCCTTTTTCATAAGGACCGGGGTATCCTCCCGATGCCATGACCACACATACCGCACGATCATCCTTCCATTTGATGTCAATACCAGCCAGCTTGTTCTCCGTTGCCGCCAGAAAAATATCTATCAGATCCGTTTCCATCCGCGGAAGCACGGACTGCGCTTCGGGATCCCCGAAACGATTGTTGAATTCTATGACTTTCGGACCCTCATCGCCGATCATCAACCCTATGAACAGGACTCCCACAAAATCAAGCCCGTCTTTTTTGAAGCCGTTGAATGTAGGCATCAGGATCCTGTCTCTGATTTCTTTTTCAAGTTCCGGCGTGAACACTAAACTAGGTGAGTATGTTCCCATTCCGCCGGTATTTGGTCCCTTGTCATCATCAAATATTCTCTTGTAATCCTGAGCCGACTCCATGGGAATTATAGCGCTTTCATCCACAAAGCAAAGCATGGAGGCTTCCACTCCAGTCAAAAACTCTTCCACTACAACCTTGTCTCCGGCATCGCCAAAGGTCCGCTTGCCCATCATTTCTTCCACTGCAGCCCTTGCATCATCTTCGTTTTCGGCAATGATGACGCCTTTCCCTGCAGCAAGTCCGTCGGCCTTGAGGACCATTGGGTAGCCATATATTCCAAGATTATTCAGCAGGTCTTCTTTGTCTGTAAATTCTCTGTATCCGGCTGTGGGTATGTCGTGCCTGTCAAGAAAAGACTTGGTGAAAGCTTTGCTTGCCTCAAGCTGAGCGCATTTTTTGTTAGGACCGAAGACCCGGACATTTTTTTCATGCAGTGCATCGGTTATACCCATTGCAAGGGGCACTTCCGGTCCTATGACCGCTAGATCTATATTGAGATCACCGGCAAGCTTGACTATCCCATCAATATCCTCTGCAGATACATCTATGCACTCTGCCTGTTCCATTATTCCTGCATTTCCCGGTGCGCAATATATTTTGTCTATCTTGGGACTCTGTGCAAGTTTCCATATGATAGCATGCTCTCTTCCGCCGCCGCCTACTACAAGTACTTTCATTCGTGCCTCCTTAGTGTTTGAAGTGTCTCATTCCGGTAAACACCATGGCAATCCCAAGTTCATCGCATTTTTTAATGGAATCCGCATCCCTCACTGATCCGCCTGGCTGGATTATTGCTGTAATACCGGCTTCGCCTGCCATAGTAACACAGTCATCAAACGGGAAAAAGGCATCTGAAGCCAATATCGCTCCTCTTAAATCACCTGTTGTTGTCCTAACCGCGATCTCTAGAGCGCCGACTCTGTTGGTCTGTCCCGGCCCGACTCCGCAGGTCCTGCCGTTTTTGGCAAGAACGATCCCATTTGATTTGACATGCTTGACGACCTTCATGCCGAAGATCATATCTTTCATCTCTTCATCAGTCGGTTGTTTTTTTGTCACTACTTTCAGATCGGCTTCATCAAACATCTCACTGTCCTTATCCTGAATGAGTATTCCGCCGTCGATCTTCTTTATGTCTTTGCTGTCCTTAGGAACTTGATTTCCAACGTCCGGCAATGTGAGTATCCTTATATTCTCTTTCGATTTGAGTACTTCCAGAGCATCTTCGGAATAGCCGGGGGCGATTACGATCTCCACGAATATTTTGTTTATTTCCTCTGCAGTTGTTTTGTCTATCTCACGATTAGCCGCTATTATCCCGCCGAAAATTGAAACAGGATCAGCTTCATAAGCATTCATATACGCCTGATATATGCTATCTGCTTCTCCGACCCCGCACGGGTTTGCATGTTTGACAGCGACAACTGTCGGCTCCGTAAATTCACGAAGTGTTTCCACTGCACCGTTAGTATCGTTTATATTATTGAAGGAAAGCTCTTTGCCATGTAGCTGCTCTGCATTTACCAAAGCACCTGACCATGGTTTTACTTCTTTATAGTATGCAGCACTCTGATGAGGGTTTTCACCGTATCGGAGATCCTGGATCTTTTCGTATGTGAATGTCGGGTTGTCGGGAAGAGGAATATCTTTTTCTCTTCTCAGATATTCGGAGATCATTGCATCATAAGCTGCTGTGTGTTCGAAGACTTTTAAAGCCAGTCTGTATTTAGTATCGTAACTGACCTCGTCAGCGGTCTTTAGCTCGTCGATCACATTTGCATAATCAGCAGGATCGCAAACCACAACCACATCTTTATGATTCTTTGCCGATGACCGAAGCATTGTGGGACCGCCTATATCTATATTTTCGATGGCAACCGGCAGTGTCACATCCGGCTTCATTATGGTTTCCTTAAATGGGTACAGGTTGATGGCAACGATATCGATTGTCTCGATATTAAGGTCGCTAAGCTGCTTCATGTGATCCGGATTGTCTCTCATTGCAAGAATCCCTCCGTGAACGGCGGGATGAAGGGTCTTCACTCTGCCATCAAGACATTCAGGAAAACCTGTCACATCGCTGATCCCAATTACATTTATTCCTTCGTCTGCAAGTTTCTTTGCTGTACCGCCTGTCGATATGATCTCAACTCCCAGCTTTTCCAGCTCTCTGGCGAATTCTACTACTCCGGCTTTATCTGATACACTTATTAACGCTCTCATCTTTCCTCCTTATTTTGGGGTTATATTTTTGGGTTATATTTGGTCCGTGCAATATTTTTTTGGGGTTTTTGGACAAATTATCTATTAATGTGTGATTTTTAATGCCATAAGTTTACATAATACGGCGCATTTCATATTATCGACAATCATTTTGTCTGAAAAACCACACATTACTCCATTTTTTGACCAAAATTCGACTTTTTTCTTGCATGGGCATATTTTGCATTTTTTCACTCCATTTCTGCTATCGAGGCAAATGAATTGCCTCTTGCAGAAACAAATCACTTGTGAATAATCGAGATTCACTATATGGAGTGAAAAACAATTATATACCTCCGGCGGCGTGCGAATTAATTATTCACACTTATTAACCATCAATCATGCCTATCTCGCACTAGCATCGTTCATTTATCCAAACTATTAATAGATACGAAGTGATTTTTTCGTAGTTGCGGTGCGCGTGAACCGAATTCGCCGATGCGTACTAAGACGTACGTTGAGAAGAATTTCGGTGAGCAGCAAGCGGCAAATACGGAAAAATAACAAGCATCATCACTCTTTTCCGTTCCAGCAATAAGTACAAAGCTTACACTTATCGATGCCGACCGATTCCAAGGTATCATCCAGTCTCTGGAATTCCAGGCTGTTGAATTCCCTGATGTCTTTGATCTTGTCGGTCATTGCCTTATAGCTGTCTGTATCTGGATTCGCATATTCCTGAAGCATACTGTCTGTGAAACCGTCATGATCAATGCCTTCAAGTTCGCAGATGACTCTTCTGGTTATGAGCTCCATATCGCTGACAGATCTGGAAAAATTAAGATATTTGCAACCGTACATATACGGCGGTGATGCGGATTTTACATGGATAGCCTTTGCCCCGTTTTCAGTGAGATATTTTACCGTACCTGCAAGCTGAGTGCCTCTCACTATGGAGTCGTCTATCAGTATGAATTTCTTGTTGTTTATTATTTCGAAAACCGGCACAAGCTTCATCTTTGCGATGAGATCTCTTGCCTTCTGATTCTGGGGCATGAAACTTCTCGGCCATGTCGGTGTATATTTGATCAGCGGCCTGGAATAAGGAATTTTTGAAGCATTGGCAAATCCCAGTGCATGAGCGATCCCGCTGTCAGGGACTCCTGCCACATAATCCACATCTTCATGAGTATTGCGGGCCGCCATAAGTGCTCCGTTTCTGTATCTGGTTATCTCCACATTCTGTCCTTCATAGGTAGAAGTGGTATAGCCATAATATGTCCAAAGAAAAGTGCACATCCTCATGTCGTCTTTTTCTTTCTCTAGGATCTCGATCCCTTCAGGATTGATACGGACAATCTCGCCGGGGCCCAATTCGCTTCTGTATTCATAACCGATATTTATAAAGGAAAACGATTCAGATGCAATGCAGAACCCATCGGGATTTTCTCCGATTACCAATGGGGTTCTTCCGTATTTATCCCTGGCACCGTAGATCCCGTCTTTTGTCAAAACCAAAATGGTTATGGATCCGTCGATCTGATCCTGCGCGTATTTTATCCCGCTTGTAATATCAGATTGTGTGGAAATAAGAGCCGCAACCAGTTCCGTGTTGTTGATCAGATTACCGCTCATAGTCATAAACTGGGTCGATCCGATCTTGATCAGATTATCCACCAATGCTTCTTTATTATTTATTTTGCCCACAGTTCCGATGGCATAATCTCCCTGTTTGCTGTATACACTAAGGGGTTGAGGGTCTCCATCGCTTATGCTGCCTATGCCCATATGACCCTTGAACCGATCCAGCTCTTTTTCGAATTTAGATCTGAACGGTGAATTTTCAATGTCATGTATGGCTCTTTCAAATCCGTTTTCTCCAAGAACGGTCATACCGCCCTTTTTTGTTCCCAGATGGGAATGATAATCCGTCCCGAAAAACAGATCCATAACACAATCATTTTTTGATGCTACTCCGCATAGTCCGCCCAATTTAATTACCTACTCTTTCTTGCTCGTCTTTACTATATTTCTTAATTACTTTGTTAATGGCTTCAACTAGTATCTCATGTTCAACTTTCAGAACTCTCTCTGCCAGAGTTTCCGCTGTATCGCCTTCTTTAACATCCACTTTTCTTTGTACTATTATCTCTCCTGTGTCCACACCTTCATCTACAAAATGAACTGTGGCTCCGCTTTCAGTATCACCTGATGCCAGCACTGACTTATGGACCTTCTCCCCATAAAACCCTTTACCGCAATGCTTGGGGATCAGAGAAGGATGGATGTTGATTATCCTTTTTTCGTATTCTTTTACTATTGATTCGGGAATGATGCTCATATATCCAGCCAGAACTATGATGTCCGTGCCTGCTTTTTTAAGTGCTTCGATCATTGCACTTGCTCGTTTGTCCGGATCTTCCTCTGTCCGCTTTCCTATAACGGCAGAATCGATTTCATTTTTTGCGGCTCTCGTAAGGGCATATGCATCCGGGTTTGAGGAAAGTACCAGACCAATGCGTGCGTTTTTTATCTCGCCGCTGCTGATACCGTCGATGACTGCCTGAAGGTTGGTGCCCCCGCCGGATACCAGTACCGAAATATTTACCATATATCAACTCCGCTGTGATCGCTTATCTTACTGATCTCCTTTACCTCGCCGATGACAGATGGTGTCTCTCCTGCATCGGTCAGGTGGTGTATTGCCATGTCAACATCGCCCTGGTCCACAATGATCATGTACCCTATTCCCATATTGAATGTGGAGAACATGTCTCTTTCGTCTATGTCTCCCAGATTCTGCAGAACGTCAAAAATCTCAGGCCTCTTCCATGAGTCCTTTGAGATCTTAACGCCCAAACCTTTGGGGATGACTCTTGGTATATTTTCGTAAAAACCGCCGCCGGTCACATGGACCATTCCGTTTGGTCTGATAATTTTAAGCAGTGTTGTTATTGCCTCAGTGTAAATCTTTGTCGGTTCAAGGAGGGCATCTCCCAGAGTTTCATATGATTCCAAAGGGCTGTCATTGACGCTCATTTTTTCTTTGTCAAAAAAGACCTTCCTGACCAGAGAATAACCGTTGCTGTGGATACCGCTTGACGGAAGACCGATTATTATATCTCCGTCCCTGATCTGGCTGCCGTCTATAATCTTTTTCTCATCCACTATACCTACTGCGAAACCGGCCATGTCATATTCGCCTTCAGCATAAAAGTCGGGCATTTCAGCTGTCTCGCCGCCCACCAAAGCACAGCCGCCCTTAATGCAGCCGTCAGCCACACCTTTTACCATATCGGCTATCTTTTCTGCTTCAACCTTACCGGTTGCGATGTAATCAAGAAAAAACATAGGTTGGGCGCCCTGGCACAAAACGTCATTGACGCACATAGCCACAAGATCCTGACCAACTGTGTCGTGTTTGTCGGTCATAAAAGCTATCTTCAGCTTGGTCCCTACACCGTCGCTTCCTGCGACCAGGACAGGGGTGCTTATACCTTTAAGATCAGGCTTGTACAGACTGCCGAAACTGCCAAGTCCGGTAAGGACCTGGGGACCGAAGGTCTTTTTGACATGTTCCTTCATCAGTTTGACGGCTCTTTCACCTTCTTTTGTATCGACGCCGGCGTCCTTGTAGGTTATCTTTTCCTTGTTTTCACTCATATTCTTTCCTTTATCTCCGTGGGCTGAAACGTCAGCTACTCCTTCACACGATCGAGCACTTCCTTGTATGTTTCTTCAAGTTTGCCCAGATCTCTTCTGAATCTGTCTTTGTCCATTTTTTCATTTGTCTTCGTATCCCATAACCTGCATGTGTCGGGAGATATCTCATCGGCCAGGATTATTTCCCCGTCGTTGGTCTTCCCATATTCGATTTTAAAGTCGATGAGCGTAAGCCCCCGGTCGGCAAAAAATCTCTTTATGACGTCATTTATCTTAAATGAATATTTCCTTATTGTTTTAAGTTCATCTTCAGTGGCAAGTTTCAGCGCCAATATGTGATCATCGTTTATGAGAGGATCACCCAAATCGTCTCTTTTATATGAAAATTCTATGGTCGGCTTTGCAAGCTCTGTTCCCTCGCCAACTCCATATCGTTTTGAAAAAGATCCTGCCGCGGTATTTCTTATGATGACTTCAAGCGGTATTATCTTTACTGCTTTTACCACCGTATCCCTGTCGCACAGTTGCTCCACAAAATGGGTGGAAACACCTTCTTTTTCCAGAAGACCAAATATGATATTGGACATTGTGTTGTTGATGACACCTTTACCGGCGATCTGCCCTTTTTTCTCCCCGTTGAATGCTGTGGCATCATCCTTATATGAAACGATGTATAAATTTGGATCTTTGGTTGTATATACTTTCTTAGCCTTTCCTTCGTATAATTCTTTTACTCTTTCCAATTCTATTCCCCCTGCCTGTACCCCTTGCGGGTATGCCTTGCCCTATTTATAATTTCTGTGAAAATTCAAGATCCGCTGTGATCACTTCCTGTTCCATGTTTTCTTTGTATAGCTTCATGGACTGCCTCAGTTCAGGGTATTTGACCGACAGGATCTGAACAGCCAGAATACCGGCATTTTCAGCTCCGTCTATTGCTACGGTTGCAACAGGAACACCCTTCGGCATTTGTACTGTAGCTAAAAGCGCATCCATTCCTTCAAGTGCCGATGCTTTTATAGGGAGGCCGATGACCGGCAGCGGCGATAACCCGGCGATGACTCCTGCAAGATGTGCTGCCTTTCCTGCGGCGCATATGATAACTTCGAATCCTTTTGCTTCTGCGGTAGTAGCAAATTCTTCAGCCGCTCTCGGGGTTCTGTGTGCCGATATGATCCTGGTTTCAAACTCCACTCCGAATGCCTTTATTATGTTTTCAGTTTTTTCAACCAGAGGATAATCTGATTTGCTTCCCATTAGTATTGCTACTTTCATTTGATCGTTCCTTCCTATTTATTTAAAATAATCTACACCTGATTCGAATATCTTCTGATCGTAAACTCCCCGGACATTTTTGTACAGATTCGCCCCGACCCTTTCGGAGTGTCCCATCTTACCGAACACGCGTCCGTCAGGAGAAGTGATTCCTTCAATGGCAAGAACCGATCCGTTAGGGTTGAATCTGATGTCCTGAGTGGGATGCTTTTCCCTGTCCACATATCTCGTAGCGATCTGTCCGTTGGCTATGAGCTCATCGAGAACTTCCTGACCTGCCACAAACCTGCCTTCGCCGTGGGACATGGGTATTGTATGGACATCGCCCAGCTCGACCTGCCTCAGCCAAGGTGACAATCTTGAAACCACCTTGGTCCTGCACATTGTTGATATGTGCCGTCCTATCTCGTTATTGGTGAGTGTGGGGGCATCGGGAGACGGCTCGGTGATCTTGCCGTATGGAACAAGACCTAATTTGATCAGCGCCTGAAATCCGTTGCAAACACCAAGCATCAGTCCGTCTCTTTTATCCAGAAGTTCTGTTACTGCTTCATTTATATAGCTGTTTCGGAAAACCGCTGTGATAAACTTGGCAGATCCGTCAGGCTCGTCGCCGCCGGAAAAACCTCCGGGAATCATTATCATCTGACTTTCTTTTATCTGTCTGGCCATTTCAGGAATGGAATCGCTTAACTGCTTTGAGCTCAAATTTCGCAGGTTGAAAAGATTCACCTTTGCTCCTGCCTTTTCAAATGCTCTTTTGGAATCCACTTCACAATTTGTTCCCGGGAAAACGGGGATGAAGACCTTTGGTTTAGATGCCTTGATCCTTGGCGCATTCCTGTTTAACTTTTTGTATTCAAATTCTTCCAGAGGTTCTGTTCTTAAATCTCCGGTTCTGGTGGGGAATATTTTCTCAAGAGGCTCTTCCCATTTTTTTATGATCTCATCGAGATCTATGCCCAGCTTAGTGCCGGTAGGTTCACCTTCATTGTCGATTATGTCGACGGCAATTTCAGCCCTCTTTGTAGTCCTGCCTATCAGATGATAATTAAGACCTTTAAATAGCACGGCAGGATCTTCATTTCTGTTTATCTCAAGAATCAGCCCGCCGTATTCCGGCTCGTGGAGCTCTGTCTCGGTTATGTAATCCAGACTTGCACCGAACTTGTTTCCAACAGCCATTTTGACTACAGAGATGAATGTCCCCCCTCTGCCGATGGTATTTGCAGAAAGTATCTTCTTCTGTTTTATAAGCTTAGCGATTCGATCCATGTTCTTTTTATACTGCTTGAAATTAATTATCTTGTTTTCATCTTCCTCTGCATAAACATGAACCAGAGAGCTTCCTGACTGCTTGATCTCGGGAGAGATGATCCTGTCCGCATCAGTGGTCGTAATTGCAAAAGAAAGCAGGCTGGGAGGAACGCTTATATCTTTGAAAGTCCCGGACATGCTGTCCTTTCCTCCTATTGCGGGGATCTTAAGTTCCATCTGTGCTTTGAGCGCGCCCAGCAGAGCGGAAAAAGGCTTGCCCCATTTTAAAGGATCCTCACCCAGTTTTTCAAAATATTCCTGGAACGACAAACGAACATTTTTGTATTCACCGCCCATGGCAACGATCTTAGTAACTGAATCTATGACTGCAAACATGGCTCCGTGATACGGGCTCACCTTGGATATCTTTGGATCGAAACCGTATGCCATAAGACTTGCCGTGTTGGTATCGCCTTTGGTCACCGGCAGCTTAGATGCCATACCCGGTGCCGGAGTCAGCTGATATCTTCCTCCAAGCGGCATGAGTATTGTTCCTGTGCCGATGGTGCTGTCAAAGCTGTCTATCAGACCTTTCTTGCTGGCGCAGTTAAGATCCTCAACATGGGCAGTGACTGCTTTGATGCAGTCGTCATATATCATGCCAATAGCTTTGTCGTCTTTGACCTTGATGTTTCTCTTCTGAGTGACTCCGTTGGTATCGAGAAAATCTCTGCTGATATCCAGAATCAGGTCGTCTCTCCAGTACATCCTGAACCTTCCGGTATTAGTTACTTTGGCAACGGCAGTGGTCTCGAGATTTTCTTCATCCGCATATTTGATGAATTTTTTCACATTTTTGGAATCCACAACCACAGCCATTCTTTCCTGGGATTCGGAAATGGCCAGCTCGGTACCGTCGAGACCTTCGTATTTTTTCGGAACGTTATCCAGATTCACATCTATGCTGTCCGCCAGCTCTCCGATGGCTACTGAAACTCCGCCTGCACCGAAGTCATTGCATTTCTTTATCAAAACTGCGGCTTCTTTTCTTCTGAAAAGTCTCTGGATATTTCGTTCTATGGGAGGATTTCCCTTTTGGACTTCAGCTCCGGCTGTGAGAACCGACTCTTCATCATGTTCCTTTGAAGACCCTGTTGCACCGCCGATTCCGTCACGCCCCGTTCTTCCCCCGACCAGGAGAATAACATCACCTTTTTTCGGTTTCTGCCTCTTTACATGGGATGCCGGAGCGGCACCGACCACGGCACCGACTTCCATTCTCTTTGCTATATATCCTTCATCATATAACTCGTCTACCTGCCCTGTAGCAAGACCGATCTGATTACCGTATGAGCTGTATCCTTTTGCCGCATCCTTGGTGATCTTGAATTGTGGCAGTTTGCCGGGCAGCGTATCTTCGACTGTAGCTCTGGGATCGCCGGATCCTGTTACTCTCATAGCCTGATATACATAAACTCTGCCGGACAGCGGATCTCGGATTGCTCCCCCCAGACAGGTTGCCGCACCGCCGAATGGTTCGATCTCTGTGGGATGATTATGAGTCTCGTTTTTGAACATGAGAAGCCAGTCTTCATCCTTGCCGTTTATGTCGGCCTTTATCTTGATACTGCATGCGTTTATTTCATCCGATTCATCCAGATCGTTAAGCTTGCCTGCCTTTTTTAAATATTTTGCGCCTATAGTGGCAAGATCCATGAGGGTGATACTTCTGTCTTTTTCCCTGGCTCCGTAGACCTTTTTTCTCAGCTCCAGATATTCGTCATATGTGCCTTTTATAAGATCTGCATATGTGCCTTCACTGAATTCGATCTTATCCAGCTCTGTCATGAATGTGGTATGGCGGCAATGATCAGACCAGTATGTGTCGATGACTTTCAGCTCTGTTATCGATGGATTTCTCTTCTCCTCCTCCGCAAAATAGTTCTGAACGAATTTGAAGTCCGCAGTATTCATGGCAAAACCCATGGCTTCCCGATATTTTTCCAGGCTGTACTCGGGCATATCTTTAAATCCATCGATCCTCTCCACATCATCCGGCTCCCGGAGGTCCATCTTGAGGGTCTTCGGCTTTTCCAGATCGGCTTCTTTCGAGTCCACGGGGTTTATCATGTATGATTTGATTTCTTCCATATGCCTTGACGACATCTTGCCCTCTATGATCACGATCCTTGAGTACTTGACCTGGGGGTCTGCTTCAGGATCGAGAAGTTTGATGCACTGTACTGCCGAATCAGACCTTTGATCATACTGTCCCGGCAAATATTCATAACCGAATGAATTCTTCTTCGGAAGGTCGATTTCACTTTCCTCATATATATTATCCAGATTTGGCTCAGAAAAAATATTGGTCTTTGCCAGCCGGTACAGCTTGTCGTCTATATTCTCAATATCATAACGATTTAAGATCCTGACTTTGGTGATCATATCCATACCGAGATTAGTTGTCAGTTCTCCTCGCAGGCTCTGAGCCTCAACGTCAAATCCTTCTTTTTTCTCAACAAATATTCTTCTAATCATAAGCTCCTCATTTCGAACGTTAAGTGCAATGTTTATATTTATTGTTCGTGTATTTACTCAACATAATTGATTACTCTACTATATTATCAAATTTCTGTCTGCCATTCAACGGGATTCGGGAGAAAGTTGAACAAAAAACACGAACGTTTCCAGGGAAGCAAAGACACTTCGTATGATTCCGCCAACAAAAAGAAAAAACATTTTCTTTTTGTGTTTATCTATTTAATCGTTATCCACTGCATAGTATAATGGTTTACATGGAGACAGTATCAGCAAAAAATTAAAAAGCATGAGGTGAGCAATGAAGATCGGTTTTGACCCGGAAAAATACATAGAAGAGCAGACAAAATATATCCTCGAAAGAATAAACGAAGGTGACAGCGAGAGGCTGTATCTGGAGTTCGGAGGGAAACTGGTACACGATAAACACGCAATGAGAGTACTGCCTGGCTTTGATGAAAACGCAAAAGTAAAACTTCTTCAGAAAATGAAGGATCAGGCTGAAATAATCATCTGTATCTATGCCGGAGACATAACGACTAACAAGACAAGACAGGATTTCGGCATCACGTATGACCTGGAAGTATTACGCCTTATAGACACATTTAGAAAGTATGACCTTACCATAAACAGCGTAGTGGTCACAAGGTATACAGACCAGCCGTCAGTAAACATGTTCATCAACCGTCTCGAACGAAACGGAATAAAAACATACAAGCATTTTTTCACAAAGGGCTACCCCACCGACGTGGACATGATAGTAAGCGATAACGGATATGGTGCCAACCCGCGAATAGAAGTCACTAAACCTCTGGTTGTGGTCACAGGTCCCGGAGGCGGATCAGGCAAACTGGCAACGTGTCTTTCCCAGCTTTACCACGACTATAAACTGGGGATGAAGGTCAGATACGCAAAATTCGAAACATTTCCCATTTGGAACCTCCCCCTGAAGCATCCTGTCAATGTGGCATATGAAGCTGCAACAGCGGACCTTAGAGATGTCAATATGATAGACAACTTCCACCTCGATGCTTACGGGAAAACTACAGTCAACTACAACCGGGATCTGGAAGTTTTCCCTGTGATAAAAAGAATAATTGAAAGGATCACCGGAAGTGCCTCCGAATATCAGTCTCCCACAGATATGGGAGTCAACCGTGCGGGATTCGGGATCATCAATGATGAAGTGGTAAGAGAAGCTGCTTCCATGGAGATAATTCGAAGATATCTCATCGCCAGATGCGATTTCAAAAAGGGCAAAATCAATGAAGACTCTCTCTCCCGAGCCAAACTTCTCATGGATGACATGGACCTTAAAGTTTCCGATCGTAAAGTCGTCCAGGCGGCAAAGGACTATGCCGAATATAAAAAGTCACTGGATGACAAATTCTCAAATGTTGTCGTCATGGCACTTGAAATGCCGGACGGAGAAATCATAACCGGCAGGAGTTCAAGGCGAATGGTGGCGTCAGCCGCTGCGGTTCTCAATGCAATAAAGAAGCTTGCGGGACTTTCTGACGAGATACATCTCATATCTCCGAATGTTCTTGAAACACTTCAGAAGCTAAAATCAGAAGTCCTGTTCATGGACAGATCAAGTCTGAACTGTGAAGAGATACTGAGCGCCCTGATGATTTCGGCAACGACCAATCCAACTGCCCAGGTCGCAATCGAAAAACTGGAGCAAGTGAAGAATTGTCCCGCACACTGTACAGCCATATTGAGCAGCAGAGACGAGGAAACCCTTCGCTCTCTCGGCATCGATGCAACAAGCGAACCTGAGTATATAACAACCAACCTGTATCTTAATTAAGCAAATGACTGCTGAATAATATTTATCATGGAAAGCTCATACGGGCTTTCTTTTGTTATTTATAATATGTACTTTTTGAGTAATTTACGGATAAGTGGGTATGAGACATGTACAGAAGGAGAGGATACGGTAAGCCAGTGCTACCTGATCCCTCGAATTCGTTTAAAATTCAACAATAATGCATCATGCGAAATATGAAAGGAGTAATTATTATGCCAAGTTTTGCTAACCCGTTTGCAGGGAATGTAGACAGAAAAATCAGCAAACCAGAACTGATCCAGGCTCTAAGGCTGGACATCGCAGGAGAACTGGAAGCCATCTTCCTCTATGAAGCTCATGCACTTGCAACAGAGGATCCGCTGGTAAAAAAAGTACTTATGGACATCCGTGACGAGGAAAAACAACATTGTGGAGAGCTTTACAGACTGATGAGATATCTGGACCCTGAACTTGCCGAACTTATGATGGACGGTGAAACCGAAGTCAAGGAAATGATGGAAGAACTGGGAATAGAAGATGATGAAGAAGAGGTCGCACCGGAATCAGTCGGAAGCCTCATAGAAGATTAGGAAAGAAGGTATTATTATAATGGAACATTTAGATAGAGAAGGACCCTACTCAGAAGAGATGTGGATGAAGCTGGACAGTATAATCATAAATGAGATGAAGAAGCAGCTTGTATGCAGAAAGTTCATGCCCATAAAAGGACCTCTGGGCATAGGCACAAGATTCATAAAAGTTGACAGCCTTGATAAAGAAGAAGTCGTAGAAAACGGCTATTCAAGAACAGAAGGCAGACAGATTTTTGAGATCCCCCAACTGTATGCAGACTTCTGGCTCTACTGGAGAGACATGGAAGCAACCGGAGATGGCGAAGCAGATCTCAGCGCTGCTATGATAGCGGCTCAGATGCTTTCTAAGAGAGAAGACAATCTCATATTCTACGGCAACAACAAATTGGGAATCGACGGACTTCTCACTGTCAAAGGAAGCCAGACTGTAAAAAGAGGAGACTGGTCCACAGGAGAAGCATCCTTTAAAAATGTATATGAAGGAATCACAAAACTTGAAAAATCGAACAGACTTGGAAGATACAGCCTGATACTGAGCCCCGACCTCTTCGCTGAACTGCAGCGGATCCAGCCAGGAACAGGAACTATTGAAGCGGATCGAATCAAGACGCTGATCACAGGATCCATGCTCAAATCAACTGAGCTAAAGGAAAAGACAGCCTTGCTTGTTTGCGGTGAAAGTTACTACATGGATATAGCGATCGGACAAGATGTGACTTCAAGTATCATCGATGATTCTGATCTGAACCAGAACCTGAGGATACTGGAAACTCTGATTCCCCGAATCAAAGCACCGGATTCAATAGTAGTATTCAAATAACCACTTACTGGTCTGATTATCGAGCTTAATACAGAATAAAATCGTGACCGCCGGCTGACTGGCCGACGGTCATTCCTTTTTTGACCATTAGCATGACTACTCCTCAATATAACTTCATTCAACTTTTTTGTGGGCTTTTTGTCCCAGAATTGAGGGAGTGTGGTATTTTTCATGTTTCACATAAGTGCCTCAAGCTACTATGGTCAGCTATGGACAATAATAGATGCACGTCAGAAAAAGTGAAGCGATTTTCACCACACTCCCTCGTTTTTCGGACATAAATCGGTCTTTTTTCTTGCATGGATATTTTGAGCACTTGTCTGGTTCATTCACAACAGTCTAATAGCATGATAATCATTTTAATGTTATGATAATAAAGTAATTTTTCGGCTGGTCAAAGAAAATAGAGGGTAACAAATGAAAAAAGAAGAATCAATGAAAAATCATAAAAAAGGCTATAACTGTGCCCAATCTGTAGCATGCCTTTATGCGGAGGAACTGGGGTTTAATGAAGAAGACATATTCCGTGCAACCGAAGCATATGGCCTTGGAATGGGAACCATGGGAACATGCGGTGCGATATCGGCAATGGCGGCAGTGGCAGGGATGAAAAACAGTGATGGCAATCTAAATAATCCAAAAACCAAAAAGAACACCTACAAGCTGATCAGAGAAATGACTGAAGAATTCGAGAAGAAAAACGGGTCGGTTATCTGCAGAGATCTGAAAGGTGTCGACACCGGCACACCGCTGAGAAGCTGTAGCGGTTGCATTGAAGATGCGGTGGATATAATTGAAAAGACGTTGTTTAACAGGTGACTCGATCGAAAGGCAGCTCTAAGTTCTTAAACCATACTAAACAAAAGCCTCGCAGACCTGCGAGGCTTTTTACATATTTATCTTGGTTCCATATCCAATATTTGAATTTAATCTATCCCAAAAACGTACCCAACCTCTGTCCTACTTCAAGGAGGAAGGTCTCGGTGTCGACCTTTTCTTTTTTGTCCATCTTTGAAATGGAATAGAGATCGCCGGTCATGATGCCGTCTTCAATAGTCTTGATGGTCGCCAGCTCCAGCTTCTCCGCAAAGTTCATGAGATCTTCGATCCCGTCCAGCTCGCCTCTTTTTCTCAATGCCCCGCTCCAGGCAAAAATAGTTGCAACGGAATTTGTAGATGTTGACTGTCCGTCAAGGTGATTGTAGTAATGCTTCTGTACCGTTCCATGGGCCGCCTCGTACTCAAAGGTCCCATCGGGTGAAACCAGAACTGAAGTCATCATGGCCAGGCTGCCGTATGCTGTGGCGACCATGTCGCTCATGACGTCGCCGTCGTAATTTTTGCATGCCCAGATGTATCCGCCGTCGGACCTGATGACTCTGGCAACAGCATCGTCGATCAATGTGTAGAAATACTCAAGACCAACGCCTTCCATTTTTTCCTTATATTCATCAAGATATACCGCTTCGAATATGTCTCTGAATCTGCGGTCATATGTCTTTGAAATAGTATCCTTTGTTGCAAACCAAACATCCTGCTTGGTGTCCAGAGCAAAGTTGAAACAAGCTCTTGCAAAAGACCTGATGCTCTTGTCTGTGTTGTGGATGCCCTGGATTATCCCGGCTGTATTCTTAAAGTCGTGGATAAGCATTCTGTTCTCGTTACCGTCGGCTTCTGTCATTACCAGCTCTGCTTTTGCGCCTTCCGGAACAGGAAGCTCTGCATTCTTATATAAATCACCGTATGCATGTCTGGCAATCGTGATCGGCTTTGTCCATGTAGGAATAAATGGCACGATACCGTTCACCAGGATGGGCGCACGGAAAACAGTGCCGTCCAAAATAGCCCTGATAGTGCCGTTTGGCGACTTGTACATTTCCGTAAGATCGTATTCCTCAACACGCTCCGTGTTTGGTGTAATAGTAGCGCATTTGACACCCACACCGTATTTTTTTGTTGCCTCTGCAGCATCAATGGTGATCTGATCTTTTGTCTCTTCTCTTTTCCTGAGACCCAGGTCATAGTATTCCGATTTAAGTTCGATATACGGCTCGACCAGAATTTCCTTGATCTTTGCCCATATTATTCTTGTCATTTCATCGCCATCCATTTCGACGATAGGTGTGCTCATCTTTATTTTATCTGTCATGTTCCCTCCGGTTCCCTCTTATTCAATCAACTTGTAAGCCGTTCGACATTTTTTGCCGACACGGTATATAGTATATATTTCCCTATAAAAGAAAACAAGCATATTATGGAAAGCTCCGATGCAATCATATATATCGACGGCGTTTTCGTCAATGCCACAGTAATAGGCGGTGTAGCTGAAGCAGAAAAGCTATAACTTTTATCAACTGACAGTTGCCAAATAGTATCTCAAATCAAGAAAACTGCCGATGAGGATCGGTGATTCCTTTTGTCAAATCAAAATATATTCATTTTTCTGATGCTCAAAAGCCATGTTTTTCAACCTTTATCCACTTTTGTGTTGAAATTGTGAAAAAAAATTTAAAAAATGTGTTTGTGATGTTATACTGTGGGTATCTTTGAATTAAGCAATAATAACCCGAATCAATATGGGAAAAGGGCATACAAAAAAAGTAGTATTAGGAATTTATTAGGAATTTATAAGGAGAATAACAAAATGATGACACAGATTATGAAGAAACATCTCAAAAAGAAAAAGGGATTTACCCTCATCGAGGTTGTAGTAGTACTGGTAATCCTTGCAATCTTAGCAGCAATCGCTATCCCTGCACTCGTTGGATACATCGACGATGCGAATGCAAGAGCAGCAACTACAGAAGCAAGAACTTCAATGGTTGGATTACAGCATCTCGCAAGCACAGATAAAACCGATAATGGTGTAGCGATGGGAGCTAGTGGAAGTTACTTTACTACAGCATCCGGTGGAGCTATAAGTGCAAAAGGAATAACACAAATCAACAAACTGACCGGCGAGACTTATACATCAGGCGGCTCATATACATCAGGTACCACAGGTGATATAAGTACGATCGTCATCTCAGGCGATAAGGTTACCGGATTCAAGTACAGTAATGGTAAGTACTCAGTTACTTATGCATCTGGTGTGTTCCAAAAGCCAGTAAAACTGTAATCACCTGCTATAGATAATCATTTCAACAATCAGCAAACTCCCCAAACCGGGGAGTTTGTTTTTTTATTTCCATCTGATATAATCGTCTCATGTTAATAGCAATATACACTTTGATATATATACTGGTATTCGCCTTCGGAGCCGTCATCGGCAGCTTTCTTAACGTGCTCATATACAGGCTGCCCAGAAAGATCAACTTCGTCAAAGGATTTTCTTACTGTCCCAAATGCGAGCACAGACTTTACCCAAAAGACCTGGTTCCCGTATTCAGCTGGCTTTTTCTAAGAGGCAAGTGCCGTTACTGCGGTGAGCCTATATCGCCCAGATACATGCTGGTAGAACTGTTCTCAGGAGCATTATCGCTGACACTTTACATATTTTATCCACTGCCGACAGCGGCTCTGTACTTTGCCATCGGAGCAATACTCCTCACATTAACACTTATCGATGCGGATACTCAGGAAATTCCAGATTCGCTTAACATTGCAATATTTCTGTGTGGAATCGCATCGATATGGGTTCTGGGTGATGTCACGATCTTGTCCAGAGTCATAGGAATATTTGCCATAAGCGTTCCTCTGCTGCTCCTCGCCATATTCATATCCGGTGCATTCGGAGGTGGCGATATCAAGCTGATGGCGGCGGCAGGATTTTTGCTGGGATGGCAGAACGCCATAGTAGCTGCTTTTATCGGGATAATCCTCGGCGGTATCTACGGGATCATCCTTCTTGCCCGCCGCAAAAAAGGACGTAAGGAACACTTTGCATTCGGTCCATGTCTGGCTGTAGGCATTTTCACCTCTCTTCTCTGGGGGCAATATATTATAGACTGGTATCTCGATTTTTTCTAAACCGAATACTACACCTTTTAGGTCATATTTAAGGTCACATTTTGACTCCGAAAAAAAAATCAAAAAAACGCTGTAACCCCCTATATTTCTTGCAGGAGTGGGTATATTATGGTATAAGTTATATGTGTGAATTGAACATGTTAAAGTTCAATGTATGATCGAAAACAATAGGCAATTACAATCGGAGGATTAGATGCCCACATACAAATATACTGCTGTATCAGTCGACGGCACCAAGATACGTGGCAGGATGGACGCCGGGGGGGTTCCTCAACTTACACACCTTTTAGGGGAAGAAGGATTGTTCCTGCTAAATCAGCAGGAAACCACCAAGGTCCAGAAACAGAAAAAAATGAAACTCATTGAGGTAGCTGACTTTTGCAGACAGCTTGCCGCAATGCTCGCATCCGGAATAACTCTCATTAGAGCCATGCAGATCATTTCACAAAGGGACAATAAGCCGCATATCCAAAAGGTATATGATGCAGTAATTGAGGACCTGCAAAAGGGGACATCTCTATCCGATTCTATGGCAAACCAGGGCAAGGCTTTCCCCGAGCTTCTCATAAACATGATGAGGGCAGGAGAAAGCAGCGGCCGCATGGATACAACCGCCACAAAGATGGCCGACCAATATGATAAGGAACACAGACTCAACGGCAAGATCAAAAATGCAACCATGTATCCTGCAATACTGGGAGTACTCATAGTTATCGTCGTTATCGCAATATTTACATTTGTTCTTCCAACATTCTTTGAGATGTTTGAAGGTCAGGCACTTCCGGTGCCGACGCAGGTAGTAATGGCTATAAGTGATTTTCTTGTAGCGTACTGGCTATATCTTCTCATTGGAGTTCTTATACTTGTAATGATCATAAGTGCCATATTCAGAATGCCCCATCCCAGAAGGTGGAAGGATAAAGTCAAACTGAAGATCCCAAAGATCGGTAAACTGCTTAAGACTATCTATACCGCCCGTTTTGCACGGACAATGGCATCATTATATGTCAGCGGTATTCCGATGATACAGTCCCTTACTATAGCCCGAAAAACAATCGGCAACACATATATAGACCATCAGTTCGACATGGTTATAGATAAATTGGCAAACGGACAGACACTTTCACAGTCACTCATGGATGTAGACGGCTTTGAACCCAAATTAAAATCCACAATACTGATCGGCGAAGAAAGTGGTCGCCTTGAACAGATGCTTGAATCCGTTGCGGATCAGTTCGACTACGATTCCGAAATGGCAAGCCAGAGAATGGTTGCTCTCATTGAGCCGGTGTTAATAGTAGTTATGGCTGTAGTTATAGCATTCGTAATGATATCGGTTATGCTTCCGATCTATCAAATGTATTCAAGCGTCGACTCAACAGGCGGCGTATAGATATAAAGGAGACGGTTATGAACTCATTTTTTTGCTCACCTACTCAAATCAAAGTCCTTATGGGAGACAGCGATGGAAAGGCTATAAGCCTGGATAATTATGCTGTGATCAACATCCCGGAAGGATCGATGATAAACGGAATAATAACCGACGAGGATGCAATGACAAATGCACTGGCTTCACTTGCCACTGAATATGCCCTTGATAAGGATGACAGCTATCTGGTTATCGACAGCAACAGCATCATGGTCAAAACCATGGATGTGCCTCCCCTTTCCGAAGGGCAAATCATGGAATTTGTCGAAAGAGAATTTTCTCAGTACGGTGAGGATGAAAACGATGCAGAAAAACTGTATGACTATACCGTCATAAATCCTCAGGCTGAATCAGGCGGGGCGACCATAATGGCTGTAGCAGCAGGCAAAGGCTTGATCGAGTCATACAGAACAATATTCGTCGGTGCAGGAATCAATCTTAAAGGCATAAATATCGGGACAAATGCACTTATCAAACTGGCTCGCTTTGTTCCCCAACTCCAGTCAGGCACCTTTGTTCTGGCAATAGTAGACGGGAAAAATTTGGCTTTTACCCTTTTCAATGGAGGTGAATACAGCCTCACCAACAAATACAGATTGCTTAACATGATAGGCACCCCGGAATGGCAGGGCGAGATAGGTGACAACCTTTCGTCCATGATCCAGTTCAATAAGGGTCAAAAAAACACAAACGATATAGAAGCCATTCATTTTACGGGAATTCTTCCTGAGGAAATTGAATCACTCAAAAGCACTCTGGAATATCTGACGATAAATGTGGATGGGCTTAGTATGACCGGCTCAGTGATCCAATCCGATACTATTAATGCAAAAGGCGGCTTCTCGGCCGGGGGCTTTTTGTACAACATCGGCAACATGCTAAAGAAGTGAGGTAAAAATATGGCGAAGATAATAAAGCAAAAAGACATAAATCTTCTGCTCGTCCTTGAGAAAGGCGGCACTTCCTCGGCAGACGCCCAGAGAAGAAAAAAGATTCTCATCATCCTGGCAGCGATCATATTGATCATTGCTGTTACTGCCGGACTTTATTTTATAAAGATAATGAGTCTGAATAATCAGAAGGAAACATATCTATCGTATATAGATGATCCTGTTGTTATATCGGCTTACTCCGATGCAAACTCAAAAAAAGAAGCGGCAACAAAAGCTCAGGAAAGAGAAGACTGGCTGCAGTCACTTCTCACTAACATCGGCAGCTACCCTGAGTTGAATTCAAAGAAACTTTCACAAATTTACGGTTATGCAGGCAGCAGAATCGAGATTGACGGCGTCAACTATGACACTTCAACAGGAACATTGTTTTTCAACGCCAAAAGTGACAGTGCTACAGGAGTTCCAATATTTGTAGCACAGCTCAGGATGAGTGGGATTTTCGATGATGTAACTTATGAGGGATATACTAACGCTCCGGAACAAGAAGTAACAGGAACGACAGTGAACCCGGATGGTACGGTCACTGACAATACGATCACACATGACAAGTATGCATTCAATGTAAACTGTCTCGTAAAGGCAGGTGAATAATATGAACAATGTTACAGGATTATTCGGTACTATCAAGAAAGGGTTCACAAACCTCACCAAGAGAGAACAGGTCATGATTTACGGTCTGGTAATCGTAGCGGTTCTGGGTATTTTGATATTTCTCATAATACTTCCGGCAATGACACATATGTCGGAACTTTCCGATGAAGTTTCAAAATACGAGACAGAAGATATGGAAATGAGAATGGTCATATCCCAGGCAGATTCTTTTGACCAGCAGGAAAAAAGTGCTACCAAAAGCTTCAATGCACTGAAGAAGCAGTTTTATATGCCAATGGACCCCGAATCACTTGACGAAACGATAACCGCGCTGGTTGTAAGGAGCGGTCTTTCTCCAAAAAATCTGCAGATGACAACACTCCAGCAGGGACAAATACCTGCATATGCGGAACAGCCTCTGGCTTCTGCCGGTATAGCGGAAGCTACTACCGGTGCAGCAACAGGCTCAGCTGCGGACATGTCTTCTGATTCCGGAACAGACGGAACAAGTGACGCAAATACAAGCGGAGGAGCAGAAGCATATATTTATACAGTATCTGTATCAGCTGAAGGCGATAAATCCCAGATGTCTAAACTTATCGATACGGTCAATGCCACCTCCGGTATTGAACTCCGTACATATAGTTATTCCCTGTCCAGCGACTCTACTGAAGAAGGTACTGTTGTTATGGGCGGGATCGTCAATATGGAATTCTATGTATATGTTTATGTAGATAACTCCAGCGGAACTGCTTATGAACCAATAGGCACTGAAGAGTAAAACTTGATGGCTTAGGCTGTCTGCATCTCTGTACCTATGTTCTGATTAATCGGCGCAATGTCGGGTATTTATTACGTATGTATAATCAGTTTGATTGGAAATAAGAAAGAATTTTATATGAATATGAACATAGTAGATATAGTTAGAAATAATAGAGGCTCAACACTCATCTGGGTGTTGATTCTTATGCTTGTACTGGGGATATTGATCACAGCCGGTCTTGCGATTGCACAGGCCTATTCAAAGAGATCTATCGACCAGCACTATGAGAAACAATCATATTACACCGCTTATTCAGCCACGAAAGCTATGGCCGAATGGCTTCAGGGAACTACCATAACAACGACAAGCGGCGGTGCTGTTGGCACCGAACCTGAAGAAAGCAGTGCACAGCAGACATTTATCAACAGCCTTAGAACAGCAGGGACCCTAACAAAGAATGTGAATATTGATTCTGGAGACATGGGAACATGCATCACAACGTTCACAATGAATAATGACGGTGACATCTTGATTTCTTCTAAAGCTGAGTATCAAGGTGAAAGTTCGACTGTCAGCGTAACAATGAAGAATACAACCAAATCGGAGACGACTAGCGGCGAGCCTGGAGAACCTGGTGGCTGGGTGGCCTACCCAATCTTTAATGTTCCTGAAAAAATAGATAGTACATTGTCCAGGGATTTCAATAACAGTATTAACGGCAATATCTCAATAAGCGGCACAGTAAATGCAAAGGGTAATTCCGATATAAATGGATATGTCCTCATTCCAAAAGATACTACTTTCAACATTCATTCTTCTGGACACAATTTAACAAAAGGCGGAGATTCTTCTATCGCACTTAATGTTATCGGCACCTTTAACGTTCAGAACAGCAATGCTGTTATTAATGGAGATATTCTAATTAATGGTGGTAAAGCTGAAATTAATAATAACACAGTGATCACCGGGAATATCTATGTCGTAAACAATGGATCCATCCAAATAAATAATACCGGCACGGTAACCGGACATATATTTGTGTATCCCGGTGGAACTTTAATACTAAATAACACCAGAATAAATGGTGGCATTGTAGTTTATAAAGGGACAATTCGATCAACTATCAACGTAAATGGGGCGGTGAATTTTCCTGCGGCAACTTATAACCCGGAGAAATCTGGAATATTTTTTGCAGACTCATCAGATCCCGATGATCCAATGCCCAACCTGGCTTCTTTCAATTTCTCCAGAATGACATATCCTGGTCATGTTCACATAAAAGATTTAGACTATACCAAAACCGGTACACTAGTAAATTATGCAGGTCCCGCATATTGTACCAGTAGCAAAGATGCGATATGTAAACACAACTTACCTCAAATACCCAGTTCTGTAATTACTCAGGGAACTCCAGGAGGAGGAACGCCCGGCACCACCACAACTATAAGCGCATGGAGCATCGGTTCATACACAGGCAGCTAAGGTCGAATCGAGGATTTAAGAACACAAAGGAAATATCATGATTAAAAAAATACTCGCAAAACTTCATAATAAAAGAGGGATGACATTGATAGAGGTAGTTGTATCTTTTGCTATAGTTGCTATTATAGCCGGCGTTATCATCGTCGGATTCAGAACTATGGGAATGATATCGCTTGAGGGAAATAAAATAGACAATATAGATCAGAAACTGGAGAGCCAAATCGCAACCAGTTCAAATTCTACTATACAATCTGACACTTCCCTGACCACATCAGACGGGTCCATAACCATAGAGGGAAACGTCAAAGAGTACACAAAAAATGAGAACGGCAAGAACCTTACATTCCGCGTATTCGAAACCAAGAAGGATTAGTGATGGAAATAAAATCACGCACTATCAAGATTTTAAAAAACAAAAAAGGGATGACCCTGATAGAAACCGTGATAACCTTTATCATTGCGGGCATTCTCATTGCATCTACGGGTGCGCTTATTATTTCCGGGCTCAACTTGTATCAGGATACTGCCGCCAGAAATTTGAACAAACAGATCGGAGATTCGGTGCTTGATATCGTGCGAGATCAGCTACAATATTCTACCTATATCGAAGGGATGGACTTTAACGGAACATTGGGTCCAGACGAAGTTGAAACCAGTTATGGTGCGATTTTTACAAGCCCTGACTTAAATGCCAACGGACCCGGCAAACTATATATAAAAAGGCCGGGAGATAATAAGGTCACTGATGTATTCCCGGGTGAAGGTTTCTATTCCGGACGAACTGTGGGACTGTCTTATGTCCTCAGTAACCCGGGAGAAGATCTCCCATTTGCACTGACCATCACTGTAGATGTTTATAATGACAATGATGTTGGTTTTAACAGATCCACATCTGTACAGCTTATGAATATTCCAAATGATACAAGCGGGGATCCGCTTGGCATTTTGCCCGGTCCCGGAGAAAGCTTCGAATGGACGAACACGATGGCTGTGATATATACCCCTGTGGAATAGCCTCATTTTTCCACTTTTTTTCAGTTCAAATAAAATAATTTTGTAGTAGTATGACAATGAAAAAGAAGAGGTTAGATAAATGGCAGAACAAAAGAAAAAGATCCTGATAGGCGAACTGCTGAAGGAATATGGCTATTTGAATGATGAGCAGCTTCAGAAAGCCCTCGCCTTCCAGAAGCAGAATAACATAAGACTGGGTCAGGCTGTAATCGAACTTGGCTATGTAACGGAAAAAGAAGTACAGGAGGCTCTCTCGCATAAACTTGGGATCCCCACCATCAAGCTCGAGAGCAGACCAATAGATATCGAAGCCGTAGGCAAGATCCCAAGAGCACTGGCAGAAAAAAACATTGCCATCGCCGTGGGATTCACGGATGACAGACTGGATATAGTAATAAACGATCCCCTGAATTTTTATGGAATAGAAGAAATACAACAAGTTTCAGGCATGCAAACCAACCTTATCATAGGTGAAAAAGATGACATCCTAACTAATATCGGTCATTATTACACTGAAGTCGATGCCACGGCAGCAGTCAAGAACGCCAATTCAGGTCTTCAGGATCTCCTTCCACAGATCGATGAAATCAACACAGTAGAAATGGGCGACGATGCCACTCCTGTGGTCAATCTTCTGAACAGCCTCATGATGAGAGGATATAACAACGGCGCCAGTGACCTTCACTTTGAGCCGTTCGATAAAAAGAGCAAAGTCCGTATGAGGGTGGACGGTGCGCTGATAGATTATGCAGAGATCCCGAAGAATGTACATCCGGCGCTGATCGTCAGGCTCAAGATCATGAGCAATCTGGATATAGCGGAAAAGAGAAAGCCTCAGGACGGACACTTCAGAGTAAACATAGAAGGAATGGATCTCAATGTACGTATCAACGTGGTACCAACCGTTTACGGAGAAAAAGCGGTACTCCGATTCCTTTCGACCAATGCGAAGATCGACCATGCCGGACACTTCGGCATGATCGATGAAGATTATAACAAATTCCTGGAGATACTGGCCCATCCAAATGGGATCGTTTACATCACAGGTCCAACCGGGTCAGGTAAGACCACAACCATGTATATGGCGCTGGAAAGATTCGTGAATAATCAGATCAACATTTCATCAATCGAAGATCCGGTTGAACGTAACCTTGAGGGCATCAATCAGATGCAGGTAAATGTTCAGGCCGGTCTCACATTTGACAGCGGTCTACGTGCGCTTATGAGGCAGGATCCGGATATTATCATGGTCGGTGAAACAAGAGACGCAGAAACTGCTTCCATTTCGGTAAGTGCCGCTATCACAGGCCACTTGGTTCTTTCTACACTTCATACCAACGATGCTCTGACATCTATCGTCAGACTTGAGGATATGGGTGTTCCCCCTTATCTCGTAGGAAACTCCATAGTTGGATTGGTCGCTCAACGGCTCATGAGAAAGATTTGTACAAACTGTGAAGAAGAATATGAACCAAGCGAAATAGAGCTTGCCACCATGGGGCTTACCAAGGAAGATGTTCCCGTAATTAAGAAAGGAACGGGCTGTCATGTATGCAACAATACCGGGTACAAAGGCCGTACCGCCGTTCATGAAGTCATTACAGTAGATAAAAAAATGCAGAGGATGATCGCTGAAAGCACTCCAATGTCAAAGCTTTACGAATATGCCCGTAAGGAAAAACACATGGTAACGTTAAGAGAGCGTGCAAGAGCACTGGTAACCAGCGGAATAACCAGTTACGAAGAATTCCTCAAAATCGGAGAAACCGTAGATTAGTCCTGATATTATAAAGTAAAAAGGAGAAACAAATGGAAACAGGTAGTATGCCGTTAAACATAGAAGCAATGCTCAATTTTGCAAGAGAAAACGACTGCTCCGACTTGCACATTACTTCGGCTCAGCCTCCTACTTTCAGAAGGCTTGGAGAATTGACCATAGGACCCTTCAGAGGGACCAAGGATGATTATAAAAAACTTATTCTTTCTCTTCTTAATCCGCTGCAGGAAGAAGAGCTGAGCATGGGCAATGACCTTGATTTCAGCTTTGAAGGAGACAACGAGCAGAGGTACAGATGCAACGTATACCGTCAGCAGAACGAACTTGCTGCGGCAATAAGAGTTCTCAGAAATGACATACCATCTTTGGAAGATTTGAGACTTCCAGAAGCAATAAGAAAACTTGCCGAGCAGCCAAGAGGAATAGTACTGGTCACCGGTCCTACAGGATCCGGTAAGTCGACCACACTGGCAGCCATGATCGATTATATCAACATACACAGAAAAGCACATATAATCACAATAGAAGATCCTATTGAGTATGTACATAAGCACAAAAACTGTCTGGTCCACCAAAGAGAACTGCACAGAGACGTTGGTTCTTTTTCCGACGCATTAAGATCTGCCATGAGAGAAGATCCCGACGTTATACTGGTCGGCGAAATGCGTGACTACGAAACTATCTCGGCAGCAGTAACAGCAGCTGAAACCGGACACCTTGTTTTTTCCACCCTGCATACAACCGGTGCGGCACAGACACTTGACCGTATAGTCGATGTCTATCCCTCTCACAGCCAGGGAATGATAAGGTCTCAGTTATCCGGAGTGTTAAGAGGTGTAGTAACTCAAACCTTGCTGCCCCTTGCCGACAACAGTGGCAGAACAGTAGCTACGGAAATACTCATCGGAACGGATGCCGTTCTGAATTTGATCAGAGAGGGCAAATATCATCAGCTTGGCAGCACAATGCAGTCAAACGCCCAGCTGGGAATGCATACTCTTGCGGCTGACCTTGCAGAACTGGTCAGAAAAGGTATGATAACCAGAGAAGTCGCAGAAAAAAGCGTTAACAATAAACACGAGTTAAATCAGTATCTGGGACTTTAGTTAGAAAAACGAATTTTGGTGGATTGTAGGCAATGATCCCCGCCTTATTTTGTGAATAAAAACATTTTTCGATTTTCGGACAAATATTGTAACGATTGTCGCCTACTTTCATTGACAATCCTCGACTGAAACCATATAATGAAAAGTGACTTGTGATAAATTGGTGTGCATTTAGATATTGTACGAAGGGGAAAACATCTTGAAAGATAGAAAAAAAATCTTGGTTGTTGATGACATTGACATCAACCGAATGATCTTAAACGAGCTTTTCAACGACAAGTTTGAAATTATGGAAGCGGCTAACGGTGCCCTTGCCTTGGATATTATAGCTAATAACAGCGAAGAACTCTCTGTTGTTTTACTGGATCTTGTGATGCCGGTGGTAGACGGATTTGAAGTCCTGAAACAGATGAATGAAAGCGGCCTCATCAAAAATGTACCAGTAATTCTGATAACAAGTGAAGATGACGATGAAATGGCGCTTCAGGCTTATGCTTTGGGCGTTTCCGATTTTGTCAAAAAACCATTCAATTCAGAAATAGTAAACAGGCGTGTCAACAACGTCATAGACCTGTATTCCTATAAAAATCACCTTGAAGAGAAACTGATAGAGCAAAAAAACGAGCTCATCGAGCAGGAAGGCCGTATCAAGGAGATGAATTATTCTCTCATTGATACTTTAAGTGCAACCGTTGAGTTTCGAAATGTTGAATCCGGCAAGCATATCAAACGGATCCGTCTGCTTCTCAAATTGATATTAAAGAATATTCAGAACGATTATCCGTTCACCAGTGAAGAAATTGACATTATTTCAATGGCATCCGCTCTTCATGATGTAGGGAAGATTGCTATTCCCGACTCAGTCCTTTTAAAACCGGGAAAGCTTACCGAAGAAGAATTCGAGATAATGAAAACTCATACTACAAGAGGCTGCGAGATCCTCGAAAGTCTGGATTATTTTCATGACAGAGAATATTATCAGTATTGTTATGACATATGCAGGTATCATCATGAAAGATGGGACGGTAAAGGTTACCCGGACGGTCTTGTTGGCGAAGAGATCCCAATATGGGCACAAGCAGCATCAATAGTTGACGTCTATGATGCTCTTACAAGCAAGAGAGTTTATAAGGATGCCTTTGCACATGATAAAGCCATCCAGATGATCATGGATGGCGAATGTGGTGAGTTTAATCCTAAGATCCTTCAATGTCTGAGTAATATCCAAAACGATCTTAGACTTCTTGCAGAGTCCATCTCCGACGGAAGTGATGAAGAAACGATGATATCAGGCTGACAATAATTTAAAACGAAAATGCAAAGCCATGCAGATCGCATGGCTTTTTTAGTATTGATAATATCGGGCAATGCCAAAAAAATCACCCAGCAAGCATTTCATTTATGGCATTCTTTGTCTCATCAAAAATTTGCTTGAATTCTTTCACGTCCTCTTCGTTGTAATTACTTTCTCTAAGCTGATCCATAACTACAACGCTCTGTTCAAAGAAAGCAGTAAGGGACAAATTCCCGGCCACGCCTTTGGCAGCATGTGCTATGTCCCCGGCAGCTTTATAATCACCGGATGCTATTGCCGCATCAAACCCAGTCATATCTATACTGCCTTCAAACTTGGCAAGTAACTTTTCATATAAACTCTGATTCCCGCCTACTCGAGCCAGAGCACTCTGAACATCAATGTATTTACTATCACTCATTTATTTTCTCCTTTTGGTGTATATACATTATAATACGCTCCCCCATAAAAAACAAGAAACCAGACTAAATATCTGATTTCGAATTGGCGGCCGGTCATATATTATGCTGCCGCTTCATGACAGCAGTTCTTCTATGATCCCCTCTATTGCAATATCGGGAAGATCTGTTAACAAAGTGTCTAATTCTTCCATTGTACCCTTTCCTACTTAATCCCTTACCTGCCTTTAATACCCATTATATAGTATTTGAAACATGATAATTGCGTATTAGCAGTACTGTCACTGCAATTCCCTTCTTCATAAGAAAACAGCCGTCTCAAAATATAAATAGTTGAGAAAACACTAATTTCAGCCTTTTGCTGCAACGGATATGATACGTCTGATAAAGAAAAAATGTTTCTACAAAAAATTGACCCAAAATTTGGTCCAAAATCGGGGTTATGCGAACTTTTTCACAGCTCGGTTAAGGGAATTATACATCAATGCACAATAACAGACTCAAGTCTCTGATTTGGAGACATGCTATAGGACACAACCCCGATTTTGGTCCATAAAACGCCTCCAAAAGTTGCATTTTACTAAGCGTCATTTTGATACAGCTGCTTTATGGTGGAGATGGCCGTAGAATTCTAGCCGCGACTGCGGCTGAATTCCTGGCAGGGGACCTACCTGCAATTTGCAAAAGCAAATTGGGTTAGGTCTCACATGGGAATTTGCAATTCCCTTCTTCAATATAAAGCAGCTGATACCAACGGTATCAGCTGCTTTATGGTGGAGATGATGGGAATTGAACCCATGTCCGAAAATATTTTCACTGGGACTTTCTCCGAGCGCATCCAATGCTGGTTTGTTTCGCGTCAGTTAAGCTTCATTGGAACGTCTTATCATCTGCTATCCCGTAAATTCCTCAAAGCTACCGGGAGATCGCTTTGAGTTTCCTGTATTTTTATGTCAGATTCCGTTTCTACAGGTAAACCCGGGCTGACATCGCTGTGCAGTACTATGCTGCGAATGCGAAATTCGTATTTTCTTTTTTAGCGTTTCTTTATAAACGTGCCCTTTTAACGTAGACTGGCAACTACGGCTCGCTTATCCCGCTTCCACATCCCCGTCGAAGCCCTTACATCCCCAGGTTTCGATGAGCCGC
>JAVBLY010000010.1:0-61576 GCA_031553035.1 Anaerovoracaceae bacterium | reverse complement strand
CGCCCGGTATCATGCCTGGAGGCTGTTTTATTGTATATAAATACACTTTCTTAAATACAAGTCTGTTTCATCAATTATACGCAAAAACACGTCAATTCTTTGCAGCACCCCTTTTTTTTACAATATCATGCTATGATCCATGCAGTTAATTATGGACAAATTCCATCAAATAGGTATGACCAAAGAGATTTTGAATCTTATACCTGAGAAAGAGGGAAAACAAATGAGTATGAATTTTATTAAAAAAGGAAGCCCGCTGAAAATAACTTGTATAGTGCTGATAGCATGTCTTGTTATGACCGTCCCCATGTTTGGCAGAGGGCAGGCGGTAAACGCCGAAACAGGTGCAGCGACCATCGATATGTCGAAAGCCACAGGAGATGTGACCATCGCTAAAAGCGGAGGTTATATCACTGCAAGCGGTGTAGGCTTTGAATCCGGAAGCGCTACGAGTCCTACAAGTCTTGTAATCACCGGAACGACTGCAAGCAGCCTAAACCTTACAGTAAACGGCAAGAATGGAGGCAGCGGAGTCGGCGATGAGTTTGACATAACCTTCAGCGGTACAAGCATTGAGATAGGTTCAGGAAGTAAAGCCGGTATGTTACTGGCGGGCGGCGCACAAGTCGATTTGACACTTCAAGGTGTTAATAGACTTAAGGGGAATACGGACTCCGCAGGATTGCAGGTATCCTCCCCATGTTCTGTTGATATAAAAGGCAGCGGAAGCCTTGATGCAACCGGCGGAGGTGGCGGTGCAGGCATAGGCGGTGGAAATCAAGGAGCAGGAAGCGATATATCAATCGGCGGTTATGCGACAGTAACAGCAACCGGAAATTATGGAGCCGGCATAGGCGGCGGAGCTTACGAAGCAGGAAGCGATATTACAATCAGTGATAATGCGACGGTAACAGCAACTGGCGGAAATAATGGAGCCGGCATAGGCGGTGGAGATACCGGAGAAGGAAGAGATATATCAATCGGTGATAATGCGGCTGTAAAAGCAACTGGCGGAAATAGTGGAGCCGGCATAGGCGGTGGGAATGGCGAAGCCGGAAGCGATATTACAATCAGCAGTAGTGCGATAGTAACGGCAGCTGGAGGAAATTACGGAGCCGGCATAGGCGGTGGATATTTGGGAGCAGGAAGCGATATATCGATCAGCGACAATGCGTCTGTGACGGCAACCGGCAGAAGAAATGGAGCCGGTATAGGCGGCGGAGATGGCGAAGCAGGAAGCAATATAACAATTTCAGGAGGATTTGTCACTGCCGCCGGAAATAGTTCTGATGATATAGGTGGTGGTTATAGTTCAAATTCTGCAAGTTCCGTAAAAATCACCGGTGGATCTGTATATGCTGTATACGGCAAAATCGCTTTGGTTGATAATTCTTCAACTCTACAGGATGGAAAAGGCAATGATATATACAAAGTAACAGTCCCGGCTGTCAAAACAGGCACATCAAAATCACTTAAAGGGAATTATGATATAAGCGTCCCACTGCCTGGAGGCGGATCATATAAAGCTAAGACAGTAACGAGCGGCAGTATATCTGAACATGGAGCCGGTTTCTCTGCCGGGGCATACATATATCTGCCGGAAGGAGAGTATAGCAGCATCTCAGTTGGTACATTCGGCAAGGGCCATTCAAATGTCAGCTCAACCCCAGCTCTTTCAACTGACAATATAGTTTTATGGAACCCCGAACCAACTGTCACTTGGCCAACTGGTCTTACTGCCACGGAAAGGCAGGTTCTGGGCGACATCACTTTACCCGGCAACGGCACCAGCAGTCCTGCGGGGATTTTTTCCTGGACCAATGGAAATAGCACATCAGTCGGCAAGGCGGGAACGCAGAAGCATAATATGACATTTACGCCCCAAGATACGGAGACATATGAAACGGTAACTGCTGATGTTTCAGTTGCTGTCACTAAAAAGCAAAACGATCCTAAGCCTGTCCCGGCGGTCAAGTCCTACAAAGTGACCTTCGATCCAAACGGCGGCAAGATCAAGGCCGGCAGCAAGAAGGCCAAGATGATCAAAGCAGGAGCAAAATACGGCAAGCTGCCCAAGGCTGTAAAGAATGGTTTTAACTTCAAGGGCTGGTACACCAAGAAAAAGGGCGGCATCAGGATCACTTCAGCTAAGACCATGAAATATAGGAAGAATATCAAACTGTATGCACACTGGACAGCCAATGCCAAGGTGGCAAACTGCAAATATGTGCACCTAAGGAAAGCCGCCGGTGCATCCAAGTTCATCAAGACATATCTCAAGAAAGGCACCAAAGTAAGTATCCTAGGCTCAGTCAAAGTCAATGGACACTACAAGTGGTACAAAGTCAAAGTCGGTAAAAAGACAGGCTATATCTACTCCAGATATGTGAAGAGAGTCTAGCCAATATTGACTTAGGAGAAGGTTCATGACAAAGCAATCAGGCAGAAGGTCAAGCGACATGGCATTCGAAAAACCGAATAAAGACGGCAACGTATGGCCTAAACAAAGTTGTCCGGTATTCTGCCCCCGCAAAAATGCAGCGGAAGGGATAAGAGAATGCTGGTACTGCGCTTATGCGGAATTTCACTTGGGTAAGCAGAAGCCGCTGGATGTGGGGATCTGTCAATGGCCCAGAAAGACATCATAAAGTTGAAAGAATTTTGTTATTAATTTATTGTGAAAGAAGGAGGTAAAGATGAGAAAGAATGAAAAATTAATGGTATTTATCCTAATGGTAATGCTGGTGGTATCAATGATAACTCCGGTATTTGCTGATGATTCGGGAACGAGTGGAGGCGCAGTAGAAGTACCGGATCCGGTCGTAACTGAAGATGCGATTGATGCAGCTACAGAAGGCGCTGTTGACATACCGACAAATACGGCAGTGAATGACAATGGCAATCAGAATTTGAATATTCTTAATGACGCAAAAGCAGATCTTAAGAAGGTCAAGGCCGTCGACACACAGATACCGGGGCTTAAGATTGAAGGCGATAACTTCAATCTAGAGGAAATTGCTCAGGGTTACATACTTACAGTCACCAGGGGTCCGATTACAATCAGCGGTTCAACGACCGGAGCTGTCAATATTGATATTCTTCCAGAGGAAAATACTACGATCACTCTGGATAATCTAAATGTTCCGGATACGTACATGAGCTTTTATGGAAATGGTGATCCTGTTAATTTAATTATAGAAGGCTCGAATAGAATCGGCTTCGGTGTATTTGCGGATATGAACAGTTACGATAGTGAATATAGTGCTAATATGTTTGATACAAGTTCATCTTACAAGATAGTGGGAAGAAACGGAGCTTCACTGATCGGCAATAATTCTATCAGCGAAGGTGGTGAAACAATACCGGGAGGATTTGAGTTTTTTTCAAAAAGTTTTACATTTGAGAATTTAAAACTGGCAGGTCCGGTAAGCGCTGTAGCAAATATTTTGAACTTCCTTAATGTGGAATTTGATATTGATTTAATGTTTCCAACCGCAGTTGGGAATCCTTTAACGATTAATAGCGGATATATAAATGCAAGAGATGATTTGACCCTCAATGGCTGCAAAGGTGAAATGAGATATCCATATTATCGTGATGTTAATCATATTGTTGCTTTAGCATCACAAAAAATTGCAATAACAATGAATGAAGGAGATACACTTTCGACTACTTCAGTTGCATCTGGAGATTTGAGAATTGATTCGGTCTATAATACTACGGTATCGGCAATTCAATCGAAAACTGTCCCGACTCTGAATAACACAACCATAACAACTCCTGTAAATGGCGTTTTTAATTCCTTCATTTTTAATGAAAAAACATACTTCAGTGTTTTTGATTCAAGCGGCCAGATCGCGGAGAACGTAGTGTTCAGCGGCAACGAAACTCCTGAAAATGACAAGCCTGTTGAGACTAAAGACAAGGCTGACAATACAACCACCGAGCCCAAGACCAGCGACAGCGGTCAGCCCTGGGCGTTAATCATAACTTCAGTAATTGCTCTGATTACTCTGATGTTTGTAACATTCAGAAGGCAGTACATGAGCAAAAAAATAAAATAGCCCACCACCCCCCATTTTAATACTTTGAAACCTAGAGAGAGCCTGTCTGGCTCTTTTTAGGTTGGTAATCGGGCTATTAGTATACAGCTCTTTTTTAATTCAAACAGAATGTTTTTATTCTATGATCTTGTAATCAAGATGATTTTTCTTGAAGTCATATGTCCCTACGATCTCTTGTTCATTCCAATCGTCATCATCAAGAGTCAATGCCAGCGAAGACCTGAACTCCAACCTGTTATTACCTGTCCATTCCATATCCAGTATTTGGCTGTAGTTTTCATTATCAGAGCGATGCCAGTATTCGATATCCTGATCCTCAGACGCTCTTATCCGGGCAGTATTGATCAGCTCGGGGCCGAACATGCCTTCAGCAACATCGTATATTTCCAGATAGCTGCTTTTGTTTGAAACAAAGCTGATCGCAAGAAGCTTTTTATCTGGTGACTGAATGATCTTAGTTATGTACATCTGAGGATAGTCATAGGATATTCGGTCATTTAATAAGTCATCTTTGATTGTCCAAAGTGCGTTGTAAGTCCCATAATCCGAATAATCATTGAACAACGTAAATACTATGGTCCCGTCAGCCATATGGAAAATCCTCGGGTCATCGAATTTTTTATTTAGTATATTTAGAGAAAAAGCAGCAGCATCCGCCAGTTTTTCATCTTTGCTTGTAAGAAAAGGGGTGATGGCTTTGATGGCTTTTTTGCACACGCCGTCTTCGTTGTAAAACTCCACCAGTTTATTGATCGCAAAATACTGTTTGAACCAGTCCCCGGACTTTAGAGCATCAAAATAGATCTTTGATCCGTCATCCTCTACTACCTGGTCGGCAATTTCCATATCTTCCGGCGAAATAAACCGCAAATAAAACTCATCCATACTGTTCTGGGCATAATTAACAGCAAAACCGGTCATGCCTGCCATAACGATCACAAAGCAAGCTGCAATGGAGGCATAGCGAAATATTTTTCTTTTCTTTGAAGCCTGCGGTTGTCCACCTGGCTTTTCCATTTGAAGGGCCGAGCTCTGCGGAGCAGCTTCCTCAATATATTTGTCATCTATGTCCCCTAATATATTTATAAGTTTTTCTTTTTTCATATGGTTACGCCTTCTTTCATAAGAACATTTTTAAGTCTGTTTCTGACGCGGAAAAGAGTGGATTTCACATTGCTCTCGCTCTTGCCTGACTGATCTGCTATCTCCTTTATGGACATAAAGTACCAGTACCTTTGAACGAACATCCTTCTTTTTCCTCGTGAAAGGGTTTCAAGGAAACTGTTTATTATTTGCTTTAGCTCTTTTTCTGCCATTTCATTATCAATATTCGATGAATCAGGTATACAGTTCTCCAGCTCCGAAAGAGCAAGATCGATTTGTCCTGAATTACGTTTTTGTGCATTAGAAATTTTATATCTGTCCAGTGCCAGGTTGCGGGTTATCCTGCCTAAAAATGCCGCCAAACGGTCCGGCCGGGCAGGGGGCATGGCATCCCATGCACGAAGATATGTATCGTTTACACATTCATACGAGTCTTCTTCATCGTGTAAAATATTGAATGAAACTGTAAAGCAATACCCGGAAAACTTGATAGCGGTTTGTCTTATAGCAGTTTCTGAACGCTTCCAGTACAGGTCGATTATTTCGCTGTCAGTCAATTTGATGCCTCCCAAAACTACATAGTCTAATTCCTATACCTATAAAGACGAAAAAATATGCGATAGGTTGCATAAAAAATGTATTTTTAGTTTATACTAAATCCATATATATTCAAGATACGGGAAAAGTAAAATTCCGGTTTTCAGTATAAAAAAGCTATGCGTTTCTTTCAAAAGAGTATACAAAAGTATAACGTTTGAATCGTATAAAATGTTTAATGGAAATAAACGGACAAGCATGATTGCCGCAAACAAAATTCTGATCACTGGCGGCGTCGGAGATTTTTTAATTAAGTCACTCCTTGTTTAGAGGGTAGCAGTTTTCTAAGTTCACTGTTCTGTCAATGAGCTGGCAGCATTCGCATCCACTGGTATGTCCCGCATCCAGTAACAAATCAAGGTTAGGAATACTCCATAATTTGGCCGCTGAGAAATGACTTACATATTCTTCTATATTGCTTAGATTATTCATGCTGGCAGCATAACATCTGATCGGAAGTTGTCTCCAGTAAACGGGGGACTTGTCTAAATTCCACAATAAAACTGTTTTGCTAAAAACGAAATAAGGAAGGATAATTGCATCTCCCATCGAATTTCTCATTTCATACCACATGTTGGTCAAATAAAAACGGTATAAATTGACGGAATTACACTGAAAATAAAAAAAAATAGTTTTATTTGTAAAATATTTGTTTTTTTGCGTTAGAAATACTGTATTATGGGAATAATAGATTTAGATGAAAACAAATATATTATGGAAAACAAGGAGCATAGAGAATGAAAATCAAAATTAAAAAATCATCGTGGTTTAGAATGCTAACTTTTGGGCTGGTGCTTGCATTGCTTTGCGGCACAATTTACAGTTTTGCAGGAGAAGGTTTTAATGATACCGATATTAATTCTGCAAACACTGCGACAAGTTCAGCTATTCAGGATCAGTCTCAAACTGACGATACCGGAAATGATGAGTCCGGAACAGACACTAAGAAAAGTACTAGTAGCGAGTCACCTGTTCCCACAGGACTTAAAACTCAGGCAAATGAAGAACTAGATGACAATGAAGTGGATGTTACATATTATATAGGTGATGAGGAGTATTATAAGGAAACAATTGAAAAAAATACTCTTTCCGACAGGCCTGAAGATCCGGCGCCACTTGACGAAGATACGCCTTTCTTGTACTGGCACAAAAAAAATGAAGAGAAAAAGCCTTTCAGTGAATACACAGTTATAAAGGAAGACACTGATCTTTATGCAAAATTCGGCAACAACAGTGTTGTATATTTCCATGACACTGACGGAAGTGAAGCTGAGCTTATGGAAGTAGATGATGATGGGATAGTAAATGAACCGACATTCAAGCCTGATCTTGATATAGGCGAGGTCGTAGATTACTGGTATGAGAAAGACAGTCCTGAAAAACCCTTTGTTTTCGGTTCAAAGACAGAAAAGAGCATCCACCTTTATCCAAAGGTAAAGGCAGAAGACAGGGCTGTAGCATATTTTATTACAAACGGAATGGCCGTTGAGCCCCAGACAGGCAAGGAAGGATTCAAGGCAACAGATCCGACTAAGGGTGCCAATCCGGTGAAAATGCAAAGGACAGGATATAACTTTACCCGCTGGTCGGCTACCGAAAACGGAACAACGGCATTTAATTTTAATACTCCCATAAAAGGAGTGACTAAGATTTATGCAGTATGGACACCTGTTAAGGTCGGCTATACAATAAACTACTGGAATGAAAAGGAAAATATTGTGGATGATCCGGGAGACCCAAGAGATCAATCCAATCTCGGTAATTATGAGTTACTTTATTCTCAACAGATAGATGCCGCCGCTGGTCTTCAGACGGGTACAAAGCATACAATAACTAATACAGTAGCAAATGGAGCAAATGGATATAAAAAAGGTGGTCTGTCCGTATCAAACATCATGGACTATTCTGATTTTGAATACAGCGAAACAAAGACAATTTCCGGAAAGGGAAATACCGTGATAAATGTCTATTACAAGCGTATTCCATATAAATTCACATTTGATCTATCACTATCATTTGATAATAAAAATGCTGCAGGTACCGCAGGATGGGCGAAACAAAAAGATAACGAAAAAAAATATAGAGAAAATGAACTTACAATATACGCTAAGTTAGGACAGGATGTATCGTCACTTTGGCCTTCTGAGGTTGGTCGTGATGATAACAGTAAATTGGTATTTATGAATTGGAACGACGCAGTCAGATCCGGACTGAAGAAAATGACAATAACGACTATCGCACGTGAGTTCAATGGAAAAGCGCTTGGAAGGACAAAAAACAAAGAAGCCACGCTTAAACCAAAATGGATAACACCTGTATATACATTTACATATGTTTATTATGGTGAAAATATTCCCGGAAATGATGAAGGAGTTTCATTCACACCCGGAAATGCAACAACTCCTAAAAAATACAGTTTAATAAGTGATGATTTAGCATATGACACCTATGTAAATGAACCTGTTGTTGCCGATCCCACCACTTGGTATTACAATTATTGGATGGCTCAATTTACAGGTTTTGTAACGCCTGCCACTGCAGATAACAAGAATTATATGGAAGCGGTTAGGGTAGGTACGACCAACCACTATAATATTAACTTTTATGCTCCCAGGTCTCAATATAATGTCACATTGATGTCCAATGGAGGATCATATAGTGACAAAGGCAGTTTCTCGGGAACAGATGCAAGACTGACAAATACTCTGTATTATGAGCAGGATTTACCAGCATTACCCACACCTTCAAAAGATGGAGATGTGTTCACAGGTTGGTACACAGATGAGAAATGTACAGATAAGTTTGATCCTAAGGATTATAAGGGCATTATGCCAGCAGAAGCTCTGACACTCTATGCCGGGTACAAAGGCATCGACGCTGCGATCAAATATTATGATGGAGATGATATTATAAAAACTAATGCCGTCAAGTTCGGCGACTATGTATATCAGCATGATCTTACAGGTACCGATTATGACGGGCTTGAAATCGGCGACAAAGTAGCCGGTAAAGGAACTTTCAAGGGCTGGTACTATGAAGCCGGTCAAAACAAAATCATGGTCGAATTTCCCTTAGGCTGTGAGGTGGAAAAGGCAGAGTATGCTCTTCATGCCAAATGGGAAAGAGAAAAATATACAGTTACATATTATGTGAAGGATGGCTTCTTTGGGTTTTATCAGAGGGAAGATAGCGTTACCGTACAGTCAGGTTCCAAGAACACACTTGCACTGAGCGGCCATAAACTCCTTCAGATACCAAAGAAGGGTAACACACAAAAATGGACTACGGAGATGTTCGGTGGAGGAAATATATTTACTTCTTCTACAAGAATAACAGCTGATACCAATGTTTACATTATGTATAAAATCAACACATACAAGGCCACCTTCGATCCTCAGGGCGGGGAGCCTGCACCCTCTGCTCAGGATTTGAATTATGACGATAAGATCGATTCACCTGCAAGAGTTACTAAGCCGCAGTACTTATTTACCGGATGGAACACAAAGGCCGATGGCACCGGAAAAACATGGAGTTTTGAAGAAGACACCATGCCGGATAGCGATGTGACTCTTTACGCAGTATGGATGCCTGTTTCTTACGGTGTCAAATTCGACACCATGGGAGGTTCGGCTAATCCGGATCCTGCAAAATATACTGTTCCGAATCAAACTGTAAGTGATCTGCCGGATGCTCCTACAAAGGAAGGCAATATGTTCAGGGGCTGGTTTACAGAGCAAAATGGAAAGGGCACAGAGTATACCAACGGATACGTGGTGTCAGATGATCAGACAGTATATGCTGACTGGGAAGCCGTTCCGGCTGAAAATCCCGGTGATGATCCCGGTACTGGCGGAGGCAATGATGGTGAGGATCTAAATCCCAACGTCGATTCTGAACCGACATCCGCACTGGGAGGACCAGACACAAGTTACCCGGCTGGTAACTCAGGAACTACGAATAATAATGCAACAAGCAGTAAAAATGTCTCTGCAGCAACTTCAACCGTCAGTGAACTAATATCAAACGGTACAGTGCCTACAACAAATGTGGGAGACAGGGAAGTTCCACTATATAGCAAAGGTCTCTTTGACTCATGGGCACTTCTCAACCTGATACTGTGTGTTGCAGGCGGACTGCTGGCAATATATACAACTCTCAGAGCCATATTGCGAAGAAACAGAGAGGAAGTAGGTAAAACTAATAAGTCAAGAATATCATGGCTTATAGCCACAGCACTCTTTGCAGTAGGCGGTATAGTACTGTTCCTTCTCACTGAGAATACCGGCGCCACAATGGTAATCGCTGACATGTGGACAGTAGGAAACGCATTCCTGTTTGCAGCATCAGTAATAGGTATGATCTTTGTTCTCAAAAAAGAAAAAGAAGAAGAGAGCAGTACGGTAGTAATGTAGTAATTCAGTAACCTGATTTCAATAATAACTTCCAGATAATATTTAAAGGGGGGTCCGGAATAATCCGGACCCCCTTAATGCAGGCAGAACTTAAGTAACTAAGACAGAAGAATGCCGATCTAAACCTGCGCGACAGGCTTGGACCTTCCTCAGCGAAACAGTCCGCCACTGTTCCGTAATCCTCAGTGTTTTGATATTTTTCAGTTTGCATGATGGTCAGGTCATTTTATTTTTATGATAAATATTTTTGAAGAATCGTTATGGTGGTATTTTGCAAACCAGCCGGATTTTGCTGCAGTCGGTGTATTTAGTATTGGTACAGGTATTATATTATTTGTAACTGCTCAATTAAAACTAAGAGTATATAAACAATTGGCTGACAAACTAAACATATATACCTGATAATAACAGACAAATATAATTATAGTATTGGAGGGGATTAATGAGCTCCGTAGATTTTATAAAGACGCAAAAAGCGAGAATTCTGGGGATTGCGAATGATATTTTGAATTGGCACCTCAAATATGTGGTTTTGCAGGCAATAAACTTCGAATTGTTTTATGTGCTTCGAAAAACTTAGCCGAACTGATCCGAATTCGTTTTCCGAGACGAGATGCAAGGTTTAGCGCAAATTTTTCACATTCACTTTCATTATATAATTGATAAGTACTGAAACGCAGAACATCAACCTTATTCCGCTCCAGTTCAATCTCTCTGATCAAATCCTTTGCTTGTGCCTGCGGGCTGTTATGATGCTTAAAACTGTCGTACTCAACTGACTGTTTCGATTTTGGGTAGTATAAATCAAGGAAACGATACCTCTGATTATGCGGCCGATTAGTTTCATGTTTTAACAATATCTTATAGTTAAAACACGCACCTTTCAGACCGTAACCTCCAAGTGCGTTTGGCAATGTCAAAATCATAAAAGTTATCGATTCCATAATCGAAGCCGATCCATCCATTATATATTTAACAGCTCGCTCTGCTTTCGGTAAACCATTGTGACCCGACACTTTTTCTATAAAAGAAGAAAGTTTCCGTTTTGAAGTTATTGCTTTGGAAGGTTTACCCGGTGGATGAGAACACATTTGCAAACCAAGAAAAATCAAATGGTGTATATCAAGCTCACGCGCCAGTTCAAGGAATAACAATTCCGGCGATGCAATGTGAAGTCCATGTCGTTTTAATACCGAACCACGTGGTAGAGGCAACGTACAAGTATGCGATATATATCCTTTTTCCCTACACCTAATGTTCGCAGCAGACACAGTAATATCAATGATTTGACCGCTGCGACGTTTGTCAATCAGATGCAAACCAAAAATTTGATCCATATTAGGAATGTTCCATTTGAGTGCAGCACTGTAGTGGCTTAAATATTCTTTCATATTTATATAATACTATAAATGGTAAAATATGGTAACTGCAAATAGTGGTTTGCAGAAAATACGTTGTGTTTTGGCAAAAAAACTCCATAATGTACGCAAAAACCCAAATCAATGTATTACTTTGGCAAAAAAACTTCGTAATGCACAAATTGCAGACTCTAAATCGTACATTACACAGATTTTTCACCATCGGGTCTGTTCTTTTTTACAGAAGGCAAGGGCAGAGTGGAAGGTCCCGACTTCTCGCCATGTATTTAAGGTAAATACTTTATGTATCTAAAATACTATGATTGATATTAGGCCGCTCAGAATTATGATCATCAGGGAGTGGTACTTGGCAACCTTTTCTGCGAAAAGCTTGCCGTTATGCGGCTTAAGCAGAAGCCTTTAACCTTGTTCGCTACAAACTCTCCAAGAGAGTTTGCTTAACGCTACAAGCCCTCCCGGGTTCAAGTCTCACATTAACATACAAATGCAAAAGGGAGCTGCTCAAAAGCAACTCCCTTAGCCAGTGGTGCGGATGGTGGGACTTGAACCCACACGTCTCGCGACACACGGCCCTCAACCGTGCGCGTCTGCCAATTCCGCCACATCCGCAAATTTTTAAATTGGTGCCGGCGATCGGGGTCGAACCGATACGGTGTTGCCACCACTGGATTTTGAATCCAGCACGTCTGCCAATTCCATCACGCCGGCACGTGAGTCGTTAAGTTTCGTCATGCCGACTCAACAAGAATTATAATAGCATAGAGGGCTTTTTATTTCAAGGAAAATAATTTATTTTTGTACCTTATTTGTTTGCAAAATTATGATTGTAATGTATAATGGTCTTTGGAACTTTAAAACAAGGAGGAATTGAAATGTCAAGTAGTATAACGATGATACTGCCCTTAGTGCTTTTGGTTGTAATTATGTACTTCCTATTGATTAGGCCGCAGAAGAAAAGGGAAAAGCAAGTTACCGCGATGAGGAATGCCGTAAAGGTTGGAGATGAAGTGGTAACGATAGGTGGTTTAAGGGGAAAGATCGTCAAGACAAAAGACGAAGTCCTTACCATACAGGTAGGTAACGATAAGACTAAATTTGAAATCATGAGATGGGCAATATCAAAAGTTGAGAACCCCAGCGACGAACCGGTAACAAAGGCGTCTGATGATGAAGAGGAAGCTCCTAAGAAAAAGGCGATTCCCAAGAAAATGACTAAAGCGTCGGCTGATGATGATTCGGAAGATGATGCTGAAGAGGCGGCCGAAGAAAAGAAATCTGCTAAACCCAAGAAGATGGGAAAATCTGAAGAATAATTAGAGACCCAGTCAGGGAGAATTATGACAGATTTTACAGATATCGATCAGATAATCAAAGATTATGCCAAAGACCTGCCCGAGGACAATGTCCCATCGGGCGCTATGGTTTGTGACTATAACACATTTAAGTCTATTTACCAGCTGAATGCCAGAGCATCGATAAGACAGGAAAAACACATAGTTGTCGGAATGATCAAAGTCAGTGGTTTTGCAGGCGGCGGACAGGCTACACCTGAAGAGAAAAAACTTCTTTTCAACAGAGTCGGAGCTACTTTGGCATCTTCACTGAGAAGAGACGATGTGGTCACCGGATTTGATACTTCTCAATACCTGATCATGCTTTCAAATTTAAGTATGCAAGATGCTGAAAGAGTTCTTGAAAGGCTTATAAGCAGGATCGTCGATGAACTTGGAAATGGTGTCAGTATTGAAACCCAGCTTGAACCAATAAAAACTCCGGATCATGATGATCCGTTCGGTAGAGACTTAAAAAAAGAGTGACAAAGAATATCAATTGACGGATACAAAATAAATGAATGTGGAACTGCTCTTTTCTAAGAGCAGTTTTCTTTATTTTTCAACACATTTCGATATATTTTTTCTTGAAGAAAAGAGCAGAAAGTAGTACAATTAGGGGTAGTTTATTTTGCAGTCTATATGATGTAGACAATAAAAAATATATTTTTACGAAGGTGGATAATTATGAAGAAAGCAGCAGCAATATTAATAGTAATAGTAATGATATTTTCCTGGGTGATTACCCTGACTGACCTTGGAGGTATAGGACCGATAAAGGACCGTATCAAATTAGGCCTGGATCTTTCAGGAGGGGTTTATGTTGTCATGGAAGCACAGACTGACAAAAAGGACAAGGAACTTCAGGATCTCATGAACCAGACTCAGGCTGTAATCGAGAACAGAGTAAATCAGATGGGACTTTCTGAGCCTGTTGTAACCATTGAAGGTGATAATAAGATCAGAGTTGAGCTGCCCGGTGTCGATAATCCGCAGGAAGCAGTGGATACAATAGGAAAAACCGCACAGCTTCAATTCATGATGGCGGACGGCAGCCCGGTCCTGGACGGAAGCAATGTCAAGAAATCGGGAGTGCAGACTGCTGAAGACGGCGGATATGCTGTTACTCTCAAATTCGACGGCGAAGGTGCCGATGCATTTTATGAGGCCACATCACTTGCCGCATCGGGCGGAGTAACGTCAACTATACAAGGAGCACAAAACAACAGTATAGTTATTGCTCTTGACGATGAAGTCATCTCGTCGCCAACTGCTGATGAAGGAATATCCGGCGGGGACGCTATAATCTCCGGCGGTTTCACTGAAGAAGAAGCTATGGAGCTGTCGCTGCTCATCAGTGCCGGTGCACTGCCTGTAGATCTAGTGGAAGTAGAATCTTCACAGGTAGGGGCTACATTAGGATTGGATGCACTGAAGAACAGCATCATGGCCGGTGCAATAGGTGTTGTTGCTATCTTCATCCTGATGCTGACTATGTACAGAGCACTTGGTTTTATTGCGAGTATAGCTTTACTTTTGTATATACCCATAGTTATGTGGATACTGGTATTGTTCGGAGCGGTGCTTACATTGCCGGGTATAGCGGGTATTATACTGTCCATCGGTATGGCAGTGGATGCCAACGTCATTATTTTTGCAAGGATCAAAGAAGAGGTTCGAAACGGCAAGTCTATCAGAGTGGCAGTGCACTCGGGATTCAAACGTGCAATGGCTACGGTAATAGACTCACATGTAACCACATTCATAGCTGGGATAGTACTGTACATGTTCGGTACCGGTCCTGTAAAAGGATTCGCATTTACACTGATCATCGGTATTCTTGTCAGTTTGATCACTGCAGTATTGGTCACGCATCTGTTCGTTATATTGCTTGCTGAATCCAAACGTTTCAGTACAAACAAGATGATAGGCATCAATACCAAGATTCAGACTGAAAGCGGCATGAAACACGAATTCCATTACATCAAACACAGAAAAATTTACTATATAGTTACAGTAATAATCATAGTCGTAGGTCTGGGAGTAGGTTTTATAAAAGGTTTCAATATGGGTATCGACTTTACAGGCGGTACCAGAGTTGAACTTGACATGGGCAAAAAAGTCAGCACAACCGATATTAATAATGTACTTAAAAAACACGGCATCGATGACGCGGAAATCACCAACTACGGTGATGACAACGAGAATGTCTCCATCAAAACAACCGAGTCGATCAAAACCAATGAACGAACTGCTCTGATGAATGACATGAAAAAAGAATTCGACATAACAGATAAGTCACTTCTGTCATTTGAACAATTCGGACCGTCGGTAGGGGAGATGCTGACGCAAAATGCCATAAAGGCAATTTTGTTTGCTGCCGTAGGAATGCTGATATATATAATAATAAGGTTTGAATGGAAATTCGGAGTGTCCGCAATTGTGGGTACCGCCCATGACGTTTTGATAATGCTGGCATTTTACGGGCTGTTCAGTTTCACCATCAACAATCCGTTTATCGCCGGTCTGCTCACAGTGGTAGGTTATTCTATAAATGACACAATAGTAATATTTGACAGAATACGGGAAAATTTGAAATTAAAGAGGAAAAAGGATCTGGAGCCGCTTATCGATTTAAGTGTAAATCAGACTCTGATAAGGTCGCTGACCACGTCTGCCACCACTATACTGGTAATGATTCCTTTGATCATATGGGGCGGGGAAGCAATAAGGCAGTTTGCCATTCCGCTTTTGATCGGTATTATCGCAGGCGCAGCATCATCCATATTCATCTGCAGCCCTGTGTATTATGAACTTTGTCAGATTACAGGCAAGCGAAAATATATCGACAAAGGAAAAAGCAAAGGCAGCGGAAAGGGTTCAAAATCGAAAAAAAGCAATAAAAAAGATAAGAGCAAAGGGAAAGGAGACGGCGCCGTAGTTTAAGGCACCCATGGATAAGCTTGAGGAATTCATAGCAGAGCTCTTATCGATAAATCCCAATATAGATGTGGGGCTGATCGAAGAAGCTTATAGGAAAGCAGAACAGATGCATGAAGGACAGCTCAGAAAATCGGGTGAATCCTATCTTACGCATCCTGTTGAAGTCGCCAAAATACTGGCGGATCTTGGAATGGACGAGCGGGCTATAGTCGCCGGTCTTTTGCATGATTCTGTTGAAGATACTCCTTACAGCATGGATGAACTTAAGAAGGAGTTCGGCTCGGAAGTAGCTCTTCTTGTGGATGGTGTAACAAAGCTGGGCTCACTGAAGTTTGAAAGCAAAGAAGAACGGCAGGCGGAAAATCTCAGGAAGATGTTCCTTGCTATGTCCAAGGACATAAGAGTCCTGATAATCAAACTTGCCGACAGGCTCCATAATCTAAGAACAATAAATTACATGAACGATGAGCAGATCATAGATAAATGCCAGGAGACGCTGGACATCTATGCACCTCTTGCAAATCGTCTGGGTATCCATACCATCAAGTTCGAGCTTGAGGATATAGCTCTGAAATATCTTGATAAAGATGCATATTACGAGCTTGTGGATATGGTCAAAGTAAGAAAAGGCGAACGTGAATCTGTTATAAATTCTGTCATCAGTGAAATAGAAGAAGCCCTGGACGATCTTGACTTTGAATATGACATCAGCGGGAGATCAAAGCATTTTTACAGTATATACCGGAAGATGAAATATCAGAACAAAACCCTTGAAGAAATATTCGACCTCACAGCTATCAGAATCATAGTGGATACGGTGAAAGACTGCTATTCGGTTCTGGGGATAGTCCATACGTTATGGAGACCGCTTCCCAGAAGGTTCAAAGATTATATAGCCATGCCCAAGCCGAACATGTATCAGAGTCTGCATACCACTGTGGCCGGTGAAACAGGCCAGCCTTTTGAAATACAAATTCGGACATGGGCAATGCACAGAGTCGCTGAATACGGTATCGCCGCCCACTGGAAATATAAAGAGGGCGTCACCGACGATCAGGAAGAGATGAAACTTGCCTGGCTGAGACAGACTCTGGAGTGGCAGAACGATATGAACGATCCCAGAGAGTTCATGGAAACTCTTAAGATGGATCTCTTCTCCAATCAGGTCTTTGTATTCACACCAAAAGGTGATGTAATGGAACTTCCGGCAGGGTCGACACCGCTGGATTTTGCATTTAAAATACATACTGATGTAGGTGCCAAATGTGTGGGAGCAAAGGTCAACAACAAAATGGTCCCCATCGACTACGAACTTGAAAACGGTCAGATCGTAGATATCATAACATCTAAGAACTCCAAAGGTCCCAGCATTGACTGGCTCAAAATCGTCAAGTCCAGCAATGCCAAGAGTAAAATAAGGCAGTGGCTGAAAAAACAGGATCGTGGGGAGAATGTAGATAAAGGAAAAGACATACTTGAGAAAGCCGTAAAAAGAAAAGGTTATGATCCCAAGACCCTGATCAAGATTTCATGGATAAATAAAGCAGCCAAGAATCTTAAATATCCCGCTTCGGAAGATATGTATACAGCACTTAGCTACGGCGGAGTTCCGGTATCCAAAATAATCGGTCAACTGGTTTCATTTTATGAGGAAGAGCATAAGGAAGATCTTGAGAAACATAATAAATCGGTCTCTGATGAAATTGCCGAGGCGGAGAAAGCCCACAAGTCAAAAGAAAAGAAAACAAGGCGCAGCAGCGAACTGAGCAATGTCAGTGTCAAAGGCGTGGAAAACCTGCTGGTCAGGCTTTCCAAATGCTGCAGTCCGGTGCCGGGCGATGAAATCATAGGGTTTATCACTAAAGGAAGAGGTGTCAGTGTCCACCGGACCGACTGCCCGAATATCACAGGCCTGCCCGAAGAAGAAAAGGGAAGGCTGATCGAAGTTGAATGGGACATCAAGACATCTGATATAACATATAATGCGGACATTTTTATGAAGGCAGCAGACAGGAGAGGATTGTTTTCTGATATTTCAAGAGTCTGCCTCGATATGGATGTAAATATTCATGGAGTGAATCTGAAGACAAATAATGACGGGACAGTCGACATCACAATGACCCTGCAGATAGGCAACACCGAACAGATGCAGAGCGCCCTCAGAAAACTGAGAGCCATCGAAGGCGTGACGGATATTTACAGATCAAATAATTAAGTAAAAAAGGAGATTGCGCAGGAGTGCGTGCAGTAGTACAGAGAGTAATTAAAGCCGGTGTGGATATCATCGATAAGAACAAAACCTACACCAAAGGCGAAATAGAAACCGGTCTTGTTGTCCTCCTTGGAGTTGAGAAGGGTGATACGGAAAAAGATGCCAGGTATATGGCTGACAAGATCTGCGGTCTTCGGATATTTGAAGATGAAGACGGAAAGATGAACCTTTCAGTCGGTGATGTTGGCGGCAAGATCCTTGCGATTTCTCAGTTTACATTGCTTGGTGATGTGAAAAAGGGGAAAAGACCCGGTTTTTCCGATGCCGAGGAGCCGAAAAGGGCAAATGAACTTTATGAGAAGTTTATGGAATTTTCCAGAGAAAACGATATAACTGTGAAGAATGGTATTTTTCAGGCAGAGATGCTTGTGAGGATATATAATGATGGTCCGGTGACCATACTTATAGACAGCAATAAGAAGTTTTAACATAATTATTTACAAGGAGTGACTTATGAAGGTACTTGGATATCCGCTTACGAATATGGGAACAAACTGTTATCTGGCATATGAGGAGCAGACAGGTGACGCTGTGCTGTTCGATCCCGCCGGATACAGTGAACAGATAGCAAATTTTATCAAGGAGAATGAACTTAAGCTTCACTATGTTGTACTGACCCACGGGCATGGAGATCATATAGGCGGAGTAGAAAGGTTTATGAGAGAATTCCCTGATGCAAAGCTTGTGGCAGGTGAAATGGAAACATCCATGCTCAAATCGGCAGATATGAATTTTTCTTCCATGGTTGCGGGAACTCCTATTGAGCTGGATCCGGATTTGAAAGTAAAAGACGGGGACACTGTTCTAGCCGGAGCATTGGAACTGAGGATAATAGACACCCCGGGACATACAATGGGCGGCATTTCGGTTCTGATAGGCGATGCGCTGTTCAGCGGCGATACGCTTTTCAGAGAGTCCATCGGTAGGACCGATCTTCAGGGCGGCGACTACGGAACACTGATAAACAGTGTGAAAAACAAGCTTTTCGTTCTACCCGACGATACCAACGTGTACCCGGGACATATGGGAACCACGACGATCGGTCATGAGAAGGAGAGAAATCCTTTTGTCAAACCTTAAGGTCTATGGAGTTGGGAATTTAAACGACTATAAAGAACTTGTCAGGATGTTTTTTCCGAACGGAAACGAACCGGATGAATTATGTAGATTCCAGGTTCCGGCAGAATTGCTTAATCCGGTAGAGAAAAAAGATGATATCAAGAAGGCTTTGTACAAAGAGCTGACAGAGATTACAGGAAGAACTTTAAAGTGGGGGACTTTGACAGGGGTCAAGCCACTGAAATTATATGATAAGGTCCTTGATAAAAGTGGTGGAAGCGAAGGTGCAACCCGTAAAATACTTAGGAATGAGTATCTGATAAGTGAAGAAAAGATCCGTCTGCTTGAGGAAATTCACCATGCCCAGAATAAAACACTTGGCGCTCCCAAAGAGAACGAAGTATCTGTTTATATAGGGATACCGTTCTGTCCAACAAGATGCACATACTGCTCGTTTACCTCTAATCAGAGCGATTATTCAGAGGTAGTGAGGTATCTGGATGCTCTTTATAAGGAACTTGACTATGTGTCCGGTGAAATGAAAAGACTGGGACTGAAAGCAGAGTCCGTGTATGTGGGAGGCGGGACACCTACAACACTTGAGACGGAAGAGCTTAAAAAACTGGTTACTTCTGTAAATGAAAGGATTCCGACAATTGATGATTTTGAGTTTACAGTTGAAGCCGGAAGACCAGATACCATAACTGATATTAAGTTAACCATGCTATATATCAACAGTGTTAACAGAATAAGTATCAATCCACAGACTATGAATGACAATACTCTCAAGGCAATAGGCAGAAATCATGGAGTTAATGAGGTCAGAACTGCTTTTGAGACGTCGAAAGGAATTGACTTTAGGGCTGTAAACACTGATGTTATAACAGGTCTGCCGGGAGAATCGGAAAAAGATTTTGCAAGCACAATGGATGATGTTTTGGCGTTTGGGCCGGAAAATATCACTGTCCACACACTGGCTCTCAAAAAAAGCTCAAAACTTATGGATGGTTTTCTGGAAAAAGGAATTGATCCACTGGGAAATGCCGAAAGTATCACTGAAAACATGGTGGGGCAGGCTGCCAAAATGCTGGCGGACAAAGGATACAGACCATATTATATATACAGACAGAAATATATGGCTGATAATCTTGAAAATGTAGGATATGCGAAACCGGGTACGGAATGCATATACAATATCAGGATAATGGAAGAAAAGCAGACAGTCATTGGAATAGGCGCAGGCGGAAGCAGCAAGGTGTATTTTCCTGATGAGGACCGTCTTGAAAGAGTGATGAACGTATCGAATTACGAAATATATATAGACAGGATCGATGAAATGATCGATCGTAAGCGAAAGAAGTTATTTTGGTAGGTCGCAGGAGGAAACAATGTTAACTAAAGCCCCAAAAGGGACTAAGGACGTAATGCCGTCGCAGGTTTATAAGTGGCAGTATGTTGAGAAAAAATTCAAAGAAGTTTGCGATAGGTTCGGTTTCAATGAAATCAGGACACCTATTTTTGAACACACAGAACTTTTTGCAAGAAGTGTCGGCGACACTACAGACATCGTTGAAAAGCAGATGTATACGTTCAGCGATATGGCTGACAGAAGTCTTACTCTTAAGCCGGAAGGTACTGCAAGCATTGCGAGAGCTTATGTTGAGAATAAAATGTATGCAGATATCCAACCATCAAAATACTGGTATGAGATACCATGCTTTAGATATGAAAAGCCTCAAAGCGGACGTCTGAGGGAATTCCACCAGTTTGGAGTGGAAGTGTTTGGAACTGACAATATGATCGCAGATACGGAAGTAATTGCTCTGGCTGACGCCTTTTTAAGAGGTCTGGGAATCGATGACCTGGAACTTCACATAAACAGTATAGGGTGTCCCGAGTGCAGAGAAACATACAGGAAGGCCCTGCAGGATTTTCTCAAACCTAAATATGACCGGCTATGCGATACCTGCAAGACCAGGTACGAAAGAAACCCAATGCGCATACTGGATTGCAAGTCTCCTGAATGTCAGGAGCTGGTAGTTGGTGCGCCGGTAATGCTGGACTATATATGCGATAAATGTCGTGCTGCTTTTGATGATCTTAAGGATAATCTGGATGGAATCGGCGTTTCATATATAGTGGATCCCGGCATCGTAAGAGGTCTTGATTACTATACAAAGACGGCGTTTGAGTTTATTTCCGGCAAACTTGGTGCCCAAAGCACTGTATGTGGCGGCGGCAGATATGATAATCTTATCGAAGAACTGGGCGGACCTCCTATTCCGGGTGTCGGTTTTGGTTTGGGTATCGAAAGGCTGTTACTGATACTTGATGCGTGCGAAATAAAGATACCTGACAATAACAAAACCGATGCGCTGATTGCATTCATCGGTGAGGATGCCAAGATGGCGGGGCTTAAGCTCATGAGTGAACTTCGCGAAATGGGTCTTAGAGCAGAGATGGACGCTCTTGGACGAAATATCAAAGGCCAGTTCAAATATGCCGACAGGCTTCAAGCCAAGTTCACTGTTATTATTGGTGAGGATGAACTGAAAAACGGGAAGGCCACACTTAAAAACATGAAGACCGGGGAACAGGAAGAAGTTGAATTTGCTAATGTAGGAGTGAAAATACGAAGATGACAAATATACTGAAAAGAACTAAGATGTGCGGCGAACTGAAAATCGCTGATGCCGGAGAAAAAGTAGTATTAAATGGTTGGATACAGAAAGCCAGGGATCTGGGTGGACTGATTTTTGCCGATTTAAGGGACAAGACCGGACTTATTCAGATCGTATTTAAGGATGATCTGCCTGAAGATATACTAAAAATGGCTGAATCACTTAGAAGCGAATTTGTTGTGGGAGTTACGGGTACGGTAGGAGAGCGGGAATCAAAGAATCCGGACATGGAGACAGGTGATATCGAAATAATAGTCGAATCTCTGACCATTTATTCCAAAGCGGAAACTCCACCGATATATGTTAAGGACGACGATCAGGTGGATGAAAATCTCAGACTTAAATACAGATATCTTGATCTGAGAAAGCCCAAGATGCAAAAGAACCTGGTCTTACGGGCTAAAGTTGCCAAGGTAACGCGAGATTATTATGATGAGAACGGATTCACAGAAGTTGAAACTCCGGTGCTTATGAAACCTACACCTGAAGGTGCAAGAGATTATCTGGTGCCAAGCAGAATCCATGAAGGAAATTTTTATGCTCTGCCACAGTCGCCACAGCTTTATAAGCAGCTTCTTATGGCAGGCGGTACAGACAGGTATATTCAGATAGCAAGATGCTTCAGAGATGAAGACCTAAGAGCTGATCGTCAGCCTGAATTTACTCAGGTGGATCTTGAGATGTCATTCGTAGACGAAGATGATGTCATATCCATGCAGGAAGGGTATCTCAAAAGGATTTTCAAAGAAGTTATGGATACTGAGATCGAAACACCGTTTCCCAGGATCTCTTATAAAGAAGCCATGGACAGATATGGTTCCGACAAACCGGACATAAGATTCGGTTTTGAATTAACTGATATCAGCGATATGGTCAAAGATACGGAATTCAAGGTCTTTTCAGGAGCAGTTGCAGACGGCGGAAGTGTCAGAGGAATAAATATAGAAGGCGGAGCAGATAAATTCAGTCGAAAAAACATAGATAAGCTGACCGATGAATGTAAGGCATACGGCGCAAAAGGACTGGCCTGGATTAAGATAACCGATGAAGGAATCAATTCATCGTTTTCCAAGTTCTTCGATGAAGAGGAATTCAAGAAGATGGCTGATGCTTTTAATGGGAAATCGGGGGATCTCATACTTATAGCAGCCGATAAAAATTCCGTTGTTTACGATACGTTGGGCTTTCTGAGAAGAGAGCTGGCCGGACGACTTGGTATGTTGGATGACAGTGAATATAAGCTTCTGTGGGTAGTTGATTTCCCACTTTTAGAGTATGATGAGGAATCGGGAAGATACAACGCAAAACATCATCCGTTCACTTCTCCTAATCTGGATGATCTTGACAAACTTGAGAGTGCTCCGGGTGAAGTCAGGGCGAGAGCTTACGACATAGTATTAAACGGCGTTGAACTGGGCGGCGGAAGCATAAGAATACACGACCGTGATCTTCAGGCAAGAATGTTCAAAGTGCTGGGTCTCAGCGATGAAGAAATCAAAAATAAATTTGATTTTTTGCTGGAGGCATTCAAATACGGAGTTCCGCCTCACGGAGGTCTGGCCTACGGCCTTGACAGACTGGTAATGCTGCTACTCCACGAATCCAGCATAAGAGAGACTATAGCTTTTCCCAAGAATCAGGCGGCAGAATGTCCTGTTTCCAATGCTCCCGGAGTCGTTTCTGAAGAACAGCTTAATGAATTGGGACTTTTGATCAGAGAGGATTGATCTAAAATGAACAAAATCGGCATTATAGGCGGCACTTTCGATCCCATCCATTATGGCCATCTTCTTCTGGCTGAACAGATCAGAGATGCATTTGGATTTGATGAAATGATTTTTATGCCGGTCAGGATACAGCCCTTTAAACAGGGAGAGAAAGTTACGGGAGCCACAGACCGGCTGGAAATGCTTAAGCTTGCAATTGCAGGCAACGACGGATTCAGAATCGACACCATAGAGATCGATTCCGAAGAAATATCATATACCATCAATTCCCTCAGAAAGATCAGGGAAGAAAAGTACCTGAACGATAAGATATTTTTCATCATGGGCACGGATATGTTTCTCAATCTGGAAAAGTGGTATAAAGCTGATGAGCTGCTGAAAGAGTTTTCTTTTATAGTAGGGGAACGCCCCAGATATAAGAACGATCAGGTGGGTTCTTACATCGAACACCTTAAACGTGAATACGGTACGGAATCGTATTCAGCAGGTAATATAGAGATAGATATAAGTTCCACCCACATAAGAGAAAAGGTGAACCAGGGAAGATCTATAAGATATCTGATCCCTGAGGCAGTGGAAGAATATATCTATAAAAACGGATTGTATCTATGAAAGATTATGACAGCATCTCCAAAGAACTTAATGATGAGATAAAAGGGAAGCTGAATCCAAAGAGATACAGGCATACGCTGAATGTTCTTGAGAAAACGCTGGAACTGGCCGAGAAATATGAAACTGATAAAAACAAAGCGGCCATAGCTGCTCTGGCACACGATCTCTTCAGGGGAACGGATGACGAAAAAAAAGATGCTCTGACCCACGGACCCCGAGCGGCTGAACATATCAGAAAAAAATATAATATCGAGGATGATGATATAATTGATGCTGTAAGATATCACACGACCGGCCGGAAAAACATGTGTCTGAACGAAAAGATCGTTTTTCTGGCAGATGCAATTGAAAAAGACAGAGATTATGATGGTGTCGACGACATCAGAAAGGCCGCTGAAACCGGCTTGGATGAGGGAATCCGGGAATCTCTTCTGAATACAGTCAGGCATCTTGAGAACAATAACAAAAACATCGATGAAAATACCATCGAAGCATTAAAATATATGGATGATCTGCTCAGCAGCAGATGTGTACAATAAGGAGGAAAAATATTGGCAAATACAATAGAAATCAAAGATATGCTTCATAAAATCACAAAGATTATGGACGATAAGAAGGGGGAAGATATAGTCGTGATCGATATTCAAAGTCTATCATCGTTTGCAGACTATTTCGTGAATGTGACAGCAGGAAATGCCAGGCAGCTTGAAACACTGGCTGATGAAATACATAAACAGCTTGCCAAAGACGGCGTTGAGCCTAAGAATATCGAAGGCAAGGCCGGTTCCGGCTGGATACTTCTGGATCTGGGGGACATCATAGTCAATGTTTTCGGAAGAGAAGAACGGGATAAATATCAGATAGAGAAGATCTGGAGCGACGGAATTATAAAAAATTACAGCAATTAAATTTATTTGCTTAGTATTTTTTCGTTTAAACGGAAAAAGACTAGCAAACGGAGGCAGAATAGAATGCATGAAAAATACAACTTTACGGAAATAGAAAAAAAATGGCAGACGAAGTGGAAGGACGACGATCTTTTCAGAACTCCCGACGACTACGATACGGATAAATATTACCTTCTGGAGATGTTTCCTTATCCTTCGGGAAAACTTCATATGGGCCATGTCAGAAATTATTCCATAGGAGATGTTGCCGGCAGATTCTTGCGCATGAAAGGCTACAACGTGCTCCATCCAATGGGTTGGGACGCTTTTGGCCTGCCTGCTGAAAATGCTGCGATCCAGAATAATATCCATCCTGACAAGTGGACTACCGATAATATGGCTGAGATGAGGGACCAGCTCAGCGAACTCGGTTTTTCCTATGACTGGGATCGGGAGATCGCAACATGCGAGCCTGATTACTACAAATGGACACAGTGGATATTCATTCAGTTTTTTAAAAACGGATTGGCATATAAAAAGAAGAATCCTGTAAACTGGTGCCCGTCATGCAAAACAGTACTGGCCAACGAACAGGTTATCGACGGCGCATGCGATCGCTGCGGTACACCGGTTGGCAAAAAAGATCTGGAGCAGTGGTATTTTAAAATCACCGATTATGCTGACAGACTTTTGAGCGACCTTGATAAGCTTGACGGATGGCCGGAAAAAGTCAAACTCATGCAGAAAAACTGGATCGGCAGATCAGCAGGCGCTGAAGTCGATTTTAAAATACAGGACTTTGACAAGGATATGCGAATATTCACCACAAGACCTGATACATTGTTCGGAGTCACTTATATGGTTCTGTCTCCCGAACATCCTTATGTGAAGGAGCTGGTGAAAGGTACCGAATATGAATCAAAGGCGGACAAATTCCTGGAAAAGCTCCAGTACCTTTCGGATATAGACAGGACGTCAACCACGCTGGAAAAGGAAGGTCTTTTTATAGGAAGATATGCTGTCAATCCGTTAAACGGCAGTAAAGTTCCTATTTATATAGCAAATTATGTCCTCATGGATTACGGCACAGGCGCCATAATGGCTGTTCCTGCCCATGATCAGAGAGACTTTGAGTTTGCCGTTAAATACGATATTGAAATAATCCCGGTCATCGAGCCTGAATCGGATGATATAGATATAAATGATCTTAAAGAAGCTTTCAGCGCAGAAGGCAAGATGATAAATTCAGGTGAATTCACAGGGATGGATAACAAAGACGGCATCAAAAAGATAACCGAATACCTGGAAGAACAAAAAATCGGTGAAAAGTCCATAAATTACAGACTAAGGGACTGGCTCATTTCAAGACAGCGTTACTGGGGAACCCCAATACCGATGATCTACTGCGAAAAATGCGGATGGGTTCCCGAAGCCGAAGAGAACCTGCCTGTACTTCTTCCGACGGATGTGAAGTTTTCGGGAAAAGGAGAATCACCATTGACCACCAGCAGTACATTCAAGGAAACCACATGTCCGGTTTGCGGAGGCAAAGGGGAAAGGGAGATCGATACCATGGATACTTTCCTTGATTCTTCATGGTACTTCTTAAGATATACGGATCCCCGAAATGATAAAGAAATCGCAGACAAAAAGAAGTCAAAGTACTGGATGCCTGTTGACCAGTATATCGGCGGCGTAGAGCACGCCATACTTCATCTTCTGTATGCTAGGTTTTTTACAAAATTCTTATGTGATATAGGCTGGTCACCTGTGGATGAGCCGTTTACAAACCTGCTGACTCAGGGGATGGTACTGAAAGACGGAAAGAAGATGTCAAAATCTGTGGGAAATGTTGTCTCGCCGGCTGAAATCATCGAGAAATACGGTGCCGACACAGCAAGACTGTTTATTTTGTTTGCATCCCCTCCGGAAAAAGAGCTTGAATGGTCAGATGCCGGAGTGGAAGGAAGCTACAGATTTTTGAACCGGGTATATAAAATGGTTCATGAACTGGGTGGGAAGCTCAAAAATGCGCCTGGGGAATTTAAAGCTGAAACTAAAGAAGACAAGGAGCTTCTCTATGCGATGAACGCTACCATCAAGAAGGTAACGGAAGATGTAGGCGGAAGATTCAACTTCAATACGGCAATAAGTTCGATAATGGAAATGGTCAATGCAATGACTTCATATAAAAAGACAGAAAAAATAAACGAAGGTCTGCTGTATGATGCTGTAAAGAAGCTGGTTCTTCTCTTATCACCGTTCACACCCCATGTTTGCGAAGAAATGTGGGAAAGTCTGGGTAATATAGGGTATGTATATAATGAAAAGTGGCCGGAATTCGATACGGACGCACTGGTTAAAGATACTATTGAGATAGTCATCCAGCTCAACGGTAAAGTTAAAGAAAAAATGGACGTGAATAACGGTCTGTCGAAGAATGAAATGATAGATGCGGCACTTTCTAATGAGAAAGTGAGCGGGCATCTCGATGGCAGGGAAATCATCAAAAAGATTGCTGTACCCGGCAAACTGGTGAACTTTGTCGTAAAATAAAGGAAAAATGAAAGGAAAAAATGGATAACAACAATAACAACAATAAGAACAATAAGAACAAAAGCAGAAAGCTCAAGGACAAGATCCTGAACAGGAGCGAAAAGAAACCAAATACTAACAGGCCTGTCAAACATGATGACAAAACTAAAGTGATTCATAAAAAGAACCCTCCGAAAAAGAACGGAAAAGGACTTCTTAAAATCATTCCTCTCGGCGGTCTCAATGAGATCGGCAAGAATATGACTGCCTTCGAGTTTAATAACACAATAATGATCATAGACTGCGGCATGTCTTTCCCTGAAGATGATATGTACGGAATCGACATCGTGATCCCTGATTTTGATTATCTCGCAAAGAACTCAGGTAAGATAAAGGGCATGATACTGACCCACGGTCACGAGGATCATATCGGTGCTATACCATATCTTCTCAAGAGACTGAAAATGCCTATTTACGGCACAAGGCTCACGCTTGGACTGGTAAAGAACAAGCTTGATGAGCACAACCTCAGCGGTGATCTTAAGACGATACATGCCGGAAGCAGTATCAAAATCGGACCATTTGATGTGGACGCCATCAGGATGACACATTCCATAGCAGATTCATTATGTTATGCAATAAATACTCCTATCGGAACAATTTTCCATACAGGAGACTTTAAGATCGACTATACTCCTGTTGACGGCGAGCCCATAGATTTTCAAAAGCTTGCAGAAATAGGTAAGAAGGGTGTTCTTGTGATGTTGTGCGACAGCACGAATGCTACGAGAAAGGGCTTCACATCATCGGAAAAAAATATGGGAAGCGTTCTTGACAGGCTTTTTGAGGACTCCGACGGGAGAATAATCGTAGGTACTTTTGCATCAAACGTCCACAGGATACAGAGCATTATCAATACCTCTGTGGCGCATGGACGAAAGGTGGCACTTTCAGGAAGAAGCATGCTTAATGTACTTGAACTTGCTAAGCAGCTTGACTATATAAAGATCCCCGACAAAATGCTTATAGACATCAACGAAGCCAAAAATATTCCTGACAAGAAGCTGACCATAATAACAACGGGCAGTCAGGGCGAGCCTATGTCAGCGCTGTCACGTATGGCATCGGGGAATCATAAGGCTATCAAAATAAAAGACGGAGACAGGGTCATCCTGTCGTCCAGCCCCATACCCGGAAATGAAAAGACAGTAGCAAATATAGTGAACAAATTGTTTGAACTGGGTGCAGATGTAATCTATTCGGATATTGCGGATATACATGTTTCGGGGCATGCCTGCGAAGAGGAAATCAAAATAATGATTTCTTTGATAAAACCCAAATACTATATGCCGGTCCATGGTGAATACAGACATCTTCATCAGAATGCTGCTATTGCCGAGAGCCTGGGAATAAAAAAGAAAAATATTTTCATACTGGAAAACGGTCAGATCCTTGATGTGACTCACAACAAGGTATCCATTTCCAAGGAGATTGTGGATGCGGATCCTGTATTTGTTGATGGACTGGGCGTTGGTGACGTGGGCGATGTAGTCTTAAACGACAGAAGGCTGCTGAGTGAATCCGGTCTGGTCGTAGTCGCTATGGGAATCGATAAAAGCTCGGGAGAGTACGTATCTGGACCGGATATTTTCTCAAGAGGATTCGTATATGTGGCAGACAATGCACAGCTTCTTGAGGATGCAAGAGGAGTTGTTTCCGAGACGCTTAAAAAATGCAAGAACAACAAAATTTATGATATGAAAAGTCTTAAAGGCGCTATAATCAAAGATCTTAGAAGGTATATCTACGACAGGACACAAAGAAATCCTGTGATTTTACCATATTTTTTGGAGGTATAAAATGAATCCACATGATATTGCACATGAACTGGCGAAGGCCATAAAGGAATCGGATCAGTACAAAGAGTACATGCGTATGAAAGATGAAGTTGGGACAAATCCCGAACTGACGGAAATGGTCAACGACTTTCAGGAAAAGCAGTTCGAGCTTCAGAAGATGCAGATGTCCGGTCAGGAGCTTGGCCCTGATATGATGCAGCAGGTCCAGAATCTATACGGGATACTGATGAAGGATCCCCTGGCAGCACAGTATGTACAGGCGGAAGTCCAGTTTTCCCTGATGGTCAACGATGTTTATACGATCATCGCCGACGCGGTCAAGACAAATGACGAATAATTCGGAACATAATACTATCAGAACTCCGAAGGAACTGTCTTTACTGGCTAAGGCAGCCATGATAGGCGACATGTGTTTCGACTATATCCTGAGTGTGATACAGCCGGGAGTGACAGAAATTTACCTTGCCAAAAAAATTGATGAATATCTTTTGACTCACGGCGGTGAAGGTCTCGCTTTTCCCACAATTTGCGTATCCGGAATAAATTCCAATCAGCCTCACGGTGAGCCTACAGACAAAAAGTTGGAAGACGGTGATTTTCTGACCATGGACTTTGGGACCGTAGTTGGAGGAATATGCGGCGATATGACCAGAACAGTGGCTATCGGCAGAGTCAACAAGGAACAGACCAAGGTTTATAATACCGTTCTTGATGCCCAGATTGCAGGGCTTGAGAAAGTAAAAGCCGGTGTCAGATGCTTTGATGTAGATAGAACCTGCAGGGATATAATAGAAAATGCCGGGTATGGTGAGTATTTCGTCCATGGGACAGGACACGGCGTGGGAAAAGAGGTACATGAACCTCCCACGCTGAATAAGAAGAGCGAAGAAGTGCTGAAAGCAGGCGAAGCTGTCACTATTGAACCGGGCATATATATACCGGAAAAATACGGCGTACGTATTGAAGACTTGGCAATAGTGACCGATTTTGGTATAATCAATTTAGTTCATTCGTCAAAAGAATTAATTATCATCTAATAATACAGAGGAGAAGAGACAGGATGGAAATGATATATTCAGGGGACTTCAGAAAAGGAATCACGTTCGAATTAAACGGCGAACCTCATATAGTACTGGAATTTCAACATGTCAAACCGGGAAAAGGACAGGCTTTCGTCAGGACGAAATACAGGAACATCCTGACCGGAGCTACAAGGGAAGAAGCTTTCAACCCAAATGATAAATTTCCCAAGGCGCATATAGAAACAAAAAAGATGCAGTATCTTTATACGGACGGAGAGTTTTACCACTTTATGGACACAGAAACCTATGATCAGATACAGCTGACACAGGATCAAGTGGAAGGTGCCATCGAATTCCTTAAGGAAGAAAACGAAGCCACCATAAAGTTTTACAACGGAAAAGCATTTTCAGTGGAGGCTCCCAATTTCGTAGACTTGAAAGTCGTTGAAACGGAACCGGGAATCAAAGGGGATACGGCAACAAATGTTACAAAGGCGGCAACTGTTGAAACAGGCGCGGTCGTTCAGGTTCCAATATTCATAGAAGAAGGGGAATTGATCCAGATCGATACGCGAACAGGCGAGTATCTAAGCAGATCAAAATAAATGAGAACACATCAAAGAAAACGGAAAAAAAATAATAAACTTTGGATACTGATTATTGTTGCAGTTGTTATAATTGCTGTAATTATAGCTGTTGTAGCAATTAATTCAGCAGGCGGTCCTGTTGACAAGAGTAACAATAACAAGGTTTCGGTCGTTGTGGAAGAAGGTGCAACAACTGAATCAATAGGAGATGCACTTGAAGAAAAAGGCGTCATTGGAAGTACTTTTATTTTCAAGATCAAGTCCAAAATGGCCGGTAATGACGGCAAGTATCAGCCGGGAGTCTATTCACTTTCACCTTCTCAATCCATGACTGAGATCATGGATATAATCGTGTCCGGAAAGTCGGATGTAGCAAGGTTTACTATTCCTGAAGGTTATACCACGGAACAGACCATGGATGTAATTGTGAAGAAGGGTCTTGTAACAGAAGAGGAATTTATGGACGAGGTAGAGAACGGGGACTTTGACTATAGATTCTTAAGTGATTCCCCGTCCGGACCAACCAGACTTGAAGGATATCTCTATCCTGATACATACGAAGTATACAAGAATGCCACGGCTCATGATATCATCGACAGGATGCTTTCACAATTCAATGCTCTTGTGACCGATGAAGATTATGACAGAGCTTCTGAATTAGGCATGGATATGAGAGAGATCGTGACCATCGCTTCTCTCATAGAACGTGAGACAAAAGTTGCTGACGAGAGGGCAAAAGTCGCCAGTGTAGTTTACAACAGGCTTGATATCGGTATGAAACTCCAGATAGATGCTTCGATCCAGTATATTCTTGATGAGCCTAAAGAGCACCTTCTTTACAGTGATCTTGCAATCGAATCTCCGTACAATACGTATCTTAATGCCGGACTGCCGCCGGGACCGATCTGTTCCCCCAGGATAGAGTGTATCGAAGCGGCACTGCATCCGGAAGATACGAAATATATATATTATGTCATGAAGCCCGAACTTGACGGAAGTCATAATTTTTCGGAAACTGCTGCCGAATTTGAAAAAAACAAGGCGGCATACAAGGACGCTGTAAACAATCAGTAAAACATTTTTTTAGTATTATGGAAGTATTAAATCCACAAGTATCAAACTATATAGGCAGTTATTATGAAGGCTCTTCCGGAGAAATGGAGGAGTTTCGAACTAATTGTGAAAAAAAGCATATCCCACTTATTAAACGAGACACAGAAAGTTTTCTTATCAATCTTCTTACGGTTCTTAAGCCTGATCGAATACTTGAAATCGGCACCGGCGCAGGATATTCGGCTGCAGTATTTGCAAAGACATGTGAAAATGCGAAGGTCACAACTTTGGAGATGATAGAAAGCAGGATCGAAGCGGCGAAAGAAAATTTTAAAAAACACGGTGTTGCTGACAGAGTAACTTTAATCGAGGGAGATGCATCTTTATCACTTGAGAGAGTAATTGCCGAAATGAAGGAATACCGGAAAGAAGCACTGTTTGATTTGGTATTTATCGACTGCGCAAAAAGCAGATATCAAAAGTTTTTTGAAAGTTCAGTGGAGATTATACGGCCGGGGGGCGTCATTATATGTGACAACGTTTTATTAGATGGAAGAAGTGCATCTGATGATTTTATCGAAAAACGAAGAGATAAAACCAGCACCAAGAAGATGCGTGAATTCGTCGAATTCTTAAAAGAAAACAAAAGAGTGTCAAATACCTCACTTTTAAATATAGGTGATGGATTGACACTTAGCGTGGTGTAAAATAAAATTAAGAGGTGATATTATTTCGATTTTATCAAATATCGTAAAAGAATCATTAAAAATTTCAGCTGTAGTTATGCTTACAATCTTCATCATTTCTGTTCTGTACACTTGCTATTACAGTATGGACCGTGTGGAAGCAACCGAAAAATACAAAGGAAAAATAGACGCAGTAGAAGCAAATTATGTCAAACAGACAGTTTACAACGGAGTTGACAACATTCGTTTCAAACTAAAGCGCTATGAAGATGCTGAAGAGCTGAAAAGAGCTAAGGAAAAAGCTTTGGCAGAAAAGCGTAAAAGGGAAAAGTGGAAGAAAATAAGAGCCATGTCTTTAAGTGAGCTTGAAGATAACGGCTATATAGACAAACTATGTGAGAAGCATAATATGTCGAAAAAATGGTTTGACAGAATCTCAACAACAGAGAGCGGCTATGGAAATCATGTGCCCAAAGGTTCTTTTAATGCGTGGGGATGGGGTATATACGGCAATAAGGTGACAAAACTGGGAACCAACTGGTATGATTCATCTGATTACTTCATCGCATCTTTTGTGGAGAATTACGGTTCAAGTCCTACAAAGTCAGACATGAAAAGATATTGCCCGGGGGGAGCCTACAACAAATATTTTTGATGAAAAAGATTGAATTACTTGCTCCTGCGGGAGATATTGAAAAATTAAAAACTGCAGTGGATTACGGTGCCGATGCAGTCTATTTTGGCGGCGAAATAGGCTCTCTTCGAGCAGCTGCAGGAAATCTCAGCACAGAAGAAATCTTCGAAGCAGTGAAATACTGCCATGATCATGGGAAAAAAGCTTATCTTACCGTGAACATTTATGCTCATAATGAAGATATAGACGGGCTCATACAATTTATAAATGATGTCAAGGATGCCGGAATTGATGCATTCATAATATCAGATCCTGCTGTCATAGACATAATCAAATCCATTATTCCGGAACCGGAACTTCATCTGAGTACTCAGGCCAATGTGACCAGTTTCGGCTCTGCAAATTTTTGGTACAAACAAGGGATACATCGTTTGATCCTGGCAAGAGAATTGACTTTCGAAGAAATAAATACTCTTAATAATAATATACCGGAGGACATGGAGCTGGAATCCTTTGTCCACGGTGCAATGTGCATTTCCTATTCAGGAAGATGTCTCCTCAGCAATTTTCTTGCTGATCGTGACGGGAACAGGGGAGAATGCGCACAGCCCTGCAGATGGAACTACAATTTGGTTGAGGAGCTTAGACCCGGAGAGTATTTCCCAATTGAAGAAGATGAACGAGGCACATATATTCTTAATTCCAAAGATCTGTGCATGATACGCCATATTCCGACATTGGCTGAATCAGGAGTTGTCTCTGCAAAGATCGAAGGACGTATGAAGAGTTCATACTATGTTGCCACAATAATCAGAGCCTACAGAAAGGCTATAGATGAATACTATAAAGACCCGGAGAACTATGTTTTCGACGAATACTGGTGGAGTGAGCTTCTAAAGGCAAGCCACCGTGAATTTACCACAGGGTTCTTTTTTCATAAAGCAACCGGCGAAGATCAGGATTATCTGTCCGGCGGGTATACACGAGGTATGACATTCGCAGGCATAATAAGGGAATATGATGACTCAACCTGTTTGGCAAAAGTGGAACAGAGGAACAAATTTTCAGTAGGCGATAAGGTAGAATTCTTCGGTCCTGATATAGTGTATATGGAACAAATCATTGTAAACCTGTACGATAAAGACATGAATCCAATTTCTGACGCACCTCATGCGCAGCAGATCGTATATGTGAAAACAGAATTCCCCGTGAAAAAGAATATGATGCTGAGAAAGTAAGTTTCCCCAGTACCAGAAATCTTGATACAATATTAATTGTTATTTTCTTGACTATTGTGGGTATACATATATAATTAAATGAATATCATAATACATAATACAAAGTACAATTTGTAACGAAAAGGAGTGATATGTATGTTCAAAAACGCTATTGTCAGAAAACCCTGTAAAGCCATGATCGATGGTATAACCTCCGCACCGGAGCTTGGAAAGCCTGATTTTGCGCTTGCACAGAAGCAGCACGATGATTATATCGAAGCCTTAAAGAAAACGGGCGTAGAAGTAACTGTACTGGAGGCAAATGAAGATTATCCGGACTCATGTTTTGTTGAGGATACTGCAGTCTTGACAAGAAACTGCGCAATCATTTCAAATCCCGGCGCTGACTCAAGAAGAGGTGAAGCCAAGGAGATGCTTCCGACAATCAGAAAGTTTTTCCCTGAAGACAAGATAGAGTATATACAGTCGCCGGGAACATTGGAAGGCGGAGATGTAATGATGGTAGGCGACCACTTCTATGTTGGCAAGTCCGCAAGGACCAATGAAGAAGGAATTAGTCAATTCATAAGCATTCTGGAAAAACATGGTCTTACAGGCTCAGAAGTGCCGCTGGAACTTGTTCTTCATTTAAAGACAGGTGTCAACTATATTGAGAATAACAATATGCTTGTTGCAGGCGAATTTGTTACAAAACCTGATTTTGTTAAGTTCAACAAGATCGAGATACCTGAAGATGAAGCATATGCAGCAAATTGCATCTGGATGAATGGTACAGTAATAGTGCCTGAAGGTTATCCGACGGTGGAAAAATCCATTAGAGATGCAGGATACGACGTTATTCTAGTTGATACTTCTGAATACAAAAAGCTTGACGGAGGATTAAGTTGCCTGTCACTTAGATTCACAGCATTAAAATGATAAATTAGCCTGTTCTGTACCGAACAGGCTTTATTTTTGGAATTATATTTTATTAATTCACTGACTTGAAAGGATGTGATGACAAAATGACAAACGGTCAAGAAAACAGTATAGACAAAACAATGGGAAGAAATCTGGGAACAGTTCGTATGACATTTTTCTCCATTGGAGCAACACTTGCCGGCGGCGTATTTACTCTGTCAGGCGACATGTCCGCAGAAGGAGCACATACCGGTGCGATCCTGTTGGGGTGGATCATATGCGGTATTGGTATGTTCAATCTTATGATGTGTTTCTATGAACTAAACAGATTAAGACCTGATCTGGCCAGCGGAATATTTACATATGCAAGAGAGGGATTCGGAGAATATCTCGGATTCAACTCGGCGTGGGGCTACTGGATCAGCGCAATGCTTGCCAATGTATCATTTGCTACATTGCTTTTCTCTGCGCTTGGATATTTTTTCCCGGTGTTCGGAGACGGCAACAATGCGGTATCGATGATATGCGCATCCATATTCCTGTGGTTCACAGTCGTTCTCATTCTAAGAGGAGTTGGTCAGGCGGCCACCCTCAATGTAATTGTTGTATGTGCTAAGGCAGTTCCTATTATCTGCCTGATTCTTGCAGTTGTGTTTGCTCAGGGTTTCAAATGGGATATCTTTATTGAAAACTTCTGGGGAGACGGAACAATGCCATTCTTCGATCAAGTCAAATCAACCATTTTCACAACAGTATGGGTATTCATAGGTGTTGAAGGTGCTGTGGTAATATCGGGAAGAGCAAAGAGCACAAAGGTAGCCGGAAGATCAGCGATGATCGCATTCCTGAGCCTTCTTGCTCTTTATATGATTATATCAATACTGAGTATGGGTGTTATGACTCAGGGCGAACTTGCGGCCCTTGGAAATCCGCCGATGGCCGGAGTTCTCGAACATGTTGTTGGACACTGGGGCGGAGTTCTTGTCAATGTTGCCGTAATCATCTCGGTAAGTGGTGCAATGTATACATATACGATGCTTTATGCCGAATCCTCATTTGCTCCTGCAGCAATGAAGGCATTCCCAAAGATATTCACTAAGGAAAATAAAAAAGGGGCACCTGTTGGAGCACTCTTGATCAGTACTTTTATCGTACAGATTTTCCTTATCATAGTAATATTCAGCGCATCCACATTCCAGATCGTTTATTATACTTCAGCTAGTATGATAATGGTTCCGTACTTCCTGTCGGCCCTGTTCTATCTCAAGCTTATGTTCAAAGGAGAAGGCATAGATAGTGAAAGCAATGGAAAGATAAAATACTGGATATTTGCAATCCTTGGATCGATTTATGGTTTATGGCTCATGTATGCAAGCGGACTGACATATCTGCTGATCATGGCTCTGCTGTACGGCCCGGGAATCCTGATCTATATCTGGACAAAGAAACAGCACAACGAAAGACCATTTGGAAAACCTGTCGATATATTTTTCCTTATCGTTATTCTTGTTATGTTCGTAGCTTCCATAGTACTGCTGGCAAACGGAACGCTGCAGCCGTTCTAACAGGATTCAGATAATTTCAAGGCATATTTTAAACGCCTCTTTTATAAGGGGCGTTTTTATTTGATTTTATAGACATTAAAGTATAAATATGCTATTATCTATCACATACGTTTTTAATATTTTGTAGCATAAATGATTCGTTTCAGAGACGGATCGAATTGGAGGAAATAAAGCAAAATGGACCCTGACCCCAGCGGATCTTACTTTAGTCAAATAATACTTCTGATAATTTTAATAATGATCAATGCATTCTTCGCCATGGCGGAGATGGCAATCGTTTCGTCTAACAGGTCGATTATAAAATCTTTGGCAGACGAAGGGAAAAAGAGTGCGGTCATCCTGGAGGGCTTGCTTTGTCAGCCCAACAAATTCCTATCGACAATACAGGTAATGATAACATTAGCCGGATTTCTGCAAAGTGCTTCGGCTGCTACTGCAATGTCCGATGATTTTGGCGGCTGGCTTGTCAGGACTTTTAGTATACCTACAGGAATAAGCAATGAAGTCGCTATGGTACTTATTACAATAATCCTTTCATATTTTAATCTGGTGCTTGGAGAGCTTGTGCCAAAGCGTATAGCTCTTCATCATTCGGAAAAAATAGCAATGTTCACCGCCAGGCCTATTCAGGTGATTGCCGTGATAACAAAGCCATTTGTTTGGTTTTTATCCATATCTGTCAATCTGGTTCTGAAGCTGTTCAGAATAAACAGTGAAGAAAGTGAAGAGCAGTACTCGGAGGAGGAAATCAAATCCCTCCTTCAGGTAGGTCAGGAAACAGGGCTTATCAATGAATTCAATTCGGAGATAATCGAAAGTGTATTCAAGTTCGACGACAAACTGGCTTACGAGGTAATGACCCCCAGAACCGACGTTCTCATGTTCAATATCAATGAGCCTATCAGTGACAATATAGATGAAATAATCCAGAGCAGATATTCAAGAATACCATTTTATGACAAGGACAATGACGATATCGTCGGAGTTCTGTATATGAAGGACTACATCCTGAAAGCCAAGAAACAGGGATGGAACAAAGTCAGCGTCAAGAAGATAATGCAAAAGCCTTTCTTTGTTCCTGAAAATAAGAATATTGACGAGCTTTTCGATGAAATGCAGTCAAGCAAAATCCATATAGCATTCCTCATCGATGAATATGGCGGTGTATCCGGTATAGTCACTCTGGAAGACCTCGTGGAAGAGGTCATGGGCAATATTGACGACGAATACGATGACTACGAACCGAAAATGGAAGAGTTAGGCAAGAATAAATATCTGCTGGACGGAAGTTACTATCTTGAGGATCTCAATGATCAGCTGGATCTGGATTTCAAATCGGAAGATTATGAAACCGTTGCCGGACTTCTCCTTGATATTCTGGCGGAGATCCCCGATGAAGATGAAACTGATCCTGAAAAAACCGAATTTGACATAGATCATTGCCACTTCAAGATCATTAAGGTCAAGGAGCGAAGGATCGAGCAGGTTGAACTGACTGTTAACAAACCTGAACCGGATAAAAAAGATAAAGAAAAGAAAGAGAAAGAAGAAGATGAGTGATTTTGAACGAGGCAATCTGACCATATCCGATGATGTGATAGCCACATACATAAGTGAAGCAGTACTTAAAACCGAAGGCGTGAACGGACTTTACGCCGGTTTTTCCGATACCCTTTCGAAGAATTTTCTTGGCAAGGATTCGATATACAAAGGGCTTAAGATAACTAACGATGATGAAGGTTATGAGATCGATATATATGTAATCGTGGACTACGGCGTTAAAATACCCGAGATTGCCTGGAATGTCCAGAAGAACGTGATTAAGGAGCTTGAGGGGGTAATGGCAATAGTGGTCAAAGACGTCAATATTCATATTCAAGGTGTCAATCTTCCAAAGGGAGAAAAGGCTTCGATAGATGAGTAAAAAAAACAGACTGTATAAAGACAGGGCGAATACGAGAGAACAGCTGATGCAGTTGCTTTTTCAGATGGCGGTGCAGGATGATTTTTCGGACAAGGAGAAGAACTCTTATCTTAAAGCATATGCAATAAAGGATTCCGAAAAGGATTATTTCGATTCCATTTATGAATTGACTGTCAAAAACAAGGACGATATCGACAGTAAAATAGCTGAATACAGTAAGAACTGGGCTTTTGAACGTATATCCAAAGTTGATCTCAGTATAATGAGGCTGGCACTGGCAGAGATCCTGTATAGCGAAGAAGTGCCGGACAGCGTTTCCATCAACGAAGCTGTGGAGCTTGCAAAGAAATTCGGCGGAGAGAATTCAGGAAAATTCATCAACGGAATACTCGGTGAGATTACAAGGAGCAAGGATATTTGAAATATGTACTTGGTATCGATACCAGTAATTACACAACATCGGTATCGATCATAGACAGAGACTTTAAAATAATCGAAGACCAGAGAACAGCGATCAGGGTCAGGGAAGGTATGAAGGGCATCAGGCAATCTGAGGCTCTTTTTCAGCATTTGGAGAATCTGCCTGATATGCTGGAGGGAGTTCTTCTTAAGTACGCATCTGAATTAGAAGGAGTCTGCGTCAGCAGCAGACCAAGGCCGGTAACAGGTTCGTATATGCCGGTATTCAAGGCCGGTGTAAATGCAGGTAAACTGATTTCCGATTCGCTGAATATACCGCTTATAATGACATCTCATCAGGAAGGTCACATAGAAGCCGGAAAATATCCGGAAAATGGTGAATTTGAGCCTGATTCGATTTCTAACGATGTATTGGCGGTTTTTCATCTATCCGGTGGGACAACCGAAATTCTTCTGGGAAATGAGATAATAGGGGGCTCTAAAGACATCTCTTTCGGTCAGGTGGTGGATCGCATGGGAGTTGCCGCAGGTTTTGCTTTTCCCGCGGGAGCCGAATTGGATCAGATAGCACTAGCCGAACTTGAAAAGGCAGGATCTTACGATAAAATAAAAGAAATGGCTTTGAAAGAGTTCAAATATATCTCAAAAGACGGCCTGATGGTCAACCTGTCGGGGCTGGACAGCCAAATCAAACGCCTTGCAGAGAATAAAACAGATATGGATGAAAAAAAGGGTGCGATGATAGCGGCAGTTTTCTATTTGATTTCACACTGCCTTAAAACATTGACTATGGACCTCAAAAAGCAATATAATGTTAGCAAAGTTCTTTTTGTGGGAGGAGTTTCTTCAAGCTCATTTATAAAGAATTATCTTACCGGTGAAAAAGAACTTAACGATATCAAAATACATTTCGGCAGACCCGGACTATCAGTGGATAATGCCGTTGGTGTTGCGATCATCGGGGGCAGAGAATTATGGCTTTGAAACCGATCAGTGTAAAACAGCTCAACAGTTACATCAAGCGGGTGATGCAGTCCGATCCCATACTGGGGAATGTTTCTGTGACGGGCGAAATATCCAACTTTAAGTTGCATGGGAGCGGCCATGTTTATTTTAATTTAAAGGATGATACTTCAAGGATTAATTGTTTCCTTCCGGCGCAGGTATTCAGTTTTCTCGATTTTGAGCCGGAAGACGGTATGCAGGTCATCGCTACCGGTTATGTGAATATTTATGAAAGAGGCGGATCATACTCGCTTAATATCAGACAGATAGTGACTGAAGGCACAGGAGATCTGGCAATAGCCTTCGAAAAACTTAAGAAAAAGCTGGAAGCCGAAGGGCTTTTCGATCCGGCTAATAAAAAGCCCATACCAACTTTCCCGAAGAGGATAGCGATAGTGACATCTGAAACAGGCGCTGCTATCCAGGATATGCTCAAAATAATCAAGAACAAGAACGATTATACAGATATATTGATTTATCCGTCACTTGTTCAGGGAGAAAATGCTGCTTCTCAAATTGCGAGCGGTATCAATACTATAAACAGGCTTTACCCCGAGATCGACTGTATAATCATCGGTAGAGGCGGCGGCTCCATGGAAGAACTATGGGCATTCAATGAGGAGATAGTAGCAAGAGCAATATTTGAATCGGAAATACCGGTCATTTCCGCTGTCGGTCATGAAACGGACTTTACAATAGCAGATTTCGTATCCGACAAACGGGCGGAAACTCCGACAGCTGCGGCTGATATGGCAGTTCCGGACACAGATGAATTAAGATATTATGTGGATGAACTGGGTGAATCCCTAATTAATAAACTGTATTCAAAAGTTGAAAAGCTTGAACTTAGAATGAAAAACAACAGAATGGACAGCCTGAAGAACCAACTTTTTTATCGAATTGACAGAAATCAGATGGATCTTCGGCATATTATGGGTAATATGACTGCCGATATCAAGGAAATCATAAATAAAAAAGAACATTCTTACGAAAAATACTTAAGGGAGCTTGAAGCTCTGGATCCGAAACAGGTTATGGCAAGAGGATATTCTGTACTGTCAGACAAAAACGGAAAGCTTATAAATTCAGTCTCTATGCTGAGTAAAGGCGATCACTTAAAGGCTACACTAAAGGATGGTACTGCCGAAATGGATGTTGAATCAGTAAACTGATCGAAGGGAGATTTTTTATGGCGGAAAAAGAGAAAATGACATTTGAACAGGCTCTCAGCAAGCTGGAAGGCGCGTCGGATTCGCTTGGAAGTGAAGACACTACGCTTGAAGAAGCCATGAAGAATTATGAAGACGGCATCAAATACTATAAGGAATGCAGTGAAATCCTCAAAGAAGCGAAGCAGAAAATCGAGGTATTTCAAAAGGATTTGGAGGAATAGGAATGTTAGGCACAAATACAGACTATTTACGTTACAAAGATCTTATAGAAGAACATATCGGAGACTTTTTACCCGAGATCGACAACAAAAGTCTCACTCTGTATGAATCGATGAAGTACTCACTTTATTCCGGCGGAAAAAGAGTGAGACCGGTGCTGACTCTTGCGGCCGCTGAGTTTGCGGGAGGCGACTGTAATGCGGCGCTTCCATATGCATGCGCAATTGAATATATCCATAATTATTCCCTTATTCACGATGACCTGCCCGCAATGGACGACGACGACCTGAGAAGAGGCGAGCCGACAAATCATAAAGTCTACGGCGAAGGCATAGCTATACTGGCGGGAGACGGACTCCTGTCCGCGGCATTTGAAGCCATGAACAAGGATATGCTCCTGTATCTGTCAGAACCTGCCGAAATGAACAAGAGGGTCAAGGCTCTTAATTCCATAACTAAAGGTTGCGGCTGCCGTGGAATGGTGGCCGGGCAGGTAGCTGACATCGAAAACGAAGGAAAGACCATATCACCCGAACTTCTCGACTATATACACCTTAATAAAACAGCTGAGCTGATCAAATCCGCAATCTGTGCCGGTGCATACATAGGCGGTGCCGATAATGAAATGATCGAAAATCTGAACAGTTATGCCGAGCAGATCGGACTGGCATTTCAGATAACAGACGATATTCTCGATGTTTCCGGCAGCGAAGAAGAGACAGGAAAGAAGGTAGGACAGGATATCAAGCACAACAAGGCAACATATCCTTCCGTTTACGGTCTGGAAGAATCCTATGAACGTCTGGAAGAACTGACGGATGGCGCTCTTGAGGCCATATCCAGTTATTATGACAACGCCGAATTTTTTATTGACCTGGCAAAAGACCTTAAGGAAAGGACCAAATAGATGAAGTTAAAGCCACTGCTGGACCACAATTTCCCTGAAGATTTAAAAGAACTGTCTGATGATGAACTGGAGATCCTTTCTTATGATATCAGGGATTTTCTCATAAGCAATATTGCTAAGACCGGCGGGCATTTGGCTTCCAACTTGGGCATCGTTGAGATCACTATGGCTCTTCACAAAGTGTTTGATGCCAGAGCTGATAAAATCGTCTGGGATGTGGGGCATCAGTGCTATGTCCACAAAATACTGACAGGACGTGCAGATCAGTTTCAGACCTTGCGTCAGGAAGGCGGAATGAGCGGTTTTCCTAAATGTGAGGAAAGCGAATACGATGTATTCAACAGCGGGCACAGCAGCACTTCGATATCCGCAGCTATGGGACTTGCCAATGCCAGAGACCTCAAAAATGAAAAACACAATGTTGTGGCAATAATCGGAGACGGCGCAATGACCGGCGGACTGGCTTTTGAAGGCTTAAATAACGCCGGGACCCACAAAACCAAAATGATCGTTATTTTAAACGACAATGAAATGTCCATTTCCGAGAGCACTGGAAGTATATCTCAGCACCTCAATAAACTTCGGGCGTCAAAGTCTTACCAGGATGTAAAAAAATCCGTAAAAAAGAAAGTAGAAAATCTGGCACTAATAGGTCCTTCCTTGACCAGAGGGATAGAAAAATCAAAAGACATTCTGAGATACGCCGTTGCATTCAAAGGAATTTTTGAGGATATGGGATTCAGATATTACGGGCCGATTGACGGAAATGATGTCCATGAAATGGTGGAAATCCTATCCATGGCAAAAGATCTTGACGGTCCGGTTCTCATTCACGCCATGACAAAAAAAGGCAAGGGATACCGCAACGCTGAGATAAACCCAAGCAAATTTCATGGGATAGGACCCTTTGATCCGGAAACCGGCAAGGAGCTTAACAAATCAAATAAACCCAGCTATTCCAGGGTATTCGGCGATAAACTCATAGAAATGGCAGCACGGGATGAGCGAATCGTCGCTATCACGGCCGCAATGAAAGACGGTACCGGATTAACCGGCTTTTCAGAGAGATTTCCAAAGAGATTTTTTGACGTAGGCATAGCGGAAGGGCATGCGGTCACATTTGCTTCAGGTCTTGCACTGGGCGGGTTCAGACCGTTTATAAACATATATTCAACGTTCATGCAAAGGGCATATGACCAGATAATCATGGATGTCTGCATGCAGGACCTGCCGGTTGTTTTCATGCTGGACAGAGCCGGCAACGTCGGAGCTGACGGTGAGACCCACCACGGCGTTTTTGATATTTCTTATTTGAAACACATGCCAAACATCAAAATCATGGCTCCCAAAGACGGCAATGAGCTTCGTGATATGATGGATCAGGCAGTTACATATGACTGTCCCGTCGCAATAAGATTCCCCAGAGGGACGGCAGATACCGATAAAGCCGTAATTCCCAAACCCTTTGACATAGGCGAATCACAGCTGATTTCTGAATATGAACCGAAAGATGAATCTATCGTCAAACCTGTGCATATTTGGGCTGTAGGCAAGATGGTCGCCATTGCAGAATTTGTGGTTGAGAGCCTCAAGCGAAAGAAAGTTCCGGTCAAGCTTATAAACGGAAGGTTCATCAAGCCATTAGATGAGAATGAACTTAAAAAATCCGCTAAAAATGCGGGATTGATAGTGACGATGGAAGACAATGTGCTGACAGGTGGATTTGGAGAAAGCGTAAATTCATTCCTGAGCTCCGGTGAAAATAAAAAGTTCAGGACCCTGAATATAGGCTGGCCTGATGAATTCATTGCTCAGGGAAATTCAGAATCCATGATGAAAAAATACGGGCTGGACGCCGGATCCGTGACAAAAAAAATAGAAAAAATGTTGGAACTTCAATGAAAGAGCGACTTGATACTTTACTGTTAAGAAAAGGTTTAGCAGACTCAAGACAGGCAGCTGCCGCATCCATAATGGCGGGAGTTGTTTATGTTAACGGGCAAAGAGAGGATAAAGCAGGAAAAAAACTTAATGAAGATGTAGAAATTTCGGTAGTTCAGGATATTTGTCCTTATGTGGGACGAGGCGGGCTTAAATTAGAAGGTGCTGCAAAAGAATTTGGTCTTGATTTACATAATAATATTACGGTAGACATAGGTGCTTCCACCGGCGGATTCACGGATTTCATGCTCAAAAACGGGGCTACGAAAGTATATGCTATCGACGTCGGATACGGTCAGCTTGACTGGAAACTTCGAAACGACGAAAGAGTTGTTAATCTGGAAAGGACAAATGTCAGGTATCTGGATACTGCTCTGATCACTGATTCCATTGATTTTATAAGCATTGACGTGTCTTTTATATCTTTAAAGCTGGTACTTCCTATAGCAGCTGAGATACTAAAAGACGGAGGATCCATAGTAGCTCTTGTTAAACCTCAGTTCGAAGCCGGCAAGGAACAGGTGGGAAAAGGCGGGATAGTAAAGGATCCGGTAATTCACAGACAAGTGATTCAAAATGTGATCTCTTATGCTGAAGATAACGATCTTTATGCTGAAAGTCTTACAAAGTCACCGATCACAGGAGCCAAAGGCAATCAGGAATACCTTATTCTGCTGAAAAAGGAACTAAGTGATACAAAGTCAGTGATAACCGATAATATGATAGATGATATCTTAAATAGAAAACCAAAGGAAAACAGCTAAAATGGCTAAACTCACCCCCATGATGGAACAATATATGGAAATAAAAAATCAGTATCAGGACTGCATATTGTTCTATAGGCTCGGAGATTTTTATGAGATGTTCTACGATGACGCTGTAACCGCCTCGAAAGTCCTTGAGATCACTCTTACCAAGAAAAATGCCGGTGTGGAAAACGAAAAAGCGCCGTTATGCGGGATTCCGTACCATGCAGTTGACAGTTATCTTGCCAAAATGGTCGCAAATGGCTACAAAGTCGCTATCTGCGAACAGGTAGAAGACCCTAAAGAGGCCAAAGGCATAGTGAAAAGAGAAGTCATCCAGGTGGTAACTCCCGGAACTCTGACTAACGGTTCAATGCTCAAGGAGCAGGAGAACAATTATCTCGCTTCGGTCTGGGTTAATGAAGACGGCATAGGACTGAGCTACTGTGATATATCAACAGGCGAGCTGAACGGAGTTCAGATAACAGGCAAAAATTCTCTGACCACTCTTATAAACGAACTGGTCAGGATCAGCGCCAAGGAAATACTCCTCTCAAAATCGGAAGAAGATGGCGAAATAGATAAATACATAAGCGAGAATACAGGTGCATACATCAATTTTATTGCTGACCGTTCATATGAAGACGAGTCGGGCAAGAGGATGCTTTATTCCCAGTTTAACGTCAATTCGCTGAAGGGCCTGGGGCTTGCGGATACTTTTTCCTTGTCAAAGAGCCTGTTTGGTCTTTTTTCCTATTTACGTGAAACTCAGAAGCAGACATTAGGACATATAAACAGGCTTAACATATATGATCTCAGTGAACATATGTCGCTGGACAGAGCCAGCATAAGAAATCTGGAACTGACGGAAACTTTATATGATAAAGAAGTAAAGGGATCGCTTTTAGGGGTCCTCGATAAGACGCATACGGCCATGGGCTCAAGAACCATGAAAAAATGGCTCAGAGAGCCGTTAATCAACTCCCAGGTGATCAATAAAAGGCTGGATGCGGTTGAAATTCTGACAGATGAGATCCTGTCACGAAACCACATCAAAGAACATCTTAAAAAAGTTTATGATATAGAACGGCTTTCAGGCAGGCTTTCATACGGCAATGCCAACGGAAAAGATCTGATCGCACTGCGAAATTCGGTTGGAGTTCTTCCCGAGATCAAGGATGAACTGACAGAGATCGAAGAAGTTCATAAGATCAGAGAGATAAACGACAGTATTTCAGTATTTGCCGAAATCTACGAAAATATTGATAATGCTATCGTTGAGGATCCGCCGTTTGTAATCAAAGAAGGCGGGCTTATCAAAGAAGGATACAGCGAAGATCTGGATGAACTGAAGGATTCAATCAAGGGCGGCCAGCAGTGGATAGCTTCTCTTGAAAATATCGAACGGGAACGAACCGGTATCAAGAATCTCAAAGTCCGGTTCAATAAGGTTTTCGGCTACTACATAGACATTACCAAATCGAACATGGATCTGGTTCCTGAAGATTACATAAGAAAACAGACCCTGGTCAATTCGGAAAGATACATAACGCCGGAGCTCAAGGAAGTGGAATCCAAGGTCCTTAATGCCGAAACCAAGATCAATCAGATGGAGTACGAGATATTCACTGAACTTCGAGAATATTTGAGTTCTTTTATAGAGGAACTACAGAAAACGTCTTATGCTCTTGCCGAATTGGACGTGCTCACATCATTTGCCGAAGTGGGCAGCAAACTGGGATATATCAAACCTTCCGTAAGTGATGATGAGAAGATACTCATAGAAAAAGGACGCCATCCAGTAATAGAACAGACTATGAAGGACTCAGTATTCGTTCCCAACGATACTTATATGGACAAATCGGGCAGTTCAATGCTGCTTATAACCGGTCCCAATATGGCCGGTAAATCCACATATATGCGGCAGACGGCACTTATAGTCTTAATGGCACAGGCAGGGAGTTTTGTGCCGGCGGACAGGGCTGAGATCGGTGTCACGGACAGGATCTACACAAGGATCGGTGCCTCTGACAATCTTGCACAGGGCGAGAGTACTTTCTATGTGGAAATGAGTGAACTTGCATATATATTAAATACGGCTACGGAAAACAGCCTCATAATCCTCGATGAAATAGGTAGGGGAACAAGCACCTACGACGGTCTTTCCATTGCCTGGGCAGTGGTCGAGCATCTTACATCAGTCGGTTCAAAAGTCCGCACAATGTTCGCCACACATTATCAGGAACTTACGATCCTTGAAGATTCACTTCCCGGATTCAAAAACCTCAATGTTGATGTCAGCGACGACAAGGGAGAGATCGTATTTCTTCACAAGATCGTAGAAGGCAGCGCCAGTAGAAGTTACGGTATCCATGTTGCCAAACTTGCTGGTGTTCCTAAAGAACTTCTTCTGAATGCACAGCATAAACTAGAGCAGCTGGAGGACGAAAAACAGGAAGTGACAGTGAATGTAAGCACTGCTTCTAATGACAAGGTTCCCGCAGAACAGCTGTCATTCTTCGGATTTGCACCGAATCCTGTAGTTGAAGAGCTGAAGGCGCTTGATCTAATGGAAGTAAAACCTTCGGAAGCCCTGGCAATACTTGAAAAGCTTAAGGATGCAGCAGGCAAGGAATGATCGGATGAGGAAGTGGCATCGAAGTCAAATTCATTCTAAAATAGTATCTATGATAGGTTGTATATATCCTAATGCCGTCGTATAATATATAAGAGGTGATGATTTATGATAATTAACAGTAATGCAATGGCGTCCCTAACCGAAGCCAATCAAAATTTTTCAAAAATTGCAAGACAAGTTGATGAGAATGGGAAAGTTGTTATTCTTAAAAACAATTCTCCACGTTATGTTGTGTTGGATATATCTCGTTATGAACAGATGGAAAAAGCCGAGTTTGACAGGCTTGATAAGATAGCCGATAGAATTCTGGATGATAATATGGAAGCTATGAAAGAACTAGCAAAATGATCACACTTGATATCGAACAAGTCATTCATCTGCATAGTTTACTTATCGAAAAAACCGGAGGAAAAGATGGAATCCGTGATAAAGGACTTCTCGAATCTTCGATATATCACGCTTATGCCACATTTAAAGGAGAAGATCTCTATCCGGAAATAGAAGAAAAAATAGCTAGACAAATGTTTTCCTTGATAAGAAATCATGCTTTTATCGATGGGAATAAAAGAATCGGAATTTTTTCAATGCTTGTTTTGCTTGAGCTAAACGGTATTAACATAAGTTTTACACAAAAGGAGCTTATCGAGTTGGCTATAGATACAACAGAAGGTAAATACGATGCTGATTCTATAATAAAATGGATAAAATCTCACGAGGAAGAAAATGAATAAGATAATCCAATTACCAAAACAAGTTTCTGATAAAATAGCTGCTGGTGAAGTAGTGACCGGTCCTGTTTCTGTCGTCAAAGAACTGGTTGAAAACTCCATTGATGCAGGCGCTGACTCAATAACTATTGAAATTAAAGACGGCGGCAGGACGTCAATCAGGGTGACTGATAATGGATCCGGTATTCCCGAAGAGCAGGTGGAGCTTGCATTCCTGCCGCATGCAACCAGCAAAATCTCAGCGGAAGATGATCTGGACAGAATAAAAACGCTGGGATTCAGAGGCGAGGCCCTGACCAGTATAGCTGCAGTATCAAAAGTAGAGATGATCACCATGACCGACGACAAGAGAGTAGGGACATCGGTTTATATAGAAGGCGGAGAGCTTATCGAGAAAAAAGATATCGGTGCAAGGACCGGAACGACGATCCTTGTGAAAGACCTTTATTTCAACACTCCTGCAAGGCTCAAATTCATGAAGTCTGACCGGGCCGAAAGCACAAAGATCATAGATATGATCAGCAGAATAGCAATTGCATATCCTAATATCAAGATAAAACTGATCAATAGTGACAATATTCTCTTTTCCACAAACGGAAAAGGAGATGTTTTAAGTAATATATTTCAGGTCTACGGTACGGAAGAAAAAGATGACCTGCTTGAGATCAAGGAGCAGGCCGGAAGCTACGGAATTCATGCATATGTTTCGCCTTCGAGCCATACGAAGAAAACCCGAAAGAGCCAGATATATTTTGTAAACGGCAGGGTGGTAAACAGCAAAACCATTGAAAACGCAATTTCCAAGGGGTATGAAGAGTTTCTGTTCGAAGGGCGGTATCCCATAGCTTATGTGTTCCTTGAGATCGATCCTGAGAAGTTGGACGTCAATGTCCATCCTGCAAAGACAGAAGTCAGATTCAATGAACAGCCGATTTTGAGCAATTTTATTTATCAGGCAATATACAGCAGGCTGAAAACGAAAGAAGCGATCCCTGATATTTTGGATTCAAAACCGAAAAAACTGCCGAAACAAAATATATTCAAAGTTGAACCAGAGAAAAAATCCGGTGAACCGAATTTGAATCACAAAACAGAAAAAATCGAACAGGTTAACATAAAATCGTTAATGTCAACTAATTCAAAAAATGAATACAAAAATGAAAAACTAAAAGAAAAAGTAACTTATGAAACGAAAGTCGCCGAACCGGAACCGAGAAAATACGATGAGCCGAACATAAGCAGCCTTAATGTCATGGGGTCTATTTTCGCCACATATATACTGGCTACAGACGAAGATATATTCTATATAATCGATCAGCATGCGGCCCATGAAAGAGTCCATTATGAACAGTTTTTGAAGCAGTTCCATGACAGTGACAAGTTGATTCAACAAATCCTAAAGCCTATTGTTATCAATGTTTCGGCAGCTTTGATGGCGGACATTGAATCATGGCTTGAGTTCGTAAATGAACTTGGATATGACGCTGAGATCTTTGGTGACAAGTCCATAATAATCAAAGCCGTTCCTGCTTTTATTTCTTTTGCCGAAGCTGAGGACATGGTAAAGGATATAATCGAGAATATCAATAATAAGGCCCCGGAAAATGACAAAGCTATAGAAAAATTGATTCAAAGATCATGCAAAGCGTCGGTCAAAGCAAATCAACTGCTGAAACCTGCTGAAATACAAGCTCTCCTAGGAGATCTCAGTAAATGTGATAACCCGTTTTCCTGTCCTCACGGCAGACCTGTCTTCGTCAAGCTCTCTAAATACGATGTGGAAAAGCTGTTCAGAAGAGTTTAGGTAAAAGGTAAACACATGGACAGAAAATCTATCATTATCGTAGGACCTACAGCCGTTGGAAAGACTGAATATGCAATAGAAATCGCAAAGCATTGCGGCGGAGAGATAGTTTCTGCCGATTCTATGCAGATCTACAAAGGCTTTGATATCGGCAGCGCAAAACCCACAGAAGAAGAGCTTTCTCAGGCAAAACACCATCTTATAGACATAATCGATCCAAAAACCGACTTTTCAGTAGCTGAATATCAAAAAATGGCGGCTGATGTTATTAACAGTCTGTTTGACAGAGATGTAACCCCGGTAATCGCAGGAGGTACAGGTCTTTATGTAAACTCTCTCATTTACGACATGGATTTTTCCCACACAGGAAAACAGGATCATATCCGAAAAAAACTGGAAAGGGAAGCTGACCTTCTTGGTAATGACCATCTTCATAAAATGCTGGAAAAACAGGATCCGGAGGCAGCCAAGAGGCTCCATCCAAATAATCTGAAACGTGTTATCAGGGCACTGGAACTTATCGAGACATCTGATGGTGAAAGCAGTCTTAGAAGCTTTGAAGAATCATTCAAACCGAATAAGCTGATGAATCCGATAATTATTTTTCTAAATAGGGACAGGGAAGAGCTGTATGACCGAATAAACAGCCGGGTAGACATTCTTCTCGAATCAGGATTGGTCCGGGAAGTAGAAGATCTCAAGGATTCGGGTCTTTCTAATGAGAATATTTCTATGAAAGGCATTGGATATAAGGAAATTGCCGGTTTTATTGACGGTGAGTACGATCTTGATCATGCGATTTATCTTACCAAGAGGAACAGCAGGCGTTATGCAAAGCGCCAGATCACCTGGTTCAACAGGTATCCTGATGCACATCGGTTCAATCTATCTGATTACGGATCAAAAGAAGAAGTTCTTACCTATATCTGTAAAGTCATCGAAACATTTCTGTATCAAACAGGCAACCAATAAGGTGTATAATATATTTTAGGAATAGTTGAATAATGTATTACACAACTAAACAGGAGATGCCGTGGCTAAAGAGATACGAATACATAATAAAAGCGACAAACCGGACAATATCATAATGAAAGAGCAGGAGATCATCGAGCAGTGTGAAGTTGTCCAGGAAGATCTGCCTAAGTTTCTAAAAGGCTTTTTTATATATCTCAAAGGCAATGTTCTGCCCATGAGCAGACTTGCTTATCTTAGAGATATCAAGTTCTTCATGGATTATCTCATTAAAGAATCGGGACTTGTGATTGCAAGGGAAACAGCTGACATTTCCATAGCGGATTTCAGACAGATCAAGGCCAGGGACGTCAATCACTATCTTGACTACTGCCGTCGCTACAAAGTCGAGAAAGAAAACGGCATATATATCTACGAAAACGACAATAAAACCCTGGCCCGCAAAAGGTCCTCTGTTTCAGTCATGTTCAAATATCTCTACAGAGACGAATTGATGGAAAAGAACATAACAGACGGCTTTGACCCCATAAAGCTGCCAAAAGCCGGGGATAAGGAGATCAAAGCCCTCCAGGACAACGAAGTGATGATCATGCTGGATGCGGTTTCAAACGGAGAAGGTCTCACGAAGAAGGAAAAGCAGTTCTGGCAAAAGACGAAAAAAAGAGACAAAGCCATGCTGGTCCTATTCATAACATACGGACTTAGACTTTCGGAACTTCAGCAGCTCAACGTTTCTTCGTTTAATATGGGAAGAGGGGAGTTCAAGATATACAGAAAAAGGGGAAAGGAAGCGATGATGCCCCTGAACAATTCCGTCATGCAAGTCCTTAAAGACTATCTTGAAAATGAACGAAAAGATCACGAAAAGATCCCCGAAGAAGGGGATGCACTATTTTTGTCACTTCAGGGAAAGAGAATGACCGAGCGGCAGATCAGGCAGATTGTAAAAAAATACACAAGCATCGCTCTGGGAACAGGAAGAGATTCGGGCTACAGCCCTCATAAATTAAGGGCTACAACCGCTACCTCCCTTATCGAGCGGGGTCATTCCATTTACGACGTTCAGGCCCTATTAAGCCACGATAATATCACTACAACCCAGCTTTATGCCGCCCACAAAAAGAATGCCACCCGGGACCTTGTGAAAGATCTCGAGTGGGAAACTGAATTCGAAGATTTAGATCAGTGATTCTATAGAGTCACATAATCCTGAAGATATTTAACGACATAATCCGTCATAGTCTCCATATCGTCCATGTTTACAGTACCAACTGCAGTATGCATATATCTTTGAGGCAGGCATATTCCGCCGGTGAGGATACCTTCTCCTGACATTGCGACCGACCATGCATCGGTTCCGCCGCCCATGATCACTTCGGGCTGCCACGGAATATTATATTTCTCAGCGATACTTATCAGATGTTTTGTGACTTTTCTCGGGACATTGGATCCGGTCATGCCTAGATTTGGATCCCAGTCATAATATTTGAATGCAACGCCTTTTCCCATTTCAGAAGAACACTGACGCTTTTCAACGCCCGGCGTACCGCCAGTCAAAGTAACGTCGAGAGCCATCATAATTTCAGGTTTTATCCTGTTGCCGATGGGACCTCCGGCTCTCATTCCGACTTCTTCCTGGACTGTACCTGCCATACAGACATTAGGTTCTATATCCATGCTCTGTATCCTCTGCATAACTTCTACCATTATGGCGATGCATGCTCTGTCGTCGATGGATTTTCCGGTATAATACTTACCGCCGTTGAGAAAATATCCCTGTCTGTTGAATGTCCCGTAATTGCCGGGAGCTATTCCGAGAGCCATGGTTTCAGCTTTGCTTTCGGTTCCGAAATCAACAAACAGTTCTTCAATAGGCAGTACGTTTTTATGATCTTCTTCGGTCATAATATGAGCCGGCTTGGATCCTGTAACACCGTGGATTTCTTTTCCGTCGTCGGTCACAAATACAAGATCCTGGTTGACCACCATTCGGTCATCATGATAGCCCACCGGGAAAATACGGGCAAACCCTTCATCTTCTATGTAATTGATGATGAATCCAATCTCATCCATATGGGCAGAAAACATAATGGTTTTGTTCGGATTTGAGCCTTTTTTGATGAATATTCGGTTTCCCATAGGATCTTCCACATATTCATCGTAAAGACCGTCCATTTCGGATTTCAGAAGATCACCAACTCTGGTCTCATCTCCTGAAACACCGATAACATTGTCAAATTTCATTAAATATTCTGCCAGCCTTGATTTGTCAGTACTCATTGTAATTTCCTTTCTGTAAAGAGCATCACTTACGCGAATACAAATCCCGATATCAGATACAGCACCGCAGAAATACCTCCGGCAATGGCTGCATAGGGTATGGTGGCAAACATCAGATCGATGGATTTGATACCGCATGCCTGTGATGCCAGAATTACTCCGTCGCCGTAAAGACAGGTGTTGCTCCCGAATGCCGCTCCTGAGAAAACTGCAGCGCCTGCAATTATCGGATCAACTCCCATAGCCTGGGCAAGAGGAATAACGATCGGCAAAATGATGACTGCCAGATCCCAGAAACATCCTGTTGCATATGCATAGACGCCGCAAACCAGGAAAACGACCATAGGAAGGAAAGCGCCTTTCATTATTGGCTCCACTGTCGCGATAACATATTCCGCAAGTCCAAGCTCGATATTTGCATTTTGCACAGAAAATGCAAGTACTGAAAGCATGAGTACAAAGCCCATGCTGATAACTCCGTCAAAACTCGCTGTCAGCAGTTCCTTGAATTTCAATTTTCTTTCTATCAGGTACATCAGAAAGGCAGTCACAACTCCTGAAATCGAACCTATCAGCACATCTATATCCGTGAGCAGCGTAACAGCTATCATGACTGCCAGCGGCACAAGGAAATTCCAAGGATGTGCCTTTACAGGATGTACTATTTCTTCGACTTCTTCATTGATTTCTTCGATTTCTTCTGTGGCTATCACCATAGGTTCCGTTCCCACAGGAAAAACATTTCCCGTTTCTTCGGCCCTGATAGTGTCTTTTTTGATCAGTCCCAATTTAGGTATAACACCTGAGATCTGAAGAATAACTACTATGACTGCCGCCCAGCCATAGAAAATAAACGGGATCGCCTGTATGTAAGCGCCCATTCCTGTTCCATTAACTGTTATGCCGTCAGCTTCGAAAAGTCCGCCGAAGTATACAGCCCATGATGACATTGGAATGAGCACACAAACCGGAGCCGCCACGCTGTTAACAACATATGCCAGTTGGGTCCTTGGTATTTTATGCTCGTCGGTGATGCCTTTCATGGTTGTGCCTACAGCCAGGTTGTTTAAGTAATCGTCGATGAATACTATGATTCCCAGTATAAAAGTAGCAAACAATGTCTGTTTCTTGGTTTTAACGAATCTGCTGGTCCATCTACCGAAGTCATGTACAGCTCCGGATCTCTCGAACAGTGAAATTAGTATACCGAACATGGCTATTACGAGCACCAGCCATTGCAGCGTCTCATTGCTCATTCCTGCATATACATTTGTAAATAATGAATCTAAAAATCCGGTGAACCCGCCCAGAACAAGAGCGGCAGTACATAATCCTATCGTCATCGCGAATAGGGTCCTTCTGGTTATTACCGCAAAAACAAGAATCAGTAAAACCGGAAGCAGTGATAAAAATCCATAATTATCCATACGTCCTCCTTTGATAAATAAGATAAAAAAATAACACACGTATAGGATATTATATTTTCGCAATAAAGACAATGATTAACTTGTTATTTTTCCGGCCATTCGCTGATTTGACTGCCTTTGACTAGGTAAGAATTATGGGCGATAAGCGCCATCGGTGTATCGGACAGCGAATCCGAGTAGAATTCGTTGATACCCGTATTGGGATAATCCAGAATGAAATTCCGGACCTTTTCCTCACCGTGATTGTTAAGTCCGGTGTAACGACCTGTTTTGGAGTCTACCCGTGAAGCGATGAGTCTCACACCAAGTTCTCTGCAAATAGGCTCAAGCAGGAAAAAAGGGGAGGCGGAGCTTATAAGGTCAGTTTCCCGCTTCTGCTCAAGATACCAGCTTTTTATGTTCTTTTTATGGTTTTTCCAGAATTCGTCCAGCGCTTTGTCTATGTCCGGCACATCTCTTAAAAATCTATACATTTTTTCCTTGAATGATGTTTTGGAGACTATCCTCAGAAAAAATAATATTGCGTATAAGATAATCTGCGGCCATTTAAGGATAATTGCCGGGTAATTACGCAGGCAGTACTTATAGAAGTCCACAGTGCTGTCACCGTCGTAGATGGTTTTATCAAAATCGTATACGTTTATCGTCTCGCTGCTCATTTGTATATCATAACACATTCAAGAATGATCCTTCATCATTTTCTCACTGTTTTGTTATTCGGCGATATTTGGTCAAAATCGCTCATATCGGGTGAATCGAACACCCTATATGAGCATATTTGTCCAGAATCAAAGAATTCGAAGCCTAAAATCACCCTATATGAGGAAAACTGACCATAAAAGCAAAATTTTCTCAAATCAGGTTCTCCAAAAGACCTTTTAATTTTCAAACTCAGAATAAAAATGTTATAATGCTTACTATTATAAGCAGATACCGAAGTTGATTAAAGGATATATAAATGATAAAACAAACAAGAGCAATCTTAAATGAAAAATTCGGAATAAATGATAAAATAATTGATCTGATCCAGTCTTGCGAGAAAGATCTTACCGGCCGTTTCAAGGAGATCGATGATGTCGGTGAATATAATCAATACAAGGTTCTGAATGCCTTTCAGGAAAACAGGATCAGCGACAGTCATTTCGCTTGGAACACTGGATACGGTTATAACGACATGGGAAGAGATGCCACTGAAAATCTGTTTGCAACAATATTCGGCACCGAAGATGCTCTGGTACGGACCCAGATCGTTAACGGTACCCATGCGCTTTCCATAACGCTAGCCGGGCTTTTAAGACCGGGAGACGAGATGATCTACTGCTCCGGCAGCCCATACGACTCTCTTTACGGTGTGATCGGTCTTACCGGCTCAGGAATGGGATCTTTGAAAGAATTCGGGATATCTTATAATCAGACTGAACTGGCAGATGACGGCGATATAGACTATGATGCACTGGGCAAAGCCATATCAGAAAAAACGAAGATGGTATGCCTACAGCGGGCGACAGGCTATTCATGGCGACCGGCACTTACAATTCCGAGAATCAAAAAATGGGTCGAATTCGTCAAGAACATAAACACGAATATAATTTGCATGGTAGATAACTGCTACGGTGAATTTCTTGATGTCATCGAGCCCACAGATGTGGGTGCAGACATAATGGCAGGTTCACTTATAAAGAACCCCGGCGGCGGTTTGGCCCTTTCCGGCGGGTATGCTGCAGGCAAAGCCGATCTGATAGAAAAAATCAGCTATCGCCTCACATGTCCCGGCATAGGCGGTGAATGCGGTCTCACATTCGGCCAGACCAGAACAATGCTCCAGGGAATGTTCTACGCTCCAAGGACTGTTACGGGCGCTGTAAAAGGGGCTATTCTTTGTTCCTCGGTATTCGAAAAGCTTGGCTTCGCCATATGTCCCGAACCGGCGGCCCAGAGAAGCGATATAGTCCAGGCTGTGAAACTTGACGATCCAGCCGCGGTAGCCGCGTTTTGCGAGGGCATCCAGTCTGCTGCGGCGATAGACGCATATGTTACCCCAATACCCGGTGAAATGGCCGGTTACGATCACGAAGTCATCATGGCATCAGGTTCATTCATTCAGGGCAGCACAATGGAATTATCTGCCGACAGTCCGGTGAGAGAGCCATATATCGCATATTTTCAGGGCGGTATATCTTACGAACATTCCAAGTTCGGTGTCATGAATGCTGTCAAAACAATGGCTCAGAAAGGTTTTATCAATAATTTTTAAGAATTTGTTAATAGTGTTTAAAATACAGGGGTATATAATGAATAAGATGATTGGGAATTCTTTTAATATCGGAAAGTCTGTTAAAAATAATCGATGAAAGAAAAAAGACAAAAACAAATAAAACGGGCATTGACTATAGTTAAATTTGCAGTCCTTATTTTTATAATTATAGGGATACCTCTGCTCATTTATCTTAGCAATCCAGGGATAATCGATCATTTCAAGTCTCTGGATTCAGTGAATGCAATGCTTGACCAGTATAAAGCAGGCAGTGTGTTTGTTTATATCGGTGTTCAGATATTCCAGATCGTTGTTTCCATCATCCCGGGCCAGGCTATCCAGTTTGCCGCGGGATATGCCTTCAACTTCTGGCTGGCGTATCTTTTTTCTATTATCGGAATCGGTCTTGGAACACTTTTGACATTCTATATTGCTAAATTTCTCGGGACCGACTTTGTTCATATGGTTTTCGGTGAAGAACGTATACAAAGATATGTACATCGGCTCAACAGCAAAAAAGCCGTTATAATCATATTCATCCTTTTCCTTATCCCGGGAGTCCCGAAGGATATGATCACATATGCCGCCGGTGTATCCGAAATGCGTTTTCTGCCGTTTCTTGTTATAAATCTGGTGGGGCGGACACCGGCTCTCATGGGAACTATTCTTATGGGAACATTCTTCAGAAGCAACAGTTATGTCGGTCTTTACATAATGATAGGGGTTGCAGTCGTTCTATTCATATTGGGTATCATATTCAAGAACAAACTTATCAGACAGCTTGATATGCTTTATTCAAAAGCACATTTAACAAAAGACAATTAAAGGGAATATCCCTGCGATCCTGGATTTTCAGACCTCTTTTATTACAACAATATTAATTACGAACATTTGTTCATTTTGGTATTGACATCGAACGTATGTTTATCTATACTTATAATACGAACAGATGTTTACATTGTCGATAAAGGAGAGTAGGGAATGAACACTAAAAATAATAAAGGATTCAGAATATACTCATGGACCAGGTTCATTATTTTCGTTTTGATTTTAGTGACCATAGCATTCCTTGCCGGCGGTCTTGTATTTAAATCCACTGTATCAGGTATGGAAGACACGAAATATGAAACTGTTGTAGTTATGGCCGGTGATACTTTATGGGATATCGCTGATGAATATAACGATGGCATTGATGTCAGGAATCTGGTCAAAGAGATCTGCAGCGTTAATGATATCTCCGCAGGAGAACTTTATCCGGGGCAAACTTTGAAAATTCCCGTGGCTTAATTACATCGCTGGTTTCAATTTAAAAGTCTTCAACCCATAAATCTGTCAAATATCGTTCCAAATTCAACATATACCAAAACAAACGCATTTTTGCAGGATCTATGTATCCGGAACATCCTAAAAGTCGCTTAAATCGCAAATTAGAGCTTTAGTAGCTGTAGGCCAGTAATTGCAACGGTTACGCCTCTTTGTTGCAGCTTTTATCTGCATATCAAAGGATAATAAAAGATAATTATAGATATCTATGTAATTATTCCAAAAAATCGATTATAATATAGTTAGAAGTTATAGTATTTGCATTGTAATGAATGGAGGGAATATTCATGGGTACTTTAGCAACACTTGAAATTGTTTTTTTCTTCTTTTCTTTATTGATCGTCTTATTATTATTAGTAGGAATAATTTTGTTACTAATAAATACGGTAAGAAAATCCAAGCATAACTATAGCGCAAAGGATGCATATAATTATAATTGGATATCCAGAGAAGAATTTGAAAAATTCAAAGAGGACCAGGAAAAAAGTCATAATGTGCTAATACACAAAATCGAAAAATTATGTACAAGACGTGAGACAAAGAATAGACACGAAAAGGAACATGATCAAACGCAGCAATAACGCCGATTTCATGGGAATAGCAATATGTATATTCGATATGTATTACTATTCCCAAAACATAGATTTTAGGAACAGATAGAAATTGAAAAATCTCTAGTGAATGCATTCCACTCTCTTATTTGCCCTATCCCCGGGACAATTTACTATTTTAATATAATCAATTAAATTCAAATGCATAATCTCTGATTCTAGTTATTAAACAATCACTATGCTGTACTTTGGATTGTCAACACTTTATGAGACAGTTTTGTTGTTATTTATTGTTTTATGTCTTTCTCATAAATAACCCTAAGACATTATTCTTTTCATACAGCATCCGTAAAAACTTCCCTGCCCCTTATATTGATATTACCATGTATATAATAAACATCATTAAATTTAACATATTGTTAAAAATATTTAATCATTTCAGTCTATTTAATCAATTAGTTATTAAAACAGAACTTATAGGGTAGTAATACAAATAACCAAGCCACCATTAGATATTGTATTAGAAAGGAAAACAAACATGACAGCTAAAATAAAGAAGCATCATATTATTATTGCAATAATAGTGCTGATAATCGCTTTTGTAGTTGGCGTATTATTAAGCAGTTCCGGTACACAAGCAGAAAAAACTATTTACCTTAAAGGAAGTGGTTCAAGTTTTGACGGAAGTACGTGGAATAACCCCTACTACGTTGATGTAGAGCCGGATGGTAACAAAGCTTATTATTCTGTTTGGCATTTGGTTTATTCAAACAAGAATGACATAGATAAAGTAGTATCAATGCAGATTTCATTTACAAATGGCACAAAGTTCAATTGGGATTCCAGTATGGGGTTTTCAACAAACGGAGGCGATAATAACAAAGGATGGGTCATCTATGCTCCATATGACTATGAAATAAACATCAATAATAATAAGAGTTTTCTTATTACAACTGATACAAAGAATTCACAATTTAACATCAGCGGTTATTCCAAAGGCAAAGCCCCTCAGATCGTTGGTTCAGTTAAACTGACAAAAGTTGATTCAAGCGATAAGAACAAATTGCTTTCAGGTGCGATATTTTCTCTTAAAGATAAAGATGGAAATATAGTATCTAAAGAAACCGTTAATGGTATAGCAACGTGGAGCGACCTGCCGCTTGGTGATTACACCATTTCTGAAACAAAAGCGCCTGCAGGTTATGACCTGACAACATATAAATTATATGATGATGATAATAACCTTATTGCAAATAACAAAATCACTATTTCAAAGTATAACCAGAGTATAAAATGCGTTGCAACCAATCAAAAAGTAAAAACCGGGTCTGTTACACTTACAAAAGTTGATTCAAAAGATTCTAAAAAACTTTTGTCCGGTGCGATCTTCTCACTTAAAGACAAGGATGGGAATATTGTAACCGCAGAGACAATAAATGGAATAGCAACATGGAGTGACCTCCCCCTCGGTGACTATACCATAACAGAGACAAAAGCCCCTGTAGGTTATGACCTTTCAACATACAAATTGTATGATGACAACAATAACCTAATCACTAATAATAAGATAACGATAAAAAGTGATAAACAAAACTTCAAGTGCGTTGCAAAAAACGAAAAGGAAAAAACCGGTTCAGTTTCACTTACAAAAGTCGACTCAAAAGATTCCAAAAAACTTCTGTCAGGTGCAATCTTCTCCCTTAAAGACAAGGATGGGAATATTACAACCAAACAGGCTATAAATGGTACTGTTTCATGGAACGACCTGCCGTTAGGCGAATACACAATAACAGAAACTAAAGCAGCTTCTGGTTATGACCTTACCACATATAAGTTATTTGATGATAATAATAATCTCATAACAAATAATAAGATCACTATAAGTAAAGATAATCTAAACTTAAAGTGCGTTGCAAAAAACGATAAATTATTAGGTTCTGTTTCCCTTACAAAAGTTGACTTTAAAGATTCCAAAATGCTTCTATCAGGTGCTGCATTCTCACTTGAGGATAAAGACGGAAATATTACAACCAAGCAGGCCATTAACGGCACTTTAAAATTCAGTGATCTTCCCTTAGGTGAATATACATTAGTTGAAACAAAAGCTGCTTCCGGTTA
>JAVBLY010000006.1:0-555060 GCA_031553035.1 Anaerovoracaceae bacterium | reverse complement strand
CCCTGCAGCAATAATACTTCCATTAGACGTAACAACTACTGATTCAAGAGTATCACTTCCCTTTCCCCCATATGTTTTAATCCAAATGTTTGCCAGCGATAAATCAAATTTAGCGATAACAAAATCATTATTTCCTTTGTTTCCTGCTTCTGCAAGAACTTTATCATTTGATGCTGAATATCCTGCGCAAATCAGTTGATTATCTGATGTGACAGCTATTGATCTAAAATAATCATCTGTGCTGCCACCGGCAAGCACAATTCTTGAATTTGCCAAACTGCCATCAGAATTAAATTTTGCAATGACAAAATCATTGGACCCATTATTAACAGCATCAGTCTGGAAGTCAGATGAGGTTTGACTCGCTGATCTTCCTGCTGCATAATAATAGCCGCTGTACTCAACCACAGAATGGAATATATCGTTCCCCACTCCTCCATATGTTTTGATCCAGGCTTTTGTTCCGTTTTCGTTGAATTTTGCAATGACAAAATCATATCCTCCTTTATTACCAGCCGCTGACAAGTCTCCGTTAACCGAACCACTATATCCCACAGCTAAATATTTACCATCTGATGTCTGAATTACTGAATAGAACTCATCAATACTGTTTCCACCATAGGTTTTGATCCACTCTCGTGTACCTTCACTATTAAATTTAGCTATTAAAAAATCAGACCCTCCTTGGATGTTCAATCCTGACAAGTCTCCATTATTCGAGTCTGTATATCCTACAGCCACATATCCGCCATCGAATGTCTTAGTAACCGATTTAAATGCTTCACCATTTGTTCCTCCATAGTTCTTGACCCAGTCGGCTGTAACTTCATCAGCATATACATCCGAACTTCCCGGTAATACCGAAGAATCGCCTGTCATAATCGGCATTGCAAATATCCCGGTCACTAGCGTAATAATCAGTGCAAACGATATTGCGTTTCGCTTTATAGATTTTTCCATCTTCATTCTCCTCGTATATGATTGATTTCATTAAAATCAAATAATTGCCGAAAATAAAATGATGATTCTGCCGGTCTAAAAAATGTTCTCATCAATAAAAAACAAGAATTTATCATATCCCCAGAATAAATCCTCCCTAAAATTTTATTTTTACTACCTAAGTATTATTTTGTGCTACACATGTCATCCTAATATTACACTAACAGTTTAGTAAATTCAATATTGTATTTTTATTAATACACACCATCAATATCCATCTTTTTATGGCGGACTTCACGGATGAACTTATAAGATTAGCATAAAAAAAGCGAGACACATGTTATAATTATGCTCAGGCATCTAATGAAAGGAGTAATACATAGCATATATGAAAAACGATTTATTGAAACATAATTCTGAAGATCACATCCTACGAACAACCGCCGCAAACGGCATGATCCGTGCATTCTTTGCAACAACGCGAAGCACAGTGAACACCGCAGTCTCTACTCATAAGACTTCAGCGGTCATGTCCGCCGCTCTGGGCAGACTTCTTACCGCAGGTTCTATCATGGGTTTGATGTTGAAAAATGATCGTGATCTTATAACCTTGGTCATAAAAGGTGACGGTCCCGGCGGCGGTGTTTTGGTTACTGCCGATCACAAAGGCCACATCAAAGGCTATGCCACAAACCCACTTGCTGAAGTTCCAAACAAAGGTCCGGGAAAACTGGATGTGGGCGGTGCAATAGGTAACGGAACTCTCACAGTAATAAAGGATATGGGCAAAGGGGACCCGTTCAACGGAACCGTGCAGCTGCAAACCGGCGAGATAGCCGATGATATAACATATTATTTTTCCCAGTCAGAGCAGACGCCGTCTGTTGTTGCACTCGGAGTTCTTGTAGATACAGACTATACCATCAAACAGTCCGGCGGGTTCATCATCCAGCTTATGCCCGGCGCAACAGATGAGATAATCGATCATCTGGAAGAAAAAATCAGCTGTATCGACAGCATTACAAATCTCTATGAGCAGTGTCATACCCCTGAGTCCCTGGCAAAGATGTTTTTTAATGACATCGGTTACCAGGAGCTGGAACGGGTTCCTGTCAACTTCACCTGCGACTGTTCATACGAACGAGTGGAAAAAGCTCTACTTTCTATAGGAAAAGAAGAGCTCATCAAAATTCGGGATGAAGATAAATCTACCACCTTGAGCTGTCACTTCTGCAACAAAGAGTATGAATTTGACGAAGCTGCGCTTGATTCTCTGATCGGGGAACTGTGATTTGACTATATATCCTACCTCTTGATCATAGCCTCAAACCCGGTACTATACCTGATACTCCCGTCGTTGTATACCCACATGGCCTCCGCATCCGTTACCGACTCGATCAGTTTTTTACCGTCTTCATACGGCATGTTATAAACCGCTGTGCTCAGTGAATCCGCAACTCCTGAATCTTCGCACAGGATAGTCACTGAAGCGAAGTATTCGGATGGATATAATGTATCTTTATCTATTAGATGGTTGTATCTTTTGCCGTCGACTATATAGTATCTCTCGTAATTGCCGCTAGTGACCATTGATTTTTCATCGAGATTTACGATTACCAATTCCTTGTTGTCTTCTGTCTTGTCAGGATCCTCAACACCGACACTCCAGAGTTCATCACCGTTTTTCAATCCTATGGTTTTGACATTTCCGCCTACGCTAACGAGTGCCGAGTCAAAGCCCTTCTTTTCTATAAAGTCGCAAACCTGCTCCACGGCATATCCCTTTGCTACGGCGCCCACATCCAAACTCATCTCCTGATCTTTCAAATAAACAGTGGATGCCTCTTCATCTATGATTACGTCATCTATATCAACATGCTCTGCAGCATCGTTTAATTCTTCATCAGCCGGCAGCTTGGCACGCTCCGGATCATAGGTCCCCTCTTCCCGGTAATCGTGCCATATGGCAAGCACGCTGCCCATTGCGACATTCGTCTCACCATCGGTCATTTTGTATTCTTCTTTGGCAAACTTGAGAAGATCGATTATTCTCTGATCCACCTTCACCGGCTTTTTACCTGCATTGTCGTTTATGGTCTTTATATTGTTTATGCCTTCATAGTTATTATATATATCGTAATTCTGATGATATACCTCTAGTTCATCGTGGAACTCATTTGCATATTCGGTGAACACTTCCTCGCTAGTTTCATATCCGATGATTTTAGTGTAAGTATCAAAGAGGTTCAAAAATTCCGCTTCATACCTTTCCTGCTTCTCTTGTCCACAGGAGATCATTGTCATAGATAATATTAATGTTAATAAGATGAACAGTATTTTTTTCATTCAGTGTTTTCCTTTGGTCCTTACTTTTCGTCCGTGACCTTACCTTGCATCCGCAACAGGTTATCTACAAATTTTTTGGTTGATTTATGGCACAAAATCTTGCGTTTAAATCTGCACCACCGTTTATCTGCATGATTCCACCGCTAAATCGCAGCTCCGAGCCACTATGTAATCGGAATGTCCAGAGCCATTGTGGAATCGGAATGCTTAGATCCATTTTCAAAAAAGGCAAGAATGGGCAGCAAAAGCCACCCATTCTAACATCTTAAATTAGCTGGCATTACCTGCAGCTTTTTCGATCATACTGATGTATTCGGAGACACTGATCGTAACGGAACTTGTAAGATCCGCATCTTCAGCTACGCCTTCATCATTGACCTTGATTCCCTTGACTTCGTCAGGGGTCATGCCTACAACATATTCAGCGAATGCATCTGCCTGCTCGAACCACTCTTTGCCGATTCCGGAAGCTTTGGCAAGACCGTAGTCTTCACCAAGCTCCTGTTTTGATTGAAGTTCAGCTTCAAGATCACTGGTGATCTTTCCTGTTGTGTTGTAGTTTACATCTGACTGTGAACCGTCGATGACAGTACTTGTAATCTTGTCTCCATCACCGAAGCTTGTAGCGACGTAGTTGGTATAAGCCTGAGCTATACCATCTTCGTCAGCAGTAGCAGCAGTAGAGTGAGAAATGTTTGTCTCCACTCCCAGACCAAGTGTATCTTCGGCTCCTGCACCTGTGACGTCAGCAGTAGTTGCAGCTTTTTCCACGGCAAGGATGAAATCTCCAATGTGGATCGTAACTGAGCTTGCCAGATCTGAATCTGTGGCAATACCTTCGTCATTGACCGCGATGCCTTTTACTTCTTCTATTGTCTTGCCTTTGCAGTAATCGGCAAATGCATCGGCCTGCTCGTTCCACTCTTTGCCTATGCCGGAAGCACTTTTCATTCCGTAATCGGTACCAAGATCCTGTTTGGACTTAAAAATAGAGTCGACAGGAGTAACCAGCTTACCGCTTGAATCGAACTCGATCTTTGTCTGTGTGCCGTCGATCTTGCAGTTGACGATCTTATCACCGTCAACGATAACTGCTGCGACTATGGAATCGGTTTCTGCGACCCCGTTAGTTTCGCCATCTGCAGGAGTGCTCTTGGCAACCGAAGATACTACTCCCAACCCGGTTTTTATACCATCTGCAGTGGCGTCTCCGTCCCCCGTATCATCACTTCCTCCGCATCCGGCAAAAACCAATGCAGTCAAGGTCAGCAACAAAAACATAACTAATAATTTCTTCATAATCTACCTCCTAATAATTAAAATATTTTATTAAGGTGCGGCAACAGGATCTTAAGCAAGACCGATGTAACCGTACCTGCAATAACACCAGAAATAACGAGTACGGGCAGATACGCCCAGAAAAATATATTGGTAAACAATATGCTGATGACCAGAAATTGAGCCACATTATGTGAAATGGCACCGCATATGCTCACAACCAAATAAGATGTTTTGTCTTTGAAGATCGACATGATCAGGATCATGACCAGCAGCGAGGCCAGTCCTCCGCTTAGGCTTAATGCGCCGGCCATCGTCCCTCTTATAAAAAAGACAAATACGGATTTAAGGACCGCCAGCGTGAATGCCTGCCGTTTGCTCAGACAGAAAAGGCAGAACATGACTACTATATTGGAAAGTCCGAATCTGACTCCCGGTACAGCGACCAGAATAGGAGGAAACTGGGCTTCGATCATGGAAAGAACGATGGCTACCGCAAAAAGAAGCGCCGTCAGAACCAGTTCTTTGGTCTTTGTTATATGTCTCTCAACATGAGAATTTTCAGTGGCATTTTTTCTCGCCATAATTCGGTCTTCTCCCATGATCAATTACCAATAACGGCATCAGGGGGGTCTCCCGTTCCGTCATCATCCGAAACTAATTTTATAATTATGCCGTTTGGAAGACATGCTGCCGATTGACCCGGTATGTGGATCTTCCCTGTATTCACGCATACTTTATCGGGACAGTCGGATTCGGCAAAGGCTATGTTTCCGTTCTTCGAAATCTTCAGTTTCACGTGTTCATCCTGAGGAATCGTAAAGGTCTTCTCTTCGGAATTGCTGAGATCCACCGTTTTTACCAGATCGGAATAGTAGTATATTTCGGCCTTAATACCGTCATCCTTGGCAAACCCAAAGCTGTACACGCCGTAAACTGCGACGCAGACGGCAAGAATCCCTATGATAATAAATATTTCTTTTTTCCCTGTAAACTTCATTTGATTCTTATGCCCCTATCCCTGATTACGCTCCGATCAAACTTCCTGCGAAAAACAGTAATATATTTATGCCCACGATGAGCAGATAATTTGCGATAGAATAGGAAAAAGTCTTGTCTTTTTCCTGTACTTTGAAAAAACGATTGATGTTTCGCTGGACCGGAATGACGGTGATAAGTGAAACCAGCAGCAGCATAGGAGCCATCCCAAATGCGACCATCAGGATGTTCGCTATATATGAACAGTAATATAGACCTGCGAAAAGATACAATGATTTGGTCTTTAGATAGTATGGCAGCGTATGCCGTTCCACCTTGATGTCCCGGTCCAGATCGCAGATATTATTTGCAAGCATGACGTCAGCAATCGTACATATTGTCGGAATCGTAAGCAAGATGACTGTGATCAGCGGTACGATCATAATTGAAAGATCTATGTTGCTCAAATCTATATCCAGACTTACATATGTTCCCGGCGGCATATTGATATAAAGCAATATGAACGGTCCAGCAAATCCCTGGAGAACTCCTGAAAAAAGTTCTCCAAGCGGAGTCCTCGATATGGGAACAGGTCCCCAGGTGTACAGGACACCGCAGATAAAGCAAAGCCCCCCCAAAAGCAGTACTACAATATCCGTAAGATAAACCAGATATATTCCGCAGGCTGCACTGATGATCAGCAAAGCAAAAATTATCCCTAATCCCGCTTTTCTGCTGAAAGGAAGTTCCTGACCGCCTCTCTTAGTGTCGATATAGTTATTGATGGCGGTGGTCCCAAGATCCATGGTCATCATCGACACAAAAAACAGAGATGTAAGTATCCAGTCAACAGGCTGCCTTATATAAAAAAGATACGCCAATGCCAGTAAGAAAGAACCTGTCGTGGTGATCTTTGTGCGGATCTCCACAAAGTCAAATATTTTCTTTAGCATGATAGTTATTAAGTTCTCCCTGATTAAACCGGATGGATTTGTTTAGGATCATGAACAGCTTTTGCCGCTTTTCTTTGCCAATATCCAGTTCATTTATTATGTGGACCGATTTGTCATAATATCTGCCGGCCAGCATTTTGGTAAATGATATACCGCCTGATTTTTTCACTGCTTCATTGATTTCCGCCCTGGTGATATCCTGATTTTCCGCCCTATTTTTTAGAAACGGGTCTCTAAGTGCGATAACAAGTGGAAGAGTGATTACCCCCTGCTCAAAATCCGACTGGACAGGTTTTTTCTCCGCATCCATATCTTCTTCAAAATCGGCGCAATCATCCATCAGCTGAAAAATCATGCCGGTGTAACGACCAAGCTTCTGAAATTCGCTTGATTTATCCTTATCCTCTTCTGAGAGGATCACACCTCCGTAATATGAAGCTTCGAAAAGCGCCGCCGTCTTTCCCGAAATTATTCTGAGATATTCTCTGACGGTCAGTTTGAAGTTGAAACTGTTCAGATGTTGATTGAGCTCACCTGTGCAGATCTTACTGACATAATCAGGCAGTTCCAATTCCGTATATTCTCTTATGTTTGCCGCGGAAGCAGCTGTCGTCAGAGCTACACATAGCAAATAATCACCGCATATTACTGCAGTCTTTTTGCCAAACTTTTTCTGAAACGTGGGAATTCCTCTGCGCAGATCTGCATCGTCGATGACATCATCATGAACCAGTGTCGCCAAATGCAATATCTCTATGGCAGCCGCAAATTTTACACCATCCGGATGTATATTTCCGTCTCTGTCCATTGCACAGGTCAAAAGTGCCTGAGTCCGGATATACTTCCCCCTGGACCGGCTGAGGTATTCCGTGAACTGCCGGATCAGAGGAGGAGGAGATGACAATGCTTTTTGTATTTCATCCTGCACATTATTAAATGCGGTATCATAGCTAATCATTGTACAAATACGACTTTCTTATTATGCCGATCTTCTTCCATTTTTTCTTTAGAAGCGGCATGAAGTAATAATCCAGCCCGAAGGTCCGTCCTGCACCGATGAGCATGGCAATGCCGGCAAAGACCATCCAGAACGTGCCAAGATAAAGACCTGTCGTGCACAGGAACATGAACTGCAGAACCAGCGATACTAAAGCTGCAGGTGATGTAAAGAGTCCGCCGACAAGTGCAAGTCCTATGAGTATCTCCACTATTACGATGACTATCTGCATGAAGACCTGGAAAGAGTCATTTGCAAGAATGGTTTTTTCCATGAACCAGTCCATTAGAGGCACGTCAAGTTTAAATGCCAGGTCGTTCAGGCTTGATTCGGCAAGATCTTTGCCGCTGACAAGTGCCGCACTGAAAAGTCCCAGAAAATCAAAGTTGAAAATCGATGTTCCCACTGATGCTACAACTTCTCCGCCGCCTGCACCTGCCCCGGTAGCTGCTGATACCGCATCCGTAGCAGCTTCTGCTGCAGCTCCGGTTGCTCCGCTGCTTCCGTCTGCCGCTGCCGGATTCAGGATGCTGTTGAACCAGGCATCTGCACCACCGAAGAATTCTGTCAGCATAGGTTCTTCCATCCATCCTTCCACAATCTTCATTATTCCTTCAAATACCCAGACTGCACCCAGCCAGATACGAAGCGGCACCAAAAGAAAGCTGGGTGTCACATTTGAAAAATGTCCCCCCACAAAGCTCCTGTGGTTTCTTATCGTAAAGAATTCATGTTTCATATAACTGATGATTTTGTTGTAGCCCAGAACCTGTATAAAGTAGAAGATATTGATAATATGCTTTATGAACATGGCGAAGAAGGACGCCCAGCTTATCATATGATTCGAAAGCCCTGCGTATGCAACACCGTAACGTCCGCCGATACAAACCATCATTCCGTGATAATTCGGCTTGTAGGCTTCCATTTCTCCTGTGCCTCTGATTGCGATCTCAATATTCTTTGTAGCTACCTTGGCGCTGTGTTCACAGTTTTCAACTGTCTGGGATGTGGGCAGAGTCTGCCCTTCAGGTATATAGAACATATTGTCACCGATGACATAGACATCTTTTTTGTCTTCGGTACGCAGATAAGCATCCACCTTGATCCTGCCTCGTCCGGCAGATTCCAGTTCACAAGCCGCCTGTGACGTGAGATCGCAGCTCTCCACTCCTGCTGCCCATATTACTGTGTTTGTAGGAGTTCGCACGGTCACATCGTCCTTCATGGTCTCGATAAAATCTTCCCCGACTGCCGTAACATGAGTGTCAAGCATTACATCGACATTCATTTTGGCAAGGCGCTTTTCCACCTTCCTTGAAAGTTTTTCAGGCAGATTGGGAACCGTACGCTTTAGGATATCTACATCACACACGGAGACAAGGTCTTTGTCCACTTCATATTTCTCACAGAGAACAGGGATATATTCGGCCAGTTCACCGGCCATTTCAACACCGGTAAATCCGGCTCCTACTACATAAAATGTAAGAAGCTTTTTCTTCTCATCTTCATCGGTGATGACCGCCGCTTTTCTGAAGCAATTGATTACATGATCCCTAAGATCGACAGCATTCTGATAGGACCACATCTTGCGTGCATTTTTCTCAGCTCCGCTGACACCGAAGAACGTCGGCTGAGATCCTGCTGCAAGTACGAGATAATCATAATCATATGTGTCTTTTTTTCCTATTATTTTATGAGCTTCAAAATCAAAATCGTCTATCAGATCTTGTATGACATCCACGCGTCTGCCGGCGAACACTCTTTTTAGATTGATCTTGATACTGTCTTCATCCACACGACCGGCAACTACCTCATGCAGCTCGGTAAGCATGGTATGAAAAGGGTTTTTATCAATAATGGTAACGGATACCCCCCCATCCCTTTTAAATCTTTTTGCAAGTTTTTTAGCGACTAAAATACCGGCGTACCCGGCCCCGACAATTACAATTTTTTTATCCATAATGACCTCCCCAATAAAACATATGGATTATATATTAGCTTTTTAAGTGAAAAACAACATATTAAATTAACACAATGTAAGCTTATGTACTAAATACTAAAACAATTTAGCACTATTTGTAGTAAATTGTATAGCATAAGTATTATTTTGGCAACAGGTTTCTTTTGTTAATATTATTGTTTATTAAGCGAATAGCAAAAACATTAATGCACAATAAAAGATATATTCTACACTAATAGAATAATTATAAAATGTCTTCCAGCTCTGATTTATTTTATGAACTTCTTTAGAGTGCCAATCAAAAGATCTATATCTATCGGCTTGCCAATATGATCTACCATACCCACTTCTATACAGGTATTCACATCTTCAGAAAACGCGTTGGCTGTCATCGCAATAATCGGGATCTTGTCAGAGGCATCAGTCCCCAGATCTTTGATCTTCTTTGTGGCTTCAAGACCGTTCATCACGGGCATTTGGACATCCATGATGATCAAGTCGTATTTGTTCTGATTTTCAGAAAACAAGCGAACCGCTTCTTCTCCGTTCGAAACGCAATCAATATTTATTTCTGTTTCTTCAAGCAAAGCAATAACGATCTCCTGATTGATATCTATGTCTTCAGCGAGCATGATATTCACACCGGAAAAAATCCCTTTATGATCTGAGGATGTATTTGACAGCATTTCATTGACATTTTCTTTAGTGAGGAGACTCTTTTTTACAGGTATAGTAAATAAAAATGTACTGCCTTCGCCCTTTTTGCTGGTGACACTTACATCTCCGTCCATCATCTCCACAAACCTCTTACTTATAGCCAGTCCAAGACCGGTTCCTCCGTACGTTCTCGAAGTCTCCACATCTGCCTGTTCAAATGATTTGAAAAGTTTGGATATCTGATTTTCAGTCAGACCGATCCCGTCATCTGTAACGCTGACCGACAATTTGATTCTCCCGTCAGCTGTTTCTCCGTCGTTTATGACCTCAACATCGATATTTCCTCCGTCCGGAGTGAATTTGACGGCATTTGAAAGAAGATTTGTGATGACTTGGGCTATTCGCATCTCATCGGCCTTGATCATTGAAGGCACGTCTTCTTTTATATTAAAAGTGAGCTTCTGGTTTTTTTCCTCCGCTTTCACATTAATGACACTTCTGGCATTTTCCAGCATACGTTCAAAATCAAAATCGTCTTCGAACAGTTCTTTTTTATTGGCCTCGATCTTGGACATATCGAGAATATCGTTGATCAAACTTAAAAGATGCTTTGAGGCCGTGTCGATTTTCTCCAGACAATACTTCATTTTTTCCGGGTCACTCGCATCATGTCCGATTTTGGTCATACCGATGATGGCATTCATAGGAGTCCTGATCTCATGGCTCATACGTGAAAGAAACTCGCTCTTGGCATGATTGGCTTCTTCAGCGATCTCGATTGCTTCTTCCAGCTTTTTTTCGTTCTGTTTTAGCTTTGTTATATCATCATAAAGACCGAGAAGTGCATACGGATTGCCTTCTTCATCCCGAATGAGCACTTTACTTGTGGATATCCAGTGAGTAACCCCATCGGCTCCCTGAAATGGTTCCTCAAAATGGAACATCTCTTTTCCTGTTTCGAAGGCCTTGTTATCATCAGCGACATACATATCTGCAATTTCTTTTGGATAAAAATCATAGTCCGACATTCCGATCAGTTCATCAGGATCATCAAAACCGGCTTCCTTGGCAAACTGCCTGTTTGCACCAAGAAATTTCGAGTCCCTGTCTTTCCAGAAAATAGCACTGGGCGCTGTGTCTATGATAGCCCGCAGCATACGGCGTCCGGCTTCAATCTCCTTTTCATGCTCGACTTTCTCCGACACATCCTGGATGATCGTAGCAATTCCCATTATATTTTTATCATCATCGAAAACAGGGAAAATTGACTGATCTACAGGTATATGCCTGCCGTGTCTGTCGATTATCTCACCTCTGCCAAGCCACTGCCCTTCTTTCATGGCGGAGGGAATTCCTACGTCCTTGACCAGCTTTGCATACCATTCCGGATGAGGCTGGGCTCTTGTCCATTCTATGGAGTCATCAGATTCAAAACCACGCATTCTATATGCGCCCGGATTGTGATAAATAGTGTTCCCATCAAGATCGGAGACGCCTATGTAATTTCGGGAACTTTCCATTATAGCCAGTTGATAGCGATTCTGAAGTTCCATTTCTTTTTCTTCGGTGATATCGTCCATGATCGTTGCCATGGCAATGGTTTCTCCGGCATCGTTCTTTACCGGGAACACCATCTGTCTTATGGGAAAAGTTGAACCGTCTTTACGCTTTATAACATTTTCGCCCTTATATTCTCCTTTTGACAAAGCCACTGGGATAAATTTTTCCATGATGTTTTTTGCTGCTTCAGGTGTGTGAAAATCACTGATCTCCATATCTTCAACTTCATCTTTGGAATAACCGAGAGCTTCGATCATTATGTCGTTTATGAAAATGAACTTCCCGTCAAACGAGGCGGCTCCCATCATGCTCTTTGCAGATTTGATAAAACTGCCCTGCATGTCGATCAAATGCTGCATCTTCTCCCGTGCAATTTCTCTTTCGGCATTCTCGATCCGAAGGTGTTCCTGCTCTGTAACGTCCGAGATCAGGCACAGTCTGGCATTTCTGCCATCCGGCAATTTTATCAGGCTCTCATATGTGTCCACATATTTGTCAACGCCTGCAAGGTATCTGGCTTTCGTACTGCATGAATTATTCAGTTCCAGTTTGTCTCTCTCGATGCAGCCCTTGCAGATATATGAAGTTCCGTTCAGGACTTCGTGGCATGTAAGACCGGTGATCTCCCCCAGAAGATCAATACATTTTTCGTTGACATAGATGATCTCGAAAGAATCAAGGTCCACCACATAGACCGGTAGTCCCAGCTTGTCATATGCCGAGTATAATGACGTCATTTGTTTCCCTCCGTTTATCCAGGTGCGAAGTGGATAAATCCTCAGTATCAAGAATAACTGACACCGTAATATTATAACATTTTTGTAAGATAATTGTTAATATAATTAAAAAGCCCTCACGTAAAATGAGGGTCTTTTTTATTATCAAACAGTATCAGTATTCAGATACTAAAAATCCACATCTTCACCGAAATATATACTGTTAAGAAGCAATTCCATCTCCTTTGGAGTAACGCTTCTGGGATTTGATCCGGTACAGGCGTCTGCCACCGCATCTTCAGCGATTTTCTTGACTTTAGCCTTGAATTCATCTTCCGGGACTCCCCATTCTTTCATGGATTTAGGAATTCCCAGCGCTTTATTAAAGTTGTTGATCTTGTCTATCAGCTTGCCCGTAATCTCAATATCATCTTTTCCTTCCAGTCCAATAAATCTTGCGATGTCGGCATATCTTGCAGCCGCTTTTTTTGCATTGAACTGAATCACATACGGAAGATATATGGCGTTGGCTTCACCATGTGGTATATGGCCGCCTTCAAACACCGCACCTGTTTTATGGGCAAGAGAATGAGTGATCCCCAGAAGAGCATTTGTAAATGCCATTCCGGCCAGACATTGTGCATAATGCATATTTTCCTTCGCCACTTTATCGCCGGCATATGATTCATTTAAATTGCCAAAAACCATTTTTATTGCACTTAAGGCAAGCGGGTCCGTAAACGGCGAATGAAGATCCGATACATAGGCTTCGAACGCATGAGTCAGAGCATCCATACCCGTATGGGCGACCAACAGCTTCGGCATAGTTTCTGCAACTTCAGGATCGACAATTGCAACATCGGGCGTTATATTATAATCCGCCAAAGGGTATTTGATTCCTTTGTCATAATCTGTTATGACTGCGAATGCCGTTACTTCTGTGGCCGTACCTGATGTGGAAGGTATTGCGGCAAATTTTGCTTTTGTTCTTAGCTCAGGAAAGCTGAACGGTGTGATGAGAGTCTGAAAATCCGTCTCCGGATATTCATAAAATGTCCACATGGCTTTTGCGGCATCTATCGGTGAACCTCCGCCTACGGAAACGATCCAGTCAGGCTGGAATTTTCTCATGGCTTCAGCACCTTTCATCACTGTTTCAACCGACGGATCCGGTTCTACCCCTTCAAAAAGTTCAACTTCCATTCCGGCTTCTTTCAGATAATCCACCGTCTTGTCCAGAAAGCCTGTTTTCTGCATTGAGCTGCCGCCTACGACGACCATTGCTTTCTTCCCCTTTAAATTTTTGAGTTCCTCTAATGAGCCTGCCCCGTAATAAACATCACGGGGGATTGTAAATCTTGACATGTTTGTCTCCTTTCAGTTATAACTTTTGGTTTTTCCCCCAAAAAATAGTAATATCCCTTTGTATCAACAAAATACCAAGGGATATATTATTTATACCCGTGGAAACAGTATATTAAACATTTTAAGTGTGTATGTTATAATTAATAAAATACAAATTATAGAAGGAGGTACTTATCATGTACAAATATGAATATGTTACAGTCAATTATGATTTGAGCGTAGTATCAAGGAAGCTGACAGAACACAAGGATATTATTGATCGATATGCAAAAAACGGTTGGCGCTTTGTTGGTGCCGTACCTACCGTCTACGGTCCAAATGCATATTTAAGTAAAGCAGATCTTGTGTTTGAAAAAGAAGAAAATGATAAATAATTGAAGAGGAAGAAGACTTATGGATTTTGATAATATAGCAGATAACGAAGACCAACTGTACAGAGAATTGCTGGAAGAAGAACAGAAGAATACCGGCAGCCAGCCTCCGAAGCAAAACAGCAATAATTACGATAATGAACTGGATGACGATCACTGATCAGACTTTATAAAACTGTTTCATATATATCTCTGAGCTTCATACCGATGCTCTCGATATCCCGAGCGCACGGAACTTCATAAGCTTTTTCAGTCAGATCGGGCAATGTTCCCGATAAAATATTTTTGATTTTTTCTTTAAATCCTTTATTCGCATTATCCTTATACACATGCACTCCGTCCTTCAGCCAGTAGCTGTATATTGGAATGTCCCGGACAAGCACAGGTGTCTTCATGGACAGAGCTTCGAGAAGAACTATGCCTTCAGTTTCTTCATGGGTCATAAACAGGAACAGATCGCTGCCGCTGTACACACCTTTCATTTCATCTTTGCTCACATAACCGGGAAAAAAAAGATTAGGAAGATCTGTTTTGACGGCATCCCTGATTTTTTTCGGAATAGTCCTGGGGTCTGAATACCCACACCAGAAAAATTTGTATTCCGGCATTTGCCCGGCAATCTCTACGAAGTCCAGTATACCTTTCCTTTCGATTTGAAGGCCGACTGACATGATCACTTTGTCCGCAGAAGTGAATCCATATCTGTTTCGAAAGTGCATGCCTGCCTCGTTGTCCCGTTTAAATTCCCTTAAATCGATGCCATTGGAAATTGCAGTAATTTTATGGTTAATATCATAATTCTCAAGAAGCTGTTTTGAATAAGGTGTCGGCGTCAGAATCACATCACCTTGATTGTAACAGTGAGTTATCCATTTTTTAAATAATGGTGCTGCCATATTGGATCCGATGAAAGAGTTCCTGAAATCCTCACATGTAGAATGGGCATGGTATACGACCTTCCGCCCCTGAGCTTTTGCTTTCTTTGCCATCCTAAGGGATCCGGGGAAAATGGTATTGAGATGGACGATATCATAATCATCGTTTTCATCAAGTGTATATGTGACTCCGGCAGAATCAAGAGCCCTCTTCTGATGCTCGAGTGCCCTGCCGACACCGCTTTTTTCAACTAATTTCTGATGTTTTGAATATAATAAGATCTTCATTTATCACCCAAACAGCTTCATTGCCATCTCGAATATAAAGCCTAGCAAAAATGTATATATTGCGATGGAAAAAGGTTTACAGGCAAGAATAATGAGCATATAGCGCCTAAACTTCATGTCGGTCAAACCTGACAAATAACACAGGAAATCATCAGGTGCCACGGGAAAAATAATAGCGAAAGCAAACAGACGATCATATTTTTCCGAGTTGAGCCAGCCCGAATATTTATTCCAGTTTTTTTTACTTGCGATGCCTGTTACTATCGGCTTCCCGAACCTTCTGGCCAGCAGAAAAGCGGCAAAAGATCCGAGGCATATCCCTACATAATTAAAAATGAATCCCAAAACAGGTCCGAAAAATATAACTCCGCCCAGGCACCCGATGCTCCCGGGAATAATGGGGATCACAACCTGAATAGCCTGAACAAGAATAAATGCAATGGGAGCGAAAATTCCCAGTTTTGTGAGGAACGCATTAAGCGCTTCCTCTGAAGTGAAAATGTGTTGATCTATACCATATACTATAAACAGAACACAGGCAGCCAGGCCGATCACAGTCGAGATATTTATGGTGTATTTGATCAGTTTGCTGTTGTTTCCGGCAGTCAGCTTCCCGCTTGTCAGTTCATAGTCCGACATAATATTCCTTTTCCATATTTCTCTTCGATCTCAGTTACCTTTTCTTCAATTGAGTCAGCGTATATATCAGTCATGCTGTCAGCAAAAGCAGTCATGGAGAATTTCATTGAACTTTCTTTAGCACGTCGGGACATTCTTCTGTAATTCCATCCATTGCTCAGGACCGAACCGATGGATTCAGCGAAGCCATCCATATCGGAAAAGGTATATCCGTTCTCACCTTCAATTACTACACCCTTCACACATTCGTCTTCCCTGCAGACCACAGGCAGCCCGCATGCCAGCGCTTCGATGTAAGTTAACCCCTGTGTTTCGCTGCTGGATGCACTAACAAACACATCTCCCAGTTCATAGTACTTACTGACTTCATCCGGTGAAACCATCCCTGTAAATATAACTCTGTCCTTAAGATTTTCCAAATGGACTTTTTCTACAAGCTGCCTTCTGTAAGGTCCGTCGCCTACGATGAGAAGCTTTATATTTTTATCATCGAGGATTTTGATACCATCGATAATCTCGTCGAGATTTTTTTCCCTGGCGATCCTGCCCACCGATATCAAAAGTTTTTGATTTTTCTTAAGACCAAGGTTTTTTCTCAGAGTTTGAATATTCTCGGTATCTGAGGATGGACTGAATTTTTCCATGTCGATCCCGGTAGGAACAGTAAATATATCTGGTCTAACTTTGTAACTTTCAAGAATACCTTTTGTCTTCTGTGTGGGAGCGATTATTTTGTCCGCCTTAGCCAGAACTTTTCGTGAAAAAAGCGCTACCGCATTCCCACCAGCAGTTGCGCTCGGAGAAAAATAGTGGGTGTAATCTTCGTATATGGTATGGTATGTATGGATCAGAGGTATATCCAGAGTCTTGGCGATTTTGACGCTAACGGAAAATGTAAAGAATTCGCATTGAGAATGGATCACATCCGGTTCCCAGTCGATGATTTCATCATAGAATTTGTTTTGAGATTTAATGGGGAAACGTGCATATGGATATAACATGCCAAGGGACATGGATCCTATATAGTAAACATTGTCTTCTTTGTGAGAATGCTTATCCTGAGAAATGGTAAGGATCCTCACATCATGACCATTCTTTATCAGTTCTTTTTCCAGGTTGCAAACCGAGGTCACAACTCCGTTGATTGCCGGTGCGTACCAGTAACTTGTTATTAATATCTTCATAACACCTCATTTCTTTTAATGTCAAACTAATTTATGGGATAGTGCTATTTTATATAATAAGAATTACATAAAGATGAGCTAAACATTAAATCTTTCTTAAGAAACCCGTATATACAACAAAGAAACTGCCTCAAGCCAATAGAAATTCTTTGAAGTTTACCTGAATTTCAGAAAATATAATTATAATATTTTCTGAACTGATATTCACTTTCCAGATGATGCTGATCTCACTAATAATTCTGGTGATATCATAGTCCTGATCAACTATCTTCATCAGAGATTCATTGTTTTCAAATGTGAAATATGCGGTATCACTATATTGTTCTTCTCCAAATTTTTTATTAAATATGTTTTGCCGCATTGCCTGATTCCTTTGACCAGGAGCGGTTTCTTTTTTTGTATTGTTTCCATTCAACAAGTTTTTCCATCAAATACCTATACATATGATAATCCTTTTCATTTAATTTATATAACCGCTATATAAATAACATTCTTTTATGTCAATCTTTAAGGGGCTGTCTCAAAATGACGCTTAGTAAAAGTGCAACTTTTGGAGGCGTTTTATGGACCAAAATCGGGGTTGTGTCCTATATCATGTCTCCAAATCAGAAGCTTGAGTCTGTTATTGTGCATTTATGCACAATTCTTTTAACCGAGCTGTGAAAAAGTTCGCATAACCCCGATTTTGGACCAAATTTTAGGTTAATTTTTTGCAGAACATTTTTTCTTTATCAGAAGGAACATATCGGTTGCCGCAAGAGGCCGAAATAAAGGCTGTCTCAACTATTTACATTTTGAGACAGCCCCTTCTTCAAACGCTTTTTCTATAGATAATCTTATGTGAAATTTATTTTTATAATATCCAACCACATAATTCCTGTATAATAATCATATAAATAATTATTACCACACTAGGTAAATAGAAAGGCAAACGAAAATGATTAAAAACGCAACTATGTCGGACTTTGAAATCGCATTCGACTACATAGAAAAATTGTGGACATACAATACCTACGACAAAGAGACCATCAGAAAAGTATATGAAGAAATCATAGAAAATGAAAATGATTTTATGTTTTTTTTGATCGAAAATGATGAATATGTGGGGTTCTGCCACGGGACATTCTTCAACACCTTCTGGCTTTCGGGACAGACCTGTTATCTGTCAAGCATAATCACCGACGAAACAAAAAGAAGACAGGGATTAGCCCACAAACTTGTGGATCGTGTCAAGATTCTCGCAAAAGAAAGAGGATGCGCCGCAATCGTCCTGGATTCAGGCATGCCAAGGGTCGACGCCCATCAGTTTTATGAAAAATACGGCTTCGAAAAAGCCGCATTATGCTTTGAGTTAAAATTATAACAATATTTGCTGTATATCACTTGTATTAATATTTTTATGTGGTATGATATATTTGTAACGATCATTTTTTATCGCTGTATGCTTAAGGAGGCACCACCATGAAGCAAAATTCTGCGATCTTCTTGAAAATGTTTTATTATGAATATCTGTCACGTATCCTGAACAACATAGCCAAAGAAAATGCCATATCTTTCGGATCCCCTGCTGAACTTCATGATCATCTTTTGAAGACATACAGTGAGGATCAGATAAGCGCTGTACTGGCATATCTCAGTGAAAATGGCTATATCGAAATGCACAATGATGCGACTTTCGAGCTAAACGACAACACTATTCAGTACATGGGCGATTATTGATTTAACACGTACCCGTACGCAACAGTTTTCCCGTACTCCTGTTCCAGATAAACACCGTGGATCTCAGGTGAAAATCCGGGGAATTTGTTGATACCCTCCTCCAGGATCAGGAAATATTTTTGCGCTGTCTCACTCCAGACCTCTCCCGGTACAACACAGAAAATCCCCGGCGGATAAGGCAGCGCGCCTTCCAGGGCGATTCTTCCTTTTATTTCCGACAGCTTTACAAGCTCCGCATTATTTCTCATGAGCTGCGTATGGGCATCTTTCGGATGCATTGCCTTCTCCGGCATGAACTCGGATCTGAACAATCTCTTCTGATATGTTTTGGCATCGTTTTCTTTATAAAAATCATGCATCTCCTGACAGAGCTGTCTCAGCGTATACCCTCTATAGCGTTCCGTATTCTTTGTGTATAGGAATGGTATGGACTTGCTCAGGGAAGCGTCTTCCCTTATCAGTTTTTCAAATCTCACGAGCTGTGAAACCAGTGCATCCATCTTTGCCTGAGACTCAGCCGGAGTCATGAGGAACAGGATCGAATTAAAGTCATTCTTTTCGGGAATGATCCTATTGTCTCTCAAGAAGCTTGCCAGTATGGTCGCAGGGATTCCGAAGTCTTCGTACTCCCCTGTCTCCCTGTCGATTCCGGGAGTTGTGAGCATAAACTTGTTCGGGTCTACAAAGTACTGGTCTTCACCGAAGCCTTCATAAGAGTGCCACTTTTCTCCGGGCTTGAATTTGAAGAAGGAAATATCGGATGCTATCTTTTCCGTGTCATGATCTTCCCAGTTCTTTCCCTCAATAACCGGAGGAACAAAGGGCTTTAGCATATCGCATCTTCTCAGTATGTTTTTTCTGGCGTCGATCCCCATCTTGATACAGTCTGCCCAAAGTTTTTTGCCCGAATCCCGGTCCTGCATCCTGGCGTTGACATCCAGTGAAGCGTAGATTGGATAGAACGGACTTGTGCTTGCATGAAGCCTGAAGGAGCTGTTGAATCTCTTGTGATTCACATATCTTTTCTGACCGCATATGTGTTTGTCTTTTTTGTGTATGTATGACGCCTGTGAGAATCCTGCCTGCTGTTTATGAACTGACTGGGTAACGATGATCCCTGGGTCATCCGGACCAAGCTCAAGAAGCAGCGGCGAACAGTCCTTCATCATAGGTATAAACTGTTCGTATCCGACCCATGCAGAATCGAAGTGGATGTAATCGCAGAGATGTCCTATCCTATCGACCACCTGTTTTGCATTATAAATGGTCCCGTCGTATGTTCCAAGCTGGACGATGGCCAGCCTGAAAGGCCTCTCTTCATCAGCTTTGGCAGGATCCACCTTTCTGATCTCTTCCCTTAAATAGTCTTCGTTAAAACAGTGATCGTCTATGCCGCCTATGAATCCGAACGGGTTTCTTGCGGTCTCAAGATAAACAGCTTTACCGCCATTGGAAATCAAAGCTGATTCATATACCGACTTGTGATTGTTCCTGTCGAACAGCACCATGTCCCCTTCCGTGACCAAAGCACCGATGGCAACATTGTTCGACCCGCTTGTACCGTTTAGCACAAAGTATGTTTTGTCGGAATTGAATACCTTCGCCGCATGCTTTACAGCTTCACTTGCCGGACCTTCGTGGATCAGCAGGTCTCCCATAGCAACGTCGGCGTTGCAAATATCCGATTTGAATATATTCGGTCCGAGAAAATCGTAAAGCTGCCTTCCCGCCGGATGTTTCTTGAAGTATTCGCCTGTCTGATGTCCCGGACAGTCGAACGCCAGATTGTTAAGACCGATATAGTGAAATAAATTTTCAAAAAACGGAGGAAGCATCCTCTCCTCATAATGCTGTGCTGCCGTTTCGATTTCGTTGTCTATAATAGTGCCCAGTTGATTTCTGCCGGCAATGCGGTATGCATTGTCCGAAATGTATTCGCCCACATTGCCCTCATCGTCCACCACGACAAATATGGGTATCTCGAATTTTGTCTCCGTTATTTTGCTTATTATGTCAGTATCACTTTCAGTTACGACTGCTACTGAGATGCTGGTGTAACTTGAGTCAGTAATAGTTATAACTTCTCGTTTTGTTGAAAACAACTCCTTTGTTGCTTCAGTACAACCGATTTTTAATTCGTACATTTCTCCTCCTGCGTGCCCCATCAGGGGTTCTCGTACCCCGTAGGGGTATATCCCCTGCGGGTGCTCCTTGTCCTACGAGCTTTACGAGTAGCTTGACAAGACCGTGTGCAAAGATTTCCAAAATCTAACTCATTGAGGTTCTTGTGTACCTTGTGGGCATGATTTTGTGAAATCTACTGCCCTAAAAGCAATAGCTAATCCGTTTTTTGTAAACCTGTATATCAATTGTATACATTTTTTTTAAAAATTCAACACATAAAATAAAATATTTCACAGACGATAAAAAACCGGCAAATCAACCACGATTCACCGGCTATATATTCGTTTAAAATTCAATGCTTACCGCAATTACAGATAGAACTCGTTTCCGAATATCAGAAGTCCGTGAAGGCTTTCAATAACATCATCGATGTCGTTCTTTGGAACGTCCTTGATGGGAATTATTGGCTTTGGTTTGTCTGAGTATGGAAGAATCGCTCTTTCATAAAGAGCCTCATCTATCCAGTGACCACATTTATAACCTGCCTTTGGAGCTTCGCCCAGCTTTGTGAATCCAAGGGATTCAAGAAGTTTTACGCTTTTTTCGTTAGGTATGGAAACTCTTTCGCTTACAATGATAACACCCTGAAGCTTAAGGATCTCAATGATTGCTGTATAAAGCAATTTGCCCAGTCCCTGTGATGTGTACGCATCGTCAAAATAAACTGCCACATCGGCATCCCATTGATAAGCGTCCCTCATAAGCTGTCTGAATGCGAATGCGTACCCAACTACTTCACCGTCTTTTTCACATACGAGGAACGGATAAGTCTCTCCTATTTTTTCGATACGTCTTGCAAATTCCTTTTCATCAGGAAGCTTATATTCAAAAGTATACGGGGTATTTATATACTGTTTGTATATTCTAAGTAATGCTTTACTATCGTCTTTTGTTGCGAATCTTATCTGCATGTCCTCTCTCCTTACATATCTATGAATTCATTAACACACTATGTCTAACTTTAACATAAAAACGTTGGTGTTTCAAATCCTATACGCCAACACATTTCTATGTTAAGGCCTCCGCGTACATATACATGGGGCATTGGTTTTGGTCAGTGCAGCCTTTTTCTTTGGCAAGAGCGCACATGCATGATTCTTTTTCATACTTTATGCCTCCGTAATTCGGATCTTCCACTTCCGTAAAGGTAATTCTGACTATTGTCTCCTGCTCATGCTGCGGACAGCGGCCGTTTGCAAATTTATAAATACTTTCACTCATCGTAATACCTCCAAAGGACATTATATCATGGATTCCCAAAATTAATATGTTATAATCGAATCATCAGGAAAGGCGATAAAAAATATGGAAGAAAACGATCAATCTAATATCATTACTTCTCTGGGCAAAAAACTGTATAACAAGCTCACCAAATCGGGGAAAAACGACTCTGCCGGCGACGAGGAGTTTATTACTTATGTGGAAGAAGCTAAAGACATAGGCAGCATCAATGAGAATGAAGAAGACATGATAAAGCAGGTTCTGGAGTTTGACGAAATGACGGTTGCAGAAATCCTCACACCCAGAGTCGAAATAATCGGTATCTCAAATGACGAAACCGATGAGGAAATAGAGAAAATCTTCTATGAATCCGGGTTCTCACGCCTGCCGGTATATGAAGACACCATTGATAATATCATGGGTGTGCTTCTTCTAAAAGACTATTTTTACAGCAAAAATACTACACACAAAAAAGTCAAAGATATGATCAGGCCGACGGCCTATATCACCAAAACCATGAAGTTGGCTGAACTTTTGGCGCTGCTCCAGAGAAATCAATGTCATCTTGCAGTAGTCGTGGATGAGTTCGGCGGCACAGTAGGCATTGTCACGATTGAAGACATAATCGAAGAGCTCATAGGAGAAATATGGGATGAGCACGATATTGTGATCAAAAATATCGAAAAGGCCGGTGTGAATAAATACAAGGTGATGGGCGGTACCGATATAGAAGATCTCTTCGTGGAAATTGGAATGGAATGCCCTGAAGATATTACGTCCACCACAGTAAACGGCTGGATTCTGGAAACTCTTGACAGGTTGCCGGAAAAAGGCGAACACCTCAACTTTGACCGATATGACATTATAGTCGGCAAGGTCGACAAGAACCGGATCGAATACGTGCTGGTCAACAAAAAATAGATGCACCCGAATAAAATGAGCTAAAATGATAAAACCGCTGTTTCCACGAGGATTCAGCGGTTTTCCCTAATAAAGATATGTATATGTTATTACGAATAATAACATATACATTTGTCAATGTCTCTAAACGACACCCTTCCACTGCATGGCTTTCGATACTTTTGTAAAGCCTGCGATATTTGCTCCCAGCATCAGATCTCTGGGATGTCCGAAGTTTTCGGATGTTTCCAGACATTGATAAAATATAAATTTCATAATTTCCTGTAGTTTCTTGTCTACAGTATCAAAACTCCAATATGCTCTTCCCGCATTCTGCGCCATCTCAAGCGCACTTACCGCAACACCTCCTGCATTTGCAGCTTTTGCCGGGACATAGAGGATTCCTTCCTCGCTGAACAGATTGGATGCATCAAGTGTGCATGGCATGTTGGATCCTTCCAGGACTGCTATCGTCCCATGATTGACGATCATCTGGGCATCTTCCAGATTGATTTCATTCTGTGTCGCACATGGCATAGCAATGTCACACGGAATTGACCATATACCGCTGCATCCTTCATGATATGTTGCACTTGGCCTTTTTTCGATATAATCGCTTATAGGTCCCCTGTCATCTTCCTTGATCTTTCTCAGGGTATTGAAGTCTACTCCTTCTTCATCTACTATATATCCCTTTGAATCAGAAGCTGCGATGACTGTGCCTTCGAAGTTCTGTACCTTCTTTATGGCATATAGCGCAACGTTGCCCGAACCTGACACAACGACCTTCTTATCTTTGAAGGATGTTCTTTTAAGTCGTGCCAGCATTTCCTGAGCCAGATAACATACACCGAATCCGGTGGCTTCCTTTCTGACCAGCGATCCTCCCGCGAAGATACCCTTACCTGTTATGGCACCTTCTGTAATGTTCATGACCCTGCAGTACTGGCCGTAGAGATATCCTATTTCCCTATCCCCTACGCCAATATCCCCCGCCGGGATATCAGTACTCGCACCGATATGCCTGAATAATTCGGTCATGAAGCTTTGGCAGAATCTCATTACTTCGCTGTCCGTCTTACCGTGGTTGTCAAAGTCCGAACCACCTTTGCCTCCTCCTATGGGAAGTCCTGTAAGACTGTTTTTGAATATTTGTTCAAAGCCCAGGAATTTTATGACTGATGACGTAACTGTTTTATGGAATCTCAGTCCGCCTTTGTAAGGGCCCAGGGCCGAATTGAATTGAACTCGGTATCCTCTGTTTACCTGTGTTTCTCCATTTCTGTCGATCCACGGCACCCTGAACTGGAGGTATCGTTCCGGCTCGATGAGCATCTCGAGCACTCCCTTTTTGCATAATTCAGGTGACTTGGCGATCAGCGGATCAAGCGATCTTATAAGCTCAAGAACAGCCTGCATATATTCCGGTTTGTCCGGATCCTTTGATTTCGCCATTTCATATATCTCATCCAGATATGCATTGTTAGTAATCATTCTCTTCCCTCCTTTTTCGTAATATAGTTTTTGCTCTCAGATTTCCCTATGTTTCTTTAAACAAAAAAAGCTCTACACGCAGGTCTTGTACCGACGTATACAGCAACTATATTTACCAATAAAATGTTGTTTTCTTAGATTTGGCCAGCATATTAACTGCATAGCATCTAAAACCTTCATTTTATTTTGTTTGTATTTGCATTACGATTTTGGGGGATACATATTGTAATACATTATCCATACAATATTTCACCTTAAATTACATTTTCGCACCTCCTCTCTGTGTGTTATACTAAGTTATACTTTAATTGCAAAAGTTTTTTTGTTAGAAATCGATGATTTTTGGGAATATATACATTGCCCATAAGTCAATCAACCCCTTACGCAACTCTATTATATGTATGTTTAAAAGGAAATACAAGGAAATACAATGAAAAAAATCAAAGTTATGAGTGTTTTTGGCACCAGACCCGAAGCTATCAAAATGCTCCCTCTGGTCAAAGAGATTGAATCAAGAGATACGATGGAAGGAATAGTCTGTGTAACTGCGCAGCACCGCGAGATGCTGGATCAGGTCATGGACGCCTTCAGTGTAACTGCAGACTATGACCTTGATCTTATGAAAGCCAGACAGACGCTATATGATATAACAAGCAGAGTGCTCCATGGAATGGAAGATATATTCGAATCTTCTAAGCCGGATATAGTCCTGGTCCACGGCGATACAACAACCAGTTTTGCCGGAGCGCTTGCTGCTTTTTATAAACAGATCAAAGTCGGTCATGTCGAAGCCGGTCTTAGATCTTTTAATAAATACTCCCCATTCCCCGAAGAAATGAACAGACTCCTTACCGATGATATCTCGGACATAATGTTTGCCCCTACAAAGCTGAATGCCGAGAATCTAAGAAAGGAAAACCATACAGATCATGTTTACATTACGGGGAATACCATAATTGACGCACTGTTTTCAATGGTTACGAACGATTATTCTTTTGAAAACAAAGACCTGAAAAAAATGTCTTTCACTGAAGAAAAAAGAACAATATTGCTTACATGCCACAGAAGAGAAAATCTGGGCGAACCTATGAGGAATATATTCCGGGCAGTGCTGAAGATCACTGAAGATCATCCTGATGTTCAGGTAATCTATCCTGTCCACAGGAATCCGGCTGTCATGGAACCGGCAGAAGATATCCTCGGTAATCATCCCAGGATCCACCTCATTGAACCTATCGGTGTAAGAGATATGCACAATCTTTTTTCGAAATGCTACATGGTTATGACCGACTCAGGTGGCTTGCAGGAAGAGGCACCGGCTCTTGGAAAACCGGTTCTGGTCTTAAGAACAGAAACCGAAAGACCGGAAGCTGTCGAATCCGGAACCGCTAAAGTTGTGGGAGTAGAAGAAATAGAAATTATCAATGAAGCATCACAATTGCTGGATGAGCCCGGAGCCTATGAAAAAATGGCAAATGCAAAAAATCCATACGGCGACGGCAAGGCTTCAGTTTACATCTGTGATGCAATTGAGGAATACTTTCACAATTTATAGTAAAGGGATGATCCTGTTTGGTCGATTTTTCTAATTTATTCATACTGTTTTCCTATGTCCAGACTTTTCTGGATGATGTAGGCATAGACATAACATTAAACTGGATGCATGTCCTGTATTTTCTTGCCGGTCTATTTGCAGTCAATCTGCTGTTGGGAATACTCCTCAGGAAAAAAGACGATCCCAGTCACTTCAGCAAGAAGAACTTTTTCCTGAAATCATCTATTGTGATAGGCATTATCACTGCTGTTTTTTATCTGGCAAATGTCTGGGATAATATTATGAATCACGTCCCGGAAGGCATTCAAAAAGTAATTTGGGGGCATGAAATACTTATAATTGTGGCTGCAACGGCGTTGTTTTTGCTTATATTATTTATAATCGGTGCAAAATCCGAGAACATCCCGGATAATAACAGCATGCTCAACCGACATCAAAAATTAGTTACATACGCATTTATAGGGTATATTCTGATAGGCCTTTACGTTTTTTATCAAATCAACGATGGGGCTTTCGAGGCCTTTCTCAGTGTATTTTTCTATATAGCCGAAATTTTCAGTGTAATGTTCTGGCTCTATGACCCGATCATTTGTATTTTATCTAAATTTGTTACAGTCAAGCCCAAAACTACAGTTGACCCTACCCCCCACAGGATCAACCGGTTTGCAGTGATCGGCTGCGCACATAATGAAGAAGGGGTAATCGATAAACTGGTCAAATCAGTATATGAAACAACATATCCAAGAAACAGTTATGATATTTACGTTATCTGCGATAACTGTACCGACGGCACTGCAGATAAAGTAAGGGAATCAGGCGCTATTGCCATGGAACGTCAAAATCCAGATGAAAGAGGAAAAGGATTCGGTCTTAAATGGATGTTCGAGAAGCTGGACAATATGAGAAAAGAAGGAAATGAATACGACGCTTATATCGTTCTTGATGCTGACAACGTCGTCAATGAAGCTTTTCTCGATGAAATTAACTATAAGCTCAATCAAGGTTATGAAATACTCCAGGCATATCTGGGATGCAAAAATCCGACCGATACATTCGTTTCAAAATGCTATTCATATGCATACTGGGTCAGTAACGCCCAATATCAGAAAGCTCATTCTGACATGGGACTCACAGCACAAATGGGTGGAACCGGTATGGTAATCAGACCCAAGGTTCTTGATGAAATAGGATGGAATACAGACTCACTGACAGAAGATCTGGTGCTCACATCCAGATACCTCCTTGCCACAAATCAATCATGCTGCTGGGTAGACAAGGCGATCCTTTATGATGAAAAACCATTGGATGTCAAGCCTTCAATAAAGCAGAGAACCCGTTGGATGCAGGGTCACATGGATGCCATGTTCAAATATGCCCACAAGCTGTTTTTCTCAAGTATCAGGAATCTGAGCCTAAAACAGTTCGATATGGCATTCTACCTTACCAGACCTTTTATAAACCTTATTTTGCTGGCAACATATATGATCAGATTCTTCTTTAATCTCGTGATGCCGGAAAGTCCGCTGAGTTCGGCCTTCATAATGACAAGTCATACAGCCACACTTCTTCTCATAGCAGCGGTGATGCTCCAGGCGTATTTGCTGTTCAACGAATACTATGCCCGGTATATATATTATTTTTTTCTGCAACTTGTATTTACATTCACGTGGTACCCTGCAATATTCAGAGGCCTCATCAAAAGGAACGAACGATACTGGCTGTCCACCGTCCACACGAGAAACATGGATATCAACGATGTCAAAGAGGACGCTGAGCTTATGGATGCCAAAGAGAGGTTGAGAGGGCTTGATAATCTTCACAGGTTGCCACTGGGTCAGATATTGCTCAAAGCCGCGGTCATATCCAAATCCCAGCTTGAAGACGCTCTGAGACAGCAGGAAGAAAGCGGCGGGCGTATCGGCGACATAATCGTGAATATGAATGCCGTCGATCAGGGTGTGCTCGATGCATATCTTTGCATCCAGAAGACGATGAAGGAGGAAGCCGAAAAGAAAGGTCATAATGCGGCTAAACTCCGTCTTGGCGATATGCTCGTGGATTCCGGATTGATAACAGATGAACAGCGGAATGAAGCAGTCAAATTCCAGATAAAGAACAAGTGCAGAATCGGGGAAGCCATAATCGGCACAAAATGTATGTCTATAGAATTCCTGAATTCTTTTCTTAATATACAGAAGATCCTTGATCTTAACTATGTCACGCCGGATAGTGCAAAGCAGTTGATCACAGGATTGCTGGAATCAAAAAGCGAAAACCTGGGTACCATACTAAAAAGCGGTGGGCTCATCTCAGAGCAGCAGCTTAAACTTGCGCTGGAAAAACAGGAAGAAAATGAGGGGTACATTGGTGAGATCCTTGTCGATATGGGATTTCTCGATAAGGATACTCTTGATGCTATACTTGAATATCAGAAATCCGGCAGGAATTTTCAAATTCTTAAGGGCGGAGGTGAAATGAATGGAGTTTAAAGCTGACGATATTGTGCTTATTATGACCACTTTCCTTTTTTGCAGCGTGATAGGCTTATTTATTATACCTACGATACTTGACCGCGTCGTTTTTTATATTCCGAAACTAATAGTCATGTCAGGAGAAGGCACAGTATATAAAAAAAGTGTTTTCATTACTGTTGGCGAAGTTTTCGGCTGGCTGGCGGTCATTGTCGGCGTTTATGGATTCTTTTTCTTTGTCTATCCGGATCTTTTCTGGTTGGTTTTCACTTCTCATATGGCTATCAGTATATGGATTCTGAGCGGGTTCAATATTTTGATCAGATATATCAACTTCAACAAAAAGATAAAAAGAGAATTTTATTACACTGCATACATGAAATACATTTCTCCTGAAGCTCTCCAGGCATATCTTGCATTCCTGGAGGATATCGATAATCTATACAATGAAGACCTCGAGGCTCTGCGAAAACAAAAACTGCCCTATATGCATCTGCAGGCACTTGACCGAAAAATCTCGGAGAAAAAAGTTAAGCAAAAAGAAATGGATGCCGCAGATAGAATTAAAAATCCAATTGTCAGATAGTTTTGAAAATATAATCAAGATCGTCGAAACTGAATGGCTGGATGCCTCCTCCAATGGGGGCACCCATCGTTATCAGTATGAATTCCCGGTCATACTTTGTCACCAGAGATGCGAGACACTGACCGGCGTCAGACGTCGTTCCCGTCTTTGCTCCCTCAACCGTATACTTGCTGTTTTCACCCATGTATTCAGAAAAGAACGTACTCCTGACAGTGAATTCATTACTGTCTGTCCTTATATTGTATGACTTTGTGGTGAATACGTCTTTAAATGTGGAATTTGTAAGCGCATATCTAAGGAGCTTTCCCATATCCTTTGGTGTAGAATAATTATCCTCATCCTGAAGCCCGGTTGAATTTGTAAAGTGTGTTCCGGTCATGTTCAGTTCATTTGCTTTATCATTCATAAGATCAGCAAAGTTGCTTTCCGACCCGGAAGTAGCCTGCGACAACCCCACTGATGCTTCAGCACCGGAGGCAAGCAAAGATCCATACAGAAGATCCTTTACAGTTGTCCTGTCCCCTTCCTGATATCCTGCCATAGATGCATTCTCGTTTCTGAGCGTATAGAAAAGATCATTATTCAATGTTACACTTTTATCCAGGCTCTCCCTTTCTGTTATTGCTGTTATCCCGGTCATTATCTTTGTAAGTGAAGCGGGATAACACGTTTCACCTTCATTTTTACCGTAAAGAACTTTACCGCTTTCAACATCTACCAAGGCAACATTTTTACTGTAAAGCTTGCCGGTGTCTATTTTATCAGTGGACAGGTCCGATATACCGTTTTTGTTCTGAGCCAAAGTCGAATTAAGTATATTCATGCTTATCAGGATGCCTGCAGCGATCACTGCAAATACCAATAATATCGTTATGATTGGAAATTTGTTCCTTCTTTTGTTTCTTATGCTTCTTGTAGTTCTCATAATATAACCCTCCTTATTCTGTACATTCATTTAAACAGATAAAGAAGGAACGTTTTTTAATCTGGGATTATGGAATTCTTAAAAATTTATGAAGATGATAAAATTACATGTCATTCTTTAGGCAAGGTTATTGTAAAGGTGGTTTTGTCATAGTTGCTAGTGGCAAATATCTGACCTCCGTGAGCCAGGACGATCTCTTTGGCTATGGCAAGCCCCAATCCCGAACCTCCTGTATTTGTTGATCTGGCTTGATCCAATCGATAAAATTTTTCAAATATTGCGTCCAGCTTTCCCTGTGGAATGACTTCCCCCGTGTCGGTAATGTCAAGGATCACATTGCCATCTTCTGTCCTGCCGTTTATTATTATAGGCTGATTTTTATGGCTGTACAGAGCTGCATTTCTTATGATATTGTTGATAACTCTTGCCAGCTTCTGGCTGTCACCTTGAATAGTTAAGCCGTCCTCCACGGAAATATTATCCGTCAATCCCTTTTCTTCAAATATTGGATAGAACTCACTTACTACCTGGCTGACAAGAAGTTCTATGTCTATCTTCGTCTTATCGAGAACGATGGTCTGAAGATTGAATCTTGTGATGTCAAAAAATTCATTTATCAGTTCCTCAAGTCTGTATGCCTTCTCTAATGTGATCTCACTGTATTTTGCACGATTAGCTATGGGCATGTCAGGTTCATCTTTAAGAAGATTCAGATACCCGATTACTGAAGTGAGCGGTGTTTTTATATCATGAGCGAGATAAACCACCAGATCGTTTTTCCTCTGCTCTGCATCCTTGGCATCTCTCTCCCTTTTCCGAAGTTTGCCACTGACTTCATTAAGCTTATCCTCCATAAAATCGAGTTCGGGAGACAGCTTGATCCTGGCGCCCTTTTCCTCTGCAAGCTCATCCACACCATCCGAGATTTCATCAAAATATTTTGTGAATCGCGTAAGGCTGATATAGAACGCTACAGCCATGATAATAATGAGTCCCATGAGCATCCAGACAGTTTTCTTGCTCATAAATATATTGTAATATACAAAGTTGGCATCATCGGTATTCATTCCCAAAATTTTGAAAAGCCCTATCATAAAAGCGGCAAACGAATTCTGAAATACACCGTCAACGAAGAAAACCAGAAAAACTACGCCAACCAGAAGTGATCCCAGAACTACCACAGCTACTTTGCTGAGTATACTTTTCTTGAGTTTTCGGAAACTGTTTTTATTCGGAGTGCTCTCAGTCATCTATTCTGTATCCCACTCCCCATACGGTTTGGATATATTTGGGATTACCTACAGTGTCTCCCATTTTTTCACGGATATGCCTTATATGCACCATAACTGTATTGTTGTTATTGGAAAAATACTTTTCTCCCCAAACCTCCCGGAAAAGAGCTTCCTGATTGACCACTTTCCCTTTATTGCGGCAGAGAGCCCACAGTATATCAAATTCAATGGGTGTTAAGTCTACAGATTCTCCGTCCAGCTGACAGGTGTGCTTATCCTTGTTGAGAAGCAATCCTTTTGCGGAAACTGTGTTTTCGGCACTTTCTTTATTATCGGCTGTATTGTATTTGGTATATCTTCTGAGCTGTGCTTTGACCCTGGCAACAAGTTCAAGAGGCTTGAACGGCTTTGTTATATAATCGTCCGCGCCCATGGTCAGCCCCGATATCTTGTCCATATCTTCATCCTTTGCTGTCAGCATCAGCACCGGGAAATTGTGATTTTCTCTGATCTTTCTTAAAACCTCGAAACCGTCTATTCCGGGGATCATTATATCAAGGACCGCCAGATCTATATCCTCGTTATTCACACATTCCAGAGCTGACTTCGAATCATAGAATTTATATACATCATAGTTTTCATTTTTCAGATACAGCTCAACAAGATCTGCTATCGCCTGCTCGTCGTCCAGTACAAGTATCTTTGTCACTTATTTCACCTCGTATTGCTACAAATCCACATATTTTTCATCTTCGACCACCAATATTTGCACCGCCGCATTCCAAAAGGGTCTATGCAAAAAAAAACAGGTGTTTGGGGGACAAATTCTTAGGTTATGAGTACTTTTTTGTGATACACTTTCCCAAATGAACATTAATGTATATTAATAGACACGCGATTTGCTTTTATCTCTCAAAACCCACTCATTCGCTCCATTTTTGTCCAAAAAAAGACCTTTTTTTCTGCATGGTGTGATTGCTTCGTTTCACCAGCTAGAGTCTGCCACCAAAATAATATAATAAATAATCTGCTAATATTATAGCAGATTATAGAAGTTCTAATATTAATTTTTCCTTAAACCACTGATGCTTACCTGTCTCTATTAGCAAGTCATAAGCTTGAATTCGCAAGAACTGCCTGTATCCCGATGGAACATTCAACCCTCTTGCGCTCCATTTCGCAGCCGATTTCATAAGGCTTCAGCATATCGCCGTTTGCATGATAAGCATTGGCATGACAGCCGCCGCTACAGTAAAATTTTGCCCAGCAGTTCATGCATTCTGATTTTCTGTATATGTGATTTTTATTGAATGTATCATAAAGCTTATTATCAAATCCTTTTTCGTAGATATTGCCCAGTCTGAACTGATCTTCACCTACAAACTGATGGCACGGATAAATATCACCTTCCGGAGATACTGCTACATATTCTGTTCCCGCACCGCAGCCCGATACTCTCTTGATGACACAAGGTCCCTGATCAAGATCCATGTTGAAGTGAAAAAAGGCGAAGTCTCTGCCGTCTTTTGCGTATTCCAGATACATATCGGCAAGCTTGTCGTATTCGCTCATGATTGCCGGTATATGTTCATCTCTTATGGCGTAATCCATTGTTTCATCGGTTACCACCGGCTCAATCGAGACATTTCTAAATCCCATATCAGCCAGATGTTTCACGTCATCGACAAAATCCAGGTTATGTCCTGTGAAAGTACCTCGGACGTAATAGGTCCCATCCCGATTCTTCGTGAACCTTTTATAATTATCGATGATTATGTCATAAGTCCCCTGACCGCTCACGGTCTTTCGCATGCGGTCGTTGACTTCCGGTCTGCCGTCTATTGAAAGGATCACATTATCCATATGTTCGTTTATGAATTTTTCCTTTTCTTCGTCAAGGAGCATCCCGTTTGTAGTGATGGTGAATCGGATATTCTTTCCGAATTCCTTCTCCCGTTCTCTGCCATAAGCAACCAGATCTTTGACCACTTCGAAGTTCATGAGAGGTTCTCCTCCGAAAAAATCTATCTCCAGATTCTGCCTGCTGCCCGATTTCTCAAGAAGGAAATCAATCGCCTTCTTGCCTGTTTCAAGTGAAAGCTTTGAACGTTCACCTGAGAAAGCTCCCTCATCGGCAAAACAGTAACCGCATCTCATATTGCAGTCATGGGCAACATGAAGGCACATGGCCTTGATGACAGCATCTCTTTTTTCAAGCATGCCTAGTGTCACCTGAGAATCATCAGTGAAAAGCATATTCTCAGCAATCAGTTGGTCGATTTCCGAAATCGCTTCTTCAATCTGCCAGGCTTCATATTTTCCGGCTAGTGCTTCAGACATGAGAGATTTTTTTTCAGACCATATATCAATATCCAGATCTTCAAAAAAATAAAGAATGTCAAACACGATGGCGCTTACCAAGTGGATCGCACCGCTGTTGACATCCATTACTATATACTGATCTTTGAATCTAAAGAGATGGATCATATATCTCTTCGGTCTTCTGTCTCGTGAGTCCTGCCGCCTTCACACTTTTGGTTTGCTACCGTGCATGAAGTTTTGCATGCCGACTGACATGAGGTCTGACATTCGCTGCAGCCTTTGCCTTCGGTTGTTTTAAGAGTTGGTTTTGTAAGTGTTTTTATATGCTTCATTTGCTTTCTCCATTTCTGTTTCGATCATTTTTTCGCACCGTTATTTATATTATCAAATTTGCTGTTGTTCTTCAAGTTAAACATTACGCTTTAGTTGTTTATGATTTTCAGAAATACTTTATTTATCCCATCCCAATCATCTTTTTGCAAATGTTGCAATTCAGATATAGTTTTCTTATTGCTTTCAAGGTTTGAAAATATCCAATCATTCCACACAATTAATGAAAAAATAGCCTTTTAGAGTTTCTGATGAAAAATCAAAATTGAGACTTCAACAGGGCAAATAATTATACATTTTTTCACTCCATTTCTGCTATCGATGCAAATGAATTGCCTCTTGCAGAAACAAATCACTTGTGAATAATCAAGATTCACTATATGGAGTGAAAAACAATTATATGCCTCCGGCGGCGTGTGAATTAATTATTCACACTTATACTTATTTATAATTTTGGCTAGCGCCTCAGCTTCGCCGTCACTTAAGTCCATTCGCCAGGTATTCTCATTTAGTTTTATTGATTTCATATTATTTTTCTTCGGGTACATTGTTATAGTCTTTTTTGCATGGACGTACAATGCGTACCCGCTATACTCAAAATCAATGTCAAAGAATAACTTCGCTTTTTTATTGAACATCTCGGTGATTATATCAATGTCATTCTGTTCCAGTGTAGAAATCACTTCCAAAGGATCGCCAAATTCATTTACTCTTTTAAGTTCAACAAAGCTGATATTTCCTTTTAGTATTTTCTTCTCAATCCAGATATACGGTAAAGCGATAATAACAACCGGCACAATCAGAATAAATCTCATCGTAATTACATCAATAGATATCAAGTAGATGACCGGTGGTACAGGAATAATTATGGCAATACTAATGGCAAATTTCTTTATTATATTCACTTATGCTCTACGATTTTAAACTTTCGTTTACTATTCCCTACTATATCAAACACCAGGCGATGATATATCGTCTTCGTTGTTTTATACATTAATGGGAATACCCTTCGTTACATTTAAATTTTGATTCCAGTATACCAGACTCACCCCATTTTTGTTTGTTTTTTTAGCGCTACTGGTCTATACTGGAAAGGTCGGAAAAATATTTTCATCATGGAATGACGGAAGGACAGCTTCACTTTGAGCAGCATTTCTAAATCAATAATCGATAACAACAATAATTCGCTTGGAGATTGTCCAATAGCGATAACCGCTTCGGGCACAGTGAGAGGATTTTATGAAGACGGAGTCGCCAAATATTTCGGTATACCGTTTGCGAAGCCGCCGACTGGTAATCTGAGATTTCTACCTCCACAAGATAGCCAACCCTGGGATGGGATTTTAAACTGCAAGAGGAAAAAACCGGCAGCGATCCAGCTGGTTGGAGCTTCAGGTGATCGTGAATACAGTGAAGACTGCCTTTATCTCAACATTTGGGCACCGGAAGATGCTCAGAAAAAGAAAAACCTCCCGGTTCTGGTTCTCGTACACGGCGGAGCTTTCATGCAGGGAAGTCCAAACATGGTCACATTCGACGGAACTTCTTTTGCCAAAGACGGAGTGATCCAGGTGAATCTTGCATATCGTCTCAATGCACTTGGTTTTGCTGCGTTCGAAGAGATCGAAGACGAGTACGGATATCTCGGGAATGCGGGACTTCTGGATCTTGTCCAAGGTCTGGACTGGGTCCATGAGAATATAGAAAATTTCGGAGGTGATGCAGATAATGTGACAATATGGGGCGAATCTGCAGGCTCTATGCTCATTTCCGATCTGATGATCTCAAAAGAGACAAAGGGGCTTTTCAGTAGGGTCATAATGCAAAGCGGAACTACACAGGCCCAGCATGTTCTTGCAGCTCACGGAAACGGTGTCAGAGAAAAAGCTATTGCGGCAACCAAGCGGCTGATGGACGTTGTCGGTGCGGAAACACTTGAAGATATGAGGCAGATCGATCCCATGGAATTTGCGGAAAACGCAGTTTTTTCTTTCAATATGACAAAACAAAATCCTCAATATTTCTTCCCAATTTTCGATGGAAAACTTATCCCCCTAAATCCTGTTGATGCAGTAAACGCAGGAAAACTTAATCATGTCGATCTACTGACAGGGTTCAACGCAGATGAAGGCACTGTTTTTATTCCGCCTAACTCTACTAAAGACGATTATCTGAACTATATGCGTCGATGCTTTGGCAGCGATGCCGGTGCACTGGAGAAGCGCTTTCCTGTCGATGTAAAGCACAGCATGATCCAAAGACTCAGGCACTATGTCAAACTTCACCTGGCTTGCGGAAGCCAGACCTTTGCGGACGTTCTGACAGCTAAGGGCAAAAATGTATTCATGTATGAAATCACATACGCAACAAAAAAACTCAGAGAAAAAGGTATGGGGACATTCCATGGAATGGAACTGCCTTTTGTATTCGATACTCTGCCATCGGATATGCAGGATGATGACAGCATTTTGGTCAAAGACCAAATCCATAAGAGATGGCTGGGATTCATCAAAAACGGTGACCCCAACAGCCAATGCGATTTCTCAGTCGAGTGGCCCAAATATTCAACCGAAGAAAAAAAGATGATCGTACTGGACACCGAACAGCATTTAGATACATGGCCTTTTGCCGAGGACCTGGAATTCCTTATCAATAACACCAACTATCCATTTCTTAAATAATATTCTTTTTTGCTGTAAAAACCCACTCAAGATATAAAGATTCCATTAAAAAATACGCTGTTTCACTGTGTTTCGCTTGCCGCTTCCTAATTGCATGATATAATTTTTTCATGAGAAAGAATATTGCAAAAAACATAGCCATAACAGTAGGGATTCTTGGAGCGACTGTTATCATTACCGAACTTCTCTATGACTTCACTATCATGGACGATAATCTTACTCTGCTGTACATTCTGGGTGTACTCCTGATCGCAATGCTAACATCAAGTTATGTCTATGGCATAATGGCGGCAATTCTCGGAAGCTTTCTGTGCGATCTTTTTATCACTGAGCCCAGATTCGGATTCAGTTCTTCTGTCGGCTTCCCGATAACTTTGATAGTTATGCTCATAGTTTCCATAATTATGGTAACAGTCACGTCGAGGATGAAAGAACAGGCCGATATCGCACATGCAAAAGAAATGCGATCCAATCTCATGTACAATATCAACAAGCATTTGCTTGGCGCTCAGGATACAGATTCAATAACTAATATCGCAATAAAATATGCATCTATGCAGCTAAAATGCCCTGTTGTTTTTTATACGGAAGATCCATCCATTCTTACAAGCGGCAAATTCAGCGAAAAGAGCACACCGATGGAAACTTCCGAGGAACGGAAGCGGGCTGCCGTAGTTTTCTTTGAAGGCTCCGACAAGGATTCTATCTGTGACAGAGATGGGGGAATGTATTATCAACGCATAAGAAGCAAAGATGTGACAATGGGGCTTCTGGGCGTATATTACCACAATAACCACTTGACTGATAACGACAAATCTTTTATACGGGATATCATGGGGCAGATCGCCTTGGCCATGGAGCTGAGGCTCATTTCTGACCTTAAGCATAAGATGGAGATAGAAACCGAGAAGGAAAAGACTAAGAGCATTCTGCTTAGAGCGGTCTCTCATGATCTCAGAACGCCGCTTACAGGTATTCTGGGACAGAGCGCATTGATCAGCGACAGAGCGGAGTCACTTACAAGAGAGGACATAAAACAGTATGCCGGGGACATTATGGACAACTCGGAATGGCTCATACGAATGGTGGAAAATCTTCTGACTGTCACCAGGATTTCCGACAGCAATATGGAAGTTAAAAAGACCGAGGAAATAATCGAGGAGATAATGGCTCAGGCAACTTCCATTGTCAGAAAAAGATTCAAAACCTGCAATATCAGTGTGGAAGCACCGGAAGATCCGGTTACCATGTGGATGGATGCCATACTCATAACACAGGTCCTTATCAATATCATGGAGAATGCAATCAAATATTCATCCGAAAGATCACCGGTCCATCTAAAAATGGAACAGAAAAATAATAACATTCATTTTATCGTGACAGATGTGGGGGAAGGCGTTCCTCAAAGGTTGCTAACGGATATCAACAGAGGGATGCCAGAGAAAAGCTACGTCGACTCAAAAAAAGGTTTGGGTCTTGGTCTATTAATTTGTAAAACAATTATCGATGCACATAACGGCAAACTGATTGCTGAAAACAGACCGGAAAAAGGCTCTGTATTCACGATAATCCTGCCAAAAGAAAAATGAGGTGAAACTATGGCTGCACAAGACAAAATATTAATTATAGAGGATGATAACAGGATCACATCTTTCATCTCGGTGCTACTTAAGAATGCAGGCTTCGATGTACTTACTGCCGAGTCGGGAAATTCTGCAATCTCACTTGCCGCATCACATATGCCCAAGCTCATACTTCTGGACCTTGGACTTCCCGATATGGATGGCATGGAAGTACTTTCAAAAATACGTGAGTGGTCCGACATGCCTATCATAGTTGTCAGCGCAAGGCTCAACGAAAAGGATAAAGTCGAAGCACTTGATAACGGTGCTCATGATTATATAACGAAGCCTTTTGGCAACGATGAACTGCTGGCAAGGATCAGGACAGCCATACGTATACATGAAAATTCATCGGGTCCTACTCCCATCAAGACGTATGTCAACAGGGGACTGTCTATCGATTTTGAAAAACGCCTTATAAAAGTGGATGGCGAGACTGTCCATTTGACACCACTTGAATATAAGATACTCCAGATACTTGCCAACAATGAAGGCAAAGTCCTTACCCATGAATACCTCATTCAAACCCTCTGGGGGCCATATACTCATGACAGCCAGTTACTCAGGGTAAATATCGCAAACATCAGACGAAAGATCGAGGATAATCCTGCCGATCCGACATACATCTTAACTGAGATCGGAATAGGTTATCGCATGGCTGAAGAAGACAGCTAAAAACATAAATCACTTTCTTTTCAAAACAAAACCGCCTGAACGGCGGCTTTTGTTTGATCTATTTTTGTGCACTGTCTTATTGCTGATTAGCAAGTTTTGCCTGTTCGTCCCGCGCCCTTTTGGACACGTATGTGACCGGTTCTTTGATTGGTTTTTGCTTGATGGTCTTCTTCATGAAGACAAGTACTACTACGATAATAGCGATCATGATCGGAAGTACTATTACATTCTGGATGAATCCTGCCAGTATGAATCCAACAAGAGCAAATCCAGCTGTAAACAATGCGTATGGCAGCTGAGTCATAACGTGGGTCATGAAGTCAACCTGTGCCGCAGTTGAAGACATTATAGCTGTCTCGGAGATAGGTGAACAGTGGTCACCTGTTACAGCTCCTGCCAGTGTTGCGGAAAGAGTTATTATGCAGAGCGGATCTGTTACGGAATTTCCGAATATAGCAAGTGAGATCGGAATGAGTATTCCGAATGTTCCCCAGGAAGTTCCTGTTGCGAATGATACGAATGCTCCCAGTATGTACATGATGGCCGGAAGTATAAACATAGGGAAGTCGCTGTTGGCAAATGTATTTTCTACGAATACTGCAACGCCAAGGCTTTCACGACATATACCTTCGATACCCCATGAGAATGTCAATATCAAAAGTGCAGGTGTCATTGCAACGGCTCCGTTTGGAACTGCTTCTGTGAACTGTGAAAGAGTTATGACTCTGCGGCAGAAGTAATAGATAACTGTGAATGCAAGGGCGATGATTCCGCCGATTGGAAGTCCCACAAATGCATCACATGCGCTGAATGCGGCCATGAAGCTTTCACCATCGAGGATTCCGCCTGTATAAACAAGACCGAATATGCAGGATCCGATAAGAACAACTACCGGGAGAACCATATCCAGAACTCTTCCGTTTGGATTAGACTCAACTGCTTTTGATGCTGTATAAAGGTCACCTGTTCCGCCGTAGATATCATCTTTCTGCTCAGCCAGATACTCATATGTACGCATCGGACCGAAGTTGAAGTTGATAATAGCCAGTGTGAACAGCATACAAAGTGTAAGTATTGCATAGAAGTTATAAGGTATGCACTGAAGGAACAGCGCAAATCCATCTGCATCTACCTCGGGAGGTATATATGAGGCAACTGCTGCTGCCCATGATGATATGGGAGCAATGATACAGATAGGCGCTGATGTGCAGTCTACGTTATAGGCTAATCTTGCACGACTGACTTTCTGAGCATCGGTAACAGGTCTCATAATATTACCTGTTGTGAGAGCGTTGAAATAGTCGTCGATTACGAAGAACAATCCCAAAAGTGTCGTACTTATAAGGGCAGTCCTCTTTGTTTTAACATGCTGATATGCCCAGTCACCAAAGGCCGTAGCGCACCCCGAGGCCTGGAACAAAGCAACGATAATACCCAGACAAACAATAAAGATTATTATACCTCCGTTGTCGCCCAGCCTGCTGCTGATAATTGCAATTGTCTGATCGAGCATACCCAGAAAATTAAAGTTTGCATACATTAACGCTCCTACCAGAATACCGATAAATAATGCCGAATATACCTCTCTGAATATAAGAGCCAGTATAATAGTTATGATAGGTGGCAGCAGTGCCCATCCTGTCCCATAAAACATACTGGAGTCATCAACTTCCTCGCCTGCACCGAAAACGCCGGTTGTGGCAACAAAGATGAGTACAAGCATGATCCCGCACAGTATGATGAGCTTCTTTTTTCTTGACATTGGTTTCATAAAGTCCCCCTTCCTGAATACATAGAATAAAAAAATAGAATAATAAAATCCAAGCACAAAGAATAGATCATTCTCTTACCGTAAATTTTACATTAGTATTTCACATTGTGACAATTAAAATGTCATAAAGAAGTGGAATGCCTGCATAAAGAATCCATAAAGACAAGTGGTTCTCAAACGTTTACTTTTACTTTACAACTTGTTATAATGTAATGCGATGTAATGCGCACTACATACTTCGTTTTTTTTGTGAAAGGAGATTCTAATTATGGGCTTTAAAAAGTATATTGCCGAGTGCCTTGGCACAATGACTCTTACATTTATGGGTTGTGCCAGCGCCATGCTTCTGGGTACGGACGCATCAGGAGGTCACCTTGCGGTAGCACTGGCTTTCGGTCTTTCCATTGTTGCAATGGCATATGTTATCGGCGGTATTTCAGGTTGCCATATCAATCCTGCGGTATCCTTTGGGGTATTCCTCAATAAAGGCATGAGCGGTAAGGATTTTATCGGCTACGTTATATTCCAGATCATCGGAGGTATCGCAGGCGGCGCACTTCTTTATATGCTGACGACATTCGGTATAAAAGATCTGACCGGCGGCTTCGGATCTAACGGCATTGCCAATGTAGGAGTAGGAGGCGGTCTTATTATCGAAACCATCCTCACATTTATCTTCGTTTATCTAATACTTGGAGTAACAAACGACGAAAGCAAAAGCGCAGTAGCAGGTCTGACTATCGGACTTACACTGACATTTGTCCACATAGTGGGAATTCCTCTTACAGGAACTTCCGTAAACCCGGCAAGAAGCATCGGTCCTGCATTATTTGCAGGCGGAGACGCTCTTTCAAGTCTGTGGATCTTCATAGTTGCTCCTCTCGTTGGAGCAGCAATAGCAGTGCTCGTCTACAATCTGATCAACAAAAGCAAAGCTGCAGCATAATGCACTCACCGTATAAAAAGGGGCTGTCTCAACTATTTACATTTTGAGACAGCCTCTTTTTAGTGATCTATTCTACTATATATTTACCTTTGATTTTGGTTGATGCAATTACCTTGCCTTTTATGGCACTCTTGAATTGTTTAACGGAATACCCTTTTTTGAGCTTTACCTTGCTTTTGAGAGCATATATCTTGATTACATACTTATGTGTTGTAGGTGGATATGGGCCGCCGTAACCGTTTGTTCCGAAATCATTTTTGCCTTGGATCATTTTGGGCATATTTTTTCTGCTGGCATTTGCCTTTATAGTCTTATTCTTGGCTTTGATATTAACAGCCGTCCAGTGACAGAAGTTGCCCGCATCCGGATCATACATGTATATCGCGTAATACTTGGTACCTTTAGGCTTCTTTTTTATCTTTATGGGGATGGATACCTTAGGCACGCCTTTGCTGTTCAGTTTCCCGTACATTCCATACTTAGGATCTATAACTCCACTCTTTATGCCGCTGCTTGTTGCCTTTATTTTCTTTTTAGCAGCATAGGTAACATCGATGCCGCCCAGACCTGCCAGGGGAAACAGCATCATACAAAAGATTACAAAACCTGCGATTCCTCTTTTAACTACCATTTTAAGAACCTCCTTTAGTGCTACATTGTATTACCACAAAACTTACTCACATTTTAATAAAATCGAAACTGCATTACAATAGGGATTCCATAAAATATTAAATTATTCTAATTTGCCTGTGCTATAATATGGTATGGAATTTACAAAGAATAATCGTACCCTCATCAAAGTATTTGCCGTCTTTCTTCTCGTTGGCCTTTTTCTCAGCGGGAATATCGCTATATTCAGCCTGACATACGTGTTCGTCTACATGATCATGATCGCAAGAGCCGTCATGACGCCGGCAACAAAGCGAATGCGGTTTTTTCTCATACTCACCTACTCGATCCTGCTTGCTATCCAGCTCACATATATGGTAATGGTGGTGTTTGCCGATCACTATGAATATCTGGTAACCGAGTATGTTGCCAGGCTTTTTGGTACGATCATCGTTGTATTCCCATGGATCATAGAGAGGATATTCACATCGAGAAAACAGACTATATTCATGATGCCCTCAGTTCAGGAACTGAGCACTATCAGTATGTCCGAACTTAAAGAAAACAAGGACAAGATAATCGAACAGATCAATAACATAAAAAAATCCGGTGATATCCTTTCGGCGGATAACATCACCGAGATCATTTCTGACCTCCCACGCCACGATTCATTTAGTTATGTCAACGACGGCAGCTTAACAGCCGAGTATTTTGATATTGCAGAAAAATGTCTGGACGATGAACACATTTACATAATCCTGTCCGATACCGGCAGTCCTGCCAGCGGCATAATTTCAATGTTCACAGGGAAACCCTATAACCATGTTTCTATTTCCTTTGACAAGGATCTGAAAACGATCATCAGCTACAACGGTGGAGAAAAGGTATTCCCCCCCGGCCTGAACAGGGAAATGCTGGACTTTTTCAACAAGAAAGAGGATGCTTCAATAATAATTTACAAACTTGATATAAAGCGTGACAAAAAAAAGCTGCTCATTGACAGAATAAAAGATATCAACCGGGAAGGCAGCGCATATAATATCATGGGACTCGTAACCAAATACTCACACAAACCGAACATACTCTTCTGTTCTCAATTCGTATATAAGATGTTAAAGGATGCAGAGATCGAGTACTTCGATAAAAAAGATGCGGAAGTCAGGCCTACCGATTTTGTAGAACTGGATTATCACAGAAAACTTGAGTATGTTTCGGAAATCAAACTTAATAATTGAATAGACTGAGAAATCTCTTTATAAATCCTTCTTTAATAACAGTTGATTCATCATATACAGAAAAGTATAATATCCTTTCACCGCCGTATTCTCCTATACCGCGAATATGGATCTTTCCGGTCCCGGGATAGATATTATCGCTATATGTTACTTCGTAGTCTTCTCCCTTAATCAGCGCTTCTTCCCCATCCAGAATGCTCACTTCAGGTTTGATTTCGCTGCCGCTATATAACCTGGGAGAGACAATACCTACCTCAGCTGAATGAATTGGCCTGATAACATTGATATCCAGAACTGCTTTGTATCCTCCGTCTACCGCCACGGCTTCCATTGTCGTTCTACCGATTCCGTTTGCCCTGATTGATCCTCCTGTAGTTACATACGCCACATCTGGATTTGCTGCTGTCCATTTCAAAGTTTCTGTTTCAGCTGTTATTTGATTATAATCAAACATTTCGTCGCCCTTGATTTTTATGACAACTTTTGCTTCATCGTTCAGACCTATCTCCAAAGCCTTAGGGTTTTTATCCTCATTTATATAGAGGTCGATTTTAAGCGGATAATAATCCATGTCCACAGAAACTGAATATACCGAATCTTTTTTGCCGCTTTTTTTCGATTCTTCAGATGAAACATTGCTGAAATGCTGGGCACAGGTATATACTGTTTTTCCAGTGTCCGGATTCGAATATTCAAAAACTCCTACGCCGATAGTCTTATAATCCGGGCCCAGAATGTTTGCTTTGTGGGACTCTGAAGCCATCCAGGCCGCAACGGCTGCTTCAGCGCTGCTATACCCAATAGCCAGATTTTCTCCCGCATGTCTGTACCCGGAAGATATCAATGCCGTCCATGCTGAAGGAACCGTGCGGCTGTGAGAATAACGAAGTATACATTCTCTTGCTCTTGTATCAGCTGACTCGATAAGTTCATCACTCATGGTAAGCGGCAAAAGATCTGCGTTTTTACGCTCGATATTTACCTGAGCCAATATTTTATTCGCAAAGTCACGATTAGCGGTGCCTTTGATCCGGATATCCAAAAAATCAGCTTCTGCAGTGACGAAACTTCCCGATGTCAGTACAGCAGCAAGTGAAATAATCACGCCGAAAAACGCTATGCGTTTGATGGAAGATATTGTCATCATTTGAATGTGACCAGCCCTTTAAAACATTCTGAACGGCCGTGATCACCAGTCACAAAGAATTCCTTTTCTGAAATTTCATGCCTCTTTATTGAGATCACATCATCTATGACAGCCTCATTTTGAAAACCGATGGCGAATGTGTCGATGTCTCCCCTGCCCATGAGATCATACGGCAAAGCATTGCAGATAATGTCAGGATATACCGTATTGTTGACATGCTTGTTGATATCCAGGTCACTGTATTTTATATGTTCTTTGTAGAGAACCTTTTCATCCGGTACGTTCTTTGGGAAAGGTATATCATCGATATATTCGGTGATCGCAACAGGCTGAAATTTAAGATCGTGTCCGAATTCCGAAGGCCTAAGCACCTTTCTAGTGGATATCTGGATCAGGGGCCAGTATGAAACGGCCGAAATAAGTCTTTCACCTTCGGCAGAATCAATAACAAATTCTCTTACAAAGCGTACGCCTTTTGTATGTGTCGGGGCAGTCCCTATGGTTACGGCATCATGTATTTCGGGAACCCGATGTATTTTCAGACAAATCTTCGTTAGAAGAAAGACCATATCCTCTTTCTGCAGTACCTCTGCAGGATATCCAAGAGCTACCAGATTTTCCCCTGCTATTTGCTGCATATATCGCATCGCAGCCGAGATCTTCATTCTGTTTCTCATATCGCAGTCATAAGATAAAACTTTAGCATCACTTTTAAAATACATTTATTGCTCCATATCCATCTTCTGTGCCTGAACGGCAGTAATTGCCGTTACCCCTATGATGTCTTCAATCAGGCAGCCTCGGGAAAGGTCATTCACCGGTCTTGCTATCCCCTGAAGTATCGGTCCATATGCCCCTGCCTTTGCAAGTCTCTGCACCAGCTTATATCCTATGTTTCCCGAATTCAAATCAGGAAAAATCAGGGTGTTGGCCTGTCCCGCCACCTTACTGCCCGGAGCCTTTAGTTTCGCAACTTCTGCCACGATGGCGGCATCCAGCTGAAGCTCCCCGTCTACCTGAAGTTCGGGAGCTTTTTCACGGACAAGTTTGAGGGCATCCCTGACCTTATCTACCATAGGACCATCTCCGCTGCCCATTGTCGAATATGAAAGAAGAGCAACTTTAGGTGTTGCATCAAGAAAATTTTTCGTTGACCTTGCAGATGCGATAGCGATCTCTGAAAGTTCCTCAGGAGTCGGATCGATAACCAGAGCACAGTCGCCCATTACCAGAACACCGTCCACGCCAAAACTGCTGCCGGGTACATCCATTACAAAGAAAGACGAAACCAGTTTGCTGCCGGGAGCTGTCTTAAGAATCTGAAGTGCAGGTCTTAAAGTATCTGCAGTGGAATGGATGGCTCCCGAAACCATACCATCGGCAATGCCTTTTTTGACCATCATGGTCGCATAATAAACAGGATCTTCCATTGTCTTGATGGCGTCGTCAAGGGTGACTCCCTTATGTTTTCTCAGCTCATAAAAAGTCTGAGCAAAATCGTCGAATGTAGAATCGGTAACGTGATCAACTATCTGAGCTCCGCTGAATTCAAGCCCGGGCTGCATGCTAAGCACTTCATCTCTGTTTCCAATGAGAATGACATCTGCGATCTCCTGTTCAAGAACGTGAGCGACAGCCTTGACAGTTCTCTCCTCTGTACCTTCGGGGAAAACTATGGTCTTTTTATCGCTTTTCGCCTGCCTTATTATTTTATTAAAAAAATCCATTTTACCGCTCCTTTTTCTATGTCATCTTGCCTGTCCTAGCCGTCGATATATTCCTTTACTGCGGCAAGAACTCTGTCTATATCACTCTGAATCGTATACGGAGCCAGTCCTATCCTCACAAGACCGCCCTGCCCTTCAAGTTTAAGGACATTTGTTATTGTCTCTATAGCGTAGTAATCGCCGTCCCAGACAAAGATCCCTTTTTCTGCCAAGAATTTGGCAATGTCGTTGCAGTTCTTTCCAAGGATATCAAAGGAAACTGTAGATGTCCGTTCGGTCCCGTCTTTAGGTCCGTATACATTGACCCCTTCCATTGCACTTAATCCTTCTCTGAGCTGTGACGCCAGTCCTTCCTCGTATTCGTCTATGGCCATCATTCCGGCTACTATATTCTTTCTTCTTCCGGTGTATCTGGATGTCTCATCCCGGAAATGACTCATGTGTCTTTCCCCTATGTCGGCTATGAATTCAACTGCCTCCGCCGCACCTGCGGCAAGTTCCATTGCGATAGTGCCGGTTTCGAACTTGTACGGCATTTCGGTGTTGTCGTCTGCTATGACCCTTGCTGTCTTGAATTCTTCTCCCACACTCTTTTTTATGTATGCCAGACCAAAATGAGGTCCGAAAAATTTGTATGATGAGCAGACAAGTATGTCTGTGTCGATGTCCTTCACATCTATGTATCTGTGAGGAGCATAATGAACTGCATCCACCACTGTTATTGCGCCAACGTCATGGGCCGCTTTTATGAATTTCTTAACATCTGTGATCGTGCCGCAGGAATTTGCAGCCCAGTTGATAGCCAGAAGTTTGGTCCTGTTGCTGAGCTTTGCCTGAAAATCTTCAAAATCAACTGTGATATCGAAGGTATTGATATTTACACTGTTGACGACTATGCCGAAGTCCTCGAGAGTTCTCCAAGGGGACCTGTTACCCTCGTGGTCTATGTCGGTTATCAGCACTTCATCGCCAGGTTTCAGCATTCTGGCCAGTGCATATGATATCTTAAAGTTATTTGTGGTGGAGTTTTCCCCGAAAACAACTTCTTCCGTTTCGCAGTTAAAGAAGTCTGCAAATGTTTCTTTGGCTTTCCATGTCCGTTCGTCGCTCTCCTCCGATGTCAAAAAAACGCCGTGTATATTCGCATTTGTCCTGTAGAGGTAATCATTGATCTGATCAACCACTCTCTTTGGCACCTGGGTTCCGCCGGGGCCGTCTAAAAATGCAGCAGGTATTCCGTTCACAGTCTTTGAAAGCGCGGGGAACTGTTCCCTTACGTGATCCACATCGAACTTGAATTTGTCTTTATTCATGGCGGTACCCTTTCCTCATTTTAAATGACTTAATTTCCTTGATTTGTAAGTTTTATAATGTATATATGATACTATTTATCATATCCATATTCAAGTTATGGAAATAATCGAAAAGCAGCTTTAAAGCCGCTCCACACCTTCGCCTCCGCTTGAGAATCCTTTGACTTCGCCTATGGTGAAGACAGCCAGACCGATCCATATCACAATAAAACCTGCAAGCTGAATCATGTCAAAGGGCTCGGAATAAATGAAGATACCTATTGCCAGGTTCAGAGACGGAGACAAGTATTCGGTAAGCCCTAGAGTGATGATGCTCACCCTGTTTGCTGCAAGACCGAAAAGTGATAGCGGTATGGCTGTCAGGATCCCGGAGAATGATAATAATATTATCTGATTTACATCCGCAGTCCCAATGACTCCTCTTCCGGTAACTTCCATGAATATGATGCACGGAATTACGATAGGCAGCATTAGCCCTGTCTCATACAGCAGAGCAAGGAGGGCAGGTGCCTGAAGTTTTTTCTTCAGAGCCGCATAAACTGCAAATGATACCGCAAGAACCAGAGCTATAGTAGGAGGCTGACCGTATGAGACGATCATGATACAAACTCCTATAGCCGCCAAAATAATGGCGATTGTCTTATATTTGTTAAGCTTTTCATGAAATATTATGAGCCCCAGAATGGCGACAAAAAGAGGCTCAATATAGTAGCCGATGCTGGTCTGGATGATGTGGCCGGCATTTACGGCCCATATATATGTGCTCCAGTTGACGGATATGATAAATCCTGCAAAAAAGAACATCGGTATGACCTTTTTGTTTTTGAGAGGCTTCAGTATACCTTCAGGCTTGTATTTGATGAGACAGACTACCAGAACCACAATAAATGCCAGGAGCAGTCTGTAAAACATGATCATAAAGGAATTGATGGATTCAAGGCTCTTCCAGTAAACCGGAAGTATCCCCCATATCACAGCGCAGGAAACTGCGCATATCATACCTATTTGTTGTTGTCTTTTTTTGTTATCCATATCTCCCATTACCGATTCTTTGATTTTGCCACCTTTTGATTCTATCATAAATACCGCTGTTGATTTACTTTTTCCCGTAAAAATAGTACAATATCCATAAGGTGCAAATAAATGAGCACCTCTATTCCAAGGGGAGATCCACATTTCGAGGAGAACAGAAACTATGAAAATTAAAAGCGAAGATCTGGACATCATCAAAGTACTGGAAGAAGATGAGCCGGGCAAGTGGCTTGCCGGCAGAGACCTTAAGTATCTGGACATATCAAACAACAAGATATCCATTAAAGATGGTGATGCCTTTCCGTTCAAAGAAGATCCCGAGCTGATCCTGAGAACACTGAGGCTTTCCGGTGAGATCATCATGCCTATCGAAGACAGCACCCTGGCAGCAATGAAAGAAAAGGCAACTCATCTGAATCTTGTTCCCAGGAACAAGATCCGCGATCATTTTACCGGCATAATCACTTCAAACGACGCAGAAAGCGCTTTGAAATACGCAAGGGAGGCAGACACTCTGGTTTTTTTCTACGGAGATGCCGCATACAGGACGGCATCAAGGAGAGCACATGAAGAAATAAATACCATAATAGATAATATGAACCTGGCGAGACCCGAAATCGAGCACAGGCTGACTCTGCTGCTCAAGCCTCTTGGGAAAGATAGCGCAATAAATATCCTGAATCATCTCATCTATGACAAAGAGGAAGGTATCAAAATCGTCCAGGCAGTAAAGACTGTTGACAAGCTCTACTTTCTCAATACAAAAATAGAACTTAAAAAATTCATAAAAAAGTACGGCTACGAAAACTATGTTTTTATCGATAAAATCTCGCGGCAGCAAAAAAAGATCTTTGATTTTCAGGATACAAAAGTGACCGCAAGGCATTACATGCTTCAGGAAATCGAAGCATATAAAGAACCAATAATCGTAGAACATCTGGCTGTCGACGCCGGAAAACTGATCAGCGAAGGCATCTCAAAAAACGAAGAAGAAGCTGGGGATATGCTGGACATGCTTTTGGATACGGCAATAATCAAACCCAGACTCAATACAGAAAAAAACCTTTTGGCGAAAGCCAGACAGCTGAAGAGAAATCCACTTGCAAAGCACTCCCGCAAAGTCTGGTGGCGCAGATAGTTTATCAGACGACCTGAAAGGCATATTGAATTGAAGATAAAAGAATACAAAAAAATAATTGATGAGATCCTGAAACTCATGAAGGAAGGCGTCCATGTAGTCGACCGAAACGGTAATACCGTAATGTATAACCAGGCTATGGCAGATCTTGAAAAGATGCAGGCAGACGATGTACTTAAGAAGCCCTTGAAGGATGTATTTCCAAACCTTTCAGACGATGAGAGCACACTACTTCTTGCCCTGAAAGAAAAGCTTTCCACCCTGGACAAACAGCAGACCTACAAGAATAGAAACGGCGTAGAAATAACGACCCGTAATACAACGGTTCCCGTTATAGACGACGGTCAAATCCTGGGCGCGATAGAAATAGCAAAGGACATAACGGAGCTTCACAAAATGGCGGGGACCATAATCAAACTGAAAAATCAGCCTGCCAAAAACAAACCCAAACAGAATCCCAGAATAAAGAAATATGAATTTGACGATATCATCGGGGAAAATCCCGATTTTAAAAAACTGATAGTAAATGCCCGGAAAGCAGCCTGCTCCGAATCCACAGTCTTCATATCAGGAGAGACCGGTACCGGCAAGGAACTGATTGCCCAGAGCATACACTATGCCAGCAAAAGAAAAAACCATCCTTTCATTGCCCAGAACTGCGCTGCCCTTCCGGAAAATCTGCTGGAAGGAATTCTCTTCGGCACGGTCAAAGGCGGTTACACAGGAGCAGTTGACAGAGCCGGACTCTTTGAACAGGCCCAGGGAGGAACCCTTCTGTTGGATGAAATAAGCGCCATGCCCTACGATCTTCAGGGCAAGCTCCTTAGAGTACTTCAGGAAGACTATATACGCCGTGTTGGAGGAATGGAAGACATACCTGTCGATGTAAGGATCATGGCGACCATAAACGAGCCGGCAGAAGTTCTCATCGACTCCGGTAGATTGCGGAAGGATCTTTATTATAGGATAAATATAATCAGCCTTGACGCACCCACTCTGAGAGAGCGAACCGATGATATCTCCGTCCTTGCCGATTTTTTCCTAAAAAAGCATAATGAAAAAAATAACAGGGAGATCTGGATGATTGCAGATGATGCCAAAGCAAAGCTCAAATCCTATGATTATCCAGGGAACATAAGGGAGCTGGAGAATATAATCATGGCGGCGGTTTCCATGTCCGGTAATGAACATGCACTGACGGCAGAAGACATTCATATTCCCGAAAGCCACAGATATACCGACACTCCTGCCAGAAGAGCATTTGACAGCAGTGAAGAAACCCTGGATATTTATCTTGAAAACATCGAGATCGAAATCATCAAAGAAACTCTTAAAACAAACAGCGGCAATATCTCAAAGACGGCCGCTATTCTTGGAATGAAAAGACAAACGCTTCAGCATAAACTGAGAAAATACGGTTTTACCTCCCAGCTTCCATAAGCTTTTTATCGATTAAAAAGTAGATCGAAACCACAACGGTGCACCCACCGGTAATGATCATGATTAGATCTATTGATATTTTGTCGCCCAGCGGTCCGAATACCAGCATACCCAGAGGCACTGCCAGACTGGATATCATGGCAAGTACGCTCATTACTCTACCCATAAAGTTTTCATCGATCTTCGTTTGAAAGATAGCCGCCATGGGAGTATTGAATGCCGGAACCGCAAGTCCCGATATCCCGATGCATATGAGATACGGTATGAAGACTCCCATCACGCCCAGTCCGACTGTTGACAGTCCGAACACGACCACACCAAGAAAACATGTTACTGTCTTGTTCCTAAACCCACCCCAGACGGCGATTATTATTCCTCCCAGCATCATCCCGACGGAAAAACAAATTTCCACGGCTGACAGCCTCCAGACATCCGGCCCAAAATTCCTCGTCACCTGCAGTATGGAAAGATACATCGCCGGAGCCAGTAGTATATTGAACATTATGGCAATAACTATAAATCTTTTGATAAACACATGATCCCTGATATATCTGATCCCGTCCTTTAGATCCGTAAAATAGCTTCTCGCGTTGGCAAGCTCAACTTCTTCCCTGCTCCTCTTTGGATTTTTCACCAGGAAAAACAGGATGAACACCCCTACCAGTGCAGTTACAACATCCACATAGAAAATGATCTGCATAGGGGCGATGGTAAGAAGAAAACCTGCAAGAGCCGGCGATCCAAGCATGGACAATGACTGAATGGCCATGTTGATTCCGTTGATCCTGACCAGCTGATCCTTTGGAGTAATCTGAGGAATAAGAGCTGTTACAGCCGGCATCTGTATGCCCTGACCGGCACTTCTTATGATTGCGCAGACGAATAGCAGACCTATATTGGTGATCCCCATTGTGAAGCAGACCGCTATGATTAGAGTGACTGCAGCAATGGATAGATCCGCTATATTTATTATATACTTCCGGTTGAATCTGTCCGCCCATATCCCTGCAAATGGCGAAACGATAAACAGTGGAAGCATTGTTGCTATGACAAACAACGTCATGACGCTCCCGGATCCTGTCTCCAGCGTCACATGCCACATGATCGCATAGCTCACAAGAGATGAGCCAATGAGCGTCACTGCCTGCCCTCCAAGGAACAAACTTACATTTTTCTTCCAATGTTCCTGATAAAAAACCTGCTTAGTATCATTTGAATTATCTTTAGTATTATCGGTCATATTAGTCCTCCTTTAGCCCCTCTAACAATATCCCCATGTTTTCACGGTGAACTGCAACATAATTTTCTTCTTTGATGGTCGGTAAACCCAGACAAAGTATGGATGTACCATCCAGAATCGACAAGATTGCCGTTCCCAGGCGCCCCGGATCATCTTGTTTCAGTTCGCCGCTATCCATTCCTTCATTTATCAATGAATATATCACCTGATTCATCTTGTCCAGCTCCGCAAGTGCAGGCGCCAGAAGCTCTTCGTCAACATTGATTTCCCTTGTGATCTCATCCATATTCTGCATGAACGGATTCACGGCATCCTCTCCCCAGACCTCGGCCAGAATCATGAGCTTGTCTTCTGCCGATTTAAGATCCGCTGTTCTCACCTGAAAATCCTCCATTACTATTTCGCTGTGCCTTATGAGCACCTGGATGAATATTTCATCTTTTGTCTGAAAATGGTAATACAGATTCCCCTTGCTCATACCGCATCGTTTCCGAAGCTCTTCCATGGTCGCATGGGAATAGCCTTTTTCTATAAAAAGCTCCCTCCCCTTCTTAAGGATCAGCTCCCTTGCATCTTCAGCATCCATTCGTCTTCTTGCCATTTTCTCCTGCCTTCTGGTTTGTTAAGCACAGTAATTATTGTCATGTCGGATCATTACTGACCTATCGGTCAGTAATATGATAACATACCATTTACAAATGTCAATAAGCAGCGATCGACTTTTTCCATCCACTTGATATTCCTTGTCAAAACATTCACGATTATTGCAAATATATTTGCTCATATATGCAACAATATTTGCACTTAACATATTTTTTTGTAATCTCATAGAGCAACCGTTCCTTCCCATTCAGGAAGCTATCCATTTTTTGTTGATTTTTCAACGACGGACAAGCCTTACTCTTTTTACTCATTTTCTTACGAACCCTTGGCATAGGCTTTGCATTTATTTTAGTACAAAGCACGAAACTTTTCGCTTAAGCGTTATTACAATTAAACTAAGGAGGATTTGTATGGAAAATGTAAAGGTAATATTATGGGGACTTGGAGCCATGGGTCAGGGAGCTGCCGCAATGCTCCTTAAGAAAAGGGGAGTAGACATAGTCGGTTGTATAGACATGGGCGATAAGCTCGGAAAGAGCATATTTGATTACCTTCCGGCGGATAAAGGAGACAAGGCCGATGTGATAATCGGTGAGGCAGACAAGGTCATTACGGAAAAAGCAGCAGATGTTGTCATTCTCTGTACGGATTCATTTACAAAGAATGCCTTCCCCAAAATAAAGAAAGTACTTGAAGCAAAGATAAACTGCATCACAACAGCAGAGGAAATGGCTTTTCCCAAGGCACAGTCTCCCGATCTTGCTAAAGAACTGGATAAAATCGCAAAGGCAAACGGCGTTTCGGTTCTCGGAACCGGAATAAACCCCGGACACATCATGGACCTTCTGGTAATAGTCATGACCGGATGCTGCGAAGACGTTGAGAGCATTCTGGCCAGAAGAGTCAACAGCCTTTCACCCTTCGGTCCGGCAGTAATGGAAGAACAGGGGATCGGTCTGGAAGTTGAAGATTTCAATAACAGAGTAAAGAATGGAACAATGGCAGGACACGTAGGATTCCCCGAATCCATAGGCATGATAGGCGAAGCCATAGGCTGGCCGATAGAAAAAGTTGAACAAGGCATGGAGCCAATTACTACAGATGTTGACAGAAAGTCAAAATACGGTTTTGCCAAAGCCGGTAATGTTGCAGGCGTTGCAATGAAAGGCTACGGGTATGTGGATGGCGAAATGAAGATCGAAATGGATCATCCTCAGCAAATCGAACCGGAACAGGTGGGAGTCAACACAGGCGACTATGTGATCATCAAGGGAACTCCCGACGTCAACCTAGCAAATACACCTGAAATACCGGGCGGTATAGGAACATATGCCATAACGGTCAATATGATTCCAAGGATCATCAACGCCGAACCGGGACTCCACACAATGATCACCCTCCCCGTTCCCAGAGCAATCATGGGAGATATGCGGGATCAAGTCGTTGAATCCAAAAAAATTATTTAATAAACAGTGTTGTAGGAAATGAGAGCAACAGAGAGGTTCGAAAGATGATAAAAAAAGGAGAATGGGTCCAAATAGAGCGAACGATACTGAAGCCCGGCGAGCGGGCACCTCAGGTACCGGAAGATACTCAAAAAGTTCCTCTTATCATGTGGATCAAAGGATTCCTTCAGGATGACGCATCATTAGGAGAAGCAGTGAAGGTCAGAACCAGAACAGGAAGGATAGAAACCGGCAGATTAGTTTCGGCAGACCCGGTCTACGAGCTGAATTACGGCGATTTTGTACCGGAGCTTCTTAAGATCAACATCCAGGTAAGAGAAGAACTGTTCGGAGGTGTTGAATGATGACTATTGCAAATGACTATACCTCCGTAATGGCACGAAAAGGCGAAATAATGAAAAAATCCGTGGGCATCGACTACTCGATCTTCGAAAGCGGCTCAATAGCATTCGATTACGAAGGAATGATGCGGGAAACAGGATACTCACTTGAAGAAATGCAGAAGATCCAAAGAGCAGCCCATGTGGGAGACACTCCCATTCTGGAGCTTCATAATATGACTGCACTTGCCAGAAAAAATTCAAAGCCCGGTTATGGTGCAAGGATATTCATCAAGGATGAAGCCACGAATCCATCCGGCAGCTTTAAGGCCAGACGCGCCGCAAATTCCGTTTATCATGCAAAGAGACTGGGATTCAAGGGAGTCGTCACTGCCACAAGCGGCAACTACGGTGCCGGTGTGGCTTCACAGGCGGCGATGAAAGGTCTGAAATGCATAGTTGTTCAGGAATGTTATGACAGCAAAGGCATAGGGCAGCCGGAAATAATTGAAAAAGCCCGAAAATGCGAAGCTCTGGGAGCTGAAGTCGTTCAATTGACAGTCGGACCGGAACTTTTCTACAAGTTTCTCCTGCTACTTGAAGAAACAGGCTACTTCAATGCATCTCTCTATACCCCGTTTGGTATTGCAGGAGTTGAGACATTGGGATATGAGCTTGCCATGCAGTTTCGTGAAAAGCACGGCAAGGACCCGGAGGCCGTAGTCTGCACACAGGCAGGCGGAGGTAATCTTACCGGAACAGCAAGAGGCCTCCGAAAAGCCGGAGCAAAATCCAAAGTCATCGGAGCATCCGTAGATCTAACCGGTCTTCATATGGCTTCGGATCACGATTTCAACCACAAGAGCTTTACAACCGGTCACACAGGATTCGGTGTCCCTTTTTCAGTGAATCCCGACAGGTCGGACGTCCCAAGATCGGCAGCAAGACCGTTAAGATACATGGACCGATATGTGACTATTGCCCAGGGCACGGTCTTCTACATAACGGAAGCTCTTGCCAGCCTTGAAGGCCTGGAGAAAGGGCCTGCGGGGAACACCTCCCTTGCTGCGGCATTTGCCCTGGCTCAGGATATGAAGGAAGATGAGATCATAGTAGTGCAGGAAACTGAATATACAGGTGCGGGCAAACATGTTCAGCCCCAGCTTTCTTTCGCGAGGGAAAACGGCATCGACATCAAATTCGGAAATCCCGACGAAGAGATACCCGGAACCAATATCATACTTCCCGCAAAAAGCAGTGATATCAGAGTCAAAGACCAGGACCTTGATCACATGCGAAGCTCGCTGATCAAGACCGCTGTCGGCTCAATTGACGGCAAACCCACAGATAAAGATATAGAATTTCTGGCGGAAGAAACACAGAAAACGCCGGGTTTTGTCAGAGAAGTTATTTCGAAATTATAGAAGGAGAACACTATGAAACGAGCAGATGATTTTAGTAATCGCAGAAAACATATTGCAAACATGTCCGACGAAGAACTTTACCAACATTTCTGGGCAGTTACGGAGCAAGTAGTTGATCCCCTGGTAGATCTGGGTCAGAAGAATACCTCTCCCTCAATCGAGCGTTCGGTTTTGCTGAGAATGGGAGTATCCTCACTTGATACCAAACCCATCGTCGAAGGATGCATTGACCGTGGACTCATGGGCAAAGGCGCAGGCCATGTAGTATATAAGTTATCGAAAATGAGAGACATTTCCATCAGAGAATCGTCCCGGCTTCTGGCAGGCGGCGAAGGATGGGATGAAGTAGCTCAGGCATTCAAGAAATAGGGAGGTAATAAAATGAGTGATATAAAATTAGAAAAAAATGTCAAACTTGATGTAGAGAACCTCCTGAAGGATCTTGACAAATACAGACCGCAGAAAAGAGGCTGGACATGGCGAACACCCGCCCCCAAGCTTCACATGGGACCATTCGAATATAAAGATGCGGCAGAACCCCTAAAAAACAGCATCGGACTCCCCTCCTCAAAATACTTTGATGGCATCGACCCTCAGCCAATGTCGGTCATCACAACCGAAATCGCCTCCGGCCGCTTCGAAGATGATATAAGAAGGATGAGAATGGCCGCTTGGCACGGAGCGGATCATATCATGGTCATCCGTACAGCCGGTCAGTCACATATGGACGGTCTCATTGAAGGTACACCCCAGGGCATCGGAGGAGTTCCCATCACCAGAAAACAGGTACGAGCCCAGAGAAAAGCCCTTGATGCCATCGAAGAAGAAGTAGGCCGTCCCATCAACTACCACTCATATGTTTCCGGAGTCGCTGGACCGGAAGTCGGTGTAATGTTTGCCGAAGAAGGTATAAACGGTGCCCACCAGGATCCACAGTATAATGTCCTTTATCGAAACATCAACATGGTCCGCTCGTTTGTCGATGCATGCGAATCCAAGAAAGTCCTTGCATGGGCGGAAATAGCTCAGATCGACGGCGCGCACAATGCCAATGCAACGGCAAGAGAAGCCTGGAAGGTCATGCCCGAATTAATAGTACAGCATGCCATAAACAGCCTTTTCTCGGTCAAATGCGGAATCAAAAAAGACAATATCTGTCTGTCAACAGTTCCGCCTACAGCTCCCCCTGCCCCATGCGTATATATGGACCTTCCCTATGCAGTCGCTCTTCGGGATTTCTGTGACGAGTACAGGATGAGAGCTCAGATGAACACCAAATACATGGAAGCTTCCGCAAGAGAAGCCACCGTAACCCACGTTCTTAACATGCTTGTATCAAAACTGACCAGAGCCGATATCCAGTCAACCATCACTCCTGATGAAGGTCGAAACGTGCCGTGGCATATCTATAACATCGAAGCCTGCGACACAGCCAAGCAGACACTTATAGGCATGGATGGGCTCATGGATATGATAGAGCTTAAAGATGATGGCCCTCTCAGAGAAGATGCACGGGAAATTAAAGAAAGAGCTTGCCTCTTTATGGAAGAAATCGTAGAGACCGGCGGATATTTCAAAGCTGTCGAAGAAGGTTTCTTTGTGGATTCGGGGCAGTATCCCGAGCGTAACGGCGACGGAATAGCAAGAAAATCCGATGGAGGCATAGGTTTTGGATCAGTATATGAAAGAGATGATGACTATTTCGCTCCTGTCACAGCCCATTTTGGATATAATAATGTGGCTCAATACGATGAAAGTGCTGTTAAAGATCCGGCAAGCCTCATCGGCGGATGTACACTGGAAGACTCGGACAAGATAGTCTATATAGATGAACTGGATGAAGAAGACAATGTAAACGTTCGAATGAAAGAAAATGAAAAGTATAGAAATACAAACCTGATCAAGCCGGAAATGGAATGGCTTGCAGACGGTACGGTGATGCTCAATATGTTCCTGCCCATCGACAGACGCGTTGCCGAGGTTGCTGCTCTGGAATTTGCCCAAAAAATGAATCTGGAAGATCCGGAAGTCATCAATGTGGAGGTCATGCAGGAAGCTGAAGGCACAAGAGTAGAACTTAAGGGTACAGTCCCATTTGATGTTGACATAACGACACTGAAGATCCCGGAGGTAAGACACGTTCTTTCAGATGAAGAAATCAGAGAGGAAATCGAGGCTCACCCAATGAAGATCGTCTGCGGAACCGTGGGCGAAGATGAGCACTCGGTAGGTCTAAGAGAGATCATCGACATCAAACACGGAGGAATCGAAAGATTCGGCATCGAAGTCCACTACCTCGGAACTTCAGTCCCTGTAGAAAAACTTGTTGATGCAGCAGTCGAGCTCAATGCCGATGCCATATTGGCTTCGACAATCATCAGCCATGACGACATCCACTACAAGAACATGAAGAGGATCAGCGATCTTGCCGTGGAAAAAGGCATCAGAGACAAAGTCATGATCTGTGCAGGCGGAACTCAGGTCGTTCCGGAGCTGGCCGTAAAAGCAGGCATGGATGCCGGATTCGGACGTAACAGTCACGGTATCGATGTTGCAACATTCCTTGTCAAAGAGCGAAGGAGAAGACGTGGCTGACAAAAAAGAAGTGACAAATAAAAAGATCGATGTGCTGGTTGCCGAAATCGGTTCCACAACCACACTGGTAAATGCATTCACTGAAGTAAAAACCGGTGCCCCTGCCTTTTACGGGCAGGGGCAGGCCCCCACTTCTGTGCTCGAGGGTGATGTGAGGATCGGTCTTAACGGTGCTATTGACGATCTTTGCAAAAACAAAGGCGTGGATAAAATCGAATATGATGAAATGCTAGCCACATCCAGCGCAGCCGGAGGCCTTAAAATGACGGTCCACGGACTTGTTTATGATATGACTGCCAAAGCAGCCAAGGAAGCGGCTCTGGGCGCCGGTGCAATCATCCACCAGGTGACCGCAGGTAAGCTGAGAAGAACTGATCTAGCCAAAATCAAGGAAATCCGCCCCAATCTTATCATGATTGCGGGAGGTGTGGATTACGGAGAAAGAGACACAGCAATATATAACGCTGAGATGATAAGATCCCTGGATCTTTCCATTCCAGTTATATATGCAGGTAATGTGGAAAATCAGGACGAGATCAGATTGATTTTTGAAGACAGTAAAGCCCCTATTTATATTGTGGAGAATGTCTATCCCAAGATTGACGAACTGAATGTGGAGCCTGCAAGAAGAATAATTCAGGATGCATTCGAAGACCACATAACCCAGGCCCCGGGCATGGAACATGTGAGGGATCTGGTAAACGGACCTATCATCCCCACTCCGGGCGCGGTAATGGAATGTGCGAAACTGCTTTATGATCATCTGGGTGATCTTATGATTTTGGATGTCGGCGGTGCAACCACCGACCTTCATTCTGTCACCGAAGGTACGGAAGAGATATCCAGAATCCTGGTCAGTCCGGAGCCGAAGGCAAAGAGAACAGTGGAAGGTGATCTTGGCGTATATGTAAACATGGATAATCTTATCGATATTATAGGTGCAGAAAAGCTGGAGGATGAACTTGGATTTTCAATTGCTGCTGTGAAGGAGACATATAGAGCTGTTCCCAAAACGAACATGGAACTTGAATTTGTGGAACGACTAGCCCGGGAAGCCGCCATAGTCGCGACAGAAAGACACGCCGGTCATTTGCGTTATGTTTACGGACCTTCCGGTAGAAACACGCTTGCGGAAGGAAAGGATCTGACGCAGATCAAGTATATAATCGGGACCGGCGGAGCTCTTACGAGGCTTCCCCACCGTCTGGAAATGCTCAAAGCTATTGCAGAACATAATGAAAACGGCATGCTGCTTTTTCCAAAAGAAAATGCCGAGATCCTCATCGACAACGATTATATAATGGCATCTCTGGGAGTCCTCTCCAAGGCTCATGGAAATGCTGCATTATATTTCCTTGAGAAAAGCCTTCAACACAGAATATTTAACTAATTTCATATTTTAGATCAGATTATTAAATAATGCATGGTATTTTCTATTTATGCAGAACCATAAAGACGGCCCAAAACTTTCGTTTTGGGCCGTCCTGTTTTGTTTAAGAAATCTAACTCTAGATCTTAGAAGTTATGCTTCTTGTAAACTACCGCACATGATTCATCGATAACTTCGATTGCATGCTTGATGTGGTCATCTGAAATGGTTAGAGGCGGCTCAACTCTGATTGTCTTGGCATTGATCAGTGATCCTGATACCAGGACTTTTCTATTGAACATTTCATAAACTACCTCGTAGCCCATGTCACCGTCAACGAATTCCATTGCCATGAATAAGCCTCTGCCTCTGACGTCTGTCATCAGCTTCGGATACTTCTTCATTACTGCCGTAAGACCTTCTGTGAACAATTCGCCGGCTCTCTTTGATTTGCCAGGAAGATCTTCCTTGAGCATAACGTTGAAGCAAGCGATTGCTGCTGCTGTAGCTGTGGGGCTTCCGCCTGTTGTTGTGCTATGGAGAAGCGGATTTGGGAACATTCCCTTGAACGCTTCTTCTGTACATACGCAAGCACTTATAGGCATAACTCCGCCGCCAAGAGCTTTTGCAAGACAGAGGATGTCAGGAGCTACATCATTGTAATCAACTGCAAATAATGTACCTGTACGTCCCATACCGGCCTGTACTTCATCAGCAACCATCATGATTCCATATTCGTCACAGATCTCTCTGATTCCGGGGATGAAATCATCCGGCGGAATGATTATACCATTTTCGCCCTGGATAGGTTCGAAGATGATAGCAGCAGGAAGTTCTCCTACATAATCCATAACTTCTACAGTCTTTCTCAGCATGTCCAAATCACCGAACTTGACATGTCTTGTTCCCTGAAGTAGGGGAAGGAACGGCTGTCTGTAATCTGATTTAGCCGTCATTGAAAGTGAACCGTGAGTCTTTCCGTGGAAGTCGCCTTCAAATGCGATGAAGTGATGTCTTCCTGTTGAAAGAGCAGAGAACTTGATTGCTGATTCGATTGCTTCAGTACCGGAACTTGTGAAGAATGTATACTTCAGGTCTCCAGGTGTGACGTCTGCAAGGATCCTTGCGAGCAGTGCTCTGTTGGCATCTACGAGCTCAGCACTTGATAACGGCTGTTTTGCGATCTGGTCTAATACAGCTTTTACTACTGTGGGGTTTCTGTGTCCGCAGTTGTATACGCCGAATCCGCCGAGGCAGTCGATATATTCACGACCCTGGATGTCCCAGAAGTGGTCGCCTTCAGCTTTCCACTCGAGAGCAAGAGCGTCGCCGCCTGCTGCTTTTCTGTACTCGAGGAAACCCGGGTTGATGTGACTTCCGTAGTTTTCCGCTACTTCATCGAGAAAATCTGCCTGCTCTTTTCCTTCTATTGCCTGCGCTTCGATCCAACCAAGCGCCTTCTCAGTATAAGCTAATACATCATCAAAACTTTTTCTCATTCTTTATACCTCCTAAAGAATCTTTTGAGTGCCTTTAGATATAACTTATGAAGCCGATCCGGCATCGCTTGAGCCGGAATCAAGCTTATCAACATTATATTTCTTTTCTCCGAAAAGTCTGCTCAGGATTATTACTGCAACCAGGAATGTTCCAAGTGTAGCCAGAAGCGGAATGATTGGGTTATCAAGGAATCCGGAGAGTACATAACCGACGCAAGCACAAAGTGCACAAGTTACCGAGTAAGGTATCTGTGTCTTTATATGGTCTGTATGTCTGATATTTGATGAAGCTGATGAAAGGATAGCTGTATCTGCAAGAGGTGAACAGTGGTTTCCGAAACCGCCGCCGCCGATTACTGCTGTGATACAGGCAAGTACGCTTACGTCCATCTGGATAGCGATTGGAATAGCCAGCGGAAGCATGATAGCGAATGTTCCCCATGATGCACCAGTTGAGAATGTCATTGCGCATGAGAATGCGAATATGATAAGCGGTACGAGGAATGGGGGTATGCTTGACGCAAACAGTGAACCTACATAGTCAGCTGTTCCAAGTGCATCGCATACGCCGCCGATGCTCCATGCAAAGGACAGAAGTATGATTACAAAAATCATTGACTTTGTTCCTGTGATGAAAGCAGCAAGTGAATCTCTTATGGTCGAAAGTCTCTTGATAGCATAGAAGACGATAGCAAATATTACTGAAAGTGAAACTGCATATACCAGAGCTAGCATGCCGTCCATGTTATTGATGGCATCCATCAGATCCCAGTTTCCGAAGAATCCGCCGGTATACAGCATGAAAGTAAATGCAAGTACGATAAGAAGAATGATCGGAGCCAGAAGATCGTTGGCTTTACCATTCTGAGGTTCAATCGATGAGAAATCATCGTCATCAGAGTCTCCGCCGCTGAATGTCTTGTCGCAAAGCTCGCCGGTTTCCTTAGTTCTTCTTTCTGCTTTAGCCATTGGTCCGAAATCCATACCTGTAATTATTACTACTATAACCATTACGATGGAAAGAATAGCATAATAGTTGTATGGAATTGTCATTACGAAAGTCTTGAATGGGTCAACATCTGACATTCCGGCTTTCGCATAACTTTCACCAATCAGTGAGCAAATGAAAGCAACCCAGCTTGAGATAGGCACGATCAAACAGATACCTACTGAAGTTGAATCTATGATGTATGAAAGTTTTTCTCTTGAGATACCGTATTTGTCTGAAACAGGTCTCATGATAGCACCGTTTGTCAGTGCGTTAAAATAATCATCAAAGAAAATTAAAAGTCCGATTAACCAAGTAGTAGTCTGAGCCCCTTTTTTGGTTTTGATCTTTGTCATCAGCAGATCCCCAAAAGCCTTTGATCCGCCTGAACGTACCATTAAACCAATAAGTCCTCCCAGCATCGTACAGATAATAAGTACCTCTACGTTCCATGGGTCTGTCAGTGCACCCGAAATAACAAATTCTTCATCATCGGTATAACCACCGACAAGTAAAGTTACCATTTCCTGAAGTGCGCCGAGCGGATTCCAGTTTGATATGATCAAACTGCCCGTGAACACGCCGATGAACAATGAAAGCAATACTTCCTTTGTTGCGATGGCGAGTATGATAGTCAATAGCGGTGGAACGACTGACCAAAATCCTGCATCCATAAGATAATTCCTCCTTTAAAATAAAAAAATAAAATAAAAAAATAGATTAGCCGCTAGATAAGATAATAACGCTATTAAACGGCTGTGCGAAAAACCAATTAATTTCGCGACCACCTAATTATACATCAGTAATGGAATAATACAAGGCAATATTCTAAATTTTGAGAATAATCTTTTTCTTCACAATTATGTTATATTATTAACACTTATATATATCTGAATAATACCTCACGGGTCAAATTGCTTAACTGCAATGCTTGTGGTTGTTTGAACTTTTTCGTCACAGCATACTCTACAGTTAGATTTCAATAGTTATAAACATAACACACCAATTAGCACAAGACTTGTATACAGTGTACTGCTTTTCCAAAATTATACTGAGAATACAATTTCTTTTAAATAACAATCCCCGGGAACGCCTCCCTCTTTCGGATATCAGACATTGTTGTCTGAATTTTCTGGATAGTGCGGAAATGATTTGAATAATTCATATAAGTAGTTTATAATGGTCTAAGACGTTAAGAAATTAACAATAAGTTATAGTGTAATTATGGCATCGGTTGGTCGGGCATCCTACCCGGCTTGTTAAAAAAGGAGGAAATGCAATAATGTTACTGAAAGACTTTAACCTGAAGATGGAAGATGTTAAAAATCTTACCGAAAAGTACATGATCGAAACTTATGAAAGATTCCCGTTCGTAGCGGAAAAAGCAAAAGACATGTATATTTATGACCAGGACGGAAACGGATATCTTGACTTTTACGGCGGAGTTGCCGTAAACAGTGCAGGAAGCTGTAATGAAAAAGTTGTTGCTGCTCTTAAAGAACAGTGTACAGAACTTATTCACACTTTCAACTACCCGTACTCGGTTCCTCAGGCAGTTCTTGCTGAACTGATCTGCGAAACATTAGGTATGGACAAGATTTTTTACCAGAACTCAGGTACAGAAGCTAATGAAGCTATGATCAAAATGGCTAGAAAATACGGAACAGATAACTTTGGCGAAAACAAGTATCACATAATTACAGCTAAGAAGAGCTTCCACGGAAGAACATACGGTGCTCTTTCAGCTACAGGTCAGACAGACAATGCACTTCAGGTCGGATTCAAACCGATGCTTCCGGGATTCACATATGCTGACTTCAATGACGTAGAATCATTCAGAGCAGCAGTTACCGACGATACTATCGGTATCATGCTTGAGCCTATCCAGGGCGAAGGCGGAGTAAACGTTGCGACTGAAGAATTCATCAAGGGCATCAAAGCTCTCTGCGACGAAAAAGGTCTGCTTCTTATGTTTGACGAGATCCAGACAGGTTGGTACAGAACCGGCCCTGCTATGGCATACGAATATTATGGAGTCAAACCTGACATCGTATCTATGGCTAAAGCTATGGGCGGCGGAACACCTATCGGTGCTATATGTGCCAACAACAAAGCGGCATCAGCATTCACAGCCGGTGCACACGGAACAACTTACGGCGGAAGCCCTCTTTGCTGCGCTGCTGCATATGCTGAAATCAAAGAGCTTCAGGACAGAAAATTAGGTGAAAATGCAACTGAAGTCGGCAACTACTTCATGGAAAAACTCAAGACTCTTCCTGATGTAAAAGAAGTTAGAGGCAGAGGCCTGATCGTCGGTGTCCAGTTCAACCATGACAAGGCTGCCGATATCAAGCATTACGCTCTTGATAACTATCTCATGACTACAGCTATCGGAACAAGCATCGTCAGAATGGTACCACCGCTAATCGCTACTAAGGAAGATTGCGACAAAGCATTCGATATCCTTAAGGCTGCTTGTGAAGCACTGTAAGCTTAACTAATCTCAAACGACAATAAGCAAAAGATCCTGAGGCAAAAGCCTCGGGATCTTTTTATCTGATTATTACTCAGGGACATTACCTGTATTCTTCAGCTACATATTCGCTTGTGGCAGCTTTGAGAAGTCCGCCGTAACCCAGAGTAAAGCTGAGTATGTCTCCTACCTTATATTCGATATTTGATCTTGAGGCATCCAGAATAGTATGATCCGAACTGGCGCCAAGTATATCTATCATAGGGTCTATCGGGAAGATACTTCCTGGGTCGATATCCTGTTGTCCGACCGCAATTATTGCTCTCTTTATAATCCCCCGATCCTCATATACCGGCCTGTTGCCGAATGCATCCATTCCGCTCTCACCTATTGGAAGCGACGGCTTTGATTTTAACTCTACGATCTGGGCTTCAAGCACAGGTCCGTCATTATATGTATCCTCGATGCGATTCCCGTATGCTGTTTCATTTCCCAGCATGAATGCTTCTCCCAGTCTCAGATTGTTTATTCCGGAAGGAAGTCTTCCCTCTTCGGCCAGATAATATGAACTTGAATTGCCGCCGGAGATCATATTCAGCCTGACATCAAATTTTTCTTCGATCTCTTTTGCGATTTCTGTGAGTATCGATAAATTGTCTTCTTTAGGGATTATTGCCCCGTAACAAGTTAGATTGGTAGCTATTCCATGTAACTCAAGATTATCGGAATTCAGGATCAGTGCAGCTACATCCATGATCCCTTCCCTGTCCTCATAAAAAATCCCTTCCCGAAGATCTCCTAAGTCCACCATAAGAACGACTTTGTGCTTTTTATTAAGTTTGCCAGCGGCTTTATCTGTTTTTGTCAGAGTATCAACCTCGGATTGAAAGCTTATGTCGGCATACTTCACCATTTCTGTGAGTTCACTTCCCTGAGGTATCCTCAGAAGTACTTTTGGCTTTGACAAATCTTTCATTTTTTCCAGGTTCAGAACTCTGGAATCTGCCAGATAGTCCACCATCGGGTGGCTGTCAATCATCCCGGTAATATTCGGGTCTGCACAAAATGACTTTGTGACGATCATAAGTGAACATCCTGAATCTTTAGTCACCTTCCCCAGCACGTTGATATTATGCTTTAACTTATTTAAGTCATAAACCAATTTCGGATAGCTCATTTCCCTTCCCTTTCTTTATAAAAAGATTGAACCGCCCCTGAGGGCGGCTCAGTGGATTATTCTATTATATCATTTTTATGATTCGAGAGCGGCTTCTTCTTTTCTTCTTTCAGCTTCTCTTTCCTGTAATATTTTCTGATATTCTTCCTCTGTCATTTTCTGCATGGATATGCCCGTGAAACCATAGAATATGGAAACAAACGGGCAGATATAATTGAGGAAAGCAAATGGCGCATACATCAAAGTAGGTACACCAAGGAAAGTACTCATGGTAGCACCGCAGGTATTCCAGGGGACCAGTGGAGATGTAAGTGTTCCCGAGTCTTCCAGTACTCTTGAGAGGTTCTTGTTCTTGAGTCTTCTGTCTTCATATGCTTCCTTGTACATACGTCCGGGAAGTATTATTGCCAGATATTGATCTGCTGCTATTATATTTATGAAGAGACATGAGAATACCGCTACAACAGTCAGTGATCCAACGCCCTTTGCAAACTTGAGCAGACCTTCAGCAAATGTTCCAAGCATTCCTGATGAGTCCATAACGCCTCCGAAGCACATTGCGCATATGATCAGGTTTACCGTCCACAACATACCTGTCATACCTTCATGGGACAGCAGATTTACAAGGCTGTACTCAGCATACATAATGGGTTCAATAGTACCGGCAGCAACCATTTCATTAACGGTATTTGCCGTCACATCGTCACTGAAGAAGTCTACTCCAATCTGGTCTGCAACTGCATTGAATGAATCTGATACTTCGTATGCATATCCATAATGGAGAACTCCGAACCAGTCTCCTGCAGGCACTCCCTGGTAAGCCATTGCGAAGACTCCTAATAGTACGCCTGCTAAAAGCCCTGGGATAGCAGGGATCTTAAGAGCTACGATAACGATGACCACGCATGGCGGTATCAAGAGTAGCGGACTGATCTTGAATGAAGCTCCAAGCGCTTCTCTAAGGGCATCTACAGTACTTGTGTCAGCCGCATCACCATGACCGAAAAATCCTAATATGGTATAAATAATCAGTGCTATTATAAGCGAAGGGGTCACAGTCCATATCATATGCTTGATATGTTCAAACAGTTCGGATCCTGCTACGGCGGGAGCCATATTGGTAGTATCAGAAAGCGGTGACATCTTGTCTCCGAAGTATGCACCTGACACTATGGCACCGGCTGTCATTGGTATACTTATTCCTAGTCCCGTAGCAACGCCGATCAGTGCGATACCGATAGTTCCGGCTGTGGTCCATGAAGAACCTGTTGCCAGTGAAACGATGCAACACATAATGCATGCAGCCAGCAGGAATATAGATGGTTTGAGAATCAGCAGTCCGTAAGAGATCATTGCCGGCACTACACCGCCAGCCATCCATGAACCGATGAGCATGCCTACGATCAAAAGTATCAGACAGGCCTGCATGGATCTGCCGATACTGGCGATTATACCGTTTTCAAGAAATTTCCACTTGTAACCGTTAGCAAAAGCGACCAGTGCGGCCACTACTGCAGAAATGATGAGGGGAATATGAAGTTCGCCGTAGCTGTTGGAGAATGCGAAACTGCTCGGATCTTCACCTGTTGCCTTTCCGGCGATGAGCCCAAAAATGTTCAAAGCGTAGCAAAGCAAGAGTATCGTGAATAACATGACACAGATAACTTGCCACAAAGGTATTTTCTTACCCATTGTGTCCTCCTTAATTCAATAAAATAAGTAACGTAAATAATAACTATAAAAGTGGTAAGAAGCTGTTAAATTTCCTCCCTTCAAGTCTTTATATAAAGAATATAAAGAAGCTCTTAACCTTGAGTATACAATAATACAATTTGTGTTAAAAGTCCAGTTTTGCAAGGAATTTACGCTGTTTTTTTTGCGCTTGGAAGGAGAATGTTTCGACTATAAAAATAAACCGGCGGACATTTCCACGCCGATTTATTTGTTAAACAAATCACTACCTGATTTTACTGACTATACTTTGTCTCTGACCAACGGACAACTCATACATCTTGGACCGCCTCTGCCTCTTACAAGCTCAGATCCGCCAACCTCCAGAACTTCGATACCGTTCTTTCTCAGTGTGTCATTGGACTTTTCGTTTCTCGAATATGTGACAACCACTCCGGGAGCTATTGCCAGAGTGTTTGTACTGTCGTTCCACTGTTCTCTGGCCGCGGATATGGCATCTCCGCCGCCGCTTTGTATCAGCCTGACTGCCGGGATCCCCAGACTTTTTTTCAATGTGTCGAGCAGGCTTTTTTCCGGTGTCACCTTAATGCCGTTGTTATCAGCTCGTTCCAGTTTATAGACGTTTATCTTATCTTGAATGCCAGGGAAGATCGTGAATTTATCATGATCTACCATAGTGAACACCGTATCAAGATGCATAAAAGCCCTCAGAGCAGGGATATGGATCGCCAAAATTTCTTTCAGCTCCTTTCTCTCTGCGAACAGCTCAGCCGCCAGCGTCTCTATTGCTGCCGAAGAAGTTCTCTCGCTGCAGCCAATAGCCACAACTTTTTCAGAAAGAACAAGAATATCACCGCCCTCAATATTATGAGGTCGGTCGTTATCGTACCAGAGCTTGCCGTTGGAACTGGCGAATATCGGGTGATTCTCGTATAAATATTTAATAAGTCCGGATTCTCTTCTTCTTGTTTCTGTTTTCATTGTATTGATACAGATGCCGTTGCCTATTACCGCTGCAGGATCTCTCGTAAAGTACAGATTTGGCGCCGGATTGATGTATAAAGGATAGTCCATATGTACATAATCCCACAGGCTGTCCTGAGGAATATCCAGCTCGATTTCATCTTTTGCCAGACCGGCGATGGCAATCTCGGCGATCTGTTCCACATCCATACTCATGATCTTTTCTGAAAGGGCTTTATTCAGCTTGGGGTTTTGGATCCTTGAATATTTCAGAGTGTCTTCAATTACTCGTTCTCTCACATCTTTGGATTCAAGGACATCGGAAAGCAGTTTTTGGATATAATAAACTTCGGTGCCTCTGCTTCTCAGTATTTCAGCAAATTCATCGTGTTCATTCTGCATTTCCTTGAGCCATGGGATATCATCGAACAAGAGTGATTCCAACAGATCAGGTGTAAGCTTTTCAAGCTCCTTGCCGGGTCTGTGCAAAAGTACCGCTTTAAGCGGTCCTATTTCGGAAGTAACATTGATATTCATTTTCGCCTCCTTTTAGATATGGGACTACTTCTTCCTGATTGCTTTAATTATACATCAAATGTATATTTTTACAATTGTTTTCGGCAGTGCTCAAGCAGAGCTTCTCTGGAAAGTATCCTCTTTTCTATTAGCCGGCTTTGAGTGTCAGAAATGTTAATAAAAACAGCCTGCCATTCATGATCGTCGTCTATATAATCTGTAATAGCGTAGTCGGAACCGAAAAAATCCATCATGATCTTAAGAGGACCTGCCTTTCTTAAACAGGACTCACCTTTGAAAGTAGGCTTTTTATTAAAAAACTGAAAATCTTCCAGAACAACATATTTATTATTCTCATAACGATCGTTTATGATATTTGAAAGTTTTTTTGACATTTTTTCATCGGCAAAAACACTCAGTAGCTCTACTACAATATTAATTCCTGTTGAATAGAAAACCGCGATTGGCGTTTGGCTGGGGAAAATAGCATTGATCTCCATTATCTTAAGCCCGTCGTCAACTTTCAAAGCCTCTACGCCAAAAATTCCGGTTAGCTGAAGTTTTTCCGCCAAAGAAAGGGCATTTTCTGTAAAAATCTTATTTTGATCCGTATCGAGTTCGGCAGGACAATCCACCATATCGCTGTCAAAATCACTTTCCAGATAAAGCTGGGCAATTTCGTTTGCTGAATAATCTCCGGGCTTTCCGGTGATTTCCACAGAAAAAACAGGTCCTTTGGCATACTCCTGTGCGATCCATGACTCAGGACTGTCCTTCCTGCTCATGAGAAATTCCAGATTCTCATAAGTATCCACCATTCTTATGGAACGTCTTCTGTTCCCCACTGCGGGCTTAAGTACATATGGAGGTTTTGCATCGGGGTAATATGCCAGGCGGGGAATGTTTTCTTCTTTAATAAGAAGGTCAGCTTTGATCCTTGCTGCAGTTATATCATATGCAGTAAAATCAAATGCAACTTTAAGGTCGATCTCTCTGCACATTTCCTCTATTGCTCTTAAAACATTTTTATTTTCCACTGCGGGTATGACTATGTCCACATTTTTCATAATCGACAATAAAGCTGACTCCTTCTTTTCTACGTCAAAGACATAGTTTTCAGAACACAATCCTGATGCAGGTGTCAGTTTATCTTTGTCGATCAAAACAGTATATATCCCCGCCATTTTGGCGAGGAAAGCAACTTCTATTCCTCTCAGTTTTCCGCCTATGATTGCGATTTTGATTTCCATACGATAATTTTATCATATTATTATGCATACATGACAATTTAAATTGATATTAGCGGTAATACAATGTATGATGTTTTAGTGTATTCTTTGTGAGAATTGTTGTAACAGTCTGATTTTAGGGTATATTATACAGACATATAACATCATGTATATTGGAATTTATTTATCTGAGGGGAGATTTTATTATGAAGAAAACAATTTCGATAACGCTATGCATCGCTCTGATTTTCGGAGTATTCACGATGGTCGGACCTTTAGAGGCCGATCAGGTCGAAGCCAGATCCGAAGTAAAAGGGCTTTGGATCGGGTACTGCGACTTCTACGAGCTGGGACTCTACAACAAAAGTTCCAACACTTTCAGGTCAAAGGCACGAAGCATAATCAGCAAAGCAAAATATTACGGCACCAATACTATTTATTTCCATGTACGTGCATTTGACGATGCATCTTACAAAAAAACAAAATTCAAAGCATCCAAATATCTGGGCTCAACTCTTAAAAACTGTGATCCTCTTCAGATTTTTATTGAGGAAGCCCATAGACAGGGAATGGAACTTCATGCATGGATGAACCCATACAGAATATCTCATGACACTTATCTTAATCCGGCAAAGACTTCATCTACGGACAGGATACAAACAGCGATAAAAGAAGTATTAAAATATGACGTAGACGGCATCCATTTCGATGACTATTTCTATCATGCCAAAAAGTATTACAAAGATATCAAAACAGGCACTAAAATAAAGGCATCATCAAAGCCTTCGACGGCAACCAGAAGAGCAAACTGCAATGTGATGGTCAGGGAGTCCTATTTGACTACTCATAATTATTCTTTAAGGAAAAATAAAAGCGCCGTATTCGGGATCAGTCCTGCAGGTAACGTTGAAAACTGCATGAGCGGCGGCGCGGATGTAAAAAAATGGATGAGTACAAGAGGATATGTGGATTATATAGCTCCTCAGATCTACTGGACGGACAACTGGGGCAGCAGTGGCAAAACCAAAATGTATTCAAACAGGCTTGCCCAATGGAAATCCCTGAACAAGATCGATGTTCCTATGTATATTGGCCTGGCCCTTTACCGAACGGGACAGAGAGCATCCGACGATAAAGGTTGGGCAAAACGCAGGACAAATCTCAGGACCCATGTCAAACAAATGAGGTCCGCCAGGCTGGAAGGATATATCCTTTTCAGTTCTGCTGATCTTAACGATTCCCATGCAAAGAAAGAGCTCTACTATCTAAAGGGTTTGGTTAAACCGATTTATGCAAAATCCATCAAGTTCAGCAAGAAAAAAAGAACTATATACCTAAAGACAAAACCAACGTACACTGTGAAATATTCACCATCAAGTACTAACCCGAAATCTGTCACATACAGGAGCAGTAACAAAAGAGTTGCAACAGTAAGTTCTTCAGGTAAAATATATCCTAAGAAAAGAGGAAAGACCGTTATTACTGCCAAGACAAAAAATGGTAAAGTTGCCAAGATGACCATTTATGTAAAGAAGTTCAAGAAATTCAAGGCCCGAACCACGACAAAAGTCAATGTGAGAAAAAAGGCAACCACCAGCTCAAAGAAAATGGGAACGCTTAAAAAAGGTAAAGTAATTACTATAAAGAAGATTTCAAAGAACGGAAAATGGGGCATGTATAAGAAAAATCGCTGGATTTACCTGCCATATACCAACAAGGGGTAATAACTTTTTACAAATCGACACAAAATCAAAATGAATAAACCATTCAATGATCCGCCCTTTTTTAGGGCGGATTGTATTTAAAAAAGAACAAGGAAAAGACATTTTTATGGGCTTAAACGGTTGGAATATAAGCCTTAACCGTGTATACTATTAACGTTGTGTTAAGAATTTGTCTGGAAATATTGTATGGATAATATAGCAATATACAAAATTTAACATATTTCGTTAATGAATTTTATTGGCTTTAAGGAGGATACTGGAAAAATGGGAAATGTACTACTATATTCAGCGCCGATCGCTGCTGTAATTGCCTTGATTGTGGCATTTTTGCTCACATCATGGGTCAGCAGACAGGACGAAGGTACTGATAGAATGAAGGAAATCGCCGGTTTTATTAGACAAGGGGCAATGGCATTCCTTAAAAGAGAATATATGACAATGATAATAGTAATCATTGTTCTGTTCGCAGTTCTTGCCATATTTATTAATATTACTACGGCAGTTCTCTATGTTATTGGAGCGTTGTTCTCCGTGCTTGCAGGACTGTTCGGCATGAATGTTGCCACAAAAGGAAATGTTCGTACAGCAAACGCTGCAAAAGAATCAGGAATGAACAAGGCCCTGAAAGTTGCTTTCAGAAGCGGAGCAGTTATGGGACTCTGCGTTTCGGGACTTGGACTTCTGGGACTGGGAATTATATTTGTTATACTCAACGTGAACAGCGCTTCGGTCATCACCGGTTTCGGCCTGGGTGCATCGTCAATGGCTCTGTTCGGCCGTGTTGGCGGTGGAATATATACTAAAGCGGCTGACGTAGGTGCAGACCTCGTCGGTAAAGTTGAAGCAGGAATACCTGAGGACGATCCAAGGAACCCTGCTGTAATCGCAGATAATGTAGGGGATAACGTAGGTGATGTAGCCGGTATGGGATCCGACCTGTTCGAATCATATGTAGGTTCACTGATATCTGCGATCACTCTTGCAGTTATCATTCCGGCAATAAAACCTGCATTTGGTGAAATGTTCGTTCTCGCACCGCTTGAAGGCAGTGTTTTTCCCCTTGTTCTTTCAGCAGTTGGACTGATGGCATCCATAATAGGAATCATGTTTGTTAGAGGGGGCAAGAATACAAACCCTGCAACAGCTCTTAATATTGGAACATATATAAGCAGTATCATCGTCATTATTATTTCGCTGGTACTGAGCAAAGTTTTCTTTGATACCTTGAATCCGGCAATCGCAATCATCGCCGGTCTGGTTGTGGGAACGGCTATCGGCAAGATCACGGAAATATATACATCCGGAGATTACAAATCAGTCAGACATATAGCAAAACAGTCCAATACAGGATCAGCTACAACCATCATCAGCGGTCTGGGAGTTGGGATGATGAGTACCTTGTGGCCGATAATTTTCATCGCCGCAGGAATCATAGTAGCAAATGCTTTTGCGGGTCTTTACGGAATCGCTCTTGCTGCAGTGGGAATGCTTTCCACTACAGCCATGACAGTTGCAGTTGATGCTTACGGCCCTGTTTCCGACAATGCAGGCGGTATTGCGGAAATGGCAGAACTACCAAAAGATGTCAGAGAAATAACGGATAAATTGGATGCTGTAGGAAACACTACTGCTGCAATAGGAAAAGGTTTCGCAATCGGTTCCGCAGCACTAACAGCTCTTGCACTTTTCGCATCATATTCACAAGTTGTTGGTCTGAAAATGATCGATCTTCTGGATCCAATGGTAATTGCAGGTCTGTTCCTCGGAGCTATGCTTCCCTTCCTGTTCAGCGCTATGACCATGAACTCTGTGGGCAAAGCGGCTAATGAGATGATCGAAGAAGTCAGAAGGCAGTTCAAATCAGATCCGGGAATCATGGAGGGTACATCCAAACCAGATTATGCACGTTGTGTAGATATATCGACAAAGTCGGCACTTAAGGAAATGGTGGTTCCGGGCTTGATGGCGATCGTCGCGCCCCTGTTCGTAGGAATAATAATGGGTAAAGCCGCCCTTGGCGGACTTCTTGCCGGAGCTCTTGCTGCCGGTGTACTTCTTGCGATAATGATGGCAAATGCAGGCGGTGCCTGGGACAATGCCAAAAAGCATATCGAAGAAGGAAATCACGGAGGAAAAGGCAGTGATGCACATAAGGCTGCCGTTGTCGGAGATACTGTTGGTGACCCTTTCAAGGATACATCCGGACCGTCAATAAACATCCTTATAAAGCTCATGACCATCGTATCAGTCGTATTTGCACCGTTATTCGGTAGCGGGATACTGTTCTAAATCAATATCATACATATACAGTAAAATGGATCGTTCATTATGAACGATCCATTTTAAATTCTTTTGTTATTGACTTTATTTATTTTCCAAAAGGCTCCTGATCTTAAACAAGAAATCCTGGATGTTTGATACTATTGTGGTTACTTCCAAGGTTCCTCTGTCCCTTATTTTATTGAGAACAAACTCTGATACATCGGCAGCAAATATGAATACCGGTCTTACTTTACCGGTTTTATCCACATTGTAACATGGAGTAAGATTGCCTGTTGCTATGGTATGAAGCTGACTGGCAAGACATATTATCGTAGTCGCTTTCTTTGTGTGTGCTCTCATATCGTCCTGAACAGCATCGGATGAGGAGTTTACCTCGGGAAGAGGTCCGTCATCTCTTATTGATCCTGCGAGAATAAAAGGTACGTCATTTTTTACGCATGAATATATGAGCCCGTTATCCAAATTGTAGTCCTTGACAGCCTGCTTGATGGAACCTGATCTCTTGACTCTGTTAAGAAGATCCAGGTGCTTGTAATGTCCCTGATGCACATTGATATGTGTGTCCAGATCCTGACCTAAAGCAGTGTTGAACATAGCTCCTTCAAGATCATGTGTTGCTACGGCATTTCCCCCGAATACACAATGAGCATAACCATTATCGATTATATATTCCATAGCCTGCCTGGAATTACGGTCAAAGATAGCCGCAGGTCCAAGAACCCAAACTATATGTCCATGTTCTTTATCATGTTCCAGCATTGAAATCAATTTATGATAATCGTCGGCAAAAGAAGACTCTCTGGTCCTCCCTGAACGGAATGCAAATAAATCGTGTGCGGCTGCTTCTTTTGGCTTGAATCCGTCAGTGTACATAAATATGCCTTCGCTGCCGTCGTCTTCTCTTCCCAGGATGGTTCGCTCTCCCTTTTTAAGCCTTCTGAATTCTTTGGCTTCCAAAGTTCCATCGGATTTTATAACAGGAACACAGTCCATTCTGGTATCACCGCAAAGAATCCATTCTCCATCTATTTTAAAATATTCAGGATACATGGATGTAGAGTGAAAATATTCAGGTGCCACTCCATCAATTTCGACTTCTTCGATTTTACAATCCGGTGCATTTGCCAGATCTTCTCTACTAAAATCGGGGGGATTGAATACAGGTATTTTGAACATTTATTATGTCCTCCTTTTTGTTTTAAAGCGTCCTTAAAAGGATATCATAATAAAAATGAAAAAGCCAGTCATAAACTGGCTTTTCCGACCGGGTAAAGGTCAAATCTTGTAGTAGATTTAATGTATATATACCACATTATCGGCTATATAAACATCTAATACAAATTATTTCAGTTTAATTTGAATTTAAGCGAAACCGGGTTATGATCAGAGTAGTAAAATCCTCCATCAATGTTTTCTGCTGTAGCAGTTACATTATCGGAAACGATGAATCCGTCGATAACAGCAAGAAAATTCACGCCTTCTTCATAAGGCATGTCAGAACCGCGCACGGTTGCTACATCATATATATTATCTGCTTTAACGATAGTCACACCAACAGGAAGGCTTCCGTCGTCAAAAGCCTGGACCCATTCCGGTATTTCCTGATCGCTGTCGAATGAACCTTCTGTCCCGTATATTGCGTGGTTCAAATCTCCCCCTACGACGACCCAGTTATTCTTCGCCATCTCTTTCGAAAGCACTTCGGAAAGCATCTTCATCTGCTTCTTCCTTATGGTTCCGCCTTTATCATATGCTGACATATGAAGATTGATAAGCACAAGATGGGGGTCATCCTCGGTATTGCCGTCTCCTACAGGTATTCTGTTTACAACAAAACATCTGTCAAGGTCAAAGAATTTATTGATAAAGCTGTCTGTAACAGGGAAGCTTCTTCTCACTGCGCTTTCAATATTATATTTACTGGTTGTCAGTATCCCCGATTCAATGCTTCCTATGGGATCATTAAACGGATATGCAAGATATACGCTGTGAAAATTTGAGGCGAAGGTCATGTCTATAGCATCCCCGGCACTCATTGCATCTTTGATATTCTGTTCCTGATCTATAAAATAACTTCGCGTGGATTTTTGGTCCACCTCCTGAAAGAGGTTGAAGTCCGCATCCAGCTTTTCGCTTTCCTTTATGACACCGTCGGTATTTTCTAAAGCAGCGTCTTCACTGACAGCTTTGCCATATTCTCCGCTGACTTCTGTTCCGTCTTTCATCATTCCCTTATCCATAAAAAATGAGTACTCTCTGTTATACGCTCCAAAGCCGATATTATATGTAAAGGCTGTATATTCTTTCCCGGTTTCGACGCTCTCAGTCGCCCCGCCGTCTATCTCAAGGACTTTGTTGTCTTCTATCCTGTAATAATTGTAGCTTAAAAACGCAACATATCCGGCGACTACCAGTACTATGACCGCCAGAATAATTACAATCACTAAAAGCACTTTTTTAAATATCGTCATTCTGTGTCACCTCTTCTGTGTCTTGCTCTTCCTTTTCCAAAATAAACCCTGACACAAGGGATCTGAGTGCTTCTGTCAGTGAGTTCATTTCTTCGGTGCTTGCGGCTGTTTCTTCTGCGGCGGAGCTGTTTTGGTGGATGATGGCACTCAATTGACTTATCGTGTCGATTATTCTGTCAAGAGCGTCGTTTTGCTCTTTTACAAAATCCCCCAGCTTTCTTGCCATGTCCGATGTTTCTTCAATGCCATCGGCAATAGAAGAAAATGATTCCGTGGCTTCCTTTGCCATCTTTGTCTCAAAATCCGACTTGCTCATGGAGTCTTCAACATATGCCGATGCTTCTCCTGCGGCTTCACTGCTTTTGCCGGCAAGATTTTTGACTTCTTCCGATACGACAGAGAACCCTTTGCCGTGAACTCCTGCACGGGCAGCTTCTATTGCAGCATTGAGAGACAGTATATTGGTTTGAAATGCTATCGACTCTATGGATTTTGTCACTTCATTGATAGACTTGCTGGAAAGCTGCACTTCTTCTACTGCGGTGGCAAGATCATTCATTATGATCCGGCCATCGGCAGCCTCGTCTTTTATCCGGGACGCCAGACTGTATGTCTTTACTGATATTTCATGACTTGCTTCTGCTTTTTCGCTGATATCTTTAACAAAGTTTTCCAAAGTTTCAACATTTGATGCCTGTTCGGAAGATCCCTGGGCGAGAAGTTGAGCGCCATTTGACAGCTGTTCGGCTCCTTTGTTTATCTGTGATGAAGATTTTTCTATCTGGTCAATAATCTCACGCAGAGATTCGATCATAGTGTTTATGGAATTCCCAAGTGTATCTTCAGAGCTGACGATATTCGTTCTTACCGTAAGATCTCCTTTTGCCACTTTTTCCAGTACGACCTTTTTATCAATGAGGTCATCAAGCATTTTGGAAAAAGCTTTCGTGGTGTTACCGACCTCATCGCTGTATGAAGCATCCAGTTTCATTTCATCTATGATTTTGTTGGAAAAATTAAAATTACCGGTTTCAGCCACCTGCCCGGCAACCCTGCTCATTCGCGTAATGGGTCCTCTGACAGATCTGGTAATCCTCTTTATTATTATCCAGGAGGCAATTATGGCAAGGAGAATCAATGCTGCTATCACGACCAGCATAATATTGAACTGTTTTTCAGTTTCTGCCTCCTTCTTTTCTGAATTTTTTATGATATCTGCCCAGTTTTTTTCAAGCTGGACGTCGATCTCATCATCGCATGCATTGATCTCATCAAGAGTTTGCGACATATTCGCAGTGTCGTTGCTTTCGTATTCATTTATCAGTTTCTTCTTGAGATCCGAAAAATCATCATAATATATAGATTCTATATTTTCGATATCAACTTTAGCCGTGTCTCCTGAAATATTTTTTTTATATTTTTCGAATGCCTGATCAAAGATGACCTCTTCCGCCATAATATCCGAGACAGCCTGGTCTGCCAAGGCCGGATCCTTGCTGTTCATCACCAGGTTATACGCACTTATGCTCTGCTGATAAAGACTCTCTGTCATTTCATGTAGATTATGGTAAGGGTCAGTCATATCGGCGCTCATCTTTACATTTGCGGAATGCAGGTTATACATAAATGCAACGCTGACTATGCTCATCAGTACCATATAGAATATCAAAAGCGAAAACCCAATATTGAGCTTCGTCTTTACTGTTAGATTTTTAAACTTTTCCAGCATGTTTTTTACCTCGAGTGCAATAACTCTGCACATATTATATAGATTTTATTCCCTATATGCAATTGATAAACAAAATATTCGGCAAAACAAAGAATAAATTGCAATAATATGGTTCGCAGTATATTATATCTGTATATGAAAACTACTGAACCCTATAGATATAAAACCCAAAACCCCAGTGGAAAAAACAAAAAGATTCTCATAGCACTGTTGCTGATGGCAGCAATGGCTTTTTCTTTTTCCTCATGCAGTTTCGACGGTATATTTGAATTTCAAAACGAAAACAACACCGTAACAGGAACAGTTGAGTTAAGTGACCGCATAAGCGAGGATGCCAAAGATGGTATCAGCGAGACCGTATTGTTTGTCAGGGATGCAGGCGAGGACGAAGTAAAAAATATAACTGACAATATGGGACTTTTTTGGGGATCTCCCACGGAATATACCATCTTGAAAGCTGATCCGGAAGACAACACCCTGAAAATCAAATTTTTTATCGAAAAAAGCAATAATTACTATGTGGTAAACAATTACCTCAATAATGAAAAAATACCGGAAGGAAACGAGGAAGCTAAGGCTATCTCAAACGAACTGAAGTCCATGATGGATGAAGTAATCAAAGACGACATGTCGGACTACGAAAAGGAATTAGCCATTCATGACTGGCTTGTTTCCGAGCTTGAATATGATGACAGTATCGATGCCTCATCCACTGACAACGGTTCCTATGGCGGCATGGTAACAAAGAAAACCATGTGTCGCGGTTATGCCGAAGCGATGAAGCTCATTTCCGAATGTTGCGGACTTGAGACAAAGCTTATTGTTGGAAATGCCATTGATCAGGATGGAAAGAAAGTTGGACATGCCTGGAATCAGGTCAAACTGGATGATAAATGGTATCATATGGATGCTACCTATGACGATCCCGTAGGAGAAGACAGCGATAATATCCATCATTTTTACTTTAATCTGAACGATACCGACATCGGCAAGGATCACAACTGGGAATCCGATTATTTTCCCGTATGTGATAATGACTCTTATATGTACTACAAGAAAAATGACCTTTACTATACAAATTACGGTGATTTCGAAACGGGTGTAAAGGAAACTATTGAATATGATAAGCCTGATTACGTTGAAGTGCTGCTGGATGCTGATACTGTATATGAAAGTCAGCTGAGGTTTATCTTTGATATTTCTTCTGTAAAATCCATCTCATGGAGCACTCAGAGCTCAAATCCTGTAATCGTTTGTATTACACCAGACTACTATTGATCAGGTAGAAAAGTTACTTAAACAATCCCTTTATCTTATCCCAGATCGATTTTTTCCCTTTATTATCAGGTTCTTCAACTTTGACTTCTTTAGGCTTTTTGATTTTATCGGTGGACATTACGAATTGAACTGAATTAATATCTTTATTCTTATCCGACACAAATGATTTGGGAGTGTAATCGCCGTCTCCGAGAATGCCGGTCATCTTTTCATTTATCTGATCAGGTATTCCCTGAACAGATGAATTAAATGTATTCATTCCGCTTGAAAGCCGACTGGATCCGGCAGCAAGCTGATCTGCCCCAAAGGCACTTTGCTTCATGCCGCTGTTGAATTTGCCATAGTAGCCTGTTATTGCACCGACTCCTCCCAGATAACTTTGCAGCCCCTTGTTGAAGACAGCATACTCATTTGACAGCTCTGCAAGACCAGCCTGAAGCTTGTTCAGATCCTTAAGTGGTTTGAGTTCGGTTGCCATTTGATCCACAATTCCGGACATTGTAGTCATACCACCGGAGATTGCACTGAGTGACGGAGACATTGCATTATATGTGCCTATGAATGTCGCTGCTCCTGACACATAGTCAACAACAGCCAAAACAGCAGGGTCGGTGGACAAATCTGGGTCAGCAAGTATTATTCCTATCCCCGCCGCAGGATAAGTGCCTGTAGCCTGCGCTAAACCGTCAAGTGTTGATATCATCGCATTCATGCCTTTAGACGAATTATCAAGCTGCATCGAAATTTCTTCCAGGCCGTCGATGAGATCCGATATGTCTCCGCTTTCGCCGGATGTGCTGAGTATAGACGTCATGTAAGCCAGAGCGTTATTAATATCCTTCGAGCCCTGAGACAGACTGGCTGTTCCCGAATTTATCTTCTGAAGATTTTTGTTGATGGATGATGAGCCTTTGCCTGCTTTATCGAGACCGCTGCTCATTTGTTGTATTCCGCCGTTCAGGCTGTTCATGCCCGAATCCAGCTGGGCCACACCGCTTATCAATTGATCAAATTCCGATGTCAGTTCATCAAGATCAAAGTCCATGGAAAAGGGTATTCCGCTGATACTGATACTGTCCATTTCAAAATCATTCACATCGGCAGTCAAAGAAAAATCTCCGTCCGTCCCCGGCAAAACAGTGTAGTTTACCAGTGTTGTATTCCCCGAAAGAGCTGTAGTTCCACCACCGGAATCGATATCACTGCAAAGATCCATATTCATTGGAACGGATATCTGAAGCATATAGTTTTCGAAGTATTCGGGATCGGCATTTTTGTTTTCTCTGGTCTGCACCCTGATTTCAAGACTGCCTGAAACTCCTGCCAATTCGTCAGTTGAAATATTCTTTCCATCCAGCCCGTATCCGATGGATATTATCCAGGGCATTTCCTGATCTTCCCCATAGCCTTCATAATAGAAAACTCCCGGATCTGATTCTACGGTTATCTCCCCGTTCCGGTTTTCGATCTCCGTTGTATCAGTAAGATTCGAGACCTTGCTGTAATCACCGTAATCGATGACTTTTCCCGATTTTCCTATATTGAGAATATTAACCACGTATACATCGTGAGGAGTTCCGTTTGGACTGAGATTGGCATAAACCACTTCATCCTTAGTTCCCGCAGCTGCTTCTATGACTTTATCATCAGCAGCTTTCGATTCTCCCGCAAAGGTTACAATACCGGAACCTGCATAAATGCAACCGCAAATGAGTGCCAATAAAAGAAGTGCCACCAAAGGTCTTTTATTTTTATGTAAAAAATCAAACATCCTAACTTATCCTTTCTTCACGTAAAAATTTTGAACGCCAGGTTGTCTTGCCTATTATTCTATCACATACTGACAATGCCGACGGCAGGAAGAATATTACCATGACAAACGACAATATGGTTCCTCTGCAAAGCAGCATCCCCATTTCCGAAACCATGGCGTTTGTGGATGTCAGTGACAAGCTTAGACCAGCCATTGACAATATGCCCGCCGAAATGAGTATGGAGTTGAAGCTGTCGTTGACAGCAAATTCGATAGCCTCTTTTTTTGGCATGATCTTCCGCTTGGCTGCATATTTTGAAGCCAGCAAAATAGCGTAGTCCACCGTAGCTCCCAGCTGAACGGTGCTGCATATCAGATAGCCGATATAGCTTAAGCTTGTGTCGGTGAAATACGGAATAGACAGGTTTACCCAAATGGAAGTCTCTATGGTCATTACCAGAAGTATTGGAAATGTCAAAGATTTGAATGTTATCATTATTACCAGCCCAATGGAAATTATTGCAATTATGTTCACAAGCAGATTGTCCTTTGTGACTACATTTTTTATATCCAGTATGGTAGGCGTCCGCCCTCCTACATATGCACCTTCATCATAGTATTTATCCGCAAGATCACGGACTTCATCCGCAACGGAGAATGCAATATCTCCTTCACCTTCCGTGTTCACATAAACGATCATCCTCGAATAGTCTTTCGAGTAAAACTGCTCAAGATCTTCACTGTCCGGAAATTCTCCCGGGATCTCGGCACCAACCATATTTGTATAATCTATGACGTTCCTAACATAATCAAGATCTTCCAGATCCTCGCTCAAATGTTTTTCTGTTCCGGGAGAGCCTCTTGGCACAAGAACGACGATCTCCTTTGCATTCCCGAATTCATCGCTGATCATATCGGCGTCTCTGCCCACTCTGCTCCCCTCTCCCAGATTTCCTGTGCTGTACTGGAATTCAGTACTTCCCTGAGCAAGAAATGCAGGGACTATCAGCAAAATCACAAATATGAATATTGGAATCCTGACCTTCAGAATATTCTTTCCGAGGCTTTTGAATTTGTGCATTATATTCCTGTGACTGGTCTTGTCTATCACCTTATAAAACTGCAGTACCAGGCATGGAAACAGAATCATTACCGACAAAAAGCTGAAGACAATTCCTCTTACAAGACCGCTTCCCATATCGGCACCTATTTCAAAGTCCATAAATGAAAGAGCAAGAAAACCAAAAAGAGTAGTTGCAGCACTTGCGGCAACGATTGGGAAACTTTCCTTCAGGGCGCTGATCATGGCAGTTTCCATACTATCGCTCTTTTGCCGGTAGTCGTTGAAACTGTGAAGTAGGAATATGGCATAATCAAGAGACACCGCTAGCTGGAGTATAGGCGCGATAGCCTGAGTGAGAAAACTGACTTCCCCCATGATTATATTTGACCCCATATTCATAAGGATCGCTATACCTATTACAGCAAAGAAAAAGAACGGCTCGGCAAATGATCCCGTTGATAAAAGTAACAAAATGAGTATCAGAGGAACCGCAAATGCCATGGCTGTAGCTGTTTCTTTGGATGTCAGCTTCTGAGCATTTGCACCGTCTGCCGCCTCTCCGGATACAGCATTTTCAGGTCCGATTATTTTATATATTTCATCGACGGTGTCCACTTCCATACCGGGATCGACTGTGACCATCATGAGGGCATTTCCGTTCTGATAATACATGTCCACCGTTTCACTGTTGACTTCGGACAGAGGTACCTTGATATCAACCGCATCGTCAAGCCACATGACGTAGGAAACGCCATCGACGGCTTTTATTTTTTGCTTATAATCAAGGGCTTCGGTAAGGCTTACATCTTTAATCATTACATTGGCGTTGGGCATGGGAGTGTCGAATTCTTCTTCCATAATGACAAGGGCTTGCTTGGATTCAGTGCCTGCGGGAAGATAATCGCTCAGGCTGTAGTTCACGGACACCATCATCATGAGAACGAGGCAAACCAGTGCAGTAGTGACGAACAGAATGATCGTTGTCTTTCTGTGATGTACTATTGCAGAATAAAACTTATCTTCAAAGTTTAAAAACTTGCCCATTACTTCTCATCAACTTCTTTCTCCATTGTAGGAACTATACTATTGACAAGTTTGTTGACTCCTTTGCTTCGGCCTTTAATATATATGTAGCCATAAACCGAGAATATAACTGCACCCAGAAAATTGACCATAAGATCGTTCATAGTGTCGATCAGACCGATATCGATATATCCCTGCCATGCTTGACCGTTGACAACGACGCTGTTTATCTCTTCAGTATACGGTTCGATTTCTCCGTTGGGATTAAGAAGCGTGGATGACACTGAATCGATAAAGGCATCTTTCTGCATATCCGTATTGAAAAACACATCCATAAAGTACTCGTAAAACTCCCACATAACCCCGATTGTCATGGAAAAACAAAAAGAAGATAACGCCACATACTTAGGCGCCAGCGTCAATGCGATATTATCACTTCTGTTCAGAATATCTATAAGTGAAAACCCTATTGCCGCCGCCAGAAAACCATTCACCACATGAAGAAGTGTATCCCACCCACCCACATGGATGTAGAACTGACTGATTTCGCCTAAGACTTCGGCGGCAAATATAAAAATTATGACTATTACTTCAAGACCTGTGGGAAGAATTATTTTAAATCTTTTTTCCACGAAGTTGGGAAGAAGGAAAAGAACCAGCGTCAGCACGCAGAGAAAAACATTGTACCAGTTATCCCTGAATGCTTCCAGTATCAGAACCGTAACTACCATTATCCGCAGAATAAGGTAAACGAGAGCTATCGTTTTCGATTGATGCCATTCTCGTTTAAAAGATTCTACCCAGGTTGGTTTCTGATAATCATTTGGTTCATTTGGACGGTTCATACAAGGTCTTCTCCGGCTTCGAATGCTTTTATATTCAGATCAATGAATTTTTTCTTTACATTCTTTTCTATGATGGGCTTCCAATCGATGTCATCCATTCCAAGGGCTTTTATCATAGCTCCGAAAAGTACTATATTCATTGCCTTATCGTTACCCAGATTTTTAGCTATACTTCCGGCCTCAAATACGATAAGATCGGCCTTTGTTCCCAGATCATCAAGGATCCTCTGTGGATATTCCTTCACTCCCATGAGTATAGGGACTGAGGGGATCTCAAAATCATTTATGATCATCTTCCCGCCTTTTTTAAGATAACTTATCCATCTTAAGGCTTCCATCTTCTCAAAAGCAACTATTATATCGGCTTCGCCTTTGCCGATGATAGGTGAATTGACCTTTTCTCCGAATCTCACCTGAGTGCTGACATTGCCCCCTCTCTGGGACATGCCGTGGATCTCCGACATCTTCACATCGTATCCCGCGTTGGTAAGGCCTTCGGAGAGTATTTTACTGGCCAGTATGGTCCCTTGACCGCCGACTCCCACAAGGAGTACGTTTGTCACCTTACTCACAGTTCCACCTCCTCTATTGCATCAAACGGACATACCTGCTTGCATACCGTGCATCCGTTACATGTGTTGTCGTTAATGGTCACCTGTTCCGATGAATATATGGCAGGGCATCCGGTTTTGACGCACATCCTGCATTTTGTACACTTATCCTGATCTATTCTGCATACCTTAGGTGAAAGGTCGAAGTTTTCGAGATCTTCCTCATTGTATTTTTTGAGAGCGCAGGGCCATCTTGTGATTATTACAGAGGCTTCATCCCCAGACAATGCCGCATCGAGAGCTTCACTGACCTCTCCAAGATCCAACGGGTTTACCTCTCTGATCTGATCAGCCCTGAATCCAAGGGACATACAGAGTCCGGGTATGTCAACTTCCGTGGTCGGTTCTCCCATTAGTGTATAACCGGTACCGGGATTCTGCTGCTGACCTGTCATGGCAGTAATCCTATTGTCAAGTATGACCGCTATGCTGTTTCCTTTATTGTAAGCTACATCCATCAGACTGGTGACGCCTGAGTGAAAAAATGTGGAATCCCCTATGACAGATATGACTCTTTCATCAGATCCTGTCTGCTGGAAAGCTTTTGACGCCCCGTGCCCCTGGCTTATGCTTGCGCCCATATCCATGGTCGTGTCGATTGCCGAAAGGGGGGGTGCCGAACCCAGAGTATAGCAACCGATATCTCCGGTCACCATTATATTTTTTTTCTTGGAAAGCCCGTAGAAAAAACCTCTGTGAGGACAGCCTGCACACATTGCAGGCGGCCTTATGACCGCCTCTATATCTGATTTTAATATTTCGGATTTTTCACCGAAAACCGCCTCTCTGACAACGTCCGCATTAAGCTCGTCCCATTCGGGGATGATGTCCTTGCCTATACAGTCGATTCCGGCTTGTTTTACGTGGTTCTCTATATACGGATCCATCTCTTCGATTATATAAAGTTTCTCAACTTTGGATGCGAATTCCCTGATCAGATCCATCGGCATGGGGAAGGTCATTCCCAGTTTTAAATAGGATGCATCATCGCCGAAGACATCTTTTGCGTAATAATAAGCAACGCCGGAGCTGATGACTCCGATCTTGGTATCGTTATATTCGGCTCTATTGATGACTGCATTATTTGAATACTCGGTCATTCTTTCTATACGGTCTATGAGATTAACTCTCATTATACGAGCATTGCCCGGCGTGGCAACGTACTTGGCGATGTTCTTTTCGTATTTGATCGGAGCCTTTTCTTTGCGGTCGGAAAATTCCACCAGACTTTTGCTGTGGCAGACTCTCGTTGTCATTCTCAGCATTACCGGTGTATCGAATTTCTCTGAAAGTTCAAGTCCCAGCTTCACATAATCTTTAGCTTCCTGGCTGTCCGACGGTTCCAGCATGAGAACTCTCGCCGCAGTTGCGTAATTCCTGTTATCCTGTTCGTTCTGTGAGCTGTGAAGCCCCGGATCGTCGGCAGAAACCAGCACCAGACCGCCTGTCACACCTGTATATGCAAGGGTGAACAACGGATCTGCGGCAACATTCACTCCCACATGTTTCATGGCAGCAAGGGCTCTTACCCCTGCAATAGATGCTCCCGACGCTGCTTCCAGAGCCACCTTTTCGTTCGGCGCCCATTCGCAGTAAAGATCATCTTTATAATCTGCCAGAGTTTCCAAGATCTCAGTACTTGGAGTCCCAGGATATGCAGATGCAAACACCAGACCGCCTTCCCAGGCTCCTCTTGCAACGGCTTCATTTCCTGTCATTAATTTTTTATTCATCTTTTTTCTTCTCCAACTTTTTAAGCTTTTTCGGTTTGCCGGTGTTACTCACTTCAGGAAGCTGTTTACTGTCCATCAGGCTTTCTGTCGCTCCGGCATCCTCTTTTTCCGTATCGGACACTTTGTCCTTGTAGCCGCCCTTTTCAATTAGAGCTGCCTTTTCCCTGTATTTTTTGGCTTTGTCTTTGATGCCATCCGCCGCATAAATATCAGCCAGTTCGTGCATTGTCTCAATGTGGCTGGGGTTCATTTTCATTACGCTTTCGAAATTAGTGACCGCATCTTTTTTTCTGCCGGTTTTGGCATAAGCTACTCCCAGATAATATGAAAGGGGCCACCAATCGGCATAGCTGGTTTCCAGATAAGGCTCCAGCATCTCGATGCCCTCGTTCCACCTGCCTGCCATTACATGGGTATATCCTTCTTCTACTTCCAGAGGTTCAGCAATCTGTTTAATCCTCTTTTTGATTTCATTTTTATCCTTATTGATCTTTGTCCGTTTCAGAAACTCATCCCAGGTCAGCTTTGCCTTGGCATAAAGACCCATGTTGAGATACATATATCCCAGATAATAATATGACTGTGCGAACTTGGGATGAATCTCTGTTGTCAGTTCGAAATAATCGAAGGCTTCGGCTTTAAAATTACCGGTATACTTTTCGTTATTGCTGTTTTCATACATCTTCCTGCAGCATCTTGCATATCCGTACATTGCGTCCATATAATACGGCTTGACGCAAAGTGCAGCCCTAAAATGTATGCAGGAATCTTCATAGTCTTCTTTTTCCCCGGCGTCTTTCGCTTCTTTTGAAAGATACTCATCTACTTTAGTCCCAAAATTCTGGACCATGTATCTGAGATATTCATCCGCATATTTGAATTTAGGATCAATCCCCACTACCCAAGCCATGTTTTCTGCGATCACAAGAACAGACAAGCCTTCATCGGAATGAAACTTTTCAATATCTTCCTTCCTTAGAGGTATGGGGATACCCTTCATGTATTCTATGCTTCCGATTTTGGCTGCGCTGCCGGCCTTTTTTATATAAGCATCAGAGAACTGATCGAATACGAAGTTATCAAGGTGTTTTTTTAGATATTGTCCCACCCGATCCGGTCTTTTTTTAAGCTCCGTCTGGTTTGCAGGTCTGGTAATAGCAGCTTCCACCGCTCTTTGTTCTTTTTTTGTTAGTCCGAATATCCCTGGCATCGGTTTTTCCTTTCTGTTACAGCATTCTGAGAGAATCATTCTTCAGAAGATCCTCTCTATTAAGGACGGACTTAAGCGAATCTATCATCTTGTCCTTATCCTGGGGAAGTGTTCCTTTCAGTGCTATATAATTTGACGCATGATTGCTTCTGAATACACATGATCTTTCCACATTCATATTTTCCAGCATGAGTATAGTCTCTTTGATGACTCCGATAGGAGAAAGGAACTGGAATGTGCCGTCCTGGATATCTTTATAAAGTGGAGCGTCAGGCTCTACCATCAGAGTCAGGAGTCCAACATATGCAGGCTGTGATTCTGATATCATGGTTCCTGAATCTATTGCATGTTCTTCCCATCCTTCAGCTCCGCTGAGTCCTGAGATGAATGTGACTGATGAATCGATGCCGGCGGCTTCGATCTTCTTGATCGCTTCAATTATCTCTGCTCTGGTTGCACCTTTTTTGATAGCTTTAAGTACGCGGTCGCTTCCTGATTCAGCACCTATATAGATGATCCCCACACCATTGTCTCTGAGCTGTTCCAGCTCTTCAGGCTTTTTCCGGAGAACATCCTGAGGTGATCCGTAGATCCCCACTCTCTTGCATTCCGGGAAAAGCTCTTCTATTTTTTTGAGTATAATCATCAGCTTTTCATTTGTGAGGACAAGAGCATCACCATCTGCAAGAAATATCTTTTCTACATGTCGGTATGTTTTTCTGGCCATTTCTAAGTCTTCCATGACCTCGCTAACATCTCTGACTCTGAACTTCTTGTCCTTGAACATTGAACAAAACGTGCAGTCGTTATGTGCGCATCCCAGTGTCACCTGGATTATCAAACTGTACGCCTCGCTTGGAGGTCTGTACACACTTCCTTCATATCTCATTTTTACATCCTTTCTGCATCTTACCCAACGAACTTGTGAGTTGCTAGGTAAGATCGTGTGCAAAGTTTCCCAAAATTTAACATTTTGTGGAAACTACTGCCCTGTGTCTTGTTTTATTAATTGGTTACATCTTCTCCGGAGCTTTTATGCCTAACAGACCAAGTCCATTACGTATTGCTGTTTTTGCGGCGATCACAAGTCCTAGCTTCGCTGCCCTCTCATCTAGACCATCGACAAGGATATACTCGTCCTGATAGAATCTGTTGAAGGTCTGTGCTATGTCTATTATATGTCTTGTCACCACGGACGGTTCGTACTTGTCTGCGGCTTCGATTATCACCTGGGGCAACTTGTAGATAAGTTTTGAAAGTTCATATGCCCTATCAGATGTCAAATATTTTGCATCTATCTTTATCTCTCCGTTTGCGACTTTGGCCGACTCTTCGGGAGCTTTCCTCAGAACACTGGCTGCTCGTGCGTGTGAATACTGGACATATGGTCCGGTCTCACCGTCGAAACTTAAGATCTTGCCCCAGGAAAAAACGTAGTCTTTGATCCTGTTATTGGATAGTTCGTTGAAAATAACTGCTCCTATACCTACGGCGTCTGCTATCTCTTCAACATCGTCAGTTGTCACATTCTTTTCTTCGATTATCTGCTTTGTCTGCTCAACAGCCTTCTTTAGAACATCCTCGAGAAAAACAACTCTACCGGATCTTGTGGACATGGTCCCCTCTTCCAGACTTACCAGACCGAAAGGTATGTGGACACAGTCGTGAGCCCATGGATACCCCATAAGCTCGATTATCTTTATCCACTGCTGAAAGTGAAGATTCTGCTGAGATGCAACTATGTATAAGTTTTTGTAAAAATCGTAATGTTCTTTTCTGTAAATGGCAGCGGCAATGTCTCTGGTTATATATAGAGTTGAACCGTCTTTTTTTGTGATAAGCGCCTTGCCCAGACCAAATTCTTCAAGGTCTACGATCTGCGCGCCTTCCGATTCCTGAAGAAGATTTTTTTCCTTCAGTTCATCGAGACACCTCTGCATCTTGTCTGAGTAAAAACTTTCGCCGGCATATGAATCGAATTCAATGCCCAGCATGGTATAAACTCTGTTGAATTCCTTGAGACTTTCATCTCGGAACCATTGCCAAAGCTTGGTTTCATCTTCAGAACCCTGTTCCAATTTCATGAAAGCTTCTCGGGCATCATTTTCAAGGGACGGGTCAGATTCGGATTCTTCGTGAAATTTCGTGTAGTAGGTCAGCAGAGTTTTTATAGGTTCTTTTTCAACATCTTCCCGGTTCCCCCATTTTCTGTAGGCGACGATCATCTTTCCGAACTGGGTACCGTAGTCCCCCAGATGATTTATCCTCACCGTATCATATCCGACAAATGAATATATATTGTTTATGGAATTTCCTATGACCGTGCTTCTTATATGGCCTATATGGAATGGCTTGGCGATATTAGGTGCGGAAAACTCTACAATGACCTTTCTGTTCTCTCCTATATCACTGCTGCCGAACTTCTCATTTTCCTCGATAGCACCGTTGACAACTTCGCCTACAAGCAGTTCTCTTCTTAAATAAAAATTCAAATAAGCATTTACGTTTTTGATTCTGTCTATTTCATCGCCACAGTTGATGCTGTCTTTAAGCTCCCCGGCTATTGCCTGAGGCGCCTTTTTGAATATCTTGGCAAGCTTAAAGCACGGAAATGCGTAGTCTCCCATTTTGTTGTCTGTGGGAACTTCAACATTCATATAAACGCTGTCAAAATCCATATTGTCACTTATCAGCTTTACGTCAAATATTTTTTCTGCTACTGTCTTTTTGAAATCTTTCATAAAATTATCGAACTCCTTTTTGCTTTATTCTTTGAACTCGATGACGGACACGCCGTCGCCGCCTTCATTGTATGCGCCTTTTCTTATTTTCTTCACATGTTTGTTTTTTTTCATCATTTGGGAAAGGCCTTCTCTTAAGATCCCTTCTCCGCGGCCGTGGATCACTACTACTTTCCTTAGGCCTGCCATAAAGGCATCGTCCAGATACTTGTCAACAAGTATAGAAGCGCTGTCCAGGTTTTCTCCCCGCACATCGATCTCAGATTTTATACTATTTACCTTCGACCTTACTATATTACCATATCCGGGACCCTTATTGAATGCTTTTTTCTTCTTTCCGTCCTGTATAAGCTTTAGATTTTCAAGGGGTGTAGTCATTTTGATCCTTCCCACCAGCACCTGTACTTCGCCTTTTTCGTCGGGAGGAGAAAGCACTTCTCCGTTTTGGTCCAGATTTATAAGATTTACCCTGTCTCCAGTCCTGATTTCATCGGACTTCAGAGGATTGGGGTTATCAGTTTCTTTTATAGACTCTCTGTACTTTCCGTCCAGCCTATCCAGCGCCTTGCTCCCGCTGTCGAATCTTCGCAGACGGTCGCCGCGATCAGGTATTTCGGTCAGCTCCTTCAGCTCTTCCTTTATGACCTTTACACTTTCTTTTGCGTCGTCAACGATGTCTCTGGCGTCATCCTTTGCCTTCCTGATTATCTTTTCTTTTTTATCGCTTAGCTTCTCGATCTCCTTGTCAAGTTCTTCTTTCTGCCTTTTAAGATCAAGCTTGAGCATGAGAGCTTCGTCTCTGTCCTCTTCTGCCCGCTGCTTGTCTCTCTCTATGGTTTCTAAAACTGACTCGAATTCTATATCTCTTCCTTCAAGATAGCTCTGTGCCCGGTCTATGATCTGGGAAGAAAGATCCAGCTTCCTGGATATCTCAAATGCATTGGATCTTCCCGGGATCCCCACAGTCAGCTTGTATGTGGGACTCAGTGTCTCAATGTTGAACTCCATTGATGCGTTTTCCACTCCCTCAGTACCAAGTGCATATTTTTTAAGTTCTGTATAGTGGGTGGTGGCCATATTCAGGGACCCGCAGTTTCTCAGCTTCTCAAGTATTGCCATTGCAAGAGCTGCGCCTTCTGTAGGATCGGTTCCTGCGCCAAGTTCATCCAGAAGCACAAGGCTGTTTCTGTCCGCATTATTCACTATTTTGACTATGTTGGTCATATGAGAAGAAAAGGTGGACAAGCTCTGCTCTATGCTCTGCTCATCGCCTATATCCGCAAATACGTTTTTCATAACAGGGATCTCGGTTCCTTCATTTGCCGGCACATGAAGGCCAGCCATCGTCATGAGAACAAAGAGACCTACTGTCTTTAATGTGACCGTTTTGCCGCCTGTATTGGGGCCTGTGATGATTAAGGTCCGGTAGTCTTTTCCCAATTCCAGGCTTACGGGAACAACATCATCCCTTCCCAGCAGCGGATGCCGCCCTTTTTTGATAACGAGGATTCCGCCTTCGTTTATCCGAGCCCTGGTCCCCTCCATATCTACGGAAAGTTTACCCTTTGCAAATATGAAATCTATTTTTATTAGAAGTTCCTGATTATTAATGATTATTGCCGAACTTTCCGCCACTTCGGCACTTAGCTCTGCCAGTATCCGTTCGATCTCACGATCCTCTGCAATTTCCAGCTCTTTAAGTTCGTTGTTTAAATTGACTATGGACTGGGGTTCGATAAAAAGTGTTGCCCCTCCTTTGCTCTGGTCGTGGACTATGCCGGGGAAACTCTGCCTGTGTTCCTGCTTGACCGGAATAACGTATCTGCCGTCTCTCATTGTGACCAGCTGATCCTGGAGCTTTGGCTTGTTGGATGAAGAATTCACTATCTGATTCATCTTGGTTTTGACAGCCTCGCTCTGGAGTGCGATAGATCGTCTGATTCTCCTAAGCTCGGGGCTTGCCGAATCTGACATCTCATTTTCGGAAAGTATGGATGCGCTGATGCGGTCTTCAAGTTTTCTGTTTGTCTCTATGACAGATGCCATGGAGGCAATTATATTCAGGTCCGGCAGATCGCTTGATAAAAACGACTTTGTCCTGGCAGCAAGACCAAGATGATATGCAACTGACAGTAACTGACCCATCGTAAGAGAGCCGCCTTTATCCGCATAGATAACAGGTGACTTTATATCGGGGAAATCCCCTAATGGAACCGGGCCCTTTCTCATAATAACGGAAACCGCCTCAGTGGTTTCCGCTAATCTTTCCTCTACAACCGGAGGAATACTTTCCGGCATCAATTCGTTAATGCTTTCTTTTGTCAGCTCTGACGATGCTTTGCCTGCCAGTTTCTCCCTTATTTTTTCAAATTCAAGTACTTTTAATTCTCTTTTCAAAATCTAATCCACTATTTTTTTATAGCGCTCCAGATCACCCTTTAGCTGGATATTCTCCATCTGAAGCTCAAAATAATTCCCTTCTATTTCCTTATACTTATCTTCCCACTCGCGTATGGTCTCTGAAGAAGTGGTCTCCCCTTCTTCCGTTGCCTTCAGCCTTCCAGTCAGGTTTTCCACCTTATGCTCAAGAGAAGCGATCTTGTCATCTTTTCTTGCCAATTCTTCTCTCGTATTTTCCATTTCCTGTTTTGTTTCGTTAAGGGTAGCCTGAGCACCGTCCTTCTGGTCCATTGCCTCCCTGGCGTCTTCCTTATACTGAAGAAAGCTTTTTTTGGCTTCCTCCCAGAGCTGGACATAATGATCCTTGTCCTTTTCCAGCTGTTCTTTCTCAGTTGCAAGTTCGGCATATCCGTCTCTCAGTGAAAAGAATTCATCCGTGATGTTGACTGCTGACAAAATTGCCAATTTGGCCTGAGGAATTTCCTGTAAAGAATATCCTATCTCCTTCATGACATCGTCTACATGATCGGCTACTTTTATGATATGGTCTCTTGGCTTCTCACCGCTTATGGTGTATTCCTGTCCGTAGATCTTGACTGTGACTTTGTTGTTGCTCTCGTCCATCTCAATACTCCTTGCTATAATTAAACTTCTCTTAAAACAGCACCTAATTCGTTGTTCAGTTTACCAAGTATTTTTTCATGTATCGGAATAACTTCTTCATCTGTCAGTGTCCCTTCGTTGGATCTGTATATCAGGTTGAATGACAGACTCTTCATCCCGGCGGGGATCTGCTTGCCTGTGTATTTATCAAACAGCGTTACACTTTCAAGTATATCACCTGCAGTATCAGCCGCAAGGCTTTCTATGGATCTGACTGTGACTTCATCTTTTACAAGAAGAGATATGTCCAGATTTATGAACGGATACTTGGGCAGGGGGCTGTAGTATCTCATGATATCGGCATATTTAATCAAAATTTCAAGGTCGATCTCTCCTGCGCAGGCTCTGTCATCTATTCCGTAGGATTTAAGCACATCGGGATGAACTTCACCGATAAGTCCGGCATCCTCTCCGCATACTGTAAGCAGCGCACATCTTCCGGGATGATACGTCTCCGTATCCTCGAAAGCCGCAAAACTGTAGTCTTCAATTCCCAAAACTTTAAGCACATCTACCATGGCTCCCTTTAGCGTGAAAAAATCCCTGCCTTTTCCGTATGTGCCCAGTGAAAGCGAAAAACTTTCATCAGGCAGCTCGGTGCCTCTGGTCTTAATAAATGTATTTCCGATCTCAAATGCACAGAAATCCGTTATATTCCTCTTGTAATTCCTCTCCATGACTTCCATCATCGCCGGAAGCAGGGTGGTCCTCATCACGCTGTTTTCTTCCCCTAGAGGATTGATCAGCTTAACAAAATTTCGTTTAATTGAATTCGCGGGGATTGCGACAAGATCCACACCCTTTGGAGAAATGAATGAATAAGTTTGGATTTCTTTGAATCCCAGGCCTGTCATTGTATTTTCCGTCATATCCCTGAGCATTCTGCAGTCGGATATTCCTGCCTCACAGTTGTCCTTGTGGCCGGTGGTTTTTAAGTTGCCGTATCCGAATATCCTTCCAACTTCCTCACTGAAATCCACTTCTTCCCTAAGATCTATTCTTACTGTGGGAGGTGTGACTTTAAGGACATCTCCCTTATCTACAACTTTCATTTCAAGCCGGTTAAGTATCTTAGTCATATCACCGGAACTGATTTCCGTGCCCAGGATCTGATTTATTTTACTTACTCTCACTTCGACTTCTTTCGCTTCTATTTTGGCGGGATAGTTATCAACAGCTCCGCTTATTACCCTGCCTGCCCCTGTTTGCTCGATTAGATAACATACCCTGTCTGCAGCCTGGAGCGAAAGATTAGGGTCCATCCCTTTTTCATATCTTGCTGAAGCTTCGGTTCTTAAGCCCAATGTCTTTGACGTTATTCTTACGCTGTCCATGTCGAAATTCGCAGACTCTATAATTATGGTTTCTGTGTCGTCCATTATTTCTGAGTTCAGCCCGCCCATAACACCTGCTATCGCAACAGGCTTGACTCCGTCTTTGATCATGAGCATGCCTTTTGTCAGAGTTCTCTCGGTTTCGTCAAGTGTGGTGAACTTCTCGCCATCGCTTGCGGTATCAACGATTATCTGTTTTTTTTCTATTGTCCTGATATCAAAAGCGTGGATGGGGTGTCCCATTTCAAGAAGCACATAATTCGTTATGTCTACTATATTATTTATTGGTCTCATACCTGCAAACATCAGCCTCTTCTGAAGCCACCACGGTGACTCTGCTATTTTGATATCGGTAGCAATCCTTGCAACATATCTTCTGCAAAGCTCAGGTTTATTTATATCTACTTTTATGTAGTCAGCAGCATTACCGCCTGAGCTCTGCGAATCGGTGTCAGGATATTTGAAATTTCGATCGAAAGTTGCAGCGGTCTCTCTTGCCATCCCTATCATAGCCAGACAATCAGGTCTGTTTGGCGTGATCTCAAAATCTATCACCGTCTCATTGAGCTCAAGAGCATCCATAAAGTCAGTCCCCGTAGTATATTCATCATTTAAGATCCAGATGCCGTCCTTGTATTTAACCGGAACTACCTTGTCTTCAAATCCCAGTTCGGAAAAGCTGCACAGCATTCCGTTTGACTCAATGCCTCTCAGTTTTCCCTTTTTTATCTTGAGGCCTCCGGCAAGTGTGCTGCCGTGAAGAGCTACCGGTACATACTGTCCTTCTTTCACATTCCGGGCGCCGGTCACTATCTGTATTGGCTGGGCTTCACCCACATCAACGCTTACTATGAGAAGATGATCCGAATCCTCGTGATCTTTTACAGAAAGGATCTTTCCTACCACTACATTTTCAATACCTTCGCCGAAAGTAGCAACCGTTTCTATATTTGAACCGGACATTATCATGCTGTCCGAAAATTCGGATATGTCCTCGTTAATATCCGTGTATTCTTTTAACCAGCTGATTGGTACTAGCATATTGATTCTTTCCTTTCTATCTGAACTGCTCTATGAATCTCATGTCGTTTTCATAGAAAAGTCTTATATCCTCTATCCCGTGTTTGAGCATGGCTATCCTCTCAACCCCCATACCGAATGCAAATCCCGCATATTTATTTGGGTCGATGTCGCCGGCTTTAAGCACATTGGGATGGACCATACCGCATCCCAGGATCTCGATCCAGCCGCTGCCCTTGCAAACTCTGCAGCCCTCACCGCCGCATTTGAAGCAGGACATATCCATCTCCGCACTTGGTTCAGTGAATGGGAAAAAGTGAGGTCTGAATTTGGTGACAACATCATTTCCGAACATATGTTTTGCAAACTGATCCAGCGTGCCTTTAAGATCTCCCATGTTCACACCTTCGTCCACAAGAAGTCCTTCCACCTGATGAAACATCGGTGAATGGGTAGCATCAGGTGTATCGGTTCTAAAGCATCTGCCCGGTGAAATCACCTTGAGAGGCGGATCCTGCTTAAGCATGGCCCTTACCTGGACCGGTGAAGTCTGGGTTCGAAGCAAAGTGTCCTCAGTTATATAAAATGTATCGCTCATATCCCTTGACGGATGGTTTGGTGCAGCATTAAGTGCATCGAAATTAAAATATACAGTTTCCACTTCAGGGCCCTCAGCAATGCTGTAGCCCATATTCATAAATATCCTTGATATTTCATTTATAGTCTTTGTTATCGGATGTACCGCACCGAGAGGCATATCGGCACCCGGTTCGGTCACATCGATCTTTTCACTCCGGAACTTGATTTTCATGCCTGCGGATTGAGCTTTGGATTTGGCCCCCTCGATCATATTTTCTATTTCCGACTTTGTCTGGTTGGCAGCTTTACCTACAGCCTTTCTGACTTCCGGCTCCAGCGCCCCCATCGATTTGAGAATGGAAGTTACTTCTCCTTTTTTTCCTAAGTATTTGATTCTCAGTTCTTCGATAGATTTCGGATCAGTTACCGAATCGAACTTTTCTTTTGCTTCACTTAAGATCGTTTCCAGTTGTTTCTGCATAATTTTTATTACTCCTGCACCTTTCGCTGCCTGACGCTTTCATAGATCACTATCCCTGCGGCTACTGCAGCATTTAACGATTCTGTTTCATCTTTCATTGGAATGGATATGCCCCTGCTGTTCTTTTGAAAACACAGGCTCAGCCCCTTTCCTTCATTCCCAACTATTATACCAATATTTTCTCTTAAATTCACGTCTGTATAGGAAGATTCTGCGTTACCGTCACAGCCGTACAGATCTAAATTCCGTTTTCTCGCATATTCCAGTGCTTTTTCCTTATTATCGAGTTCAATGATACCAATTCTGAAAAGAGAACCGGCTGCGGCTCTTACCACTTTCGGCGAATAAATATCTGCTGTCCCTTTAACTGCTATGACCCCTGTAAACCCTGCGGCTTCTGCAGTTCTGATAATCGTCCCCACATTGCCGGGATCCTGAAGTCCATCCAGGATGACAAACCTGTTGTCTCCATCGATAAAGGTCGCATCTTTTTTCTTTATTACAGCCAGAACATTCTGCGGAGTGATGGTATCAGTCAGGCTGTTTATGATTTCACGAGAAAAACGGAATACATCTGCTCCTATAAGCCCCATACTCGGGGCTTCAGTTTGGGAATGCATTCCGACCATGATTATTTCTTCATTGTTCTTTACAGCATCCTCAAGAAGATTTGGCCCCTCAATGACGTACATCTTCTCGGCATCCCGATGCTTTTTGTCTTTGAGCTTCCTGATGAGTTTTACCCACCTGTTATTCTGAGATGCTATTTCTTTCATCTGTACAAAGTCCTCAAATGAATAAAGCCGGGATTTTTCACCGGCTTTTTCCAATCTTTCATGCTTGTCAGTCCTTCTTTAAAAAGCCCGGTATTGTGAAATCATTCTCCAGGATGCTCTTGTCATCAGTGGATAGAAGCGATTCCTGTTCAGGATCATCATCGCTTGGCCCGGTAAAGCTGCCGAAGTCCGGCAAGGTATCATCCTTTATCACAAATTCTTCTTCGGCAATCTCAACATCTTCTGCCGCCTGATCGTCTTCGCCTTCATCGGCCAGCCCCATTCCTGGAAGATCGCTTATGCTGTCGACAGCTCTGTCTTCAAAGCCAGTGGCAATTACAGTTATGTTCATCTTGCCTTCAAGATCTTCTCTGACGCCTGCACCGAAGATCACGATTGCATCACTGTCGGCTGCCTGTTCGATCTGATCGGCTGCTTTTGTAACTTCCAGCATGCCAAGATCATATCCGCCGCTGATATTCAAAATAATGGCTTTAGCTCCGTTGATCGATGTTTCAAGAAGTGGGCTTTCGATAGCATCTTTAACTGCATCATCCACCTTGCTATCACCTTCACCCATTCCTATACCCATATGAGCAAGTCCTCTGTCCTTCATGATGGTCTTCACATCGGCAAAGTCCAGATTTATAAGTGCCGTTTCGGCGATTATTGCCGATATTCCTTCGACGCCTTCCTTTAAGACTTCGTCGGCCATATCAAACGCTTCCAGCATTGATGTATTATCATCCGCCATGAGCATGAGCCTGTCGTTTGGAACGACAACCAGGGAATCAACATATTTTTTTAGATAGGATATGCCCAAATCGGCCTGATCCCTTCTTTTCTTTCCTTCAAAGGTGAACGGCTTTGTTACCACGCCGACTGTAAGAATTCCCATGTCCTTTGCAACTTTTGCAATCACCGGCGCACCGCCTGTACCGGTTCCGCCGCCCATTCCTGCAGTGATGAAAACCATATTCACTCCGGACATGAACCTTTTGATATCTTCAATGGATTCCTCTGCTGCTTCGGTTCCCTTCTGGGGATCACCGCCTGCACCAAGTCCTCCTGTGACCTTGTCTCCGATCTGAAGCTTGGTTTCGGCTGAAGACAAATCAAGAGCCTGTTTGTCAGTATTTATTGCGATATAATTGACTCCGGCCAGTCCGGCTTTTATCATCCTGTTGACTGCGTTTCCGCCGCCGCCGCCTATTCCCACTACAAGAATTTTAGCTGTGCTTTCGTCATTATGTTCAAATTGTAACATGTGTGTCGTCCTCCGATTCAATATTAGCAGTACACTCACTAATGAATGTGTAGATTATATCATAGCACCATTAGAAATGCACTATATATAGTAATTTTTTGCGGAAAATCAGGTTTTTTTAGTATCCACTTCCGGATGGACGGTAATGTACTTGTTTCCGCTTACTTTGATAGTCCCTCTCTTGATTTTCTTTTTGTGAAGATCTGAAATAACTGTGGATAAATAGCTTAGATTTTCACTTATATTCTCGTAACTTCCCTCCACTACCAGACTGTCATATATATATGCCTTTACCGAATGCTGGGACACGCTGATCTTCTTGAAATACAAATCTACTCCCTCAACATCTTTGAGAAGATTCAGAGTATCTGTCAGTATCTGTGTTTCTCCCACTTCCAGAGCTGTGCCCGGAACAGGTTTTTCCGGCTCCAAATTATTGACAATGGTCAGGTCGGGCGCCTGATCCGCCAGCCTCAAGACCATGCCTTCATAATCGGCAATGATGAATTTTTCACCGTAAGGGACCACAATGCTTTCTTCCCTTTCGTTTACCGTTATTTCAAGGCCATTGGGAATTTTCCGGCTGATATCCACTGTTTCTATATATGGATCTTTTGTCAGCTTTTTTTTCAATCCTTTGACAGTGAACTCAAACAGGTTATCGCCGATCTTCACGTCAGCAATCTTTATTATCTGTTCTTCAGTATAATGCTCGTTGTTGTTTACGCTGATTTTTTCGATATTAAAAAAGTCGGACCGCATAAAAAATATGACTGCCGCAATTACCAGAAGTAGTATAAAAAACTTGAGCAGATATCTTTTCTTTTTTCTTTTCTTTTTTTTCTTTTTACCTTTTCTGCTGTAGAATTCTTCCGGATCAGGATCGTATCCCGAGTCAAAATCTTCACCCTGAACTTCCAGATCATCTTCCGTAAAGGTGATGCCTCCGAATTCCGCTTCTAAATCCGAATCGTTTTCTACATTGAACCGGTCTTTATCTTTTGTCATTTTGAAAGTTCCAATTCGTCATAAATCACATTTACCGCATCAAGGCTGCCCAGCGAGGATGCTGCTACAGCCATATCGTTGAGTTTTTCCCTATTGCCTCTCAGCTTCATTATTTTAGCGAGAAGCGACTCTGCACTAAGATCTTTTTCATTGATTATGATTGCAGCGCCTGCATCTTCAAGAGGTTTTGCATTATAGTACTGATGATTGCCGGTGACATTGGGAGATGGTATAAGTATTGAAGGTTTGCCGCAGGCCGTTATTTCAGAGACTGTCAGAGCCCCGCTTCGGCTTATTATCATGTCGGCGGCCGCAAAATATTCGTGTATCGCTTCTGAATACTCTATAATGCGATTTCTTTCGTCTGATGGGATACCTCTGGCTTTCAGTCCTTCAAGGACATCCCAGTACTGCCTCCTGCCGGTTATAAAAAACACGGTGATATCTTTATTTTCACGTATCATTTCAAGGAGCCGTACAGTGGTTTCGTTGATTTTGTCCGCACCGCCACTGCCTCCGAATATGAGAATGGAAAAATTCTTTCCGCCAATACCAAGCTGTTGGCGGTAATCTACTGCACCGGAGGTAATAAAGCCCTTTCTGATAGGATTTCCGGTCAAGATCACCTTGCTCTGATCTTTGAAATGCTGAGCACTTTCTTCAAATGCCACAAATATTTTGTCGGCATATTTCTGTGCCATTTTGTTGGCAAGACCGGGCACGGCATTCTGTTCGTGAAGATATGTTTTTATCCCTTTTTTACTGGCTTCCTTTAATACAGGACCGCTCACATATCCGCCTGTCCCTATTACCATGTCCGGTTTGAACTGTCTGAAAATTTTCTTGATCTGAACAGCAGACAGCGCCAAATCTCTGGCTACGGCAACATTTTTGATCAAGTTTTTTCGATTGATCCCCTGTATATCTATGTATCTTATGCGATAACCGTTGTCCTCCACAATGGTGGAGCCCAGTTCTTTTTTCGCCCCCACAAACAAAATATTTGCCTCTGGATTCTTTCGTCTTATTTTGTCAGCGATGGCAATTGCCGGATATATATGACCGCCTGTCGCACTTCCCGCTAAAATTATATTCATATTAATTCTTCTTCCAGCTTTACTGCTCTTTTGGGTTTAGATTCTTTTCTGTACTTAGAAATATTGAGAAGTATTCCCGCTGCTGCCGAAAATACCAGCATGGCGTTTCCTCCGTAACTTATAAACGGCAGAATGACCCCCGTGGGAGGCATGACTGACGTAACTACTGCGATGTTCATGATCACCTGCAAGGCGAATAAAATTGTTATTCCCGCAGCTAGGAGCATTCCGAATCTATTGGCCGCATTCATAGAAACCATGGCTCCCTTCCAGATAAGAAGGATGAAAACCGTCATTAGCACAAGGCATCCGATAAAGCCGTACTCCTCGCCGATTATAGCAAAGATAAAATCGTTCTGTGCTTCAGGCAGATACTGGGCTTTCTGAATACTGTTCCCCGGACCTACTCCGTAGACACCGCCGGTTGCCAGAGCCAGCAGAGACTGAATGACCTGATAGCTGTCACCCTGAGGATCTGCAAACGGATCTAAAAATGACAATACTCTTGCCATATGAAATTCGCCCTTTGTAAAGATAAGAACGGTCACCGCTCCGATTCCCGCAACCATCAAACCGATAAAATAAGAAATTTTGATGCCTGCGACGAACATCATCCCTATTATGATACCACAGATTATAATAGCTGTCGAAAGGTTGGGCTGCAGGTAAATCAATATAAAAAACATACCTGCCAACATCAGCATGGGTAGGACGCCCTTTGTAAATGTATAGGTGAATTTAGCATATTTTGTATAATACCAGGCGGCAAAGATCAATGCACCCAACTTGGCTACTTCTCCCGGCATGAATGTGACCGGGCCGATTTCGATCCACCTCACAGCACCTCCTCTGTCGTCGCCTAGAGGAGTGAATAAAAGGACCAGTAAAATGAGGCTAACGGCTAGAATGACTGGAGCAAGTTTATAATAAAGCTCATATGGTATAGCTGACAAAACGAACATTATTACCAGCCCTGCGGCAAACCAGACAGATACTCTGAGCAGGTAGTAATAGGGATTCCCGGATTCACTTATTGTATCGTAATAACTTGCACTGAAAACCATTACGACCCCGAAAATCATCAGGACCAATACAATAATCAGAAGCCCGAAATCAAGACTTTTCTTTTTGACCGAGAGAGCCATGCTTACTTCAACTCCTCAACAATTTTTCTGAAATGGTCACCCCGTTCTTCGAAGTTTTTATACATGTCCCAGCTGGCACTTGCCGGCGATAAAAGAACGGTGTCACCCTCCTCAGCATACTCATATCCAAGTCTTATGCTTTCACCCATGCTTTCGCATATCGTAACTTCGGTGAATCCCAGCTCTTCCGCTGTTTCCTTGAACTTTTGAGCTGTCTCTCCAATGAGTATCAGATGTTTTACCCTTCCACCGAACCCCCTAATAAAATCATGAAAATCCGATTCCTTGTTGTATCCGCCGGCAATAAGGAAAATACCTTTTCCCACAGCATCGATGGCTTTCATTGACGCATCCGGATTAGTGCCTTTAGAATCATTGACAAATCTTATTCCTTTTCGGGTCGCCACAAGCTCGAGCCTGTGTGAAACTCCGTCAAATTCCTTGAGTGCCTGTGTGATGACCTGAGCTTCCACGCCTGCAAAATATGTGATGGCGACGGCAGCCAGGGCATTTTCCAGATTGTGTGAACCGGGAATCATAAGCTCTGAAGAATCGATGAGTTCAGTAACCCTACCATCCAAATCCCTTATAACAATTTTGTTGCCTCTGATAAATGCTCCTATATCCAGTTCCTTCTGCCTGCTGAAAGGTATCTTCATAGCTTTTGCATCTGCAGTGAGCGCGGCAACCTTTTCATCATCGCAGTTATATATAAGGAAATCTCCTGCATCCTGATTTTCAAATATGCGTGCCTTAGCTGCTCCGTAGTTATTCATATTTCCATGCCTGTCCATGTGATCCGGAGTCAGATTCAATATAGCCGAAACAAAGGGTTTGAATTTATTTATTGATTCAAGTTGAAAACTGCTGACTTCTGTCACCAGAACGGTATCGTCTGTTGTCTCATTTACGGATGAAACGACAGGGCTTCCAATGTTTCCACCGACTATTGTATTTATTCCGCTTTTTTTGAAAATATCACCTACTAATGTTGTTGTGGTGGTCTTGCCGTTTGTTCCGGTGATAGCTATGAACCTGCCTTTAGAAAGCTCATATGCCAGCTCCAGCTCACCGATTATCACCGTATTCTGCCTTTGTGCATTTGTGACAAATTTCGAATTCATGGGAACCCCTGGGCTCATAATAATGTAATCCCACTTCTCATCAGGCACAGGAAGGCCGTTGATAAAGGCCGGCATCCCCGTGATCTCCAGCTTTTTAAAAAGCCTGGGGTCATTTTCTTCAATGTCTCTTTCATCGTAAACGGCGATGCTGGCTCCGGCCTTGGATACAGCCTCAAGTGCTGCCTTGCCTGAAAGCCCCAGCCCTGCGATCAAAACTTTTTTATTTTTTAAATCAAGCATGTTCTACCTCTAAAATGCAAATGAACTTATAATACACAAAATCAAAGTTACCAGCATAAACACAGCAACTATCTTTCTTTCTGACCAGCCTACCAGCTCAAAGTGATGATGAAGAGGAGCCATTTTAAATACCCTCTTTCCGTTTCTCAGCTTATAACTTGTGACCTGGATTATATCCGAAAGGACTTCGGCAACATAAACAAAGCCCACGATTATCATTATTATCTCCATCCCTGCATAAAAAGCAGCAACAGCAATGCCGCCGCCTATGGCCAGTGAACCGGTGTCCCCCATAAAAATTTTCGCAGGATTTTTGTTGAATAAAAGAAACCCCACACATGCTCCGGCGAGAGCAAGGAAGAACCAGTTTGATGTGTAGATGCTGCATCCTACGGTGGCAAGTGCCAGGAACAGACATACCAACAGGCTGACACCAGAGGCCAGACCATCCAGGCCGTCAGTCAGGTTCACACTGTTGACCATTGCCACTATTGCAAAGGTCATAAACAAAATGAACCAGTACCCCATATCAAATTCAATATCAGTAAACGGAATGTTTATAATGGTGGGATACTCCTGAAATACTACATATATTATGGATAAATCCAATGCTATAAAGCACTGGAGAAACAGCTTCTGCTTTGCTGTCAGCCCCAGATTCCTCTTGTTGATTATTTTATTGAAGTCATCTATGAAACCGAGAAGAGCAAATGCTACAAACGCCGCAATGGTAATGAACACATCCATAGCATAATGTCCCTGATAAAAAGCTGCTGCAAGGCATGTTATAACCGTTGCCGCTACGATGGCTATCCCTCCCATTGTGGGCGTGCCGGCTTTCTCATGATGACTTTCCGGTACATCCTCGTGGATGGTCTGCCTTGCTTTGTATTTTTTAAGAACAGGAATCAAAAATCCTGTACCCGCGGCCGTCAGAATCAGACTCAGCAGGAAAATACAAATCATGAGAATGATAAGGTTTTGTGAAATATATGACTGCAGTTCGTTTATCATTTGCCAGTTTTACTAAGATACCCTGCTTTGGCTATAGCGCATCCACGATCTTCTCCATCTCCATGGAATGTGAGCCCTTGACAAGTATCCCGTCTCCTTTTTTCAAAATTTCTCTGATTCTTTTGATGCATTCATCTTTATTGTCAAACGAAAACACTCTATCCTTCCCCATTTTGTCCGCTGCTGCTTCTCCCAGTTCTCTTCCCAACTCGCCCACTGCAAAAAGATAATCTATCCCGGCTGAGGCGGCTTCATATCCTACTTCCCGATGAAGCGTCTTCGACATTCCGCCCAGCTCTTTCATATCCGCAAGCACCGCAAGTTTTCTCTCACTGTCTATTGCCATCAAATATTCAATAGCACTTTTCATGGACACAGGGCTTGCATTATATGTATCGTCGATAATTTTGAGTCCGTTTCTAGTGATGAGCTGAAGCCTGTGAGGCGTGATCTTAAGTTTTTTCAGTGAATGAGCGCAGTTTGACACGCTGATATCCAGTTTCGACATGATAGCGGCGGCAAGTGCGACCGTCGTATTATTATACAACCCGGCAATAGGCAAAGTAAATCTTTCGACGCCTTTGTCATATTCTATTAAAAAAGTGATTTCGGTGTCCCCTAAATATCTGGCATCTTCGGCAATGTAATCATTACCGTATCCCGAACCGGCAAATATTACCTCATAAGAGACATTTTTCGAGACCTCTTTAAGAAAAGGATCATCACCCATCACTACCAGAGTGTTATTCTCTGTAAAGTAATTTGTGATCTCCATTTTGGCTTCAAAAATCCCCTGCTGATCAAAGAAATTTTCTATGTGAGAAAACCCTATATTGGTGATCCCGCCTATATCAGGACGTCCTATATCAGCAAGGATATCTATCTCACCCTTGTCGCTCATTCCCATTTCGAGAATCAGTACTTCAGTATTTTTTTCCATTCTGAATATGGTCTTAGGAACTCCGATATGATTATTCTCGTTCTCAAATGAACAGACCGTATTGAAATTATCCTCAGATATAACATTCAGCATGTCTTTAAGTGAGGTTTTACCTACGCTTCCGGTAATTCCGATGGTTTTGGGAGAAATCAGTGCTTTGTAATACTTTGCAAGATCCTGATATGCTCTCAGGACATCCTCAACGAGGATAAAGCACGTGGTGCTGCCAACAGGAACAGCGTCGCTTCTGCTGATGACTGAAACTCTGCAGCCGCTTTGTGATACCTGATCCAAATAATCATGTCCGTCAAATCTTTCTCCCGATAGTGCAAAAAAAACATCTCCCTGATTTACAGTACGCGAATCGGTAGATACACCGGTGACCATCCCTGCTTCATTTTCCTGAATAGGGGTCCCGCCTGTGGCATTTATGATTTCATCTAATGTCAAATGTTTCATGGCTTCACTCTTGCCTATTCCTTATAAATAAATACTTTTGAGCCTTTTTTGACCCATGCGCCTGCTTTGGGATACTGGTCTACAACGGTAAAGTCTTTGTCCCCTGATGTATCACCGGATATTTCATATTTAAGTCCGGCTGATGAAAGCTGACCAGTTACCTTGCTGTACTTCTGCCCGGTGATATCAGGCACCTGAATCTGCTTTTTATGGATTTTCTGCTTTTCCTTGTCGGTATATGAAGGTTCTACATTGAGGTACCTTAATATTTCTTCGGTTATTGCACCGGCTGCCGGTCCAGCGGTCGTACTGCCGAATTCTCCCTTCTTTGGTTCATCGACTATTACCAGCACAGCAAATTCCGGATCTTCAATAGGCGCCATGGACAGAACCGAACCTACTACAACACCTTCCTGATACTGATTATTTTTAAGTTTTCTTGCAGTTCCCGTTTTTGCTCCTACGTTGTATCCTGGTATCTCCATTACCGGTTCCGGCGACTCGGTAATAACTTTCTCCATGATTTCAAGCATTTCTTTAGTAGTTTGCTCTGAAACCACCTGCCTGACAACTTTAGTCGGGAACTTTTTGACAGCATTACCCTCAGCGTCCTGAAGTTCTTTCACAAGTCTGGGTTTCATCAGCTTGCCGTCATTGCCGTAAGAACAGGCTGCACTGATCATCTGCAGGGGTGATATAGAAAGGCCGTGTCCGAATGACATGGTTGCAAGACCTACAGGCCCTGCCACCTTCTTGCTCTGGATCAGTGGAAGAGCTTCTCCGGGAAAATCTATTCCTGTCTTGTTTGTGATGCCGAATAATTCAAGATAATTATAGAATTTATCATAACCCATCTTCTGAACGATCTGCATCATAGCCGGATTACACGAGTTCCTTACAGCAGTGCTTACTGATTGGGCCCCATGTGCTCCGGGGCTTATCCAGCATTTTATTTCTTCATCGTATATTTTGTATGATCCGCTGCAGAAAACACCGGTATCGGGAGTTATTACTCCTTCTTCAAGAGCACTGCCGACTGTAACCAGTTTGAAAACAGAGCCCGGCTCGTAAAGGTCGCTGACAAGAGGATTTCTCCACATGGTGTTCAGATATTCTGTCTTTTTTTCATCTGACAGACTGCTGTATTCCGATTGCTGCTTTTTACTTGCGGGTTCGGTAGGCGAGTTAAGATCAAAGTCGGGATATGAAGCCATGGCCAGAATATCCCCTGTTTTGGGATCCATAACTATACAGGAAACTCCCGCCGCGCTCTGGTCTTTATAAGTTTTCTTGATAGTTTTCTCTACGTAATACTGAATGGCCTCGTCAATGGTTAGAACCACATTCAACCCATCCTGTTTATCGTACTTTATCTCTTCCCCGCCAGGTATGGGATTCCCGGATGCATCGGTGTTTTTGATCCACCTTCCGGCAACACCTGAAAGATATTTATTATATTCAAGCTCGATACCGCTCTGACCGTTATTATCACTGTTTACACTACCTATCACATGAGATGCAAATGTATTCAGCGGATAATTCCTGCTTGAAGCTTCCTCGATTTCAATTATGGCGATGTCGTTATTATCGGAATATGACTTTATATAATCAGCCTTATCCTTGGCAACTCCGGTAGCTATCTTAACTCTGGGCGCTTCCGTTTCGAACATGTCTGTGATCTTCTTTTCTTTTATTTCAAGGGTTTCGGAAAGGAGAGCTACGGCTTTATCAAGCTGTTCAGTCTGTTTTTCTTCATCCACTGTAGCCTTGGTATTGACAGGCTTGAGCCTCAGCCATATCTTATAGCTGGTTGTGCTGGCAGCCAGTTCACTGCCGTTTCTGTCAAGAACGCTCCCTCTTTTGGCAGTCAGGATCTCATCATTAGTCTGATTGTCCTTTGCCATAGTCACATATTGATCGGCGGCTATTATCTGGACCCAGCCAAGTCTGAAGGCAAGCCCCAGAAAAAGAAGTATGACTACCGCAAACGCGATAATCATTCTCAATCTCACATTGTTATCACTGTTGGTCACAGTATTTGATCTGCTGTTACCACGACTCATATGCATTTTCCTTAATGGCCTGGGCCATATCGTTACTTTCGGGCTTAATTGCGTCTATATATTCAAACTGATCGGCAGTTGGATAAATCATACCCAGCTCCTTAACGGCTTTTTCTTCTATAGTTGCAATATTAAGACCGCTTTCTATTTCCATTTTCAAATAATCGATGTCTTCCTGAATTATGGCCACATCTTTATTGACCTGATTGATCTCACTTTTCAGGCTGGCACAGTATGCAGAAATAAAAATTATACCGAGCAAAACAAGTCCGAGAACGGCAACTGTGAAAATTGCAAGCTTCCTGTCCTTGGCTGCTGCTGTGGAAACACTCATTTCCTCCTGCCTGATCCTTTTGCGCTTTGCCTTGGCCATCTTGCGTCTGGCCTTTTTTCTCTCAGCAGGAGTTCTCTCGTCAGGTGCAGTGCCTATACGCATTTTATTCAGTTCTAATGCATTCATCTGTGCTGACATCATTTACGTCCTTTTTGCAAACTCTTTATACCTTCTCCAGGACTCTCAGCTTTGCGCTTCTGGCCCTCGGGTTTTTCCCAAGCTCTTCTTCGTCTGCCGTTATGGGCTTCCTGGTTATTCTCTTCACATCGCCCACTCTTCCGCATAAACACTCGTAAAGTCCTTTGGAGCAAACACACGGATCTTCTCTTCTTCTGAAGGTTTCTTTTACGATCCTGTCCTCAAGAGAATGAAAGCTTATTACTGCCAGCCTGCCACCAGGATTCATAACATCCAGGAAATCATCCATTGCCTTTTCGAGAGGGGCCAGTTCATCATTAACTTCTATTCTTATTGCCTGAAAAGTTCTCTTTGCAGGATGTGGGCCATCCCTTCTTGCTGACGCAGGTATTGCAGCCTTGATTATTTCGGTCAGCTCACCTGTAGTTCGTATAGGTTCATCTTTTCTGGACTTTACTATAAATTTACTTATCCTTGATGCCCATCTCTCTTCACCGTATCCGCGAATTATCTCGGTCAGGTCTTTTTCGCTGTAAGTATTAACTACTTTTTCGGCTGTCAGGTTTTCAGTCTCGTTCATCCTCATGTCAAGAGGAGCATCATTCATGTATGAAAATCCTCTTTCAGCCTTATCCAGCTGATGGGACGAAACGCCCAGATCCAGAAGTCCTCCGTCTATTCTCTTGATTTCATGATCTCTCAGGACATTTTTTATTTCAGCATAATTCCTGTTTTCGAAGATCTTTTTGCATTTATATTCTTCTAACCTTTGTTCGGCAGCCAATAATGCTTCCCTGTCTCTGTCGATTCCTATAAAAATGCCATTCTCACTTAGCTCCCGGCAAACCAAGGAAGCATGACCGCCACCACCCAAAGTGCCATCTACATATATTCCGTCAGCTCTTACATTCAGAGCGCCGATAACTTGATCTGCTAAAACCGGAACGTGTTTAAATCCGGTCTCATCGCCGGTCATTATTCCTGACCGCCCTTTCCTACATACTTCGTCATATTTGCCATAAGGCTGCTTTGATTCATATCAGGGGCACTAAGCTTATTCTTGTGTATCTCCTTGGACCATACCTGGATATGGCTTATTGCGCCAACGTTTACCATTTCCTTCTTGATTCCCGCATGCTTGAGGAATTCATCGGGAATATTGATCCTTCCCTGCTTATCGATATCGCAGTCCTTAACACTTGAGAAAAATGTCAGCTTCAGTTTCCTGGCCTCTTCATCTTCATCAGGCCTGTTCATGATATGCTCTTCCGCATATTTTTCAAAAGCCTCCTGTGTGAAAATATACAGGCACTCGTCAATACCTTTGGTTAGAACGCATTTCTCACCAAGTCCATGCCTGAACTTAGATGGGATAATGGCTCTCCCCTTGGAATCTATTGAGTTTTCATAGCTGCTTAAAAACATTCTTTTCCTTTTTGTACCTGACTTTGGGTACACTTTTCTATTATTGCGATACTATATATTACCCACTTTACCCCATTTCACTCCATTTTTCAAGAATTTACTAGGCAAAAATGGGTTTTCTCTCCCCGTCAATCCACTCATCTGTGAACCTAATACTGCAGAACCAGGAAAACCACAATATTTTGTGGAGAACATCTGTTTACACACGAGATATCCCACCACATATTGGTGATTGAAAAGAGTGCTTTATTGCCGGTTTAAAATGAATTATAATGGGCATGAAATTATTAAAGAATGAATCGAGGAATATTATGTACAATGAAACAAGAAGAGCTGTTTGGACAGAGATCGACCTTAATAATATAGTATTCAACTATACTTCTCTCAGGACCCTCGCCGGCAGCAGCGAAGTCATTGCATGCATCAAAGCTGATGCCTACGGACACGGAGCAGTCAAGATCGCATGGGAGCTTATTAAAACAGGTGTGGAAATGCTTGGTGTAGCTACTCTGGAAGAGGCAGTGCAACTTAGAAGCGCCGGCATGCGCACCCCTATCGTTCTTCTCAGCGCAACACCCAGGGGCAACGTAAAAGACCTTATGGATCTAGGCGTGATTCCTGTGGTAACAGCTTACAAAGACGCAAATATGTTTTCTGAAGTAATACAAAAATTCTCCACTAAAAAAATCAATTATGACATCTTTGTCGCACTGGAAACCGGAATGGGCAGGTTGGGCTTTGTCCATGACAGGCAGAGCATCGATGATATCCTGGAAATAGCTAAATTGCCCTGTATTAATGTAAAAGGCATTTTCAGCCATTTTGCCACGGCAGACGAAAAAGATACCACATATTCAGAGCTTCAGGTGGAGCGATTCAATAATTTTGCAAGGGATCTTAAGACTTCGGGGCTGGGCGTAACCTACAAAACTATGGCAAACAGTGCCGGTATAATCAATTATCCGAAATCTCACTTTGACGCAATACGCCCGGGCATTTCTTTATACGGTTTGTATCCCGGACCTGAAGTTGACCGAAATAAAATCGAATTGGAACCGGCCATGAGCGTAAAATCCGACATCGTTTATATCAAAACGCTGCCTGCAGGAAGCGGCATAAGCTATGGCAAGACGTTTGTAACAGAACGAGACAGCATCATAGGGACACTTCCTCTAGGTTATGCGGACGGACTTCCCAGGACGTTATCCGGCAAAGGCAGAGTCATCGTTAATGGAGAATACGCTCCTATCGTGGGGAGGATCTGCATGGATCAGTGCATGATCGATCTGACTGATATTCCAAACGTCAAAGAATATGATGAAGTAGTAATTATGGGATCTCAAGGAGACAAGACTATCACCGCTGATGAAATTGCGGAAAAGACAGGGACTATAAATTACGAAGTGACCTGCAGATTCGGACAGAGGCTTCCAAAAGTTTACAAATAATTTTAAACATTAAAAAAGAACTGTCCATCAGTGTTCCTACCACTTTTATAGTTATTATTTACGATTTAATTTTTTATTAAATTAAATTAAGGATTATCTGATTGAACAGTTCTTTTTCGAAACCGGCTGAAACTCAGCCGGTTTCATTAGTATTAAATTGTGTTTTCTAATTAAGCGTCTAAAGCCTTTTCAGCAGCTTTTCTCTCTGCCTCTCTTTCCTGAAGCACTTTCTGATATTCTTCCTCAGACATCTTCCTCATGGAAATTCCGGTGAATCCGTAGAATATGGATACCAGCGGATTGACGAGATTCAAGAATGCATAAGGCAGATAAGATAATGTTGGAACTCCTAGGAATGTACTCATTGTAGCACCGCATGTATTCCATGGAACCAGCGGTGATGTTATAGTACCTGAGTCTTCCAGAACCCTTGAAAGGTTCTTGTTCTGCAGTCTTCTGTCTTCGTAAGCTTCTTTGTACATCCTTCCGGGAAGTATGATTGCCAGATACTGGTCTGCTGCAATGATATTGACGAATATGCAGGAGAAAACAGTGATCAGAACCAGCGATCCGGTTCCCTTTGCAACCTTGAGGAGTCCTTCAGCCATAGTTCCAAGCATTCCCGAGGAATCCATAACACCGCCGAAGCACATTGCACAAATGATCAGATTGACCGTCCACAGCATGCCTTTCATCCCTTCATGTGAGAGCAATCCTGCCAAACTGTGTTCCGTCTGGAATTCAGGAGCCAGATCTCCACTTGCTACCAAAGCGGCAATTGAATCATTACTTTCACCAAGCAAATCCAAATCTAATGCATCACCTGCTGCAAGAAATGCATCCGATACCCCGAATTCATATCCATAATGGAGAGTTCCGAACCAGTCAGCCGGAGATACTCCCTGATAGGCCATAGCAAAGACACCTAACAATACCCCAGCTAAAAGTCCCGGTATAGCTGGGATCTTAAGGGCAACTATGACTATTACAACGCACGGTGGTATGAGTAACAAAGGATTGATCTTAAACGCAACTGCCAGCTGAGTTTGCAGCAAATCTACTGCGGACATATCTACATCCTGAGTATGACCTAATCCAAGAATCACATATAATATCAAGGCAATAATAAGCGACGGCGTTACTGTCCATATCATGTGCTTGATGTGGTCGAACAAATTGGATCCTGCAACTGCGGGGGCTAGGTTAGTGGTATCTGAAAGGGGTGACATTTTATCACCGAAATATGCTCCGGACACGACTGCACCTGCAGTCATAGCTGGATTTATTTCCAGCCCCATACCGACACCGATAAGCGCTATACCTATAGTACCTGCTGTTGTCCAGGAAGAACCTGTAGCCAGAGCAACTATACAGCACATGAGACATGCCGCAAACAGGAATATTGACGGGCTTAGAATCTGAAGTCCGTAATAGATCATTGCCGGTACAACACCGCCTGCGATCCAGGTACCTATCAGCATACCTACGATCATGAGGATAAGTATAGCCTGCATAGATCTTCCTATACTTGCTATGATCCCGTTTTCAAGAAACTTCCATTTATAACCGTTTGCGAAAGCAACCAGAGCAGCTACTGTAGCAGATATTATCAGAGCTATATGCAGTTCCCCATAATTGTTTGAAAATGGGAAAATATATGCATCGTCGCCGCCGGTAGCCTTCATGGCAATGAGTCCGAATATATTGAGCGCGTAGCAGAGTAACAATATGGTGAATATCATCACGCATACGACCTGCCACATAGGAATTTTTTTACCCATGACGTCCTCCTAAAAATAAAATAAATAATAACGTATAAATAACTATAAATGAGTACTAATACCTGGTCTTGCTGCTACCCCCCTCTCTTATTCAAACACTTTTTGAATACAAAAAGAGAGCCTTAAATAAAAGCTCTCCACCCTCAAAGCATTCCCTTGTGAAAACTTGAAATAGCATTATGCTACCAACCGAGATGAAAAATTATGAGAGAAAGTCCGATTTATAAAAAAGAGAACTTCTAATAAAAGAAGCTCTCCACCCTAAAGCTCAAAACTTGAAACAGCCGTATGCTGCCAACCGGAATTTCACTATTTAATTACCCTAAAACTAACATAAATACGATTGATTGTCAATATTTTATGCATGCAACTCATTTGCTTTACAGGTTGTAGTATTTCTGATATTCGGCTGCAGACGGGACCTGTGTTATCTCATCACTTTCGGTTCTTTTTATTCTGATCCACTGCTTGATCAGAGGCTCAGGAAAAACTCCGCCTTTAGTCAGATAGTCATAGTCTTCTTCCAAAGCATTGAGAGCCTCATCCAGGGTTCTTGGAAGAGCCTTTATCTTTGCCTTCTCTTCATCCGAAAGATTGAAAAGATTAAAGTCGTAAGGTCCCCATCCCTGTACAGAAGGATCGATTTTGTTCTTGATGCCGTCAAGCCCTGCCATTAAAATGGCAGCATAAGCATAGTACGGATTGCATGTGCCGTCGGGGTTTCTCAGTTCGAACCTTTTGGCTTCCGGTGATTTTGCATAAGCCGGTATACGGATAACCGCACTTCTGTTGGCAGTTGCATAACCGATCGTAACGGGAGCTTCAAATCCGGGAACAAGCCTCTTAAATGAGTTGGTTGAAGGATTTGTGAAAGCACATACGGAAGCAGCATGTTTAAGTATGCCGCCGATAAAATAATGGGCTGTCTTGCTCAGGCCTGAATAGCCGTTCTTGTCATAAAATACAGGCTTGCCGTCTTTCTTAAGTAACATGTGAACATGCATGCCGTTTCCTGCTTCATTATAAAGTGGCTTCGGCATGAAAGTCGCAGTAAGTCCCTCTGCGACTGCCTGATTTTTTATTATGTATTTAGTGATCATCGTGGCATCGGCCATTCTGAGCATATCCCCCAGCTCCACCTCGATCTCAACCTGACCGGGACCGCCGACTTCGTGGTGATGATATTTCACATCGATTCCCCAGTCCGTGAGAAGATTGCACATTTTGCTTCTGATGTCGTATGTGATGTCAAGCGGATAATCAGCGTGATAACCTTTGTCTTTTTCGATATTGTATCCGGTGTTCCGGCCGTTTTCTATGCCAGTGTTCCACCAGCCCTCCGGGCTGTCTATTTTATAAAAGTTCCCTTCCGGCCTGTTTTCAAAAGTAACATGATCGAATATATGAAATTCGAATTCAGGCCCGATGATCATTTCATCGGCGACTCCTGTTCCCTTCATATATTCAAGAGCGCTCATTGCAACATTTCTCGGGTATTGATCAAAAGGCTTGTTGTCAGGGTTTTCTATTACCTTGACGTCACCTATCATTGAAAGCGTCGGCACGCTTACGAACGGGTCTACCGTAGCAGTACTGATGTCCGGAATGAAAACCATATCACTTTTTTCTACCGGCGCGTATCCGTAATTAGATCCGTCGAAACCGATCCCGTACTCCATTGTATCATCATCGAATCTCTCCACCGGCATGGTAAGATGTTTCCATCTGCCTATGAGATCGACCATCTTGAAGTCGATCATCTTTATATCATTCTTTTTGCAAAATTTCTGTACGTCCTCTACTGTTTTAAACATATAAGCCTCCTTTTATTGACTTTTTCTGCTAAATCAAACACTATCTATCTGTATCCTGACCCCTAATCAGGGCAAAATCATTTCAATAGTTAATTATACAACAAAAACCTTTTCCATAGCGATTGTTTTTTACTAACTTTTTGCATTCATTATTCTGCAGTATGACTTGCAGAGATATAAGTCAACATAATTCTTTTTATCAGATTGAAAAAAGAATTTTGAGGTATATAAAGGACGTAAGCGTAAAAATATTGTATAATAGTTCAGAAATTTAAAGTGCAGCGATAAGGATTTATGGAAATGAAACTTAAAATAAAGAAAACAAAAGGCTTCACTTTGGTAGAAGTCGTCGTAGTATTGGTTATCCTTGCCATCCTGGCGGCTATAGCAGTTCCTGCCTTGACCGGATATATAGGCGATGCGAAAAAGAGATCTGCTGATACTCAGGCAAGAAATGTATATCAGGCAGCACAGGCTGCATATGTCGATTATTACGCAGACAATAAATCTTCCGTCAAAGATACATCAAACCGGAGGTTTTACGCATGGAACGGCGGTTCGGGATGGGGTCCTGCCACTGATCCGGGAACAATGAATGAATTCACTAAAAACGTATGTAGGTACCTTGGCGACGATGTGACGGGATTTATTGCGATCTGGGTCGACGATAAGGGCAAAATCACTAAAACCTGCTGGAGCGAGACTCACCATCAATCACCGGAAGCCGCGGAAAAAGACAAGGATGCCGGCTTTTACAAACCCCGATGATCCTATACATTGAACAGGAAATGGATCACATCACCGTCTTTCACAATGTAATCTTTCCCCTCTGAGCGGAGCAGTCCTTTTTCCTTTGCTGCAGCCAGGCTGCCGCATTCAATCAGAGCCTCGTATGATATAGTCTCTGCCCTGATAAATCCCTTTTCAAAATCGCTGTGGATCTTGCCTGCAGCCTGAGGCGCTTTGGAACCTCTTTTTATGGTCCAGGCTCTTACCTCCGGCTCTCCGGCCGTCAGAAATGATATGAGATCAAGAAGATGATAAGATGCCCGTATCATCTTTACAAGTCCCGATTCTCCTATTCCCAGTTCTTTCAGAAATTCTTCCTTCTCATCGTCTTCAAGTTCTGAAAGTTCCGCCTCCACTTTGGCAGAAACAACTACAACATCTGAATTCTCGGTTGCAGCATGTTCTCTTACTGCCGTCACATAGTCGTTCTCTGTACCATCTGCCGCATCTTCCTCAGATACATTTGCCACATAGATGACTGGTTTATATGAAAGAAGATCCAGACTCTTTACAAATACTGCTTCGCCATCTTCGAAGTCGATGCTTCGTGCAGATATTCCTTTGTTAAGCCCGTCCATGATTTTTTCTAATATATCCAGCTCTTTTTGGAGGTTCTTATCACCTTTGAGGCCTTTCTTTGTTCGTTCAATGCGTCTTTCAAGAATCTCGGTATCTGATAGTATAAGCTCAAGGTTGATGGTTTCGATATCATTTACGGGATCCTGCTTGCCCTCCACATGGACCACATTTGGATCGTTGAAACATCTGACCACATGAGTAATGGCCGCAACTTCTCTTATGTGTCCCAGGAATTGGTTGCCAAGTCCCTCTCCTTTTGATGCTCCCTTTACAAGGCCGGCTATATCATAGAATTCTATAGTCGTATATATAGTCTTCTTTGAACCGTACATGTCATGAAGGACCTTGAGCCGTTCATCCGGAACGGCCACAACACCAACATTAGGCTCGATTGTACAGAACGGATAATTGGCAGCCTCCGCTCCTGCATTTGTAATTGCGTTAAAAAGTGTGCTCTTGCCTACATTTGGAAGGCCGACTATTCCGAGCTTCATTTATTCTTATCTCCTTTTTTTGTTTCCGGTTTGTGATTTATTTTAGTGTTCCTGCCGTCAGCTGAGAGGAACCCTCGCTGGCCGGTCTTTTTATTCAAATATATATATCCTATGAGTGCACCAATCAAAACGACGATGCTCAGTAATTGTGCCTGCCTGATCACTCCGAATAACATCAGACTGTCCGTTCTCAGTCCTTCAACAAAAAACCTCTCTACAGAATATAACATGCAGTAAAGAAGGAAGGTCTGTCCTTCAAATTTTCGCCGGTTGTCTACAAAAATCAGGAAGAAGAACAACAACAAACACCAGATGGATTCATACAGAAATGTTGGATGGACACTTACGCCGTCGACTGTAATAGCCCAGGGAAGATCGGTAGGTCCTCCATGTGCTTCCGAATTGAAAAAATTTCCCCAGCGTCCGATTGACTGGGCGAGAGCCACCGTGGGTATTGCCATATCGAGGACGTTAAGAGGTCTTTCCTTCCAGATCATACAGAGGATCGCAACAGTTAGAAATGCAAATATGAGGCCGCCGTGGATGGCCAAGCCGCCGTTTCGAGTCATAAATATTTGGGACAAATCGTCTGCGTAATCGCTCCAGTTGAATATCACAAAATAAAGCCTTGCGCCGATAACACCAACAGGAATGCTGATAAGGCAGAAATTGATGACCCGGTCCGAACTTATGCCGTGAAGAGGTCCTCGATGGCAGCAGATTATAATAGCCGCTCCCATTGCACAGGCTATGAGCACTCCGTACCACATTATATCTATTCCGAACAAATTAAAAGCAACTGGATCAGGAGCCTGCATCTTACAGCTCCTTAAGATTTTTTATCATCTGAACAGGATCATCAGAAGAAAAGACCGCGTTCCCCACCACGAGGATGTCAGCGCCTGCCTCGGTCAGCTCAGCGGCGTTCTTTTCAGAAATACCACCGTCTACCTGGATTACGAAATCAAGTTCGTTATCAACTCTGATCTCATTTAATATTTCGACCTTGTCGAGTGCAGAAGGAATGAACTTCTGAGCCGGGAATCCTGGATTGACAGACATGACCAGAACAAGATCAAGCTTGTCGATGACATAGTCAAGAGTCTCAGGCGGTGTAGAAGGATTTAAAGCTACGCCTGCCTTGATCCCAAAACTCTTTATATATTCTATGGTCCGGTCAAGATGCACACATGCTTCCTGATGGACCACGATAAACTCAGTGTTTGGCATTACAAAATCTTCAATGAAGTCATCCGGATTTTCGATCATGAGATGTACATCGTAAGGAAGATCGGTCTTGCCGTTCAGGCATCGCAATATAGGAGGCCCGTATGTAATGTTAGGAACAAAATGACCGTCCATCACATCAACATGAATGTAATCGCCTCCGCCCTGCTCTATTTTCTTAACATCACTGAGCAGATCAGCAAAATCTGCAGACAGTATAGATGGTGCGATTTTAGTCATTCCATTCCTCTCCTATCTTTACATATGAATAATATCTTGATTTTGATATTTTGTTATCCTGGACGGCATCTCTTACAGCACATCCCGGTTCATTTATATGTCTGCAGTCTGCGAACCTGCATTCATTCCTGTATTTTTCAAAATCCGGGAAAAGGTAGTCCAGCCTTACATCATCTTCATTTTTCACTTCGAATGATGTGAACCCCGGAGTGTCATAAACATACGCTCCAAAACTGGTCTCAAATATTTCCACATGTCTTGTTGTATGCTTGCCTCGTTTAGTCTTTCTGCTGATATCGCCTGTTTCCAGTTCCAATTCTTCTTCAATTGAATTTATCACAGTAGACTTTCCAACTCCTGACGGACCGGCGAGGGCACATTTTTTACCTTTCATATGGGATTTCAGCTCTTCAAGCCCTGAATTTGTTATTGCGCTGACGGTGATCGTCTTGTATAAGGACCCGTATATATCAAGCAGCTCATTTATTCTTTCATCGATTTCTGAAGAGTCCTTATCAAGCAGATCCATCTTATTGATCAATATCACTGCTTCTACTTCAGCTAGTTCAGCTATTACCAGAAATTTATCTATGATCTCAGTATTAGGTTCTGGTTCATCAAGTGATGCGACAATAACCAGCATGTCTATGTTGGAAACCGGAGGGCGTATAAAAATATTCTTTCTGGGCAAAATTTCATTGACGACGCCTTCATCGTCTTCCCGATCGGTGACATCCATTTTCACATAATCACCTACACATGGAGTCATCCCTTCTTTTTTGAATATCCCGCGGGCTCTGCACTGAAAAATCCCTTTCTCAGTTTTTACATAATAAAAGCCCGCTATTCCCTTGATTATTAGTCCCTTCACTATTTATTCGTTTCTGCCGCTCTCCCTTGCATTAACTATATGTGCCGGTATTAAAGTTGACCTGATATACCGACAGAAGGGCACCGTCGATCTTAACGGTCACTGTGGCTTTGCCTGTACCTGATACAGTAACGGTAGTGCTTCCGTTGCTCACATTGTATGTCTTATTGTTTATGACGGTCTTAAAGCTTCCGTCAGAATTCTCCTGTGTAACAGTCATCTTGAAATTTCCGTCCGCATCACCGTCGATACCGTCAAAACTTATTTTTATGGAAACGTTTTTTGCAGAAGCCGGGCCTGAACTGATGGTTACATTGACTGATTTGCCCTTCTCCAATTTCGATCCTGAACTTGGATTCTGAGACATTACCTGCCCCTTCTTGTACTTTGTACTTTCAGCTGTTCCTGCGCTTCCAAGCTTGAGTCCGACTTTTTCCAAGGCGGATTCGGCTTGGGATTTCGTCATGCCGCCGAGATTTGGCACAGTGACTTCCTCTTTGCCCTCTCCGTCACTCAGCACGAGATCTATTTCGGCATTGGCTTCCGCTTCTTCACCGGCTTCAGGAGACTGGGCGATGACTGTATCTTTTTTCATTGTATTTTCATCATAACTGATATTGCCTACCTCATATCCGGCGTCCTTTATGATCTTAGTGGCGTCATCCTTGGATTTACCTATTACATGAGGAACCGTACCTTCTTCACCGCTGCACACACTTACCCTTACAATAGAGTGTTTGTCGACTTTTTCTCCTCCGGGAGGGTTCTGATCAACGATCTCGCCCTTTTTATATTCATCGCTTGCCACCGGATTTCCTTCTCGTAATTCAAGGTCGACCTTCTCAAGCTCCTCTGTGGCTTTCTCAACTGTCATTCCTTTTACATCGGGAACTTCAACTTGACCTCCGCCGCTTAATAGCGCGCTGATTCCTGTATATCCAAAATAAACTACTACCGCTGCGCATACGATTGCCAGGATTATTGCAAGTGCCTTGTATTTTCTCAGGGGCTTATTCGCTTTCTTTTTTGCATCCTTTCTGGCTTTTTTCTCTTTTTGCTGCTGTTTTTTCTGACGTTTTTTATTTTTCTTCATATCATCCAGGTCATCTTCATCCAATTCGTCTTCATCCATATCTTCAGGATCTTCATCTTTTGCAGTGTCATCCTTAAGCTTGTCTGCCGCTGCCATACCTGCCATTCCTGCAGCTGCAGCTGCTGCAGGCTTTGCATAACCTGCCGCCCGGGGATCATCGATCATTCCGGTAATGAAGTTCACATTATCAAGGGCTGCCTGCATTTCTTCAACGCTGTTAAATCTGTTGACCTGATATTTTTCGGTTGCTTTCATTATGATCTGTTCCAGGCCGGGAGGAACGCCATCTACCAGTTTTGACGGAGGTACCAGCTCATCGTTCATATGCATTATGCCTATGGTAACTGCATTGTCTGCATCGAACGGAACTCTTCCCGTCAGCATTTCATAGAGAACTATCCCGAGAGAATATATATCTGATTTTTCGTCCACATACTGTCCTCTGGCCTGTTCAGGTGAGAAATAGTGAACTGAACCCATAACCGTATTGGGTTGGGTCACTATCGTAGCATCGGTTGCAGCCTTGGCAATACCGAAATCCGTCAGCTTTGCCACACCGTCTTGAGTGACAAGTACGTTCTGCGGCTTGACGTCTCTGTGGATTATATGGTTTTTGTGGGCAAGGGAAAGAGCTGATGCGATCTGCTTTCCGAATTCTATAGTCTGTTTGTAATCCAGAGGTCCCTTTTCTTTGATAAACTGACTTAACGTTATTCCCTCAACGAGTTCCATAACGATATAATGGATATTGCCTTCTTTTCCAACATCAAAGACATTGACGATGTTGGGATGTGATAACCCTGCCGCAGACTGAGATTCCCTTCTGAAGCTTTCAACAAAAGCCGTGTCTTTAACATATTCCGGCCTTAATATTTTTATTGCAACATATCTGTTGAGCAGTTTATCTCTGGCCTTATAGACCACAGCCATACCGCCTTCACCTATTTTTTCAAAAATTTCATATCTTCCTGCTAGTACTTTTGTTCCCATGCTTTTCCTCCTGGCTATACTTCGATGCAGACAACTGTAATATTATCGCGGCCGCCCTGGTCATTAGCAGCGTTGACAAGCTTTCTGCATGTTTCATTCATATCATCACTGGCGTCGATTATTCCTGCCATTTGTTCATCGCTCACTTCTCCGTACAGTCCGTCTGAGCAAAGTATCACTATATCACCCGGTATCAGTTCTGTTCTATAAAAATCCGGGGCGACCCCCATTTCCGCACCCAGAGCTTTGGTTATCACATGCTTCTGAGGGTGCTTTCGGGCTTCGCTTTCAGTAAGAGTCCCTGCATTTATCAGGTTATTGACATAAGTGTGATCCTCGGATATCTGATTCAAGATACCCTCTCTTTTGACATATGCCCTGCTGTCTCCTATATTGACAACATATAGTTCCATGCCATCAATATGGGCAGTTACAGCGGTTGTAGCCATACCTTCTCTGCCCGCCTCCTCCTGTGACAGCAGCACTATTTCTTTGTTCAGGTTGTTATAGCAATCGAGAAAATAATTCATAAGCCACTTTGACTTTTCTTTTGCATCTGTTCCGGTATAACCGCCGATGGGCGTTGACTCAATATATTTCTGAGCCCCGATCACTGCACTTCTGCTTGCCATTTCACCGTAATTCTGGCCGCCCACACCGTCAGCCACCATGAAAACACCGTATCTTGGCAGAATCAAAAGCGCATCTTCGTTATTAGTTCGCCCTTTTCCTGTATCTGTTTTGAAACCAACTTTCATATACTTCCCCTTTTGTTTATATTATGCGTCAGCAATCTTGCTGCTTTTCTTGAGCTTGCAAATATAGAATCCATTAGTGTGATTTATATTTGGAAGAAGGATGAAATCCTCTTCCTTTGTAAATCCCGGCTCTGACTGAAGAAATCTTTTGACAACATCCTGGTTCTCCGTCTTGTTGAGTGTACACGTACAGTAAACAAGAGTTCCTCCCATCTTAAGATATGGAGCTGCGCTTTTCAGAATATCCAGCTGCGTCTTTGGATACTCGACTGCAAGCTTGTGGTCCCACTCTCTACATTTTATCTCAGGCTTCCTTCTTACCAGACCCAGTGCCGAGCAGGGAGCATCTATGATGACTCTGTCTGCCTTGCCGGCATAAGTCGAATCTGTCCTTCTTGAATCCCACGATTTTGTATTTATTATTTCCACACCCAGACGCTTTGCGTTTTCGGTGATTTCTCTCAGCTTTCGAACGTAGATATCCATAGCGATTATGCTGCCTCTGTTATTCATTCTTTCGGCCATAGCAAGACTTTTCCCACCGGGAGCGGCGCATGTATCGATTATGGTCTCTCCGGGCTGAGGATCCAGAACTTTAACCGCCATATAAGAACTGTCGTCCTGGATGGAGTAATATCCGTATTTATAAAGATCAGCCTTAACGATCTGTCCGCCTTCAACATGAAGAGTCTCTTTGGACATTTTGGATGGGACTGATTTGACATCTTTGTCGGACAGTCTCTCAATCAACTGATCTCTTGAAACTTTAAGTGTATTGACTCTCAGGGTCAGTCTGGGAGTATCGTTGCACGCACTGAGAATGTCCTCTATCATATCTTCACCGAAATCTCTAATCCACTGTTCTATTATCCACGGACGAAAAGAATATTTGATGGAGAGATATTCTGTATAGTCATCTTCTTTTTTCGGAAATTCTATATTGTCTTTTTCTCTGATATATGACCTGAGAACGCCGTTTATAAAACTGTCTCTTCCCTTAGCCAGATTCTTGGCAAGCTTGACGCTTTCGTCAACTGCTGCATATTCGGGAACTGAATTCATTCCCATGATCTGATAAATACCCATTCTTAATATTACAAGGCTGTTTGTGTCTGTTTTGTCTACCGGATCTTTTAAGAGTTTATCCAGTATATAGTCTATTCTGATAAGATTTTTAAGAGTTCCGTAAACAAGTTCTCTCACAAATGCTGTGGATTCCGGTTCTATCCTTTCAATATGCTTGTTGATAGCAATATTAGAATAAGATTTTTTCTCCCTGATGTCTCTCAGTACAAAGAACGCTGTCTTTCTGTTTATATCCATAGTCTCACCTTAAAAGCCGGCCTTCCTCCAGCTTATTGCCTCTCAGGAATGAGGCTGTATCCATTGCTTTTTTACCCGGCATCTGCAGTTTCGTGATTATTAGTGAACTGCTGTTACCTGACTTAACTTCTATTCCTTCATTATTTACTTTAAGTATAGTGCCGGGGATCTCTTCGCTTTGCGAGAGTCCCGGATATGCTTCAATGATCTTCATTTTTTTGTCATCTATATTGGCAAATGCACCGGGGAACGGAGTCATGGCTCTGATCTGCCGTTCCAGATATTCTCCGTCTTTAGTAAAATCTAAATGTCCTTCTTCTTTTTCTATCATCGGCGCATAGGTTGCAAATTCATCGTCCTGTTTGATGCGGTCTATGCTGCTGTTTTCTATGTCCTCTAACTTACCACTTAGCAGTTCTGCTCCCATAGCTGCAAGTTCATCGTGAAGCTGACCAGTATTCTTGTGGTCAATTTCTGTACTGGATACTGCAAGCATATCACCTTCATCCATGCCTTCCGACATGTACATCAGAGTGACTCCCGTCTCCTTATCTCCCGCAAGAACAGCTCTGTGGATAGGCGCCGCGCCTCTGAATCTGGGAAGCAAGGATGCATGGATATTGACCGCCCCGAAAGTCGGTATTTCCAATATATCTAACGGCAAAAGCTTACCATATGCGGCTACAACTATCAAGTCAGGAGCGGCATCGGTAATCTGATTGAAAAATTCCATATTCCCTTTGATTTGTTCAGGCTGAGACACAGGTATTCCAAGCTCCACGGCTTTGATCTTGACAGGAGAGGCAAGGACTTTATTGCCTCTTTTTGCCGGCCTGTCCGGCTTGGTTACCACCAGGCTTACTTCGTGCCCGGAAGCAGCCAGCATTTCCAGCGTTGGAACTGCAAAATCAGGAGTACCCATGTAGACGATATTCATGCTATTCATTCTCCGTCATATTTGTAGCTTTATCTACGTATAAAATGCCGTCAAGATGGTCCAGCTCGTGGCTTAGCGCCACGGCCAGAAGGCCTTCTCCTTCGACAGTATATTCTTTTCCTGTTCGGTCAAATGCTTTGACCTTGACTCTCTCAGGCCTTACCACCGTGCCGGTCATCCCGGGAACACTGAGACAACCTTCATCCCCTTCTTTTTCCCCTTCGGATTCTATGATCTCGGGATTTATCAGTTCAAATCTTTTGGGCTCCTCTTCAGTGCCCACATCTATTACCACAACTCTTCTGAGTATGCCCACCTGTGGAGCAGCTAATCCCACTCCGTCGTATTCCTTCATGGTTTCAAACATATCGTCAACCAGCTGAGAAATCTTCGCACCAAACTCAGTTACCGGTTTTGCTTTTTTTCTCAGTATTTCGTCACCTTCATAAACAACTTTTCGTAATGCCATATTCTCTCCTATTTATCTCATTAGCTACGACAAACTAAAGGGGTTGACTTCTATTATAACCCGAAATCCTTTCTTTTTGTCCGTATTTATTTCATTCTTGAGTTTAGATAATATATCCTCATATTTTTTTCTCATACTGTTATTTGATTTAATATGGATATAATATCTGAATTCGTTCTTAACTTTATAGACCGGGGCGCTGTTGGGACCGAGGATATTTTCTTCTTCTTTTTGCGAAGTGCAGGATAAAATCATAGCTTTCATCTGATCTGCCCCTTTTTCGGCATTTTCTTCCATATCCGAAAGCACCGTTATTCTGATGATATCTCCAAACGGCGGATAACCCAAAGTCTTTCTGAGAAGTATCTCATCACTGTAGAATTTTCGGTAATCGTGATCTGCCGCACAGAGTATGGCATAATTCTCAGGCATATATGTCTGGATGATAACATCACCCTGGCTGCCCCCTCTTCCCGATCTGCCTGCCACCTGGGTCACAAGCTGGAATGTCCGTTCACCGGATCTGAAATCAGGAATGTTAAGGCTAACATCTGCCGCTACTATTCCCACAAGATCCACATTTTCAAAATCCAGACCCTTTGCGATCATCTGTGTCCCTATGAGTATGTGGGTCTTGCCCTTTTTGAAGTCACCCAGGATCTTGTTGGTGCTGCCTTTTTTGGATGATGTATCAAGATCCAGTCTTGCAACTTTTGAGTCAGGAAAAAGTTCTTTGACTGCTTCCTCTACCTTCTCTGTACCGATCCCGAAGTATTTCAGATATTTGCTGTCACATGAGGGGCATGTTTTCGGCAAAATTTCTTTTTTCCCGCAGAAGTGACATATTGCCGTATTGTCCGCCTTGTGATATGTCATGGAGATATCGCAGTCGGGACACTTCATCACATATCCGCACTTCCTGCATGAAATGAAAGGTGAATATCCCCGGCGGTTCAGAAACAGTATGACCTGTCTGCCGTCGCTTATGGACTTCTTAATGCGATCATGAAGCTCGTTGCTGAATATACTTTTGTTGCCGGCCATCAGCTCTTCCCTCATATCTGCTATCCTGACCCGGGGCATTGGTGTATCATTAAATCTTTTTTTCAGTTCGATTTTTTCATACAGACCGGTTTCGGCTCTGTAATTTGAAATCACTGAAGGCGTGGCGCTCCCAAGGACTACCAAGGCATTGCTCTGTATGCCACGCTTTATTGCAACTTCTACAGTGTCATATTTGGGAGTCATGTCCGATTTGTATGTGGTCTCGTGTTCCTCATCTATTATTATGATCCCTATGTTTTTAAAAGGAGCGAAAACTGCCGATCTGGCACCTATTACGATGTCCACATCTCCCTTTTTTATAGCCATCCACTGATCATATCTTTCTCCCGGAGAAAGTTTGCTGTGAAGGACCGCGATCCTGTCCTTTCCGAATCGTGACAGGAACCGGTCTATTGTCTGTGGTGTTAAGCTGATTTCGGGAACCAGCATGATCGCCTTTTTCCCTCGGCTGATACATTCTGCGGCAAGACGCATATATATTTCGGTCTTTCCGCTGCCGGTGACCCCATGAAGAAGAAATGTCCTGTACTCGTTCTTGTTGATACCAGGAGCTATCTTCTGTATAGCAGAGGCCTGTTCATCTGTCAGTTCAGGCATATCACGCTCTTCGTGAGGCTCCCATTTGAGCTCTCTTTTTTTTCCGGATTTCAGTGGTTTTCCGGTTGGTGTAAAACAATTTACAGCATCCATATAGCGGCAGAAGTATCTCCTCTTCATCCACTTTATGACAGTTATTATGTTTTCATCAAGTGACAGATCTTTGTCTATACTTTCGACTGTTCTCAGATTCTTGATATTCTTCAGTTCATCGGGAAGTGAATCATGCACCGCAAATACATAAGCCTTTTTCGGCTCTTTACTTCGGGCAAATGGCACATAGACAAGATCACCTATGGATACGCTGCTGTCATGGCAGGAATAGGTAAAAAAATTATCGGTATTATCGCTGTTGTTTTCTATTATGACGTCTACATATTTCATTTAGAAAAATCACATCCACAGTAGTTTTGTCTGTACAGTCCATATTTTTTAGAATGCTGAATTGAGCGATTGTATCCATCCTTTTTCTTGAAATCCATTGGGAGAAACGGCAGACCGGTCCTCATGGACATTTGGTTTCCAAGTTTTGATATGAGTTCGTAGTTCTTATGGGGGCTGACGCTGAGTGTTGTTGTAAAACAATCAAAACCCGACAGCATTGCTTCTTCTGCCGCCTCTTCAAGTCTAAGCCGGAAGCAAATGCTGCATCTTTCTCCGCCTTCTTTATCACATTCGTGACCATTCACCGCGGAGTAAAACCTTTCGGGATCGTATTTCCCTTCTTTATATTTGAGCAAGGCCTTCCTGTCCGGGTTCAGGTTATAGCTGTCTATGAACTTCTCCTGAGCTTCTTTTCTTTTCAAATATTCATTTTCATCAGTGATGTTCGGGTTATAGAAAAAAATGGTTATGTCATAGTCGTGGATAAGCTGATCCACTGCAGAAGTACTGCATGGACCGCAGCAACTGTGAAGAAGTATTGTTGGTTTTCTTTCATTTTCTTGCCGCTGTTCATGAAGATCGATCTTTCCCGTGATCTCTGTTATTTTTTCCTGTAATAAACAGTCGTTATTACATTCTCTTTTGTTATTCTGATCTTTCATCTTTCTATAGGCCTTGTATCCTCCGGCCCCAGTCTGCCGTCGTTGTAATGTTTTCTGCATAGGGACACATACATGTTATTTCCTCCCACTTGAATCTGTTCACCGCTCTTGACGAATTTGCCGTCAGTGATCCTGGCCACCATTGTAGCTTTTCGGCCGCACCAGCATATGGTCTTTATCTCTTCGATCTTGTCTGCATAAACAAGCAGATGATATGAACCTTCAAACAGTTCGTTCCGGAAATCGTTCTTCAGCCCGTATACCAGAACGGGAGTGTCGAAACTGTCAACTATTTCCGTAAGCTCCTGTACCTGATGTTTTTTTAAAAACTGCCCCTCGTCAAGAAGAACACAGTCAATTTTTTTCTTTTTATTTTCGCTGATAAAAAGTTCCAGTACATTTGTGTCTTCGTCTATGGGCGTTGCTTCAATTTCCAGCCCTACCCGGGAAACTACCATTCCCTTCTTTTCTCTTTCACTGACTTCAGGAACGAGAATAAGAATATTTTTCCCCCGTTCACGATAGTTATATGCGACTTTGATGAGTTCCAGAGATTTCCCTGCGTTCATTGTGCTGTATCTGTAGTAAAGTTGAGACATATGTTTTATTTTCCCCTCTCTGTGTAGATGTTTGATCCGGCGGATTCCTCCGGCGGGCTATAAGATATCCGACAGCAGTTTGGCGATGCCCTCTTTGATCTTAATTATAATGGATCTCTTTGCGTAGAGCGACTTGGTCAGTTCATGACAGTGCTCCATATCTTCTTCGAATATTGCTTCCATCTTGTAAGTTTCATCTGTATCATAAATGAAGCAGTTTGCTTCGAAATTAAGCTTAAAGCTTCTTATGTCAAAGTTGGCCGACCCGACCGAAGCGACTTCTCCATCCACAGTCATAGTCTTTGCATGCATGAAACCGTTATCGTATATGTATACCTTAACTCCGTTATTTATAAGAAGACCGCAGTAATGGTAAGTCGCCCAGTAAACAAACATGTGATCCGGCTTACATGGGATCATTATCCTAACATCCACTCCCGATATAGCGGCTGTCAGAATGCTGTCAAATATACTGGCATCAGGAACAAAGTATGGCGTCTGAATAAATATGTTCTTCTTTGCCGAGGATATCATCTTAAGATACCCGTGCTTCACTTCCTGCCTGTAGGAATCCGGTCCTGATGATACCACCTGGATCCCGCTTTGTCCCGCAGGTTCCGGCCTTTCAAGATATGCGTTGGCCAAAACCAGCTTTTCCTTTGAAGCCATACGCCAGTCCAGAATAAACCTGGCATTTATATCCTGGATGCAGCTCCCCATAAGTTTCAGATGTGTATCACGCCAATATCCGAATTTCTTTTTCTTTCCAAGATATTCGTTGGCAATATTGAACCCGCCCAGATAACCTATATCTCCGTCTACCACCACCATTTTCCTATGGTTCCGGTAATTGAATTTCACATTCAAATATTTAAAGTTGGGAGGAAAAAATGTAGCAAATCTTCCCCCGGCTCTGATGAATCTGCTCATAAGCTTCTCGCTGATCTGTCTACTGCCCATGGCATCCACCATGAACCTGACTTCAACTCCCTGTTTGGCCTTAGCAGTAAGGGCTTCAATAAGAGTCCTTCCGGTGTTGTCATTTTTTACGATGAAATATTGTATATTTATGTATTCCTTAGCTTCCATTATGTCAGTGATCAGAGATTCGAACATATGCTTCCCATCGGTAAGGATCTGTACCTTGTTATCCTGAGTCAGATACGCCTTGGCATACTTTTGATGCATGTGGATCATATCCCGCCATTCGATCTCAGCTTCATTGTTGAATTTAAATGTACCGTTTCTCATGGCCGCAAGCTGATCATTAAGGGGCTCTTCCACGATTTCCTTCTCATACTTTGTCAGTTCGAAAAGCTTCTTGCTGGCAAAATTCTGTGAAAGAAGGAAGTATAGTACAGCTCCGAATATGGGCAAAAAGAAGAGAACCAGGATCCAGGCCAGTGTGGCTGATGGATTTTTTCTCTCCCAGAAAATCATTCCAATGGCTATAATGAAGTTCAAACCATAAATAAGTGCAACTACCGTTGCCGGTCCGGGCAGGTCTATTGTAAGCACAGTACTCCTTTAAAAAACATAACTTTCACAAAAAATCCCGCAGTCAACAAGGTGTCGGCTGCGGGTCTTGAAACTTCGTAAAATCATAGCAAGCCGTCAAGCTTTTCCTTGAGCGCCGTAGCGTCGATCACTCCGGTCACCCTGTCGGCAACCTGTCCATCCTTAATGAACAACAGCGTCGGTATGCTCATAACCTTATGTTCCATGGCAAGATTTCTCTGTTCGTCAATATTGATCTTTCCGAACTTGATCTTTCCGTCATAATTTACTGCGGCTTCTTCAAATACCGGACCCATCATCTTACATGGTCCGCACCAGTCGGCATAAAAGTCGATGGCATATGCACCGCTGCCTGTCTCTTCTGCAAAGTTTTCTACTGTCAGTATTTTAATGTCGCTCATATGTATATTCTCCTTTTCCAATATTATATTTCTAAATAGCTATATAGTAATCATACCCATTTTCTTCAATTATTATCGATATATATAGTATACTAAAAAATCATACCTCTGTCATCAGCATTAACTAAAAAAGCATAATTCCAATTGCGAAAATATGGATAAGGGAATATAATGTACCATTAGACAAGGAGACACAAATTGGAAAAAAAAGGGTCTAATCATCAGTTGGCAACAATATTCGTCGTTGTAGTTACGGCATTTGTCACTTCATTCTCAAGCAGCGCCATGAATCTGGCTATTCCTGCCATAGGACTTGAATTTGAGAGCAAGGCAACATTTCTGGGCTGGATAGTCACAGGATATATGCTGTGTGTGGCAATGTTTGCCGTACCATTCGGAAGACTGGCGGATCTTACCGGTAAAAGGCGAGTGTTCCTCATAGGGATCATCGCCTTCACCATATTCAACAGCCTCACTTTCTTTGCCTGGAATATTGAGATAGTTGTCTTCCTAAGAGTTATGCAGGGATTATCTGCCTCCATGATATTCAGTACAAACAACGCCATCCTCATCGACGCCTTTCCTGCTAATAAAAGAGGAAAAGTTCTTGGGTTCTCAGTCACTTCCACATACTTCGGACTGTCGGCCGGCCCGGTGTTCGGAGGGCTTATAAACCATTATCTCGGCTGGAGATATATATTCCTTTTTACCGTGGTAATAGGTCTGTTTGCCCTCGTTGTGGCGCTCACCAAGCTTCCTAAAACCACTCACGATCACGAGGAAAAAACCAAAGGCTCCTTTAATCTTGTGGGGAATCTCATGTACATCACCATGATTTTTTGCATAATGTATGGTTTCTCACTGTTCAGCGAAAGCCTTTATGCTAAGATACTGATTCCGATAGGTGTGGTAATTGGAGTTCTCTTCGTGCTTCATGAATTGAAGACAGCGAAACCAATAGTCAAAATGAGCCTTTTTAAGGGGAACACCAGTTTCCTTCTTTCCAATATAGCTGCCCTGTTCAACTACGGAGCCACTTTTGCAGTCGGATATCTCATGTCATTCTATCTTCAGCTTATCATGGGCTACACATCGCAAGTAGCCGGGCTTATACTAATTACTCAGCCTCTGGTTATGGCACTGATCTCACCATGGGCGGGAAGAGCCTCGGATAAAGTATCACCGTTCAAACTTGCTTCAGCAGGAATGGCTTTATGCGCAGTTACTCTACTATCGTATATTTTTCTTGGAACCAACGGATCCATTGTGCATATAATCATTAACCTAGCGATCATTGGTGTTGGATTCGGCATATTCTCTTCGCCAAATACCAATGCAGTCATGTCATGCGTCCCAAAGGAAGACTACAGTGTTGCATCATCGATCCTGGCTACCATGCGTTCACTTGGACATACTTCCAGCATGGCAATAATTACCCTTATTATGAGTGCTCATCTTGGCAGCCTCACATTAGCTCAGGCAACACCTGAGCAGCTGGTAAATACAATGCACACCTGCTTCATCGTATTCTCAATAATCTGTTTGATCGGGGTATTTATTTCACTTCAGAGAAAAACTAAGCATCTTGAAAGAGACAAACGCAGCTAGAATCTAGGTGACAGTTTCATAGAATTTCGCCCATAAAACTGAAGGTGTTTACTTCAGTTATTTTTATGCTCTGTATCTGGCCAACCATGGACGGATCGCCCTGAAAATTGACCAGTTTACCACCGGAGGTTCTGCCTGTTAAGACATTCTTTCTCGTTTTGCTTTCGCCTTCTATGAGAACTTTTTCTGTCCTTCCCACATAGAGTTTGTTTTTCTCAAGAGTGATCCCATTGAGCCTCTCAACCATGCGGTTAAACCTTTTGTGCTTGATATCTTCAGGGATCTGGTCTCCGTATTTCTCTGCGGGAGTACCTTTTCGCACAGAGTAAATAAAAGTGAATGCTGAGTCGAACCTGACTTTTTCGATGAGATCCATTGTCTCATCAAAGTCCTCTTCTGTTTCTCCCGGGAATCCAACGATGAAGTCGGTGGTGATAACAATATCCGGACTTGCCTTTCTTATATTCTCGATCAAAGAAAGATAGTCTTCTTTAGTATACTTTCGGTTCATTCTTTTGAGGATGTTCGTGCTTCCCGACTGGACGGGAAGATGTATTGAAGGACTTAATGACCTTAGGGTTTTGTATTTTTCAGTCAGCTTTGTGGAAAGGTCCTTGGGGTGGGATGTCATGAATCTAAGCCTTTCCAGCCCATTGACCTTGTCGATCATTTCAAGAAGATCGGGGAAATCGGTAGTTTTCTCATCACCTTCCCCGGAGGTACCCTTGTAGGAATTTACGTTCTGCCCTAAGAGAGTAACTTCCTTTACTCCGTCATCAACCAAAGCTTCGATTTCCCTCACTATCTCTTCCGGTTTCCTGCTTCGCTCCCTGCCTCTTGTATAAGGCACGATACAGTAGGTACAGAAATTATCGCATCCGTACATTATGTTTACGAAAGATTTAAACGGAAATTCCCGCTTTGACGGCAGACCTTCCACGATCTCTCCACCTTCATCCCAGATGTCCACTATCTTTTTCTTTTCATCCTGTACATTTGATAGCAGCCTTGGAAATTCGTGAATGTTATGGGTGCCGAAGACTATGTCCACCCATGGATATTTTTCCTTGACCGTATCGACGATATGCTGCTGCTGCATCATACATCCGCAAACAGCTGTCACTACTTGGGGATCCAGCTCCTTCTTTTTTTTCAGCTGACCCAGAATTCCGAAAAATCTCTTGTCGGCATTGTCCCTTACGCTGCACGTATTAACAACGATCACATCAGCATCAGATCGAGACGAAGTCTTATCAAATCCCATCTCGGTCAGCAGCCCTCCGATGGTCTCCGAATCCCGCTCATTCATCTGACAGCCCATGGTTTCTATTATGTATTTTTTCTTTGAATTTTCAGTCATAACAGACTTAATGTTACCACATTTCTTGACTATCCACAAATTAAAGAGTATCATTGATTATTAATATATCCGGGACGGCAACAGAGGTTTTACGAGGTTTGGCAATGGACAGAGAACAGATAAGTTTTTACATGGAAAAGAACCATAAGGAAGAGATCAATAAGGCAAGAGAGAATCTTTCTCCAATAATAAAGGAAACATCTCTTATCAAAAGCGATTTTTACAGCGACGAACATGGCTGTTATATTTACATAAAGCCGGAAAATCTGCAGGTAACCGGATCTTTCAAAATCAGGGGTGCATACAACAAAATATGCAACTTGTCAGACGATGAAATAAAAAACGGCGTCATTGCCTCATCTGCAGGCAACCATGCCCAGGGCGTAGCCTTTTCCGCCCAGAAGAGAGGCATACGCTCCACCATCGTCATGCCTAATATTACGCCGCTTCTCAAAATCGACGCCACAAGGTCCTACGGCGCAGATGTACTTTTACACGGTGATGTCTACGATCAGAGTTACAGCAAAGCACTGACTTTAGCCGAAGAAAACGATTACACCTTCATCCACCCTTTTGACGATTACGACGTCATATGCGGTCAGGGAACGATCGGGGTAGAAATTCTTGAAGAACTCCCGGAAGTCGATGAGATCCTGGTGCCGATCGGCGGAGGAGGTCTTATATCCGGCATCGCTCTTATAGCCAAAGCTATCAACCCCCGCATCAAGGTCATTGGTGTTGTGCCTGTTGGCGCAAACTCTATGAAGATAAGCATAGCCGAGAATCACGTTACCAGACTTGCCGAAGTGAAAACAAATGCGGAAGGCGTTGCTGTCAAACAGCCGGGAGACCTGACATTTGCAATTGCAAAAGAATACGTGGACGACATAGTTACAGTAACAGAAAAGGATATCCTTGAGAATGTCCTTCTGATCATGGAAAAGCATAAGATCGTTGCCGAGACAGCGGGAGTCGTTGCCCTTGCAGGAATTAAAAAAAGACAGGCGCCGGGCAAGAAGCTTGTATGCGTTATGAGCGGCGGCAATATCGATACAGTGACGATAAGCTCTATAATCAACCAGGGTATGATCAGCAGAGGCAGAATAATGTGCTTCGCTGTTGAGCTTCCGGATCGTCCCGGTCAGCTGGTCAAGGTCGCCAGTTTGCTTGCAGAAAACGGTGCAAATGTAATAGAGCTTGAACATAATCAGTTCAAGGCTCTTGACAGGTATTCAAATAAAGTCATGCTTGAAGTGACCGTTGAAACCAACGGGCATGATCATATAGACAAGATACTTTCAGTTCTTGAGGACAACGAATTTGCCATTAGCAGGATCTACTGATCTTTCGGAATTCGATCTAAGCTTGTAGTATTGGCATTCAACATTGAACACCGTAGCAAACTTTACAAACGCTGATCAGATCTAATGCAAATATCTTATTCGATATGCTCCACTTCGTGCTTTTTAGGTCTTGTCATAAGAGCATCCATGGCATCTTCCGGAGTGGTCATACCGTTTATAACTCTATATATCTGTTCTGTAATGGGCATGCTGACACCAAGTTTCTTTGCAAGTTCATATGCCGCCTCTGTAGTATACATCCCTTCCACTACCATTCCGATCTCATCGGTAGCCTGTTTGGGATCCATGCCTTCGCCAATGAGAATTCCGCATCTTCTGTTCCTGCTGTGCATACTGGTGCATGTAACGATGAGATCTCCAATACCTGAAAGGCCGGAAAAAGTGTCTTTTTCCGCACCCATTGCCTGACCGAGACTTACCATTTCAGATATTCCTCTTGTCATCATGGCGGCTTTGGTGTTGTCACCGAATCCCATACCGTCGGTTATCCCTGCACCCAAAGCGATTATATTCTTAAGTGATCCACCAAGTTCAAGACCGACAACATCGTGATTTGTATAGACTCGGAACCTGTCTGTCATGAACACATCTTGTATATGCTCTGCTACAGGCAAATCTTTTGATGCCACGGCAACCGTTGTTGGAATGCCTTTTCCTGCTTCTTCGGCGTGAGACGGACCGGAAAGGACAACATACTTGTTTTCCGGAATTATTTCAGCGGCGATCTGCGACATAGTCATAAGCGACTTCTGTTCGATCCCCTTGGCAACATTAACTATGATCATATCATTCTTGATATACTTCTTTGCATTCTCTGCTGCACTTCTGAAAAACTGGGCCGGAACTGAGAACAATACTATGTCCGCACCGTAGATAGCATCACCGACATCAAAAGCAACATTCATAGTATCACCGAACTTGATTCCCGGCAGATATCTTTTGTTTTCTCTGTCCTTATCAAGGTTCTTTAGATGCTCCTGATCGAGATCCCATATTTTTATATTGTGTTTCTTGCCGCTCAAGACTACTGCTAAAGCTGTGCCCCAGCTGCCGGCGCCTATTACCGCTATGTTTTGTTTCATATCGAATATCCCTCCACGTTACTTTTTATCCTTGCTGCCGAAGCTTATCTTCGGTTCGGTTCCTGAGATTATTCTCTTTATATTATCCTTATGTTTGATCAAAATCAATAGGGCAACTATAGATACCCAGATCAAATTCTCATGATGGAAAAAGTAACTGACGGGAACTGCCAGTATAACTGCGCATATGACACCAACCGACATTCTTCTTGTGACCAGTATTCCAAGGGCAACTATTCCCAGAAGTATAAGAGCAAGAATAGGTTGTGCAGCCAAAAGAAAACCGAATGTTGTGGCAACTCCCTTTCCGCCTTTGAATCCGAATATGACCGGCCACATGTGTCCGATGACCACACATATTCCACAGAGCATCGCAAAGTTGATCCCATCCGACAAAAGCCCTGCAACAAAAGCAGGGATAAAGCCCTTAAGTATATCGATTATCAGGGTAATGACTCCGGCTTTCTTGCCGACGGTCCTTAATACATTGGTGGTTCCTGCGTTGCCGGAGCCTTCTTTTCTCACGTCCACGCCATATATCCTGCCCAGAATTATGGCAGGAGATATGTTTCCAACAAAATATGAAATAACCATGCCTGCGATTATAGTTATATAAACGGCTGTAACCTGAGTTTCAGGTACAATAGTTATATCAAAAAAATCGGTCATCGATCCTTGTCTCCCTTTTCTCTGAATACGAATTTGATTGAAGTCCCCTCAAATCCCCATGCGTCCCTGATCCTGTTTTCCAGATATCTCGAATAGGAAAAATGCATGAGATCACGCCTGTTTACCTGGAAAGAAAAAAGCGGCGGTTTCACACCGATCTGGCTCACATAATATATCTTAAGCCTCTTTCCCTTGTCTGAAGGAGGCTGTTTCATCATCATCGCATCGATCAACAGGCTGTTGAGCTGTCCTGTCGGTATACGCATGGCTCTGTTTTCTGCAACTGCTCTTACAGTAGGAAGAACCGTGTCCATCCTCTGTCCGGTCTTGACAGAAATAAAAATTTCGGGGGCATAGCCCATAAATGGGAACTCATTCTCTATATCTCTTTTGAACTTGCTCATTGTGCCTGTATTTTTTTCTAACAAATCCCATTTGTTTACGACGACCACTATGCCTTTGCCCGATTCATGGGCAAGACCTGCGATCTTTTTGTCCTGTTCGCTTATGCCTTCCTCCGCATCTATCATTATGAGGCAGACGTCACTTCTCTCGATGGCACCGATGGCCCTTATGACGCTGTATTTTTCAATGTCTCCTTTGACCTTGCTCTTTCTTCTTATACCTGCGGTGTCGATGAGAATGTATTTGTCACCGTCAACTTCGAACGGCGTATCGATAGAATCTCTTGTAGTTCCGGCAATGTCCGAAACTATGACTCTGTTTTCACCGATCATTGCATTGACAAGAGAGCTCTTTCCCACATTTGGCTTGCCGATCACGGCTATCTTAACGGTAAGGTCATCGTCTTCCTCATCCGCAAAAGGAAGATCCTTTGTAATCTCATCCAGAGCATCACCAAGATTCAGCTTGTTGGCGGCCGATATCCAAATAGGATCTCCAAGACCAAGCTCATAAAAATCATAAAAATCTTCAGGCTCTCTGGCATTGTCCACCTTGTTAACTATTAAAACCACCTTTTTGCCTGTTTTTCTGAGCATCTGAGCTACTTCACGGTCATCAGCCGTAAGACCTGCAATGCCGTCGACCATGAATACGATGCAGTCCGCCATATCCATGGCGATCTCTGCCTGTTCCCTCATCTGGGAGAGGATCACGTCATCGGTATCGGGATCGATCCCGCCGGTATCTATGAGGGCAAAATATTTTCCCGACCATTCCGCTTCGCCGTAAATACGGTCCCGGGTGACACCGGGAGTGTCTTCGACTATGGAAACTCTGCTTCCTATTATCTTATTAAAAAATGTAGATTTGCCTACGTTGGGGCGACCAACAACAGCTACAAGCGGTAATGTCATTATTCTTCATCTTCCCCTGCGTCCTCATCTTCAGATGCAAAGATGCTCTCCGCATATTCCTGAGGATCGAATTCTTCTATATCCCTTATTCTCTCACCGATACCGATAAATTTGACCGGAAGATCATACTCGTCAGATACTGTGATGGCGATTCCACCTTTTGAAGTCCCGTCCAGCTTTGTTATGAAAAGGCCTGTCACATCAGCTATCTTACCGAATTCCTCAGCCTGACTGACCGCATTTTTGCCGGTGGTTGCGTCGAGGACCAATAGAGTTTCTCTGGCTGCCTCGGGGAATTCCCTGGTGATGACCTTGTTCATCTTCTCAAGTTCAAGCATGAGGTTCTTTTTATTCTGGAGTCTGCCGGCAGTGTCGCAGATCAATACATCAACGTCTCTGGCTTTAGCCGCCTGAACAGCATCGAATATAACAGCCGAAGGATCGGCACCTTCCTGATGCTTGATTATATCAACACCTACTCTGCCTGCCCAGATATCAAGCTGTTCGCCTGCCGCAGCCCTGAATGTATCGGCAGCCCCCAGCAGTACATTTTTGCCCTGCTCTTTATATTTTGCTGCAAGCTTTGCGATGGATGTGGTTTTCCCTCCGCCGTTGACTCCGATCATCAATATGACCAGAGGATATTCTTCAGTCATCTTGAGCCTATCGCCTTTGTCCATCAATCCTGCGACTATGTTTGCTATTTCCTGCTCAACATCATCTGCGGCTTCCAGTTTTTTCGTTTTGATATTTTCACGAAGCTCACTTATTATGTGATTGGATGTTTCCATTCCGATATCGGACATTATGAGTATTTCTTCAAGATCATCCAAAGTCTCCTCATCGATAGTGGGTCTCTGCATGATCACATTTTCTATTTTTTCCTGAAGCTTCCCGAAAAAGCCTTTTTTCTGTCCGAATGCCATATCAGTTCTCCAAAGTCTCTGTAAATTCATCGGTTTCGGCGTCGCCCAGTCTCAGCGAAAGGACTTTGGTGATCCCCTGCTCGGGCATGGTGACTCCGTAGAGTACGTCTGCATATTCCATGGTTGTCTTCTGGTGAGTTACCATTGCAAACTGGATCTCCCTGAAGTTTACCAGGTAATCGCAGAATCTTCTTATGTTGTTCTCGTCCAGTGCGGCTTCCACCTCGTCCAGAATACAAAAAGGCGTGGGCTTTGCCTTGAGAACGGAAAACATCATCGCTATTGCTACCATGGTCTGCTCTCCGCCTGACATCTGGTTGATATTCTTTATCACCTTGCCGGGAGGCTGAGCGCTGATTTCGATTCCCGATTCCAGAGGATCGTCAGGATCTTCCAGAATAAGTCTGCCTTTGCCGCCACCGAACATCAGCTTGAAAGTTTCGTCGAAATTCTCAACAACTTTGTCAAAACTTTCCTTGAACTTGGTTTTGCTGGTCCTGTCCATATCGGTGACTATTCTTTCATAGTCGGCCATGCTCTTTAATATGTCATCCCTCTGTTCTGTCTGAAATTCAAACCTCTCACTCAATTCTTCATATTCTCTTATTGAGCCGGGATTTACCTCACCGATCTCTGCAAGTCTCTTTTTGATGATCCTGTTTTCTTTGACAGCGTTGGTCATGCCGAAGTCTTCCTTACGGTATTCCATAGCTTCTACATAAGTAATATCAAAGTCATCGTAGAGTTTATCCTTTAAATTAGTAAGCCTTGTTTCCTGCTTGCCCATTTCTATTTCCATGCTGTGCTTGCCTTCGTTTGCACCTTCTATTTCATCATCAAGCCTTTTGAGCTTAAGTTCGTCACCTTCGATCCTGACCTTAAGCTCCTGTCTTTTGCTGTTCAGAGTTTCCAGGGTATGATCAAGTTCTTTCTTTTCTGATTCCAGTTTTGAGACGACTTCATCAAGATCAGCTTCTTTTAGCGTTCCTGTCTCTTCAGCCTTTATGACTTCCAGTTCCGATGTCCTGGAGCGAAGGTCTTCCCGATATCCGGAAATGATCATTGATCTGCTGTCTATCAGGCTGTCCTTGGTTTCCTTTTCCTTGCTTACTTCCGCAGCTTTGAGCCTTACGCTTGTCACATCGTCATTGGCCTTTTCAGAACCGATTTTGACTTCTTTATAAAGTGAAGAATCTTTTTCGATTTCAGTTTCAAGAACTGAGATTTCGCCATTTATTTCTGTGATCCTGTTTTTGAGATCATCGTTCATTCCCAGATGCTCTTCTTTTCTGGTATCGATGGATGCGAATTCCTTTTCTTTTTTATCCAGTCTTTCTTCGTTTTCTGATATGCGGCTGAGCAGCGAACTTATCTTGCTGCCGGCTTCGATCCGTTTATCTTCGACAGATCTGATATCTGTTGCTATCTTCTGAAGAACTTCAACACAGGATCTGGCTTCCCCGGACAGGCTCTCCTGAGCTACCAGTTCCCTCAGCCTTTTTTCTTCTTTACCCGCGATTTCCTTAGCGAGGGTTTCTATCTCGCCTCTTCTCTCCAGCAGGTTTGCACTCTTGTTCTTGAATCTGCCGCCGGTCATTGCGCCGCCGGCATTGATCAGCTCGCCGTCAAGTGTGACGAATTTTGCTACGCTGTCAGTTTTCTTGGATATGTTAACGGCATTATCTATATTATCAACTATCACCACGTTCCCCAGCAGATACCCGAACACATTTTTATATTTTGGATCAAAATCGATGCGGGATGTCGCATATCCGTCATACCCCTTTTGGCCAACGATCCTCTTATCTTCATTTACACTTCTGTCCCTAATCGAATCCGCCGGTAAGAATGTCACTCGGCCCGCCTTATTTTCTTTGAGGTAGGCGATACACTTTTGGGCCGCTCTGTCGTCCTTTGTGACAACATTCTGCATTGCTGCCCCAAGGGCTGTTTCTATTGCTGTTTCATATCCTGGCGGAACCGACATAAGTTCTGCAACTACGCCGACAGCTCCTGGTATATTCTGCTTCATTACCGATCTGACGCCGAAGTTATATCCTTCATAATTGCTTTCCATCTCTTCGATGGTCTTTTTTCTGCTGGTCAGTTTTTCTATGTCTATCTTGAGCTGTTCTGCAAGGTTTTTGGATTCCGTGATGGAGATGGAAGCCTTCTCGTGTTTTTCTTCCTGCTCTTCCCGCTGCGTTTCAAATTCAGAAACCTCTTTGGAAAAATTTTCTTTTTCCAGATTCAGAACATCAAGTTCTTTTTTCAGCTCATCTATAATGGCCTTGTTCTCATGGACTTCACTTTCCACCCGGCTTTTAGTTGAGTCATAGTTACTCATGAGATCTTCGTTTGCTTTTATCTCTGTCTGCTTATTTGATTTCTCGCTGGTCAGCTCGAATATATTGCCTTTTTTCGTTTCGATCTGATCTGTAAGAACAGTCAGATCAGCTGCGATCTGAGATGCCAGGCTCAGTTTTTCATCAAGTTCTTCGGTAAGTGCTGAAACCTTATCATCAACTTCTTCCTTGTCCTTAATATGGATTTTCACCTTTTCGTCTTCGATTCTGATTTTATCCTCAAGGATCTCTATCTCTGACTCAAGCCTGACCTTGTCCCTTTCCAGGCTTTTCTGCCTTTCCTCATTGAGGTTTGCGCTATTGATTATATCCTTTGTCTCTGTGATATTGCTCTGTATCCTGTCTCTTGTGACAGTATCTTTTTCACCGAGAACTTCATCTTGCTTCCTCATGGAAGAAATGCCTGTTTCAAGCTCGACTTTTTCGTTTTTCAATTTGCCCAGCCTGCCGCTTTCACCGCCAAGATCCTCTTTGAGTATTTCATTCTTTTTTTGAATGCTCTCGATATTTCTTAAAGTTATATTTATTTCAAGCTCTTTGTGCTGTTCCCTGAGCTCTGCCGCTTCTTTGGCCTTGGCGCTTTCAATCTTAAGCCCGGGCAGTCTTTCTTCCATCTCCCCGATTATGTCATTTGCTCTGTCTAAGTTGATATTGGCGTTTTCCAGCTTTCTCTGGGCGGCTTCCTTCTGTGATTTGTATTTGATTATGCCTGCGGCTTCCTCGAATATTTCCCGGCGACTTTCAGGCTTTTCGCTAATAATATCTGAGATCTTTCCCTGACCTATCAGAGAATATCCGTCTACGCCGATGCCGGTATCCATTATGAGTTCGACAATATCACGGCGTCTGCACTGATTGCCGTTCAGTGAGTATTCGCTTTCTCCGGATCTGAATACCCGCCTTCTGATTGCCACTTCACTGTAATCGATGGGAAGAATTCCCGTGCTGTTATCTATTACCAGGGTGACTTCCGCCATGCCCTTTGGCCGCCTTGAACCTGAACCGGAAAAGATGACTTCTTCCATCTTGCCGCCTCTTAATGTCTTTGCGCTCTGTTCGCCCAGGACCCATCTGATTGCATCTGAAATGTTACTTTTCCCGCTGCCGTTGGGGCCAACTATGCAGGTGATCCCGTCCTGAAATTCAATTGTCACCGGGTCCGCAAAACTTTTGAACCCATGCATTTCTATACGTTTAAAGTACACTTACGTTGCCTTCCTTATTCATAGCATCCATGGCGTTATGTGCTGATTTCATTTCCGCTTCTTTTTTGTTTTTTCCCTGACCGGTTCCCAGAAGAGCCCCGTTACAGTAAACATCTATTACAAAAATCTTGTCATGGGGGAGCCCTATTTCTTCCCTGACCCTGTATTCTATTTCCACCGTTCCTTTTTTCTGAAGTATCTTCTGAAGTCTTGATTTGGAATCTTCCATGAAGGATGAATCTTCAGCCGCCTTCAGGACAGATCCCAGTATCTTCCGGATAAACGCTTTTGTCACATCCGCGCCGCCGTCGATATACATGGAACCGATCACCGCTTCCATTGCATCTGACAGAATAGATGGCTTGTCCTGACCCTTATCTGTTATTTCGCCCTTGGACAGCCTGATATATTTGCCAAGCTTCAGGCTCTTTGCCGCATCACTTAGGGATTTCTCACAGACGATCTTCGCTCTCAGCTTTGTAAGAGCCCCTTCATTCATTTCCGGATATTTAAGAAAAAGCATTTCTCCGATGATGGCACCTAAAACCGCATCACCCAGGAATTCCAGACGCTCGTTGCTGTCGCTTTTTTTCATGCCAAAATCATTGACATATGATGAATGAGTCAGTGCCTGCCTGAGAAGATCGATATCTTTAAATTCGTATTCAAATTCTTCATACAAGGGTGTGAAATCAGTCATTTATTTCCTTTTCGGCTTCCATCTGGAGTTCATCCCATTCCGACACATATTTGCCTATGGTATCCACAACATTGTTTTCCACAAATGGAATACCTCTCTCTATGCTGCTTCTCACTGCGTTTGCGGTGGATGAGCCATGTATTTTGATGAGCGGACCTTTGACTCCCAGAATGGGTGCTCCGCCGTATTCGGTATAATCAAATTCCTTTTGAAGTTCTTTCATTTTGGATAAAAGCAGGGCTGCACCTATCTTGGCCACTATGCCGTCAGTGAATTTTGCTTTGAGTAACTTGAGAATCTGCCAAGCCAATCCTTCGGTGAGTTTTAAGATGACGTTTCCTACAAGACCGTCGCAGACAGTCACATCGCAGGCACCTTTTGGCACATCTCTTCCCTCTATATTTCCTATGAAATTAAGATGTCCCCGCTCTTTGCTGTCGCTCAATAAATCATATGCTTCCTTGAGAGTTGCTGTCCCCTTGCCCTTCTCTGTCCCCATATTAACAAGCCCCACCCTGGGCTCATTGGTATTCAGTACCTTCTCCATGTAGATGCTTCCCATGGTGGCAAATTCGATGAGGTTTCTGGCTCTGCATTCTGAGTTGGCACCCGAGTCTATGAGAAGAGTCACTCCCTGCCCCATTATTGGATATGTACTGGCAAGAGCCGGTCTGTCGATCCCCTCAATTCTTCCCAATATAAAAAGTCCCCCTGCCATTATGGCTCCGGAATTCCCGGCAGAGATAAAAACATCGCCTTTGCCTTCCTTCACCTGATTGATCCCAACGACCATGGAACTGTCTTTCTTTTTTCTTATAGCCTTCACAGGGGATTCTTCCGTTTCAATGACCTCACTTGCATGAAGTACGGTCACTTTAGCCGGGTCATATTCGTACTTTTTAAGTTCTTTACCGATCTGCTCACTGTCACCTACGATACATATCTCGTGGTCTATGATTTTTGATGTTTCCACTGCGCCCTTTACTATTTCAAAAGGAGCATTGTCTCCACCCATTCCGTCCAGTATTATTCTCATTATATTTCCTTACTGTTCATCATATAAGTATCGGCTTTTGTCTCAACGCCCGGAGCATTTACGGCTTTGCGCCGCAACTGTTAAAAATCAGCCGAATATCAGGCTGCATTAACCTAATAAATATAACATAAACCGATGGTAAATGCAATTTATTCAGGCGGTAATTGTGGTATACTATAGAGAATAAATTTCAGAGAAAATAAATCAATATGGAGGCTGAATATGGCAAGAGAAACAAAGATAACAAGAAATGATGCATTGGCAAAACTCAAGGAATACAATAAGGAAGATTTCCATATAGAACACGCATTGATCCTGGAAGGTATCATGAGGTATTTTGCGGAAAAACTTGGATACGAAGACGAAGCCGACTACTGGGCAATGGTCGGACTGCTCCACGACATCGACTTTGAGATGTATCCCGATGAGCACTGCGTCAAAGCCGTGGAAATACTTGGTGAAATGGGCGCCGAAGAAGATCTTGTCAATTCCATAATCTGCCACGGATATGGTGCCACAGATGCGAAAGTTGAACCGGAGCACGAAATGGAAAATATTCTCTTTGCCACAGACGAGCTTAGCGGTTTGATCGGGGCAGCGGCACTGATGCGCCCGTCCAAATCTGTATCTGATATGGAACTAAAATCAGTAAAGAAAAAATTCAAGGACAAAAAATTCGCAGCAGGATGCTCCCGAGACACAATCAGAGAAGGTGCAGACAGACTGGGGTGGGAACTGGATCAGCTCATGACCGAGACCCTGGACGCAATGAAGGCAATTTCTTAACTGCTACCACATATTTCGTTTGATATTATCGGTATAGGTATTTATCCTCAGACGGTTATGGATCATACTTACTTCCACCGGAAGCTCGGGACCGTTCTCCCCGTCGATGTCTGAAATGATTTTATGTTTTGATTCAATTTTTAGATGGGGTGTTTTAAACGATATAACGTGTTTATTCCCTTCATGTTGTCCGGACATCACGTTGAAGAAAAGCGGCGGAAGATCTACAATGGGCATAGTCTTGAATATGACCACATCGAAAAGACCGTCATTGATCTCTGCACTGGGTGCTATGTGATTGAACCCGCCGGCCGAGCGGCCGTTCATAACCAGCATAAATAACATATCCGTCTCAATAACATCCTCATCGGTAGTGATCTTGATGGGGATTGATTTCATCTTAGGAAGTTCTGTAACGCCTTTTAAGTAATACGACATGACCCCCAGAGTATTCTTTGCGACCGGGTCTGTCTTCTGGCTTATGTCCACCAGCATTCCCATTGCCATTACATTTATAAACGCCTTGTCACCCGCCATACCTACATCCGCATATGTATAATAATCATCAAGGGCGATTTTGAGCATTTCGTCAATATCCGAAGGAAGATCGAAATAATATGCGTAGTCGTTTGCGGTGCCTGAAGGGAAAACCGCAAGCGGGATATGGATATCGTTTCTGATCATGGCATTGACTACTGTATTGATAGTGCCGTCACCGCCGGCTGCGATGATTTTTTTAAAGCTGTTAATATCGATTGTCTTGAAATAGCGATCCAGAAGATCCTTCTTATCAGCTCTTATGGGGATGACAAGCATCTTTTTTTTCTGGAATTTTTCTATTACCTTATCCAGATTTGTTTTGAAATATCCGTTTCCTGAATGGGGATTGTAAAATAAAAGAACCTTTTCCACGCTTTTCATAGCAGTTACCTCACACACTTACATTATATTGAGTATATTCTATTTTAGAGTGCTGGAAATGTCAATCTGCCCGGGTTGGAGCCAGCAGATCTTTTCTGAGGTCGCGGATCAGATACAGCGACCCCGTGACGACGATCATATCAAAGTCTTCTGCCGTTCTTATTCTTTCAATCAATTCATTTCTGGTTGTAAAGACTTCACATGGGATATGGCTGATCAGCAAAGAAAGTTTGTCGGTATCGATTGGTTTATCATCAATGATATCTGCAATTATGATTTCATCCGAAAACTTGAGAAATTCACTTATCACATTTTTCGGGTCCTTATCCTTCATCAGTGAAAACACCGTTAGTATCTTTTTTTCTGGATAAAACTCAAAGATGGCTTCTGAAAGTGCGGCTGCACCCTCTGCATTATGTGCTCCGTCCATGATGATAACTGGGCAGTCGGAGATGGTCTCGAATCTCCCTTCCAAAGTGGCGCCTTCCAGTCCCATGAGAGTTTTTCCCTTATCCAGGGTGATGTGTGATTTTTTCCTGAGCTGCTCTATGACAGTCAGGGCGCAAACGGCATTTTTGATCTGGTGATTTCCGGCCATCGATATCTTCATTTCAGGATAATTGATGCCGTCGATATCTACGGAAAACTTGCTGCCGTCCGGACCATGTTCGAGGATTTTGGCTTTGAATTTAGTGGCATCGATCAGAGGTGCTTTTTTCTGATATGCCTCTTTGGCAATAACTATTGCGGCTTCGCGGTTTGCGACATTTGAAATTACCGGAACACCTTCTTTTATTATGCCGGCTTTTTCATGGGCGATCTCTCTGATGGTATCGCCAAGGACATCACAGTGATCGAGGGAAACAGAAGTAATTACAGAAAAGAGAGGAGATCCGATGATATTTGTGGAATCGCCAATACCTCCAAGTCCTACCTCCATAATGACAAAGTCGGGCTTCATGTCGGCAAAATACAAAAGGGCCAGCACGGTGATCACTTCAAACTCTGTCGGAGATTCATAGCCCTCTTCCTCCATGATCTCGATTGCCGACTCGATTTGTCGGTAGTATATGTCCAACTCGGATTCTGTCATCGGAATATCATCGACAACAATTGCCTGCCGGAACCCTTCCATGAAAGGTGACGTGAACATCCCCACCTTGCAGCCGTTTGCCTTTAGGACCGAGTAAATGTAATTAGAAACTGAACCTTTGCCGTTGGTTCCTCCCACATGGATATAGGCAAGACCTTCCTGAGGATCGTCAAGAAGGTCTGTAAGTTTTTCCATTCGCTCCAGGCCGAGCCTGCTCCCGAATTTCTGAAATTCTTTTATTTTGTTGAGTGTTTCCATTATTTGTCCTTAACGGCTTCTATCCTGCTGATGACCTTTGCATACATATCTTCGTAGCCGGCAAGCTTTTCTCTTTCTTCTGCCACCACTTTTTCCGGTGCCTTGCTGACAAAGCCTTCATTACCAAGCTTAGCCTGTAGTCTTTTTATCTCACCTTCCAGCTTGTCCTTTTCCTTCTCAAGACGTTCTCTCTCAGCAGCGTAGTCGAGAAGTTCATCCAGAGGTACGAAGATCTCAGCGCCTTCTATGACAGCTGTAGCCGACTCTTCCGGTACATTTTCTTTGTCTTCTGCAAATGTGATCTCAGTTATATTGGCCAGTTTTTTGATGTGGTTTTCTCCTTCTTTTATCTGCTCTTTTTTTGATCCTTCTGCGATGATAAAGGCAGAAAGTTTCTTTGAAGGCGCAGCATCCGCTTCGGCTCTTATGTTTCTTATGCTTTTTATCACTGACATTGATGCCTCGATGGTGGATTCCGCTTCCTTGAAATCTAGTTTATCGCTGTATTCAGGCCAGGAGTCAGTTATGAGCTTTGTATCCTTGCCAAGGAAGCTCCAGATCTCTTCGGTTATGAAGGGCATGAACGGGTGAAGCAGCCTTAGAATATCAGAAAGCCCATGAACTAGTACTGTCCTGACTATCATCTTTTCGTCTTCGTTATCTCCGTAAAGCCTTTCCTTGACCAGCTCTATGTACCAGTCGCAGAATTCATTCCATATCAGCTCATATATTTTCTGAACCGCCAGTGACAGTTCGAATTTGTTCATATTGACGGTGATATCTTTCGCCGCTTCGTTGACCTTTGAAAGGATCCAGCGGTCTTCATTCTTAAGCTCAAGAGCAGTGATTTCTTCGTTTTGGAAGGATCCAAGGAAATTTCCTTCTTCATCTTTGAGATTCATAATTACGAATCTGGATGCATTCCACAGTTTATTGGCAAAGTTTCTGGATGACTCCAGCTTCTCGGTCTGGAACCTCATGTCGTTGCCCGGAGTGTTGCCGTTCATGAGCATGAATCTGAGGGCATCCGCGCCGTATTCCCCGATTATCTCAAGGGGGTCTATACCGTTGCCGAGGGATTTGCTCATCTTTCTGCCTTCGGCATCTCTCACTAACCCGTGAACGAATACATATTCGAAAGGGCTTTCTTTCATGATCTCAAGTCCTGAGAATACCATTCTGACCACCCAGAAAAAAATGATGTCATATCCGGTGACCAGCACGCTTGTAGGATAAAAAAACTTGAGGTCTTCAGTCTCTTCAGGCCATCCCAATGTGGAAAAAGGCCACAGGGCCGACGAGAACCATGTATCCAGGACATCCTCGTCCTGATGGAATTTGTGGCCTCCGCATTTGGGGCATGTGTCCGGCATTTCTTTTGACACAATTATTTCATCACAGTCATCGCAGTAATATGCCGGTATCCTGTGTCCCCACCAGAGCTGTCTTGAAATACACCAGTCTCTTATTTCCTCCAGCCAGTGCAGATATATCTTTTCAAATCTGTCGGGAACATGCTTAAGTGTACCGTTTTTTGCTGCATCAATTGCAGGTCCTGCCAGCGGACCCATCTTGACGAACCACTGATCCGAAAGCATGGGCTCGACGATTGTATCGCAACGATAGCACTTGCCCACCGGTATGGTCACATCTTCTACCTTGACCATAAAGCCTGCATCGTTCAGCTCCTTAGACCAGAGCTTTCTGGTTTCAAAACGATCCATACCTTCGTATTTACCGGCTTCCTTAGTCATCTTTGCATCAAAATCTATACAAATGACTTTCGGCAGTCCGTGCCTCTCTCCCACTTCAAAGTCGTTGTGGTCGTGGGCAGGAGTGATCTTGACCGCACCGGTTCCTTTTTCCGGATCCGGATATGTGTCCGCAATCACCGGGATTTCTCTGTTCACTATGGGAAGAAGGACATTCTTCCCTATCATGTCCTTATATCTTTCATCGTCAGGGTGGACCGCTATGGCAACATCGCCGAACATAGTTTCCGGTCTTGAAGTTGCGACTACTATTCCCTCGCCGCCATCAGCAGCCGGATATCTGAAGTACCAGTACTTGCCGTTTAGATCCTCATGTTCTACTTCGATATCGGATATGCTGGTTCCGCATGTGGGACACCAGTTAATAAGACGATTTCCTCTGTATATCAGTCCTTTTTCGTAAAGTCTGATAAAATATTCGACAACGGCTTTGTTACAGCCATCATCCATGGTAAATCTTTCTCTTTCCCAGTCGCAGGAGTTACCAAGCTTTCTCATCTGCTCGGTAATTTTTCCGCCGTAGATTTTTTTCCACTCCCAGGCACGCCTGAGGAATTCTTCTCTGCCTACTTCTTCCTTGGTCCTGCCTTCTTTTTCCCTGATCTCATCTGCCACCTTGACTTCCGTGGCGATGCTGGCATGGTCGGTGCCGGGCAACCATAATGTACAGAATCCCTGCATTCTTTTCCATCTCGTGAGAACATCCTGCAGTGTCTGATCCAGAGCATGCCCCATATGAAGCTGACCGGTAATATTAGGAGGCGGCATCACTATGGTAAACGGTTCCTTATCATTGTCGATCTCGGGGTGAAACGCCCCGCTCTTTTCCCATTCTTCATATATTCTATCCTCAAATTGTTTTGGGTCGTATGTTTTGTTTAAGTTTGTCTGCATCTATATCAATCCTCGTATTCCGGGGTCGTCCCCACGCTGGCTCTAACTGCGTTGAAAAGTCCTGTCTCTCTGTTACCGAAACCGTATCCTACGTCTTCGACCTTGATCTCCAGTTTGGATCTGAATTCCGCATTCAGCCCTTCTAATATCCCGAAGCCGGTGGGTGTGACCATCTCTGTCTTTACATCTTCGTTTATAATAATGGGGATCTTACTTTCCTTCATCATTTCCATGACTGCCGGGACAGGCACTGGTATGGTTCCGTGACGGCATTCTATGAACCCTGTTCCGTCGTAGACCTGGGAACAGTAAATGCGACCGACTTTGAGAAGGTTAACAGCTATTGCGGTCCCCACGATATCGATTATGGAATCCACAGCACCCACCTCATGAAAAACCACTTTTTCTATTGTGGTTTCGTGAACTTTAGCCTCGGCTTTTGCGATGACAGTGAAAATGTTTATTGCCATCTTCTTGACTCGACTATCAAGGCCGCTATTCTGTATAATTTCCTTGATCGACTTAAAACTGCTGTGTTCATGTTTTTTGTAAAAATCCTCTTCATTTGGGAGAAAGTCGTAATCGTGAAGGACATATGCATTACCATCGGAATCGTTAGTTTTTATTAGCCGGTCCTCTTTCTTGACGGTATTTTCATCACCCGTGTATTCTTTCACGACGACATCCAGATCCGTTCCACTGATGCCGCTCCTCTTGACCTTTGTGGGTATGAGCATATATTCGCCGTGTATATCCAGCTTGGCAAGCTCTTTTCTGATCTGGTCTACATCAGCACCCAGATCTATCAGAGCGCCCAATGTCATATCTCCGCTGATCCCCGAATTACATTCTATATATAAAGACTTTTTCATTTAAAATACCTCTTTAATTCTACGTCTGTGAATTCACTGTTTTACAGTTTATTTATGATCGAAGCAAGGTGTCCTGCTCCGAAACCGTTATCGATGTTCATTACACTTACGCCCAGACTGCAGCTGTTGAGCATAGAAAAAAGAGCTGCCATTCCGCCCAGGTTCGCACCATATCCAACGCTTGTGGGTACTGCGATGACAGGCTTATCTACAAGGCCGCCGACCACAGATGCCAGCGCACCTTCCATTCCGGCAACTACGATTATAACATTTGCTTCTTTTATTGCCGGCAGGTTCTCGGTCAGTCTATGTATACCCGCTACTCCCACATCATAAAACCTTTTCACATTCTCGCCGTAAAGTTCGGATGTGATTGCAGCCTCCTCAGCAACAGGCATATCTGCAGTTCCTGCAGATACTATTGCGACCTTCTTGCCTGTGCGGTTCTCTTTGGATTCACCGATTCGGTAGCCTGTACTGCCTGCATTATCCGAGTCCCCTCGGCCTGATAGGACGTTGAGGGATTCGCCGACAGCTATTATCCCGGGGATTTCATAAAACCTGGCTTCAGGGATTTTTTCCTTGACTGCTTCGAACTGCTCCTGACTGGCTTTGGTCCCCATTATCAGATCCGAATTTTTTGAAAGCCTGTCCATGATTCCCGCTACCTGTTCTTTGGTTTTGCCAAGGCAGAAAACAACTTCGGGATATCCGGTTCTCATTTCCCTATGGTGGTCTATCTTTGCGTAATCAAGATCTTCGTATGGCAGAGTTTTGATCTTCTCTACAGCTTCGCTCAGGTCGACCTTGCCGTCAGCGACATCTTTCAGTAAATTTTTAAGTGTTTCTTCTTTCATTATTTATCATCATCTTCCGGGCGGTTGAAATTTATGACCTTGCCCTTTATTTCAAGTCCGTTATCCAGTGATTCTCTTGGATCGTAGCCGTCTTCCTCAAGATCGATCTCATTTTCAATTATGAAAAAACGCATAGCCGCATCCACGGCGTGCTTAACAAGGAGTGCCGTTGTCAGCCCTCCGACACCGCCGGGGACAGGAGTTATATTTTCTACGATGGGCTCAACCTCGTCGAACTTGACATCACCGCACATTTTGCCGTCTGGTTTAACATGGATTCCTACATCGATGACTGTCTGTCCGGGGGAGACAAATGTCTCTCCGATGCTCTCGGGCTTGCCCGTGGAGACTATAAGTATATCCGCATCCTTCGTTATATCAGCAAGGTTTTCGGTCTTTGTGTGGCATATGGTGACAGTAGCGTCCCGGTTAAGAAGCATCATGGCGATGGGCTTGCCAACAACGTCGCTTCTGCCGATGACGACAGCTTTCTTTCCTGCCGGATCTATATTATATTGATCCAGGATCAGCATGCAGGCTTCCGGTGTACACGGCGGGAATCCCGCACCCAGCCAGGACGGCATTATTTCTTTTTCTGCTTCGATTGCGTTTCCGTAAAGAAGGGCGATGGATGTGCCCGATATGCCGTCGATGTCCTTAAAGGGCATTATTGCTTCCTTGAGGATGTCCGGATCGATCTGTTCGGGCAGAGGCTTGAATATCAGGATACCGTCGATTTCTTCATCATCATTGATCTCCTCAAGCATCTCAATAAAATCATCTTCTTCGATGTTTTTATCTACGCGATAAAAAAACGTATTGATCCCAACCTCTTCGGCATATTTTTCTATAGACTTTTCATATGCTATGTCCGAAGGATCACTGCCCAGCCTGATTATTCCCAGACCGGTAGGTTTTCCGTCGCTGCCTAGATCATCAGCAACATCCATGATGTAGCCTTTAATATCATTTGCCAGTTGTTTGGTTGTCAGTAGGTTTGCCATCTATTTATTACTCCTTTTAGCTTGTCTTTTTTTCCATTAGTGCAACGTGTTGTTGCTGCTTGATTATTTTTGCCTATAAAAGCTGTCCTTCGACGTAGGCATATATCTTGTCTGCCAGAAGAAGGTGATTTCTAAGCAGCTCCATTCCTTCATCGTTTATCTTCTTTGCATATTTTCGGTCCTTCATTGATTTTGTATTGATGCAGACATTCAGCCATGCACTCTGGAGTGCCGACTTGCATATGATGACGCCGCATCCCGCATCGCTGACCGCCATCTTGTTGCCTTTCCTGGCGAAGTCTTCCATTATGACAATGGCTTCGCAGGACTTTCTCATTATCTTTAAAGGAACATCCGCAGCATCCTTTAGGGCTGCTTCCATCATCCTTGCCTTGTTTATCTTTTCTTCATCGGTGTTACCGGGCATTCCATACACACCTGAAAGCTTGGAAAAAACTTTGGCATCTTCCTCTGCCAGCTCCAGAAGTTCCTTTTGAAGGTTGTAGGATCTGGCTTTAAGAGATGTCAGATCTGCTTCTACTGCTTTATATTTTTCCTTGCCTATTGTAAGAGACGCAACCATTCCGCCCAGAGCTGACCCGATGGCGCCTGTGACAGCAGCCCCGCCGCCGCCGCCGGGAACAGGGTCCTTGCTGGAAAGATCTAAAACAAAATCGTCCACAGACTTTTCAGTCTGGGTGATTTTCTTTGGTGTAGGAGTTCCCATTGGTGTATCATTTTTGTCTTTGCCGAAAAGTGCCATTTAATAACCTCTTGTATAGTATCTTCGTGTTTTTTCGCCCATGAAAAGTCCTAAAACAGTCCTGAGATCACGCCGTCGTCTGTGACATCTATGCTCTCGGCTGCCGGAACTTTGGGAAGCCCGGGCATTGTCATGACATCGCCTGTCAGAGCTACGATAAAGCCGGCACCTGCCGAGACCTTAAGCTCTCTCACGGCTATTTTGAAATTCTCCGGCGCGCCTAAAAGCAGCGGATCATCGGAAAAGCTATATTGAGTCTTTGCCATGCAGACAGGCATCTTATCGAATCCAAGTTCTGTCAGCTGCTTAATCTGCTTAAGTGCCCCGGTGGTGAAATCCACTCCGTCTGCATGATATATCTTCTCTGCGATCATCTCTATTTTCTCGCCTATAGGAATATCCAGAGGATAACTGTAATCAAAACTATTTGGCTGCTCGGTAAGCCTGACGACTTCATTTGCAAGTTTTTCTCCGCCTTCGCTGCCTTTGGCCCATACTTCGCTCAAAGCCACATTTACACCAAGTTCCTTACATCTTTTCTGTATAAGTTCCAGCTCTTCTTCCGTGTCTGTGGGGAAACGGTTCACTGCTACAACTGCAGGGAGCCCGTAGACTTTTGTAATATTATGAACGTGCTGAAGAAGATTTGGTATTCCCATGTTAAGAGACGCCAGGTCTTCCTTTGTAAGGTCTTCTTTCTTTGTTCCTCCGTGGTGTTTGAGAGCTCTGACTGTTGCAACGATGACAACGGCGTCCGGTTTAAGTCCTGTCATTCGGCACTTGATATCCAGGAATTTTTCCGCTCCCAGATCTGCTCCGAATCCGGCTTCGGTCACGACATAGTCTCCCATCTTGAGAGCCATCTTTGTAGCCATTACCGAATTGCAGCCATGAGCGATATTGGCAAACGGCCCTCCATGTACGAAGGCCGGTGTATGTTCCAGAGTCTGGACTAAATTAGGTTTTACAGCATCTTTAAGTAGCGCCGCCATGGCGCCGTGGGCCTTCAGATCACCTGCAGTCACAGGAGTGCTTCCGTCTTTTTTGTAGCCTACTACTATCTTAGAGCATCGCTCCTTAAGGTCATCGACCCCTGTCGAAAGGCATAATATAGCCATTATCTCGCTGGCAACGGTGATTATATAACTGTCTTCTCTGGGGATGCCATTTTTGTCTCCTCCAAGTCCGTTCAGGATCTTTCTAAGCTGACGGTCGTTCATGTCGACGCATCTGGTCCATGTAATAGTCCTAGGATCTATATCAAGTTCATTACCCTGTTGTATATGATTGTCCAGCATGGCCGCAAGGAGATTGTTTGCCGCGCCGATCGCATGCATATCGCCGGTAAAATGAAGGTTGATATCTTCCATAGGAAGGACCTGGGCATATCCGCCGCCTGCCGCTCCGCCTTTTACACCGAAAACAGGTCCCAGAGACGGCTCTCTTATAGCAACGATAGCATTCTTGCCTATTTTCTTTAGACTATCCGTCAGACCTACAGTGGTGGTTGTCTTTCCCTCGCCTGCAGGTGTCGGTGTTATGGCAGTCACCAGGATAAGTTTGCCGTCAGGTCTGTCTTTCATTTTTTCAAAAGCGCGGGACACGACCTTGCCCTTGTAATTGCCGTACTGTTCTATATCGTCAGGATCCAGTCCTGCATTTTTTGCGATTTCGATGATGTGCTTTGGCGTTGATTCCTGGCAAATTTGGATGTCCGTTTTCATTTAAGTAATCTCCTTCTTTAAGCAACTTTGTTTAGATTAGCAGTCTCTTTATATTCGATCGTTCAATGATTTCGTCTATGTCGTCATGCTTGTTGAGAGTATACATGTGGATGCCGTTTATGTCCGTTTCCAGATATTTGTTGATCAGATCCACCGTGTAGTCCTTACCGGCTCTTTTGTATGCGGGAAGGTCATTAATGTATACACCCATGATCCTGGAAAGCTCGGCAGGTATTGAGCAGCCGTTGGTCAGGCTCATTCTGATGGTACCTTCCCTGGTCAGAATTGGCATAAGACCGATTACGACAGGTATGGTGATCCCCGCCTTTCTGATTCTTTTGATGAACTTCTCGTAGGCTTTTACGTCATGGCAGAGCTGGGTTATAAAAAATTCCGCTCCCGCTTCCTCCTTGGCCAAAAGATATTTGATGTCCGCTTCTGTGCTGTCGGATTCCATGTGAACCTCTGGATATGCTGCGGCAGCTATGCCCATTTTGCTGTGGGTCCCCGCGAAATATGCAATCAGCTCGTCAGCATGAGAAAATTCACTGCCGGTGTTCTCCCAGCCTTCAGGCAGATCTCCTCTAAGGAGCAGGACGTTTTCTATATTAAGTTCCTCATAATGACCTATGTACTTATTGATCTTTTCCCTGGAATTGCCGATACAGGTGAAATGGGGCAGGACTATTTTATCTGCATCCTTCACCATTTTACATACCTCAACGCTTCTCCCCACGTTAGTGCCCCCCGCGCCGTAAGTACAACTGATGAAATCCGGCTCGTACTTATACAGAGACCTTAATGTCTCGGCTAAAGGTCCCAGCGGCTTATCTTCTTTTGGCGGAAAAACTTCGAAACTGAGGGTCTTTTTAGTTTTGAGGACCTGACTGATTTTCATACTAAAAATAATATACTTTTTGGGTGGCTTAGTCAATTGACATTTGAGCGCATAAATCAAATAATAGGTTCCTTGTCGTGACTGAGTTTTTTTGCTATAATTGACTAGTTGTAATTTATTAATATTATTATGAGTACTTTTAATAAGGAGCCTGAAAACATGCCAAATTTCTTACAAAAACTGACATCGACGGATCTTGAAACGGATTCACGGGGCCGAATTTATTTCTTTGACAGTATGAAATTCTGTCTGATCATGCTGGTGGTAATCGCACATTTTACCTACCCTGCCGGCGGTATCAACTGGTTCTACCATGGCTTGGCCAGTTTCGTCATCACAGTGCCAATGCCCGTTTTCATCTTCGTCACCGGATATTTTTCCAAATCCATAATCGACAGAAGGACTGGGCGCTTCAAATTCGAACGAATACTCCAGTTTCTGATACTGTATGTGTTCATGTCCCTGGTCATCTTTGCAATTAATTATTATTTACTTCAAAACACGACAACATATAAATTCTTCCAGCCTATGAGCCCTGCCTGGTACCTGTTTGTCTGCATATTCTGGTATGGGATGATACCAGTTGTACATGCTATCAAACCCAAGTATGTAATGATAGGATCGATAGTGGCGGCATTGCTGATAGGCATGGATCCGATGGTCGGCGACTTTATGGCCCTTGAGAGGATCGTATGCTTCTTCCCGCTTTTCATCGCAGGCTACTATGTGACACCGGAAATGATGGAAAAACTTCTTCATTTCGGGGGAAATAAAATAAGAGTCGCGGCATTGATATTCCTGATTGCGTTCCTGATTTTCTGCCTCTGGGATCCGGTAAACTACGCATCGCTCAAACACATCATTTCGCCTCATTATGCATATAAACTGATCCCGGCTCTGGGCGAATGGTATAATTTGACCGGGGTTCTGGCAAGGCTTGGTTGGTACGCATTATCTACAGTGATCATAATCGCATTCATGTACGTCGTTCCAAGGTGCAAAACATTCTATACAAAGCTGGGAACAAGGACACTTCAGATATTCATCTGGCATTCCATCCTCATCAGGCTTCTTCGCTACTTCGGGCTCTACAAGCTTGTTGCAGCATCGGATAACTTCTTCGTGATAGCGCTGCCCATAATAATAGCCGTCTCATTAACATTCATACTTGCATGGAAACCGCTTGGTGCTCCGTTTAACTGGGTGCTTGCCAGAAGATTTGAGTTTTTGTTCAAGAGAGAGTATTGCTAAAGATAGCGCATTTAGGAAACGAGGACTGAAATGAAAAAAGTAATAACATACGGTACATACGATCTACTTCATTACGGACATATTAATTTACTTAGACGAGCCAGAGAGCAAGGCGACTATCTAATAGTTGCCCTTTCAACAGATGATTTTAATAAGCTTAAGGGGAAAAAGAGCTACTTCACCTTTGAGGAAAGAAAGCATCTTCTGGAATCAGTTCGATATGTTGACCTAGTTATCCCCGAGGAAAACTGGGAGCAAAAAGAAAATGACATCGACGAATTCAAAGTCGATGTCTTTGTGATCGGTGATGACTGGGAAGGGAAATTCGATTTTCTTGAAGATAAGTGTGAAGTCGTCTATCTCCCCAGGACTCAGGAGATATCGACGTCTAAGATCAAAGAAGATCTGAATATCAAAAGATAAATTTTCGAATAATTAAACTTTACCTTTAGCAAGATCAGCCAGTTTCTTTGCGCCGGTACTGGTTATATGAATACCATCATATGAATAATATGATGGTTGGTTTTTGAATGCTGCATTTGCATCTATAAACCCGTATCCATTATTGACAGCCAAATTTTCAAGTTCTTCATTTAAATATGGTATAAGTTCCATATAATACTTATTGCCATTTCTTTCTTCGTCCAATATATCAGGTAATGTCATGATATTTATATCAGAATTAGCGGCACTTCTTTCATAAAGCCTTAACAAGACTTTGTAGTCCCTTATATATTCCTTTGCCATTGTTTCAAATGGAATTAACTCTTCTTCATCACCTGTTTGGGTGTCACTTAGGAAATCTCTCCAAAATGCTTTATTCGTATCGTTTGTTCCAAGCAAGATAAATATTTCGTCTGCACCCATAGTATAGCTTGTCATAAAATTTGAAGTATCCAGATATGATTTTCCTGTATAAAGCCCAACGGTTGTTCCGCTTGCACCATAATTATTTACATTATAGTACTTACCCAGTTTTGCTTGAAGTTGAGCAGGATATGAATATGTATTTCTGGAGCTTAAGCCTGTGCCATATACGATGCTTGCACCAACACACGCAACTTTTATTTTTTCCTTCCATCTCGCATAAAGAGTATAGCTCTTTTTAGCCTTTACGATTGTACTTCTGGTAACCACCTTACCGCCGGATTTTTTAGTATACCATCCCATAAAAATATAACCTTCTCGCGTTGGAGTTGGAAGTGTATAATATTTTTTATATCTGGTTATTGTTTTTTTCTTTGTGGAAACACTGCCATTGTTTGCATTAAAATAAACAGTAAGCTTTTTGCCCCAGTGAGCATAAAGAGTTCTTTTCTTTGTGGTTGTGACTTTCGTAGAAGATGTGATTTTGGTTCCACCGCTTTTTCTGGTGAACCACCCAAGAAATCCATACCCTGACCTTTTTGGAGTCGGGAGGGTTCCATATGTCCTGCCTTTTTTTACATATTTTACAGTTTTACTTACTCTTCCTTTGTTGGCATTGAATACTACCTTCTTTTTTGAAGCGGCATCAACAGAAAAACTATCCATGCATAGAAACGGAATATTAACCACGAATAACATTACAACGAATAAACATATCGTTCTTTTTAAACTGATACTCATTTTCTTTTCCCCTTTAAATAAACTCTTAAGTGCATCCCCTTATTTTATATCGTAAATATACCCCAATATACTCATATCTAATATAAAATATCCCAAGAATCTGCAAAAAACAAGGTCTAGATTGAGAACTTCATAATAAATTCACATATAAACTATAAAAATTGCATTTTAATATTAGATAATAGTATGGTTAATATTGCTTAAAAATTATTTATCAAGATGTAAGATGTATAGGAGAAAACATGCTAGAAATTATCAGCACCGATAAAGCCCCCACCATGTTTGGAGAAGGCGGGCGAGATTACTCTGTCGACTTGTTAAGAATCACTTCTTGTTTCATCGTAATACTCATGCACAGCTCATTGATGCAATTGCCAAGTTATTTTGCGATTTCCGAGCCTGGAACAACGGACTATTATTGGACTGTTTTTTTTAGAACTGCTTTTTCCGCTCCGACAGTACTATTTGTCATGGTCAGCGGAATATTTTTTTTGACACCGACCAGAAAAGTCACCATCAAAAAAATATGGATCAAAAATATTTTTAAACTAACCTGTGCATATATAGCGTGGTGCTATATTTATGCCTATTATGATTTAACTAAGCTGGGGAGCGAAGTCGAAATAACATTCAAAACACTTTCGCAGCAGGCCCTGCATGAGCCGGTGCACCTTTGGTACATACCGATGATGATCGCACTTTATACACTTGCCCCCGTTATGAGGTTGATTACAGAAAACTCTAATGTGCAGGTCTTTAAGTATATGATAGTGATTTTTGTTATCGCACTCTTTCTAACCTCAATTCTCTCAATTCCGAATTTGCCTTTTTATAATGATCAAATCAAGTACATAATCCGGCTATCACCTGTCAGTTCAATCTGCCAGTATGCTACATGGTTTCTATTTGGATATATAATTTATACATATAAACCATCGAAAGCGGTTCGGAATATTGTATATGTGCTTGGTATCTTATCGATATTTGTTGCATTTTATGTGAATTACTGGCAGTTCAATGAGTATGGATTTGCAAAAGGCTATGTAATGAATCAAAAATTTTCTATTACATGTTTTTTCAAAAATGTTGCTCTATTCTTATTCTTCACAACGACCTTCAACAATATCCAATATTCAGACAGAGCAAAAAAAATCATTTCCAAAATATCCGGAACAACTTTAATAGTTTATCTCATGCATTGGATGATACTTGATATTTTCTATACAAATGGTTGGTTCCTGAATACAGGATTGAACCCCGTCATAGTAATTTTTGTTCAGGCAATAATCGCATTTATTATCGGAATAACTTTATCATTGATTTTTAATATGATACCATGGAACAAGATACCACCTATCACATTGATCAACAAAGCGGCTAAAAACAGTAAAAAGCCCGCGGAAAGAAACATTAAAACTAACTAGGGGATTTTATGAATCAAATAAACACAAGAAAAATTTGTTTGTTGCTTATACTTTTTTTATTAATGCCTGCTTTTGTATTACATGATCAGACTTATGCAGCTTCAAAAGCAAAAGTAAAAACAATAAAATTCACTAATGCAACAAATTATGTAAAAACTATTAAAAAAGGAGCAATGGTCAAATTAAAGATTTCAGTTTCCCCTTCCAGGGCAAGCAAAAAAATGAAGTTCAAATCCAGCAATAAAAAGGTGGCTACTATCTCGCAAAAGGGAGTAATCAAAGCAAAGAAAAAAGGCACCACTTATATAACAGCATATGCCAGAGACGGATCTAAAAAGAAAAAAAGGATCAAAGTCATCGTAGGGACTCCTGTAACCAGCATCAAAACTTCAGGAGGGAATACTGTTGTAAAAGGTAACCGATTGGATTTGGATGCCGCAGTTTATCCTAGAAGCTCTTCACATAAAAGAATTGTTTGGAGATCCAGCGACACAAGAATTGCCACGGTCAATGATCAGGGCAAAGTAACCTATAAAAGAGATGGCAAAGTTACAATAACTGCCTATGCAAGAGACGGATCCAAGGTAAAACGAAAGGTTCGAATCACATCAGAATCACTGAGAAAAAACGATACAAATTATATTGCACATAGAGGACTTAGCGGCCACGCACCGGAGAATTCCATGACAGCATTTAAGCTAGCTTGTCAGAATGGCTTTCAGGGAGTTGAATGTGATATCTGGGAAGTGGAAAAAGAAATCGAAATGACTGAAGGCGCAATTGAAACAGACTCTAATGATATCAAGGCGGAGACTGATTTTGTGGTAATGCATGATTCAACACTGGACAGAATGACTTCACAAACAGGCTCGATCCTCGAAAAAACATTTGAGCAACTTTCAACAATAAAGCTTACATCGGGCACAGAAATAAGGAAGTATCCTAATGAGAAAATCCCTTCACTTGACGATTTTTTAAACGTGGTAAAGAAATACCCTGCTACAAGGCCTATAGTTGAAGTAAAAACCAGCAAGGGGCATCCCTTGACAGATGAGGGTGCAGAAAAGATCATCTCTAAGCTGGAATTGTATGGATTAAGCAACAAAACAACCATTCTTTCATACAGTGAAGACACTTTGGAAAAAATAAAGGCACATGATCAAGACATTCATACAACATTTCTGACCAAGTCAAGAGGTGAACTCCTTGCGGCAGAAATAAACTGGGCAAAAGCTAATGGAATTGAAGGGATATCCTCACACTACAACACTTTATCGAAAATTGAAGTAAGCATGATCAAAAATGCCGGTCTGGAGGTTGGGGTTTATACAGTCAACAAGCGATTGACGGCATATGAATTTATACATATTTTGGGCGTTGATTACCTGACATCAAATTACAGATTCTACTGATAGATCAAATATAGCCTTTTAAAAATGTCTTTCTATGGATAGGGCAAGTACCTATCCTTTTTATTCCCTCGTAATGCTTCTTTGTTCCATATCCCTTATTAGACGCAAAATCATATCCGGGATATTCATCATCCATTTCTATCATAAACCTATCTCTGGTAACTTTCGCAACTATAGATGCAGCTGCGATAGATATGCTTTTTTCATCTCCTTTAATAATGTTTTTTTGAGGGATTTCGATGTCATTTAGCTCAACTGCATCTATAAGAAGATATTCTATTTTACTCTCAAAATCTTCAATCAAGTTATTATTTGCCTGGATCAAGGATTTTTTCATTGCTTCTTTTGTGGCATTAAGAATATTGATTTCATCAATCAGGTCGTTAGGGATAAAGGATATTCCGACAGACAACGCAGATTCATTGATCAAGTCGAACAGCTCATCCCTTTTCTTTGCCGACAGCTTCTTTGAATCATCTATCCCCAGTATATTAAAATTTTCGGGTAAAACGACGGTAGCAGCAACTACCGGGCCTGCCAATGGTCCTCGTCCTACCTCATCTGTCCCTGCAATGGCAAGATATCCATCTAAATACAGTGAACGTTCATAAGCCTTCATCTCATGCAGCTTCTGCTTTAAAAATACTTCTCTTTCCGCTTTATTCACCGATATTCTCCAGTGTTATCTGTCCAATCCTCCCGGCTCTGAATTCATCCATAATCATTCTGCCTGTCCTCTCATAATCGATCTTTTTGCCAGGCAATATCAAACCTCTGCTTTCAGCGATTTTATCCATTGTCATGAGAGCAGTCTCCTCCAAAGAATCGATTTTATATCTCTCTGTGAGGAGGTCTGGATATAGAATAGATAAAACTTTGATCAGCTCAAGCGCCAGATCAGCAACATCCATTATTTCATCTCTTATGGATCCACAGAACGCCAGATCAAGGCCGACTTTCGGGTCTTCAAATTTTGGCCATAGAATGCCGGGAGTGTCAAGAAGCTGCATCTTGTTTCCCAATGTCACCCATTGTTTCCCCTTTGTGAACCCCGGGATATTACCGACGGCAACAGTCTTTTTCCCGGTAAGACGATTGATCAACGAAGATTTACCGGAATTGGGAACACCTACGATCATTATCCGAAAAGGCTTTTTATTGCCAGACATGCTTTTCTTCATGTTTCGATTTTCCATTTTTTTTATGAGGGGCTTGATACCATTACCCTCTTTACTATTTAGTTTTAATGTATCTATTTTCAATTTCCGGAAATGATCCAACCACTGATCAGTTTTTAATTCATCGGCAAGATCAGCTTTATTGAGTACTAGAACATGGTCTTTGCCACTGATCAACTCATTGATTATGGGGTTACGCCCGGAAACCGGTATCCTTGCATCAATGACTTCAATTACAACATCAACAAGTTTGAGATTTTCATTTATCATCTCTCTCGTTTTTTTCATATGCCCCGGGTACCAGTTAATGTTATTCATAATAATTCCTTAGTATACGACATTTTTCTACAAATCATAGATTTGTGAAAAATTAGCATAAGGTCTTCTTGCTAATCGCATAGCGATTAGAGAAGCACCATTAAAAAGAGGGACCGCAGTCCCTTTTTGATTAGTCTCTTTCTCTTGATTTGATTCTGGCTGATTTACCTGTACGCTGTCTCATGTAGTTCAGCTTTGCTCTTCTCACATCACCATGTTTGACAACTTCGACTTTGTCCACCAGCGGTGAATGTACGGGGAATGTCTTTTCGACACCTACACCGGAAGCGATTCTTCTCACTGTGAATGTTTCGCCTACGCCGCCGTTTTGTTTTTTAAGTACAAAGCCTTCGAAGATCTGGATCCTTTCTCTGGTTCCTTCTTTGATCTTGATGTGTACTTTAACAGTATCGCCTATTCCTATCTGCGGAACATCTTCTTTTAAGTATTCCTGTGTTATAGCATCTATCGTATTCATATGTTATTTCCTCCTCTCTTCCCAAGACGTTCTTGTATCGCTTGATTCATCCCGAATCTATATACAGAGGACCGTCCGTAATAACATTCGTTATTGTATCATAGCTAGCAAATAAATTTCAAGAATTATTTTATTCTATGATGTCAAGCGGAAAATCAATCAGCTTTATTGAGGTATAAGATTTAGAACTTACCTTAGTCTTGTCCAAAGTAATAGTCCATTCTAAGTTATTTTTTTTGAATGTAAGATATGAATGCTCTACTTTGTATTTTGAAACTTGCAATTTTTTCATAAATGTTTTGTAATAGTAAGTCTTATTTATATTGACAAATCTATTTGCCCTTCCATCAATCTCAAAAGGTACACATGAATTATCATGAAATTCTCTTGTCCATAAATAACCCTTATAGTTGTCCCAATAGTATTCGCAAATATAGCCATCAACAGTCATTAGCATATCATTGCTCAGTATCTCTCCTAGAACAGGGCTTATTCGGCTTGAAGATGCTAACTTCTTTCCCAACAGCCCAACACGCTTTTGATTGACACTGAATGGTCTTGACCATTTTGCATAAACTTTTGTATTCTTTCTCAGTTTAGTAGTAGAATATACCTGCTTCCCACCTTTTTTCTTTGTATACCAACCTAACAATACATAACCGGTTCTCTTAACTTTAGGCATACCATTTATACGACTTCCATATTTGATGTGTTTTCCTGTGTATCTTTTCCCTTTGTGTTTTTTTGCTTCAAAAACTCCGCCATTGGCATAAAACGTAATCCTCACCGTCTTTGACTTGGCATCAACAATATCATTTTTGCCAATAATAGGTACTGAAACAACACATGTGAACAGGAAAACTAAAACAAAAAGTAAGATCATTCTTTTTGATAATACATTATTCATTTTTACCCCTCCTTTAAAATCCCCTACAGTGTATTGACTAACTACAATCATAGTATATGTCAAAAGCTTAATGGTATCAATTTATTACAAATTACAGTAATATCACATCTATATTGCATCTAGAGATCATTGTAGATATTAATGAGTTTTATTGCCTGATCTTTCGTTTTGGTACCCTCAAGTGCCATGATAAAGCCTGTCTCATTTGCAGGATCAACGATGGGGAATTTCCCTGATTCTCCAAAATCAAGTTCCTTATTGTGAACAGAAAGAACCCATGGGTCTGATTCATATGTATATTCGGCAAGTATAATGCTCACACCGCTTTTTAGCGTGTATCTTTTTGCAGAGATGGAGTTACTCCCCGAAACATCAATAAAGTCGGTTGTATGCTTGATTTTCGCCCTATTAAGCTTATTTTCAAATGATGTATATATCTTATTTGAAGAGTTTGGTTCAACAACCTGAATATTATTCATATTTGCCAGATTGTCGAGTGAATAATTCCCCGGTGTCTTTAGACCTTTTGGCAAAAACATGTGATATCTGTAGTAATACTGCTTATAATCTTCATCAAGGCTCTTTGTTATTTCTTTGTCCTGCCCTCTGTAATCTGCCAACTCGAAGTTTTCGTTAAGGAAAGTACCGAGAAAAATGTTGAGGTTGTATGCACCCCAGCCATTATAGTGCCTTCTGGTATCATGCCAGTCTATCTGGGTATTTTCATCGATTTTTTCATAGTACTTATTTATCATACATTCTAAGTGAACAACATCGTGTTCCTTAGCAAGCGATCTTGCTGCGGCGTAATTTACATTTGTCCACTCTCTGCCAGGTACATCGCATATGACCACTTGGGCTCCATTTTGCTTGCAGAATTCAATTGTTTTATCCAGATATTCCTTTGTCGTGGCGTCAAATACGAAACTTTCATTTGTATTGGCGTTGATTTTTCCCGTAAAGTTCTCTCGCCCGGGAAGTTGCTTTTTAACCTCCCAGTATGGATCCTGCCCTCTGGTATTTATGTTGGAATATGTAAGTTTATCTCTATACAAAAGTGAGTTTTTACGGTCATTGTATTTGATTGCTGGGAAAAGCAAACTCATGGCGCTGCCTACACCTTTAATTTTTTCTCTGGTGATAGCTTCAGCAATCTCTTTTTTCTCTTCAGAGTATTTTACTTTATTCATGGACATATAGTAATAGTACTCGCCCCATTCTTCATCAAATCCCCCGGTCAATGTTGATGTGCTTAGAAAAACTACTTTGGGCTTTTGGGTTTTAAAGCTGTCTACGACATATAGATACTGTATCTCTGCAGGTATAAGCTCTGAACTCCTGTTATATGAAGATATTCCCGTCTGCAAATATATCTGGTTTGGAGATATCCCCCTAAGATACTTACTGCTTCCAACAAACAAAACATCTAATGAATTTTCCGGCAAATTATAAAAACTATCTACCCGCATGGATCTATGTTTTGGTATCAGTAAATCAGATGTGTGTTCAATTGATGCAAAAGTCATGGATACTATGAGAGCTACATTCAATAAAAGCTTAGCAACTTTTTTAATGTTATCTGTATTCTTGATCATATAGACACCCCCTTTACAGGCTATTGTAAATATTTACAAGTAACTTAGCCTGCTCTTTTGTTTTGGTCCCGTCAAACGCCATCAGCATACCTGTTTCATTTGCAGGATCGACTATTGGAAATTTACCTGATTCCCCAAAATCAAGTTCTTTATTGTGAATCGGCAGTACCCAGTTTTCTGATTCATATGTATATTCAGCAACTATTATGTTTGTTCCATCTGTTAACTTATATCGTTTTACAGAAATAGCTCCGCTTCCCATAACTTCAATGAATTCGGAAGTATATTCTAATCCGTTTTTGCTTAGCTGCTGTTCGAAGGTAGTATATGACGGATTTGATATCTTTGAAGTTGGAGAAGTGATAGCCGGAATACTGTTCATTCTAGCTACATTATCCAAAGCATAGTTTTCAGGAATGGGAAGTTCTTCCGGTAAAAACATGTGGTATCTATAGTAGTACTCTTTATAGTCGTTCTTTAGACTATCTGCAATATCACCACTTTCGTCTCTGTAATCAGCAAATCTGAAATTCTGCCTTAGATATTGACCGATAAAAGTCGTCACATTATATGCCCCCCAGCCATTCTGATGCCTTCTGTTATCATGCCAGTCAGTTTGAACATCCTCATGTATGTTCTGATAGTTCTCATCTATATGGCAGTCAAGATGGATAACTCCATGTTCTTCAGCCAGTGCCCTTGCTGCAGCGTAGCTTTCTTCTGACCATTCTTTGCTGGGAGTATCACATATTACGACTTGGGCACCATTCTTTTTACAGAACTCTATTGTCTTATCCAGATATTCTTTTACAAGCGGATCATATTTTACATCTACCTTTGCTTCCGTATCTATCATTCCTATAAAATTCTTCCTGTGATCCGGCTGTAGTTTTATTTTCCAATACGGATCAAAACCCAGTGTATTTATGTTTGAGTAGGTCAGCCTGTCACGAGGAATAAGGGAATTTCTTCGGTCTTTGTACTTAAAGGCAGGAAACAGCAGACCGGCTGAGCTGTCGACACCTTTGATATTTTCGCTACTTATTGCAATAGCAACATCGTATTTATCCTTTGAAAATTTGGCCTTTGCCATGGCAAGATAGTAATAGTATTCACCCCAGTTGTCATTAAATCCGTTAACCAGCGTTGATGTGCTTAGGAAAACAACTTTAGGGTTTTGTGTTTTGAAGCTGTCTACAACGAAAAGGTATTGCCCTTGAGCAGGGATCAACTCTGAGCTCCTGTTATATGAAGAAATACCAGTCTGGGCATAAATCTGATTCGGCGATATGCTTCTCAGATATTTACTGCTGCCTACAAATAGAACATCAACTGAATTCTTTGGCAATTCATAAAAGGTGTCCGTCCGCATTGAACGATGTTTTTTAATAAGGAGATTTGAAGAATAGTCAAGTAACCACAGACCTGCGATTATAAGCAGAATAACGGTGATAAAGATGCCTAAAATTATTTTAAAGTGCTTGTTCATGTAATAAATAATAACTATTAATAATGTATTTTTTGTGAAGATATTTTGTTACTATCTTGTATCTGCCAATACTATTACTTTACCGTTATTTTTACTGTCGCACTCACGTTCCCAGTTTTTACTTTTATTGTCGCTGTTCCTTTATTATTAGCCTTTACTAAACCAGACTTGTCTATAGATATTATTTTGTTATTGGATGAAGACCAATTTACTTTAACATTTGTAGAATATCCTGATTTTAATTTTACATATAATCTTTTTTGCATGCCTTTACTAATTGCTTTAGGCGCGTTCTTTATAATAACCTTCTTGATTTTTTTTGCTTTTTTGACTACGTTCACATTTATATTCTTGTATTTCCCATTTTCTGATTTAACGGTTATTACACACTTTCCTGTTTTTTTAGCTGTGATCTTCCCTTTCGAACTAACTGTTGCAATCTTAATGTTTGAAGATTTCCAAACTAATTTTGCTGACGAACCATCTTTTGTATAAGCCACTACTGGTACAGAATATGTCTTCTTCTTTGTCATATATATCTTGGTTTGTGGAACAGCTATCCCTGTAACAGGGCTAATTATTTTTAGCTTTGCCTTAACACAAACGGCGCTGTTGTAACTTGCCCTAGCAGTTATGTAGACTGTACCGGTTTTCTTAGCAGTCACTTTACCTCCCGAAACGGTGGCAATCTTAGTATTGCTGCTGGTCCAAAGTACATTTTTATTTTTTATATATGATGGATTAAATATTGCATACAGATTAGTAGCTGATCTATTCTCTATTGTTCTTTCTGATACATTCAATTTAATGCTGATTGGCCATTTGACCATATTCATGTCAGATGATACGTCACTATCAGGAACCACTGAAACAATACCATTTGAAAAGCTCCCTACAGATAAACTAATTTCTTTATCTGCAGGCAAATACAATAAAGCCGCTTGATTGCTTGGGAAGTTCTCACCGTGTTCACATTTTTCTTTATGTTCAGACACTGTCTTTGCTTTGTAGGTGCTATTAATAATCTTTATTTCACGGTTATACATATCTACTTCTGATAGAGGATTTTTTGTCGGTACTTTTACAGGATATACATTTTTATCGGTTGAATCCTTAGGAATAACACTAATTCCACCTACAAACCATACACTTCCACCATCGATCACAGGATTATCTATATCATCAGCTCCGTCGCCCCCTTTGGCAGTGACAAATCCATTTTGAATAACAACTTTACCTGAATATTCATCTTTATTTGCACCTAATGCGGCAGCCTCAGTTCCTCCATAGGCTATTAAACCTCCAGCGCCGAATATACTCAACTGTCCCATTTTATCAACAGAAATAGCAGCACAGTTATCCGCTCCATATAATGTATTTCTTCCATCAAGCGAAAGCTTAAGGCTTGAATCTGAGCTGACATTAATGACTTCACTGTCTGATCCGCGATTATCAATCATTAATCCTGATATTTGCAAACTCGAAGTCGCGCCCGGCGAAACCACAATATTATCACCGGTATAGATATCATAAGTATATAATCCAATTTCAACATCTGAATCATTGTACAATGTCATTACATTATTATTATACTCGTAGTCTTTTCCTTCTGCTCCTCTTAAAACGGCATATATTCCAGCTCTATTGATATTCCAATAAACAACATTAGTTTTTGCTTTGAAATTGGTTACTTTCTCCACATCAGCAAAACCTCGAGGCAATCCTTCAATATCAATCCCATTGACAAAGTTATCTTCTTGGAGATAAATAATTGCCGCCACACTAGGGTTAGAATTTGAAAAAACTGAACCATGTTCACAATTACCATCTGTAGACGAAATAGTATTGGCTGAATAATTATATTTATCAACTTCTATATTCTTGTTAAGGGTAGAAGAGTTTGTTTTGTTCTCTTGAGTTCCGATAAATACAGGATAAACAGGTTCACCATTCTTTGATTTTGCCCCAGAAGGTAAATTAATTTTTCCATCGACAGCCCATACGCTTCCTCCATTTATATAGGTGGTAAATGTTTTGCTACCTATATATCTGTCGCCATCACCTATGTCCTCGGCACCAGTTCCACCATCAGCAGTAATGAATCCTCCATTTATTTCCGTATGATTGCCAGCACCTCTATAACCGCCACCGATGCCAGCACCGCTGTATTCCTTTTTATTAAATCCATATGCCAATACAGTTCCGTTATTGATGCATATATTGGCACCATGTCCGTATTCTCCTCCTCCTATTCCAGCACCTGAATCACCTCCTGTTGATGTTACCATGCCTCCGTTGATTTCGATATTTCCTCCGGAACCATCATACGCTCCGCCAATTCCTGCAGCATACACTCCGCCTTGTGATTTAACATTACCATTGTTGATAATAAGTGTGCCACCACTTTTTGATCGAGAACTCCCTCCTATTCCTGCTGCATACCGGCCTCCTTCTGTAGTGATATTACCTCCGTCTATTGTTATTAGTCCGGCATATCCTATACCTGCAGCATATGTTCCGCCGGTAGCTGTTATCTCTCCGCCCACTATTAAAATTGCACCCTCATCATGATATGCTAAATGACTCATACCGATGCCGGAACCTCGTAGTCCTCCTTTAGCATGTATTTTACCTCCAGTAATTGCAACATTGCATGGTTTCTCAGAATTGCCATATCCACTGCCAATGCCTGCACCATAATCACCTCCAATAGCACTAATAGTGCCACCTGAGATTTCGATATCACCATAATCCGACTTATATCCAACTCCGACCCCTGGGGCACATACACCACCATTTGCAATTATATCTCCATCGGTTATCTTTATGCTCCCCGAAGTATTATATAAGCCGGTGCCTATAGCCGCAGCATACTTACCTCCTGTAGCATTAATAATTCCACCATTGATACTAATACTGCCGCCTGAACTATTGTAGCCACCACCAATACCAGATGCACTATTGCCACCTTGGACTTTGATATTCCCAGAATTGATAATTATATTTCCTAAATCATTAATTATATTATTATCTTCATCGTAATATAATGAGCTGCCGATACCGGCAGCATTTTCTGCGCCTTCAGCATATAAAGAACCTTCGCCAATTATAGTAATGGATGATCCTCCAGAAACTCTAATTCCGGCCTGTTTGCCATATGAAATTATGGAATTATTCCCTTTGATATTCAGAGTGATTGATGCATCTGATGCAACATTAATGGCTGCATTGCTAATACTGTCGTTTTTAATTGCCACATCCGATATGGTGATGTCAGCATTATCATTAAGAAGAATCGAATCTTTGTTTGTGGTATCTATTTCGTCTTTCATAGAAATCAATAACGATTCTCCAGTTAGGATTTCCAATTGATATGTCTCAGCTATATACCTGTAATCAACTTCTTCTACTCCGCCTATAACTTCAAAATCGCATTCAGAAATATCGGCAGAGACTTTGTTTTCAAAATTTACTGTAACCGAAAACATAATAGTAACAAAAACAACTACAATTATTAATGATGCACTGTTTTTCCTTATGTAATTCATAACATCCCCTATTTTTGTTTCGTCATATACCCTGTTTTTTTACTAAAGTAATACTTTGTTTTACCAATTTTTTTCCATCCAGTGACCATGACACCCTTTTTTGTTACATATCTTTTTTTGCCATTACTATATTTTTTCCAACCTTTAGTATATATAACACCATTTTTATCAATGAGATATTTTTTCGATGCAATTATAACAGGCTTATATTTACTATTGCCCAGTTTTTTGTAACCCGACTTGTTAAAATAGTATAACTTTTTCCCGACTTTTCTAAATCCTATATACATTTCTGCAGATTTGGTATAGTAACGTACTTCATTTTCACTACCCTTCCAATACTTATACTTACCATTTTTATCATAAGCCGCATAAACTACACACCCGCCGGTGCTGAAGTTATAGTATTTGCCATCGACCTTTCTGATACCAGTATAAGGCTTACCTGTGGTTGGGCTTATATAATATTTATCAGTCGGTCGATAAATCCAATCTCCACCTTGTACCGTGACCCAACCTGTCAGCTTTTTACCATTTTTATAGTAAAAAATATTATTATTATTAACTTTTATCACTAAATCTTTTTTTTCATCTCCAGTCATATAATATAATCCGTACCAACTTGCCCGCTCTCTTTGACGAAAAGTTTGACGATGACCATAACTGCCGTGTGTTTTAGGATATCTTATTGTGAATTTATGATTTGAGGAGAATGAGTAGTTTGGTCGTACAAATTCAATGAATGCAGGATCGGATGAATTCAAACCGTGGTGAGGCAACTGATAGATATCAGCTTTGAGAAAAGATTTGCTGTATTTTTTCATTAATGCATTTTCTTCCGGTGCGGACATATCACCTGCTGACAGAAATTTTTTATTACCGCATGTTATCATTGTAACTAATGAAGTGGAATTAGCATATACAAGAGTAGCTTCGTTATAACTAAGTTTTGATGCATATATATCAGCATAGCTGTAATTGCCGACAGGTCCAATAACTTTTACTGTTGCATCACCAACAGTAAAAGAATCTCCCACATTAAGATATTTTATCTTAGCATCATGTTGAACGGCTATCTGTTTAGCATATTTTCTTATTGTTTGATTAGAAATATCATCATATGGAATTTCTGCTCCAATTGAATTATCTGGTAAATACATTGTACCTACTTGAAAATATGGATCTGTCAATATTCCTGCATGACTTTCATATGCATAAACATGATAATGCGATACAAATAAATCTAATTCAGAAATATTATTCTTTTTTAAATAACTGATAATATCATTTTGACTTCCTTTTTGTGTAGCATCCATCAACAAATATCTACCGTTTGATTCCAGCAAAACCGGGCTACCCCATGTGTCCTTTATTTCAGTGCTTGGCAAATATATTGCGTGTACATTCATTGATGGAGATGCAGCAAATGTATTTGTATGATTACATAGAAAGATTGGGATAAGAATCAAAATTATTAATATACTTTTACACATAAACTTTTTTGTTTCCATAACAGAACTATCTCCTCGTTTTCGCTAGTAAGCAATCTGAATATAATGCTCAATAAATTCTAAAGAATCAATTAATCTGAGTGCCCGTACTTTGTTAATCCATATTTTTCAATATCATCTACTTTATTGTATCTTTTATTTAAGGAAATTTCAAAATCATTTTGTACTTTTTGTTCATCTGAACCAAATTTATGTACATTAAAAAAGTATATTGAGTTATAAGTCTCTAAATTGTCTATTTCATCACTGGTTTCCGAGACTATTTTGATACCCTTTATTTTTTCATTTGAATCTTTTTTATCGAAATAAAAATCTTGCCACCCGTTAACTATACGATCGGATACAGTAACAACTACTATAGTGTCTTTACTGTTGATATCATCTTGTTTTTTAAGGTATTTCGATACTTGCCTGAATGGTTCACGAATATCATTCTGATATGATTCAATGTCATCAACCGTACTGGGCAAAATAAAAATAACAAGAGATAAACTGACAACCATAACCAAACTACCTGAGATTTTTGATTTATTAGTTAGAACAGATACAGTACACAAAAGTTTATCAACTACATACCCCATTAATAATACACAATATGGAATCAGACATAAGAAATATCTATCTACCCATAATGAACCTTCTACCATAATAAATCTGCTATGAATAAAAATCGCACCAATATAAAAAAGCACCATCACCGTACATATCTTCAAAAAAAAGACATCTCTTTTTTTGATAATATCAAGGTTACGATTTTTTATAAGAACAGTTATACCTGCTGCTAATCCACATGACAGTAAAATACTTAATCCAATGTTACCATATGTAAAAAAATTCAATATTTCCATTATTGAAGAAAATGTTGGCGTCTGTGGCCAGAAGTCTTCCGGTATTACATTTATCCCAATATCACGCATGGAAAGATATCTTGCTATAGCCCAAGGCAGAAATAAAGCGCCCCCTATAAAATATGAACTCAAACATCTAATTTCAGCTGCTTTTTTTGCACATAAATAAATATCAAATATAAAGAGGACAAAACAAATCAATACACATAGATAGAATGAATATACAATCAAAGCTAATGAAATCCCGTAGGAGCACAATATCCATATCGGAGTCTTTTTATTGTTTCTGCACCTTAATGTGTAGAAGTATATCAGCATGGAAGATACTAATAATGTCACTGCATAATGACGGAATTCATAACCTACAAAAATTGTTAGCGCAGGAATCAAGGCTGAGACTATTACACAAAAAATGCCATAATTCTTACCTCTCAACTGATTCGCTGATAATCCAACAAAATAAATACTCATGCAAGTCAACACTTCTGGGAGAAACATTATCCACCTTTCACCATATGGTGTGATGTTGTACCAGATATATGCTATCAATGCAAAAAATGGAGGTGCAGCATCTGTTGTTAAATACATATGTAAAACATCCAATACCGAAGATGCCTCAGCACAAACACTTACTTGGTAAAGTTCATCATGCCATAATGATTGTACGTCTGAGTACCTGATCATTATTGATAAGTCAATCAGAATAATTACTATAAAGATGACCTTTTCATAATTGTTTGTAAATATTTTTTTTATACTCATATCTCTCCATTTCTTTTATAAACAGCTTAGTATTCAAAGACCTATTGGTTTAATCTGTTGCTGTTACTCTTTTATTTTTTTAATTATAACAAAAACCATAATAAAAAAAACACAAGCAAGTATTGCGATCAATGAAGAGTATAGCAGTGCGGCTCCCATGATCCCATATTTTGTCACAAAAAATGTTGACAACAATTTTGCCAGAATAGCGGTACCTAAATAACCAAATAGTAATTGCTTTTGGTGTCTAGCAACTGTTATAACAACAGTAAAAAAACTTACTAATCCAAGCATACCTCCACCCAACAAGAGAATACATAGCTCTAATCGATAAGCTGACAAATCGACATCATATAACCATGATAGTATTGGAATGCCAATAATGTAAGCACCAATAACTACAATAATTGTAATGCCGATTATTACTACGATCTGACGAATAATCATTTTTTTTAATACTGGAATTATTTTTTTGTCCCATATTTCTGCTAACCTAGCAAGTATAGGATTGAATACAAAGTTGGCTAATAGGCTAATAACAAATACCGGCATAAAAATAAAATTGTAATATGCTTGTATCGTCTGAGATAGATTCGCATCAATTGCGTACTTAGGGGCATTCCCAATGTACATTGAAAGAAATCCCCCAGCACATAGAGCAAAGCATGCTGATAATAATCCTTTTATTTGTTGTTTTTTGAAGCTACACTTTATTTTATTGAAATTCGGTGCTGCTGATAAGGTAAATATACAAAATGCAATAATAGCTAAAACAATACAAATAATAGTTGAAATGATAAGATTATTTGTAATAAATAAGGCTATTACATAACCCAATATACATACTACAAATCTTATGCTTATAGCTTTGGATGCAACATCTAATCTTCCTTTTTGTTGAAAATTCCCATGAAAAACATCTTCAACAACATCAACAAGTTTCAAAAAACAAATTAACAATACTATAATGAATTTGTCAAAAGTATAATTAAGTATCATGAGTCCATACAGTGCATACACAAAACTTGTTAGTATCATTGCTGCACTTGTTACAACCCTTGAACCTAGATAACTATCAAATTTATATTCTTCATTTATGTCAGAGACTTGAAAACTTCTCATGCCATATTTACCAACCGTCAAAGTTAGATTAGCAATAGCATACGCGATAGAAAATACACCCGCATCATAGATCCCATTTGTTCTCGTGATCACAACTAATAGAATAACCGATTGAGAAGCGTTTAATATGCCTGCTGTTGTATTCCAGATATAACTACTACGTATTATATTTTTGGCTCCGAAAAGTAACTTCAACTAAAAATATCCTTTTTCATAAGGGGTGGGGTTAAATTACTCTTAATCCTTTGGGAAATTGATTTTTTCTTCTTCAACAACTAACGGCCGGTTAATAACCCTAGTATTGATATTAATGATATATTCGCCAATAAGCCCAATGAAAAAAAGTTGCATTGATCCAATAAAGAAAATTCCTAAAATAGCAGGTATCATTCCTGCCGGGTAGCGGTACCAATCGGTGAGCTTAATAACAAAAAATACGATTGCTGCTAATAGTGATAATATCGAAATAGATATACCTAAAATGGTGACAAAGTGAATTCCAAATTTTGTATACGTTGTAAAATTCCTCATGCTATATTCAAATAATCTGTAAAAATTATTACTTGATTTACCGCGTTGGCGTTTATTCTGTGTGTAGAAAATATCTTTTCGCTTATAACCGTATTCAGCTACTATTCCTCGCAAAGTTGGGATTGGATCATTTAGCGATTGCATTATTTTTATAAATTCTCTATCATATAATCCAAAGCCGTTAAAATGTCTGATTTGTTCAATGTCTGAAAACTTATGCATTATTTTATAGTATATGCTCCGTATCCACCACATTAATTTATTTTCTTTACTTGATGATTTTATTGCACAAACAACCTTGTACCCTTTCTCCCACTCTCTAACCATTATAGGAATGGTCTCAGGAGGATCTTGAAAATCTGATGCCATATGAATACAACAATCACCATCAGTTTGGAATATGCTATTAAAAGCTGATCCTGTAAAGCTGGCAACGTTAAAAATAGCTCGAACTCTATGATTTTTCTTGCATACATTCCTTAGAATATCTCTTGTACGATCAGTAGAGCAGTTATCACTAAACTGTATCTGATAATCATATTCCGGCAATTCTTTTTCAAATTGTTCAGATATTTTTTCAACCATTTCTTCAATATTATCTTCTTCGTTTCTACATGGTAATGAAATACTTATCAATTTTTTCATCTATTTTACAATCCTTTTATCCATTCTGTGTTCCCATAAAAATATAATCAATATTATCAACTTTATTCATTTGTTTTAAAGTATTTAGACAGGCATCTTTACCAGAATAATTCGCAACTACTATGAAACAATCATCATATTCATGTAACTTATCTGGTTTAACGATAGGAACATCATGAAATGTGCCTTCAGCATGAGTATCTATGGCGGCAGCTAAATGTGCATCGGGGAAAATATCACAAATTGCCTTATATGAGCTTTCGCCAATTAATCCACACCCCCAAATCACATAATTATTCTTCATTGTTTCGGGATTAAGTTCATTAAGCTTTCGGATATAATGACTTCCATATACTGCCTTTTCTCTTGACAAATAGAATTCTGTCATACGTTTCATTAGTTTTTCATCATCGGGTTGTTCTTGTATTAACTTAGTAAATAATTCAATTATGTTATCTCGGAGTTCGTCTGCTTCAATAGTTACACCTTTCCAATCTATGGAACCTAATTGATCAGGTGTATATATTTTTATGAATTTATCTATCCAAGAAAACCTATATGAACAATTTTCAACAACTGCAATTGCGGGAATACCCATTGCTAAACATGGGGCTAAAGCATGTATTCTACTGCTTACTACTAATCCTGCTTCTTTCTGATATCGTTCTAATAAATTTATACTTTTCTGTTCAAAATCAATAGCATCTTTATGAGTCATCGTGTGCTTTTCCATTGGCAATAAATGACTAATTTTTTCATATTTATCTATTTGATCTATGGGGACATACTCGTCAAGACTATCCGGAGTATCAACAAAAAATATTTTATTTTGATTTCTATTTTTCTTTCTCACAGGCAATGCCATCGTAACACATCCACTTATATATGCTTCAATATTATTCTCCAGCATTTGCTTGTAAGTATACTCATCTCTACATCCTATAGGCTCATATCTTCTTAGATAATCAAAATCTGCCTCGGAAAATCTACTTGTGTTAATATGACTACTGAAAAAGATTGGTTTTATATTAGGTGAAAAAGGCAGTGCCCCTAATAAATTTCCAATGGGAATCCCTATAATAGGTACAGTTAGAGGTTCTCCAGAATATGTCGTCAAGTCACAGGAATCTACTATTACTACTTCGTCCAAATCTATTCCTGCCTGTTTATATAAATAATCTACAAAGTTTGTTTGAACACCATCTCCAACATTATATCCTGCCACTGCGCTTTTAGCATATATATCATAATTACAAATTATTCTTCCATATTTCATTTTCTCACTCTTCCTTTTATTATAGCAATATAGTACTAAAATTTCGAGAACATCAACAATTTTGACACATTTTGCTATACAACATTCAATAACTTCTCTAAATAAAAACGTTACTGTATTCTCTAGGAAAGATGAATCCAATACGTCTTTGTATTCTATCAACATTGTGGAAGATATGTCAACTATATGTAGACATCACTTTTATATTACCTCACGATCGATAAGTTCTTTATACTGTTGCTGTATCTCATTAACAATATTCAGACATCCATGTCTGCTAATTATGTGCTTAGCTTTATTGGAGTATTCTTTACGGATATTATATTCATTTAAAAACTTTTTTATACATGATTCTAAAACTGTGGAATTATACTTATTAAAAGGAAATGGACAAAGTAAATATCCATTTTTATATAAATATTCTACTTTAATCATTTCATTTTTTGATTGTGGAATAGAAATGATAGGCATACCCACAATACTTAATTCATATATTATATTACCACCAGAGCAGACTGCAAAATCGCAACTACTGATGATATCAATCAGATTTACAGGGTTTTTATGAATTAGCATTTTTTCAGAAATATTATTTTTCACTTCACGAAAGTAATCATCATCAACCAGTGGGCCTAATATTATATCAACTCTTATATTAAACTTATCTACAATATTTGCTACGAGACCCGTATACCTATTGACATCACCACCTCCCATTATTATTAAAACTGATTTAACAACTTTTTCAATCTCAATTCGCTTACTCGTTTCAAATTCTTTACGTAAAGGCCAATATTTTCCTCCAAGTAACATCCCGGAAGGTTTTCCATAGAACACAAAATTCATTTCCTCTGAATGTGGATGCGGATTAATTAACACATCACAATTATAATTATATAGTGCGTCATCATCAAAACAACACAACAGCTGGTTTCTATTCGTATTGAGATAGCTTATATACTCAGATGACAGATTATAACTATCCAAAAATAAAATATCGCAACATGCTGACCTTTCCTTAATAAATGCCATTTCATTATTAAGAGTTTGTGGACTAATTGCTATAAAATTTATTTTGTTTTCAGAAGTCCATTTGCGTATCACTTCATTCTCAAAACAAAAAAAAATAATTTGATGTCCCATAGATTTAAAAGCTGAAGCAACCGCTAAACATCTAGTAAAGTGCCCCATCCCATTACTGCCACCAACATCAAATCTAAATCCTATTTTTAAAATCATTTTCTCGTACTAAGTCTCCCATATTTACATCGCGTGAGATCTTTTTCTTTAGTATCTCATCAGCTTTATATGGTGGAACTCCTTCTTTCGGAGCCGGTCTAAGGGCTTCAATATCTAAAGCATTAACAATTTCGCCTTTTGTCTTTGATACACAATAATACAAAGCCCGTCTTTGTATTATTGATGTCTCTTTTTCATTTTTTTCTATTTTCTTAATACCATCTCCTAATGAAAGGAATATTTCTTTACCTGCCAAAATCATTTCTCTGAATTCTTGTGGTTCCATAGAGAACTTGTGGTCAGGACCTTCTTGATCAGAATTATCTGTAAAATGTTTTTCAATTACCCTAGCGCCTAAAGTGATAGCTCCAATTACTGTAGTGTACCCTTTCGTATGATCAGAAAGACCAAGAACTGCATTTGGGAAATCTTTTTTATAAGTGTTTAAAACATTTAAGTTTATATACTTAAAGTTTTCAAAGTCTCCAGTATAATTAGTATTACATTGCATTAATACCAACTCGTTATTTTTAAAAATATCAACTGCCTTTTTTACTTCATCCATATTTGATGCTCCTGTGGCTAGTAAAACAGGCTTTTTTTTAGATGCAATATATTCTAAAATACCAGACCATGTAATATCTCCAGACCCTATTTTAAATGCATTCACATATTTATCAGCTAAATCTACGTTATCTAGGTCATATGGGGAAGTCATATATTCAATTCCAACTGAATCGCATTTATTTTTTAATTTTCTGCTCCATTCAGATGGAATACTTGCATCGCTATATGTCTCAAAAACAGATTTTTTCCAATTACTTTGGTGTGAAACTTTTTCAATATTTTCTTTAAATCCCTTATCACTAATAATTTTTTTTGCTGTAAAATTCTGAAATTTAGCAGCGTTAGCACCAGCCTCCTTTGCAAATTCAATTAATTTATAAGCTTTTTCTAATTCCCCATTATGATTTGCAGCAATATCTGCAATAAAATATGGCGGGTATTCAACACCAATTTCTGTACCGTTAATATTAATCATTATACATACCTCTTAATTTCGTTTGATAATTATTATTATTTAACTTTAAAAAATAGTTTATGCTTTCATTCGCATTGCTTATTTTAATTCCAAGCTCTCTTTTTATCAATGAATTATCCATAGCCATATTTGATGAGCGCCAAGCATTAAAATGGTGGTCGTTTACACTAGCATGTTCAATATTTCCCGAATTTATATCAAATAATTGTTTTAATTTTTTTCCAAATTCATATTTACTTAACCCTTCAGAGCCTCCAATATTATAAAGTCCATATAGTTCTCTATTAATTGCTAAATCGATGATTTCACATAATTCATTAACTAAAATTGGACTAAAGAAGACATCATCAAACATCTTAATAGTTTTATTTTGTATTAAACTGTGCATTATCCATTCCCCAAAAGAATATTTATTTAAAAAATTATATCCATAGATATTAGTTCTGATTACTAGCCCTTTATTATATGGAAGAATAAACTCTTCACCATTATATTTTGTTTCAGCATATACGCTTTTTAAAAAAACCTCGCTTTTTTCATTACTAAGCTTTCCACCATTCTGACAATAAAAAGCATCTGTACTGATATAGATAATTGGAATATCTGATATATAGCATAATTCACTGAGTATTTTAGTAGATTCTTCATTTATCATTTTAGCTAATTTAGGATTCTCTTCACAAAAATCAACATCTGTTAAAGCAGCAGTGTGAAGAATAATATCTGGCTTAATCTCACCTATAACAGACTTTACATCTTTGTACTTACTCAAATCAATGCTATAATGTTTCACATTGATTAAACCTACATTACTTCTGGATATTCCATACACCTTATGCAGATTATTAAAATATTTAACGGCATTAGAACCTAAAAGACCCGTATCACCCGTTATCAATATTTTTTTCATTTATCTCCTCTTATACGAATCTATAAAGTATTACCAACACATTAGCTTGTTCATCTCTTCTTCATCTATATGTGGGTACATATCATGTAACCCTGGTGTTTCAAATACACCATCATCATTCATTTTTGACATAACCCGTGGTATTATTGGATCATCAAGTTTTTGGTCGATTTCCAAAATACATGATTCTTCTTCTGTTAGGAGCCAATCAATTGAATGTTTCAGTTGTCGTACTTTAGAACAATGATGATAATTAATATCAAATGCATTCGAAACTTTTCCGAAATTTGGGAAACTAATACCACTTTTATTATCGCAACCAGTATTAAGTCCATTAAAATGATTTTTAAATGTTTGTCTAATAGCCCCATAACCATCATTTGAAAAAATAACAATTTTAATGGGCAATTTGTTATGTTTTATTGTCTGCAATTCTTGAAGATTCATCATTACCGAACCATCACCAGTAACACAATAAACATGTTTCTGATTCAAAGCAATTGACATGCCTATTGCTTCAGGCAAATCATCACCCATTGAACCACAATTATAATTTACAATTACCTGTTGATTTTCATGTTTTATCCCCCCCTGCAATAAACCAGTATTATTGCTACTATTACCCAATGCTATTGCAGCATCATCGGGAGCTTTCTCCATAAAAACTTTCCAGAAAGTTGAGGCTGGTACTCTATCATTTGGTTCTAGATCATAAATATCTGGAACTTCTTTAAAGGGAGGGTAACTGAGCAAGACATCATTACAATATTTCAGCCAATTCTGATCGACATTAATTTTTTTAGTAAAAGGTTTAATTACATTGAAAAACCTAACTAAATCTATATTTATTAGCTGATTTACAGATACATCCGGTTTTTCCCCTTCATCTTTTGAAATATCAATCATAATCAATTTTGCATTTGGTGCAAATTTTTCAACATTAAAACCAGTTTGTTTTGTAGAAAGGCTATTACCAAATATAATAATTAAATCTGCATTCTGTATGATGAAGTTTCCAGCCCTAGGCCCAATATTGCCTGACATACCAAAATAGAACTTATGTGTTGAAGGCATAATGTCAGCTTGAAGTGCCCCTCCGACTACTGGTACTCCTAGTCTATTGGCAAAATCTCTAAATTCATTCACTGTTCCACTTGTTCTCAAGCCAGAGCCGGTTAATAAACATGGGCGTTTTGCTTTTTCAATTTGGTCAATAAGTTTACTCAATTCTAACTCAGAATAGTCACCATATTCTTGTTCAATTGGTCTTGCGGGAATAAAATCTCTTCCCTCTATCAATGCACTTTGAACATTGAGCGGTATATCCAACCATACTGGTCCTTTTCTCCCAGTTTTCGCAATGTCAATAGCCTTTTGTAATTCATATTTTATTCTAAGAGGATTAGTTATTATCTTTGCATATTTTGTCATATTCCGAACCGAATCAATTATATTAAACTCTTGAACACCTCTACATCTAAGGTTCAACCCCGTAGCGGCAACAGTTGTCTCATATCTTGGGTGACCTGAAATAACTACCATCGGAATACTGTCTACCCATGCACCCTCAACACCTGTAACTGTATTTAACCCACCTGGTCCGCTTGTGACACATACACAGGCCACATTTCCTGACGTTCGTGCATAAGCCTCTGCTGCCATTGAACATGCCTGTTCATGGTGGTTGAATATTTTCTCAATTTTATTATTCAAAGCAAAAGCATTGTTGAGGTGCATCGATCCACCACCAACAACTGAAAAGCATATATCAATATTGTTTTCTACTAATATTTCAGTTATAACATCCGCAACTCGTTTTTTCATATAAATACTAGCCCTTCATTTTTTTAGTGCATTTTGCAAGTCATCGACACTGAGCCATTCTGAATTCGAACCTGAGTTGTATTCAAACCCTTCAGTAACTTTTTTTCCATTTCCTATAATTGCTTCATCAAATTTCCACCAGTCAAAATGTGGATAAATTATATAATGATTATCATATTCATATGTAAGATAACTGTCATCCTTCGTTACCATTACTTCATGGAGTTTCTCCCCTTCCCTAATACCTATTTCCTTTATCTTTACATCGGATAGCATAGCATGTGCCAAATCGGTAATCTTAAAAGACGGTATTTTGGAAATATATGTTTCACCACCAACTGATTCTTCCAGTGCTTTAAAAACCAACTCCACCCCTTCTTCCAGAGTGATCCAGAACCTCGTCATTCTTGGATCTGTTATAGTTAACTCTTTACCACCATTTTTTATAATATTATTAAATAATGGAATAACAGATCCCCTGCTGCCGGCAACATTACCATACCTTACTACTGAGAATTTTGTGCCACTGATTTTACTGTATGCATTGGCAGATACGAACAATTTATCGGAGACCAATTTAGTCCCTCCATATAAATTAATGGGGTTTACGGCTTTGTCTGTAGACAAAGCAACTACTTTCTTTACCCCTCTATCGATTGAGGCATCAATAACATTTTGTGCACCATGAATATTTGTTTTTATAGCCTCAAATGGATTGTATTCACAAGTTGGGACCTGCTTAAGTGCTGCAGCATGTATAACATAATCAACTCTATCCAGTGCTCGCATCAACCTGTCTTTATCCCGGACATCTCCAATAAAAAACCTGACTTTGGATATGTCTAATTTATTAGAGTATTCACTTTTCATATTACTCTGCTTGAATTCATCGCGTGAATAAATAATAATCCTCTGTGGATTATACCTGTCTAAGATCATTTCTAAAAATTTTTTCCCGAAAGACCCGGTTCCCCCAGTAATTAGAATCGTTTTGTCATTTAGCATTTTATTCTCCTAACTAATTTATTGATATAGTAATGATAACATATCTATATCATCTTGTCGCATCAGATACCAATCGTATAATTCAGACACAGCAGCATCTATTTCTGTAAAATGCAAATTCGAAATTTCATTTTTGATTCTCTCGTTATTTGCTGTATATTCTTTTGCCAATCCATCTTGTGCAATATAAACGGGGAGTTCTTTCCCTGATTTTTTGCTTACTGTATCAGCTAATGTTTTTAAATCAATTTTTTTACCAGATACTATATTGTATTCTTTATATTGACAGTCATTATTTATAAACCATTCAACGATTCTGCAAAAATCATCTATGTACAAATAGTCAAAAAATACATTTTGCCTTATTGTGATGGGAAGCCCCTTGATTGCTTTACAGCAAGCTCCGGAGATATATGTCTTTTTCCAGTTTTCATATTTCCCAAATAATCCAAATACGCGTAGATTAACAATATTTTTGCTTTTTCTTATACTATTGGCAACTATATATTTTGCAAATCCGTAATTATTTTCAGGAATACCATTTCCTTCAGCCTCATCAGAGATATCGGAAATATCTTTACTCTTATCAAACTCCGCTCCTGAACCAAAATACAACATTTTCCCATATAAATCCTGATATTTTTCAAAGTTGTAATACATCCTCAAGTCTGCTTCCAGTTCAATGCGTGCGTCTTTATTGCTGTCTGTTCTTGGGTTATATACTGCAGAATTAATGACCACATCAAATCTATCTTGACTAAGGTACTCTTTGACTTGTTTCTCATCTAAAATATTCAAATCTCTGCTGGACGGCAGGTCTATATTATACTTTTGGGCAGAATCATTTAAATACTCATTCAAATTTCTGCCTATAAATCCACTTCCCCCCAATAATAATATTTTTTTCATTTATAGAGAATTTACTCCTTCTTTAATTACTTCAGTCATGTATTCAATCATTTCATCTTTCATTCCGGGATACAACCCTATCCAAAATGAATCATTCAGAATAATATCTGTATTTTTCAAGTTACCAACAACTCGATAATCCTTATCACTCAGAGAGCTGAAGCAAGGGTGTTTCAGCATATTACCTGCGAATAACATCCTTGTCTGAATATTATGATTTTCAATATACTGGACAAGATCGTTTCTGCTGATACCATCTCTGCATGTTACAAGAAATCCAAACCAACTTGGTTCAGAATTCTCACATGGTTCAGGAAGGATAAGTGAGCCCTCAAGATCAATTAACTTATTCTTTAGTTTATCGAAATTTGCTCTTCTCTTCACAGTGAAGTCAGATAGCTTTTCCAGCTGGGCACATCCAATTGCAGCCTGCATTTCTGTAGCCTTCAAATTATATCCAAAATGTGAATATACATATTTATGATCATAACCTAACGGCAGTTCTCCATATTGTCTGTCAAATCTATGGCCACACAGGTTATCACATCCGGAGGGACAAATACAGTCTCTCCCCCAGTCTCTCATCGATAAAACCACTTTATGAAGTAAATCACTATTTGTGTAAACAGCACCGCCTTCACCCATTGTCATATGGTGGGGGGGATAAAAACTTGATGCGCCTATATCACCTATCGTACCGGTAAATACTTTTTCTCCATTGAACGTATACTTGCTGCCAAGAGCATCACAATTATCCTCAATGAGCCACAAACCATGGTCATTACAAAATTTGCGTACAATATTCGAATCAAATGGATTCCCTAAGGTATGTGCTAGCATTACAGCTTTGGTTTTATCAGATAAAGCTTCCTCCAGCTTATCGCAATCAATATTATACTGGGGAATCGTAACATCTACAAAAACAGGCACCGCACCATACTGGATTATCGGAGCAATAGTAGTTGGAAATCCTGCTGCAACAGTTATTACTTCATCTCCCCTTTTTATTTGACGATCTTCCAGAAGCGGTGATGTTAAAGCCATAAAAGCAAGTAAGTTTGCACTGGATCCTGAGTTAACAAGAGAACAATAATCAACTCCAAGATATTCAGCAAAACGTTTTTCAAATTTATCCGCATATTCGCCTGCAGTTAGCCAAAAATCCAGGGAACTGTCAACAAGGTTGACCATCTCATTTTCATCATAAACTCTACCGGCATAAGCAATGCGATCTCCTTCTTTGTACGATGAATCATTCCTTTTATATCGTTTGTAATAATCAGATACTAAATCGAGTATTTCCTGTCTTGCTGCTTCTTCACTGTTTCTATCCACGTATAAATTCTCCTATTTGCTTGTCCATAGTATCTCCAATATTGTCTTCGGCTAAATAATGTTTCGTCCATTCAACAACCTTTTCAATTGATGTTTCGATATTCCATTTAGGCTTCCACCCAAGTTTTGATTTGATTTTTGCACAGTCCAGTTTTAGCAGGTTCGCTTCATGAGGCCCACCATCATGTTTGTCTATCCAACCAATATCTCCCCACTTATCACAAAACAGTTCTACTATTTCTTTTGTTGTAATACAATCCTGATCATTAGGACCTACATTGTAATAATCTGAATATTTATCGTTCTCGAATTGCTTTTCTGCTATCAATACATATGCAAATACTGGGTCAAGTACATGTTGGTATGGCCGCATAGAGAATGGATTTCTGACAATAATGTCTTCCTTTTTTTCTGCTGCTCTAATACAGTCCGGGATGATTCGGTCTTTAGCAAAATCCCCACCACCAATTACATTACCTGCTCTAGCCGTAGAAATATTGGTCAAGCTTTTATCAAAAAAAGATCTCTTGTAACTGTGGGTAACGAGTTCTGAACAGGACTTGCTGTTAGAGTATGGATCAAACCCGTCAAGGCAATCATCTTCTCTGTATCCTCGATCCCATTCTTTATTGTCATAAACTTTATCAGTTGTTACATTTAAAAAAGATTTTATTCCCCCAATTGTTTTTATACATTCCAGAATATGGACAGTGCCCATTACATTTGTTTCATATGTATACATAGGATTCATATAAGAATCTCTAACTATTGGTTGAGCAGCGAGATGAAAAACTATTTCTGGTTTGAATGACCCCATTAATATGCTTAGTTTTTCATAATCCCTGATGTCTCCAATATTCGAATTGATATCCTTGTCAATATTACTTAATTGGTAAAGACTAGGGCAAGTAGGTGGTTCTAATGAATACCCACATATCTCAGCGCCCACATTTAAAAGAACTTTACAAAGCCAACTACCCTTAAATCCGGTATGACCGGTAATAAATACCTTTTTCCCCTTATAAAAATCAAAAGTCATACTATTCCCATACCTTCCATGGTGCGTTTCCTGATGCCCAGAGCTCTTCCAGCTGTGTTTTATCCCTCTGAGTGTCCATGCATTGCCAGAACTCATTATGTCTGAATGCCATTAATTCTTGGCTTAATGAAAGGTTCTCAAGTGGATCTTTTTCAAATATAGTATCGTCACCTTCAATGTAATTAAAAATTTCAGGATCGAGTACCATAAATCCACCGTTGATGGCACTACTATCAATCTTAGCCTTTTCTCTGAATGCGCTGATTAATCCACTATCATTTATATCAATTACACCAAACCGCTGTGTAGAATGTACCGTTGAAATCGTTGCTATTTTGCCATGTTCCTCGTGAAAGGATACAAGCTTATCAATGGAAATGTTAGAAACACCGTCTCCGTATGTCATCATAAATGTTTCATCACCAATGAATGGAGCAATCCGTTTTATTCTTCCTCCGGTCATTGTATTCAAACCGGTGTCTATTAGTGTGACTTTCCATGGCTCTGTTGTATTGTTATGTACTGTCATTCTATTATGTTCGGTAAAATCAAATGTGACATCGCTGTTATGTAAATAATAATCAGCAAACCATTCTTTAATCACATGTTGCTTATACCCACAGCAAATAATAAACTCATTAAAACCATAGTAAGAATAAATTTTCATGATATGCCATAGAATCGGTTTTTCTCCTATTTCAATCATAGGTTTTGGTTTTAAATGGCTTTCTTCACTGATTCTTGTACCAAATCCACCTGCTAATATTACTACTTTCATTAGAAACCTCGTACCTTACCTTTCACTATCTTCTTAATAAGCCCTCTAATTATAACATAATATTGATTATAATTAGATATCTATCTAGTATGCCGGCTAATCAATTCCACAATATAAAATTCACTATGTTAGTAATAATTACTTATTCACAATGTTCTTTATTGCAGAGAACCTTATATAAAACAGCCATAATTAAATGATCATATATCATGTGTATATCTTCAGTAATCTGCATACTATTGATTGGTGCATGCATACTTACATCCGATAATGTTTTCAAAATTCCTCCGTCATAGCCTGTAAACGTCAATATTTTCACATCGCATGACTTCGCATATTCAACCGCATTGATTACATTTCTAGAGTTTCCGCTACCTGATATTGCGATTAATAAATCATTAGACTTTAATTTATTTTTAAGTTGAAATTTAAAAATTTCATCATAACCAATGTCATTAGCGATAGCCATTAACGTTGAAATATTATCATTCAGGCAGCAAAAGTCAAATTTCACATCTATATATTCAGATAGTCCCTTGTTAAAATCGTTTTGCATATGTGATGCAGTTGCAGCACTGCCGCCGTTTCCTAAAGTGTATATTCGTCCACCATTCTCCCTTGTTTCCATTATTAAGTTCATTCCGGCATTGATACTCTTTATATCAAGTTTCTTCAATACTTCAATTTCCATATTAATATATGCTTTTATATCATTTATGTAATCCATAATTACTATTTCCTTTCATTTGCTAATATATATTCAACAGCTTCATTTACATTTTCACATATTATATCTGCACTAATATCATATTTTCCATCAAGCCCCTTATCTCCGGTATTTACCAAAACAGTTTTTAAGTTTGCATTAATGCCAGTCATAATATCTGTTGTAGTATCACCAATTATAAATGATTGGTCCAAATCAATATTGTATTTTTTCTTAGCTTCCATTATCATGCCAATTTTTGGCTTTCTGCAATCGCATTCAATTTTATATTCTTTTCGTTCTTCAGGATACCCGCTGTCAGGATGGTGAGGGCAGAAGTATATATCATCAATAAAGGCTCCTTCATTTCCAAGCAGTGTTTCCATTTTATTATGAATTTCACTCAACTCATCAAATGTACATAAATTTCTTGCAATTACAGGTTGGTTGCTGATAACAATACATAAGTAACCTGAATGGTTTATCTTACTGATAGCCGTTGCAGCAGAATCCTCAAGTTCTAACTGTTCCGGTTTACAAATTAATCCATTCTTTCTGTTAATAGTGCCATCTCGATCCAAAAAAATGCACTTTTGCAAATTTGACAACTTCCTTTTAGATACTATTCCCTTAGATATATGTGATTCCACTTCACTTAATCTATCATAAGTCCCCATATCCTTCAGATACTCGCTTGTCTTATATGAATATATATTGTTGTTATTAATATTGGGTACTATGACATCTTTTTCTATATCAATTTTTTTTGGTTCCTGAATCAGGTCAATTGCACCCTCATTAAACATATATGCACCTGAGTTTACTAAGTTACAATAAAATGCATCTTTTTTATCATTTTTTTCAATCATAGATACTACCTGGCCATCATTATTGCATACAACCAAATCACTATCAAAAGGATGAGAATTAGGATGGGTGACCAAGCTGATCATAGCATTATTATTTATATGAAATTCCGATAACAGGTGTATGTCAATATCAAATATAATATCTCCAAAAACAACAAAAAAATTCTCTTTTACTTTATTTTTCAAATAATAAAGAGCGCCACCTGTGCCTAACGGGAAATCTTCAGTAATATAAATAATATTGACTCCAAATTTTTCACCGGTACCGAAGTAGTCTATTATTATTTCTTTTAAATGCCCAACAGTAATTGCTATATTACATATATTATTGTTTTTCAAAACTTCAATTTGATATTCAAGAACAGGCTTCCCGTTTAGCTCGACCATTGGTTTGGGTATTTCCCCGGTGTATTTTGACAAGCGCGTTCCTTTACCGCCAGCAATGATAACAGCTTCAATTTTCTCCATTTTCTAAAGTGCTCCTTACTGCAATGCGAACTGCTTCATCTGATGAATATCGGGACTTCCACCCTGAATTGTGTATTTTATCTAAACCGTATGCAAAAACAGGAACATCTCCTTTCCATCCCCCGGCGCCACCGGTATAGTGATATGCCACATTATGCAAATCCATCTCTTCACATACGATATCTGCAATTGTTTTAACCGAAGAATAATCATCTACTCCAATATTAAATAACAATACACGCTCATTATGATCCATATACCTAATTATCGCACTCGTCAGTTCAGATGCTAACAGATATGGCTTTTTTTGTTCGCCATTACCTAGTATTTCAAGCTCATTTGGATTTTTTTTAAGCTTATTAATAAAATCAAATATCACACCATGTGTAAGCCTGGAGCCCACAACATTCGGGAATCGAAATACCAAGGCTTTTATATCATTCATATAGCTGTAAGACTGTATCAATGCTTCTGCGCCCATTTTTGCGCTTCCATAATAAGAAATTGGTGACAGCAGCATAGATTCATCAACATCGATGCCATTTTTATCCCCATACACTGCAGATGTCGATGCAAAAAAGATTTTTTTTACATCGTGTAGCCGCATACACTCTAATAGGGTGAATGTTGTTAAAAACGTATTTTGGATTTCTATATAGGGTTCATTTGAGCTCTTTTGTATATCAGAATTTGCTGCTAAATGAAAAACATATTCAACATTTTCTATTTCAAATATTTTTTTCATCTCATCTAAATTGCTAATATCCTTTTTATAAAAAATAAAATTATCATTAGAAAAGTTGTGTTTAATATTCTTTTCAGTCCCTAAATAATAATTGTCAACACAAATCACATAATGACCTTCGTTGAGCAACCTGTCACATAAATCACTACCAATAAAACCAGCTCCGCCTGCTACAAGGACTTTCATATTACACCCCTTAATACTCACCAATCTTTTTCACCAACATAAATTATTTTACTGCCGCCGTTATCAAAAGTAAACGGAAGTTCCTTCAATCCTTTTAATGCAGTTCTTAACTTCATTTGATTTTCTTTTTCACAATAAAAAAGAAGGAATCCTCCCCCCCCCGCTCCCAATAGCTTCCCACCTATTGCACCGTTATGTATACCTATATTATATATTTCATCTATTTTTTCATTAGTTATTCCTTTGGCCATTTCTTTTTTTAACAGCCATCCTTTATCCAATAGTCTTCCAAAATTTTGTAAGTTGGATGTTTCCAATGCTATTTTTGTTTCACTCGCTAATTCTGTCATCATCACAATATTATTGAACTTATCTGACCGATGTGTGTTTCTCTGTTGTTCACCAAGTATCTTTGATGCAGACCGGGTATCTCCAACATAGAACAGCAGTAAGCTTTCTTCTAATTTATCATATATTTCTTTTCTTAACAAAATCGGTTCAACTTCTACTTTCTCATTACTTTTAAATGTGATAAATTTCAATCCGCCAATTGCGCACCCATATTGGTCTTGTTTGCCGATAGGCTCATTCAGTTTATCTATCTCAATTTCACATGCCTTTTCTGCAAGCCACTCCTGAGCTCTCATCTTTCCGTTATATGTGTTAACAGCGTGCAGCAATCCGACAGTAAATGCACTTGAGGAAGCCAATCCTGTTCCTGATGGGACATCGGCAACACTTGATATCTCTATCCCCGATATCCCTGCATCCTCTAAAATCTGACGAGCGATAGGATGTTCCAGGTCTTTAACATTTTCTTTTATTTCTGTTTTATTGTATTTTAATGCAGTTTTAGTCTTGTCAAATGAAGGATGTATACTAATGTACATATATTTGTCTATACTTGCTGATAACACGCAGCCCTCGTGTTTGTGGTAAAAAGCGGCTAAATCACTTCCACCTCCAGCAAAACTTATTCTAAAAGGCGTTCTAGTAATAATCACATTAATCCTCGCTTTCAATAATACTGATCAGCTGTCTATTTACGATTTCATTATAGTCAACCACGCTCATCTCATTTTGATATTCGGGAATATTGGAAAAATCATTCATGATATTCTGAAACTCATCTGCACTAGCTTCGATATTACAGCCAAATACATATTCAGATTCAGATTGACCAAGAAATGCTGATGTTAAACGCTTTAATCCCAAATGTTTTGCAAGGAAATAATAATATGGTCGTGAACCAGCCATTGGTAAATTAATATAACAATTACATATACTAAAAATTGCCTCAGCCTCATTAGTATCATCAACTACAACGACATTTTCATTCAACATGCGAGATGTAATTTCAATTTCTAATTTGTTTTTTGCTTTCTTGTTGCATATTATAAACAAAATAATATCATTATTATTTTCACACAAATTTTTATATCCGTCCAAAAAAGCTTTAGTTATAGTATTATGAACATTGATGTCAGTAATATATGATGCATTGTTGATCGGGAATTGTACAATAGTTCCATTTGTATATGTTGCTGCGTCACCCTTTTTACTGAGTAAATATGCGTCATCATTGTTATCAGTAATCTTTTTTGGTTCTGACTCATTATGTATCAGCTTATCCTCTGCTAAAAATACGTTTTGTTTGCGCCATTGGGATCGTTCAAATTGTTCCAAAACAGATTGTGATCTAACAATTATTCCATTCATTTCCCTGGACAAATTCAAAACCTTTTGCATGCCGTTAGTCATTTCGTCAATACTCGGTAAAAACAAATCTTGATAGTATAGAAACTGTTTTGCAGTGTTCTGCGACATTAACAATAATGTGTAGTATGTATTTTGTCCCATATAGTCTATGGCTATATCAAATTTCACATCGCCAAATATTCTTAGAAATTCTGTCTTCAGGTAATCATTAAAAGTATCGCTAACGTTATTATAATTCAATATTCTCGATTTATTGATTCTTTTTCGTTCAAGTTTTATTTCTTCACTTTCGAGAGCATATCTTTCTCTAGCAAGAATTTTTACTTGAGGAGGTACCTTTTCAAGAAAATATCGCATTATCGGTTCTTGTCTTTCCCAATAAGAACAGCTGATCATAACAGTAACATTATGCTTTTCAGCATCAAACTGGGATAAGAGATCAATGAACTTATCAACACTTTTCAGCAACTTTATATTTCCACAAGAAATAAGTATCTTCTTTTTATCATCCGTGAATGTCTTTATTACCACATCACCGTCAATTATACTACCCGCATCTGTATTTTTCATAGCAATATCAATTATCTCTTGAGTTACATCTTTAGTTGGACTAATACAGACCTTCTTTAACCAGTGTGAATATCTCTCTTCAAATTCTTTTTTTTTGTCCTCAATATTATTGACCCAATGCGCAATTTCAGCAACATTGTCGGAAACAGGCCCAGGCAGTTCATCAACACCTATATATAGACCATGATCATTATTGTATTCCTCAAGATCATTTATATAAAATAACATTTGTCTGCCGGTAAACATAAAGTCAAAGACAACACTTGAGTAATCGGATATTACTATATCTGTTATTTTCAGCAGCTCTTCCGTGTTTGCCGTTGACGGAATGATATTTATATTTTTTTTATCGTTACTTTCCAGATGCCGGTATGTTAAATGATGGGGCTTAAGCAAAACTTGATATTCATTAGTATCTATTAACTCTTCCAAATCAAATAGAAATTTTCTGATTTCACAAATATCTGAATTAGCATGTGCAGTTTTTGTACCGCGCCAAGTTGGTAAATACATTATTATTTTTTTGTTTTTATCGATCTCAACATCTGAATCCACTAAGTCACTAAATAATTTGTTGCGGTCTGCTTCTATTAATAATTGATCTCTAGGGTATGTACCCTCAAGAATTTTACCTGTGTAGATACCATCTAATTGATAATCTCTCCTGAATATTTCCGTTGTGTACTCATTTGGAGACAGTAAGTAATCCGACTGTAAAAAGGTTCTACATATATTGAAGCTTTCTGCACCTTTATTTGCGGCAGATCGGCCAAGGGCTTTAATTGGAGTACCATGCCATGTTTCAATTAATGTTTGCCCCTTTTTCTTTGTGAAATATGCAGGCAACGTAGTGTTTGTTATTAAATATCTTGCAGTTGCCAGAGTTTTCGCATATGACCCGTCGTACTTTGATACAAATTTTATATTATATTCTGTATATTTTTTCTTTATTCTTTCTCGTTCCACATTATCTTCAATGAGCCATATATTGGAATAGTTTTTAAAATACGGGTCATTTTTTATTTTGAGAAACATGGCAAATGGAGAGCATGTCATATTCAATCCTTCATGAGATTCGTAATAAATGCTATCTTCAAGTTCATCATTATAATGACTTAGATAAATATCATATCCATTTTTACGCACGTGTCCGCTAGTGTGTTTTGTTGACTTTTTTACTATTTTCTTTTTGTTTTTTGTCCACAACCTTCTTACGAACTTTGGAATATAAATATATAATAATGCCATCCATTTGTGTGTTTTGGCAAATTCTTTCATACTGGTCAAAAATTTAATTCGGTACTTTTTTTGCCATCCCGGGAAATATGAGTCCATAAACTTGAATGATTCACTAATGTATTTTTTTGCTAATTGTTTTATATTCGGATCCTTATAAATATGATCGAATCTATAAAATATTCGGTCAAAACATATTTTTTCCAATTGGGACCTGCATAATTCAAAAGCATCATTCTGCTTGTAATAATCACAGACTAGTCGGCAGGAACTCATTGCATCAAATATTCGTTCGTCATTGGCATGTGAAGCAAAGCCATCTCTTTGCCATCTATACATGTATAGTGGTTCTCTTACAGTAAATATTTTATTCGCTTTAATTGCCAATAAATATGTACAGCCGACATCTTCAAATCCTTTTGAACTCGGATATCTGATATCATTTTCTATAAACAAACTTTTTTTATATAATTTATTCCAGGCATATGGCTCAATAGATAACAAAATGTCAGGATTATCTTTAACACTAACACTATTCTTTTGTGCGAAATAATTTTTGGTTTTATTTTCCATATAAAACAGTCTTTTATATCCGCAAACAACTATATCAGCATTTTCATTAATAGCGTAATTACTCATACTCTCATACATGTTTGTTGCAACATAATCATCGCTATCAACAAAAGCGATATATTCTCCGTTCGAATGTTCCAGGCCAAAATTTCTGTTATCACCTAGGCGACCTTCAGGGGCGATAAAAACCTTTAATTTTTCAGGATATTCTTTTTCGTATTCATATGCAATTTCAGCAGAATTATCAGGATTGGCCGCATCAATTACGACTAGTATTTCTATTGACTCTATCGTTTGATTAACCAAACTGTCTAAACACTTTTTTAAATATTTTTCAGTATTGAATACCGGTACCACGACCGATACGAGAATATCTCTTTTATTATGCATTTTTCGTCCTCTTGAATTTATCTATCCTCTTTATTCTAACCTTAATGAAGCAACAACCATTATATCATATTATAGCTAACACAAATATTTCCCTATTTTTACAACTAATACTCATTATTTGACTGATATTTGCTTATTAAATATGCCAGATTATTGAAATCATTGTAATTGTTTTCAGATATATGCTTGATTATTTTTTTTGTCTCCGGTGCTTTTATCATTTTGTGATAATAATATTTTTTATTTTCCTTTAGAAAATTAAGTGTTCGTGCAAAAAATGATCGTTTTTTCTCATTGCCGATCCTTCTAAAGTTTTCTTTTATGAAATCAAGACATTCGTTGTTAATAAAATTATTTACCAAATAGTATTTATAATCCTCTGAAACAATATTAATCATTTCTGATAAACCATTTAAATATGCTAAATAATTATCTAATCCATTAATAATTACTGGTGATTGATTTTTTTTGTATTCACATGTAGTACTATTTAATATCCCTATTTTATTTGCTTTGAATAGAGATTCTAAAGCAAATAAGCAGTCATTCTGCAAATTTGATGTAAATTTTATTCTATTTTTCAATATGTAATCTTTTTTGTAAAGCTTTCCATAACATAATATATCTTTAGATAATTTATATCTTTCATCAAGGCTATTTACATATGTCTTACTATAAATTTCAGCAATATAACTATTTTCCACTCCTGTTTTTACATCATGCCAAATGGTTTTGCCGGATACTATCTCTACACTTTCTCTTAATGTGAATTTTACCATTTTTTCGACAGCATCTACATTCATAACGGTGCAATTATTAATAAATAATATATATTCTCCTCTTGATTCTTCAATATAGTAATTAATACATTCACTTTCATTATTTGATTTTTGAAAATAATATGAACTGTGGATGTCTATAATTTCAATATTTTTGTAGCTTTGATTTTTAATTTCATTAATGTAAGCATCCTGTAGCATCTCATCACAAGAACAAATTATTATTGATACTAATGGATTTTTTATTCTAATAATTGCCCGCCTTAAGCGCTTTGATACTCTATTAATTATTTTATTTTTTTTACTAACCAAATCATTATTACTCATTTGCTTAGAATGTCTTGAATCGTTCCTATCCTTATCGTCACTTCGTTTTACTATATTCTCGTATTTATGTGATATGTGGTCTATATATTCTGCTTCCATCTCATTAATATCACTATCGAGTAATACTTGAGGCTTATTATTAATCCACTTATGGAAATATCTTTCTATTTCTTTATTAAAGATTATGTAAATCGCATCGCTTTCTTTAAAAATGTTCCGACATGCTGATCTATTTAGTTCATAAGAAAGCAGAAAATCAATATCGGAATCGTCAAGAACCGAAATATCATTTGAGTTTCTGGCAAATTCTCTTATTGCAATAACAAACAATTTCAATTTATACTTTTCTTTGAATTTCTTTGAAATTTCTCTAATGTTTTTACTTTCGAAAGATGTCCCATTTAAATTTTTCACTAAAAGGATAACATCTGAAGAATTATAATTATCTTCATCAAGATTTAACTTTCGAATTATGTTGCTTGTAGAATCTCCGGAATCATATGGATAAAAAATACTCTTTGCCTTTTCGTAGTATGGTTCTTGGATAGTGCCTAATGCTTCATACAAGCCTTCTTCAGTATTTACTATATTATTATCAGGAAGAAAATCATGGAAATCGAAATAGACATCCCGCTCTTTAAAATATTCTTTCTGATCATACTGAAACAATATGACAGGCTTTCTTAATAAGAGAAAGTCTAAAACTAATGACGAATAATCACTAATTAAGATATCTGTTACTTGAAATAACTCCAATAAATCAAAATTAGTGCAGTCAATAATATTATTACAATCATCAGGAGCAATTGTATTGTAATAATGTGGCTTAACTAGTATTACGTACTCACGTCCTGCTTCTTCAAGTAATTTTTCAGGATTAAACTTCAGATGAATTTCACCTTTTTCTCTAAACGTTGGAGCATATAATATTATTTTTTTTTCAAACAGTAAACTATATTTTTTTTTAACTAAATGAATATTGTTTTGTTGTTGATTAAAAATCGCATCAACCTTTGAGCATCCAATCTCCAATATTGGGCCATCATACATCAAGGCACCTCTAATTAATGTTTTTGTATAGAATGGTGACATAGAGATCATCATATCAAAAGGATCAGAGTACACTAATGCATCCTTATAATATTTTTCATTGTAATCAATATACATTTTTTTGTATGGAATTCCATGCCAAACTGAAATCCAATATTGATTGTCACTTATTTTGTAAGCCCCAATGGACTTCCCTGCATTAATAATATATTCTGCGGTATACAATAAGTATTTTGCAAAATCAGAGCCAGATTTAATTAAGTAGACGTATTTATCAATGATGACTTCCTCGACTTCATCTATGATTAAATAGACATCGAAATCTTTATTCAAGAAATCGATAAAGTTAATAACATCAGAAATAGCACGATGATTATATGCTGTTGGTATTAATACTACTTTTTTTTTATATTCCATTTCATTATATGCCATATAATAACAAGATAATAAGTTTAGTAATAATTATTTAAACAAATTTTTTATCCTTTTGGGTATGCTTAATAGCACATTCCCCGTTCTGTATGTTTTTGAACTATATATATTCTCGATCCTATCCCTAAGTGTCTGATTGTTAGCCTTCAATGCATCATTTTTCTCAGTTAGTCTTTCAACTTTTTTATTTAATTTATTAAATCTATGTATGTACCCAAGATTCATTCCTATGTTTGAAAAAAGGTAATCCCACATAATTTCTGTCGTTTCGTCGCTATCTATAAAGTGGTCTTCATTATCCATTTCACTGACACCGTCAAGCAATTTCTTCCAAAACGCTTTTACTTCTTTATTTGAATACTCATCCATGCTTTTAAGTGCATCCATCCTAAACGATGATAAGGCATTATTATCATTTAATACTTCGACAATAGCATTTGATACACTGTCAACATCACCTTGAGGGAATACTTTAAGGCCTTTTTTCATTCTTTCTAATTCAAGATGAGGTATGGAATAACCTATGTAAGGAACTCCAAATGCCTTTGCTTCCATGACCATTGTGGGAAATCCTTCAAAAGCGGAAGTAACCAATAGCAGAGAAGCTTCACGATAATACTTTTCTATATTTGATTGAAAACCGCAAATTTCTACATTATTTTCTATCTCATTTGAATTAATAGTATCCTTTATTTCATTGAATATTTCTTCATTTGAAGCATCACCTACTATTTTAAGCTTGATATCAGGATCCGTTTTCACAGCTTGCGCTATAATCTTTACAGCATCTGTCGGATTCTTCTCCCGGGATAACCTCCCCACCCATAATACTATTTTATTATTTATAAAACCTGAGTTGTCAGCTTTTTCAAAAACTATGGGGTTTGGAATATAAATGGAATTCTTATTAAAATGCTGCCAGAATTCAAGGTCCACTCTTGACAAAGTAACAACTCCATCAGGGATTGAATATATATATGGCATTTTGGCAAAATATGCATATCCCTTTTCAAGCTGTGTTGAGAATACTCCATGAGTATATATGATAACCTCTATTCCAAATGATTTCATGAGTATTGAATCCCATATCAGCCTCCTCGATTTCCATGCATGATGAATCACAACGTCTATATCGTTTTCTTTCAGGGCTTTCTCCCATTTTCTTGCTCGGTCATAATAATCCTTGCCCTTTGAATCCATCGGCTCGTCTATTATGACTCGCTTAACGGAATCAGGTAGCTTAAAATCTCCAACCGAAGGTGCTTCATCCGAAAAAAATACAACTCCATACCCCATTTCTACAAGCATCTTGATTTGTATAGAAACTATCCGTTCTGTACCACCATAACTAAGTTTATGATAGTATACTCCAATACGTTTGACTGTCCTTAGAGCGGTCTTTAATACTTCCGAACGATATACTGCTTTAGAAACTTTTTCGTATTGATTGTTATAAACTTCCGCCATAACTGAAACTACATCAACCGGCTGGAAGTCTTTAATAATTGAATCCAAATAACGTCCCCTGTCGATATCTTGAAGTTCGAACATATGTGATAAATGATTTTTTATTGCTTCATAATCCCGAATTTTACCTGCCTCTTTCATTAATCCCTCTTTCATCCCCCTACTCTCCAATAGGGTTATTTCGCCATATACGCCTCATATGCATCAATAACCTCTGTTGGATCCCCCTGCATTTTTATCTTGCCGTCATCCAGCCATATAACCTCATTGCACAACTCTTTTAGTTTACCTGTACTATGTGATACTATCATGACCGTTCTGTCTTCATGCGATATAAGTTCTTCCATCTTTGCATAACTTTTTTTCCTGAATCTGGCGTCCCCAACACTGAATACTTCATCTATCAGTGTTATTTCTGTCTCAAGAATAGCGGTTATGGAAAAGGCCAGCTTTGAATACATCCCACTGGAATATGTCTTTACCGGTTTATATATGAAATCACCGATGCCGGCAAATTCAATAATTTCCGGAACTTTTTTTTCGATTTCTTTTTTCTTAAATCCCAGCATTAATCCTGACAGAAAAATATTTTCATATCCTGTTAGATTCTTTTGGAAGCCCACACCTATTGACAATAATGACACACTTCTTCCGTGGAGATCGATCTTCCCACTATCCGGGGAGAATATTCCCGCCATAGCTTTAAGTAGGGTGGATTTTCCGCTTCCGTTTTTTCCTATAAGTCCTACTATATGCCCTTCTTTTATACTGAAGGAAACACCTCTGACAGCTTCATACACAAACCTTTTGCTCTTTTTTAGCTTTAGCAAAGATTTCTTTATAGAAAATCCCTTTAGTGAATAGTACTTGATATGTACGTCTTTTACTACGATAGCTTTTTTTGACATCTCTATAACACCTTCACGTAACTGTTTTCGTATTTATAAATCATCGAAATCCCGATTATTGAGAGCACTATGCCGACAGCAAGCCAAATACCGAGTAGCGCATAATTTGGCATTTGTTGATAAATCGTTATATTTCTGAATTCATTCATTAGATAAGCTATTGGGTTGGCATACCCAAGTATTTCTCCATAAGGAGACGGAACTCTTTCAAGCACGGAGAAGAAAACTCCCGACAAATAAAATAACATTCTAAGTGCTGCGTTCAGTACATTACCAATGTCGGGGACAAATACCCCAAAATGGCATAGAATTGTTGTACAACCGAACACAAAAACAAATAATACTATTAGAATCGGAAAATAATTGAATAAAAGTGGCGTATATGGGACATGAATAATTGCCATAACTATCACAATCAGAGCACTTGAAATGAAGAATTTAAATGTAGCATTAAACATCTTGACAAGAATTAGTATAAACTTCGGAATGTACACCTTTGATATCGTATTTTTATTTCGCTGTACTATTCGGACGCTCATTTTAATGCCCTTATTGAAAAATGTCCAAACAGTCAGTCCTATCAGTATAAATACTGCAAAGGACTCTTCTCTTGTCTTAAACACTATCTGTACAACAAATCCATATATGAACATAAATAGTATAGGATCCAAAATCCACCACATCCAGTTCAAATGAGATGTAGCCACCTCCGACTTTAAGTCGGACTTGGTTGCATACATCATATATCCAAAATATTTCTTAATATCTCCAAAAAATCTTTTCATTACTTATCGCCTTTTTCCATCTGATGTAACCATGTTTCTATTTTATTAACTATCGTCTCAGTCGACATTCCCAATTGTTCCGGCAAATATTTTGCCTTAAACACATTTATTATTTCCTTGTTGTAATTATCATCATCAATCAAGTCTACTATATCTTTGATATCTTTACTTGATATCTCAGGCATTTCCTTGAGAGAATCGATATTGAGGCCGTTGCTGTTTATATATGTATCATAGTCATATAAATAATATAATGTCTTTATATCGAGCACAGCTGCTTCTAAAGCTATTGCCGAATAGTCTGTTATCAAATAGTCAGTCATGCATAAAAAATCCATAGCCGTCCCGGGCTTGCCATATAACACTTTTTCATTTGAAATATCAACTTCAGCAAGCGGATGGCATACTACTATAAGATTATATTGGTTTAAGTCTATTGCGTCAATTAAAGTCATGATATTGTAATTTCCCGAGCGCCTGAAAGTCGGTGCATACAAAATATTTTTTTTGCCATTGTTCAATTTTTTATACTCATTCAAAATCGATTTTTTTAATGTCTCTGAATTATCAAGGAGATGATCTATTCTTGGAAGTCCACATTCGATGAAATCTTCATTATCGTACCCAAAAGCATCACTGAATATCTCGGTGGTAGCGCTTGAAGATGAAATGATCTTTGAATAGTTGTTATGCATTTTAAACCATTTCGCATAATTATCGGACCGTCCGTCCTCACTTCCTACTGCCTGGTGCCCAAACTTTTTTATTGCACCTAAAGCATGCCATAGCTGAAGTACCTCGAGATCATTTTTATGATGGAGAATTGATATGACAGGGACATATGAATCCAAAACCACTACTTTTGAAGTTGCTATGTTATACATCTGTTTGTACATATGAAAAACATATTTGATATTACCGACTAAACCACTCTTTTTTTTCTTGCATAACACGACAATTTCACACTGGTCATTATTGTGATCATTTCTCAATCCATCAATTATCAAGCTGAAGTCCAGTGGCGTTTCATCTGATTGCCAACTCATGAATGTAACCTTTTTTTGGGTCTTCTTCTTTTTTAGCATCCAATATATGATCCGAAGATGTGATATGAATATTTTAATAAGTAGGCTCATAATAATTCCTATATCAACCCATCCCTTTTCAGGCACATTTCAAGTCGTTCGGTATTCTTATTGTCATGGAACTCAACGATTTCTTTGTAATGCTTATTATATTCTTCTTTATGCGCTTTAGAATAGTTCTCAGATACTGAATGCATGAGTTCGGTTTTGTTATTGCATATATCACCGAATATGTTATTCTCATCTATCATCAGATAAGCTCCGTCTCTGAAATAAGAAAGGCTATATTCCTTCTGAGACCAATAAAATATAACATTGGCGCCTCGATAAAAGGCATCGTACGCTATAGATGAATAATCTGTAATGAGGATAGATGTGTTTTTCAGAACATCATCGTATTTGCTGTCTCTAGGGAAGTATTTGCTTAGATGTGAGTCCTTGCCTTTCAAAGCATCTGCCATCAACGGGTGAGGCATTACTACTATTTTTGATTCTAATTCATCAGGAATAGAATCGATTATTTCCATCAAAAGTTCATAGTATTTTGTCTTTGTAAAGTCTGCTCTTGCCTGATTGACCTCCCATTTTCGCCATGTTGGCATAATAACAATTTTGTCGGCATTATCATTGCGTACATTTCTGTCGTATTTAGGAAGACCAGTTATATAAAGGTCGGAATAATCAAACCCGGCATAATCGACAAAATGTTTGGCCTCTAATTTGGAAGAGACAACGACTTTGTGCTTGTTATAAAAGTCTCTCTTTCTGAATCCATCTCTATCACCGGTATCCAGAGAAACCATGTACATTACCCCATGTTGCAGGAAAACATAGTTCAAATCCTTTTTCTGCAGCTTTTGTACAGCAAATCTATTTGCTATCCGAAGATCCACTGCATGCATCAAAGCTTCAGTCCCCATAAATGTTTTGCATTTGAAATAATTGAAATAATGTTTGAATGAACCTTTTGGTATTATATATTCCTTATATTTATCTTCTATTTGCTCATAGAATTCATAATTAGTATTGAGAATAAAATACACATTTTCATGATTGTCATCAATCAACTTCTCGAACAATACCGAAGCGCTTTCCTCATATCTTTCAGATTCTTTTTCGTATAGTATTACAAGCTTCTTTGAAGGAGTTAATTTAGAAAAGATGAATGCAAATAATATTTTAATTCTTTCCGTGAGATCATCGGATCGCAGCTCTTTTCTTACCACGATATATAGAGTATTCTTTATGGACTGTCTGAAAAAAATTGATTCTCCCGTTGCTTGTTTTTTTGAAACACATCTTATTTTGAACTTACTGTTTTTGTGATTCATTATGTTATATCGAACACTTGGATCGATTAATTCTCCGTTCACGTTATACATGAGCCTCAACCTGTTTTGGATAGCGGAGCCGGTAAAACTGTCCAGATCAAACTTTATTCTGTAAAAGTTTAGTCTGAATCCCTTGACTAGTGGAATCCCTTTCTTTAGCCAGAAGGAGCAATTTCCCCGGACTTCACCAGCCTGGAGTACAATCTTATGAGCATTGAACCCCTTTATATTCGTTTTGATCAGGCACAGCGAAAACAGCCCTATCCCATTTTTATATTTGAAGAATATAGGAAACAGGTTAGCCAATAGCAATTTTATTTCATTTATTTCGTTATCAACCATTTATTTCTGTTACTTCCTCATATATCCTCTTGCAATTATTTAGATCCGTAAATGTATAAAAATCCTCGATACGTTTAATATAAAAATCCTCTACTTCACAGTTTTTATTTATACTGTCTATTATACCGTCAACCAACTGTTCTTCACCCATAAAGATAGGACCAAATCCATTTTCTTCATATGAATATTGTCCATCCTGATAATGAGGCGGCAATGCTTCCGGATGATAGTACAGCACTGGTTTTTTCATATATGAGAAATCAAACTGTATTCCCGAATAGTCGGTTATCATTATATCTGACTCAGTTAATAATTTCTCATAGTTGACATCTCTATCGCCTCTCAATATCTTTGCATTTCTTTCTGATTTAAAATCCTTTTTTTGTTTGGCCAATGCAGGATGAAGTAAAAATAATATTTCATAACCCTTGTCAACTGCTAATTGATTGAGCTTCTCATTGTTGATTAGTGACGTATATATCCTACAGTAATCCGAATTTTTAAAATCTGTATAATACCCTCTGCCCTTTTTCTCCGCTATTAATTTACTTGAAACAAGCTCTCTTCTCCACGTCGGGGAAATCAAGATCTTTTTCTTTGGATCACTTTTTAATCCATCGAATCGTGGCGCACCCAATACCTTTACCATGTCCTCATCATAATTATATTCGGGCAGCATTAAGTTATCCTTCTCGAAATTCGAGGCACAGCAAACAAGTTTAGAATTATCGCGCATCCTGCCCACGGCCCCGGGTAAGTAAGGAATTATTAGACCATGGAAAATGATTGCTATATTAGCATTAAATAAGTTCGAATAAAATTTCCTGGCATTTTTTTCAAAAGTCAGGTATCTGTATACATTAGAATGAGTTTCAAATATTTGAGTTGCGTGCAAAACAAGGAGCCTCAATTTCAGGCTTTTGGGCTGCAATAAATGTTTTTTATGTTGTTTAAGACGTTTATAGTCGTGAGAGTTCTCATTAAGCACATAATAATGTTTTATATCATCATTTTGATTAAGCCCATACAAGAATTGATATTCACCGTTATCTCCACCTTTATATATTTTGTCGAAGTATATCCAAATCTTTTTGCGGGAATAATAAGGCTTTGTAAGCCAATACAACAATCTGAATCCCATTAGTAAAAATTTGCGTTTTGTACGGCCTTCCATTTTGAATAAGTTCTGTATGATCCGGATTTCTCTTTTTAAGATAACACCTCTCTTGGTTTTGCTGACCTTCAATACCCTGCTTGAAGGAGAATACACAATCATTCTGTTCTTAATTCGCCAATAATAACTTTTATATCTGCTGCTGAGTCTGGCTTCCGGTCTTCCAAAAATCATTTTTACATTATGTGAATCATTTGAATTCTTATCTATTACTCGAATCTCTTTGTCTTGATCAGCATCAAAGACCTTTATGCTGCAAATCAGCTGCCCGGATTTGTCTTCTTTAAAATTCAGTTTCTCTTCATGATCATTAGTAATTATATAGACATTGCTGCTGTCTGTATTGCTTTCCTGCCCACTGACGGCAAATCCAAGATATAATGTTCCGTGTATATAATCAATAGACAGAACATCTATTCGATTCATGATTTTTTTGTTTACTTCCATATTTATGAATTCCCTTTCTTTCCGACAAATCCATCCTGTATCATCATATCGAGAACTCTTTCTGTATTTTTCTTATCATGAAATTCAACTATTTCTCTGAAATTAGTAATATGTTGATCCTTTTGTGGATGTAAATAGTTCAAGTCAAGCACTTCATTTATATTGCTGACATCATAACATATATCGCCAAATACATTAGCTTGATTCAGCATTAAATGGCCATCATAATAATCCATACAAATATCAAGTTCTTCCCAGCAAAATACAACTTTCGATCCCCTGTAAAATGCCGAGTATGCTATGGATGAATAATCGGTAATTAAAAGATCTGTTTCTTCCAGCACCTCATCGTATGTTCTGTCCTTGATAATGTATTTGCCAAGATCTGTTTTGGAAAAATTGTCATAAACAAGCGGGTGCGGCAAAATATTTATTTTCCCGTGATATTTTTTATCTATATTATCATATATCTTTTTTACAAATTTATAATAGCTTGATGACTTGAAGCTCGATAGCATCGTGTTATAGTCCCATGGACGCCAGGTTATCATCAGCGTGATATTATCAGCATCAGTTTTTTTTGTTATCCGATCGAATGCAGGAAGACCTGTCAAATACAGATCGTCATATTCGAATCCGCCTAATTCAACAAAATGATCGGCTTCTTTATGAGAAGAGACAATGATCTTAGAGCCGTCGGGCATCTCCGATCCCTTTTTAAAAAATGACCGAAAATTAGAATCCAGAGAAACCATATACATAACACCATGCTGCAGAAAAATATACCGGAATCTTTTTCGAAGCATTCTCCTGATTACAAAACTGCTCTTTGTCCTAAGTTCGAGAGCATGACTCACAGATTCGCTGCCCACGTATGCATTAGCAGCAAAATAGTATAAATAATGCCTGAATGTATGGGACCATAAGATTTTTTCTCTATATGTTTGTTTGATATGCTTTATATGTGGACTATTCTCAGACAATACATAAAAAACCTGTTTATACCCCTCATCGATCATTAGTTCAAAGAGGTTCGATGCACTTTCCTCATATTTTTTTGCTTCCTTTTCATACAAAAGAATATACTTTTTGTGTTTGAAAAACGGCGAACAAACCCACGCGAGAAAAATGAGGAATCTTTTGCCTAATAAATCAGTTATGTTTTTCTCTCTGACCGTTAATGCCATCGCATTTTCTTTTGTCTGTCTGAAGTAGTAGACCAGATCAGTGTCGGTTTTGAAAGCACGACTGCTATGACCAAAACCTTTATTCAGATATATTGCATTGTATGCAACCGGCATCTCTATTTCAGTGCCATCATTAGAGTAATTAAGAAAAATCGGATTTTGGATCCGATAACCTTTCACAGCATTTTTTTTGATTTTTATTATGTGGAAGTTGGCATAGTATGAATAACTTTTTGATTTAAAAACCCTGAGGCCTTTTTTTAGTAGAGTTTTTATTTCATATCGATCATCTTCAATTCTTAGTTCTTTGTTAAATTGCCTACCTGCTAAATCATTCTCTATTCTGTACCCAAATAACGAGAAAAAACCGATATTCTCCTTTGTGCTGAAGAAGATCGGAAAAACATTTACGGCAAAATTAGTTAACCCTCTTAATTCTTTTTTGAACGCGCTTTTATCACTCATATGGTGCGGTAATACCTTCCTGCACTACTCAACTGTCACTGATTTAGCCAGATTTTTCGGTTTGTCTATATTCTCCCCTCTAAATTTTGCTACGTGATAAGCCAATATTTGAAGAGGCACGACTGATAATAATGGTGCTACTTCATCAGCACAACTTGGTATAAAGAAGCGCTCGTCATCGACCTTAGAGATATCTTCGTTATCTTCTTTGGTTATGCTGATAACGTAAGCGCCTCTTGCTTTCACTTCTTGTATATTCGAAACCATTTTATCATAAAGTTTGCTCTGTGTCGCTAACGCAAAAAACAGAGTATTATCATTTACAAGAGCGATAGTGCCGTGCTTAAGCTCACCTGCCGCTATTGCAAATGAATCTATATAAGAGATCTCTTTAAGCTTAAGTGATGCTTCATATGATATTCCAACATCCAGTCCCCGGCCGATAAAGAACATGCTTTCATTCTGGAATACTTGCCTTGCAATATCCTCGATTTTTTTTTCGTCGTCAAGGATAAGCTCGATCTTTTCGGGAACGGATTTTAATTCTTCGATGATCATTTTATATTTGTCCTCGGTTATTCTACCGGTCAGTTTTCCGATATATAACCCTATCAGGTACATACAAACAAGCTGAGTGGTAAAAGCCTTTGTAGAAGCAACTGCTATTTCCGGCCCTGCCCATGTGTAAAAAACATCGTCAGACTCTCTCGCCACTGAGCTGCCTACTACATTCACTACAGACAATATCCTCGCACCCTTTGACTTAGCTTCCCTTAACGCAGCTAAGGTATCAAGGGTCTCACCTGACTGGCTTATGCATATAACTAGCGTATCTTCATCAACAATCGGATCATTATAACGAAATTCCGAAGCCAGATCTACTTCAACAGGTATCTTCGCAAATTTTTCGATGGCGTACTTGCCATATATACCCGCATGATAAGCGGTGCCGCAGGCAATTATATAAACTTTTTTAAATTTTTCCATGTCTTGTCGGGATAATTCTATGCCATCTAACTTGATGTTTCCATTATCATCCAGTCTTCGGTTTAAAGTTTCAGCAACGCCTTGTGGTTGCTCGAATATCTCCTTAAGCATGAAATGCTCATATCCGCCTTTTTCAGCAGACTCGGAATCCCATGTGACATGAAATATCTCTTTATCTACCATATTGCCTTTTTCATCAAAAATTGAGATATTATTTTTTGTAATAACAACTGTCTCACCATTATCAATTAAATAGGTATCCCTGGTATGCTTTAAAATTGCAGGAATATCTGATGCTAGGAAATTACAGTTCTTACCGATTCCGGCAATTAGCGGCGCATCTTTTCTTACAGCGACTATTTTATCAGGTTCATCAGCTGCAATGGCGCAAAATGCATACGCACCTTCCAGTTTTTCAACAGCTTCATTTACAGCTGCATAAAGATCTCCTCTGTAGCATATTTCTATCAGCTTTGCTACTACTTCAGTATCCGTTTGTGAATAAAAATCGATATCATATTTTTCCTGCAGCTCATCTCGAAGCTCCATATAGTTTTCGATAATTCCATTATGAACAACCGCGATCTTGTTCTCCGCACTGACATGAGGATGAGCATTTTCTTCAGAAGGAACACCATGAGTAGCCCATCTGGTATGCCCTATGGCAATACTGGAGTTCATGTCAAGACCCAGGAGTTTTGTTTCCAGATTCTTAATCTCACCAACAGACTTTTCGACTTTTATTCGATTGTTTTGGTTAACTGCTATCCCGGCAGAATCATATCCCCTGTATTCCAAACTTTTCAGTCCTTCGATAACGATATTTTCCGCGTTATCTGCCCCAATGTATCCTACTATTCCACACATAATTCCCCCTCGTTCTTTCTTTCCTTAGTATTTTTTGTCCATTTCCCAACTATAAGAATCTTTTAAAATGCTTTTGATATCACTGAACTCAAGATCCCAATTAAGCAGCTCTTTTGCTTTTTTATTGCTTGCTATTAGAGCTGCCGGATCCCCTGCTCTTCTTTTTCCTATTTTGTAATCAAGCTTTTTGCCGGTTACATCTTCTGTAGCTTTGATAAGTTCCAGTACTGTATGTCCATTATTGCTCCCAAGATTGATTATTTGTGAGCTATCTTTATCCTCAAGGTATTTTAGCGCTTTAAGATGAGCGGTCGCTAGATCCATGACATGAATGTAATCTCTTATGCATGTACCATCCCTTGTATCATAGTTGTCCCCAAATACAGTAAATCCTTTTTTGCTGTCAATTGCTGTTCTGATCAATAATGGCACGACGTTTTTTTCTTTACCGTCTGCAAAACCCAATTCACCCTCCGGATCCGCTCCTGCTGCATTAAAATACCGAAGAGAACAGAATTTAAGTCCATACGCGTTGTCATAATCCTCAAGCATTTTTTCTGTGATCAATTTGGTTTCGCCGTAAGGGTTAATTGGCTCAGTTATATCATCTTCACTTACAACATCTTTGTCCGGCTCACCATAAACTGCCGCAGTTGAAGAAAAAACCATTTTATTTATACTATTGCGGAGCATAGTGTCTACAAGTATTTTTGTCTTCACGACATTATTATCGTAGTATTTTTCCGGATCGGAAACCGATTCTTCTACACTTTTTTTTGCGGCAAAATGAATGACCCCATACACATCATTTTCTTTAAAAATCTTTTCAAGCAAACCGACATCACCTATATCGCCCATATAGAATTTACACCCTTGTGTTGCCCCAAGGTGCCCACTTGACAAATCATCCAGAATTATTATGCTTTCTCCGGATCCCTTTAACACTTTCACGCCATGTGAGCCGATATAGCCTGCGCCGCCTGTAACTAATATACTCAAATTATCTCCAATCATCAAGACTTCTGATTTTACTGAATTTTCATCAATATTCTATAATAATGACCTATTATATACAATGACAGCATTATTACAATTCAAAACATAACAACCCCGTATACATTTTGTTACATAAAGGATTTCACTAAATTGACTTAATACATTTTCATCAGCAAATTTATTTTCTATCAAGATACGCCTAACCTCACTTTTTTCAGTAAGTTCAAATCTATCAAAATATGGGGCGAGAAAGGATAAATCGTCCTTGGTTAATATACAAATCTCGTGAACTTTCTCAAATAGGACTATTTTGATTGCATAATATTTTATAAACATTGCAACAGCAACTCAATCAAAACCATTAGATTCTAGTAATATATTTTGTAAATATATTACACCATCCGTAGCAATTGCAGATTTGGTTATTATTATTGTACTATTAGTCATTTGTTTTCTCCGTGTACTTCTTTTGCTCCTAATTGATATTGGGATAGTACCGTGTTTTTATTTAGAAATATCTCACTTCAAATTTTTACTACCTCCAAATGTTCTATTCAAACAATACAAAAAACAAATTCGTTATTGACGAGTAGACCATTTAAAAAAGCAATTTATCTATTGCTCAGAAAATTATTTATTTTTACATAAAATAAAAGACAAACATTGATATTTCAACGTTTGCCTTATATGGTCGGAGAGACAAGATTTGAACTTGCGGCCCCTTGACCCCCAGTCAAGTACGCTACCAAACTGCGCCACTCCCCGACGTGTCGAACAAGAATCATTTTACCATTATTTTATCATGTCTACAAGGACGATTTTGTCCGAGAAATTCTTTTCAGTCAAACTGATAACAAATAATTATTTTTTTAAAAGCGATCTGATAACAACAATGATAAATCCTGCAATAAACAGAACAAGAAACAAAACTGTCAAGAAGTTCATTAAGAACGTCGGAGAAAACTCGATAAGACCAATTGAACCCATTTCATTTGAATTGTTTACAGCGCCCCTGCCCAATTCCATAATTATTGAAGAGATAACAGGTATTGCCATCAGGACCAACAATATTGTAGTACCTATTTTGAATGGTTTGCCCATTTTGATCTTGCCATTCTCATTTCGCACATCAGAATCCCAGTTTTCCGAATCGACACCGTTAAAGTGGATCTGCTTTAGCTTTGATTTGTTATATAGCATAACGATCACACCTACGATGGCACCTACGAACACAAGGTTCATTAATAGCGGCAACGTCATTACCATTGTGCCATTGCCGGAGTTGTTTAGTACAACTGAAATAACCGTTAGAATTATCGCCTAGACAAATATGATCAATGAACAGAAAAGCAGATCTCTGCCCATCTGATATCCTCTTGCATATTTTTTTCGTTCATATATGGATTGAGTGCTGCCTTGATTATGATCTGAATCATTACTTCCCGACCTAAATTCTTTGATTTCCGGGTCCAGCAGCTCATCTGTGCTTATTTCAAACACATTTGCCATTTTCATAAGTTTGCTGATTTCCGGCGAGGTCTGGCCGGACTCCCATTTAGAAACCGATTGCCTTGATACGCCGATCTGCTCCGCAAGTTCTTCCTGAGACAATCCTTTTTTCATTCGCAGCAGCCTGATTTTTTCTGATAAATCCATGATAACCTCCTGATAGTTCCTATTGCTTAAGAACATTATATCATCAAGCAAACCTATGTCTATCAACAGCCTTTGTCAATTCGTCAACCGCTGGTTGCACAAACAAAATGCACCTTGGATTGCCAAGGTGTCGGGTTTGTATCGATGTACTTTTTCACGATTGGCCCATCTATTTGTTTTCATTCAAATATTTATTGATAAACTGCGCATCTTTGATCTCAAGGCCCCGCTCTCCTCCCAGACTTTCAAGATGGTGGGTGAACTCATGCCTGAGTGTATGCCTCAATCTTTTAGTAAGTTCTTCTTTGTCCAGATAGCCGTATAGCTTCATAAAAGATCCGTAGTATATCTTTATCAGCCGGCCCATGCCGGGACTGACCTGGTATTCACCAAGTATATAAAGGTCATCATGCTTTGCATAAGGACTTTCTTTTGTCTCTGGTAAAAGGAGTATCCCACCGTTCAGCTCGTTGTAAAATTCCTTTGGAAGCTCCTCTGCCAGACCGTCTAAAATATCCTGAACTTCATCTATACTAATCATTATTTACCGTCACTTTCGATCCGAACTGAGGGTAATCCACCATTCTGACCTGACTGCTGTAATCAGGCAAGACTCTGTACTGACCGTACCATTTCCCGTCTTCGCCTTCATATTCAAGAAATTCCACTGTTCCCGCTTTCGTAAAATCCAGATCCTTGGGAGCCGGCTTGCCTGCAGCTTTTTCTGAAATATGATTATAGAATTCTCCGCTTGAAACGTGGAAACTTACTATTTTGCCGGATGCTCCTGCGGTATTCAGAATCCTGTCTCTTAAGTTTCTTGCGGCCTTGCTGTCGCTGTTTATTTCATCTATTGGCGTTCCCAGTTTATATACTTTGTCTACTGCAATCTCAGCTGCTTCCGCAACAGCCGCCGTTTCCTTTTCTCTGGATCTGTCCGTGGCATCACTGACATAGCTCATAAATGCAGGTATTGAAATCGCGGCGAGGATTGCTATTATCACCAAAATGATAACTACCTCAACTGCCGTGTAGCCCTTGGATCTTGATATGTATTTGTTTTTTTTCAGTGCTGGTTTTATTAAGTATCTTCTCATATGAGTAATTATACCCAAATAAGGGTGTATTATCAAATTATATAAAATGATTAAACCCCCGCTGTTTTGAAAACAGTGAGGGTTTAACTGGTCGGGATGACATGATTTGAACATGCGGCCCCTTCGTCCCGAACGAAGTGCGCTACCAAGCTGCGCTACATCCCGTAAACACTATGCAACGATTGATAGTATACTAAAAAAAAGGAACTTAGTCTATATTTATATTGTAATATCTTATATAATTGTTCACATGAATAGGAAAAAGAAAAGAAGTGTACTAATAATTTGGATCCTGATGGCTGCTTGTGTTTTTGTTGGTTTGTCCAGCATTTTTTCTTATATCTATGTCCAAAAAACAGGTGCAGATCGACTTACATTCCTCGAATACTCTGATGATATGAAAAAAGTAGGATATGTACTTATACCTGGCGCAGGTACCGTAGACGGTGCACCTTCTTCCATCACGGAAGATCATCTTAAAAGAGGTATCCAGCTTTATGCCCTCGATCTGACCGATAAGCTTGTGCTGAGCGGCGGTCGGTCAGAGACTGCTGCCATGCAAAGATATCTTTCCTTTTATGATATACCTGAATCCGATATTTGGGTGGATGAGTACGGGATCGATACATACAACAGCATAAAAAGAGCTGATGAATATTTTAAAGACGAAAGTATGTACTTTTGCACACTGCCCAGATACGCAGGGCGTGCAGGATATATTATTGATTCTATGGGCATCGACGGTAAAGTGGTCTGCTCAAGTTTAATGATAAGTTCGAGGACGCCCAAAAGCTACCTGCGTGAATATTTTGCATCTACAAAAGCTTTTCTGGAAGCGAGGGTTTTCAGTATCAATCCTAGAAAAACTCTTAATGAAGAGCCTATCAAATCGGCAGTTGATACGATGAAAGGGCTGTCATCTTCTCAGCCCCCGGATCAAGTCAAATTGAAAGATCCTGATTACCTGCTGAATGAGATCAAAAATGCATCTGAAATTACCTCTAGCACTGATACAACCACTGAAAAAGCAACAGTATCTGCATATAATACTGCCGCAGCAATCAAATACGCCCGCAAATATTCGCTTGACAGAAATCCCGATTATCCCGAATACGAAAGGAACTGTACTAATTTTGTGTCACAGTGCCTCATCGCGGGAGGATTTCCAATGAAAGGATCTTCCATACCGACTGACTTTAAATATGTAGAATATGATACTGACGAAGGCAGCTGGTATTGCATTTCAAAATTCAAAGATAACACGTATCCTATCCCTCCGAAATATAAAATAAGCACTTCTTTTGTCAGAAATGAAAGTTTTGTAAAATACTGGACTGAAACTATGAATAAGGAACTGTTTATTGTTGATAATACATTCACCGGTCGCCAGCAGCTCCGAACTGTCGCAAAAGAAGGAGATATCTTTATTCTCTATGACGAAAATGAAGATATCTCTCATATTGGTCTTATTACTGATGTTTCAGATTATGATGCCTTGTACTGCGGAAATACATCCGACCGCCGGGATTTCAGCACCAGTGGAATAAACGATACTGTTTATCCAAAATTTGGGATTATACTTCTTTAACAGATTTATTCTTTCTGAATACTGTGAACCAAAGCGTCAGAAATAATCCAAGCAAGGCTATCATGCCTATGGCTATCGGGACGATAAAATCACTTTCGTCTGCAGTTTTACTGCCGGCAGGTTCAACTTTTTTCTTGCTGTCATCATTTATATTATTATCACTTTCATTGCTATTCTTGTCATTATTGTTGATATCCGAGTCTGATTTTGCCAGCACAGTGACTTTCGTTGTAGGTCCAAACGGATCTCCGTTTTGTACTGCAGTGATTATATAGGTTTTGTTTGTATCTGTGTTGTTTGCAGGGAAGTCCATCGAAAAAGTCCCCCCTGTTTCTGTTACATCCATTGCATTTTTCGAGCCGTTATCGTATGAGGAAGCTGTAATATCAGGATCATTATTGTCTGAGCCATATGCTTTTACTCCAAGGTTTGCAGGTAGATTTGTGCCCACAACATTTATTTTAACGTTGCCACCTTTACTAGAAAGCTCTGATGGTTTAGCGGTTATGGATGTTACAATTGAGAGTGGCTCAGTAGTAAAATGCATTTTTCTGTCAGTTTCTGTTTCACCTGTTCCTTGATCAAGTAATACGAATTTGAGGTATAAATCATCCTCTCCTTCAATATCAATTGAATGATCCGGAATAGATTGACCATTTTTATATACAAACAAATCGGTATAGGTAGTATTATCAAAACTATAATAAACACTCACCGGATGAATCGATTCATAACTTTCTTCCGCATTATGTCTATAGGTATTAGGATCTTCGGTTATCGCAGGATTTAGTGAAGTTATTACAAATTCAGTATCACTTCCGACGAAATTATTTTCCTGATCACCGGTCGAAAAAGAACTTCCGCCATATCCAACAGTTACGTCAGTTAATGCACATAAGCAATTGCTATATGAATTTGCATATGCATTATCTATATTCAATCCCAAAACACCCCCTGCCAGTAAAACTACGCTGATAAGTCCAACAATTATACTTTTCTTCCCTTTAATGACCATAATAATTCCTCCTGATTATATACTTTAAAATGATATATTTATATGTATACCTTGTATGATTTGATCTAAACATTTCAAATCACAAATTTTGTAAAAATATTTTCAGATCATATCACCGCCGATCTAGCCAATCTCATAGTCATCGATGATTGAATAGACCGTCAAATAATGATACACTATACAGAAAAGAAAAGTGAGGTTACCATGAAAATAGCAGTAATAGACGGCCAGGGCGGCGGCATAGGAAAAGCAATAGTTGACGGTATCAAGACTCATGTGCCTAAAGCTGAGGTGCTGGCTCTTGGGACAAATTCAATGGCCACAGGCCAGATGTTAAGAGCAGGAGCAGACGAAGGTGCCACCGGTGAAAATGCCATCATTCACAATGTCAAAAATGTCGATATAATAGTCGGAGTCATTGCGATCCTTAATGCCAACGCTCTGATGGGAGAACTGACACCTAAGATGGCTGAGGCCATAGGTGCCAGCCATGCTGTCAAGGTACTGCTTCCTATCAACCGATGCGGAATAAATGTAGTAAGCGTTGAGGATGTCAGTCTTGGAACCCACATAGACAACGCAGTTGATATCATCCGAGCCGAAATCAAATCAATGGAAAAGCCGGCTAAAAAATAGCCGGCTCTTTTGTATTCACGCGAATCATTCGAATCAAACACTCAATCTCTATTTAAACACTTTGACTCTTTCATCTATGGGCAGGAAATCTTTTGCATCGGGATCAGCCGTTGGAAGACCAAACGGCATCTGGGCAAGCAGTGTCCATGAATCCGGGATATCCCATGTTTTTTTGACTTCGTCGTCGATTATGGGATTATAGTGCTGAATATTTGCGCCGAATCCCATAGCTTCCAAAACATTCCATATGTTGCCCTGAATTATCCCCATTCCGTGTTGTGCCCAGAGCCTGAAGTTGTCTGCGTATTTTGGATTTTCTTCTGCGGCTTTTTCAACAATAGCATTATCATTAAAATATAGTACGGTTCCATATCCGGCCGCAAACCCGTTTACTTTTTCCTCTGTTGGTCCGAATTTTTCTGCAGGAACATGCTTTCTTAAAGTTTCCATGACGATGGACCACAGCTTGTCGTGATTCCCGTCAAGCAGGATAACTATCTTGCCGCTCTGCATGTTGAAGGCAGACGGAGTATTTTTCACCACAGTTTTAAGCGTCTCGATCAGCTCATCATCTCCTACCGGCGATACCCTCTCAATATTATAGTAAGTTCTTCTGTCTTCGATAGCCATTAATAAATCTTTCATTTTCCCCTCCATTTCTATGCTCCGGCAATGCCGAAATTTCTTTTTTACGCTGTCACTATTTCAGTAAATGCAGTAAATGGATTGCCTTTCGCATAAATATTCATCAATTATCAAATAAAAATATACGCAGATATATATCTATCTCATACCCTTATTTCATTGTTTTAAAATACCGTCCCAAAAATGTTTTGAGACGGCTCATTGATTATGAAAATATGCTACAGATTCCGGAAATGAAATTTCTTCCGTCCCTCTGCATAGTCGGATACCACCTGCCCTTTGCCGAAAAGTTCGTATTTGTATGTAACAAGTCCGTCCAGTCCTACAGGACCGCGGGCGTGAAGTTTTCCTGTGCTTACTCCTACTTCCGCGCCGAATCCGTATCTGAATCCGTCGGCAAATCTTGTGGAGCAGTTGTTATAAACTCCGGCTGAATCTACTAGCATCATAAAGTTCTTACAAGTCTCGGTATTCTCTGTGATGATACAGTCTGTATGATGTGAACCGTAAGTATTGATATGATCGATCGCTTCGTCCATATCCCCTACTACTTTGATCGAAACAATGTAATCCAAGTATTCTGTCCTGAAGTCCTCGTCTGTTGCGATCTCCGCATCTATGACCTGTCTGGTTGCATCGTCACCTTTGATAAGCACATCCGATTCCACAAGAGATTTCTGAAGCGCAGGTAAAAGCTCATCCCTGATATCGCTATGTACCAGAACCGTCTCCACAGCATTGCACACTGCCACATACTGGGCCTTGCTGTCCCTGATAATAGGCACCGCTTTTTTTATATCCGCATCTTTGTCTACATAGACATGGCAGATCCCGTCTGCATGACCCATGACTGAAATGTCAGAATTGTCCATTATGTATTTGACGAAGTCATTGGAACCTCTTGGTATTATAAGATCTATTGATTCATGGCATCCCAGAAGTTCATCTATGTCCGAACGGGTCTCAAGTAAAGTAAGGAAACCTGCGGGTATTCCTGCTTTGACACCGGCTTCATGAATAGTTTCAAATAAAATACGATTTGTATTTGATGCCTCTGAACCACCTTTAAGCACTGCACAGTTTCCACTCTTAAGGCACAGGGATGCTATCTGGACAAGTGCATCCGGTCTGGATTCGAATATGACTCCGATAACACCTATAGGGCAAGTCACTTGATTCAGGATCAGATCTTTATCAAGTTCACGGCGAAGCAGACTTCTTCCCAAAGGATCAGGCAGTCCTATCAGGTCTTCCATACCGGCAACTACTTCGTCTATTTTTTTCTCATCGAACTTTAGTCGTTTCATCAGAGGCTCCGCCAGGCTGCCTTCTGCCCCTGCCTTAAGATCCTCATCGTTGGCTGCCAAAATCTGGGTAGATTTCGACTTGAGCGCCGCGGCTATATCTGCCAGAGCGTTGTTTCTTATATCTTCAGAAAGGGCGGCCATCCTGAAGCTGTCTTTCTTAACTGACTTTACTGTATCTTTAACGCTGGTCATGATCCCCTCCATTTTCCTGTTTTCGTTCTTCTCTCTCCAACTTTTTTCTTATGCGATAATCTTTGAATGTGTTTCCGTTGAATTCCTGACTGTAATCCACATTCAGTTCATTCTTTGAAAAACTGACTATGGGTTCCGGTCCCTTCATCACTGTCCTCTTCACAAACAGTGTCCCGTCTTTTTTGCTGCTCATGCCCCAGCTGACCATGTAGATCTTGCCATATATGATCTCAATGCACTGGATCCCTCTCGGGTGGATACAGCAGCCGCTGTTAAAATATGCCGGTTCGTTTTGCGAAGGGAACTTTGGTCTGTGTGTGTGGCCGCAAATAACCATGATGCCTGTACGGTCGGTCCACTTGGAAATATTTTTTTCTATCCTGTGTCTTTTGAGCCTGCTCTTAGCCGGGCTTGCTGCATATTTCACGCCTGCGATATGGAGGAATCTCCACAGGAATCTTACAAGCACATAAGAGAAATACCACAACTGATCATTGAGAAGGTCCCCTTGGTGGCCGTGGACTACGAATATTTCCTGACCGGTTTTTCGGTGTTTAAGTATTATGGCTTCCTGCATGTTGATGCCTGGAAAAAGAGACTCTTCGATTTCGGTATATTCATCCATTGTATAAAAATAATTTTTTCTCACATAGTCTTTGTCGGAACGCTGCATGTCATGATTCCCCCACAGGAGATGCATGCGGTCGTCAGCATAGAATTTTTTCAGTGTATCAAATGTTCCCTTGTGAGCATTGTGGACAAGCTGCAGGTTCTTGCTCTCCCAAAGCTCGTCACCGTCACCCACTTCCAGGTAGGTAAAGTCGTTCTGGTAATAGTATTCCAGAGCATAATTATATATATGTTTATTCCTTCCGAATTCATCCGCCAGGTTATCCATACCTCTGTGGACATCGCTGAAGAAGACCAGTTTGGAATCATCGTCAAACGGCAGCGGTAATGCATTATAGAATGCTGAATTCAGTCTAGATATTGTTCTCATAAAATCGATTATATCATATTTTGGTAAGGATATCCTTTACCAGGTGTTTAATAAAAAGGTTGACGGTTTTGAAGTCAGGTTCGCCGTCTTTTTTTAAAACAACAAACTCTCTGCCGTCCAGATCAAAGTCCTCATATGTGATAAACGAAACCTTGTCCTCGTACCTCAGAGGAACGATAATTTCTATCTCCCCTGTATCGCTTTCGGGATCGATGAGATTTCTTTCATGCTCGGGATCCATCTTGACAGTACATTCTTCTCTGAATATCTGATATTGTCCGATTATCCCTGAATAGCGACCTCTGATTTCCAGCCGTTTTGATTTTAGCTTTATCCCGGAAATAAGAACTTTTCGGTCATCAACTTTGACCGGAAACCCCGTATTCGATGCGATCCTGTGTATATCCAGTTTATCGAAAGCCCAAAGTATCCTGGCCAGCTGGAGGACATCGTCTCTGTTGTGAAGCAGCATGATATCTCTAAGCTCGTCGGACTTTTCGACAAGATACCGAAAATAAATTTCCACGCTTTGGCCGCCGTCGATCACGTCGTCTCTACTGTCTCTTAAACCGAGATATTCCTCAACAGTTTTCTGTTTTAAATTCGGGATCACCTCTCTGAAGTTTGAATATTTGTTGAGCACAGTGTACATATCCAGGCTGTGGACCCGTGAAAAAGAATGGTCAAGATCATGTCTCTTCAGACGATGCTTCAGGTACGGAAAATCAAAGTTATTTCCGTTGTAACTGACCAGAACGTCCATCTCATCAAGGGCTTCTTTATATAAAAGGAGCAGTTCTTCCTCCTGACCTTCGTCGTCCGTAAAAAACTGACGTACCCTGAGCCCCCCGTCAACTCTGTTTAGCAAGGCTCCCATTATTGCCTGACCGTTTCTGGGGTCGAGACCGGTGGTTTCTATATCAAATACGCCGATACGGGAATTTTCCTCGCCGAAAACAGAGCTGTCCTTATAGTAAAAATCGAACGGCTTTGATGAATAAAAGGTCTCTTCAAATATTTCATCATATATGTACATACTGCTCCTCATGGTCTGGCTCTTCAAATAAACAAGATAAGTCGCAGGGGAGCAACTTATCCTGTTTAAAAGGGGTATTGGGATTAGATCTAGAGGTTATTAGGGGGATAACCACGCCATTAATATACCACACAAAACCATCACATTCAAGCCCTTAATATACGGTTTGTACAGAGAGGATTTAATTGTCTATGAACGTTGAGAAATACATCAAAATAAGGTATTATATATAATGTTCCCCAATGGGTACCGTTTACATATTACAGACTGGAGAATGGATTTGGATAAGAAGTCATACTATCAGAAAACCGAATACGAGAACCCCCTCACCGGGCGTTACGCCAGCAGACAAATGTCAGCTATTTTTTCTCCCGACACAAAATTCAGGACATGGAGAAAACTTTGGATCGCTCTGGCGGAAGCGGAAATGGAACTGGGACTGCCCATAACAGATGAACAGATAAATGATCTCATCAAATTCAAGGACAACATCAACTATGACGTTGCAGAAAAAAGAGAAAAAGAGACTCGCCACGATGTAATGTCCCATGTATACGCATACGGGATTCAAGCTACTAAGGCGGCGCCCGTAATCCATCTGGGGGCGACCAGTGCCTATGTTGGTGACAATACGGATATTATAGTGATAAAAAAGGCACTTATGCTCATCAAAGCCAAGCTTGAGATCCTGATGAAGGTCATGAGCGAATTTGCCCTTGAATATAAAGACCTGCCCACCCTGGGGTTCACCCACTATCAGCCGGCTCAGCTCACAACTGTCGGCAAAAGATCCACACTTTGGTTCCAGGATATCTATTACGATTACATGGAAGTCTGCTTCATGATCGAAACCCTGCCTCTTTTGGGTGTAAAAGGCACGACCGGAACTCAGGCCAGCTTTCTAAAGCTATTTGACGGCGATAGTTCAAAGGTAATGAAACTTGAATCTCTGGTAGTTCAGAAAATGGGTTTTGACAAAGCGATCCCGGTGTCCGGGCAGACATATACGAGAAAAATCGATTACAGGGTATTGACCGTTTTATCGGGTTTAGCTCAAAGTGCAATAAAGATGACCAATGATATAAGGCTTCTTCAGAATCTGAAGGAAGTGGAAGAGCCCTTTGAAGATAAACAGATCGGGTCCTCTGCAATGGCATACAAAAGAAACCCCATGAGGAGCGAGCGGGTCTCATCACTGTCAAAATACCTGATAAATGCAGCCGCCACCTCGGCGGATATTGCTGCAACTCAGTGGTTCGAAAGAACTCTGGATGATTCAGCCGCAAGAAGGATCGTCATTCCTGAATGTTTCATGGCAGCAGATGCCATAGTCGACATTTTGAGGAATATCTGCGATGGACTGATCGTTCATGATAAGGTCATCCATGCAAGGATAATGAGCGAGATCCCGTTCATGGCAACAGAAGATATTCTGATGGAAGCAGTGAAAAACGGAGGAGACAGGCAGGAGCTTCATGAAAGGATCCGAATCCACTCCATGGAGGCGGCAAGGCAGGTGAAAGATGAGGGAAAGCCAAATGATCTCCTATCCAGGATCGCTGCAGATGACGCTTTCGGATTATCGGTGAACGATCTTGAAAAACTTATGGATCCCAAACTTTACACGGGACTCAGCAGTAAGCAGACCGAAGAATTTATCGAAACATATATTGAACCAATAACAGAAAATATTAATGAAACAGATATAGAAGAAGTGGATCTTAAAGTTTAGTTAACAGGAGGTTGCACCGGATTTTTTGGTTAATGCAAGGCGAGGAATAAAATGAGCAAAGCAAGTGAAATATTAAATGAAAGTAGAAAAATAGTTATCAAAATCGGGAGTCAGGTCCTTTCAAACAAAGAAGGTCTGATGGATCACAAAACAGTAAAAGATATAACAGATCAGATCTCAGCTCTGACCAAGGCAGGGAAACAGGTCATCATCGTTTCCTCGGGAGCTGAGGTCAGCGGAGTCAGTGCCATCGGAAGATGGAACAGACACGGAGATCTGACATACAAACAGGCAATGTGCGCCATCGGTCAGGTGGAACTGATGATGGAATATAAGAAGCATTTTCTTGAAAACGACATTGTAGTTGGTCAACTGCTTCTGACCCATCAGGATTTTGAAGATCCTAAAAAGAGCCTGTACATAAGGAACACCCTATTTACATTGCTGGACGAGAATGTCATTCCCATAATCAACGAAAATGACAGCGTCAGCGTTGACGAATTCAGCATAGGCGATAACGACACCCTTGCCTCTTATGCTTCTAATCTGTGGGATGCCGACCTTCTGATCCTTATGAGTGACATAGACGGCTTACACAATGTTTCGCCAAAAAAAGACAGAAATGCAAAGCTCATCAAAGAGGTATATGACATAGAAGAAATCAAAGACAATGTCGATTTTACCGGCAAAGGAAAGATCGGAACGGGAGGCATGGAAACAAAAATCAATGCAGCAAAAACCGTCTCTAAGGTTGGAACATCCATGCTTCTGGTCAACGGCAAAACACCGGAGATCCTTACCGGTATTCTTGGCGGCGCAGACACCGGAACCATATTCGTCGCAAAATAAGTCGTTTCATTAATTTAATTGCAAGGAGGATTAGAAAATGAATATAGGCTTCATAGGAACCGGCAACATGGGCGGCGCCCTTATAAGAGGTTACGCAGGCACAAATGCCGGAGACACCGTACACATTTTCGATACGAACCCCGAGCAGATAAAAAAATTTAACGATCTGAACGGCATTGCTTCTGAGGCAAGTCTTGATGATCTGGTTAACAAATCGAATATCATAGTTCTGGCGGTAAAGCCGGACATATTCGAGATAGTCCTGCCACAGATCAGAAAACTATTAGATGATCCGGCTGCGCCAAAAGACAAAGTATTCGTTTCTATAGCAGCAGGCATAAGCATAAGTTACATGAAAAAAATGATCGGTGATAATATCAAGATAATCAGGACAATGCCAAACTTGAATTCCATGGTCGGTCAGGGAATGACTGCTGTCTGCAAAGATTCTCTTGTAGATGGCGATGAATTTGAAGCGGTAATGAATATATTCGACACAGTAGGCAAAACTGCTGAAGTCGGCGAAGACATGATCGACACGGTCATCGGCGTCAGCGGCAGCAGTCCGGCTTATGCGTTCATGTATATGGATGCACTGATCAAATGTGCAGTCAAAAATGGCATGACCTATAGCGATGCCCTCACCTTTGCGGCTCAGGCAACTTTAGGAGCGGCGGTTACCGTAATGGAATCGGGGATCGACCCCGAAACCCTCACAAAAAATGTCTGCTCTCCCGGAGGAACAACCATTGAAGCCGTGAACAAACTGGATGAACTGGATTTTCAAAACATAATAGAAGAGGCCATGACCGCCGCCATCGAAAAATCAAAGCGAATTACAAAGTAGGTATTATTATGATAGTAGAAGAAAAGACAATATCAAATGAGCGAATCTATGATGGAGTCATACTGAATCTTAGGCGCGACAAAGTCACAGTCAAAGGCGGAAAGACTTCTTATCGCGAGATCGTAGAGCATCCGGGTGGAGTTGTCATCGCAGCAGTCACTCCCGAAGGTAAGATCCCAATGGTCAAACAATACAGAAAAGCTGCGGAAAAAGCGGTCCTTGAGATTCCGGCCGGCAAGCTGGAGAAAAACGAAGATCCATCAGAAGCAGGTTTAAGAGAACTAAAGGAAGAAACCGGCTATACGGCAAAGACTATTGATTATGTAAACTCTTTTTATTCTTCAATCGGTTATTCAGATGAAGTCCTCCATCTTTATATTGCCAGGGATCTGACTCCGGGTGAAACCGAATTTGATGACAACGAAGCCATAGATATATATGAGTACAGTATCGACGAACTTCTTGAAATGATATTTGACAGAACAATCGAAGATGCAAAGACTATTATAGCAATTTTCATGTTAAAAACTTTGATTTAGACCATTTTTGTTATTGTAAACCGAGCACCGATATTATATACTGTGATACAACGTAACAAAACTGTAACAGAGAGGCAACATGAATTCTTTTATAAACCAATTTAAATCAGAACTGGAATCCAAGAAAAGAATGGCGAACAATTCCATTTCGGCGTATGTCCGTGATGTAGTTGAATTTGAAAACTATCTTTTAAGCGGAGGGCTAAGCGACATTAATAGTGCGTCTCAAGCCGACATTACAGACTATCTTCTGATGCTTAAAAACCAAGGCAAAACCGCCGCCACAGTCAACAGAAAAATGGCTTCAATCAGAGCATTTTACAGGTTTATGAGCAGTATTGGCGCCATAACAGACAACCCGGCTGTCGATATCAAAGTGCCAAAGATCTCAAGAAAAGAAATCGAATATCTTACTATTGAAGAAGTGGAAGAGCTTTTAAAGCAGCCTGAAGATACTATCAAAGGCCTTAGAGACAGGGCTATTCTCGAAACACTTTATGCAACAGGCCTAAGGGTAAGCGAACTTATAGAGACCAACACTGAAGATATTAATCTCAGAATGGGATTTGTCACATGTAACGGCGAGCACGGAAAAGCAAGGATAATCCCTCTTGGGAGACCTGCCAAAGCAGCACTCGAGGAATATTTATATGAAGATCGGGCTAAGATACTCAAAGAAGAAGACCCTTCAGAAAAAGCGCTGTTTCTTAATTATTACGGAAAAAGACTGACGAGGCAGGCTATGTGGAAGATACTGAGAGAATATGCAAAGAAAGCCGGAATCAAAAAGAAGATAACACCTCAGATCCTGAGAAATTCATTCGCTGTCCATATGGTCCAAAACGGTGCTGACTTAAAATCCCTTCAGGAACTGCTCGGCCATGAAGATCCTGCGGCAACACAGATATATCTGTCAGTCACAAAAAACAGGATCAAAGACGTATACGATAATACCCACCCAAGAGCTTAACAAATCAAAGTCTTGACAGCGGCAACTATCTCCTTAGCGGTCATGCCGTATTTTTCAAGAAGCTCCGCAGGCTTGCCCGATTCACCGAATGTATCCTTCTGACCTACGAATGCCATCCTAACAGGGCAATGCTGTGATGTATATTCGGCCACAGCAGCTCCCAGACCGCCGATGATGCTGTGTTCTTCGGCTGTGATGATGGCTCCTGTATCACGTACAGCCTTTTCTATTGCTTCTCCGTCCAGAGGTTTGATGGTATGCATATCGATGACCCTCACATCTATTCCTTCATCGGAAAGAGTTTCAGCGGCGGATAAAGCTTCTGCCGTCATTAACCCGCAGGCTATTACTGTTGCTTTATTTCCGTCTTTAAGGACATTGGCTTTGCCTACCTTGATTTCAGCTTCTTCATCATAGATCACCGGAACTCCTGATCTTCCAAGACGAACAAAGAATGGGCCCTCAGTCTCGGCAGCTTCAGTCAGTATTTTTGTGGCCGAATTTGCATCTGCCGGTACTGTGACTGTCATTCCGGGAAGTCCCCGCATCAGTGAAATATCTTCAAATGTCTGGTGGGTAGCACCGTCTTCTCCCACGGTTATACCCGAATGGGTTGCGCACACTTTTACATTGAGCCCCGTGTGGGCGATGAGATTTCTTATTATTTCATAGGCTCTGCCTGTGGCGAACATTGCGAAAGTACTTGCAAACACGGTCTTTCCCGATGCCGCAAGACCTGCTGCCGTTCCCATGAGATTCTGTTCCGCTATGCCCATATTGAAAAATCTGTCCGGACACACATCACAGAATTTTTTTGTCTTTGTTGAGCCGGATAAATCCGCATCCAGCACTACTATCTCTTCGTGATCATTACCGTATGTTTTTAAAAATTCACCGTAGGCTTCTCTGGTTGCTATCTTTTCTCCTATTTTTGCCATTACCATTCACCTCCCAGTTCTTCTATTGCTTGTTTGGCCTGTTCTTCATTTGGTGCCACTCCGTGCCAGGAAGCCACGTTTTCCATGAAAGAAACGCCCTTCCCCTTTATCGTTTTGGCTACTATTGCCGTCGGCTTGCCCTTGACCAGGCTAGCTTCGGTCAAGGCATCGGCGATGCTGTCAAATGAGTGACCGTCAATTTCCCTCACATAGAATCCGAATGCCTTGAATTTATCGCCTATGGGAGTGACCTTCATTACATCATCGTTTGCTCCGTCGATCTGAAGTCCGTTCCAGTCAATTATGACGCAAAGATTATCCAGCTTATAGTGACCGGCAGCCATTGCTGCTTCCCAGATTATGCCCTCCTGAAGTTCTCCGTCGCCGAGAAGTGTATATATCCGTCCCTTGTCTTTATCAAGCTTTCCCGCAAGTGCCATCCCTATGGATGTGGAAAATCCCTGCCCCAGGGATCCAGTTGACATTTCAACACCGGGGACCATATGCATATCGGGATGTCCCTGAAGATCGCTGCCAAGCTTTCTCAAAGTGTTTAGCTTTTCTTTGGGGAAAAATCCTTTCTCAGCCAATGTGGAATAAAGAACGGGGCCTGCATGGCCTTTTGACAGGACGAACTTGTCTCTCCCCTTCATCTTCGGATCATTTGGGTCCACATTCATCTGGTGAAAATACAAAACCGTCAGAATATCGGTTGCCGACAGCGATCCGCCCGGATGGCCGGAACCTGCATGGCAGAGAGACTTTATTATGTCTATCCTGATATTTTTTGCCTTTTCCGTTAGTTCCTGGTAATTAATGGTCATGTTACACTCCTTGCATGTCTTGTATATCTTTTATGGCACGGGCAGTATAAAGTGCTATATCACCTGCAATAATGCCGTATTCACCTATGTCTTTTGCTGCCATATCTCCGGCTAATCCATGGACAAATACACCAGCCTGAGCGGCGTCTGCAGGCTTCATGCCCTGTCCCAGAAAAGACCCTATGATCCCGGAAAGTACATCACCGCTCCCGCCTGTTGCCATCCCCGGGTTTCCTGTGGTATTCATAAAGACTTGAAAACTATCTTCTTTTTTCTGTCTTGGAAGACATATCAAAGTCTCATATCCTTTGAGCACGGATACCCCTCCGGTCAGATCTGCGAGAAAAGATACGGCCTTTTCCCTGCTGGCATTGATTTCGCTACTGCCGGTATCCATAAGTCTTGCTGCTTCTCCCGGATGGGGCGTGATAATGAGATTTCCTTTAATCTTTTTAAGATCCACATCATTTTCGGAAACTATATTGAGGGCATCCGCATCCATGATCATATTACCGTCATAGTTTTCCATGACCTTTGCTACCGCATATGCACCATCGCCACTTGTTCCAAGTCCCGGGCCGATGACAACCGAATCATATTCGTTTAAGACATTTGCGGTCAGATCTCTGGGGATACAGGTTGCTTCGACTATCCCGGACTGAACTATTGGAAATAAGGTTTTATCTATGCTGACATGGACAAGACCTGCACCTGATCTGAACGCACCGCGGGCAGCAAGAACAGCCGCTCCGGCCATTCCCTCCGAACCGGCAATTATGAGAACTTTGCCGTATGTACCTTTATGAGTCTTCGCAGATCTCTTTATCAGCAGATTTTTGACTTTTTTTCTCGAAACAGTCTCCATAAATATATCCTATAATGAAAACAAAAATGATGCAACGGTAAAATAGATCATACATGAGAAAATATCGGTCAGTGATGTAATGGTGGGCGCTGCCATCAGAGCCGGGTCGATGCCGATCTTTTTCGCAAGCATTGGCAGAAGCCCGCCGATGGACTTGGCGATAACCACCGTGATGATCATGGTGATACAAACCGTCAGCGCCACATTAAGTCCGTTATGTTCCAGGAACATGATCCTGATAAAGTTGATAGCACTCAGGCAGATACCTATGACGATGCTTATTCTCAGTTCCTTCCACAGAACTTTAAGGGCATCCTTAAGTTGGATATCACCTACCGCCATACCTCTGATGATCAGGGTTGAGGCTTGGGAGCCTGAATTACCGCTGGTTCCCATTATCATAGGCAGATATATAGCAAGAGTAACGAGATTCTCGAGCATGTCCTGGTAGTGAGCAATCACGGCTCCCGTCAGCATTGCCGATATCATGAGAAGCACAAGCCAGGGCAGACGGTTCTTGATATTCTGCCAGACGGATCTGTCAAAATATGCATCGTCCCTCGAGTCGATAACACCGCCCATACGCTCGAAGTCCTCAGTGTATTCTTCTTCCACTACTTTTAAGATATCGTCGATGGTGATTATACCCACAAGCCTTTTTTCATTGTCAACGACAGGCATGGCAAGGAATCCGTATTTTGTAAACTGGGCGGATATCTCTTCCTGATCGTCGTGTACATTTATATCGACAAAGTCTTCTCTCATGAGATCGGATATGATTTTATCATCATCAGAGACCACCAGAGTTCTCAATGAAACGATGCCAATGAGCTTTCTTCCCCTATCCTTCACATAACAGGTATATACAGTCTCGCTGTCCATACCCACGTTTTTTATGTACTCCATTGCCTCCTTAACCGTCATGTTCTTTTGAAGACTGATATAATCCGGCGTCATAAGGCTTCCTGCGCTGTCTTCGGGATAGTTCAGGAATGTGTTTATTCTTTTACGTTCTTTCTTGGGAGCATTTTCAACTATCTTGTCGACGATGTTAGCCGGCAGCTCCTCCAGAACGTCTATCATATCGTCGAAGTCCAGATCTTCTATGATCCTTAAAGTCTCATCGTCTGTCATGTGATCGACAAAGTTGACCTGATCACTGGCAGGCAGATATGAAAATACTTCGGTCGCATCGTCTTTCGGGAGCATCCTGAACAGAATAATAGCCATCTCTATGCTAAGTTCATCGGCTACTTCTTCGATGACTTCAGCGCAATCGACATGGTTAAGGGTCATGATTTCGTCTCTGGCCGACAGGAATTTCTTTGCGTCCAGGAGCTCTAAGATATGTGACTGGATCTCTTCAAATGTTTTTTCGTTATCCATTGGTCCATTCTCCTTTCTTTGATTTTGGGGGATATGGACCGTTGGTTCGGCAGGTTGCCCTTAAGAAATCAGATCGCTATTGAATAAACGCGTTTAATTCATCGACTGATAACGAAAGTTGAGCTCGGATCCAGGATCCCCGATTATGGAATTTTTTAATGTTTTGCTGCATAAATGACCGGCAGGTCCGCTATCCATAATCTCACTCTCCTTTCGAATTTGATTAATAGTAACAATTTGTTGTTTGTCGTGATTCCAAATGACATTTTATTATACCTTAATTTCATCCATTCGTGCAAGGGTGTATTTCGCCGGATTCCTTACATTTTTCCGGCTACTAACATTGTAAAACTACATATTAAGTGATATATTAATTAATTAGGCAGGTCCTTCATGCGACCTGAAAAATCGATTAATAATCACAACACCTAACACTCACAAGGAGACAAAAATGACATCAAGAAGCGATAAAATCAAAGAGGGGCCTCAGGGGGCATCCGTAAGAAGTCTGTTCTACGGAATGGGGTACACCAGAAAAGAGATCGACAGGCCTCTTATCGGCATTGTCAACTCTCAGAATGAAATAGTACCGGGACATATGCTCCTGGATCGTATAGCCGATGCTGCAAAAGCGGGAGTTCTCATGTCCGGCGGCACACCTGCAGAGTTCCCGTCTATCGGGATCTGCGACGGCATTGCAATGGGTCACGACGGAATGAAATATCCTCTTGCCAGCAGAGAGCTTATCTGCGACTCAATCGAAGCCATGGCAATGGGTCATCAATTCGACGGCCTTGTTTTGATCCCTAACTGCGACAAGATAGTGCCGGGGATGCTCATGGCGGCAGCCAGACTGAATATCCCTTCCGTTGTCGTAAGCGGGGGAGCCATGAGAGCCGGATATAACGATGGTCAGGTTCTGGATTTCAACAGCATCATGGAGCGGATCGGCGCATATAAAAACGGAGACTGCTCACTTGAAGAACTTGAAGTCGTTGCGGAAAACTGCTGCCCGGGCTGCGGGTCATGTTCGGGGCTTTTTACGGCAAACAGCATGAACTGCCTGACAGAAGCTCTCGGTATGGGGCTTCCGTATAACGGCACTGCCCTTTCGGACAGCGGTGAGCGGATACGTCTTGCAAAAACCGCAGGAATGAAGATCATGGAACTTGTGAAGAGCGGCACGAAGCCCCGAGACATAATGACCATGGATGCATTTGAAAATGCCATCACTGTGGACATGGCAATGGCCGGATCCACAAATACCGTGCTGCACCTGCCGGCTATAGCCCACGAAGCCGGTCTGATTCTGGATCTGGATCTGTTCGACAGAATAAGCGCAAAGACCCCGTATATCGCCAAGTTAAGCCCCAGCGGCAGCGATCACATAGAAGACCTTCACAGAGCAGGCGGAATACCAGCGTTGATGAACGAGCTTATGAATAAAAATCTGATACACACTGATGCAGAGACAGTTACCGGGCTGTCCATCGGAGAAAATATAGCTCCTGCCGGAATCAAGGACAAATCCGTGATCCATTCTGTAGATGCACCCTATCGGAACAGAGGCGGTCTTGCAATTCTCAAAGGCAATTTTGCTCCGGACGGAGCAGTTGTCAAAGAAAGTGCCGTTGCGGAGGAAATGCTGCAGCATACAGGACCGGCTGTGGTATTCGACTCGGAAGAGGAAGCCGTATCAGCCATCTGGGAAAAGAAGATACAAAAAGGCGATGTCATAGTCATCCGTTATGAAGGTCCAAAAGGTGGTCCGGGAATGAAGGAGATGCTGTCACCCACTTCTTCTATTGCAGGAATGGGAATGGACAAGGATGTTGCTCTCATTACCGACGGACGATTCTCAGGAGCATCCAGAGGCGCATCGATCGGACATGTCAGCCCGGAAGCAATGAACGGCGGTCTGATCGGTATAATCAAAAATGGCGATATCATCGAGATCGACATACCGGGCAGAAGTCTGAATGTTAAACTGAACGAAGAAGAAATTGAAAACAGGAAGAAAGACTTTGTGCTCCCCGAACCAAAGGTGAAAACCGGATATCTTTCCAGATACGCACGTCTGGTCACATCCGCTAACACCGGAGCTGTTCTCAAATAAACAGACAATAAATAAAAAGCACTATAACTAAAGGGAAAACAGGTAACAAAATGGAAAACAATGAAATCAACGTCGCACATCTTTCAGAAACGGCGATAAGTGAGCTTGCCTATGCAAGCGGTCTTGGTCTGATCAACTGGAATATTGAAACCGGAGAGATCTCTATGAACAGGATCATCACCGGTCTTACAGGTCATGATTTTGATGAGCTTCCAAGATCGGGTAATTCCCGTGAGAAGCTGACTTTTGAAGAGGATCGTCCTATGATGGGTCGCTTCTACAAAGACATTTTATCGGGTAAGATCGATAGTTATGACGCGGAGTACAGGATGGTCAGAAAAGATGGGAGTTTGGTCTGGATATCTGAACATGCCATCGTATATGAGAGAAATAAAGAAGACAAGCCTATAAAGCTGGCCGCCATGTGCAGGGATATTTCCGAAAAAAAATGGATGGAAGAGAAGAACAGGGCTCTGGAAACAGAGATCAAGATGCTTTCCAATTCCTCCGACAATGATCTTAAGGAACAGAACCACATGCTGAGGGCCGCAAATTCTTCTGCCAATATGATCATCGGCGGATATTACAGCGATTATGAAATCGTTCTTAAACAGTCTTTGGGTATTCTCAGTGAAAGCCTGAGAGCGGATCGGACATATATATGGAGAAATCACAAAGTTGACGGGAGGCTGGGCTGCTACGTCAGAGCAAGCTGGGCTAAGGAACAAAGCATTTTAAGCGAGCTGCCTGAAGATGAATATCTCTTTTATGATGATTTCTTACCTGATTGGCGCGAACATGCCAAAAGCAGCGATATAATCATCGCCACAAAAGATCAGTTACCGGCGTCATTGTCAGTTTTCCCGGGTGCTCATACATTAAAATCAGTCATGATAATACCTCTTTTTATTCACGGCGAATTCTGGGGTTTCATTACATTCGACGCAATGGAAGAGGAACGACACTTCACCGAAACTGAAGCCGAGATAATGAAGGTCGGTGCTCTGACCATCGCAGCATCCATAACAAGATGGGAAATGAATGTGACACTTCAAAAAACCCAGCAGGAAGCCATGGCCAGCACAAAGGCAAAATCAGAATTTTTGTCCAGAATGAGCCATGAGATACGAACTCCCATGAATGCCATAATCGGCATGAATACCATAGCAGAACGAACCGACGATATCAGCAAAATCAAGTACTGCCTCCACAAGATCGACGGGTCTTCAAGACAGCTCCTGTCCATCATTAACGACATCCTTGACATGTCCAAGATCGATGCAAACAAATTCGAAATCATGGAAGGCGAATTTGACTTCGAGCGCATGATCCAGGACGTATTCAATGTGGTCCAGGTCAGACTTGACGAAAAACATCAGCACTTCCATGTAGATATCGAACACCCATTCAATAACAAAGTCGTCAGTGATGAGTTGAGACTTTCTCAAGTCATGATAAATCTGCTCACTAATGCTGTCAAGTTTACTCCTGAGCAAGGCGACATCACCTTAAAGATCAGGGAAGAACCAAAAGGTGAAAATCAAAGCAAGCTGACGGTATCAGTCACAGACACAGGAATCGGCATCGATGAAGAAGGCAGAAAAAAACTGTTCATGGATTTTGAACAGATCGACGGAAGCATCACAAGATCCTACGGCGGCTCAGGTCTCGGCCTTGCAATATGCAAAAAAATCATCGACCTCATGGATGGCGAGATATGGGTCGAAAGCGAATCCGGCGAAGGAGCCAGCTTTATTTTTTCCATAGATGTCAAATGGGGCGGAGAAATCAAACCTGTTCTTCCGAGAAAGATGCTGCAGGAAAAAATCGACATCCTTGTCATCGATGACTCTGAGGACGTTCTGGATTATTTCAGAAATATCTTCGGCAGTTTCGCCATGAACTGCGATGTGGCTCTGAATGGGAAAATAGCCTTGGATATGGTAAAGGAGCGGCATGCCCGGGGAGACGATTACCAAATATACTTTGTGGACTGGAATATGCCGGATATGAACGGCGGCACTGTGGCCAAAAAAATAAATGAGATAACAGACAACAATGCCATCGTGGTCATGATCTCATCTTCGGACTGGTCCGACATACAGAACGAAGCCAAGAAATTCGGGCTTACAAACTTTCTGCCTAAGCCTATACTTCCTTCAGTGCTATATAACACTGTGGTGGATCTTACGAATTCAACTCCATTATATGAAAATGAATCCGATCCCAAAAAGGATATCGACTGGTCGGATAAAAATGTGCTCATCGTTGAAGACATAGAGATCAACAGAGAAATACTGATAGACGTTCTTGAATCCAGTAATATTAACACCACTCAGGCTGAGAACGGAAAGATCGCCGTTGATCTGGTCCGAAAGAATCCGGGAGAATATGACCTTATACTCATGGATGTACAGATGCCTGTCATGGACGGCCTTGAAGCCACAAGACAGATAAGGACAATGGATAATGAGATAGCAAGAACGATACCTATAATAGCGATGACCGCCAATGCCTTCAAGGAAGATGAAGAAATCTCCCTTGAAGCCGGTATGGACGGTCATCTTGCTAAGCCATTATCAGTTGATGATCTGTATAATACTCTGTCAAAATACTTCTAATATTTGTTTTGTTGCTCTTTTCTTGAATTGGCCTGTCTGGCGATTACAAGGACAAAGAGTGCAATCAATCCCACTGCCATCAGAAGTGGCACCATATTCATGGCATCTGCAGTCCTTGCTTCTTGACCTAGAACTTTTTGGTTATTAACTTGCTCGGAAGTTTCACCTTTGACTTTCCCGTCGTCATTTGCCGGATCGGAAGTTTCGCCTTTGACTTTCCCGTCATCATTTGCCGGAGGGGTATTCCCGCCATCTTTTCCCGGAAAAGTATAAATAAATTCTGAGTCCATTTTGCCGCTCATTATCCCTGATGTATTTGGATATTCTGTTTCGGAATCATTCAGGAAAGAACTGCACCTTCCTGCAGGATCTTCAAGATCAACATTTTTACTGTCTGATATTCCCCCAAGTTCAGTTACCTTGAACTTGATATTTTCATCCAGACCATTTACATTTATAGATTCGCCTTTTTTCAGATTGAATGTATAAACACCCTCGGATACCTGTTTTAGATCTATATCCAGACCTGAAAGCCTTGTAAACTCTGCTAAAGGCATATCTACAGGGATATAGTCTGAGTTGTCATCAGTATCTGCATATACACATCCAGGAACTTCAAACGGTATGGATGATACGGTACGCGGAGGAGCCGGGCTGTTAACTATAGGCGTTTTTAATGTTGTGAACGTTCTTATATCTCCATAATAAGTTATACCATCACATATTGTAAAAGCTCGATAGTAATATTTAGTCTCTGCCTTCAACCCCCGTATATCTGCACCAAAAGGAGTTTCCAAAGTATTTCCTTCAACAGACTTACCTCCTGACACATCCGGCTCTGTGGAATATATGATCCCGGTTTGTTCTACCACTCCGGGCATGGATGTGTATTTACTGCTTATGATCATACAGCTGTTATGCCTTAAATTATAAGGGTCACCGGTAACTACTATAGGTTTAATTGATGTATGAAACTGTTTTGTTTCTCCATAAACGACAGCACCGCCCACTTCTACACCGTAAGCTTTATAGTAATATGTGGTATTAGCTGTCAAACCAATAAGGGATAGATCAAATGGACTGTTTAAACCGTCAGCATCTGTTTTCAGGCTACCTGTAAAATTAGGATTTATACTGTACTCGATCCCTTCTTTCTGGATATCCTTAAAATCACTGTGACTACTGCTTACAATCAGTGCAGTATTATTGGATACCTTTGTAGCATCTCCTGTTTTGACCTTGGGTTCCGATACCGGTTTTGGGATAGCATTTGGTTGTGTTAGTTCCAGTTTGAACCGATATGAATCATAAGGGTCTGCTACATTATCTTTGTTTACAACCGTTTTGAGGACCGTAAGATCATTTTTCTGCAGACCGTTTCCGGCCATTGATGACAAAGGCAAGGCTGCCATTATGATTAATGCAACCGCCAATATCAAAATCAAACTTCTTTTCATTTTCATCTTTTTCATGTTACTCATTCCTTTCCTAAGTACTAATTAAGTGGGGATCTATATAATACCAGTGCGGTATTATATGACATACTGGTGATTTTATACTTGTCCGAAAGAATAAGCAAACATTTTAATGTTTTTTGTATAACATTGCATTACATTACAGATATTTTTGTACTTTCAATCGAATTGATAAAATTATTTGCTCTGCCAAATATGGCAAATATACTTTTTTCGATTATCAGACAAAAAATCCGGCAAGTGATCTCATCACTTGCCGGTAAAAATTCATATTCCTTTTTATAATATATCAACCTACAATATTCGGAATCGAGGTCAGGTTATTCTTTTCTTAATTTTCTCCTGTTTGTCTTTAATATAGTAAAGAAGGCAACCAAACCTGCAATAATAAAGAATGTGATCATATTTACAGTATCACCTGTCTTGGATTCTTCTCCTAGTACCTTTTGCTGAAACGCTGAGGAATTCCCGTCACTATCAGGCTTGGAATCTTCACCGAGCACTGTTGGGTCAGTACCATCACCCTTTGATGTAAAGGTATATATGAATTCAGAATCCATTTTTTCACTCATTATTCCCGCGGTGTTGGGATATACCGAAGACGAACCATTGAGCAAGGCACTACACCTGTTGACTGTGTCTTCAAGAGCGACATCCTTACCGTTCGTTACTCTGCCAAGTTCAGTGACCTTAAATTCTCTTGACTATTTGTTCATTACTATAGATTTTTTAGTATTTCATCAATAAATTGTCAATATTTTTTATTTATTGTATTAGATTTTAAAAGACTGTTTAGATACATTTTTACAAAAAAACAAAAAGCGGGAAAAAATTCCCGCTTTTTATAAATCTATAGTTCGTTATTCATATGCTTTTATACTTATGCTTTGTTTCCGGTCTATACGATACCTTGTGCAAGCATAGCTTCTGAAACTTTCAGGAATCCCGCAATGTTGGATCCTGCAACGAGGCCTTTCTTTCCAAAGCCGTATTCTACTGCAGCAGATTCGCAGGAGTCATATATTCCGACCATGATTTCCTTAAGCTGAGCATGAACCTGATCAGCTGAGAAAACTGTGTGGCCTGCATTCTGTCCCATTTCGATACATGAACATGCAACACCGCCGGCATTTGCAGCTTTTGAAGGTCCAACTACCATGCCCTGCTCCTGCATGTATGCGATAGCTTCATTCGATGAAGACATGTTTGATCCTTCGCAGATGTATTTACATCCGGATTTAGCGATGCTCTTTGCATCATCAAGAAGGATCTCATTCTGAGTAGCGCATGGGATGTAAAGATCTGCTTCAACTTCCCAGGGTTTCTTTCCTGCATAGAAAGTAGCACTCTTGAATTTGTCAGCATATGGTGCACATATGTCCTGACCGGATCCTCTGAGCTCAAGAAGGAAATCAACTTTTTCGTCTCTTACACCGTCCGGATCGTAAATATATCCGTCGGGACCGGAAATAGTGACTACCTTTGCACCAAGTTCGTTAAGTTTTTCTGCTGTTCCCCATGTAACGTTTCCGAAACCTGAGATCGCAACGCTCTTGCCCTTCATTTCGTCGCCGTTTGCTTTGAGCATAGCATCTGCATAATAAACGATTCCGTATCCGGTAGCTTCTGTTCTTCCGTTAAGACCGCCGTATACGATACCTTTGCCTGTTACTGATTCGTTATACTGATTCATAAGTTTTTTGTACTGGCCGAACAGATATCCGATTTCTCTTGCGCCGACACCAACGTCACCTGCCGGAGAGTCAGTCTGAGGTCCTATGTGTCTGAACAGTTCTGACATGAACGCCTGACAGAAACGCATAACTTCAGCGTCTGATTTGCCTGTGGGGTTGAAGTCTGAACCGCCCTTACCGCCGCCGATAGGAAGTCCGGTAAGACTGTTCTTTAGTATCTGCTCGAATCCAAGGAATTTTATGATTCCCATATTAACAGTGGGATGGAATCTGCATCCGCCTTTGTAGGGTCCGATCGCTGAATTGAACTGCACTCTGAATCCTCTGTTTACCTGTACTTTTCCGTTGTCATCGACCCAGGGTACTCTGAATTGAATCTGACGCTCCGGCTCGACTAAACGCTCAAGCAAACCGGCTTTTTCATATGCGTCGTTGGAATCTATAACAGTTCTAAGAGAACCGAGTACTTCTTCCACTGTTTGAATAAATTCAGGTTCATTTGCATTTTTGACCCGAACATCTTCTATTACACTGTCAACATAGCTCATAATTATTTTCCTCCCAAAAAACTAACGTTTGTAGATAATTTATCAATTCAATTATACTATGAACTAAAGTTTTGTCAATGGAAATCGATGGTTTCGCCGGTGCCGGTGAGATATAAAAAAGCCTCGGAAACCTCCCTGCCGGTAATGGCCGCGAGAGCCTCACGATACAAAGCTATCTGCTTCTCATACATAGCCCTGATCCGCTCTTGATCTTTGGTATCGCCCTTTATTACATAGTTTGATTTGTAGTCAATGAGAACGTATTTCCCGTTTTCTTCGAAATAGCAGTCGATGATCCCCTGAACTATGATTTGCTCACCGTCTATCTCTCTCATCAGATTAAAAGGCCTCTCTTTTTGGATATTATCCGATGCCGCTGCTCTTTTGATTATATCTGAATCAATAAAATACTTAAGAGCCGTTAGGCTGACCGAATCCCGTTCTTCTTTGCTAAGGATCTCCCTTTCCCATAGGCTTTCCAGAAAATCTTCTATATATTCGGGATCTCCTTTTTGAGTGAGAGCATCTTTAAAATCGAGTTTCTCTAGCACGGTATGAAGGACAGTTCCTCTTTCTGATGCAGTCATGGGCGTTTCGCCTTCAAGAAACTCGGGGACAAGTCCCGTAAGGTCATCGCCCAGACCGTATGTCATGATCTTGTCAGGCACCTTGTCTATTTCATTAAGCTGAGTCACCGAATACTTGGATTTGATTTCAAATGATTTCTTGAATGGATATTCAAAGTTAAGCCGCTTGTCTATTTCCTCTGCGGTCGCCTCATTGCCTACCGCCTGACCGTTGCCGGAAACGCCGGAGTTGTCCCACTTAAGTGACTCGATTCTTTCCAATATTCGGGTTCTGGCTATATGAGTCTCATCCTCTCTATACAGGTGTTTCCCTATCTCTTCCCTACTCACCAAAACAGGAGCCAGATCCATTTTTTCAGCTAAGGGTAAGAGAAGTGAGAGGTAGGACGAGGCTGACTTTATATCCAGATCTGTTTCAGGATCCATATCGTGATATTCTTCCATAATTTCAGATATGTCTTTGTCTCCGGAGTTGACTGAGCCTATGAGGATCAGCTTGTCCATAGCTCTGGTCATGGCAACGTATAGAATCCTTATCTCCTCAGCCAGTTCTTCCGTATCTGCATTCTCATTTATGATCCGGGTCAGCAAAGTCTTCTTATATGCATGAAGATCGTAATTCTCCCACTGAAGAGCCAACCCCAGATCCTTTGCCAACCTGACTTTTGAGCTGTTTGCAGCTTTGTTGAATTTTTTGCCCAACCTCGCCAGAATGACATATGGATATTCCAGACCTTTGCTCTTGTGAACAGAAGTTATCCTGACCACATCGTCGTTTTCAGAAAGAAGCTTGATTTGCCCCATCTTTATGCTGTTTTTATCTATAGTATCTATGTAGCTGATAAAACCGAACAAGCCTCTTATCTTGCCTGCAGAATAATCGGAAGCCCTGTCGATCAGAGCTCTGAGATTAGCACGGCGCTGCTGTCCGCCGATGAGAGCTCCGGCATAGTTATAGTACCCGCTTTCGTTCATCAGCATCCACAGAAAATCATCGAGAGCCATAAAGCTTTCATCCCGCTTCCATTTGTCTATCCGGCTGTTCATCTCAATGCATTTTATACGAAGGTCTTCGTCCGGTCCGTCTTCCATATATCCCTGAAAAGCGCTGTAGTAATTCCCGGTCTTTTTCGGAAGCCTGATTCTTATAAGTTCTTCCGTTGTAAAACCGAAGATGGGCGAATACATGGCGCTGACCAGAGGAACATCCTGCCTTCTGTTATCGATGATTCTCAGAAGATTCACAAAAGTCTCGATCTCCACGGTGCTGAGATAATCCTCACCGCCATCGGCAAATGTTGGTATACCGTGACTCATGAGAGTTTCGTAGATGATAGATGCATTGTTCTTTACGGTTCTCAAAAGAATGACCATATCACGATATTCCAAAGGTCTCTCTATACTCTTTTTTACATCATAGATGATCTTGCCCCGTTCGCTTTTGATGATCTCGGCAATTTTATGGGCTTCAAGTTCCCCTTCCTGTATTTCGTTGATACGCTCGTCGGCTTCATCATCGTTTTGTTTTCCGCTGTCAACAACATAAAAATCGACGGGAATATCCCACCGTACATCGTAATCAAGACCTTTATACAAATATGCTTTTTCGTCGTAGTCCATACCGGAAAGTTCCCTCTCCATGATATGGGAAAAGCTGCTGTTGATGCAGCTTATTATATTTTCTTTACTTCTGAAATTTTTGTTGAGATCTATCCTTATGCTGCCATCTTCTTCAGTTCCGTAGCGATCGTATCTGGAAATGAAGATTGAGGGCTCTGCCCGCCTGAATTTATATATGCTCTGTTTCACGTCACCGACCATGAAAAGATTATTTTCTCTTTTTATGCGGTCAATGAACGCTTCCTGGATGTAATTGCTGTCCTGATATTCGTCGATGAATATGTACTCGAATTTCTTTTTGTATTCGGATGAAACATCATCGTCTGCAAGGACACGGAGGGCAAGATGCTCCACATCGTTAAAGTCCAGGACTTCCTCACGCTCTTTTATCCCTGAAAAAATCCGGGCGAATTTTATTACCAGATCCCTGAGCACTAAAGCAGACGGATAGGTTTCGGTTATTTCTGTCACCCTGGGGCCAACTGTGCCATCAGGAAAAAGGCTCTTTGCATACCCCACATCCTTTTTCAGGCTGTCTCTGCTCTTTTTGACTTTTTCTTTTATTTCTTCATATGATTCTTTTTCCGCCTTTGCTGCTGTGAATCGCTGCATGGAAAAGTCACCTAGGTTTTGCAGGAATATTTCAAAGCTGTCATTTTCAAGTGTATTAATAAGTGACTTTATTCCTTCTGAATCGATGACCGCTTTTTCAGCTAGTGAACTAACACCATTGTCGGTGAGATACTTAATAAGACTTTCGTTTTTTCTAAGAGCCCGCCTGAGATTATATGCTATCTGAGAAAGTACCGACCTGAATGCTTCGCTGTTTTTGAAGCTGCTCACGTTCATATTGAGATCGTTAACGCTTTTTTCCAGCCATTCATCGGGGTCGGGAATGGTTCTGGTAAAGTTGTAGGTATCAAGGATCATGGTTCTCACTGCATCCTCGCTTTTGGACGATGCATAATCATTCATAAACCTGATGAAATTCGGATCCTGCTTTTTAAATTCACTCTCGAGCAGTAACTCCAGAGCTTCATTTTTGAAAACTTCCAGTTTGTTTTCAGGACATATATTAAACGAAGGATCTATGCCGGCAATATGATAATACCTTTTTAGTATACTTATGGCGAATGCATGAAATGTGCTTATATGTGTGCTGTAAACATTTTGGATCTGATCCCTCAGGAATGGGTCTTCTCTTTGCCTCAGTTCTTTATTTATGGAATCAATTATACGCTGCTTCATCTCCCCTGCTGCGGCATTGGTAAATGTTACGATGAGCATGGATTTAAGAGGTACACCGTCCTTGATAATAAGATCTTTGATCCTTTCCACCAGTACGGCGGTTTTTCCGGAACCTGCCGCTGCGGACACGAGGATGTTTTTCCCACGCTCATTTATTATCTTTTCCTGCTTCTCTGTCCACTTCATAGTTTTCCTCGTTGTTGCTTTTTAAAACCCAATTTGCTCTACCAAATTATATCAAAAAACTGATATAATAGAAAGACAACGTATCTACGAAAGGACACGAACATATGACACAGCAAAAATACAGACCGACAATGCTAGTAATAATGGACGGCTTCGGTCTGGGAGAACATAATGATAAAAATGCCATCTGGCAGGCAAACACTCCCAACCTGGATGGACTCTTCGAAAAATATCCAAATACTTCTCTTAAAGCAAGCGGCGAGGATGTAGGCTTGCCTGAAGGTCAGATGGGAAATTCCGAGGTAGGTCATTTAAATATAGGAGCAGGGAGAAAAGTCTATCAGGATCTCACCAGGATAAGCAAGTCCATCGATGACGGCAGCTTTTTTCATAATAAGGCGCTTCTTGAAGCGATTAAAAATGCGAGAAAAAATGATAAAGCCCTTCATATAATGGGGCTGGTTTCCGACGGCGGTGTCCACAGTTACAACACACAGCTGTATGCCTTGCTAAAACTGGCCCACGATCATGGGCTGAAAAAAGTATATATCAACGCATTTCTGGACGGCAGGGACACACCTCCCAGATCAGCCATCCATTATCTCAAAGAGCTGGAAGAAAAAGTATATGAATACTGCGGAGAAATAGTTCTCATATCCGGAAGATATTATGCCATGGACAGAGATCAGAGGTGGGAAAGGATTGAGAAGGCTTACGATGCCCTCAGTTCAGGGATCGGCAGACTGGCATTTTCTGTTTCGGAGGCTATTGAAATGGCATATGAGGCAGGAGAAAACGATGAATTCGTGCTGCCGACTATTATTCGGAAAACCCCAATAGAAGACGGTGATTCCGTGATATTTTTCAACTTCAGACCGGACCGCTCCAGAGAACTTACCAGGACCTTTGTTGATCCTGACTTCGATAGTTTTGACAGAAAGAGGACATATTCTGATCTGAAATTTGTTTGCCTCACCCAATACGATGCAACCATGCCAAATGTGACCTTGGCTTACCCGCCCGAAAAAATCGAGAACACTCTGGGAGAATACATAGCGTCATTAGGACTGAAACAGCTCAGGATAGCCGAGACAGAAAAATATGCCCACGTTACATTTTTTTTCAATGGCGGAGTCGAACACCCGAATAAAAATGAAGATCGCATACTGATCCCCTCGCCAAAAGTCGCAACCTATGACCTCAAGCCTGAAATGAGTGCTTATGAAGTGACCGATGCTGTGCTTACTCAAATCGACAGCGGCAAGTACGACATGATAATCCTCAACTTTGCAAATGCCGACATGGTAGGTCACTCCGGAATAATGGGTGCAGCAATAAAAGCAGTTGAGGCAGTTGATGCCTGTGTCGGAAAGGTAGCGGAAAAAATACTTTCGGTTCATGGCCAGCTGCTGGTAACTGCCGATCACGGAAATGCCGATCTAATGATAGATAAAAACGAGCATAATATGACAGCTCATTCGACAAATCCTGTTCCCCTGATCATAGTGCGGGACAATCCACCGGAACTTATTGACGGAGGCAGACTTTCGGATATAGCACCGACAATGCTTAAGCTTATGGGACTTAAAAAGCCCGCCGAGATGACGGGCATAAGTCTTATTAAAAAATAAGTATACTTATATATTAATCTTCAATTCCCTTACGTGCCATGACGCCTTGCCGGTAGTAATGCTTGATTTCTCTCATCTCGGTAACGAGATCAGCAAATTCGATTATTTTCTCGTGAGCATTTCGTCCGGTCAGAATCACTTCTGTCCTTTCCGGCTTTTGTTTCAAAAGCTCGATCACTTCTTCAGGATCGATCATCTCATAATAGATCGTGCTGTTTATTTCATCAAAAACAACAAGATCATATTCACCTGACAAAAGGACTTTCTGTATTCTTTCAAACCCTTTTTTTGCATTTGCAATGTCCTCATCGGAAGCTTTATCCATGACGAATTTAGGAAGTCCAAACTGCTCTACTGTGTAATTAGGGAATTTATCCATTGCCTTCATTTCACTGGAGCCCTGCCCCTTCATGAATTCGCCCATAAAAACTTTCCCCCCGTTACACAGCATTCTTAGCGATACGCCAATCGATGCGGACGTTTTTCCTTTGCCATTACCTGTGTAAACCTGTACATATCCTTTATCCAGTACCATCTTGACTCCTCCTTAGACCTAACCCAATTTTCCAAGAAAATTGTTGGTAGGTCAAATACTAAGGTTCTCTAAATCTTTGATTTAGTTTGAACCGACAGTGCTTAGACCTAACCCAATTTATGTGTTGATTATATCACTTATCACGGAATAAACTTACGATCTTTTCCGCGCACTTCAGCCCATCGATGGCGGAAGATGTAATACCTCCCGCATATCCTGCCCCTTCACCGCAGGGATATATGCCCTTAATGCTGCTCTCATGATCCATATCCCTGATTATCCTCACCGGTGATGAGCTGCCTGATTCAATACCACTGAGCATTGTTTTGGCATTATCGAACCCGTTGATTTTTCTTCCGAATATAGGAAGAGCAGCTCTAATTCCTTCTGCGGCAAATTCGGGAAGACAGGCTGCCAATACGCTTCCGCTTTTTGTAAACCGCTCAATTGATTCCTTAGGGGAAGTGTAGTTCGAACCACCTTCGGAAAAGGCTCTTCTTTCATATTTTCTCTGAAAATCTATACCTGAAAGCGGATGATCACTTTCGTAATCTTCAGTTCTGACATCTACCAGAACAGCACTGTTGGCCTTACTGCCGTTCCGGGCCTGCAGGCTCATTCCGTTTACGCTGACAGTTCCTTCTTCAGCTGCAGTAGTGATGATTTCTCCTCCGGGGCACATGCAAAATGTATAGACGCCCCTGCCATCCTCCAGCCTGCAGGACAACCTATATTCAGCGGGAGGCATTTTTGCATCCGAAAGATCCATTCCATATATTTTTTCAAAATCGCCGCCGTACTGGCCGTTATCTATCAAAGTCTGATCATGCTCTATTCTAAGTCCAATGGAAAACGGCTTCTGCTCCATTTTGATCCCGCTCTCAAACAAATCTTGGTAGGTTTCCCTGGCACTGTGACCCATGGCCAGAATCAGACAATCAGTATCAATCGTTTCTTTTTTTTCATATCTTTGGGTTTCTATGGACCTGAGTGATGAACCTTCTGTTTGGATCCCGGTCATCAGTGTGTTGAATCTGATGTCACCGCCGAGGCTGATTATTTTTTTACGTATATTCCTGACAACAGTTCTCAAAACGTCAGTGCCTACATGTGGATTTTTGGCATAAAGGATTTCTTCAGGGGCACCGGCATCATGAAATTCTTTCAGTATATACGGAATCCTTATGTCATTTTTTCCGGTTGTCAATTTACCGTCGGAAAATGTTCCCGCTCCGCCTTCTCCAAACAGCGGATTTGAATCGGGATCGAAAACCCCCTCTTTCCAGAACCTCCTCACATCTATGATCCTATCTTCAACAGGTTTGCCACGCTCTATGATAATTGGATTGAATCCATTATATGCAAGAAAAAGTCCTGCAAACATACCGGCAGGACCAAATCCTACGATTACAGGTCTATTGCCAATGGATAACGGAGGGACATGACCTTTTTCAGAATCGAGAACGGGAGAATATATATGAGATTCGATAATCTTTATTCTGATTTTATTATTCTTTTTTGATATGGTGTTTACAAATTTTTCTTCAGAACCATTGTTAAGTGAGAAGTCTATATTATATGTAAAACGAATATTTTTTTTGTCACGGGCATCTATGGATTTACCGGAAATTTTAAACTCGGAAAAGGTATCCCCATCCGGATGCATCCCTAATTTTTTAAAAACTGCCTCTTTAAGGCAGTCCTCGTTTTGTCCCGGTTTCAGTTTGACTTCATTAAGTCTGATCATCTGCTTCTATCCCGTTGGTGACACCCAGTCCGGCCTGGATGCCGGTTCTCCATGCCCAGTTAAGATTATATCCTCCGCAGGGTCCGTCGTAATCAAGTACTTCACCTGCAAAATAAAGATTATCAACAGCTTTTGATTCCATCGATGTCAAATCAACTCCGCTGAGTGAAACTCCGCCTGCTGTTACCTGAGCCTGCTTCCACCCTTTTGTGCCGCTTATATTTACTGTGAAATTTTTAAGGAGCTTAATTATATACTTTACCTCTTCCATTGGATCGAGATTTTTCTCAAGGAGCAGAGCTTCAATTTTTTCATTTACAATACCTTTGAGCCCTGCTATAGGCCCTGATTCGAGCAGAGAATATATATCTTCTTCACTGAGATCAGCAGTAAGATTTATTGAAACAAAACAATCAGTACAGTCCTCTGATGTTCTATTCAAATTCTTCAGGTATCTGCTGAGATCAAAGGTACAGATCCCGGATATACCATAATCGGTGAACTGGATCTCTCCTGCTTCACTGGCAATATCTTCTCCGTTAACAATAAGCGTAAGCTCAGCATCAGCTCTAACTCCCTTTAATTTTTTCAAATCGTATTCCTGGGCGTCACAATATGTCATTGGAACCAGTGCCGGTAAAATAGAAGAGACTTCTATCCCAAGAGCTCTGGCAAATTTATAGCCGTCCCCCGTTGAACCATATTGTATGCCTGCTTTTCCCCCGGTTGCTATTATAAGCTTTTCGTATTTATGTTCTTTTCCGCTTGCATTTCTAAGAATGAAAAAGTTATCAGGCTTGCATATATTTTCTATACCCATACCTGTGATTATGTTGACACCATAGGTATTAGCCGCATTCACCAGAGTATCTCTGACTGTCTTTGCCTGTTTCGAATACGGGTACAGCCTTCCGCGTTCTTCTTCTGTAAAAGGTATTCCCAAATCATTGAAAAATCCCTGAACTATCTGAAAATCCTCTGCAAATTTGTTGGTTATATTGCACTTCCCGTTACCTGTTGCCAGCAGTTTTTTTCCGGGCTCTTCGTTTTTTTCCAGAAGATCTATCTGCCACATAGAATAACCCTCTGCTGCAGTTAAAATCCTGCCGGCTGTTATTGCGGCGGCCATACCGGCCGGACCGGCACCTATTATTCCTATTTTTTTCTTTGGATCCTGACTCATTTTATTTCTTTCAAAAATTCATCCTTGCCCTTATTCTCTTTAAATGCTGACTGCAGTTTGGCAAGTTTTGAAATATCCCCTATAAGAGTCCCTCCAACCAGTTTATCATCTACAAAGTAGAATCTTTCCGAGCTCCCGGAAGCATCATCAGTTTTTTCAAATATATCGTAATCTACGCCTTCTTTTTTCCCATTGTCCCCAATTGCAAAAAGCCTGATATTGCTAAGTCCCACCATGTTGACGGGAACAGCCGGTACATAATGCTTATCGTCTCCGAAAATATTAGCTACAGCGGTCTTTGCCATATCAAGAGCCTGCGGCCAGATGCCGAAGTTGACACCGCCCGACTCAGCGCAATCACCGATTGCATATACATCCGGAACTCCGGTTTCCATTTTATCATTTACGATTATTGATTTTGCTACCTCAGCACCGTCCATATCTTTTAGAAGTTCAGTATTCTGTTTTATACCTGTGGAGATGATGACCATCTGGGCATCTAGCACATCGCCCGATTTTAGTTTGACACCGGTGACCTTACCGTCACTTCCCTCGATTGCATCAGTGTCCGCATTGAATGCAACCTTGAGTCCGATTTCATCGGCGGCTTTTTTCATGGCATCACTGCCAACCTGATCCAGCTGCCTGCTAATCATAGCATCTGAACGTTCGATCACAGTTACATTTTTAATAGCTTTCTTTAGGTCCCATGCCGCTTCAAGTCCCAGAACTCCCCCGCCGATTACAACCGCATCAGTAGTTCCTTCAAGCCGATCGTGAATTTTTTTAGTATCATCCCATATCCTTATGGAAAAAACACCATCCAGCTCGTGCCCGGGAATCGGAGGAACGAAAGCATCTGCCCCCGTAGCGAGAATCAATACATCATAGTCTTTTTCCCCGCCGCCATCAATTATAAGTTTCTTTGACACAGGATCGATCCCATTAACTCTAGTACCCAAGGTAACGGTGATGTTATTCTCATCGTACCACTGTTTGGGTTTGATGTAAAAAAGACTTTCATCCACGCCGCTTACTATGGTCCTTGTCAACATAGGTCTGTTATATCCATAGGCACTTTCTCTTGAAATTATTTCTAAAGGTATGTCCATATCCCTTTTTCTTACTTCAATAGCCGCAGTGGTGCCTGCTGCTCCGTTTCCTATAATAGTTATTTTTTTCGGCATTTTCATTATTAAACATCTCCTCTTAATACAGCTTCTCCGAATCCCTTACCGAATTCGAACGCTTCTTTCTGCTGCTCATCGCTGGGCTTGAATCTGAATTTAAGACCCTCATTATATAACTTGAGTTTGAGTTGTCCCAGCCTTCCCATAATATGGGGGACACCTTCTCCGCTCCATCCGAAAGAACCGAATGCCGAAGCGATTTTGCCGCCATACATCTTTGCAGTCATTCGGGATGCAATATCCCAAATCGGCTCCATTGCCTCTCCCACCATGGTTGGAGTCCCCAGAAGGAATCCGTCGGAAAAATACAGTTCGTTCATAACTTCATCGAAATCCGCATATACCATGTCATGCATTCTCACGATTATGTCACCTGCGGCTTCGATCCCTGCCTTTATATTTTCTCCTATAAGCAGTGTATATCCATAAGCACTTACATATGGTATAACCACTGTTTTTTTTGTGTTTGGATTAGTTTCTGTCGCCATTTCCACATACATATTGATTATTTCATCTACGCCGTCAGTGATCACCGGACCGTGTCCGTTTGTAATGATCTCGATATCAAGATCCTTAATCTTCTGGTATGCATTGAGTACATCCTGTTTGAACGGAGTGAGAATACTGTCAAAATAGAATTTGACGGCATCCAGATATTCCGGCTTATCTTTCAGCTTATCACTGGTTATTCCATCATCGCAGTAATGACCGCCGAAGGCATCGCATGTGACCATTATCTTTTCTTCAGGTATGTAAGTGAACATGGTATCTGGCCAGTGAAGGTTGGGAGCCATTATGAATTTGAGAGTTCTGTTCCCCAGTGAGATCTCCTCTCCATCCTTCACGATGCGGCCGTTGAAGTCCTTGTTTACGATCTCCTTTAGAAAGTTATTGGCACCCATCGAAGAAAGTATGGTCATATCAGGATTGATATCCAGCATTTTCTCTATGGTGCCTGTGTGGTCCGGCTCAGTATGGCTTACCACAAGGTAATCTATGTCGTCTATCGGGCAGATTTCCTCTACCGTCTCAACGTATTCGTCATAAAACTTTGCTTTGGAAGCTTCAAATAAGACTGTGCCGCCTTCAGCTTTCAAAATATAAGAATTGTAAGTGGAACCGAATTCTGTTTTTACGACTATATCAAATATTCTCAGTTCAGGATCAAGGGTGCCTACCCAGGTAAAATCATCAGTAAGTTTCTTTGTATGCATATTTTCCTCCAAGTTTTCTGTAACTATATAATTGCCGTCGGCATGTTTATACACCTTATCTTACAATCTTAACCCACAATGGAAGATTTAACAATATTTAATAAAAAAAACGATCTCCCATTTTTGGGAGATCATCTGATTTTCATATTAGAAAGCTAGTCTTATTTAAGAGTAATCTTTGCTCCAACTTCTTCCAGCTGCTTCTGATATGTTTCGGCTTCAGCTTTTTCAAGTCCTTCTTTAACGATCGAAGGTGCGCTGTCAACCACTTCTTTTGCTTCCTTAAGTCCAAGACCTGTGATCTCTCTAACGACCTTGATGACTTTGATCTTCTCTCCGCCAACTTCTGAAAGTTCGAGGTTGAATTCAGTCTGTTCTTCAGCTCCGCCTGCTGCTGCTCCGCCTGCTGCTGCTACTGCTACAGGTGCTGCTGCAGAAACGCCGAATTCTTCTTCACATGCTTTTACGAGCTCGTTGAGCTCTAATACTGTCATGCCTTTTATGGCTTCTATTATCTTATCTTTGTCCATTTTATATCTCCTTTTCTTAATAATTATTCTTTAGGTTTTTCTGCATCTTCAGCCGGGGCTTCAGGTGCGGCTTCTTCTGCGGGAGCTGCGGCTTCTTCCTTTGCAGGTTCTTCCGCCGGTTTTTCCTCTACAGGTGCTGCTGCCTCTGCTGCCGGTTTTTCCTCTACAGGTGTCGCCGTAGCCGTTTCTTCAGCCGGCTTTTCTGCTGTTGGTGCAGCCTCTGCGCCGTCTGCCGGTTTATCATCAGCTATAGCCTGAAGTGTACGTACAAACTTGCTGACCGGTGACTGGATGCTTCCAAGGAACTTGGCAAGCAGTTCTTCTCTTGATGGTACAGCTGCGATTTCTTTGAGTCCTTCAAGATCGTAGAAAGTACCGTCGATGTATCCTGCTTTGAATTCCATCTTTTTGTACTCTTTCATTACGCCGTTCAGTACTCTGGCTGGGGCTGTTGAGTCATCATAGCTGAAAGCTATCGCGCTTGGTCCTGCAAGAACATCCTTAAGCTGTTCGAAATCTGTACCTTCGATAGCCCTTGTAATCATCGTGTTCTTGTAAACTTTGTAGTCCACTTCCGCCTCTCTGAGTTTCTTTCTCATGGCGTTTGCTTCTTCAACAGTAGTTCCAATATAGTCGATGACCACTGCAGAACAGGATTTTTCCAGCTTTTCTTTGATCTCGTCGATTATTACCTGTTTTTCTTTTTTTGCTGCTTCTGACATTTTGTCTCCTTTCCGGTCAATAAAAATGACCTTTTTATTCGTAGAACAAAAGGTCATAATATTTGTAAAATATTTTCCCCTCGGCAGGACATTAAGCCTTATGGCACCTGCTGTCTACGGTTGATATATCTCAGTCCTTACGGACACTTGATACTATTAAGTTGTGCCGACCAGAAACCTTTAGGTGTAACTGATCTTCGCCGGGTTGATTTTGACTCCCGGTCCCATGGTTGTGCTTACGCTTACGCTCTTAAGGTACTGTCCTTTTGCCGCGGAAGGTTTAGCTTTGATTATTGCTTCCATCAGCGCGTTGAAGTTATCCGTCAGCTTTTCCGGTCCGAATGATGCCTTACCAATGATGGTATGGACTATGTTCGCTTTATCAAGTCTGTATTCAACTTTACCGGCTTTGATCTCTTTGATAGCCTTCTCAAGATCCATGGTTACTGTTCCTGATTTTGGGTTGGGCATGAGACCTTTAGGTCCAAGCACCTTACCAAGCTTACCTACAACACCCATCATATCCGGAGTTGCAACAACCACATCAAAATCGAACCAGTTTTCTGTCTGTATTTTCTGGGCCAACTCTTCTCCGCCGGCAAAGTCCGCTCCAGCGTCCTTGGCTTCGGTTTCCTTAGGCCCTTTTGCAAATACCAGTACTTTTGTTTCCTTCCCTGTACCATGAGGGAGTACGATAGCACCACGGATCTGCTGATCGGCATGTCTGCCGTCAACGCCCAGTCTGATGTGGACTTCAACAGTCTCGTCAAACTTTGCCCTGGCGGTATCTGCGGACAGCTTTATAGCATCGTTTATGTCATATAGTTCCTGACTGTCGATCTTTTCAGCTGCCGCGGTATAATTTTTACCTCTTTTCGGCATTATATCCTCCTGAGTCCTAACCAAGTTTCTGAAAGAAACTTCCGGTAGGACCAATACTTAGATTCCCCGGCTTTAGCCGGAATGGAATCATCAGTGCTTGTGGTTCAACGACTTAATTTGATTAAGCCTCCCACACGATTATTCTTCAACAACGATTCCCATACTTCTGGCAGTGCCTTTGATCATTTCGGTGGCACTGTCCAGATTTGCAGCATTCAGATCAACCATTTTAGTCTGAGCGATTTCCTGAGCCTGTGCCAGTGTTATCGTTCCGACTTTGTTCTTGTTCGGTTCTCCGGATGCTTTCTGAAGATTTGCAGCTTTCTTAATAAGAACTGCTGCCGGTGGTGTCTTAGTGATGAAACTGAACGATCTGTCAGCATAAACCGTGATGACCACGGGGATGATCATTCCGTTCTGTTCCTGGGTCTTAGCATTGAACTGTTTGCAAAAGTCCATAATGTTGACACCCTTTTGACCAAGTGCAGGTCCTACCGGAGGAGCAGGGTTTGCCTGTCCTGCAGGTATCTGCAGCTTAATATATCCATCGATTTTTTTAGCCATTTTACATCTTCTCCTTTCTCTTGCTCATATATTTTGCAAGGTCTTTGAATCATCAATAATGATTCTATGTTAGTACACCTTGTCTACCTGATCGTAAACCAGTTCGACAGGTGTGTCTCTTCCAAACATTGAGATTCGGGCTTTAAGAGTCTGCTTCTCTTCGTTGACTTCCTCCACTTCACCCATGAAACTTTCGAATGGTCCGTTGATGACCTTGATGCGGTCGCCTACTTTGATATCAAGATCTATGTAGACCTTCTCTATACCCATTCTTCTGACTTCTTCCTTGGTGAGAGGAACCGGCTTTGAGCCGTGACCTACGAATCCTGTTACTCCCTGAGTATTTCTAACGAGATACCATGATTCGTTTGTTACTATCATCTTAACGAGAACGTATCCGGGGAACATCTTCTTTGTCTTGACTTTCCTCTGACCATCCTTTATTTCTATATGATCTTCCGTAGGGACTATGATCTCAAGAACCAGGTCATCCATTCCACGGGTTTTTACGATCTTTTCTATATTAGCCTTGACCTTGTTTTCATGACCGGAATAGGTATGGACGACGTACCATTTAGCCTGACCTTCGTCATCATAAACCTTCTCCTCCTCATCCGAAAGACCGGGAGTCACAGCTTTTTTTTCTATTTCCGTATTTTCGATTTTATCTATATCTTTTTCTTCAGTCATTTATCCTTCTCTTTTCCGGTGCGCTTGTTTAGCTATTACATGTTTATGTTAAACAGCACCTTGAGCAGTGCAAGGAATCCGGTATCTATTCCCCATATGGCAACGCCAAGGACAGCACATGTAAAAATAACGACAAAAGTATATGACATAAGTTCTTTTCTTGTGGGCCACACCACCTTCTTTGTCTCTACTTTGACACCCTTGAAATATTCTCTCAGTCCGCCTCTTTTCTTTTCATCGCCAGAGTTCTTCTGCTTGTTTCGATTGGCAACCTGAGCGTTTTTTCTTTTCTGCTGTTTTGTCTGACGGTCAGCCTTGGCTTGGGCTCTGTCAGATTTGTAAGCATCTTTACCTTTTTTAGCCATATTAAATACCTCTTATTTGGATACTGTACCGTTATTTTGTTTCTTTATGTGTAGTTTCTTTTTTACAGAACTTACAATATTTCCTGAGTTCCATTCTGTCAGGATTGTTCTGTTTGTTCTTCATTGTGTCGTAATTTCTCTGTTTGCACTCTGTGCATTCAAGTACTACTTTAACTCTCATCGTCTTTGCTCCTTTTCATTTAAAAATCAGAGTCTAACCTGTAAACTCTGCTGAATTTTATGTTTGGTCGTCTCTTTCGTTGCTATTTCAACCATCTAATCCATTAAGACAGCTTAATTAGATTATCATACGAAGGTGGTCGTGTCAATATTTTTTCAGGAAAAAACGGACTTCACTCAGATTGCTGTTCAGCCTGACGCTTCTCCACATTTTCCGTAGTAAATTTTACGTTATATTCTCCGAAAAAATATCTTATGGACATTGCTAGTATGAAGGCTAAGGCTATAGTTCCGGCAATGGCACCGGCCGTTTTCATCTTCTGTTTAAAGGTACGTTTTTCCTGTTTGCCTATGTCAAGATATGTTCTGTTGCCTTCTTTAGGCTTTATTGCTCTGACGGCTACAGGAGTAAAATCTCCGGGCGACTGTCTGTTGAGATCACTATTACCTGAAAATTTTGTCGTGGGTTTGGGTTCTACGGTCTTTGGCCTAGGTGATTTTGGAGCACCTGCGGCAATCATGTCACCGCCGCACAGTTCGCATTTTGTCCCGTCAGTCTCTAAGGTTTTTCCGCATTCTTTGCAGATTTTTCTTGTCATGTCTCCCCCGTTCAAATAGTATTTGTTGCTATTATATATCTTTGGTCACCGTAATATCAAGAGCAGTATCCCGTTCTGACAGTGTACCGCTGAAATTGTGTATGAGCTTCAGTTCATCCCATTCGGGCACAGAAGTATGATAAATATTAAAGACATATTCTTTTCCTGACATAAGAGTTATTTCTTCTTCTCCAGAAATAAATTCTTCACTACCCTCACCGTTGCTGTTGGAAACAGTTGTTGATTCGTGAACCCCTGATTTCTGTCCGTCAAATTCAAGGGTCACACTGGTAAACGGAGACATCTTTATATCTTCATCACCGGTCACCAGAACAGTCAGATAAGTATTCATTGATTCACTGTCATCAAAGTATGTTTCGTCAAAGCTCAGGGTATATCCCGCACCTGCAACAGATTCATATGGAGAAAAGCTCTCATAGTCGCTGCTTACGTATTCATTACCGACATAATATGACTCGGACCCTTCGTCGTAATCGTCTTCCCACATCCAATCGCTGATATAAGAGATGCCCGCAATGATCAGAGCCACTGCAATCATAGCAATCTTGCCTACTGACATCTTGCTCATCGAGAAGCCAAATTCCTCATCTTCATCGCTTTCGGATTGTTCCTGCGGGCGGCTGACCTTCGGCTTATCTTTCATTTCCGGTTTTTCTCCGGTCAATGCACTTCCCATCTCCTTTAAGGAGTCCATGGTCAACTCATCAGAATCAACAAAGATATTTACTGCATCGCCCATACGATCTATAAGGGGCTTACCGGATGATGTTTTATGGGTAGATCCGTCTGCCTGCCTGCTCTTGTCGGCTTTCGGCGGGCTGTATTTGACCTGAGACTTGCCGACATGCACCCTCTCGCCGTCAGGTGTTCTCTTGACCGCTTCCCGGTAATGAGATTTCTTTATTATGCCTTCAGGAGTATAGTAACTCTCTTCCGCACTGCCAGTCATTTTGCCGCCGCAGACATCACAAGTTCTGGCAGGTCCGGGCAGCCGTCGTCCGCAGTCTTCACATTTTACGAAATATGTTTCCGCCATTTATATATGCAGTCTATTTATCAATTTGTTTTTCGACTTCGGCTTTAACTACTTTCTTTTTTTCCGTGCCGGATATATTATTGTCTTTTACAAGCTCCATAACTGATGTCGTAAGTCCTGCAAGTCCCTGTATCTCCGAAGGGATGATGATCTTTGTTGCTCTGCCGTCGGCGGCTTTTTCAAATGCTTCAAGGCCCCTTATGGCAATGACCTGTTCTGTCGGCTTTGAATTATTCAGCATTTCGATACCGTCAGCCGTAGCTTTCTGAACCAGAAGGATTGCTTCCGCTTCACCTTCGGCCTCTCTGACCTGTGCTTCTCTTTTGGCTTCGGCATTCAGGATCATGGCCTGCTTGTTACCTTCAGCAACAAGGATAGCTGATTTTTTCTCGCCCTCGGCTCTTAAGATAGCTTCTCTTCTTTCCCTCTCGGCTCTCATCTGTTTTTCCATGGCTGTCTGGATGTCATGGGGAGGTGTGATATTTTTTACTTCTACTCTGTTGATCTTGATCCCCCACGGATCTGTCGCCTCGTCAAGGACCTGTCTGATCTTGGAATTTATATATTCTCTTCCGGTCAGTGTTCCGTCAAGTTCCAGCTCACCTATAATATTTCTCAGTGTAGTTGCCGCCAGGTTTTCGATGGCTGAAATCGGGTGTTCAACGCCGTATGTGAAGAGCTTGGGGTCGGTAACCTGATAGTAGATCACAGTGTCGATTTCCATGGTGACATTATCCTTTGTGATTACAGGCTGCGGCGGAAAATCCAGAACGTGTTCCTTAAGAGAAACCTTTTTGGCTACCCTGTCTATGACAGGGATCTTGAAGTGGAGTCCCACCTGCCATGTTCCATGGAATGCTCCCAGTCTTTCTATTACGAATGCGTTCGCCTGGGGCACGATCCTGATACTTGTAACGATTATCCAGATCACGATTATTCCGATTATTATCCATGCTGCTATTGTTATTATTCCGCTTATATCCATAATGCTTTCCTCCTGTATTTTCTAAAATTGAATTTCTTTATTTTCTTTTTTCAATTCTGTTATTCATAAGGTTTTACTATGGCTTTGACGCCCTCGATCCGCACAACTTTAACTTCCTTGCCTTTCTTTATTCCGAGCTCCGGTTTGTCGCCAACTGCAGCCCATTCAAGGCTTTTCAGGCGTATCCTGCCCTGACTGAAAGGCTTGATATCTTCAAGGACTACGCCTTTTGCTCCTACATACTGATCCACATTGTTCTTTTCTTTTCCTACTCTCAGTTTCTGCTTGAGGAGCGGTCTTGTAAATATAAGTAGAACCAGAGAAACTGCGATGAAGAGGATCACCTGAACTAAGATAGATGTGTCAAGTGCCGCAGCAATTGCAGCGACAGCTGCACCTGCTGTGAACCATATGGTAACCAGCCCCATGGTGGCTCCTTCGATAATGCCGAAAACTATTGCTACTCCTATCCAGATGAATGGCATGTATTGGGAAAGTGTTTCAATTGTCATGTTGTTCCTCCTTTATACGCTATACTTTCGGCGGATAATCGTCAAAACAGAGACATTTTTCTAATTCTGTTGCTGCAATTGCACCATCAGATGCAGCTGTCACGATCTGACGAAGAACTTTTTTTCTAACGTCTCCTGCTGCATATACGTTATGGACACTGGTCCGCATGCTGTCATCGGTAATTATATATCCATTTTCCATTTTGAGCTTGCCTTCAAATATTTCCGTCATGGGTTTAAGTCCTACAAAAACAAATACTCCGAATGTGTCATCGCCCGTGGCTGCATTTATTTCCTTGATCTCACCTGTCCTGACATTTTCTACTACTATGCTGCTGATGAGATCGTTTCCTTTGATTTCTCTTACAACCGTGTCCAGAAGAAAATCAATATTCTTTGTTGCGAAAGCCTTGTGCTGTATGTTCTTTGCAGCTCTAAGTTCGTCTCTTCTGTGGACTATAGTGACCTTTTTGGCAAACTTGGCAACGTGGAGCGCCTCTTCTACAGCAGCGTCACCACCGCCTATTACAAAGGCTTCAAGGTCTCTGAAAAACGGAGCATCGCAGGTTGCACAGTATGAAACACCTCTGCCTGCATATTCGTATTCTCCCGGAATCCCCAATGTAGTGTGCTGGGTACCGGTAGCGATGATTACTGACTTCCCTTGATACTCGCCGTTTTGACATTTGATTGTTTTTATTTCAGATTCAAAGTCGACTTCGGTAACTGTGTCTGTGACTTTGTCGTACTCAAAGCTTTCGGCATGTTTTGAAAGTCTGTCGGAGAACTCAAATCCTGATTCTCCTTTTACCCCGCCGGGATAATTCTCGATTTCCGAGGTCTGGAAAATCTGCCCGCCCAGTACTCCTTTTTCTATGAGAAGTACCGACAGATCGGCTCTTCTTGCATAAATAACGGAGGATAATCCTGCCGGACCGCCTCCAATAATAATCACATCATATATTTTATCGTTCATTTTTCACTCCCTGAACCTGCTAAATCAGATTTATTTTCTTAATTTAATTATATCATGACAGTGTAACCTAGTACAGACTTTCGAGCTTTCATGTACAGAAAAACCGGTAAATGTTGTTAGCATTTACCGGTCTCTTTTAAGCTATTCAGTTAGGGGCTGTCTCAAAATGACGCTTAGTAAAAGTGCAACTTTTGGAGGCGTTTTATGGTCCAAAATCGGGGTTGTGTCCTATAGCACATCTCCAAATCAGAGGTTTGAGTCTGTTATTATGCATTGATGTACAATTCTCTTAACCGAGCTGTGAAAAAGTTCGCATAACCCCGATTTTGGACCAAATTTTGGGTAAATTTTTTGTAGAAACATTTTTTCTTTATCAGAAGTATCATATTCGTTGCAGCAAAAGGCTGAAATAAGGGCCGTCTCAACTATTTACATTTTGAGACAGCCCCCTTATTAAGCTATTCTATTTTGATATTTTTCTATTATACTTTGTCTATTTCACTTCTGACTCTCTTCTTCTCATTGCGAGAGCAGCCAGTGCCAGCATAACCGCTATTCCCACTATGATAAGGATCGTCAAGTTCATGGAATCTGAGGTCTTGGCTTCTTCGCCCAGAACCTTTTGCTCTACCGGAGGATCCGCACTCTCACCCATTACATCACCTTCGTCATCAGGCGGGAATTCTTCTTCCCCTTCTACTACAGGAGTATTGTTTGTAACGATGTTGGTATTATTGCCGGGGTCCCTGTCTGTTGGCGGAGTCGTGTCAACGCCAAGTATTTCTGCGAGTCCAACATTTTGTATTGTAACATCGCTTGCATCTTCATTTACTACTACAGTAAAATTCACTGTTTCAGATTCGCCTACTCCGATTGACGGGATCAACCATTGAACAAATTTATCGGTGTCATTATAAATGCCATTGTCACTCACTGAGCCTGTTTTATATGTCGTATATGTTGGAATATAGTCTCTTACCCATACGTTATAAAGTGGCACATTCCCATCGTTTTCGACCTTTATCTGATAAACTATGTCTTCACCCTGACCAACGATTTCCCCTTCACCGGGAGTGTTGGATTTTGAAATCTCCATACTTGGCTGAGGTGGGATATGGATAGTTTTGTTCGTTTTTCCAAAATTATCTTCATTGTTGAATGCCGCCTCAGAAGTTATCTCACCAGTTTGTTTATACAAACCTATATTTTCAATGTTTTCATCAAAATCATCAGGTATTGTAACCTTGAATGAAACTTCAACAAAGTCTCCAGGTGCTATTTCATCGACATACCAAGTGACATAATTCTCTGAACTGTTATATATACCACCATCATGTACTTCACTGAATTCTGTATTTGCCGGAATAAAGTCCTTGATTACTACACCTGTTGCCGTGACCAGTTCATCACCGTTTGTGACCTTGATCTTATAAACTATGAAGTCACCTCTTTCCACTACACTGCCGCTTTCCGGATTACTGCTTTTTTCTGCTGTCAACCCTGCGGCTTTCGCATAATTATTTGTGAAAGGTATCTCGATAGTTTCACCTTCAACAATTTCACCTGTCTTAGTGTCACCGCCCTGTGAAGTGTAATACGCTTTTGGCGTCTCCAGAACTTCTACATCTGTACCGACAGTCAAATCATTAATTATGGCTTTATCACCGTCACCCAGTGTCAGTTTTCCATCTTCCATTGTCCCGGATGTTCCATTTAGAAAATATTCACCGTCGTAAAGTTCACCGGCTACCCATACTCTAAAGTCAAAGGTGTCTCCGCTTGGAGCTCCGGTTCCGGTCACAGTTTTGCTTATTTCAACATTTCCTGTTGGCGGAGTCGGGTCGGGAGCAATTACTGTAGGGATAAGGAAATGTTCTCGAAGTGTTGTTTCCGGACTATGGGAATATGCATACTCCAGAATAGTATCTTTGTTTGTCGGCAAGTATTCATCCCATCTGTTTGCAGCTCCTACAGCTGACCTATCCAGTATCACTGTATATTTCAAAGAATATGCAAATGTCCTGTTAGGGGCGGTCCCTTCTGTCAGTGGCGTGGTTTTTTTCAGATCCCATGTTATTGCATTATTACTGGTCGAAACCAAATCACCGACCCCATATGTCTGAGTGGGCGATATTGATATTGAGCCGCCGACATAATCAACCCAGTTACTCATTGGATCTATAACTTTCCAAGGCTGCACACTTCTCTGGATGTAGTCATACAATCCCTGGAATACATCTCCGATATCTTCGTCACTGCCCGCAACCAAAAGATCTTTCAAATATGGATTTTTCTTTACTCCTGGTGACATTGCCTTACTCTTGCCGGCATCATTGCCCATAGCAAAGGTGTAGATGTCATCGCAGCCTGATGTCTCAGATAATTTTTTTGCTGCACTAATTGCCGCATCCTGAAGAGCTTCACTTGTGTCGTTGACACCTTTATTCTTGCGATCATCATAGCAAGTATTAAACAGCCCATCTGATACAAGAATGACAGATGTGTACTTGTCCTGGTATGCCCCTCCCTTAAGTTTTTCGTATGCAGCAGTAAAGCCGGCTTCACCGTTTGTCCATTCCCCAACATTTTCTCTGAATCTACTTAGTTGATTATAATCAAATGTTTCTATTGCATCCTCCGCGTTGTTGGTCCAGTCACATATGGGTTTATAGTCATTAGAGCCTCTTGTTCCTCGACCTCCAAATACCGATATTGCCACATTATTTCCCGGGTTTTCACCCAGAAAATCAGTTATAAAGTCTTCTATAGCCTTTTTGAATATTTCCCATCTGGTTGTACTTTGTCCATCCACGAAGATACTAGTATCCATACTTAAAGATACGTCAAATACGATCATGATGTTTGATGGTTTATAAATTTTGTCCAGATCTTCATTAGTTTTTACCTTTAATGTAATATCAAACTGATCCGGCGTTGCTGTTGCCTCTATAGATTTACTATAATCAACAAATAGTTTATTTCCGGTGCCCCCTCTTGTTGTCTGCAGTGAATTTCCCGTTGCTGTACTGTCGATCAATTCGTCTTCTTCATCAAGAAAATAATAGTTCGATCCGACCTGATCATGTGAACCGGTATCTGCATCGACAACATTTGGGTCAAACATCGGGCTCAATAATAATGCAATAATCATTATAAATACCAGTACTGCTCCCATCCTTTTATTTTTTAAAATAATCATTTTTCTCATCCTTTCTATCCTTCTCCTAATATCTTTTATCCACCTAACCCAAAACAAAAACCCGTTACAACTATGGCGTGTCTTTATAAACAAATGACTTCACCACGGAATAACAGGTTTACTATATCGGTGTTTTATCTAACATCTTTCTTCCCCCTACGATAAAATACCTCTGTAAAACTTTGTTTTACAACATCCTATACAATTTTTCCCCACATTACAATACTTTTATTTGACCACAAAACTAATATGACTTGATTCCATTGGTATAAAGGCTGCTATATTCGACTTATTATCTACTCGAGTACAACGAGGGTACATTATTTTTTGATTTTTTTATGCACATGCATAAAATTCTTCCGAAAATCAATTTTAAAAAAAATAGAATATTTTATTAAAAAAGGCAGATGATCACATGACCATCTGCCCTACATTATTCAATTTATATTATTTGAGTGTTCAGGTTATTATTTATCCCCGTTTGGCTTTCGCTGTGCGAAGATTCCTCCGGCAACTGCCAGTGCTGCAAGGAGAAGGAAAATTATCAATACCAAATTCATTGAATCGCTTGTCTTGGCTTCCTCACCCATTACATAACCGGGATCCTGATCAGGATCGGCTTTTTCACCTAATACATTTGGATCCACAGGAGGATCAATTACAGGATCTTCCATCTGCCCCTGAACAGCATTGATCTTCAATAAGTTATTAAGTAGAGTTATATCATAATTATCTATATCTCTGCCTTTCGCAAGGTTCAGTGAATCTGTTGCTATGCCGCTTGTGGTTATCCCTGCCTCTGTGATTGCACCTTCAAATACTATTGCATCATCATTGATAGCTTCGTCTTTAACAAGATTTCCCAACATGGAATATTGTGTTGCTTTTAAAACCTTGCCGTCATAATTTTTTTCTGCATAAAGAGGTTGCAACGATAATGGGACAGGTCTTATATTAAGAGTAGAAGCTTTCTGATCACTGGTGTTCTCATCATCTGCAGTGACTGTCACATCATAGTTGATGCTTCCGCTGGTTTCTGTCTCAACCATATTAGTGTCAATGAATTCTTTTATTTTATTCTGTCCGGTAAACTGGAATGTATCTCCTGTAAGGATATTACCATTTGCATCAGTAACTTCATATGTTATCATGTCACCTGCAACTATACCGTTTATACCAATGGTGTGCCCGTCGCCATCATAATATCCATCATAAGGAACAAGACTGAATGATAAATCTCTCTCCCAGATAGCATACAAGGTCACTACATGATCCGAATCATCGTCGAGAACGCCCTGTGGAAAAACAAGAGTGTCGCCTACTTTGTTTCCATCATATTCCCAACCGATGAATCTATAACCGGCCCTGTCAAGGGTATTCTGATCCATCACTGTAATCTCCAGCGCCGTGTCATCATCAGGATCATTCCAGTATTTCTTACTGTCTGTCGGGACATTTCCTTTGTATGTCCCAGGTGATGTGACATTTGCATCATACTTGACTTTACCGAATGGCAGCACCTTTAACGATGCGTTTTCTGTTATCACGTTATAGTTGGAAGGCTCCTCATTGCCTGTGTTCCAGGAAACTGAATAGGTCGCAGGATCACTTGTATCCAGACCACTGTATTGGGCAAGTGTCCCATCTCCAACTTTCATGCTGAGATATCCACTTTCAATTAAAGCATTTCTTTTGTAAATGCTTTCTTTTTCAGCATTTGTTGCTGCTTTGGGGAATCCTACTGCTGTAAATGAAGGTATATCAAAATCTGATCCCGCTACAATAGTCTGCCCTATAGCGCTGAATGTAACTATGGCCTTGGTTATTTCCAAAGAGCCGTTTGTAGCGGTAGTCTTTGAAAGGTCAAAATAATCGGTTATGTCTTCAGCATCACTGTTCGCAGTTTTCTTTGCCATGATTTTAAAGTTACCGCTTTCTATGGCAGCTTCAAGATCCTGAATATATATGCCTGCATCAGTTCCTTTTACGGCATTTGCATTGTTGGTAAACTCCAGTTCAATGGATGCGAAGGTTTCATCTCCGGCGTACATGTCAAGATTCGAAGTGAATCCGTCGACGGTTTTTTCTGTCGCATCATATACTTCGGAAGCGGTCTGTCCTCTTACATCAAGGATCCAGTCGCCCATATCTGTCATAGCCAGTTTGCCATCGACAAAATCTATCTCATAGTTACCTGCAACATTATTATTTGCCGCAGATAGTATTCCGGCACTTGTAATGACATTATCGACTTCTGTGCCTGGTGATGATATATAGCTGCCTGCACTGAATGCCACATTAGTGATGGCATGTCCGCTTACCAATCCTTCATTTCCTGATTCTTTCTGGTATGAGAATTCGTGCCAAACATTATTCTTTCCGATATCGCTCAGAAGGAAATTGTGACTATCAGCGGTGATCTTTAATGGCCTTTTTGTGATGTCGAGTTGACCGTCTTCAATAGCTACTGAGTAAGCTGAAGTAACATCATGTCCGTCAACTTCGATTTTAAATGCAGAAGTAGTTACTAGATTCATTGCGTACGTGCTGACATTTGTTCCCAGTGCAGTATCCGTCGTGAGCCCTGTGACCGTGTAGTCCGTATCGGCTTTACCTTTTACAGTAATCCCGCTGACTGACTGCTGATAACCGTTATATACTTTTTTACCTTTATCGCCTATTATTTTTATAGTCATTGGGTTATCTTTATCTATGGTAACTGTCAATATGCCATCTGCTGTCTTGATATCATAGTTGGCAGCGAGATCGGATCCTTTGCCGTTATCCTGAATTACAATACCAATGTCTATTGCTTTATTTGTAGTCGATCCGGGATAAGTTATTTTTCCATCAATCTTCACTCCACTTGTTATCTCATGACCGGTCACCAGTCCGCTGACAGTATAATCATCCGCAGAATGTTCACTTTCATCGTAATAGAAGCTTGCGGAAGTAGCGGTAATGGTCAAGGAACGCTTTGTAACTTTTAAATCTCCTCTTAGCTTAGTGATGTCATATTTATATGTTACGTCTTTTCCCTTATCATAAATTTTGACGGAATCGATTTTATTTTTGATATCACCTGCATTTGTTATCGTACTGTCGGCGGTCATTTCGACTTCAACTCTTAATGCCCCGGTAGTTCCGCTTGTGATTTTCCAGCCATCCTCAGTCAAAGCAGAACCGTCATAGACTTTTGTTGCATCATCAGCCTTTATAGTGATTTTTTCTTTTGGTAAATATTTTGCTGTATAGCTGTAGTTCTTGTTGATCAGAACATTGTCAGCCAAAAGATCCACATAATTGCCGATATTCTGAGTATCATAATCATCTACCCAACCGGCGAAATAATGAGTACTGGAATAAGATGGACTTGGTTTTGCCGTAACTGCACCATCTGATACAGTACCAAATTCAGTTCCCGGATCTATTTCTTTGTACTCGATCTTGCCGGTTTGCTGCTCAGAACCTTTGAACAGAACGCCTTCGGGATCAGTGTTGAATGTAACAGAATATCCTCTTATAGCCCATACTGCATAAAGATCCATATCTGCCGTGCCAACTCTGAATTCCTCACCAAGTTTAATTTCTACTTTTCCGCTTGGAATCGTTGACCATCCAATGATCTTCTGATTCTCCATTGTAAATGCATTTGCATCCAGGGCTTTCTGGGTGGAATTTCTTTCAACATTATGTTTGTAGATATCTTCTTTTACATTACTGTCAGGGTAATTTGAATGATAGGTAAGCCTGATAAAATCACTTGGGTCTCCATAGATAGCCGTCATGCTTGTCGGGCCTTTGATAGTATAGAGGCTTCCAGGATAATACATTCCCGGCAATTCATTGCCCAGTATATCGGCTTTCCATCCGATAAAGATCTTACTTGCTGCATCAACGGCTTCCCCGGTGGGAGCCTTCACACGCACCGGGATACCGCTTACATAAGTGTTGTTATCTACCGGAACGAGAATATTTCCTTCCCCCTTCAGATAATCAATGGTGTAACCGGTTGCGTCCCATTTTGCATAAAGATCCATATCAGCAGTTATATGCATGCTTTGGTCAAATTCGATGTACTGTTTCACTCCGTTGAGTGTTAATTCGTAGTACCATCCCAGGAAAACACCATACTTTTCATCAAAACCTCCTTTTTCATATGGAGGATCCGATTCCAGAGGAGAATTCATCCCAGTTGCTGCCGTTGTTATTAATTCAGGTTTTTCATTTGGAAATCCATCATAATATGAGACAGTTACGCCTGTCTTTGACCATTTTGCATAAAGAGTCAAACCGTTTCCGCTATTCGGCATGGTATCTTTTGATTCAAATTGGTTTTGACATGCAGAATCATAGTACCACCCTTCAAATTTATAAGTGATTCCGTCTTCATGCCTGGTTGCACTTACATTGTTTACATACTTCCCGAGAACATCTTGATACTGAATGTTTTTATAATTGGCAAGTGTGTTCCCCGATGCTGCTGAGAACTTGTTTTTATATATTTCAGGCGTATCCTCTTTTACAGATACGCTTCCCCCCATTGCATTGAAGTTCAGATTATTCTTTGCACGCAAATATGCAAAGGATTCATTGTCTTTAACCGTACTATTTTTATATATAGTTTCAGAAACTTTTGACATACCTTCGATTTCTTTAGCCACTAAGGTACCTGTTGACTTGTAACTCTGTGAATAAAGGTCGCTTTTCTTATAGTATGTATATACATATTTCCCGAGTGAACCGGATCTTGTATAAATTATATTTGCCGGGAGCTTGTTTTTATCCGTTACTGCATCATAATCAGCCTTCTCATCGTCAAATACCTCAAAGTAGTATCCTACAGTTCGGTTATTAAGTGGATTGCTTGTCCAATCGGATGTTACTGTATGGCTGTTTTTACCGATGGGTATCATTTGGTCTATGAGGATTATCCTTTTGCTGACATAACTCCCCGATTCTTTTTCACCTATCTGATCCCAGCTTGCAAAGTTTGTTGCAGCCAGAGACTTAGTGCTCCATCTGCCATTATTGGATTTCTCCTCATAGCTGCCGGTTCTAGTGAAGTCGGCATTTGCCCAACTTGGAAAAAGGTCATCTATATTTTGCTGATATTTTAAATTCAAAACATAACCGCAATCACCTTGATCATATGATTGTGTGTATTCTTTTGTCATTATTTTGTTATTTGTATCTCTTTGGACCTGCCCGTTTGAGTCAAGAATAGGTGCAGTCATTACTGCGACCCCGGTTATATTTCGATATTTGCTTTCATTTTCTGCATAGCCATTATAAGTATTTCTTATATCATTAAAAAGGTCGAATCTATATTCATATACAGATCTTTTAAAATATACATTGATCACCGTGCTTCCATTGCCTGCGACTTCATATGAGTTTTTTTCAAAATGATCGAACTCACCATAAGGGACCGCTGCATCTTCTCTTTTTACACCGTTGATATAAATACCGTCAGCATTCTTCACAACATCGATAGTATCTCCCGCGTATGCGACACCATTCTTGGTGTCATTTCTATTATTCCCTGTTGGAGCCACTACAGTATGATGATCGTATCTGTAATTATTTTCATTCTTTCCGGGAGCGCCGACTATATCGGGCTTTTCGAACTGGTAAACAATGGTGTAACTGACTTTTTTCGTATTCCACTGAGCATAAAGAACCGTATCTTCACTGAATGTATCCTGACCGAAATCGATGAATTCGCTCTGATCCGCATTTCTTTTTTTTGCCCAGCCGGCAAAATCATATCCTGTTCTGGTCGGATCCTGATTGGGGTTATTTGCTTTTCCCCCGATCTTCACCGCCTGGATATTGTTGTCTATCTGAGTTCCGTCGGAAACAAATACTACATTAACCGTATTTGAATACCTGGCAACATAGGTTTTGTCACTTTTAGGAACTAATGATGCATTGAAGCTGACCGGAGTTTTTTCATTATCATCTTCATCATACCAATATAAAAAGTTATATCCGGGGATCGGCTTTATAGTCGGAGGCTTAATGATCTGCTGTGTTCCCGGTGTATAATACTCATAATCGGTAACAAGACCGTCTCCAACTCCGCTTATTCCGCTTTTGAATAGGATCACATACTGATATCTGTATTTGGCGTATAGTTTAATATCTTTTGTTATCCTGGTATTCTCATCAAATGCTTCTTTATCATCGAGATCCTCATACCATCCCTGGAATGCAACTGCTCCTTCCGGTTTATCTACATTAGGAGCTCCAAGTTTAGCAGCATCGATGCTTGAACCTGAAAGGACCTCTATATCATCGTCATATTGAGACCCGTTGACGAACAGTTGTACATTGAATACGGTCGTATCTTCAGTTTTTGAATCGCTGTTATCTTCCTGTGCTTTAGGTTCTGTTTTGTCTTCGGCATAGATAGGTTTAAACAGCATAGTGCTTCCGAAAGCAACCGTTTGGGAACCTAAATCTGCTGCCGAATATGTTGTTGTTGCATCTTCATCCAGATACCATGCTGCAGGATCTTCCCCTTTACTGCTATATGCAGCATTCAGGGCATCTACATCAAACACCGAACCTTCCTCAGTTGTGGCACTTGACAATGTTCCTACATCCAGATCATCTGTCTCTGCCTGATAATACTCGGTCAAGGCACTTCCATCTTTTAAAAGAAATTTGAAAGCAGCCCTTTCGATATCATCTCCGGCAAAGGACATGACAGGTATAATAGCAGTGAGAACTAATGCTGCTATTAGGACAAAAGCTATCTGCTTTTTTTTCCTGGAATTAATAACAATCTTATTCATAATATTTTCCATCCCTTCATAATTAAAATCAACCCTAATATTTTTCGGCTTACCAGTTGTTATGCCTAGTGACTACTCCATTATTCCTACTATATATCCAAATTACAACGATTTAATCACCTTTTACAGTATATTGTGTCAATCTCTGTTATTTATGAAGCCAATTGTCGAATTTTGTATAATTATAGCATGTTATCCATACTTATTAATGCTTGATTCAATTATAGGAATATATTTGGCAAACAGCGTAAATACTTTTAATGATTTGAAAAAACCGACTGAGCATCAGCTCAGTCGGTTTTATTGTTTGTATCTGTGTTGGAATGTCTTAGATTATTCTATGACCTTTGTAACAACTCCTGAACCTACAGTCCTTCCGCCTTCTCTTATAGCGAACCTAAGTCCTTCTTCGATTGCGATAGGTGTGATCAGGTTGATCGTCATCTGGATGTTGTCTCCTGGCATTACCATTTCTGTTCCCTCAGGAAGCTGAAGATCTCCGGTTACATCAGTAGTCCTGAAATAGAACTGGGGTCTGTATCCGTTAAAGAACGGGGTATGTCTTCCGCCCTCTTCTTTTTTCAGCACATATACTTCTGATTCGAACTTTGTATGGGGATTGATGGATCCGGGAGCTGCAAGTACCTGTCCTCTTTCGATCTCTGTTCTCTGGATTCCTCTTAAGAGTGCTCCTATGTTGTCTCCTGCCTGAGCATCATCAAGTATCTTTCTGAACATCTCTACCCCGGTTACTACTACTTTTCTGGCTTCATCGGAAAGTCCTACGATTTCTACTTCATCACTTGTGTGAAGCTGTCCTCTTTCGATCCTTCCGGTCGCTACCGTTCCTCTGCCTGTGATTGAGAATACATCCTCTACAGGCATCAGGAATGGCTTGTCTATGTCTCTTTCCGGTTCGGGGATATATGTATCTACTGTTTCGAACATCTCTACGATCTTTTCTCCCCATTCGCTGTCCGGATTGTTAAGTGCTTCAAGAGCTGATCCTCTGAAGATCGGTGTGTCGTCTCCCGGGAAATCATATGCATCAAGTAGTTCTCTTACTTCCATCTCTACTAGATCAAGAAGTTCTTCGTCATCTACCATGTCGCATTTGTTCATGAATACTACTATGTAAGGGACTCCTACCTGGCGGGATAGCACTATGTGCTCTCTTGTCTGGGGCATCGGTCCGTCTGTTGCTGCTACTACAAGAATCGCTCCGTCCATCTGAGCTGCTCCTGTTATCATGTTCTTTACATAGTCGGCATGACCCGGACAGTCTACGTGTGCGTAATGTCTGTTGGGGGTTTCATACTCTACGTGAGAAGTCGCTATTGTGATTCCTCTTTCTTTTTCTTCCGGCGCTTTATCGATCTCGTCAAATGCTACGTCTTCACCGAATCCATATTTATGATGTAAGGTCTTTGTTATCGCTGCTGTCAGAGTTGTCTTTCCATGGTCTATATGACCGATTGTTCCGATGTTTACGTGTGGCTTCGTTCGTTCAAATTTTCCTTTTGCCATTGTAACGTGTCTCCTTTAATATTCTAAATTTACTCAATAAAAAACCTGCAACAATATATTACAGTCTCTATGAGTGATTATAACCATAAAGCATTGAAAAGTAAACAATTATTTCTGAAAACCTTGACTAAATCCGCATTTACTTTTATAATAAAACTAATTCAAATATGCTTTTATTATAAAAGCTTTTTTGAAAGAGCAGAGAAAAACTACCGAACTTTTTTTATTAAGGGCAGGAAGAAAAGAAGGATCAGACTATGAGCGATATTAGAAACATTCTGGGAACGGAATATCCCATCATTCAGGGTGCAATGGCTTTAATTGCAAATGCGGAGCTTGCATCCGCGGTAAGCAACGGCGGTGGGCTGGGCATAATAGCAGCAGGAAACGGCGACGGCGACTGGATGAGAAAAGAGATCAGAAAGGCAAGAGCGCTGACGGACAAATCGTTCGGTGTCAATGTGATGCTGCTTAGTCCGAATGTAGATGAAGTGATCGATGTGATCTGTGAGGAAAAGGTCACTCATGTTACAACCGGAGCAGGCAATCCGGGCAAATATATGGAAAAATTCAAGACGGCGGGAGTTAAGGTGATTCCGGTGGTGGCAAATGTTGCTCTTGCAGTAAGATGCGCAAGAAACGGTGCAGATGCAATCATAGCCGAAGGCGGAGAAGCAGGCGGGCATATAGGTGATACGACCACAATGGCACTGGTGCCTCAGGTTGCAGATGCCGTGGATGTCCCTGTGATCGCAGCAGGCGGCATAGCAGACGGCAGAGGAATGGCAGCCGCTTTTATGCTGGGAGCAAAAGGGGTGCAGGTTGGCACCAGATTCGTGGTAGCAGAAGAGTGCACAGTTGCTCAGGAATACAAGGATATGATCATTAAGGCAAAAGATTCTGATACTGTAGCAACAGGAAGAAGCACAGGACATCCGGTCAGAGTTCTGAAAAACAGGATGACGAGAGAAATATTATCAATGGAAGCAAAAGGCGCCGGCGAGGAAGAGCTGAATGAAAGACTGATTGGCTCACTTAGGGCCGCAGTATATGACGGCGATGTAAAATTCGGTTCTGTAATGTCGGGACAGGTCGCCGGACTTATAAAGAAGGAACAACCGGCAGCGGAAATCATCAGCGAGTTATTTAGGGAGGCAAAAGAAATTTATGAAGATAGGAATGCTTTTTTCAGGTCAGGGTTCCCAGTATCCGGGAATGGGAAGTGATCTCTACGAAAACTACGAGCCGGCGAGGGAAATTTTCTTAAAGGCCGGAGATGAAATAAAAGACCAGTGCTGGAGCGGTACCAAGGAAATGCTGAGACAGACTCGCATAACCCAACCAGCCGTATTCACCGTATCTATGGCAGCTTACGAAAGCTTTATGGATAAGCTCCATAATGAGATACCTGAGGCTCAGATAAGCGCAATGGCAGGGTTCAGTATGGGCGAATATGCGGCAATGACAGCGTCCGGTATCATCAAAGACTTCGACACCACCCTTGAGCTGCTCAAAAAAAGAGGCCAGTTCATGACTGAAGCCGGACTTGATGACAGCGGTCAACCTAGAGGAGCAATGGCAGCGGCTTTCGGCAGAAGAGAGAAGATCATAGAGGCTGTCGATGCATTAAGAGAAGATGACATACTTGAGTGCGTAAATTTCAATTCACCCATTCAGACAGCCGTCGCAGGTGATGCATCTGCCATAAAGAGATTGAGCGAAAGAGCTAGATCCGAATTCGGTGTGAAGGTCAAAGTATTAAGTGTCAGTTCGGCATTTCATTCCAGCATGATGGAACCTGCATCTGAAAGACTGGCCGAGGAATTGAAAAACATAGATTTCTCAAGACCGACGATCAAGGTACACTCCAATGTGACCGGAAGAGATATAATGGAAGGAAAGCCTGAAGACGTTTCCGATTCCGACTGGATAAGAGGCAGACTGGCTGCTCAGATCAAGAGTCCTGTCTACTGGCAGGAGACGATTGAGAATATGAGAAATGACGGCATAGATCTGTTTGTTGAAGTAGGACCAGGGAAAACACTTTCCGCCCTGGCTGCCAAAACGGTCAAAGGTGCAAGAGAGCTCCATGTTGAAGATAAAGAAAGCATGGAAAAGACCATTAAAGGGATAAGGGAGGCAATCGATGAAAGATAAGACTGGAATCATAACAGGCGGAACGAGAGGGATCGGACTTGCCATTGCCAGAGAACTGGCCGAAGCAGGAGTCAATTTGATCCTTACATATAAAGGAAACGATGAGGCGGCTGACGCGGCAAAGAAGGATCTGGAAAAATTCAATACCAAAGTATATATAATGAAGAAAGACGTTTCTTCTCTTGAAGACGCACAGGAAGTTGCAAAGATGGCTACCAGCGAGCTGGGACAGATCGACATCCTGGTAAATAATGCCGGCATCACTAAGGATAAACTTCTTGTTAGGATGAGCGAAGAGGACTTTTCTGAAGTGGTAGACACGAATCTTAAGGGATCGTTCAATATGATCAAGGCGGTTTCTTCATACATGATGAAAAAGAGAAGCGGCCGGATAATAAATATGTCCAGCATAGCAGGCGTTAAAGGCAACCCGGGACAAATCAATTATTCTGCATCAAAAGCCGGAATAATCGGCATGACATTATCTGCGGCAAAGGAGCTAGGAAGCCGTGGCATAACGGTCAACGCAGTGGCACCGGGGTATATCGAAACAGAGATGACAGAAATACTTACCGATGATCAAAAGGCCAACATGAATGCGCACATAAGTCTGGGAAGACCGGGACAACCTGAAGAAGTAGCAAATATCGTCAGGTTCCTGGCATCGGATGAAGCATCATACATAACAGGACAGGTTATCGGCATAGACGGCGGAATGAACATATAAAAATTATGCGCCGGATTTTTTTCGAAGAACAAGGCGCATGAAATGAACGACGAAGGCGTGTGCACAGACGTACACAACTGAGAAGTGAATGATAGCAACGCAGTTATTCGGAAAAAAGACAAGCAAGAAAGCAAGAATGGAGATTAAGTATGAAGAGAGCAGTAATAACCGGCATGGGCGCAGTGACCCCCATAGGAAACAACGTAGATGAATATTGGAACAGCCTCATAAACGGCAAACATGGATTTGATACAATAACCCATTTTGACACAGAAGGACACAAGGCTGTCATCGGTGCTCAAGTCAAGAACTACGAATATCAAGACAAAAAAGAAGGGCGCAGAATGGACAAGTTCACCCAATACGGTGTAACAGCAACATATGAAGCTCTGGAAATGAGCGGACTTAAGGTCGGTGAAAATATAGATCCATTCAGATTCAATATCATAGCAGGAAGCGGAATCGGCGGGATCATGACTCTTGAAGAAGAAATCATGAAGGGACATAATCAGGGGTTCAACAGAGTGTCTGCATTACTGGTCCCCAAGATAATCGGAAATATGCTTGCCGGATACATATCCATAATATTCGGAATAAAAGGATCTTCCTATGATCTGGTAACTGCATGCGCTACAGGAACACATGCCATAGGCGAAGCAATGAGACAGATCAGACACGGTTATGCCGATGCTGTTATAGCCGGCGCCGGAGAAGCCCCTTTTTCACCGGCATGCTTTGCAGGATTCGAAAATATGAAAGCAGTATCAACAAGCACTGACAAAGATCGGGCATCCATTCCATTCGATAAGGAAAGAGACGGCTTTGTCATGGGTGAAGGTTCCGGCATGCTGATAATTGAAGAACTGGAACATGCTGAGAAGAGAGGCGCAAATATACTGGCGGAAGTTGTCGGTTACGGCAGCACAACAGACGCATACCATATAACCTCTCCTGCCCCCGGCGGAGAAGGTGCGGGAGCTGCGATGAAACAGGCAATAACCGAAGCAGGAATCGAACCATCACAGATTTCATATATAAATGCCCACGGCACATCTACTCCTCTGAATGACAGATTCGAAACAGCTGCTGTCAAACTTGCTCTGGGTGAAGAAGCATACAATGTGCCCATCAGCTCCACAAAGTCAATGACCGGTCACATGCTGGGAGCAGCAGGCGCAATCGAAGGCATCGCATGTATCAAGGCGATCAATGACGGCAAGATACCTGCAACAGTGGGATACAAGGTTCCTGATGAAGAACTGGATCTTGACTACGTGCCAAATGAAGCAAGAAATATAGATGTGGAATACGCCCTATCCAATTCGCTTGGATTCGGCGGGCATAACGGCACTGTTATATTAAAAAAATACAGATAGAGTAATGAGGGGAAAAAACAAGCAAAGAGGTATGATAAATGAGTCTTATGAACAGAGAACAGATAATGGAGATCCTCCCGCACCGCGACCCGTTTCTTCTTATTGACGAAGTTACGGAAATGGAAACAGGAAAATCCGTCAAGGCTGTCAAATATGTAGATGAAAAAGAATACTATTTCGAAGGTCATTTCCCTCAGGAAAAAGTGATGCCGGGAGTACTTATCGTGGAAGCCCTGGCACAGGCAGGTGGTGTAGCCATACTGTCCATGCCTGATAATAAAGGGAAGATCGCATATTTCGGAGGCATCAAAAACGCTAAATTTCGCCAGAAAGTCGTTCCCGGCGACAAACTTGAACTTGAGGTCACTTTGGACAAAGTAAGAAGCAAGGCAGGTACCGGTACCGCAGTTGCTACTGTAGGCGGTAAGATGGCCTGCCGTTGTGAAATCATGTTTGCTCTGGGGGATTGATCTGGATCAGATCGCGATCCCGTCTTCCATCATATCAAGTGATTTGAATATCCCTCTGAATGTCAGATTTACGATCCTGTCGACCATAACTTCATTTGGCACGATAGGATCTTTTGTTATCCAGTCTGTGACAAGCTGGATTTCACCTGCGGTGACATACTTGACGATCGCATTCATTTCATCTACATCTTCAAATCTGTCTTTGTATTTTTTTAAGTGGAAAAGATATTCCTTAAAGATCATGTCTATCATATTTCCATAAAACTGATCCGGTCCGTTACTTCCCAAAAGTGCCCTGAAAATATCGGCGTTTTCACGAACAGCCTCCACTTGCTTTCGGATTACCAGCTTGGCATTTTCAAAAACAAAAAGATTCAATTCTTTGCTGGGACCCCACGTGATATTTGAAAGTACGCTATCACAGGTCTTATCGACAAAATCCGCCATATCCGTATAGTGGATATAAAATGTTACTCTGCTGACTTTGGCTCTCTTTGTTAAATTTGTTACCGAGATCCCATAGATAGGGGTCTCATCAAGAAGCTCGACAAAAGCTCCTCGAAGCGCATTCTTAGTACGCTCGATCCTGATATCGTTTTCCATTTTAATTGCCCTCACCTAATTCTTTGCTATCTTCCCAATGATTATTATATGACAAAATGTAAAACAATGCTATACACAATGGTAACTTTTTAAAATTACTTTGCAAACAAGAATAAATCCCCGGTAGTTTTGGGCTTTGCCGGGGATTTTGAATTAATATCAGATTCTGTCTTTATTAATCAGTCATCATAATGATCATCATCATGATCGTCGTCATAGTGATCGTCGTCATCATCGTCGCGTTCGTATCTGTCCTGAATATCCCTGTCATAGTCTGTGATACGACCTGTCTTTGCGTTTATCTCCATTTCATATTCATATTTGCCGTAGTAGATCTTCACATCATATTCAGCCCTGCCGTCATCATAATCCAGATAACATGAAACTACTTTTCCTCCGCCTACTCTGGCAAGTGCTATACTCTTGGCTTTGGCTTTTCCGATGTAACTGCTGCCGGAATCGCTGCTTGAGTTACCTGAACTATTGGAGCCGGAACTGCCCGAATTCGTACTTCCGGAGTTGCCTGAATTTGATGTGTTCGAATCTGAATTCGAACCGGAACCTGAGCCACTCTGTCCCGATGAACTGCTCTCGTTACCGGGAGTGACTGCTTTTGGTGTAGTAGTGCTTGCCACTTTTATCTTATCCTGATCAAAGCCGATTATTTCACCTGTTTCTGCATTGATCTTTATATCGTATTCATAATTGCCTTTGACAATGTCTACTTCATATACTCTTTTGCCGTCATCGTAATCCATCTTGAAGGATTCCAGTATCCCGCCGTCAGTTTTATTAAGCGCGATTTCCTTTGCCGCTTTTTCACTGATAGCTGCTGTCTTGACCGGCTGATCATTTGCTGCCAGAGTAGACCCTATGCCGATGATCATTGTCACAATTACCGCTGTTATTATTACGGTCACGATCATTCGAGACCTGTTACTTGAAAGTAACGCTGCTAATTTAGTTTTCATTTTTATCACCTTTCTCAATCATCATCGTGATCATCATCATGTTCTATTTTTTCTTTGTCGAAGCTCTTTATACTGCCCGTCTTGGCATTCACTTCAACCTCATATTCATAACCGTTATAATTTATTTTTATATCGTATACTTTTACGCCGTCATCTGAATCCAGCTCACACTGGGTGACTTTCCCGCCTCCGACTCTGCTGAGAGCTATGCTCTTTGCCTTGGATGCACCTATAAGACTGGTAGATGAACTCGAATTGCCGGAACTGCCTGAATTGCTGCTTGAGTTTCCGGAACTTGATCCGGAACTGCTTCCTGACCCTGAAGATGAGTTGCTGTCCGTACTGTCTGTGTTACCATTGCCTGAGGCTGTCTTATCATCACCGGCTTTTGCCTTGTCCGGAATATCGAGTTTTTCATAGCTGCTTATGTCGCCGCTTTTGGCGTCCATGGATATTTTATAGTCGTACTTTCCGTCAGTTATGTTTATCTGATAAACTCTGCTGCCCCCCTTGTCATCGTAGGAAAAAGATACAAGATCTCCGCCTCCTGTTTTTTGTAAAGCAATCTCCTTGGCTTTGGCTTCCCCTATATAGGGAACGATCTCCTCATCGCCGCTGCTGACGGCCATAGCCGAGCCTGCTATGATGCAGGTCACCACCAACACTGCTACCACGACAACTACAATGGCAGTTCTGGTCTTATTATCGGATAATACTGATTCGAGTCTCTTTTTCATGGTTTTCTTCCCGTCGTAAAAATTAGTTGAAAAAACTGTTTTATATCTGATCTCGTGCTTTGCCACGCCGATGAGAGATTCTACATATTTGACACGCTCATCATGTTCATATGATTTGGTCACTTCGTAGTCACATGCCACCTCGCAGTCTGTATGTATCCACCTCTGCATGACGTAGACCAGAGGGTTGAACCAGTGGACCGCATTAGCCAATATGCTCAGAAATTTAAGCAGTATATCAAATTTGCGGTAGTGTACCAGCTCATGTCTTATGACATATGTCAGTTCCTCTTCATCAAGGTCATAAACCGGTAGGAAAAGCACCGGCTTGATTATACCAGCCATCATCGGCACCGATATCATCTTTGACCTTATGACCTCAATGTCGGTCTTTATGTTCATCTCGGCTTTGTTATCTTCGACCAGCGCCATAGTGATGTCATCATCGACCTTTTTCCCCCAGCGTTTTGCGGTTCTCATAAAATGAATGTGCCTTATGAAGACTACTGCCAGGAAGACCACCATGCCGGCTATCCAGATACAAAGCAGCAATGTCGGAATATCGATCTGTGACCAAAATGTGGGTTCTGCCGCCGGAGCACCGGATCCTCCTGTTGCATCATCGGTTCCGGAAATACTGTCTGTCACGGCCCGGGGAGCATCAACGGTCACTATAGGATCTGCGAATCTAGGCCTGAATGGTATGAGCAGACTTACCAGCACTATACCCCAGATATAATACTTCCATTTTGGCGGGATGCTGTTTGAAAATACATCCAGTATAAGATGGAGTACTACAGCCACTATGGACATTAGAATGCTTATCTGCAGCAGATTTAGTATCAACGGTGTCATTTCATTACCTCTTCTTTTTCAGCCAGTCCATCAGCTCATTGATATCATCTTCGTTCAAATTCTTTCCGTCGTAGAGAGTGTTCATCAAACCGGTAAGTGAATTGTCATGGAATTTACCGATGAACTGTCCAGTTTCGAATTCCAGATAATCTTTTTCCTGTACCAGCGGAGTGTAGGATCGCTCCTTGCCCTTTTTCTCGGTGTCAAGAAAATCCTTTTCAACCAGGCGGTGAAGCAGTGTCAGTATCGTCTGAGCCTTCCATTCGTTGTCAAGTTCGCTGCTTATATCCTTTACAGTTACCGGTGGAGTCTTTGTCCATATTATCTTCATGATGTCAAATTCGGAATTCGGTAATTTTTTCATTTTAGTCGTCCCTTTCCCATTCGTAACCGTTTGCAAGAGTCACATCTGTCAGGTACCTGTGGTTTGCAAGATGATTCATCGTGTACCAGGTCAGCCTGCTGTTTCCTTCTATGTCAAGTTCCCTCAGCTTGAGGTTCTTTGACAGATTCAGCCCGGCAAGTCTGTTGTGACTCAGGTCAAGCTCTTTAAGTCTTGTGTTCTTCTTTAAGTATATACTGCTAAGCCTGTTTTCGGAAACATCCAGATCAACAAGTCTTCTGTTGTATTTAAGGCTCAGCTTTTTGATCCTGTTTTCGGACAGATCAAGCTTTTTCAGATATTTGTTCTTCTTAAGATATATTGAGCTGATCTTATTCTCGGATAAATCCAGATATTTGAGCCTTGTTGCCTTCTTGACACTGACTTTTCGAAGATGTTCTTCATCGAGGTCTACAGAAACCACATACTTTCCCTTGATCTTTTTGGGTATGGTTATGCTTGTTTTAGTGCCTCTGTAAGATTTGATATAAACGCTTTTGCCTTTAACAACATATTTGAATCCATTCCAGGACTTATAGCTGTGGGCATCTACCTTTGCAGGAAGCATGGTTACTGCCAAAGCAGTTATCAGGAGGAGGGCCATCATCGGTCTCGCTGTCTTTTTTAGTATGGTCATTTTTCTGTCCTTTCTGCCCCGTAGGGGTTCTTGTGCCCCCTGTGGGTAAGCCCCACCCAACGAGTTTAGCCTCGTAGAGGCGTGAGTTGCTAGGTGGGTCCGTGTGCAAGAATTTCCAAAATCTCTGATTTTGTGAAATTCACTGCCCGTTGCCCCGTAGGGGTTCTTGTGCCCCCTGTGGGTAGGCCTTATCTTGTCTTTGCGCGCGTGCAGACATTTTCTACAACTGTCTTACAATCACATTCTACAAGTGTAGAATATAGTTGTCAAGTGTTTTGTGAAAAATATTTTAAAATAAGTAAAAATCTTTTGTCGCCACACTTGTACTATATATTTTTTCTTTTCGATGTGTTACAATATTTTCTATGAATAATTCTGATTTAAAACCAGCTGAAATAATGGAAACTTCTATTTCAGTGGCGGAAGGAAAAGCCTCATCCGGCACCATCAAACTTATTGTTCTCGGTATTCTGGCCGGGGCATTCATTGCCTTTGCCGCTGAAGGATCCACTATGGCGGCATTTAATTTGCTGCTTGATCCAAGCACATACGGTCTGGGAAGAGCATTGGCCGGAGCTATCTTTTCAACAGGGCTGATGTTCGTGGTTATAGGCGGCGGAGAATTATTTACCGGAAACGTACTCATGCTTGGGGCACTGACTGATGGCAAAATAAAGCTTCCAGCTATGCTCAGGAACTGGGGGATCGTATATCTTGCAAATATGGCAGGATCGTTGATCATAGTTCTGCTTATATTTTATTCGAATCAACTCATGTCGGCTGAGGCAATGTTAGGCGCATCAGCACTTAAAATTGCTGTTGGCAAGGTCAATCTGGGCTTCGTGGCGGCATTATGTCTGGGGATACTGTGTAACTGGATCGTCTGCATGGCGGTGTGGATGAGTTACGGCGCTAAAAGTCTCGCAGGCAAAGCGATCTGCATATTTTTCCCCATATGGCTCTTTATTACATCGGGCTTTGAACACAGTGTAGCAAACATGTACTATATCCCAATCGGGATACTCGTGAAAAGCAACCAGGCAATAGCCGATGCTTCAGGGCTGGCACCTGACATGCTCGATTCGCTGACCTGGGGATCTTTCTTTATAGATAATCTTCTGCCGGTGACTATCGGCAATATTATAGGAGGCGGCTTGTTCGTCGCTCTTGCCTATTACATTTCATTCAGAAAAAAGAAATCCGCACAATAGCATATTTAACCGGGATTGGTCATTATTTACCATTTATACCATATAGTACCATTTTTGTGGTATGCTATTCATATGAAAGAATATTTAAGTCATCTAACCGCTGCGATTTATTGGAACATACCCGAGCTGCATAAAGTGTTTTCAACGGAAATCCTGGATAAACGTATAAATAGACAAATTATTGATGTTACTGTAGATGATCCCAGTAAAAGATGCAAAAAAACAGAATATATATGTCATTCATGCAAAATACCACTTCCAATCCGATATTTTACTAAATCTAAATTAGCGATTGAATACGACAGTTTCACTCACCATAGTAGTCCAAAGGCACAAGCAAAAGATTCACTACGGGCTGTGGCATTGACGCACCAGAATATCGATGTCATCCCAAAGAAGAGATGTCCGCCAAGCGGACATCTCCACATATCAATATCATAATTGACAAGTTAAATATCTAGCTTACTTTCTCAGATCCATCTTCTTCTGTGGGTTTGATCCTCATTGAGAAGAAGCTTCTCCATACGAACACAAGTCCGATCACGAAGAGTACTCCGCCGATGTATGGTGCAACGCCTCTGAATGCATCTGTGATAGCCATTTCCATAGCCAGCATTCCGAACAAAGTGGTGAACTTGATGATCGGATTGAGAGCAACAGAAGAAGTATCCTTGAATGGATCACCTACTGTGTCGCCGACGATCGTAGCATCATGAAGAGGTGTTTCCTTCATCTGAAGATCGACTTCAACTACCTTCTTGGCATTGTCCCAAGCTCCGCCTGCGTTGGCCATGAACACAGCCTGGAAGAGTCCGAAGACTGCTATTGATATGAGATATGATACAAAGAACGCAACAGGCTTCTCACTGTTCATGGGAGCTGAGAAGAACGCAAATGCAAGAGTGAAGGTGAATATTACTAAGAAGATATTCATCATACCGTTCTGAGCATATTTTGTACAGATCTTGACGACAGCTTTGGATTTCTCAGTGGATGCCTTCATCTCGGCATTTTCATCAAGCTGAATATTTTGCCTGATGTATTCTGTGGCTTTATATGCACCTGCCGCAACAGCCTGCATGGATGCGCCGGTGAACCAGTATATGACAGCTCCGCCGGTAATGAAACCAAGAATTGTATACGGGTTGAGAAGATTCAAAAGCATCTCCGGTTCGACACCGAGAACGTTTTTGATTACAAGGATCAGTGAGAAGATCATTGTAGTGGCACCGACCACTGCTGTTCCGATAAGAACAGGCTTGGCAGTTGCCTTAAATGTATTCCCGGCGCCGTCGTTGGCTTCAAGGAAATACTTGGCCTTTTCAAACTGAGGTTTGAAACCATAGTCTTTTTCTATCTCTTTATCAACATCATCGATGGATTCAATAAGTGATAATTCATAGATGGACTGGGCATTGTCGGTTACAGGGCCGTAACTGTCCACGGCGATCGTAACAGGACCCATACCAAGGAATCCGAATGCAACGAGACCGAACGCAAATATGGATGGATAGATCATAACTTCTGAAAGTCCGAATCCGCTGAAGATGTATGCTCCAAACATAAGAGCAAGGAATACGATTCCCATCCAGAACGCACTGAAATTACCGGCGACCAGACCCGAAATAATATTGAGAGATGATCCGCCTTCTTTAGATGTATTGACAACTTCGTTGACATGCTTTGATTTGGGGCTTGTAAATATCTTTGTAAATTCAGGTATCAATGCGCCGCCTAAGGTACCGCAGCTGATTATGCATGAAAGCATGAGCCACATATTCGAACCTGTATCTCCCACTGTAGTTCCCGGTCCGATGAGCAGATAGCTGACTACGAATGTCACTACTATTGAAAGGATAGAGGTTATCCAGACAAGTGATGTAAGCGGTTTCTCAAAGTCAAGATCGTCTGCATTTTTGTACTGGGCATTAGCGATAGCACTGTTGATATAAAATGCAGCAACGGATGTTATGATCATGAGGACTCTCATTACGAATATCCAGACCAGAAGATCGGCTTGGATACCTGTATCCACTGCCAGCACGATGAATGAGACGAGCGCAACTCCGGTAACACCGTATGTCTCGAATCCGTCTGCTGTAGGCCCTACGCTGTCTCCGGCATTGTCGCCTGTACAGTCGGCGATAACTCCGGGATTTCTCGGATCGTCTTCACCTATCTTGAATACTATCTTCATGAGATCGGAACCGATGTCCGCGATCTTTGTGAATATACCGCCGGCGATCCTGAGAGCCGAAGCTCCAAGTGATTCACCTATTGCAAATCCAATGAAGCATGATCCTGCGATTTCTCTTGGGATAGCAATAAGGATTATCAGCATCATGGTCAATTCAACGCATACCAGAAGTACGCCGATGCTCATTCCTGTATCAAGTGGAATATTCAGAAGTTTCAAGGGTTTGCCTTCAAGAGCGGCAAATGCCATTCGGCTGTTTGCCATAGTATTGACTCTGATGCCGTACCATGCTACTCCGTAAGAGCCAAGGATCCCGATAACAGCCCAGACCAGAATGATGACTACGCTGCTGACGCCTTTTCCGTCAAGGATTCCGAAATAAAATGCGATGCAGACTCCGATGAATGCGAACAGTATGAGAAGAAATTTCCCCTGCTGAATCAGATAAGTCTTGCATGTTTCATAGATAGTCGCCGCCACGTCCAGCATGGACTTATGTGCGACAACTTTTTTTACTTTCATAAACTGATATAGTGCGAACAACATTCCCAGGATACAGATCCCGATTCCTACTATCAGATACATGTTCTGAGAGGAACTGAGCTCAGGGATCGCCAGGTCTGCCTCACTGGCATAGACGCTGTTGAAAGGCAGAAAAACCGCCACCAGGGTCAATACCAAAATCTGTAACTTACGCTTCAAAACTAATACCTCCTATAACCTTTTTTAACACAATAAAATATACAATAAGATTTCCATTTTTTACATAACTTTGATTGTATAACAAATAAAATGCAAATGCCATAAATATTTTATAAATATGAGAAAAAGCTACATATTATATAGCAGATTTATCAGGCCGGATCATGGTTCTATTGGATAAACCAGGTTTTTACAGACGTCAGGGTCTTTTTTCACTAATTCGATGAAGATATCAACGATTTCTCCGTCAAACTGAGATCCCTTTCCCCGCACGAGCTGCTCTATCGTATCTTCCATTGTAAATTTTGAACGATATGTTCTGTCCGACTGCATGGCATCGAATGCATCTGCAACGGTTATTATCTTTGCCAGAGGATGAATTTCGTCACCCCTTAGACTTTTGGGGTAACCTGTTCCGTCTATCCTTTCATGATGCTGGACTATCAAGGGCAGCATGTCCTTGAAGATGGTCATGCCTGACAGGATCTGAATGCCTTTTTCGGGATGTTTTTTTACCACCTTGTACTCTTCATCGTTTAGTTTACTGGTTTTCAGCAGGATATCGTCCGGGATCCCCACCTTGCCCACGTCATGGAAGAGGCCGCCGACTCTGAGTATTTCAATGTCCTTATCGGTGAGGCCTTTGCTGACTCCGATATTACATGCAAGACATGATACCCGATCCGAATGGCCTCTGGTATATACGTCTTTAGCATCTACCAGCAGCCGTAATGTCTCTACAGTATCCATGTATCTGTCTTCAAGCAGATTATATGTCTTCTTGATCTCATTATTTAATTCTTTTACGGTTTCCATCTGTTCTACGGATTTAAGTCCTGACTCAACCAGCAGGATCAGCTGATCGAAACGATCGCTTTTTTCACAGTAGCCCTGGATGTCAAGGGACCTGATGGTCTCAATGGGAGGGGCCAGATCTTTATGTCCTGTAAGAAGCAGGATGTACAGTTCCTTGTTGAACTCTCTTATCCTTCGCACCACTTCATCTCCATGGATGGGAGACATGAGATAGTCGAGAATCAGCAAGTCAAATTGTTCTTCCCGCAGGATGTCCACCGCTTCAATGGGGTCAACTGTTCCCTGTATCTGATAACCGCTGCGACCTAGTACTACAGTGAGGGAATCGATTACTCCCACTTCATCATCGACCACTAGAATTCTGTACTTACTGTTTTTTTCATCGATCTTGTGTCTCTGGCGCATTTTACGTTCCCTCCACTATTCTTTAATGTCAATTGAGCTGTTGATTTTGATATATGGTAATGAAATCACAAATGTGGTTCCAATATTTGGCTCGCTCTCAAACTCCATTTCACCGTTAAAATTCCCTTTGATTGTGGCATATGACATGTAAAGACCTATGCCGGTACCATCTTTTCCTTTAGTTGTTATCATTTCTTTGAACAATTTGCTCTTAACATCTTCAGACATACCCTTTCCGTAATCGGACAAGGTGAATACTATCCGATCGTCCTCCTCCGAAATGACCAGATCTATCTTTCCGGCCTTTCCGTAGTACGCATATATGCTGTTCTGGATCAGATTATCGAATATCTGGACAAGGCTGTTGATCTCTCCTTCAATAACCCGATCGCCTGTTGTTTTAAGTGCCACATCGAGAGTGACATGATATTTCTTCAATTCGAATTTCATCAGAAGTTCGAGCCGTTTGACAAACTCATTGAGCTCAAAGGATTCATCGACACCCAGAGCATTGAAATGAACCGTCTGGCCTTTTACAGTCGTGATGATATCCGACATGTATGTGCAGTGTTTTTTTATCTTACCTACCCAGTCGATGATTTCACCGGCGATCTCGTGGTGATCCTCCGGCGTGACTTCATCGTTGCCGATAGCCTCGTCGTATTCTTTTGCCAACCCGTCGATTGCTTCAAGTCCTCCTGAAATGGAAATTATGGGAGTTTTAAGGTTGTGGGCAAGCCCCCCGACCATCTGACCAAGAGTGGCCAGCCTTTCCCTCTCCAACATGACCGCCATGGATTCTTCGATGATCTCAAGGTCTTTTCTGGCTCTGGTTATATCCTTGAAAAGAAGGATTATGCCGATACCCTTGTTCTTGTTTTTTGTGTAAACAGGCGAGAATTCTATGGTAAAATACTTGTCGTAATTCGGCATTTCAAAATGTTTCTCGATGGAAATGGGCTGACCTGTCTTATAGACGGTTTCGCACATATTCTCAAGCTCCTCGCTCTTCAGGAACTTCTCATAATACTTAAATACTATATCTCTTATATCTTCGTTGATGCTGATCTTAATGGAATTGTTGAAAAGCTTGAATATGGAATTATTGTAGTCCACTATCTTGTATTCGGTGTCGATAACGATAAAGCCGTCAGATATGATATTGACTATTTTCTTTAAGGCAATAGGAGTCACCGACAGGAATTTGAACTTGACGATGGCGATGCTGAAGCATATCACGACTACCGTCAGTGCACACGCAGTGATGTCAAAGGTCAGATTACTGATGATATTGAATGAATAAAGAACATTAGCAAAAATTGCTATCAGCATACCGGCCGAAATGATCAGAGACTGCCTTGAGAAAAACCCCGATGTCTTGATGGATGAATATATTATATAGAAGATACCCAGCCCCAGAAGGACATATGAGTAAGCCGAATGTATGTAATAGAACGTTCCGTATTCCGCTTCGCTGCTGAATACTGAGTAATTTGTGAAAAAATAAGTGCTGCTTAGATACGGATCGATGACGAAAACCAACGAAAGTATCGGAAAAAACAACAACACGGCATGTATTGGCCGCGGCTGCATATGAGGATCCCTGAATAAAAGGCCAAGATAGAATATGAGTATCGGTGAAAAGCAAATGCCGAAATAGCTAATTATTATGAACAGCCTCGTCCACCCTTCGGGGAACTCAAAGACAAGTCTGTCATATGTCTGAAGGAGGGTCCCGATATTTAAAACCAACATGTTCAAAAGCAGTATCCTGAATATCCGCACGATATTGGATGAAACGCTGTTTTTAAGTGTGTAAATAAGCAGGATGATACAAACCAGCGTGGACACATGATTAACTATGAATGTGATGATCTCTAAAAGAGGTATCTGCAATTCGATTCACCTCCAAGTAAACCGTCTTCTATAAGCTTTTCTCTAATCATCCGAGACAATTGATCTGCATGTGTTTTTACGAAATAATGCTGTGCATCGTTTATAACCATCAAACTGGTCTTTCCATAAGTGTATCTTCCGAAATTCTTATATTTGCGCTGGTATCCCTTGACCATCTGATCATTATCACCTACCACGGATATTATGGGTGACTCCACCGGATTCCTATTGTATGTATCCAGAGCTTTGATATATCTATAGTATTCCTGAACATCAAACCTGAACGCAGACATAAGATCTGCTTTGGATTCCTCATTGATATCTCCGGCAGGCAGTCCTACCTTCAGAAGATAATTAAGCACCGAGTCATCTTTAAGCCTCTTCCACGGATCGTATTCCTTCGGGAAAAATTTTATCCACCTTGGCGGGAATATGGCTCCGGCGAACAGACAAAGCACATTGAAGTTCTCATTCTCCAGCCTGCGAAGTAGTTTTAATCCCAAAGCATTACCTACACAATGAGCATAAATGATTATTTTGCTGTTTGCAATCTTATTATTCGATCTGACTTCATTCAGTATTTTATCTGCAACAGTTTCGATATCAACGTATACTTTCTCCCCGGTATCAAAATCATGCCTTGGCAGGTTGACTGAATAAACACTGCAGGACTCATCTTGACCTGAGTGGACGAACTGAAGGGCTTGTGCAAGTTGGGAATAGACGTAAGCCGAACCGCCGCCGTACGGGCAGCATATATAGGTGATGGCGTCGTCGTGCCCGTCGGAATCAGTCATATTCGTGCTAAGTTCCAATAGGTGGGTCGAATGACGCTTTCTTCTCTCAATCAGCCCCTCATCATCGCATAGATAAAGGGCGGCAAGCGCTTCTACTGTCGGGTTCTGATAAAAATCCGTAATATCTATTATTGCATTGTTTTTCTTGGGCAGCATGGATACAACTTCGATTGCCCGAAGTGAATCTCCACCTACTTCCGGAGAAAAAAAGTCATCGGTGACGCCAAGATTGCTCTTTGACAGAACCGAACACCATACACTGAATATCTCTGATTCCATTTCGTTTCTGGGTGACACGGAATCTGCGGTGAACGGAGTTGATATATCCGGCTTTGGCAATGCCTTGTAATTGACCTTACCATTACTTAGCAAGGGCAGATTTTCAATTATCACAAAATTCTGCGGCAACATGTATTCGGGAAGTTTGGTTTTGAGATACATGTTAAGATCATCAACAGAAATGTTCTTTTTGTCCTTTGGGACCAAATAAGCGCATATAGTTGTATTGCTGTTGTTATCGGCAACGCTGGTGATGATAGCATTATCCACATGACCATAATTCATGATATGAGTCTGAATCTCACCAAGCTCGACTCTGTAACCTCTAATCTTTATCTGGGAATCTATACGTCCCAGATACTCGATGTCGCCTTTGGGATACCACCTTGCAAGATCACCGGTCCGGTACATCTTAGTTCCCGGAACAAAAGGATTATCGACAAACTTCTCATTTGTCAGTTCTTCATTGTTAAGATATCCACGGGCAAGTCCGACACCCGCTATACATAATTCACCTGCAACGTTAACCGGCTGCAGTCTGTTAAATTTGTTGACGATATATAACTGTATATTGTCGATAGGCTTTCCAATGGGAACGGAGTTAAATTCCCCGGTTTCGGGACAGTCATAGTATGAAACGTCGATCGCTGCTTCCGTAGGCCCATACAGATTATGCAAAGTAGTCATATTTGATCTGTTCAGAAGCTTGTTGAATCTGTCAGTGTCCTGTACACTTAAGGCCTCACCGCTTGCAAATACCCTATTTAGAGTCCTTATCATTTTCACTGCTTTTTCATCCGATGCTTCCAAGTATGTAAGAAACGCTCCAAGCATTGACGGGACAAAATGCATGGTCGTCACCCCGTATTGTTCGATGGCAGATATTATGGCTCCTGGATTTTTTTCTTCTCCCGGAGCAAGGAGTACCATTCTGGCCCCGGCAAAAAACCACCATGTCAGTTCCCAGACCGAAACATCAAAGATATATGTAGTCTTCTGCAGGATAACATCCTCACCGTCAATGGGATACTTTCTCTGCATCCAGTTGATCCTGTTAACAAGAGCTCTATGCTCGTTCATTACACCTTTAGGCTTGCCTGTGGAGCCGGAAGTGTATATGACATAGGCAAGGTCATCCGGCTCAGACCGGTTCAGTGCCGATTTCCCTAAAACATCTTCCGGGATTTTGGGCATGTTTGCCACATCTATAAGATCGATTCCATCTGTATTAAAATTTAAATTTTCAATTAGTGCATTTGTGGACAATATTATTTTGGTTTTGCTGTTCGTGAGCATGTACTCGATCCTGTCACTTGGAAAGTCAGGATCTATGGGCATGTAAGCACCGCCGGCCTTCCATATGGCTATTATGGAAATGATCATCTCGAAACTCCGTCTGAACATTATGCCGACTACATCATTCCTGCCCACTCCTTTTCCGGAGAGATAATCCGCAAGCTGATCCGACTGCAGGTCTATTTCTTTGTATGTCATCCTCTGATCGTCGAAAAAAACAGCCGGTTCATCCGGGTATTTCTTTGCCCTTTCGCTGAAGATGTCTATCATGGTTTTATTGTCGGGATAGTCTGCATCAGTGTCATTGAATGTATCGAGGATCAACCTCTTTTCGTTCTCGGAGACCATCTCAAGATCCCGGATCTTTCTTTCCGCCGGAGCATCCAGTGTATGCCACAGTATTCTGATAAAATGATCATGAAGTGCTTCGATATCCTTTCCGTAAAATACATCTGACAGATAGTCATAGTCGATGAGAATTTGATCGTCATCTTCGCGATCATTTATATGGATATATAGAGATTCGCTCTGCTCACCCTGGAAATGCCACGTGGATTCAAAATTCGCATCAATATCAAATTTTGTGAATTTTGCATTCTGATAAGATATGACGACATCATACAGTTTATCGGCTCCGGGATGCTTGTCTCTTATATCTCTTAATATCTGAGATACCGGATATCTGTGGTGCCTAAGAACATTTCTCCACTTTCTGGTGACATCATCGGAGAAATCCAGGTATGTACCATCGGTCGGTACCGATAAAACAATTGGAATTGTGGTAACGAACATGCCAAACATAGATTTTTCCAAAGCACCGCTTCTGTTCAGGGACGGCACACCTATGACCAGCTCTTCCTTTTCTGTGACTCTATTCATATAAAGAGCCATTGCCGAAAGAAACAGGGCAAATAATGTCTTGCTGTTTTCTGCGCTGTAGCTCCGAAGCTTCTTAACAAGTTTCTCCGGCAGATAAAATGATTTCCTGTCTGCCGCGATACTGGTATTTTTTTTCTTTCTTACCTTGAGTGAAGCCATCTCGGGGATGTCTTCAAATTCATTAAGCCAGAACTCTTTGTCCTTTGTGTACTTTTCCGACTTGATATATGCACTGTCCTTTTCGATATAATCTATGTATGATGGCACAGGATCATGAGTGTAATCTTTGTTGGCCATAAGATCTTTGTATATATGAAGAACCTGGTCGCCGACCATTACGGTGGACCAGGCATCAGTTATCATATGATGAAATTTCAGGAAAAATCCGGTCTTATTGTCCGGCAGCTTAAGAATACAAAAGTAGTATAGATCCTTGTCCTCCCCGAACATGGGTGATACTGTCTGCTCACGTTCCCACCTTAGAAATTCAGCGTCATCAATCTCAGAAAAGTCATGGATATCAAGCTCTACAGGGGAATATTCGGAGACATACTGTCTGATCTCCCCACCGTCGGAATATATCCTAAGGCGCAATCCTTCATGAAGCCTGATGAACTCATTAAAGGCGCGGTTAAGTACAAAAAAATCAAACTCTCCATCATAATGAAGAGTTCCCGCAATATTATTGAGTCCGCTGTCGGGATAAAACTGTTCGGCATACCAAATCCCCATTTGAGGATTCGTGAGACTGTAAAGATCACTGCTTGTAAATTGAACCTGTTGCTGCATCGTTGACTTGAGATTGTTCATTCTATCGCCCTCCTGATTTCTGCAATCAAAACACCCTAATAAGAAACAAAATCAATTACTTTTTGTTCAACACCAAATCTAAAGCTATTTCAATTTAATAGCGTACATTTTTGAATTATCGACTCCCTCCATTTTTAGAACAGCAGGTCGTATTACCTTGTAATACCCTACATGAATGGTTTTAATTATATTACAAAACTAATGGATTGTATATATGCAAATTATTACATTTTGATAATTTTCTGAAGATTCTGTACGACCGGAGAGTAATTTTATAGGACTATGGTTTCATCGAAAATGACCTTTGGGTTCCTCTGGGACCGCCTGCCTGTGATCTTCTCATAAAAAACCGCACAGGCTGTTCGTCCGTAGACCGTCAGAAGACTTGCCCCAATGAAGAGGACAATCGCAGCGGCGATTACGATCAATGCCTTTAATGCCATGCTGCTTATAGTGAAAAGTGCTATGTAAATCACAGCCACAAGTATTGCCATCAGTAATACCCAACCAACAAATGAAAGGATAAGAAAGAGCATTTTTTTCTCATTCCATTTCATGAGCTTGATGCTGGCGGCAACAGCGGATCTTGTATTCATATCCTTATGATCTATGATCAGGAAAAACACCTGGCTGTACTTGATGTATTGAAGCATTGGCCATATGCAGACCATGATGAGCACTACTACCGAACCAATCAGCTCCAGCGGTGTGTATGTGGTGGGCGTTAATATCCACCGGGCTAAAAAATCATATTTGCTGAGCAGCGCTGACAGGAGGATCAACGGCAGGCTGGCGATCAGGATATTTCCGAATACCCAAATCCACAGCCGCATTACTCTTCCAAAGTCCCGGAATCCGGAAAACATGTCGGATACCTGCCACTCCTGCCTGCGGACTGTCTTAAGAAAAATACCTGATATACCGTAAACAAAAACACCTCCGAGAATAACAAATAAAGGGACGATACATACGCTGACAATCAGAATCTTTGCAGCATCTAAAGACCGCTTCCAGTTGCCGATCAGCGATTCTCTTGCCTGCTTCTTTGAAAGGGAGGCTTTATCTGATATGAATACTTTTTGAAATTCCATTTGTTGCCTCTTCCTGCATCTGCAGGGTCGTAATACCTCGCATTGAGGTAATGCTTATTCGCTTTTCCTTAATTCCTTTAATGCTATCATTACCGTTTCCCATGTCAAAGTCCCAACATATGAGTTATTCTGTCTATATCTTACCCATTGGATTTTCATGTGGTCATCATTTTCAAGCAAAGCAATTGTTTTTTCCGCTTCAATGATTTGCGCCATAGTACCACGTTTTGAAGCAGTCTTTTCAATCGCATTTTCCAAAATCTCTTTATCAATATTACTTTTTTGAGTTTTTGTCAGTATATAGATATCGTAAAAATCTCTCATTCTAGTATTAGTTAATCCCCTAGCAGCAATAGTTTCATATTTCTCAGACAGAACGGTTTCCAAATTATATGCAAGTATTTCTATATTGCGCTCTTCGAGCAAAAGCTTCATTTCATGACGGATCTCTTTTGGAGTAATGGGATCTCCTGCAGAGATATCAAGTTTGATCGTTTGCCATGTTCTGTCAAGCTTTGCCTTCAATGCGACTCGAAAGCCTTCATAGTCAGCTTCGTCACGAATACTTTCAATAGATCTAAATTCAAAAACCACATTATCGTCGATTTCGATAGCTATTATGTCTTCTATTATCCTTGTTAATTCTAATTCTGAAAGATGATACCTTTTCAAACTAGCATCTAGGTCCATTGTTGTTCTAGTATCCATACCAACTAAAGAAGAAATAAGAATTCCACCTTTTAAAATAAAATTATTCTTGTATTTTGAAACAGACATCCGTTCAAGAAAACGCTCAAGCATAAAGTTTCTAAGTAATATTTCTGCCTCAACATTTTTCTCCTGTGATTTATTTCGAATTAGCGCCTTCAGTTGAGTTGATGTCCTCACATCAATACCTCCATGTATGTACGCACTAGTTTTTTTACCCCAAATTGACCTGCTGTTTCCATAAGCAGATTTAAATTTTTATTCTTTATTTTAGAATACCGATTGACAGCATTGCTTACAATAGCCGGGTCTATTCTGCTTCGACTACGAATGCAATCACAAATCGTCCGCTCAACGCTATATACAGTAACTTTATTTCCAAACGATGTTTCTGCTGTATCAATACCAATATTATATAATTCTTTCTTAATTGAATAAACCTTGAAATTATTTTGGATAAGGGATTTTGTATTATATCCAGTCGGGACAGTGACACTGTATTGCGTTGGATCACGATCAGAAAGTTCATGTAAGAATAGAGCAGTTTCATGAGAGTAAATAGTCTTTGGTCGCATCAATTGAGAAATATACATTTTATCATAAAAGCTGTCAGGCAAAATATATACACCATGACCAACCCGTTCCAATAAGCCTTCGATTGCTAGCATTCGAATTCTCTCTTTGGAAATACCAATATCCCGGGCTAGTGCTGTAGTAATCACACTTCTGTTATCATTTGACAATTCTTTTAATTTATCAATATCTTTCATGCTAATATAATATTTTAAATTAGCATGAAAGTCAAACGATTAGATCAGATCTTCTGATCGGGATACTAAAACCCTTTATCCTTAAGCTCACTGACTATATCCACATAGAATTCGCATGTGTCAAAACCTACCAGATCCTTTCTCGTAAGGTCGATTATATCACCATGGGCAATGCCCGGCTTCCGTTTGTGATTCGACTCTATCCCGCGGAAATCTCCCCACTCCATCGAGTCTATACTGACCAGGCCGTCATTGTCACCGGCTTCTTTATGTATCATCGAATAGCTTGTACTCAAAGGGAACACTGCATTCCTTGGCTTTGACATCATGGTCCCTGCGCTCTGATAAAAAATACCAGGATCATCTACCATTATTTCATTGAGCTCTTTGCACCTTTCCGGCGTCAGTTCGTGTATCCCGGTGAAAAAATCCGGAGCTTCGTCTCCAAGCTTCTTGAACAAAACATCATAGCTGTGATCAAGGAATTTAACGACCTTTTCCGGGGTTATTCTAAGTCCCGTAGTTGCCAGCACAGTTCCCAAATGCGGAGTGTTGATGGTGGTAAGTGAAGCCACATGTTCAGCCATTCCAAGACAACTGATTGCATATCTTGAATCCAGCCCGCCTTTAGAGTGAGCTATTATGTTGACTTTTTCTGCACCGGATTCCTTTATTACTTCCTGAATCCTTTTTTTCAGCTGCTCTGCGCTGTCGGGTACGGATCTTGATGAGCCCTGTTTGCCGTAATATAAAGTGGCACCGTTATCTTCAAGCTCCTTCGGGATCCTCCCCCAGTAATTGAAACGGTCCCAGTCCCTGAAAAATATACCGTGAACCATAAGCAGCGGATATTGTGTCTTGCATATCTGCCGGCTCTTTCTCTCTTCGTTGAGCCTGATCTTATATATCTTGAACTTGTACTCCCTTGTGATGGTCCTTAGCACCCATCCGATCACCACCAAGTTGACCGCAGGGATCCACCACATGAGCAATATGCATATCCTCTGCATAAGAATCAGCTGATCCGAGACTGTGAATGCCCTGAAAAAACCGTTGAGAAGCAGTCCCAGCATCAATATCATAGCTATCGCCAGATTTCCGTATGTGATCCAGTTTGGCAGATCCGGCTTCAATATCAACAAATATATCAAATAGAAAACCGTCTCGGAAAAGAATAATACAAGCGAAGCAAGGAGCAGTTCTCTGCTCTTGCCCAGCCTCTTAAGCTTCTTGTTCGGAGCTTTGACCGGGTCGGGCGAGAAATTATAGTAAATCAAAACTGCAAAACATGCCAGCCCGAACAGTACATTGAATGTGTTTCCAAACGGACTCACATTGCCGAAAAATGAATAATTAACTGCAATAAAAATTACCGGCCAGAAAAATATCCTCTTAAATATTCTTAAAATAAAATCCACCTCGCTGTCAGTACATTAGTTTTCCCATAATATTGATTATAGCATAAATTATGACAAAGCGGTGTCAGCCACACCTCAAAGGAACACAATAAAAAACTGCCTCAAAACTCACAGTTTCGAGGCAGCTCCTATTTGTTTGCAATTTGCAGGGATGACCCTGCTTACACATTATACTTCGTCAGGATATTTTTCCTTGGCCGAGTAGAATGTGTGGAGAAGATCGTGAGCCTTGTGGCTGTTTGGTTCTTCAAGGTAGTCGGCATAGATCTGAGTGATCTCAGGATTCTGATGTGACTTACGGATAACCATTGCTTCGTCTTCATCGTAGGTTGCCTTTGAACGCAGGGTCTTAGGATCGACCAGCTTATTCTTGATACGAGCTGATACGATAGGCTGTCCTCCGCCGACTACACAGCCGCCGGGGCATCCCATGATCTCGATGAAGTGATAGTCTTTTTCTCCGTTTTTGACTGCTGTCAGAAGCTTATGGGCATTAGCCATACCGCTGGCAACAGCAACCTTAACGTCCATTCCTGCAACCGATACGGTTGCTTCCTTTATACCTTCGATTCCTCGAACATCACAATAATCAACATCCTGAAGGTCTTCGCCTGTAAGTATATCGGCTACTGTCCTGAGAGCTGCCTCCATAACTCCGCCTGTTACGCCGAAGATTACTGCAGCACCTGTGGACTCACCCATCAGTCTGTCAAATTCCTGATCTTCAAGAGCATCCCAGTCGATGTTGGCCATCTTTATCAGGGTTGCGCATTCTCTTGTGGTCAGTACAGCATCTACGTCGTTGAGGTCCTGAACTGAAGCTTCGCCGGGACGCTCGATCTCGTATTTTTTGGCTGTACAGGGCATAACTGAAACCATGTAGATGTCTTTGGGGTCGATTCCGTTTTTCTCTGCATAGTAGCTCTTTACCATTGCTCCCATCATTTCATGAGGAGACTTACATGATGACAGATTTTCCAGCATGTCCGGGAAATACATTTCACAGTATCTGATCCATCCAGGAGAGCAGGACGTGATCATCGGAAGTTTTCCGCCGTTCTTGATTCTTCCCAGAAGCTCTGTGCCCTCTTCCATGATTGTAAGATCGGCAGCGAAGTCTGTGTCGAATACTTTGTCGAATCCACTCTGTTTAAGAGCGGCAGCAAGTTTGCCGGTTACTCTAGTACCGATCGGATCGCCGAATTCTTCGCCGATCGCAACTCTGATAGCGGGAGCAGGCTGTACTACAACGTGCTTGCTTGGATCATGGATAGCATCCCATACTTTGTCGATCTGAGTTTTTTCTTTGAGAGCTCCCACCGGACAAGCTGCGATGCACTGTCCGCAGTTGATGCAGTTGACGTCTTTTAGCGATCTTTCGAAAACAGGTTCGATTATAGTATTGAAGCCACGTTTTGTAGCTCCGATAGCTCCGATACCCTGTACTTTTCCGCAAACCGCAACGCAACGTTTACATACAACGCATTTGTTGGGGTCTCTTACGATGGAGAGTGAACTTTCGTCCTTGGGGAGGTCAAGTTTTTCTCCTGTGAATTTGATATCCTGCATGTTGAACTCTTCAGAAAGTGTCTGGAGTTCGCAGTTCTGGTTTCTGACGCAGGTCAGGCATTCTCTGTCGTGATTTGAGAGGAGAAGATCCAGACTTGCTTTCCTGGCATCCATTACTCTCTTTGTGCTTGTTTTGACTTCCATGCCATCAGTGACAGGCAGTACGCATGCTGCCTGAAGTGCAGGATTTCCTACTACTTCTACAAGGCAGATACGGCAGGCACCGATCTCATTTATTTCTTTAAGGTAGCATAGAGTTGGTATGTCAACGCCGGCTGTCTGAGCTGCTTCGAGCACTGTTGCACTATTTGGCGCTTCTACCTTTATACCGTCTATAGTTACTGTTACCATTTATATTCGCTCCTTCCTTATTTCTTTACGATCGCATCGAATTTGCATGCGTCAATACACGCACCGCACTTGATACATACATCTTTGTCGATAACGTGGGGCTGCTTCTTCTCCCCGGATATAGCATCCACGGGACATACGCTCTTACAAAGACCGCATCCGATGCATTTGTCAGGAAGTATCTCGAATGAAAGCAGTTCCTTACAGTTTCCTGCAGGACAACGCTTTTCGTTTATATGAGCATCATATTCGTCTCTGAAATGTTTGATCGTTGAGAGTACCGGGTTAGGTGCAGTCTTACCAAGTGCACAGAGTGCGCCTTCCTTGATCTGGGCTGCAAGTGCTTCCAGCTTGTCAACGTCGCCTTCTTTACCTTTGCCGGCAACGATGTTTTCAAGCATCTCAAGCATACGCTTTGTACCGATACGGCAAGGCGGGCACTTTCCGCAGCTTTCGTCTACTGTAAAGTCCAGGAAGAAACGAGCTACGTCTACCATGCAGTTATCTTCATCCATGACTATCATTCCGCCGGAACCCATCATTGAGCCGTTGGCAACAAGATTGTCATAGTCGATGTTAAGATCGAGCATTGAAGCAGGGAGACATCCGCCGGAAGGTCCGCCTGTCTGAACAGCCTTGAACTCTTTGCCGCCGGGGATCCCGCCGCCTATATCATATATGACTTCCTTGAGTGTTGTACCCATTGGTATTTCAACGAGACCAGTGTTGTTTATTTTACCGCCCAGAGCGAATACTTTTGTACCCTTTGACTTCTCTGTTCCCATTCCTGCGAACCAGTCTGCTCCTCTTAAAATTATCTGGGGTATATTCGCAAGTGATTCAACATTGTTGATTATTGTCGGTTTGCCGAACAGTCCCTTTACAGCCGGGAATGGTGGCTTAGGCCTAGGTTCGCCTCTTCTGCCTTCGAGAGATTCCATCAGTGATGTTTCTTCTCCGCAGACGAATGCTCCCGCACCCAGTCTTATGATTATGTCAAAGTTGAAACCTGTGCCGAAAATGTCATTGCCCAGAAGATTATATTCCTTGGCCTGATCAACTGCGATCTGTAGACGCTTAACAGCGATTGGATACTCGGCACGAACATAGATGTAACCGGTATCTGCGCCAATAGCATAACCTGCAATAGCCATAGCTTCCAGCACTGCATGGGGATCACCTTCCAGGACCGATCTGTCCATGAATGCGCCCGGGTCACCTTCGTCAGCATTACAGATAAAATACTTCTGTTCACTGTCTTCTTTTGCTGCGAACTGCCACTTCATACCTGTGGGGAATCCGCCGCCACCACGGCCGCGAAGACCTGAATCCTTTACGATGTCAATGACATCCTGAGGTTTCTTCTCTGTGAGGCACTGACCAAGAGCTCTGTATCCGTCTCTTGCGATATACTCGTCGATGGACTCAGGGTCGATGACTCCGCAGTTACGAAGAGCAACTCTTTCCTGCTTCTTGTAGTAATCCATGTCGTCGATTGCTGTCTTTGTGTCGGCTGTGTCCATGCCGTCTTCATAACCGATGGTATATTCAGTTACCACATTTCCGCCAACGATGTGCTCGGATACTATTCTGTCTACCTTCTCGGGGCTCAGATTGATATATGTTACTTTTTCCTGTCCGGGTACGAAAACTTCAACCATAGGTTCAAGCGGGCATACACCAAGACAACCAGTCTGCTCAACTGAAACTCCTGACAGATTCTGGCTCTTTACTACGTCTGCAAAAGCTTCCATTACGGGTCTGGCGCCGGCTGCGATTCCGCAGGTGGCCATACCGACCAAAACGCGCTTGTCTGCATCAGCTTTGTTCCTGACATCTACCCTTTCGAGGGTGTTGTCTCGGATTGTTTCCAATTCTTTCAATGATTTCATCGCATCCTCCTAGTTACGCACTCTGAAATTGCTTCAGTATGCCTTCGATATCGCCGGGTTCTAATCCGCCAAATACCTGGTCATCGATCATAATGACCGGAGCCAGTCCACAGCAACCGAGACATCTTGTAGCTTCCAAGGTAAAGTTGTTGTCACCGGTTGTTTCTCCGGCATCGACCCCCAGCTGTTTTTCCAGCTCAGCAAGTATTGCGTCAGATCCTCTGACGTAACATGCTGTACCCATGCATACGCTGACCAGATGCTTACCTTTAGGTGTCAGTGCGAACTGAGAATAAAATGTGGCTACACCGTAGATATCACTCATGGGGATGTCCATTTTCTCAGAAATCGCTTTCTGAACCTCGAAACCTATTGCGCCATAAAGCTCTTGAGCTTTCTGCATTATGGGCATCAAATTCCCCGGTTCATCCTTCACACCGTCAATGTAGTCATGCAGCGCTGTGAAGTCGTACTTCTCATTTTTCATTGTCATCTTCTCCTCCTAGATACTTGATTAAATTCTATAATCTTTAATGGGTATCAAATAGACCTCATACCTATATAGATACACCATTCGGAACAAATTTATTATGCTAAAACCAATTAGCATAGCCGGTAATTTATATTAAGTTGCATTACGCTTTTTTGATAAATCCTATAACTTTAAAGATTTGACTTTCCGGTCAAATCCAACACATTTAATACTTGGTGCACAGCGTCAAACTATAATGATAATAAATTAACATTCACAAACATAATTCTACATTATATGCATATGCTTGTCAATTGATAGTTCCTTATTATTTGAGCAATATCAGGGAAGTTTGACATAAAAAAAGGCAATTTTCGTTTGATTAGAAAATTGCCTTGATTTTGCGATTATGAAGCTCAGACATACTGGAATACTATTTCAGTATGTCCGCTATCTTTTTCATGCCCGTTATTTCACTGTCCGTATAATTTTTGATGTCTCCCAATGCCTGTGTCAAAGCCTCATTATAAACTTTGATGGATGCTTCAAAATCAATGTCCTTTTCGTCTGAGTGGACCAGTTTGTAAGTGGTGTCGCCTACATAATAAACAGGTACCAATTTATTTGTTCCCCAGAAGGTCAAATCTTTATCTACTTTATCGGCATCGTACTGTATTTCGATATCGTCGACGACTTTTTTGCTGAAATTGTAGTAGCCATAGTCATGTCCCGCATTCAGATTCCATGCCTGATCAAGCGCACCGGATTCTTCATCTTCGGCATACAGCTCTTTGTTTTCAAGTCCAGCGATAACACCTTTAAGCACATTGGCATTATTGTTCACGTTTGGATGACCGATGTATACATCAACATCATCAGCTTTCATAAATTCATCCTGGACGGTCTTGAATCCCTTAAGTGATACCTTATTCAGGACTTTTGCCTCATCCCGGATACTTGCGATTTCTTCATCTGTCGCTCCGTCCTTCATTGCCGTTTCGTATTTTTCATTTACTGCTTTGATCTTGTCATTATGAGCATCCACTGATGACTGTAGATCGGCTATGGCTGTCTTGTACGCCCCTACATCGACGCCTGCTTCACTAGCCAATTCATCGTCCAGATTGGCGGTCAAATCGTCACAGGTAGCACTCATGTCAAGTTCAATTGCAGGTGTTTTGTCCATATAAATTGCCATGGCACCGTACATGTTGATATTTGAACGAAGAATGTCTTCGTTATAAGTTTCCTTATCATCTGATGAAGTATGATACCGCTGGCTTATAAATGTCTCATCCTCGAACCCGTTAAGCATATAAGGTATGCCGTGCCATCTGTAGGAAACACCGTCTTCCATATTGTTGGCATCAGTTGTCTTGTCTTTAATGGTGACGTCTCCCGATTTCACGATCAAACCGCTGTCGGCAATCAGATTCCCTACCAGTGTCCGGAATTCCGGAACGCTGACAACATTCAGCTTGTTACCTTCGGGAACAAAGGCCGGGAGTTCCGAATTGATCATTGCAATGGTTTTCGTTGCCCATTCGGGATGCGCGTCGTGAACCATTCCCCATGCGCCTGTAGTCCAGTCGAACTGAGTATTGGATGCTCCCCATTCTTCAGCACCATGGGCGGCGATAACGATATCATTTTCCGGAACATAGCCCGAATCGATCATTGCTTTTAGTAAAGCAAAGTCGAAAGCGACTGCACAACTGTTATCCTGGAAGCCGTACCAGTATTTATCATAATGTGATGCGATCACGATCTGCTGATCAGACGATTTGCCCTTAATCCTCCCTGTAACGTTGTATGTAGTTCCTTCGCCTTTCTCAAGTACAGCGTCCAGCATCAATGTAGCGTTGCTGTTTCCTGCTTTGATTGCTTCTTTTATATCTGCTGCCTGATTTGCGCTGATTGCTGCTGTTGGGATGAGATCATCACAACAAATATCCTGAACATTTATAGTATCTTTATTTAATTCTCCATATCCTGAATCGGCCCAGGAAACAATAGCCGCCGCACCTTCTTCATTGGCCTGACGGATATAGCTGTCGATCCATGCTTCATTTGACTGATCGACTTTAGCAAGAACGATTTTTCCTTTTACATCCTTACCGTCATAGTCTGCTTCAAATCCGGTGCCAACGTCAACGATTTCCGCGGTAATGCCGTCTTTATCTGTACCGTTGCACTGATATGATGCCGGAGTCAGGTCTATGTCCGTCCCTTCGATGGTCAGTTTTGAATCACCAAATTGGAATTTATCCACATCAACTCCTACTTTTTCCACTTCGACCAATCCTATGGATTTCATTTCATCCACCAGAAAATCGGCCGCTCTGTGCTCCGCATCCGAACCTGCACTTCTCCAGCCAAGTTCATTATCCTGGTACTTTTCATCATAGGAAAGAGTCTCCGCCAGATTATAAGCATATTCCATGTCAACTTTTTCCAAAAATGCTTTAACATCATCTGCCATCGATAAATCCGATGTTACCTCGGTGTGGGCATCGGTGGTGGCATCTTCCTCATTCTGACCGCATGCCGAGAATACAAATACCATTGACACGGCAATCAAAAGTGTTAAAAATAATTTACCTTTTTTCATTGAGTCCTCCTTTTTTAATACATTAAATATATGAAAACCCTACTGATAAATAATTACAGGTTAATCATACTTTTTTAGGAATAGATAGTCAACGAAAATGAGCAAAATGGACTTATCTGAGAGGATTTGATGTTATCCCTCTAACCCCACATCTTGAAATATCAATTGAGTAAAAAGTGATTTCGCAAATTCCATCACCAAGTAACTAATTATTATTATGATATCACGTCTCGTAACACCTTCATATTTATATACCTAAATGCAGTATTCTTGTTTCTTCTTTTCGATTTCTCATATGATCAAATATATTCCTAAGTTCATTTTTGGAACGAAGTATATCTTCAATCCGAAGGCAATTTTCTTCATCTATAACAAAATTATCAAGAGCTTTGATTACAGAATTTGCAGTACTTTTCAAGAAAACATCTACTCCTGCAATATCAAATCCAATACTTTCTTTATCAGTTCCGAGACTGATTGAATCAATATTATCGAAAGCCGATGCAAGCTCATCCATTATGTCATCATGAATATCAAACTTCATGATAGTATTATATTGATTATTAAATGGCGACAAATTGCATGAGTCTAAAAGATTTGGTAAATACCTAAGAATCATTTCTAAATTTAAACTTTCAAATCCTTTATCATGCTTCGATATCAAGAAAAAATTATGTGTACTCATTCCATATCCTTTGATTTGCCTTAGTTTTGATTCCTTTTATTTTTTACAGTTTTATCTTTCAGCGTAATTCAAGTCTATCATATTTTTCTACTGTCCACGTATCATTTAGTCTTCTTCCACTGTTATATTTTGTATGCAGATGATAAGAAAAAATGATTATAATTTTTCGGCGCACCTCACCTTCCACTGTTTTATTTTATATGCAGATGGTAACAAAAAGCGGTCACGTTTTTTCAACGCACCCCAAATTATTAAAGGCGTTGTTTTACAGACTCTCTTATTCTATCTTAGTATTCATTATAGAACAAAAAAAGAATAGTGACTATAATAAAAAATGCTGATGAAAATATAAGTAATCTTAAACTTTCTTTATGAAAATAGCGATTTTTTTCATTATCATTTTCTTTTAATGTTTTTTTAGACCTTAGAAAACTGAAAATGCTTATTAAAAACAATACTATGAGTATTATATACCAAGCTTTATCAGGAAGATCCGGCAAAAGTTTATGCATTTGACTAATTCCACTTACCTTACCATTATCATTTGTTTATTTAATTTTATATTTTTTTAATAAATGATCTAACTCTTTTTCTTCTTGTTCAGTTATTTCCAACCCCCATATACTACTATTAATTTTCATTTGGCTTTTGTCAACTTTATCAGGGTATATAATAGTCGTTTTATTGGAGTTAATATATATTGCATATCCACAATATTCAAATCCTTCCTTGTAAAACAGCTTCGCATTTTTATTAAATATTGTACAAATCTTTTCCATATCCGGCTGTTCTATTAATATGCTACTATTAATTAGTTTTCCATTTTCATCTATTGATTTTATCTCGACTGACTTTATTTCTCCTTTTATCATTTTTATTCGAATCCACATAGAAGCTAAAGCAATTATGATAACTAATACGGCCGTAACAAGTGGCCCTCTAACCGTCAAAATGCCACTAATAATAAGATAGATAAAAACAGGCAACAATATAATAAAAACTATGGAGATAAATATTTTCTTTTTCATCTATTAACTTTTCGCTTTCATAATCGAATTAATGAGAATGTTTCTTTTTTAAATGCAACTGAATCGCTCCTGTTAATTTAAAAGCCTTGATTTTTTTATTTTTTGGGTATACAGCTCTAGTACAAAAGTATACTGTACTACTTTTTTTCTTATTTTTTAATTTTGATTTATAGTACTTATTAATTTTATTATATATTCTACGTCTATCTAGTTTATTAATTAAATCGAGTGTATCATATATTGTTGCAATATGCCCAGCTTTTCCAGCAAATCTAATTGCTTTCTTTCCACCAATTGTTATATAATCCCACGCAGTTTTTTTAACATTCTTTTCCATAAACCCCTGAAATGTAAAACTACTACCAAAGTTCAAAATTTGTCTCCAATACGTTTTTTCCTTAAATTTATCTCTTATTTTTTTGACGCCACTTTTAGTTGTCTTTAGACAACCCCATCTATAAGTTCCTCTCTTATATTTCTGGACAATTTTCATTCTATTGTGCCCACTAGGATCCACAAAGTTAATGGGATTATTCTGGCAGTATGCAAATAGATGTAATGACTGTGGGTTAGTATTCTCCCCTCTATATGTATCCATATTTAGGAAGCGCCCTTCATCAGGGTTATAGTACCTAGCGTTCAGGTAATACTGCCCTGTAGATTTGTCGTAAATGCCGCCGGTGTAGCAGACTTCGTTTTCAAAGTTTGTGCTGCCGAATTGTTCTGTTACCCCGAATTCGTCGTAGGCGAATCCTGTTACAAATGTGCCGGTATCATTTAGTACGCTTGTTGTGCTACCTCTGACGTCCTTGTTGAGGAAATAGTACTTACCGGCATAGGAGCCGTCATATCGCTTGGTGAAGATTATATTGTCATTAGCACCAATAATATTATTTGATTTCTTATTATAATCCTCATCTGTAGTGTAAGCAACTATATCGTTCATATAGAAATAATTTGTGATGTCCTCGTTTGCCCCGGCTGTGACAGTCTTTTTGATCCTTTTACCGTTACCGTTATACAGATTCTCGGTTTCAGATACCGTGCCGGTTGCATTTGAGATGGTAGTACCGGTTAGCTGATCAAGGCTGTCGTATACATTCTCGGTCGTAATACCCGAAATTAGACAACCCGGAAATGGCAAAGATCGTGTCATCGCTCTTCCGACAAATACAGTCAGTGCAATAGTTTCGCTGGTTGCGCAGTTTTGGATTCATTAGCAAAAGTTTAGCAAAATGGATATACAGACCATAAATTTATAGATTGAATAGAATATTTATGCATATCATGAAACCTGATAATTATATAAAAAGAGAGCAGCCCTCTCACTTAAGAAAACCGCTCTACCCCTTGCAATATGGAGCTTCGAGCCGGATTTGAAATCCTTTGCTACGCAAAGTCTTCCGTCCTTCGCCTGTGCGACAGGCTAGGACACCTCACCTAAAAACGCTCCATGAGCGTTTTTTACGCCTCGGTCCCAAGGGTTCAAATCCGATATCAAACTTAAATGAGAATAGGTAGACAGCATCAATGCTATCTACCTATTCTATGGAGCTTCGAGCCGGATTTGAACCGGCGACCCCCTCCTTACCATGGAGGTGCGCTACCTACTGCGCTATCGAAGCATATTGACATACTAAAGCCACGATAATAATTCTACAACACGTCCAGTTCTTTTTCAACCTTCTTTTTCATTCTCTGAATGGCGTTATCGATGGTCTTTGGGGTCTTGTCCAGTTTTCCCGCTATTTCCATATATGTTTTGCCCTGCAGATACTCATTCCATACTATGAGTTCAAGTTTGCTGAAAATTTTATGGCTGTTTTTTTCTATGTAGTCGATCTGTTCGTTGAACAGAACTTCTTCCTCCGGATTGTATCCGATTCGGTCAGGATATGTCTCCTCTATGCTCTTGGAATTCTCATCGCTGTCAAATTTATCGTATATGGAAACCGAAGTATTGAGAGGTGAATGCTTCATCCTCCCGGCCCGCTTTATAGCAGTGATCATCTGCCGGTTGATACAGAGATCGGCAAACGTTCTAAATGACGCCTGGCGATCGGGATTGTAATTGGTAATAGCACGAAAAAGCCCGATCATTCCCTCCTGGATCAGATCATCTTTATCTGCACCAACCATAAAATACAGGTTGCCCCTGCCTCTTATTATGTCCTTGAATTTCCTGAACAGAAAATCCGCAGCTTCTTCGTCACCGTCCCTGGCCAGCCCCGCAAGCTCTTCGTCAGTTAAATCTTCGTACTTTTCTTCAAGCGTCATTTCTCTGTTTTCTCACTTCATATATAACTATCGCGGCAGCGTTCGATGCATTCAGTGAATTCACCTTGCCCTGCATTGGAATAGATAATATCACATCGCACTTCTCTTTAACAAGCCTTCCCAGACCTTTCCCTTCGGAGCCGACGACTATGGCCGCGCCACCGGTCATATCTTCTGTATAATAATCATTGCCGTCCATATCAAGACCATATATCCAAAGCCCCTTGTCCTTGAGGATATCGATAGTTTTGGCTATGTTGGTAACCTTTGCCACCGGCATATGAAAAACTGCTCCCGCAGATGTTTTTACAGCAGTTTCCGTGACTGATGCCGACCTGTTAGCCGGGATAATGATTCCGTGTACCCCTGCCGCCTCTGCGGTTCTGATTATAGCGCCGAGATTATGAGGATCTTCGATACCGTCGAGGATTATTACAAACGGCTTTTCCCCCGATGCTTCAGCCTTATCAAAAATATCTTCCAAGCTCGAATATCTGTACATTTCGATAAAAGCGATAACGCCCTGATGAGCGGCTTCGGAAACCCTATCAAGATCTCTTTTGCTGCCGTATTTTATGCGGACTCCCTTATCCCTGGCCTTTCCGATGATCTTTTTGACAGATCCTTCGAGGCCGTTTTGGATCAAAAGACTCTCTAGTTTTATATCGCTTTCCAGTGCCTCAAGCACTGGGTTTCTTCCGTAAATAATCTCAGACAATGATCAATCCTCTATCCTTTTATATTTGCAAAACCTGTAATCGATATTGTTTTCCGTATTAACTATTCCCTCTTTTGTAAGCTCAAATCCTGAGTCATTATCCAGATCGATAAAGTGCTTATCTGCCTCAAATGTTCCATCTATTTTTGTTATCAGGCATTCATCTGTAAAAGGCAGAAGCAGTTCATATATTTTCTCTCCACCGCAGGCAAAGGGAACAGCATCAGGCTTTTTTTCCAAAAGCCTTGACAGTAGTTCGAATAATGAATCCAGAGAATCCGCAGTATAAAAATCCCCCTTCAGATCTTTGCGATGAGTCATCACGATGGTGGTGCGGTCAGGAAGTGGCCGGCCGCCCGGAAGTGACTCCAGCGTCGCTCTGCCCATGATCACTATATTATGAAGGGTTTGTTCCTTGAAATATTTAAGGTCACCGGGAAGATGAACCAGAAGTCCGCCGTTCATTCCGATTCCCCAGTTTCTATCTACTACTGCAATTGTCTTCAGCTTCATTTTGCCTTCTCTCATATTTTCCTTAGAGTATCTTCGTGTGTCTTTACAGGCTATATAGCGACGGGTATCCCCTTGACCTGAGGTCCCGCTTCGTATTCTTCGAATGCCACGTCATCTACCGTAAAGTCATAAAAATTCTTGATATCAGGGTTCATCAGGAATTTCGGCGCCGGATATTGCTTTCTTGTGATCAGCTCCTTAATAATAGGCACATGGCGATCGTATATGTGGGCATCGGAAATCACGTGGATAAACTCTCCCACTTCAAGTCCGCTGACCTGTGCAAACATATGTGTCAGTACCGAGTACTGGGTCACATTGAACGCATTGGCCGCCAGTATATCCTGAGAGCGCTGGTTAAGGATCCCATTGAGACGGTTCTCCGTCACATTGAACGTCATACTGTAGGCGCAAGGCTCCAGTCCCATTTCATGAAGATCCTGGAAGTTAAAAAGATTCGTAAGAATCCTTCTGGAATAAGGTGTATTTTTAAGCTGCCACAGGACATTGTCAACCTGATCCATTTCACCCTGGGCGAACTTATATTTTATTCCCATCTGATAACCGTAGGCTTTGCCGATGCTCCCGGTTTCATCTGCCCAGGAATCCCAGATCTTGCTGCCAAGATCCTTTATGTTGTTAGACTTTTTCTGCCAGATCCAAAGAAGTTCATCCACACAGGTTTTTAAGGGGACAGGCCTTAAAGTTATGGCGGGAAATTCTTTAGTAAGATCATACCGATTGATCACTCCGAACTGCTTCACGGTATGGGCAGGAGTCCCGTCTTCCCAGACAGGTCTTACTTTCTGCCCCTCCGAGGAAAATCCGTTATCAATTATATCGCTGCACATATCTACAAATAACTTGTCTGCGTAACTCATATCTATTCCTCCCTACTCCCCATCTATAACATTCAGTGCTTTTATTATGAAATCTTCCATCTTATCGATTTGTTCCGAAAGCTTATAGTAACCTATCAGAGCTTCAAATGCAGTTGCCCATTTGTAATCCACCGGACTTGCATTCTTTGCCTTTGTATTCGTCTTTTTGTTTCTTGCCCGCTTTACGAGGGTCTGTTCCTCTTCAGGCAGGTCGCTTAAGAGAGACTTCATGATCTTTGCCTGAGCGCCTGCATTGACAAATCGCACTGACTGGGCATGCAACCTGTCGGCTTTGAGAGTACCGCACTGGACTACATATTCCCTTACATACTCTTCGTAAACAGCATCTCCCACAAAGGCAAGGGTCGTCGTGTCCATCTTAATATAATTTGTCATTTCCGTCTTATCGGTCATTTTCTTATTGTCAGTCATATCTCTCTCCATCCGGTGTGCTAAAAAGTATCGGTGCATCTTCATTGGTCAGTATATCAAAGGTATATCCCGCTTTCTTGTACCCATTGATTATCCTGGGAAGTGCTTTCGCTGTCGTGGCTTTGGCAGGGGCATCATGCATCAGTATTATTACCCTTTCGGAACCTATCCCCTGCAGAGAATTCTTTACTATCTGATCCGCAGGCACGCTTACAGCATTTGCGTCTCCGCTGTCCACATTCCAGTCAAAAGGTACGAACCCTCTTCTGAACATTTCCGCAGTTGTCTGCGGCTGGTTAAGTACATTATAAGCGTTATTGCTGCCGCCCGGATACCGGAAAATCGTCGGAGCAGTTCCTGTTTCTTTTTCAATCAATTTATATATCTTGTGAAAATCCTCAACATAGCTGTCCACACTCTCATAGATCTTATTATAGTCATGGGAATATGTATGGACAGCAACTGCATGTCCTGCGTCCTTTATGGCCTTCATCTTGCTGTGGTCACTGCCATTCCCGATAACAAAAAATGTGGCTTTTACATTTTCTTTTTTCAGGGTCGCAAGGATGTCCGGTGTGACCTTGGACGGACCGTCATCAAACGTAAGATATACTGTTTTTTCCGATCTGTTCCATTCCTTGGGGAGTTTGCTTTTCATATCAGGATATAATTTCTGGTATGACAGCACATCCTGCCCTTCCGGGACGGTCAGGTCTTCTACCTGTTTAGTAAGACTGCTGATCTCGGATTTCTGCGTTCTGCTTTCCTTTAGCGAAAATACTGTGAAAATACAAAGTGCGACTACTGCAATTAGAAGCAGTAATATCAACCATGTGGATGGTGACGGTTTTGATCTTTTCGTTCTACTCATTTGCTTTCCTCCTTGAGAGACTCCAAGTTTTCATCGAGTTTGCCCTTCTGCCATATGACTACGGCAGCCGAGCAGATCACTATCACCCCACCTAATATTTGAAACATCGAAAGTTTTTCACCCAAAAATATCCAGCCGAATATGGCGGCGGTTACCGGCAAAAAATTTGAATAAAGCGCACACGGTGTCGGACCGAGGACCTTAATGGCGACCACATATATAAGGAAGCCGATGCAGCCGCTGATTATACCAAGATACAGTATGCCTACTACTACAGAAATATTGAAATCATCGATCCCCGGGGCATTGAATACGGCATACGGCAGAAGCAACAATGTTGCGGTTATTATCTGCATGAATGTGAGGTCATAAGGCTCATATTCTCTTGTCAGTTTTTCGGTAATAAAGTTATAAGCATTCCAGAGTATCACCATGGAAAACGCCAGTGCGTAGCCTATCCACTTTCCCGAAAACATCTCATCAAAATCAACACCTATTATCATTATGACTCCGAAGACACATATTATTATTCCGGCTACGATGATTGTGTTGGGTTTTCTTTTGTCGACAAACACTTCTATTATTATAGATAGTACCGGAACGAATGCAAGTATTATAGATATCATGGACACAGGGAGATAATCCATGGCCGTGTACTCGGCGGCGAAGTAAAGAATATCACCGAATATTGCACAAAGAACGAGGGGCAGGATATGTTTTTTCTGTAACGGAAATCTCTTTTTCTGAATTGCCCTGACTACTATTAATATCAACATGGCAATAAAATATTTAAAAAATGTTACTGCAAGCGGCTGAAGATTTTCGAGAGCGGTTTTCGCCGCAATGAATTCAAGTCCCCATGATATAACCAAAATGATCATGAGAAAATGCACAAATTTTCTGTTTTTCAGGATCTCTTTAAACAAAAGCCTTCCTTTAGTCGGTTTTCGGTTCTCTCTTTAGGTATGTGTTAGTAAATTCAAATTTCTCGGATGTTACTGTGGTAATCTCGGTGAAATCGAATTTTTCGTAAAACTGCTTCGCTTTGTTAGTATTGGTAAACAGCACTATTGGCAGATCTTCGGCATCGGCATATTCACAGATCTTTTCCATGAGCCTGCTGCCTCTTCCCTCGCCTTGCTTGTCTTTCGCCACTCCCAGAAAATCGATGTACAAATACTTTTTGGGAACAGGAACGTTCTTTTCAAGTTTTATAAGCTCGCTGAAAAGGTTCAGCCTTTTTTTACGGTCTTCTACAGGCATTCTTTCCTTGACGGCCTGATATTCGTAAGAATAGCATCCGGCTTTCAGACATCTGGGCTTTGATGTTTTCATTTCCTTTGACTCAAGGATCAGTGCCACTTCAAAAACATCTTCATCCAGAGTATATGCTTTGCCATAATACATGTCGAACTGTCCGTAGTATCTAATGCTGGCTTCAAGTGCATTATGTCTGGCATATTTTTCAGGAAATGCCTTCATGAGCTTGGGATAATTTGCAAAAGCATCAAGAAGTACTTCCGTCACTCTTTCTATACTTATAACTTCCAATAATCCTTTTATCTTTATTGCCATCAAGTTACTCCTTTATGACCTGAACACCCTGGGCAGTATCTTTTAATGTTATTCCTTTATCTTTTAGTATATCTCTTATTTCATCTGATTTAGCGTAGTCTTTGTTTGCTCTGGCTTCCTGTCTGGCATCGATGAGCCTTTTGATCTCATCGTCATCGATTTCCTTGTTCTGTTCATTCTGAAGAAGTCCCAGAACATTGGCCAGTTCCAGAAGTAATTCAAGAGATTTCTCTGCAAATTCCCGGGATACAGGATTCTTAACCTGATTATTGATGCCTGAAATCAATTCGAATATTATACTTATGGCATCTGCCGTATTAAGGTCGTCGTCCATGACTTTAATGAATTTTCCCCTGAATCCTTCCAGTCCGGAAAAGACTTTTTCCTCTTCCTCAGTCATATTACCGCTGACCGTGTCTATCAGATACTCAAGAGTGGTTTTGGCATTATACATTCTGGAAAGACTGTTCTTTGCCTGATCAAGAAGTTCCCTGCTGAAATTTATCGGACTTCTGTAATGGCCGGACAGCAGAAAAAATCTTATGATCTCACCATCGTATTCCTTAAGTATATCTCTGACTGTGAAAAAGTTACCCTTGGACTTTGACATTTTCTCGTTATCGATGGTGATATAGCCGTTGTGCATCCAATAATCCACATACTTTTTGCCGTTTGCTGCTTCCGATTGAGCCACCTCATTTTCATGGTGAGGGAACGTCAGATCCTGTCCTCCTGCATGAATATCAATAGTATCGCCCAGATACTTTCTGGACATTGCGGAACACTCTATATGCCAGCCAGGTCTTCCCATTCCCCAGGGAGAATCCCATGCTATCTCATCTGGGTCTTTTCTTTTTTTCCATAGTGCAAAATCAAGCGGACTTTTTTTTCTGTCATCAACATCGATGCGAGCCCCCGCTTCAAGCTCATCAATATTCTGCCCTGATAGCTTACCATATCCTTCGAAAGCCTGAGTGTCGAAATATACATCGCCATCCACATTGTAAGCATAGCCTTTATTCTGCAGATCGCTGATAAAATTTATTATCTCCTGCATATTTTCAGTGACTTTTGGATGTGTAGTAGCTTTTTTCACATTAAGAGCAGCCGCATCCTTGAAATACTCATCTATATACTTTTCAGAGACCTGACCCGGCGTCAGCCCTTCTTCCTTTGCTTTGTTTATTATCTTATCGTCAACATCAGTGAAATTTTGAACAAAATTGACATTTTTACCCCTGTACTCCAAATACCTCCTAAGAGTATCAAATACCACGAAGGGCCTTGCATTTCCGATGTGAAAGTAATTATAAACAGTTGGTCCGCATACATATATTTTTATTTCGTTTTCATCTATTGGATTGAATTCTTCTTTTTTTCTTGTAAGTGTATTATATATTTTCATCTGATCTCTCCGTGTTTTTGTCGCCTTCCACCAATCTGTCTTCAAGTTCTTCTATTCGTTTCTTCAGATTATCCAGCTCCGCCTTTACCGGATCGGGAAGATCAATCTGATTCATTTCTTCACAGCTGTGGAGATTTCTTCTCACTATCTTGCCGGGGATGCCTACTACCGTGCAGTGAGGAGGTACTTCTTCAAGAACCACTGAACCGGCTCCAACCTTGCTGTCATGCCCGACAGTGAACGGCCCCAGGATCTTGGCCCCGGAGCTGATTATTACCCGGTCTTCAATGGTCGGATGACGCTTACCGGTATCTTTGCCCGTTCCTCCCAGGGTGACCCCTTGATATATGGTGACATCATCTCCGATAACTGAGGTTTCACCTACTACCACCGCCATGCCGTGATCTATAAAGCATCCCATTCCGATCTCAGCACCCGGATGTATCTCTACACCCGTGAACCATCTTGTGAGCTGAGAAATGATTCTTGCAAGCAGCTTTAGTTTATGCTTATAAAGAAAATGAGCCGGTCTGTGCCATATCAAAGCGTGAACACCCGGATAGCACAAAAGTACCTCCAGCGTGTTCCTGGCGGCAGGGTCTCTTGCAAGCACTGCTTTTATATCAGATCTTATGGTTTTGAAAAATCCCATCCGTGCTCCTTTTACTGAAATCAATAGGCAGGTAAAAATACCTGCCTAAAATTATACATTAGATTTGGTTCAATATCAATGCGAATCAGTGCCTCTGACCCGCGCTATACCTAGAGATAGTTAAGAGGATTCCTCGCCGATCCGTTGATCCTGACTTCAAAATGAAGGTGGTTTCCAGTGGCTCTGCCTGTTCGTCCTACTGCTGCTATCTTCTCTCCTTTGCTGACTCTTTCTCCGCTGCTTACATAGAGTTTGCTGCAGTGAGCATAAACTGTGGTCATCCCGTTACCATGGCTGATCCTTACCGTATTTCCATATGCTCCGTCATAACCTGCAGATGTGACCTTGCCTCCGTCAGCTGCGTAGATTGCTGTCCCTGCCGGGTTCCTGAAATCCGCTCCCGAATGCATCCTTCCCCATCTGGATCCGAATGGTGAAGATAGTTGCATATTTCTCATTGGATTGCTGAGACTGCCTGAACCTGATACGTATGAGTCACTTCCACCATCGTATGAGGATGAAGAAGAGGATGATGACGATGAAGAAGATCCTGAACCGCCGCCGTATGAGCTGCCACTTTCGGAAGGCTTCTCCTTAGTTCCCACGAGAACAACTTTGCTGGTAGCTTTTTTGGTTATATTTTTCTCAATGAGCTGGTAGCTTTCTTCCTTACCGTTTACATAAACAGACCTCTTTATGATTGAAGCTTCGCCTCTTTTCCCTTCTTTTTGAACTTCGGATTCACCTACATACAAGTCATCCGTTTCTACCTTCTCTGTTTTATACTTGGTTTTTTCTGTAACATTTACAGTTGCCAGTACTTCCATATGTACGAACGGCTGCATCTTACTGATATTCAAGACATCACCTTTTTTTATGACTTTTGTGTCGATATTGGGATTTGATTTTTGCAGTTCTTTTTCAGTAAGACCGTTGGATTTGGAAATATCCCAGTCTGTATCATTTTCCTTAACCTTGTACTTTTGAATAGTTTCATTACCTGTCAGAAGAAAAGATATGGCATTCTGAGTGGGCATCAGGTCGCTTACATTAACGGCAGCATCCTGAATTGCTACATCCTCTCGAAATCCCGCCACAACATCTTCACCGGAAACACTGTATTTCTGTTTGATAGAAGTGAGGACCGCTTTAGCCTCTTCATCATTTCCCACATACAATACAGGCTTTCCGCCAATTGTTATTGCTGTTGCTGTTGCTGTAACTGCATTTGTGTTGATTATAGTTTTCTTTAATGAACTTTCGTCCATCATATTTACATCTTCCTTTTGCTCGGCCATTGAATCGACTTCAATAAGGTCTTCATTGATCTGGATGTTCGCATTGTGGTTCTCGGCGGAAAGTTCTTTCTCGACATCCTCAACCATTGCGGAAAGTTCCTCTTCGCTTTCAACAAATCCCACCTTTTGGCCGTTTATTGTTACGCCCATTGCATAGGAACTGACAATAGTTGTGAGCAGGAAAGTCAATGCGAATCCGGTGACTGCTATGGCACCGAGTCCTGCATACGTAGATTTCTTTACATTTGAAAAATACTCTCCGGCGAACTGGAAACCTCTGACACAGTTCTCCTTTGCTTCTTTACATCCTTTTCTGAATTTGGTTTTCGTAGTTTTGCGAAAACCGGCCAAGGTCTTACCTGCTTCAGGCAGATCCTTGGGAATTCTACCTCTTATATCTTTGGATTTCCGAGAGATATTTCTTTTGATCATGTCTCCGGTTTTTTCTTTCGGTTCGCCCTTATACTCGATGTGATGAACGCTTTCTACATTGATGTGCTCCATAACAAAGAATCTTAAGCGATCATACATGTTGAATACATGACCTTTGGTCATATAACATACATAGCTAAAAAAAACAGCTACTTTATCTTTAACACTATGGGCGATGACACTTGTCCTGCCTGCATAATGTCCGATAAAATCAGCCGTTTTGCTTCCTGCATATTTGGTTGTTTCAGCTATATTTTTTATTGCTTTCCTGAATCCGCTAAGTGGCGACCTAAACATATTATTGCTCATGTTAACTACTACACCCCTTCTTACTTTACCCGTTTTGTCCCGACTAAGGACACACTACCTTTAACGGACTCCATACTATAAGAAGGAGAATGTCAAGTCAACATATGAACGCTAAACTTCACTCAACTTTCACTTACTCAAAACAATACTCCAAAGCTTATCATTCCATAGTCACTTTTTTCATTTTCTGATCAGAAAGCGGTTTGTCCATATGGTCACGTTCAGAGTTGACAATGGTGTCTGCTGCTTCGATTCCTTCGGTTATTTTCCCGAATGCAGCATATTCTCCGTCTAGATGAGGAGAGTCTGCCACCATAATGAAAAACTGGGAACTGGCCGAGTTGGGATCCATTGTCCTTGCCATGGAAAGCACTCCTCTTTCATGCTTAAGGTCATTCTTAAATCCGTTGGATGAGAATTCTCCGTCTATGGCCTTTGCGGATTTGCCGGCAACACCGGCGCCGCCCTGAACCATGAATCCAGGTATGACTCTGTGAAATACCGTCCCGTCAAAAAAGCCCTCTTCCACTAATTTCACAAAATTATCCACTGTGTTGGGAGCGACATCGGGATAAAGCTCCGCCTTCATGATATCGCCGTTCTCCATTTCGATTTTTACTGTTTTACTCATTCTCTTACCTTCCTTTACTCTCTTATCCTGTAAACACTTTGACCGCTGTCCACAGTCAGTTCATCCCAAAGTTCATCTCTCAGATAATCGGGATAAATATGCTCTATCTGCGAAAGTTCATCTTTGGTAAAAAATCTCAGATCCTCCAGGACCTGATCTTCTTCACCAAATTCAGGGTCGGTCCCAAGTTCCGGATGTCCTCCTATTATTGAACCTAAGAAAAAGTTGACAAATCGCTGTCCTCTGGTTTCAGACACTTCCTCAACATGCCACAACAGTCTCTCTATATGGATTATCAGTCCTGTTTCTTCCATGACTTCACGAATAGCGGCATCCTGGGAGTTCTCGCCTTCTTCGATTCCTCCTCCGGGTACCATCCAAATCTCCTTGCCGTCGTGAAGCTGCTTAACAAGGAGAATCTTGCCTTCGTCATTCATAAGTATTACTCTTACTCCACCGGTCCACATTTTCTCACCTCCTTTTGCTTGTGTGAGACCTAACCACATTTTCTCTGAAAATGTTTGGTAGGTCCTCTGTCAGGAATTCAACTGCTTTAGCGGTTAGAATTCTACGACCTTTTTTCCATATCAACTCAATAAAAATATCCCTGCTGCCCCACCTGCCAGGGTCAATATTATGGGGTTTATCTTGAATTTTCCATTGGCTACGGCTGCTATGACCAAAATGACAAGTCCAATGGGTTCAATATAATGGTAACCCATTCTCATGATGTTTTCAAATGAAAAGCTGCCGTAAAATACCGAAGCCTCACAGATATAAATGAATGCAGCTGCAATGAGCCCTACCGTAGCAGGCCTGATGCCTGTAAACGCAGACTCGATGATCGTACTCTCCTTGAATCTTTCCAGAAAATGAGCCACCAGATAAACGAGAATAAACGACGGGGTCACGATGCCCAGCGTCGCCACGGCAGCACCGGCAAATCCGGCAGTATTAAACCCCACATACGTGGCGGCATTGATGGCGACCGGTCCGGGAGTCACCTGGGACAGTGCCACAAGGTCTGCAAACTCCTGGGCACTCATCATTCCGAATTCCTGTACACTCTGGAATATGAGAGGAAGCATGGCATATCCGCCGCCAAATCCCACAAGATCGATCCTTAAAAAAACTAAAAACAGAGAAAGAAGTTCATTCATTATTGTCCAACCTTCTTTCTATTTATTCTTTTTCTTATCTGAAACATGATGAACCCCAGCGGAATGCTGCCTAAAACAAGCCAAACCACGCTGATTTTGAAAAAGATGGTCAGAATGAAGACTGCCGCGATAATGACAAGGTCCATAGGGTCCTTATATATGATCCTCCCCATTTTAAAACAGGAAACAGCTACCAGGCCGGCAGCAGCCGACAATGCTCCTTTAAAAAATCCATTTATATACTGATTGTCTCCAACTGCATCGAGCAGTGAAACGGCGGTTATTATACATATAAAGGAAGGGAGTACTACGCCCAATGTGGCGGCAAAAGAGCCTAAAAACTTCTTTTCCTTCCTTCCCACATATGTAGCCGCATTTACGATAATAGCACCGGGGAGGCTTTGAGAAACAGCAAGACAGTCCACCATCTCTGCGTCAGTCATCCACCCTTTTTTATTTACAACTGTATCATGAACAAGCGGAAGCATAGCCATGCCTCCGCCTATAGTAAAAATTCCTATTTTGAAAAATGAGAAAAAAAGTTCCCAGAGCTTTTTCATGTTATTTCTCGTTTTTAATGGTCTCCATCGCACTGTTTAATGCTACTTCTGAGCTTAGTTCCATTCTGTCAGCGTCTCTTCTCAGTTTGTATTCAACGATGCCTTCTGCCGCCTTTTTACCTACGGTTATCCTTATGGGGATTCCCATTATATCGGCGTCCTTGAATTTGACTCCTGCACGTTCGTCCCGATCATCTAAAAGCACTTCCGCCCCTTCAGCCAGGAATTTTTCGTATAATTCTTCAGCAAGCTTTCTCTGATCCTCATCATCCGGCTTAACAAGAGTTATGATCACATGGTATGGAGCTACGGAAACAGGCCATATGATCCCGTTTTCATCGTGGTTCTGATCGACTATTGCCGCCAGAGTCCTGGTAACTCCCAAACCGTAACAACCCATTACAATAAGCTGATCTTCCATGTTCTCATCTTTGTACGTTGCACCCATTGATTTGCTGTACTTTGTACCCAGCTTAAAAATTTGACCGACTTCCGTTCCTGCGGTTTGCTTAAGTTCCGCACCGCAAACGGGACAGGGGCTTCCTCCCACTACCATTTTAAGATCGGCTATTATATCAGCCTTATAGTCTCTTCCGTAATTGATATTTTCTATGTGATAATCGGTTTTGCATGCTCCTGCGCAGAGATTTTTCTGATCTACAAGTTCGGTATCCACAATGATTTTGCAATCGTGAAGACCTGTAGGTCCTGTAAATCCTCCTATGCTGCCTGTCACTTCGCCCATCTTTTCTTCATCAGCAAACTCGATGCTGTGCTCAGGTATATCCAGAGCGTTGATCAGCTTGGTCATATTCAGTTCACGATCACCTCTGACAAATGCAGCCACATATTCTTTTACCGTTTCATCAGGATTATATGTTACGAACAGAAGAGCCTTCATTGTCTTGGATGTAGGGATACCCAAATAGTTTGCTACGTCTTCTATCGTCTTTGTATCAGGAGTATGGACTTCTTTCGTGCTTTCTTCCTTTTCATAGGTCGGCTTGTCGTCGACACCGGCAGCCTGTTCTGTAGTTGCGGCGAATCCACAGGACTCGCAGTACACTATATCGCTTTCTCCCTGATCGGAAAATGCAATAAATTCCTGTGAACCGCTTCCTCCCATGGCACCTGAATCCGCAAATACAGGTCTGTACTTCAGTCCGCACCGATCGAAAATCTTGACATATGCATCAAACATTTCGTTATAGCTCTTATCAAGACCAGCCTCGTCCCGGTCAAAGGAATATGAATCCTTCATGACAAATTCTCTGCTTCTTATGAGACCGAATCTTGGTCTTGCTTCATCCCTGTACTTGGTCTGTATTTGATAAAGGTTAATAGGCAGCTGCCTGTAAGAACTGACTTCATTTCTTACTATATCCGTAAAAACTTCCTCGTGGGTGGGTCCCAGGCAGAAATCCCTTCCGTGTCTGTCCTTAAGCCGCCACATTTCAGGACCCATAACGTCCCATCTACCTGACTCCTGCCAAAGCTCGGCAGGCTGAACGGCAGACATATGTATTTCCTGTCCGCCTTTAGCGTCCATCTCGCGCCTTACTATCTCTTCTATCTTTCTTACGGAACGATACCCCAGAGGCATAAATCCATATATCCCTGATACAAGCTTTCTTATCATGCCGCTTCTTAAAAGCCAGATGTGGCTTGGTACTTCGGCCTCAGCAGGTACCTCCCTTAGTGTACTTACGTGCATTTTTGATAGTCTCATTTGTGTTGCTGTCCTTTCCGCTAAATCTGTTTATATATTCTTAAGAAGCTGTACGATTGCCTGAGCTCCGATTCCTTCTTCTCTCCCGGTGAATCCAAGACCTTCGGTGGTAGTGGCCTTGATGCTGATTTTATCCGGGTTGACAGACATGATCTCTGCCAGATTCTCTCTTATAAGAGAGGTGTGTTCTTTCATTTTCGGTTTTTCTGCTACTATTATAAGGTCTGCATTCTCCAATGTATAGCCCTTTTGTATCATCATATCCCTGACTTTTTCAAGCAGCAGGACACTGCTGATACCTTTGTACCTTTCATCTGTGTCCGGGAAATTTGTGCCTATGTCCCCCAGATTCAAAGCCCCCAGAATAGCATCCATCAGTGCATGAGTTAATACGTCGGCATCTGAATGACCCCAAAGGCCCCTTTCATACGGAATCTTTATGCCGCCTAGAATAAGGTCTCTGTTTTCGGCAAAAGCATGTACGTCAAATCCAATACCGACCAGTCTTCCCGGCTCCATATCCTCCCTAACGGTGATCTTTGAATTTTTTTCATCACCGTTTACCAATAAAACCTTATGGCCTAAACGTTCAACAAGTTGGGAATCATCAGTGCCAGTGAAATTATCATCTCGTGCTTTTTCATGTGCAGCGATAATGAGAGCGATATCAAATCCCTGAGGTGTCTGGGCAGAATAAAGGCTGTCTCTGTCAGGCGTTTCTGTTATATATTCATTATCTGTAATTTTAATAGTGTCTTTTACCGGCAATGCAGGTATAGCTGCTCCGTTGTTAATAACTGCTTTTATCACATCATCGATCAGTGCGCTTTTAAGATAAGGTCGGGCGGCATCATGGATAAGAACGATGTCGGCATGGCCATCTATGCTCTTGAGTCCGTTATATACAGACTGCTGCCTTGTTCTTCCGCCTTCTGTGATTTTTTTTATCTTTGAAAATGACAGTTTTTTGATTTCGTCCGGATATTCTGATGATGCAATTATATATATATCGTCAACAGAGGCGTTCATTTCAAACGCCTCTGTTGATTTTTCCAATAAATTTTTATTTCCTAAATTGAGGTACTGTTTAGGCTTTGAACTGCCCATTCGCTGTCCGTTGCCTGCTGCCGCTATCAGAGCGACTACTCTCTTTCCTTCATACATAAGAATATCTTTCCAGGTATTATCTTTGAGTACTAAATTTTTGGCTTACCGAATATCATTCGGCCGGCCGAAGTCTGAAGCACACTGGTAACGACTACATCTATGGTCTTCCCTATGAATTTGCGTCCTTCTTCAACGACGATCATCGTCCCGTCATCCAGATACGCAACAGCCTGGTTGTTTTCCTTGCCTTCCTTAACGAGGAAAAGTGTCATTTCTTCTCCGGGAAGAACCACCGGTTTCAGGGTATTGGCCAGTTCGTTTATATTCAGAACTTCCACACCTTTGATGGTCGCCACTTTATTCAAATTGAAGTCATTAGTCACAACCTTGCCGTTCATAATCTGAGCAAGCTTTAAGAGCTTGACATCAACTTCCGGTATCTCATCCAGGCCTTTTTCCTTGTCGGTATTATATATCTCGATTCCATATTCAGTCTGGATCCTGTTCAGGATATCCAGTCCTCTCCGCCCCCGATTCCGCTTTAGCCCATCGGACGAATCTGCAATATGACGAAGCTCAACAAGAACAAATTCAGGAATCACTATATTACCTTCGATGAATCCTGTCTTCATTATATCTGCTATTCTTCCGTCTATTATGACACTTGTATCAAGAACCTTAGGCGTAGCGTCGCTATTTTTGGACTTTGGCTTGCCGCCGGCACCTTTTCTGGCACTTAACAGCGAAAGAAAAAATTCCTGTCCGCTCTTGGATGCGATAACAACACCGAGATATCCGAATACCGGATATGTGACAAGGTTCAACGCCATTACAATGTAATTGTTGCCTATATCGCTGTAAATACGGCTTACAAAAAAGGCAATAATAAGACCTGCTATGAGTCCGATCGTACCCATGACAATGCTGTGTGCTGATATATGTTGGAGCTCATTGTCTATGTTCGTTGCAACCTTTTTGCCCCTGCGGCTGAACGACGGTGTCAGAGAAAAAAATAAAATTCCAAATATAATTGCGATTACTGCTCCGACGATGTCCTTCTCAAGTGCCGATACTTGTGACATATTCACTATATGAGTCAGACTGTTTATGAATAAAAGCAGTTGAAAAACACCGTAACCAACGAACAAACCAACGACCGTGATGACTCCTCTTATTAACTTTTTGATCATAGTTTCTCACTCACCTCCCTTCGTAAGTTTTTCAGACAACCACATAGTATTTGGGTTTGTGGTCTGTCAAATGTAAAACACTGGCGTATTGCGCAGGGGCTTAACCCCATCGCCTAACCCAGTACATATTTTTCTATGGTCACCATTGCCTCGTTGACATCAAGATCCTGAACGAGCACCACCTCGCTTATGAGGATCTGCTTGGCATTTGCCAGCATCTTCTTCTCTCCCATGGACAATTTCTTGATACAATCGGCTCTCATGAGGTTCCTGACGACTTCGGCGACACAATGCAGTTCACCGGTTTTGAGTTTTTCCATATTGTCACGATATCGCCTGTTCCAGTTGGAAGACATTTCCGTAGAGTCTTCTGAAAGGATATTGAATACCATATCCATTTCCTGCTGACTCATTATTCCCCTTATACCTATCTGTTCGCATGCTTCGCAGGGAATCATAATCTTCATTTCACCGAATGGTACAAGCAAAACGTAGTATCTCTTGCTGGCACCCATGATCTTCTTCTCTTCTATTGATTCGATCACCCCGGCGCCATGCATAGGATAAACTATTTTGTCTCCAATGTTATACAAGTGAACCTCCTGATAGATAGAAATTTTTGTTGTTTAGTAATATTATAAGCCAAAACCAGTCGACCGTCAAGGAAACAATCTGATATCATATCATAACATATTTTTCATGTCAACATACTTTTTCCTAATTTTAAACATCGAATAATTGTTTTTGTCATTGGAATATGGTATCCTATTATAGTACGTATTTAAAAATACAAGCAAGAGAGGGGTCTGATTTAAATGACAAAATTGCTTATAGTAGATGATGAACAGAAGATAAGAGAAGTTATAAGGGAATATGCGGAATTCAATGAGTTTGAAGTTCTGGAAGCAGAAGACGGCATGGACGCAATCAAAATGGTCAAGGAAGAGGATTTTGACATAATCGTTATGGATGTAATGATGCCGAAACTTGACGGGTTTTCAGCGTGCAAGGAAATTAAGAAAATCAAGGATATACCTGTGATAATGCTGTCGGCCAGAGGTGAAGAATATGATAAACTTTTCGGATTTGAACTGGGAGTTGATGACTATATGGTCAAACCATTCAGCCCCAAGGAACTTATCGCAAGGATCAATGCGGTAATGACAAGGAAGCAGCCACCGAATGAAGAACCCGAGATTCTTGCTTTCGATGGTCTCAAGATAAGTATCCTGGCAAGAGAAGTAACTGTGGATGATGAAAAGATCGAACTTACTCCGAAAGAATATGACCTTTTGTTCTATCTCGTTAAGAATAAGAATATCGCATTGTCAAGAGAGAAGCTGCTCTCTGAAATTTGGGGATATGACTTCTACGGTGACGACAGGACAATCGATACACATATCAAGAACCTTAGAAATAATCTGGGCAAATACAGAGACATGATCAGTACTTTAAGAGGAGTAGGATACAAATTTGAAGCTTAAAATCGATTTTAAAAGTTTAAAGTTCAAGATGTGGGCATATTTTATCGTCTTTGCAATCGTGCTTCTGGTTATCATATGGGTATTGCAGGTTTTTTTTCTTAACAACTACTATAAGGAAATGAAAAACTCAAGCACCAGCAGAATAGCCCAGACCATAGAAAGTAAATACAAGGATGATGATTACGACGATTTGGAAGTCGTCATAAGGGATATCTCAAATAAAAACGAGATGAATATTTTTATTGAAAACGATGCGGGGGCCACTTTATACTCCCCATATTCTCAAAATACCAGCCTGAGTGACAAAAACGAAGTTCCTCAGACATCATCCTCGGATTTCTATACAGAAAGAATACAGCACCTTAAAGAAAAACTGATCAAAAGCAACAAACCGTCATATTCCGAAAACACAATAGATACCGATACCGGATTTGAAACGCTGGCCTATGCATCCTATCTCAAAGATGCAGGAAGCGACAGTGTCTATCTGTATATTTTTTCCCCTCTTTATCCTGTTGAGGGCACAATTGACATACTTGCAAACCAGCTTATATATGTAACAATAATTTCTATTGCTGCAGCACTGCTCATTGCTTACTTTCTTTCAAGGAGGATCATCCATCCCATAGAGCAGATTACCGAAACGGCAGAGGAACTTGCCGAGGGACGATACGGAACAATATTTGACGGCGGAGATTATTCAGAACTTTCACAACTGGCAGACACCCTGACCTACACGTCTTTGGAACTTGCCAAGGCGGAAAATATGCAGAAGGATCTCATTGCCAACGTTTCCCACGACCTCAGAACGCCCCTTACAATGGTTACTTCTTATGCGGAGATGATCAGAGACCTTTCAGGGAACAATCCGGAAAAAAGAGAAGAGCACCTTCAGGTAATCATCGATGAAGCCGAAAGACTCAACCAGATGGTCATTGAGCTTCTGGAATTCTCAAAGATGCAATCCGGCAAACAGGGAATGAATTACACCGACTTTTCTTTGAAAAGTACAATTGAGAATATACTCCAGTCATACACGGCATTTGCGGAACAGGAAGGATATAAACTTATATTTATAAGCGAAGGAGACGGCATAATAAGAGCGGATGAAATGAGGATACAACAGGTTGTGACCAACCTTGTGAGTAACGCATTCAAGTACAGCGGCAAGGATAAAACCGTCGAAGTTAAAATGCTGGATGAAGGTGATTTCGTAAGGTGCGAGATCAGCGATCACGGGATCGGAATCCCAAAGAAGGATCTGAAGCACATATGGGAACGTTATTACAAAGCCAGCAGTAACAGAAAAAGAACCGAAAATACGGGGCTGGGTCTTTCCATCGTAAAAGAGATCCTGATCCTCCACAGCGCCAAGTTCGGAGTTCAAAGTGCACTGAAAAAAGGAAGCACATTCTGGTTCGAGATCAAAAAGGCCCACGCCCAGACAGATGACCTTTATGACCATGAAGAAGAGGAAAAACCTATACAGGAAAAGATCGAGGAAACCATCGAAGAACAAAAAGCCCTGTCGGAAGAGGACCACGAACGGGAAGCAGAAATGGACAGAAAGGTCAGTGACAGATAATGGCCAAGAAAAATCAAACTGTCTTTGTCTGTCAGGAATGCGGATACGAAAGCCCTAAATGGATAGGGCAATGCATATGCGGGGCATGGAACAGCTTTGTTGAAGAAAAGGTACATCAGGCAGAGGTCGATAAAAGCGACTCCAGAAGCCGTAAAGTCGATGGCAGCAAGTCAAAAGCAATCAAACTTTCCGAAATAAAATCAGACAAAAAGGATCGTATAGATACGGGGATCGGTGAGCTGAACAGAGTTCTGGGCGGCGGGATCGTAAAAGGTTCTCTTACTCTTATTGCTGGTGAACCGGGGATAGGGAAATCCACCCTGATCCTCCAGACAGCAAATAATATTGCGAATGATTACGGCAGAGTACTTTATGTTTCGGGAGAGGAATCCGAAGAACAGATCAAAATGAGAGGTGACCGCATTATCGATCAGATTCCGGAAGACCTCTTTCTGTTGTCAGAAACAAATATTGAAACTGTTGCCGAAATAGTAAGAAGCCTGAAACCCGGTTTTCTTATTATCGATTCCATCCAGACAATGTATACCGATACTCTGGATTCGGCTCCGGGTAGTGTATCACAGATCCGCTCATCCACAAACGAGCTGATGAAAATAGGCAAGGTCATGAACATTCCGATCTTTATAGTCGCACATGTAACTAAAAGCGGCGATCTGGCCGGGCCCAAGATAATAGAGCATCTGGTGGATTGTGTGTTGCAGTTTGCCGGTGACAGAAGCCAGGACCTTAGAATACTCCGGGCCAATAAAAACAGATTCGGAACCACCAGTGAAATCGGCGCATTTGAAATGAAGGAAGAAGGACTGACCGAAGTAGAAAATATATCCGCATCTTTCCTCGAAGGTTTATCTGAAGCCGGAGAAGGCTCCATAGCCACTGCAGTATATGAAGGAACAAGACCTCTTCTTTTGGAACTTCAGGCACTTACGTCATCAGCAAATGCGGGCTTCCCCAGAAGAACCGCACTTGGAGTTGATATCAACAGGCTGAATATGATCGTGGCTGTACTGGAAAGAAGAGGCGGGATCAACTTGAGTGCTCAGGATATCTATGTAAATGTAGTTGGCGGGATACGTCCCGAAGGCACATCCATCGATCTGGCCGTGGCTCTTGCGATCTACTCCAGCTTAAAAGGGATAGAAAACAAAGGACAAACTCTTGCTATCGGTGAAATAGGCCTTACCGGCGATCTCAGACCGATCCGCCATTCAGAAAAAATCGCATCGGAAGCAGCCAGAATGGGTTTTAAGAACCTGATCCTCCCAAAGAAAAATGCCGAAAAGATTTCTCTCTCCGGCATTCATGTAATCGGTGTATCTAATATACGCGAAGCTTGTTCAAAACTTTGATCCACTTATCTTATTAGTCGTGTTTCTCCTGTGTAGCCTGATATTCAGCGATAACTTTCTGTGCAATATTAGCAGGAACTTCCTCATATCTTTCGAAATTCATAATGAAACTGCCTCTTGCCTGTGTCATGGATCTCAGATTGATAGCATACTTGAACATCTCTGCCTGAGGAGCTTCCGCAACTAATTTCTGTCCGCCGCTTGCCAGAGGTTCCATACCCAGGATCTTACCTCTTCTCTTGTTCATGTCACCCATGACATCACCCATATATTCATCGGGAACGATTATTTCCACATGCATTATAGGTTCAAGCAAAATAGGTTTTGCAGCTTCCAGGCCTTTTTTGAAAGCCAAGGAAGCGGCTATTTTGAACGCCATTTCATTGGAGTCGACATCATGGTATGAACCATCGTAAAGCACTGCTTTGATTCCTGTTACCTTTGAACCGGAAAGAGGTCCTTTTACCATACTTTCTTTAAGTCCTTTTTCGACAGCAGGGACGTAGTTCTTCGGAACAGAGCCGCCGAACAGCTCTTCGCTGAATTCGAATTCTTCCTGTGTAGGTGAGAATTTGATATGAACATCACCGTACTGACCTGCGCCGCCGGACTGTTTCTTGTGTTTGCCCTGTACGTCTGCAGTACCTTTGATCGTTTCTCTGTACGGGACTTTTGGATCGATGAGGTTGACTTCCACACCGAATCTGTCTTTCAGTTTGCCGGTTATTATACCGATCTGGATCTCTCCCTGTCCGCCGATAAGAGTCTGAGCCGTTTCACTGTTTCTCTCGATGGAATATGAAGGATCTTCTTCTTTAAGCTTGTTGAGACCTGTTCCCACCTTTTCATCGTCACCCTGGTTCTTTGGTGCAACAGCAAGGAACAATGAAGGTTGCGGGAAGTCCACGTTTGGAAATATTACAATATTGGATTTTTCACATAATGTATCGCCGGTCTTGGCATTTGGAAGCTTTGTTGCGGCGTAAATGTCACCTGCAGCAGCTTCGGGAGCTTCGCTCTGAGTTTTTCCTCTCAGATAAAACATCGAACTCATTTTCTCAGGTTTCTCTGCTCTCGGATTGTAAAGTTCCTGACCATGCTTGATGGTGCCGGATATGACTTTGATAAGAGATATCTTTCCAACCAGAGGATCAGCGATTGTCTTGAATACGAATGCTGTAGGTTTGCCTGCAGGATCGCATGCAACTTCTATATCTTCATCACTGTCGTTCTTAGCAGGATATGGCGCATGTGCGGTGGGTGCAGGAACATATTTGACCATAGTGTCGAGGAAATCCTTTATCCCTTCTCCCTTTACAGCACTGGATGTTATGATCGGCACTATATTACCGCTTGCAATACCGTTTGAAAGTCCTTTGTTGAACTCATCATCAGTAAATTCTTCTCCTCCAAAGAATTTTTCAAGAAGCGCTTCATCACTTTCTGCCACAACTTCAGTAAGGGCATCTCTGTCGTCCAAAGTAGCAAGTGAAGTTCCGAACTTGGATTTTAGTTCATCTATGACCTGGGCTACGTCCACATTTTCCTTGTCTGTTTTGTTGATGAGGAAAAATCTGGGCATATCTATCTTTTTACAAATATCCCAGGCCTTTTCTGTACCGACCTGTATACCGGCAGATGCATCCACAACTATCACTGCTGCCTCGGCAGCTCTGATGGAAGAGTAAACTTCACCTACGAAGTCGAAGAATCCCGGAGCATCCAGAATATTGATCTTCGTTCCATTATATTCTATTGGAATAAGTGAAGTATTGATGGAATAACCTTTCTCGATTTCCATTTTCTCGTAATCGGAAACCGTGTTACCATCCTCTACCTTACCTAGTCTCCCAATGACCTTGGTTTCAAGCAGAGCCGCTTCTGCGACTGTTGTCTTGCCTGAACCTCCATGGCCTAAAAGGACAATGTTTTTGATTTTCTCACTGCTGTAGCCTTTCATGTGAAACTCCATTCCTGTGCATCTGCACATTATTTTTATTATTCTACCCGAAGGCAGCTCAAGCACATAGTGCTTCTAACCTTGATCAGTTTTTCTGTTTGCTGTGCTCTTTGATATAGCCAGCATTATCTTTGTCGTAATATAGAACAGGATGAGTACGGCAAATACGCCTCCCAGACCTATCAACATTACCTTTAATCCTGCCGCCATCAATGTCATGTCCATTTTTATTACTCCCCGAAACCTAACTCGATTTCATCAATCCTTTACATTCCTGCCAATATGATAGGCACGATCACCAGAACCAGACTTCCTGCAATTACCGATCCCAGCTGTCCCGCAACATTTGCACTCATTGCCTGCATCAGGATGAAGTTGCCCGGATCCTCTTTGGCCGCCATTTTCTGGACTACTCTTCCCGACATGGGGAATGCCGATATTCCTGCAGCACCGATCATTGGATTGACTCTTCTGTCCTTTGGCAGGAATATGTTTATTATCTTTGCAAAGATCACTCCTCCCGCCGTATCGAATATGAATGCAAACAGTCCCATTCCCATTATCATTAGAGTTCTGACATCCAGAAACGCCTCTGCCGTCATGGTCGATCCGATGGTGATCCCCAAAAGCAGTGTCACCAGATTTGCAAGTTCGTTCTGTGCGGACAGCGATAATCTTTCAAGGACTCCGCAGACTCTGATCAGGTTGCCGAACATCAGCGATCCTATGAGTGCCACACTCATAGGTGCAATTATACCTGCTATGAGTGTGATTATTATGGGGAACAGTATCTCTATCAACCTCGGTATCTCTACCGTTGTATACTTCATTCTGGTCAGTCGTTCTTTTTTTGTTGTCAGCAGCTTGATTACCGGCGGCTGTATTATCGGTACCAGCGACATGTAGGAATATGCTGCCACAGATATCGGTCCTATATATTTTTGTGCAAATTCCGTCGCTACATAAATTGATGTAGGGCCGTCAGCCGCACCGATTATACCTATGGCCGCCGCTTCAGGCAATGTAAAATATCCTGTTGCCAAAGCAAACATCATGGTCATAAATATGCCGAACTGGGCGGCAGCTCCAAAAAACATCATGAACGGATTCTGAAGCAGTGGTTTAAAATCGATCATAGCTCCCACAGCTATGAATATGAGCACAGGAAAAAGCTCAGTAGCTATACCCGCATCATATAAAATCTGTAAAAAACCGTGTTCACCGACTGCCGATGAAAATGGTATGTTGGCCAGTATCGCTCCAAAACCTATAGGCAACAGGAGCATCGGTTCATATTCATATTTGATGGCAAGAAATATGAGCAACCCGCCGATGGCAAACATGATGATATGTCCCAATGTAAGTCCAAGTACCCCCGAAAAAACTTCCGTTAAAATTTCCGACAAATTAATCTCCCCTTGATCGTTAATCCCCTTTAAGTCAGTCGTCCAGCGGTTTCATTGTCGGGAATAAAATTATATCTCTGATGGACGGAGAATCTGTTATCAGAGTTATTACCCTGTCGATACCCACACCTAACCCCCCGGTTGGTGGAAGACCTACTTCCAGCGCATTTACAAAGTCCTCATCCATTGGATGGGCTTCATCGTCTCCGGCTTCAAGTTGTCCCTGCTGCTCTTTGAATCTCTCATACTGATCGATTGGATCGTTCAATTCGGAAAATCCATTGGCGACTTCCCATGTATTTATATATGCTTCGAATCTTCTGGTTATCCTGGGATCTACGGGATCTCTCTTTGAAAGCGGAGAAACTTCAACCGGATGTCCTGTTATGAATATTGGTCCATCCAGATATTCTTCACAATGCTCTTCAAACAGTTCTGTTATCACTAAGCCCCTGTTCAGTTTCTGCCAGTCTTCAAGATGATATTTCTTAGCGACTTCCCGTGCTTCTTCATCAGTCTGTATCTTATCGAAGTCAACTCCCACCCATTTTTTGACAGCGTCCTGCATGGTCATTCTCTGCCATGGCGGAGTCAAATCGAATTCTTTTCCCTGATAATTGAGCAGCATTGTCCCGTTTGCTGCTTCAGCGGCTCTGGCAACTACCATTTCAGTATGACGCATAACGTCTTCCATTTGACCGTATGCCTCATAAAGCTCCATCGAAGTGAACTCGGGATTATGGTTCTTATCCATACCTTCGTTTCTGAACATCTTGCCCATTTCGTAAACCTTGTCAAGTCCGCCTACTGTAAGACGCTTAAGGAACAGTTCGTTAGAGATCCTCAGCTTCATTTCAATATCCAGAGTGTTGTGGTGAGTGGAAAAAGGTCTGGCGTTTGCGCCGCCTGCTATGGTCGTAAGAATTGGAGTATCCACTTCCAGGAATCCCTCTTCGTCAAGATAATCCTTTATGGCTTTGATAATTTTCGCTCTCTTTACGAAAGTCTCCTTGACCTCCGGGTTCATGATGAGATCAACATAACGCTGTCTGTATTTAAGTTCTTTGTCTTTAAGACCCTGCCATTTGTTGGGCAGGATCTGAAGGGACTTTGTGAGCAGTACTATCTTGCTTACTTTGACTGATATTTCTCCGTGTCTTGTCTTGAAAACTTCGCCTTCGATGCCTATGATATCACCGATGTCATATGTGAGGAATATCTCATATTCTTCGGGAGTGACGGCATCCTGTCTCACGTAGCACTGTATCTTGCCTTCATTATCCTGGATATCTATGAAAGAAGCCTTGCCCATGTTTCTCTTTGCCATGATCCTTCCGGCGCAGACAACTTCTTTGCCTTCCATATTGTCGAAATCATCTTTGATAGACTGGCTGTAATTCTTGATATCCCAATACTCGACAAGAAAAGGATTTCTTCCCATTTCCTGAAGTTTCTTGAGCTTTTCACGTCTTATCTGACGCATCTCATTCAGCTCTTCCCCGGTAAGCTCTCTTTCTTCTTCCGTATTTTCTATGTTGTTTTTCTTGTTATCATCACTCATTTTATTCTCCAAACACTTATCACATTGACTTTCCAGGCTGATTTATTTCTGTTTTTCGATGGCGAGGACTTCGTATGTGACCAGACCATCAGGTACCTGTACCTGCACTTTATCTTTGACTTTTTTGCCTAAAAGTGCGGCACCAACAAGAGAAGCATTTGAGATTTTCCCTTCGAAAGGATCTGCTTCCGTGGACCCGACGATCGTAAAGACAGATTCCTGTTTTGATTTTGAATCTTTCACTGTTACCTTCAGCCCCAGACTGACCTTATCCACTTTGACTTTTTTCTCGTCTATTATTTTGGCATTTTTTATAATATATTCAAGTTTGGATATCTGATCTTCAAGTTCAGCCTGTTCGTTTTTAGCTGAATCGTATTCCGAGTTCTCGGAAATATCACCATATGAAATGGCTTCTTTCAGTCTCTCTGCGATCTCAGGTCTTTTTACTGTCTGAAGCTCATCGAGCTCAGCAACCTTATCGTCATATCCCTCTTGCGTCAATAGTATTTCTTCTGTCATATCAAGTACCTTTTCTTTCTATTTTTTTGTCCGAACATCTCTATTTTTAGCCACTTTGTTCGAATTTCCGTATGCTCAACATTGTATAGGATTTAAGGATAAAAGTAAAGACCTTAACTCATCAATGTCACTGATACCATGGACTCTGTTCCTTATGGATTTTATCCCGTGGAAACCCTTGAGGTACCACCCAACGTGTTTTCGTATCTGCATGACTGCTACATATGCTCCCTTTTCTTCTTCGAGCATATCGATATGCTTTATCAGCATATTCAAATTATCTTCCTGAGTCGGAGGGTCATATGCCGCCTCACCGTAAAAAAGCTTTATGGCATCCCTGAATATCCACGGATTCCCCAGAGCCCCCCGGGCGATCATTACATAATCACAACCTGTCTCCCTCATCATGCTGACAGCTTCTTCTGCAGAAAAAATATCGCCGTTACCTATCACAGGGATCCTTACAGCCGCCTTCACACTTCCGATCTGATTCCAGTCCGCTGTTCCCGAGTAATACTGTTCCCTCGTCCTACCATGTATTGCTACCGCCGATGCCCCGGCAGCTTCAACGGTTTTTGCCATTTCAACAACATTGATGTTTTCTTTGTCCCATCCGATCCTCATCTTTACTGTCACAGGTTTCTTTGATTTGGAAACTGCGGCTTCTACTAATTTACCTGCCAGATCCGGATCCTTCATCAGCGCAGAGCCTTCGCCGTTCTTGACTATTTTGGGTACGGGGCACCCCATATTTATATCCAACACGGCATTGTCCCCGCTGTTTAATTTCTCTGCCACATACGAAAAAATTTCAGGATCGCTCCCGAATATTTGGATGGCTACCGGTTTTTCATCTTCGTATGTTTTTAGGAGGGTTTCTGTTTTTTGATCACCGTACCAGATGCCCTTCCCGCTGATCATCTCGGTATAAACCATGGCTGCACCCTGACTTTTACAGATCTTCCTGAAAGGAGGATCTGTAATGCCGGCAAGCGGTGCAAGAAAAAACGGGTTTTCCGGCTTAAGAGTCCCAATCGGCATCATTTTTTTTGACTCGTCTCTTCTGGGGATCTTTTTTATTCTTTTCATATATTATATAAAGGCCGTCAAGAGTAAGCATCTTGTCAACCTCATCGATGCACGCAATTCCCTTTTCCATCATGGAAGCAACGCCTCCGGTGGCAATGACTTTGATGGGATTCTTATGCTCAGAATATTTATCAAGTTCATCCTTCATCTTGTTGCAGAGATTCTCTACTACGCCCATGTGACCGTAAACGAGGCCTGACTGGATGCTTTCAATGGTATTTTTTCCGATGGCGGTTCCGGGATCTTCAAGCTCGACTCTGGGCAGCTTGGCTGTCTTTTCAAACAGAGCATCGGAGGAAATTTTAAGTCCGGGAGCTATTGAGCCTCCTAGGTATTCCCAGTCCTCGGTAATTGCGCAGAATGTTGTAGCAGTTCCGAAGTCCACTATGACAAGGGGGCCGCCGTATTTTATCAGGGCGGCGACAGCATTCACGATCCTGTCCGCACCGACCTGTTCCGGATTATCGTATCTTATCTTCAGTCCGGTTTTGATCCCCGGCCCGATGACTATAGCTCTGACATGAAAATATTTCATAGACATGTGCTGAAGTGTGTACAGAGTGGAAGGAACTACCGTCGAAATGATAACATCATTCACATCATCGATATTAAGACCTTCATATTTAAACAGCTGATTTATGATCATGCCGTATTCGTCGGCGCTCTTGCTGTTGTATGTTTCCATTCTCCAGTTCTGGAGAAGTTTGCCGTTATCGAAAACTCCCAGAACGATATTGGTATTTCCTACGTCGAATGCCAGTAACATTTTTTTCTCCTGTCTGTACCTTTGCCCAATCTAGTTTTAAGCAAGTATCAGTATAAAGGAATTCCTTTCTTTTTTCAAGAAAATACCGCCGAAAGTGTCATTCGGCGGCATCCATTAGTTGAATATTTTGACTTCTTAAACATAATCTGTGTTTTTAAAAAGTTATTTTGTCATAGCACATACCATATGGTTTGGCTTCAACAAATTTGCCCTGCTTTTCAGGTCCTACAAATTTACCGTCTTCTGCAGTCAATCTACCTCTCAGATATACCTTGGATGGTCGTCCCTTCTTTTCGAGGCCTTCAAATCCACAATAATCTACTCCTTGATATTGACTGTTTTCAATGCTAAAAATCCCTCTATAATCTGGATCATATATTACGATATCTGCATCAGCGTTAGGTGCGATTTCTCCTTTCTGAGGATACACGCCAACCACCTTCGCAGGACTCGTTGCAAACAAGTCAACAAAATCTTGCTTATTGATTTTGCCAGTTTCAACTCCATATGTCCACAATGCAGAACACCTGTCTTCAACTGCAGGTAAACCGCAACAGTAAGTCGTGAAGTCCCCGCCATCTTCCTCTGCCATATCCAATTTTTCTTGAAAGTTAATTGCAAAATGATCGGTACTGACAGCACTGAGCCATTTTCTTTTTACTGCTAACCACAAAGCATCTTGATGAGTCTTGTCCCGAATAGGCGGTGCAACCATCGTCTTTGCGGCTTCTACACCTGGCTTATCAAACTCACTGTCGTCCAATACCAGATAGTGAATACAAGTTTCTGCATACGCGGGTATTCCCTTAGCATTTGCATCTCTGATAATTTCAGTTGATCCTTTGCTCGATATGTGAGCAAAGAAAATTGGAGAATCTGCCATTTTGGAAATATTTATTCCTCTCTGAACACATTCTTCTTCTATTAGCGGCGGTCTTGATAGTAAATGGTATTTCAACTCAGTTTTACCCTGCTTTATAAAATCCTGCCTCATCTCTTCAACTATATCTGCACTTTCGGCATGAACAAACGGTGTGACACCGGCTTTTTTTGAAGCAAGTAGAGCTTTATAAACTACTTCGTCCCTGCAGTGCAATACTGTCCCTTTGTAAACCATAAACATCTTCAAAGTTGCTACACCAATTTCTGGCAGTTTTTCTATATCGTTATAAAGCTGATCCAGTGTATCTGGATTTGTGTCCATAATTAATGCATGCAATGCGTAGTCTACGGAAGCCATCGCTCCCTGCTTTTCCTTATGTTGTAAAACGCCATCAAGTATGGATTTTCCTGCTTGTTGTGGAGCAAAATCAACAACAGTTGTTGTTCCTCCAACTGGTGCAGCTTGTGAAGTCTCGAATCCTCTTGAGATTGTTTTTCCATATGGAAGTGCATAATGTGTATGCATGTCGACTCCACCTGGGAATACATACATGCCCTTTGCTTCGACAATTTCGTCTGCCTTGTAATCTAGATTTTTACCAACGGCTACAATTTTTTCACCTTCAATATAAATGTCTCCGTCAAATTCAGAATTCGCATTAATAATATGGCCGTTTTTTATCAGTTTACTCATTATTTCCTCCTTTTTATTACTTGAGTATTTGATATACTTTTTATTTGAAAACTGCGTTTTTACCTTTCTCATCATCCGAACCAGGTACGATTTGATTCATTAGGATTGCAACCAGACCTCCCATAGCCATCATATTGGAAGCGAAACCGTTAATTGTATTTGCCAGCCATGTCAGACTTTCCATAAAAACTACAGGGTGAGCAGTAATATATGTAGGCATACCAATACCAAAAATTAAGGATATACCGAATATACTGAGATTTCTTCCAGACAATGGTATTCGTGTAAATTCCTTAACGCCCACACCACCTACAGTTCCCATAATAGCTATGAATACTCCAGCCAGAATGGGCTGAGATATGGTAGCAAGAATAGCTGCAAATTTTCCGCAAAGTCCAAACAATATCAGGAAGCATCCGCCGATCCTTGCAATATGACGGCTAGCGACGCGTGTTGCTTCAACAAGTCCTAAATTCTCTCCAGCAGATGTACTTGACAAACCACCAACCAAAGCAGCCAAAATACAACCTAAACCTTCAGCACCGATACCTCTTCCCACTCTTTTTCCGGTCATAGTGTCTTCTACTTGCGAAATTGCGGCATTACCATAATACTGTCCTATTGACTCAATCATAGAAATAACAAAACCCGCAACAACCAAGAGTGCGAAATCAATCCTGAATATAGGTGCACCCCAATTAGCAGCACCAATAGGTAACACGAACCATGGAGCATCTTTTACGGCTTGAAGATTAATATACGCTCCAGAATCCGAATCGATTACTCCAGACAGGCTAAGTATTAAGGATATGACGAACATTATCGAAACTGGAACTATTACCGCTGTTGATTTCAAGAAATACTTATCCTTCCCCCATTTTGTTCTGGGGATTGCATGGGTCATGGAGAGGGATATTGCAGCAGTAATAATTGCTATCAACCAGTTTGAAGCTGCCCATTCTACAATTATATTACCCAACGACAGACAAATTAATAATATTACCGGTCCTGTGACCATCGGTGTAATTACTCTTTTCATTTGTTCAATCAAACCACTATATCCACAAATTGCTTCAAATATTCCACCAAGTATTACAGCACCGGCTATATAACGCATAATAAGCATTGGGTCCGCTGAGCCGGTTTCAGATGTTACTATTCCTGCTATAGCAACATAAGCTGCAATAAATGCTACGCTCATTGTCTGAATCGTAGCCAGTTTAACTCCAAAGGTGGTCTGTATAACTGTTGCTAACCCTGCGCCGATCATACATAGACCAAGTAACAGAGTTGTCTGACCTGGATTCATGCCGATTGCCCCGGCAACAATGAGCGGGGTCATGGACATACCTCCTATCATCGTCAAAGGATGTTGAATACCTAAAACAATTGCATCTCTCACATTTCTGGGTTTCTCATCGACGGTGTAGAGCAACCTGTCATCATTCAAATTTGGTCCTTTCTTTTGTGTGTCATCATTTTTATTATCTATCACTATAAGTCCTCCTTCCTATTTTTGAATCAAATTTAACTCAATCTGTAGCTATTATAATAAATCTTCTTCCAGCTTATGATGCGAACAGTAATCTTTTCCTGACCTACTTTACCTCCCTTCTAAAGAATGCCGTACTTGTCTTTAGCAGCAAACAAATTCTGCACTATCACCACCAAATACTACTCAAGCAAATTTTTGATGGTATTGTATGTTATGTTCGGCATGTTTTCCAGAGTGTACTTCATGTGCACTCTTTCTGTAGTCTTATGACCGTCTTTTCCATATGTGCTAATATTTACTACAGGTACATTTATTTCAAGAACTTCATTCATAGGATACATATACTTTGGACCCCATGCGGGCATATTCATTTCCAATGCCTTTAGCTTATTAATATCATCTCCAACTGCAACAAAACTAGAATCTGAAATATATGGATAGAACATCTTTGTTACTATTGGTTTATCGGAATACTCCTGAACAATAGCAACAGATTTCTTAACACTATCCAATAGCTGCTTTTCCTTTTCGTCTTTTCCTGTTATCTCGACTCGCCCTGAGAATATGGAAGAAAAGTAAACAATAATAGCAGGCGTTTTATCTTTAGACCACTTCCATGCTTCATTAATGATATCTACACTATAATCTCGAAGATCCATCGACGGATTGCTATTATTTAAATCTTCGGCATATTTTTTTATATATGTCTTGAATTCTTCACCATTTTTTCTTGCTAATTCATTGAAAAACTCCTCATATGTGTACACTCTGGTTTTCCAAGGAAGTTCAGTATAAACATGACCTCCAATTTTACAAAACTCTTTGTAGGCCTCATTTGTATAGTTGACAATATTATCAAAAGCCTCAATACCCTTTTGTTTCATTTTAATTATTACATCTTCGGGATTCATACTGTGAATAAAGAAATTGTAATAGGCATAAGCCGTTGAGGCAGTTTGAACAGTATATCCCACTTTAAAATCAGCTTGCTTCAAGGAAATTGGTGGCACCGTAACCTCACCCTGAGACTCATCACTTAGTTCCGGATTCAATTCAATTATCCTTGTAAGTTCAGCAACTAATAAGTTGGGATCTAACCCTCCAAATGCCTGACCTACATGCGTTTCTTTTCCTACCACATAATAAGACGGAAGAAGCTTGCCGATGGTTCCAAAGTAAATATACCTGTTTTCATCTTTTGCATGATATGGAGTTGAATAATCAGCATTTATTGCAGAAATAAATTCCAAACCATATTTTTCTTTCCACTGCCTAAATATACTTAATGCCGATATCATTCCGTGAGAGTTATCTTCCTCATCACATTCCGCCAATGCGATGATATTTCCGTCTATTTCTTCAGGATGCTCTGTAAAGTACTTAATCAAATACATATGGCAAGCTACTCCTGATTTCATATCCAAGGCACCTCTTCCAAACATATATTCTCCAGAATCGATATCCTTATTTATGTCATCACCCAAGTTCATCTCCCTTAGCAACCCTGGCAGTTTGTCCGGATCAAAAGCGTATTCCTTAATTGTTCCGAAATCGTCTACACCGCAAGTATCCAGATGTCCCATAAGAATTACTGTTCTATTAGAGTTCCCCTTTGTGCCTCTGACCAATGCCATAGTATTATGCCTTACGATTTCATCATTTTCTGTCTGTTGTAAAAGTAAATACTCTGGATATCTTTTAAAATATGGGAGCTTCGAATAGAATTCATAAATCTTTTCGGCACACTTTGTTTCACCGTTACCGGTTTTTACCATGCTTGGAATTCTTACAAGTTCTTTTGTAATCTCTTTTACCTCATCGAAACAGTTTAAATACATATTATTTCTCCTTATGTCTATTCATTATTTAGTTTTTCAACAGCACTTTTAATTCTTTTCAATCCTTCTTCAATATTTTCATAGGAGTTTGCATAAGCCAACCTTACGAAATTGCGACCTTTCTCACATTTAAATGCATCACCTGGAACAAGTGCAACACCCGCTTCATTTATAATATATTCGCAAAATTCTGCTGCATTCATGTTTAACCTATCAATGCATATGAAAAAATAAAAAGCTCCTGCAGGCTTGATATATTCAAGATCATCAATTTGGTCAAGAAAACTACAAACCATCTCCCTTCTTCTCCTGAACTCCTTGACCATCATATCTGTCCAGGAAGCTCCGCTTTCATATGCCGCAACTGCACCATACTGAGCAAATGTGCTGGGATGTGTTGTAATGTTTTGATGTGCTTTGTGCAAGTACTTTGTTACCTCTGGAGGTGCTATTGTATAGCCAACTCGCCATCCTGTCATTGAATATGCTTTTGATGTTGTATTAACAATTATTGTTCTATCTCTCATTTTTGGAATAGTTGCAATACTAATCGGTTTTTCCTCATAATAAAAATCATTGTAGGCTTCATCAGATATTACAAATAAATCATTTTTTACGACTATCGACGCAATTTTTTCTAAATCATCTTTTGATAAAATATTGCCTGTAGGATTATTAGGGCTGTTAATCAGAATCATCTTAGTCTTAGTCGTAATTCTTTCTTCCAAATCTTTAATATTCAATTTATATCCATCAGAGAATTTCAACGGAACTTCAATTGGTACAATACCGGCCATGTATGCATCATCAAAATATGCTGGAAAACATGGGGTGAAACATATTATCTCGTCTCCGACATCAAGAAGAGCAAGCATGCAATTCATAAGTCCTTCTGCTGCACCTATACCAACTACAACCTCAGTACTGGGATCTACATCAATTCCCTGTGTTTTTTTTACATTGTCAGCAATTGCTACTCTTAATTCTTCAACACCCGAAATATCACTATAATGAACCTGACCTTTTTTAAGCGCTTCTATTGCAGCGTCAACCGCTATTTCCGGAGATCCAAAATCGGGTCTTCCAATCTCCATATGTATAACTTTCTTACCTTCTTTTTCAAGTTCAGCAGCCTTACTTAGAATTTCTCTTATTCCACCGGAATATGTTATTTTGTTCATTCTGTTTGTTGGCAAATTCATCTAATATATCCTCCTTTAATTTATAATTTTCATTGAATTTCAATACTACGAAAATCAATATGGTTACCCAAAAAACATTATTTGAATTTTTCATGAGCTATCATTTCTATAAGTTAAAAGCAATTTCTGTGCCAACAGTTTTTCTGTTCAAATTCTTGTTTAAAATTAGTAAATATATGTAAAATCTGATTTATATTAAAGCAGATATAAATAATTTGAACGAAATGTCGCATTAGTAATAAAATATTTTTTATAATATAAAAAATATTTTATTACTAACTTATTCCAGAGGCTTCATATATATAAATAATGCTAAAATAAAAAATCTGTCAAAGTTCTTTATTTTAACATCAAATATAGGCTGTCAAAATTTGAACTTAACAAAAACCGCCTCCCCATGTGTAATTATGATATAATTAATTTACATATATTTTAAGACATTGCTCTCACATTTTATTTATTGCACTGAGTCTCATGATTGACTCCAGGAGATGTTATGTTAACAGTAGCATTAAACAAAGCACTATCCTATTATGATAGTTTCGATTATTTAACAATTGTAGACAAACAAGGGATTATTGAATATGCTGCTGTTTATGATAAGAATCAGCACTGTTTTGTAAATCAAAATACTACAGGTATGCATATTCTAGAAATGTATTCGACCCTCAAAGAAGAATCTAGCACAATATTAAAGGCATTGACAACAGGTAAAGAAATATATAACACTCTCCAATCCCTTAAATACTATGACAATAATCATTTTTTTTTGTTATCCTCTGATTTTCCTATTATTAACGACGGCGTAACAACTGGCGTAATAGAAGTTTCAGTGTCGCTAAACAGTAAGACTTACACAGAATACCTGGATGGAAATTATGCACCAAAGAAAAAAACTCTTTTTACTTTAAATGATATTATTAGCAAAGATCCAAATTTGCTTGAAATAAAGGATAATGTCAGCAAAATTGCGAATACAAATTCTCCAGTATTCATTGTTGGAGAAACGGGAACCGGAAAAAATATAATTGCTGAATCCGTTCATAGTCATAGCAGTAGATCTAACAAACCTTTCATAGCTCAAAACTGTGCTGCGATACCTTCATCCCTTCTTGAAAGCACTTTTTTTGGAACGGTAAAAGGTGCTTATACAGGTTCGGAGAATTCTATTGGGTTATTCGAATTAGCCAAAGAAGGCACTCTTTTTTTAGACGAAATCAACTCCATGGACATAGGCTTACAGGCAAAGTTATTAAAAGCAGTAGAAGATAAAAAAATAAGAAGAGTTGGCGGAACAAAGGATATTGAAACCGATGTAAGGATAATCTCTGCAATTAATATTAATCCTAACGAGGCAATCGCGAAAAACTTACTTCGGAAGGATCTTTTTTACAGATTGGGAGTTGTCCAATTAGAGTTACCACCATTGAGGGAAAGAGTTTGTGATATAGAATTATTATTGAATCATTTTATTAATAAATATAACATGAAAATGCATAAAAACATTGATTTTGCTACTGAACAGGTAATTAAGATTTTTCAAAGATATCCCTGGGATGGAAATGTGAGAGAGTTAGAAAACATAATCGAATCAGCATTCAATATTACAAAAGATAATACTATTAAAATCGATGATATTCCAAGTTATTTGTATAAAGATAATAGCGGCAGTACCCAAAATATTAACATATTTGATAACACTTTATCTTTAAGTGAGAAATTATTTTTGGTAGAAAAAGAAATTTTAGCTGAAGCCCTCAGAGAAGAACACACATTATCTGATGCGGCCAAACGACTGGGGATTTCACCACAGGCACTTCAACATAAACTGAAAAAATTTGATTTTAAGAGTGCTTCAGATTTTATATAGTCCAGAATACTGATTTTTTTAGAAAGAGGCTTTATGCCAAATGCTTAGGCGAACCATCACATTTGACATAAAGTCCCTTTAGTTTCATTTTGTTTTTACATAGGTGTGCAAATCCTGAGCCAGATAAACATTGTTGGGGAACTTGTCCGTAGTGACATATCCCGGCTCGCTGTCTATAAGAGCAGGTATTCTGCCGACGATGTCGGCGCATGTCAGTTCAACCGTTGCAGGCTGGTTTACATTGATCGTTGTCTCAGGCTCTCCATAGAATGTCCAGTCGTTGGTGTCTATCTCGCCGGGAGCGTAGACCTTGCCGATGGATTCTGTCTCAAGAGTGATGCCTTCCTTTGTGATAGTGGTTACGACAGATGCCATTCCTGTGGGCTGTCCGGCTTTGATGGTCATACCCAGAGTATCTGAATGAAGATCTTCCGTATGGGTCATAGGGATGTTCTTCTGGGTCTGGGAAACTACTGTGAGCCCCATCCTGTCAGCAATCCATCCGTTCTGGGTCCACATGTATGAAGGGATCCATTCGCCTTTGTCAATAAGCTTCTGGATCTGCTCGGATGTATATGAATTGTATCCGCCGATCTCTTTGTCGAAGTCTTCCATGGAAAGTCCTGCGCCGTGTCCTTCGGCAAGAGCGATTCCGTAATCTTCGACATTGTAGCTGCTGCTGCCTTTGATTTTTGTGATCTTATGCATCGTTCCTGCCAGAGTATCAATCAGAACGCCCCAGTACATGTCGGGATAGCCTGCACCTGCCAGAGTCGCTCCGCCTTTTTTCGCAAGATCATCCAGTTCCTTGGTGATCTTCGGAGAAGAATTCCATGGATAAAGACTTTCTTCACATGTTGATATCGCGTTTACACCGTTCTTTGCACAGATGGAAAACGGTTCGTATATTTCCTCTACGCTACTTCTTGTGGCTACTATGCAAACATCCGGATTTTCCTTCTTCAGGATTGCATCCATTTCTTTTACGTCGGAAATGATCACACCAGTCTTATCTTTCATTCCGGTTATGTCCGATATGTCTTTCCCGATTACTTCGGGGTTCATATCGAATGCTCCTACGGGGATTGCGCCATGCTCGATAGCATACCTCATGAGATAGACACTCATTTTTCCGCAGCCGAACTGTACGAATTTTATTTTGCGATCCATTTTATTGGCCTCCTGTGATTATGATTTAATTATAGCTTTCTATTTCAGTGACAGAAGGACGTCTCCTGCATTTACTGCCGCTCCTTTGCTTGTGACAATTGCATCCACGGTTCCATCCTGAATAGCTACTATCTCATTCTCCATCTTCATGGCTTCAAGTATGAGAAGGACTTCGCCTGACTTAACTGCCTGACCGGCGCTGACTTTGATGTCAAGTATGGTTCCCGGCATTGGAGCTTCGATAGTTGCCGCTCCTGCTGATGGCGCAGCCGTTGCTGCCGCAGGTGCAGGTTCTGCTGCCGCCTCTGTTGCCGGGGCAGGCGCTGCCGCCGGGGCCGGAGCTGCCGCTACTGGTGCAGCTGCAGGAGCTGCGCCTGTTTCTTCGACTTCTACAGCATATGTAGTTCCGTTTACTGTTATGTTATATTGTTTCATTAGTATTCTCCTCCATTGCTTGTCTTTTTCCGAATAACCTTTTGTTTACATTCTACGTGTATCGATTTGTTCTCTGTTTCCTGCTACTCCCCAGGCCGGAATCACTCCGGCAGTCCTGTTGATCTTTCTGATTATCAGGTTTGAGGTGGCTCCCATCTCGCCTTCGTAAGCGGCAATCGCTGCGCTTATCACTGCTATCAGTTCTGCATCTGCTGCTGCCTGTACATCAGCGGAAGGTTCCACACGGGCGGGCTCTACAGGATCTTTTTTCTTAAATAATCCCATTTTATACCTCCTATAGCGGAATATTTCCGTGCTTCTTAGCAGGCAGGCTTTCTCTCTTTGATTCCAGCATATCGAATGCGCTGATGATCCTCTGCCTTGCTTCAGCCGGTTCTATAACATCTTCAACATAGCCCATCTCTGCGGCTCTGTACGGATTGTTGAATTTTTCTTCGTATTCCGCAACTTTAGCCTCTCTCTCTTTGACAGGGTCAGAAGCATTTTTGATGTCGTTTTTAAATACTATATTGGCTGCACCTTCGGCACCCATGACTGCTATCTGAGCACTTGGCCAAGCAAGTACAATGTCGGCACCCAGCTCCTTGTTACACATAGCGATATAAGCACCACCATATGCTTTTCTCAGGATCATTGTGACCTTTGGAACCGTGGCTTCGCAGTATGCATAAAGAAGTTTCGCTCCGTGCCTGATGATCCCGCCTGTTTCCTGTTCGACTCCGGGAAGGAATCCGGGGACATCTTCCAGTGTCAGTAGAGGAATATTGAATGCATCGCATCTTCTTACGAATCTTGCTGCCTTATCTGAAGCGTTGATGTCCAGACATCCTGCGGCAAACTTAGGCTGGTTGGCGATCACGCCTATAGTCGAACCGTTCATCCTGATGTAGCAGGTGACTATGTTCTTTGCGTAGTGAGGCATCACATCATAGAACTTGCCGTCATCCGCTATTTTTTCGATTATTTCATATACATCATAAGCTTTGTTCGGGTTATCCGGAATGATATCGTTGAATTCCGGTATCAGTCTGTTAGGATCGTCAGAAGTGGGCATGACCGGCGCAACTTCCAGATTATTGGATGGAAGGTAACTTAAGAGCTCTCTCACCTGAGCAAGCGTATCCTTATCGTCACTGCCTATGAAATGAGCGACTCCGCTTGTCGAGTTGTGCGTCATGGCACCGCCCAGTTTTTCTGCCGAAATATCTTCGCCTGTTACGGTTTTTATTACCTGAGGACCGGTTATGAACATCTGGCTGGTTTGATCGACCATGAAAACAAAGTCTGTGATAGCCGGTGAATATACGGCTCCGCCTGCGCATGGTCCCATTATAACCGAGATCTGCGGGATCACACCTGATGAAATGGTGTTATTATAAAATATCTTGCCGAATCCCGAAAGAGCGTTGACGCCTTCCTGTATCCTGGCTCCGCCTGAATCGTTAAGTCCAACTACCGGTGCTCCCATTTTAAGAGCCATATTCTGGACTTTTACGATTTTTTCGGCGTGGTATTCTCCAAGTGAGCCTCCCAGAACAGTAAAGTCCTGAGCGTAGGCATATACCAGTCTGCCGTCAACAGTACCGTAGCCTGTTACAACACCATCTCCCGGTGCGTGAGTGTCGGCCATATCGAAGTTGTTGCACCTGTGCGAAACAAAAACATCCAGCTCTACAAAACTTCCCTTATCAAAGAGAATGTCCATTCTTTCTCTGGCTGTAAGCTTGTCTTTGTCGTGTTGCGCATCAATCTTCTTCTGACCGCCGCCCATGGCGATTTCAGCTTTTTGCTGACGAAGATCTTCAAGCTTGTTCATACGTTTAACCCTCCTTGTTTACATATATTTATTTTTTTAGTAAAACTTACTATTGCTGTACAAAGTTAAGCATTTTAAATATATAGCAATTATGGCTAAGTTTCAATAAACTTTGACCTTGTATACATTATATTTTACAGATAATTGCCGGTGCTTATTTTTCACCGGCGGATTCATCTTCTTTCTTTTTTGGGACTGTCTTCTTTTTCGGCTTTTTTACGGTTGCCTTCGGCTTTGCAACAGGCTTGGATTCTTTCACCTCATCATAAGATTTTACCTGACCTTTGCCGTTTGCCGTAGCGGACTTGGGAGCAGGCATCTTGACATTAGGTTCGGCAAGCTTTTCCTGTTCCTGAGCCAGCTTCTGCTCTTCCTCATGCTTCTTAAGAGCCTTTTTGGTCTGCGCAGCTTCACGGGCATTTATTTTCTTGATCTTCTTCTCTTCGTTTTCGATCTGTTCCTTGAGATCTTCCACGGTAAGTTCACCTGTGAAGAGAGCTTCGAATTGCTCTCCGTCCAGTGTTTCGATTTCAAGCAGAGCTTTCGCAACAACATGAAGCTTATCGATGCTCTCGTTTAGAAGTTCCTCTGCACCGACGAACGCTTCATCGATCATAGCCTTTATTTCTTCGTCTATTTCGGAGGCTATCTCCTCGGAATAATTCTTGTGGGTCGTAAGGTCATTCCCCAGGAAAACTTCGTCGGACTGGGAATAGTTGACCGGTCCCAGCTTTTCGCTGAAGCCGTACTTTGTGACCATATCTCTTGCGATCTCGGTGGCTCTCATTATATCATTGCTGGCTCCGGTACTAATATCAAACAGGGTCAGCTTTTCTGCCACACGTCCTCCTAGCAGATGAATGATCTGCTCCTGCATATCTGTTTTGGTGCCGTAATATTTTTCTTCCTTTGGAAGTATCATGGTGAATCCACCGGCTCTTCCTCTTGGTATTATTGTGATCTGATGAACAGGATCCGTATTGGGCAGCATTCTTGCTACAATTGCATGACCTGCTTCATGATAGGCGGTCAGCTTTCTTTCGCTCTCGCTGATGACCCGGCTTTTCTTTTCCGGTCCGGCGATGACCTTGGTAATTGCTTCTTCTATTTCCGTCATTCTGATCTTTCTGCCGTTTCTTCTGGCAGTGAGAAGCGCCGCTTCATTAAGAAGATTCTCTATATCCGCAGGTGTGAATCCCGGAGTCCTTCTTGCAAGGATCTTGGGATTGACTGACTCGTCAAGAGGTTTATTTTTTGAGTGTACCTTAAAAATCTCTTCCCTTCCTTTGATATCGGGAATGCCTATGACTACCTGCCTATCGAATCTGCCCGGTCTTAGCAAGGCGGAATCCAATATATCGGGACGGTTTGTCGCAGCAAGGATTATTACTCCGGAGTTTTCGCCGAAGCCGTCCATTTCAACCAGTAACTGGTTCAAAGTCTGTTCCCGCTCGTCATGCCCGCCGCCGAGACCTGCACCTCTCTTACGGCCGACAGCATCTATCTCGTCTATAAAAATTATACACGGCGAGTTTTTCTTGGCCTGTTCGAAGAGATCCCTTACTCTGGATGCACCGACGCCGACAAACATCTCAACAAAGTCGGAACCGCTTATAGTGAAAAACGGAACTCCCGCTTCACCGGCGGCAGCCTTGGAGATATATGTCTTACCGGTTCCCGGAGGTCCTACAAGGAGAATCCCCTGAGGTATACGAGCCCCAAGATCATAGTATTTCTTTGGATTCTTGAGAAAATCCACCACTTCCGTAAGCTCTTCCTTTTCCTCATCAAGTCCGGCCACATCGGCAAACTTGACCTTTGGCCTGTTGCCGTCCTTATGCATCTTGGCGCGGCTCTTACCGAATGACATGACCTTCCCGCCGCCTCCGGCGCCGTTATTCAGGATCATGAACATGAAGAAGACAAGGAACCCTATCATCAGTAAAGTAGGAAGAAGTGACACGAAAACATTAGGTGCCTTATCCTCTTTAGCTTTTACTTTAAGATTATTCTCGTCTATTTGAGGGTAGATAAACTCGGTTTCAAGATAATCCACCGACATGAGATCCGGTGCGAATGCGATTATTTTATCCCCACCCTTTAAAGTGGCCGTTATATTTTTCTCCTCTATATCAACAGTTTTGACGTTCTTAGATTTGAATTCCTTGACCATTTCCGAGTAATCTACATTTTTTGGTACGTCTTTGTTCGCTAAACTTTTATATATCCAGACCCCGCCTAAAAGCAGCACCAGGATCAATATATATATGCCTATGTTTCTTCTGTTTTTTATCAAAATTTGTTTTGCTCCCTTCAAAATACTGTAATTATATAATTATATCAACTGTTTGGCATCCATTCAAGTAACAGACACTCTTTTGCCCCATCAAAATTTGTAAATTTATCTGATTTTCTTATGCCGATGACCCAGAGAATTTCATTATCTGATACGATCAGTGGAATTTTGCTTCTTTCTTCTCTGGGTATCTTTTCATCCACGAACAGGTCCTGTAGCTTTTTTGTTCCGTTTATCCCTTTTAGGAAAATCCTGTCTCCCGGCTTTCGGTATCGGATTTCAAGTATGCCGCCAGCTTTTTTTATTTCTTTTGGATCCAGTGCCAGGACGAATCTGTTTTGAAGATCTTGAGGCGCCATGCTCTTCTTCATGACGAGCCTGCCTCCGGGAAATCGGAATTCTTCCTTGCTGTCAAGCTCATCGATTTCTATGGTTATGTTTAGTTCATCATTCTTCTTTGCTTCAAACGACCCAAGGTCATTGTAAAATTCCGCTTCTCCGTATGATATCTTCATTTTATATCCAAATGGGAATTCCACGATTTTGCCGGTTTCGTTTTTTTTGATGGCGCTTATTGCTGCATCGACATGGACCGCCTCCAGGCCCTGGGTGAGACCCATTTTTTTCATTGCTGAAATTATTATCCGGTGGCTTATGGGCGGCTGAAGAGAAGTAAGCAATTCTACTTTTAACTTTCCTTTTGTGACTTCACCTTCATCGCCTATTGTATATACCCAGTTTTCACCGAGAAAATCTTCTGCGATCCCATCAAAATATTTTTTGTCCGCTTCAGCCAATTCAGATAATCTCAGAACAGCCTCCTCTATATTATAATTGTATTCACTTTTTATCTTCGGCAGAAGATCAAGTCTGATCCTGTTTCTGTTATATTCTGTCTCGCTGTTGGTATGGTCGATCCTGGGGTTTAAGCCTTTCGAGTCACAGTAGTCTTCGATATCCTTCCTGTCCGTATCGAGAAGCGGTCTTATTATATCAAAACCTTCTTTTGATTTTCTTAGATATGGGATCCCTGCAAGACCATCGGGACCGGTGCCTCTCATTATCCTCATGAGTACGGTCTCCACCTGATCGTTCCTGTTTTGGGCTACTGCGATGGTGATATCTTCTTTTGGAACTCCCGAGTCTGCGACTCTTTGGGCCTCCTCATCAAAGGCTATGTATCTTTCGTTTCTTCCGGCTTCTTCCGGAGTTTCTCCCCGCTGAGCGGCTGCGTCATTGACATCGACGGTCTTGCTATAGCAATATATACCCAATTCTTCACATAAGTTTTCTACGAATTCCTGGTCTTCTTCTGCATGTCCGGGTCTGAACTTATGGTTCAGATGAACGGCAGATACAGTGATTCCCAGCTCATCCCTCATTCCGTAAAGTACATGAAAAAGGCACATGGAGTCAGGACCTCCTGAGAGTCCGATGACCACGTGCCCTTTTTTTCTGATCAGGCCATGTTTTACGATGGTTTCTTTAATTTTTTTCTGTGCGGCTGACATCATATCAATCAATATCAAAAAATCTCTTTGCGTTTTCAAGGGTGACTTCCGCCACCTCTTCATATGTAATCCCCTTTATTTCTGCAATCTTTTTCGCAGTAAACTCGACCAGGGGCGACGAATTGGGCTTGCCTCTAAAAGGTACCGGTGTCAAATAAGGTGCATCCGTCTCGATCAGAAGATGCTCAAGCGGCACCTCTTTGACCACCTCTACAGTTTTATGATTATTCTTATATGTTACCGGCCCGGCTATTGAGAGTGTGGCTCCCAGCTTGACATATTGCATAGCCTGTTCGGCACTTCCCGAATAGCAGTGAAGAAGCAGACGGGCATCCTTTGTGCCTGTTACCGGATTCTCCGGGAACCGGGACTTTCTTTCGCCTGCAAAAACCCCTTCTTCTTTGAGTATATCCATGACTTCGCCGTGAGCATCCCGATCGTGAATGATTATGGGTTTATCTATTTCCATGGCCAGTCTGATCTGCTCCCGGAACCAGTGCCGCTGGTCTTCTTTAGGAGACAGATTCCGGTAGTAGTCAAGTCCTATCTCTCCTATTGCAACAACCTTCGGCTTTTTTGAAAGCCCTTTGAGAAGCAATATGGTCTCGTCGTCCATGTCCTTGACATCGTGTGGATGGACCCCGACAGCGGCGTAACACCATGGATATTTTTCCGAATGTTTTACCGCCACAGAAGAGCTGCTCAAATCAAATCCTATGTCCACTGCATAAGCCACATCAGAATCTTCAATGGCTTTAGCGATTTTGTCTCTTTCTTTTTCACTGTAGGATTCCATATCCAAATGCATATGCGAATCAAATAATCTTACCATTTTATTATTAACTTTCTATTAACTGACTGTCTCGCCGTCGGGAGCATCTGTAGTAACGAATTCGAATCTTTCGCCGTTGTCCGCAAACAGCAGCATTCCTTTGGATTCCTCGCCTCTCAGCTTTCTTGGTTTTAGGTTTGCCACGACTACGACCTTCTTGCCGATGCAGTCACCGGGAGCATGGCTGCTTGCCACTCCTGATATGATCTGCCTTGTCTCGTCGCCCATTTTCACTTTGAATATCAGAAGCTTGTCCGCATTTGGATGCTTCGATGCTTCAAGTATCTCGCCTACTTTCAGCTCAAGTTTGGCAAAATCGTCGTATTCTATTTCGGCCTTTGCAGGCTCATCTGCTTCTTTTTCTGATGCCGGCTTTTCTTTTTCTGCCGCGGCTTCCACATCACGTCCTTCAATTTCCGTCATCTTCTCCAGAGCTTCGATCTCTTCCTTAACATCCATCCTGGGGAAAAGATTGACACCTTTGTGAGTAGTGAATGCAGGATACTTGTCAAAGATTTTGGCATCTTCCCATAAAATTTCATCTTTGGCGAGGCCAAGCTGTTTTCTTATTTCGGCTGTCGTATAGTGCATGAACGGCTGAATGAGTATGGAAATTATTCTCAGGGACTCGCACAAATTTGCAAGGACCGTATTAAGCCTTGCTTTCTTTGATTCATCCTTCCCGAGAGCCCAGGGCTCTGTCTCGTCAATATATTTATTGGCTCTTCTGACCAGAACAAATATCTCTTCCAGCGCATGGTTGAAAGAAAACCTGTCCATGTGACCTTCCACTTTACCTGCAACTGAAACAGCAATATCTCTAAGGTCTGTGTCCACGTCCTCGTTTTCTCGTTGTGGACCCACCAGTCCGCCACCGAATTTCTGGATCATGCCGGTGGTTCTGGAAAGAAGGTTACCAAGGTCGTTGGCAAGATCACCGTTTATCCTGTTGAGCATCGCCTCATTTGTATATAGACCGTCCTGCCCGAATGTATATTCTCTTAACAGGAAGTATTTCAGTGCATCCACGCCGTATCTTTCAATAAGTGCCACAGGATCCACAACGTTGCCTTTGGACTTTGACATCTTGCCGCCTTCCAGAAGAAGCCATCCGTGACCCAGAACTTTTTTAGGCAGAGGAAGGTCTAGGGACATGAGCATTGCAGGCCATATAAGTGAATGGAATCTGACGATCTCCTTCCCTACAAGATGGACATCTGCAGGCCAGTAGTGATCAAATTTTTCCGGACTGTCCGGATATCCCAAAGCTGTTATATAGTTTGAAAGGGCATCCAGCCACACATATATCACCTGCTTGTCGTCGATGGGAACAGGGATCCCCCAGTCGAATGACGACCGTGAAATGCAAAGGTCATCAAGCCCCTGCTTTATAAACTGTATCATTTCGTTTCGTCTGGATTCAGGTTGGAGAAACGAATCGTCACCCAGCTCCATGAGCTTTAGAAGTCTGTCTTCATATTTTGAAAGCCTGAAAAAATATGCTTCTTCCGATGCCTTCTCCACAGGACGTCCGCAGTCCGGGCACTTGCCGTCTACCAGCTGAACATCAGTCCAGAAGGATTCACATGGAGTGCAGTACCATCCCTCATATGCGCCTTTGTAAATATCACCTGCATCGTTTATTTTGCCGAATATCTCCTGAACGCGCTTTATATGTCTTGGCTCTGTGGTCCTGATAAAATCGTCATATGAGATTTCCATCCTGCCCCAGAGATCCTTGATCCCGCCGACGATCTCGTCAACATGCTGCTGGGGAGTGATCCCCTTCTCGTCTGCCACTTTCTGTATTTTCTGTCCGTGTTCGTCAGTACCGGTAAGGAACATGACATCATAACCTGCCAGTCTTTTGAAACGCGCCATGGCATCTGCCATGACCGTACAATAAGTATGCCCAATGTGAAGATTGGAGCTTGGGTAGTAGATCGGCGTGGTTATGTAGTATTTTTCCTTTGTCATCGTCCTCATCCTTCCTAAAACATGAATCATGGCAACCTGATCGGCCTGCTGATTATGCTGCCTCGTTTGTCCTACGGATCGTCTGACCGGTGGATCGTCTGACCTATGGATCGCCGATGGTCTCATGTTCATTCAATTTTGGTTACAGCTAATCTTTTTGCAACTAATTTTGCGTTTTTTGGACAAAAAATGAGGTTCTGTGTGGTTTTTTCTACGTGCGTTCCGTCATATGGACATTAATGCATATTAATGGATTTGTGCCGGCGAATATTTGACGAAATTTTACACATTACTTCGATTTTTGACCAAAATTTCGGTTTTTTCTTGCATCTTGCATCCCATCTTATGAAATAGCGCTTTGATGCTTTCCATTTGTTATATCTAAGCTTACATCAAAAATAATAAGTATGCTTAAAAGCCGATGATTTACTGTTTATGCTAAATAATAATTATACACTTCCGGGATGGAATAGGCAAGCAAACAGATAACCATGTGGTTGAGACCATCTATATAGAATGACTACCGTCAAAACACAAAACCCTCAGCTGAGGCGGAGGGTTTTTGTATTGACGGTAACTGCCTTTTTAATTTTATCTAAGAGGTGGCGGACTGTTCAAGAATACAGGCATACCGGGTTCTATAGAGCTTTGGTTGTTTCCGGCATAATGATCAATAACTATTGGCAAAGCATTAGCTGTTTTGAACTCATAATATGTGTCATCGTAGTTAATCAAACTGCCCCTTATGAACGAGGCGAATTCCTCCTCTAATTTTTTTATTATTAACGAATTTTCTTTGCCCAATGGACATACGCTTGATGTCTCCAGCAGATTTTATCACTGAATATAACGTTTAGTGCATTATCGTTTTTTTATACTATAAAAAAAGGCCTTTGTCTTGTCGCTAAATATTACTACAAAAGGATAAATCCCTGTTTTTCAAGGGATCCAGCGTTATTTTTTTGAATATTGGTGCTATTTTTTTAAAATTTCGAAGAATTTGGAAGAGGCCGCCCATATTGCTCCGCCTTTTTTTCTTAAGATTCGGGCAAATGGAGGTCTTTTATGCCGGAATAGAGGTCCGGGTGTTCTGCCGAATCAATGGATGTCTTTTTAAAAGAGTATATAACTAAGCTCCCAAAGGTACCCAAAGGATATGCAATAAGGCCGGTGAATTCCGGAGTTTTAAATACGTTGAATGAAACTTTCATCGTAGTAGGCGTGCGACTTCAATTGACCGGTTGCGTTTAGCTTGGCAATTAACCCCCATTAACCATTACCGGAAAATACTTATTGCAGGCACCGCCCTTTTTCAGCATTTCTTTGCAGCAAACAGTTTTATTTGACATCGCGAAAATGGATCTACAAAAAAACAACCCGATATTTGGACCGAAATCCGGGTTGTGCGAAGTTTTTGGGGCCGTATTATGGTCCGCTTCTACATAATGGACCATGGTGGATGATAATGGATGCGCATTCCCAATTGGAAGGAATTTTGTAGGACACAACCCCGATTTTGGTCCAAAAAACACCACAAAAATATGTACAGAATTCTGTCTACCAAATATGTATAGAATTCCGTTTGCCCAAACGGAATTCTACGATTCAGATAAAAGCAAGTTAAGGTAGTAGCAAATTATAACTCCCGCAAGTTAGGTGGTTATTCGTTAAGATTCCCGCCAATTACTATGGTAATGTGTTATGGCTCCCGCGAGTTGGTTGGCAGTAATTTTCTAAGGTTTCTGTGTGCAGACTGGAATTTGGATGATCTGATCCTTATTCGCTTGTTGAGACGGGAAGAAAGGTCGGCTGCAACATTTTCAAATGCTGTTTTGTTGTATAGATTGGTGGTGTAGAGTTGAATGACATCAAGGCCCTGGCTTCTCAATACAGACGCCCGAAGCGAGTCTTTCCCCTGTTCGTCCGGAGTGCTGTGATGTTCAAAGCTGTCGTATTCGATTGCAAGTTTGAATTCTTCATAATATATGTCTACATAACACTTTTTTTGCTTAAGCTGCCGGGCACCTTTGTGATCCAAAAGGATTTCATGATTTAGGCTTGGGCCGCTGAATCCATATCCGCCCAGCTTGTAAGGCAGAGTCAAAGCCATGAACAGTAGGGATTCCATTATTGAATTGGAGCTATTTTCGATATGCTTAAGCGCACGTTCGGCCTTTGCATGTCCATAAAACCCGGGCGACTTTTGCAAAAACCCTTTAAGTTTGAGCTTTGTGGTAATAGCTTCGGATGCTTTGCCCGGAAAATGTGAACACATTTGCAGCCCCAGAAGGATCAGCTTCTGAATATCCAGCTCATTGGCAAATTCCAAAAATAACAGTTCCGGTGCTGCAATAAAATGACCGCCCCGTTTGACCACGGCACCTCTTGGAAGCGGATATTTGCATGAGTGATAAATATATTCGGTTCTTTTGCATCTCTTGCCCGGCTCGTCAACAGTAAAATCGATTATTTGTTTGTTGCGACGCTTATCTACGTTTTCCTTACCGAACACTTGGTCCAGCCTAGGTATGTTCCACTGAAGAGCAGCACTGAGATGACTCAAATATTTTTTCATGATGATAGTATATCATGAAAATGGTAAAATATGGTAAATATGTATAACTTCCGATGTTGTGCAGATTTCTCTCTTAAGATTTTTGTTAACATGGAGCTTACTGAACAATTCAAATCATCCCGAATTGCTGCATTTATCAACAATTAATATGGATTTGAATTCAAATAGGTGCACGCATTTTGATTACTATGCTTAAATAAAATTAACCCTCAATTGAGTATTGGGGGCAATGATATTCTTAACAAAGTCAGTTATCATAAAAGCAACATTCAATTAATTATTTGCAGCATAGCCTTTCTTCGTCCGGAATCTGATGGCTGCGAAAATACCCAAAAGCGAAAGTAGCATCATGACAATCCACGGCGTAATTAAGCTGCTGTCACCGGTATCGGACGACGTGCCATATTCTGAGGGTTCGGCTTTCACGTTGACCATGCCGTCCACAAAAATACCCTTCTTTGTAGAGGCAGGGTCAAATTTCTTCCCGCTCCAGTATTTAAACCCATATGAGCGGACATCGCCTGTATCCACAACCGCCGGCCAGTTGATTTTACCGCCTTTTACACTTCCTCCGTTTTTGGGAGTCAGCACAAAGGGGATCTGGTCCGGCAAAAGCGTTTCGGCGTTTGCCTGCAGCGATTGATCTTTATTCAAAGCTTTGTTCCCTGACAAAGTCAGATTCCTGCCCTCCAGCAGGAGCGCAGGATCATCAAGGTCCATATGATCCAGAAAGTCGAGGTCGGTGACAGGATTGTCTCCGAATGACAATGCCTGCATATTCTTCAAAACTCCGGACGAAAGGGGAATTTCGGAGATATTGTTATGCCGCACAATCAACTTCTTTAAATTTGTCAGATCTGCAAGCGATGCCAGAGAGGAGATTTTGTTATTGTCAGCCGTTAAAGAAACAAGGCCTGTTCTGCCTTTAAGCGTAGAAAGACCGGTAAGGTCATTTTTTCCAATATCAAGGGATGTCATATGAGGAAGTGCAGGCAATTTTGCTATATCGCTATTATTAAGACTGCATCCCCTGAGACTAAGACTCTCAGTGCCAGGGAAACTGGAAAGGAATGTCAGATCCACGCCCTTCATATTGACCTTGTCATAAACAAGTGAGCCGGCAAAGCGATCCGCGGCATAGCGAGAGATGACACCGGGAGACGGGGCCAACATGCCCGGTGACCCTGGAGATATCTGATCGTAGCTAAGCAGCGAATTCAGGGTAGCCGGAAAAGCTTTTGCAGGGACTGCGCCGGCGGGAAGGTAGCCGTCACTCCCGGCTACAGGCATCAGATATTGGGTAGGTTTTGATGCAGGCGGAGCAATAAGCGCTCCGTTAAAATAAAGCTTCGGCGTTCCCTCAACAAAGCCGTGGCCTTCATAGCCTACAGGCGGAGTCACAAGCTCCACGTTGCATGATATATCAAGCTTACTGTTGGCAGGCAGAGTCTTACCCGCGGGCAACCTGTACAGCCATTGATTAGGTATCAACTGGGGCCGCGTATCAAGAGTTATTTCTATGATATTTGTAGGGTGGATTAGCTGGCTGCCCTTATTAAAAAGGGTAAAGTCAAATGTAAAGCGGCGGTCTCCCGGATCCGCCGGGTCGGTTTTGGTAAAGTCTGTCAGGCTGAAAGACAGTACCGAAGCGGCATCCTCCAACACCACGCTGCCGTTAAGAGGGTTGCCCTCTTGATCAACACCTTCGATGCGCCAGGTTCCGGCAGGAGAGGTTTCTCCGTCCAAAACAAAGTTTACAGAGCGCATGTCACCGCTTATGTCTAAAGCATTCACGGCACTTACGCCATCCGAGTGTATGAGACGGACACTGCTGAAGGTCCCAACGTCATACAGTGCCCCGGGCTGGCTTAAATCCGCCCAGATTACCACGTCTCTTCTGCTTCCCAGGTAGGGCGCAGCACTTGCTTCAAATCTGAAGGTGCAGTCTACCGGCTGGGGCGCATCGGCCTGCACCGGAGCGGCAACCAAGCCGGTGGATGCCATAGTCATCACCAGTATGAGAACCAGAACTGACCGTAATGATTTCTTTACTTTTTTGTTATTGATTAGTTTCATATGCTAATTCCCCTCCAAGCTATACTGTTATCGCAATAAATTATCTGAAATCGATTTGTGTAATGAATATTGATGTTTTATCCCTATACTTATATCACAAACCAAGGGCTTTGTCTTGTCGCTAAATATTACTACAAGAGGATAAAGCCCTGTTTTTCAAGGGGTCTGGACGCTATTTTTTTGAAATTTCTAAGATCAAGGGGTTATTTAGGGGGAAATCCCCAAGATCAAGGGATTATTTTAGAGGAAATTTCGGAAATTAAGGGGCGGTTTGGCTGGGAATTCTGAAGATTAGAGGGGTGATTTTGCGGGGAATTGGTGGATATTACTTTATTTTGACAGATTTCTGAACGTGGATAATGTGGATAATATAGAGGCTTTGGCAAAGAGAAAATTGATCTACAAAAAAACAACCCGATATTTGGACCGAAATCCGGGTTGTGCGAAGTTTTTGAAGTCGTATTAGGGTCAGTTTCCGCGTGGTGGATGATAATGGACGATAGTGGATGCGACTCGACTGTGCCCGGGAGGAGATATAGGACACAACCCCGAATTTGGTCCAAAAAACACCACAAGAATACGTACGGGATTCCGTTGGTCAAAACGGAATCCTACGACTTAGGCCGACCCCGGTTAGATAGCAGGTTTGGATTTTTTATAATATATGTCAACATAGTAATTCGTTTGCAAACGCTTTGTTCGAATTTTCTATATGACTCAAGATGCATGACTCCTGCCCCCTGGTCTTTTCAAAGGGTTAGTGGGGGTTATATTTTTGAAATTTTCAAGATCGAGGGGGCGATTTGGTGATTCCGAAAATCACAGTTTATTTTTTGGGGATCCCGAAGATCTGGAAAAGACCGCCCATGTTGCTTACGCCTGTTTTTTTGTAGATACGGGAAAAATATGTGTTGACGCTGTTGATGCTGACACTCAATATATCGGCGATCTCTTTCCTCGTTTTTCCGGAAAGCATAAGCCAGAGCACATCTGTTTCTCTCTGGGACAGATTGAAGTCGGAAGAGTTTACATGAGTTGCATTACCCTGTATGACAAGTAACTCAGTATATCTTTGTTCGGCTTCCCGGACCATTTGTTCCGCCCTTATCATTTTACGCTCGGTCTGTTCGTAATCTATGGAGATGATCAGGCCGAAGCAGAAGACGAAGAACAGCATGGCTATAGGCGTGGTGAATTTCTGCCCGAAGATCTGTCCGATGACTTGGATGTCGTTATGAAAGAGTATATCGTTTAGACCCAGAAGGCACACAAAGGATATGCCGATAAAGGCCAGAAAATTCTGGAGTTTTTTTTCTTTAAGCTTAAGGGCGAGGCTCACGAGTGTATAGATTATCATGAATACGGAAAGTCCGTCGAATATGATCAGTAGCCCCGTGTAGATCCTGGGCGCCAGGACGATTGTAAGCAGTATAAAGACAGCCGTTATTACGTAATATGCCCGTGCAATGTAGCGGTGATAAAGATCAATAAAGAACGTATCAAGAAACAGCACCAGCATTCCAAACGTCAGGAAATGGACGATGTACTCAAATCCGATGGCGATAAACCAGTTGTACTCGGGGATGAACAGCGGGATAAAACTATTCGCCATGAGGGCAAGCAGCAGGCAGCAGACCGAGAATATGAGAACCGGCTTCCTGCTTCTGTTAAGTATGAACAGTCCCAGATAGTAGAGAAAGGCAGTAAGAAGCCCGCCAGTGATGAGAAAGGACATGATCAGATCATGATTATTGTACTTCACAATATTATCGGATGTTCCCACATAGAACTCAGGCGGATAGGCTCCCTGTTTGTGGACCCAGTTTGCAGCCTGAACGATGACGGTCGTTACGTCAGAATCAGATTCGAAAAAATATGTTTTCTTTGCAGTGCGGGGAACGGTATCTTTGCTGTTATCCGCAGGATTTCCAACGGTGTCCGTGAGCTTCCCGTTTATATATATCTTCATGGAATAGTCGGCTGTATCGAGAGTCATGCCGTAGATCTCACCGGGCGGAAGTTTCATTTCCATTTTGTGTGTGGCATACTGGATATCTCTGTAATCTTTTGCGGTAAGACCTGCAGCTTTTCCCTGGATATTTCCGCGGTCAAAGTCCTCAGGCGTTAAGAGCTTTTCCGCGTATGTTTCCCATGTGCTGTTATTATCATAAATATATATGGTATCATCGAAATCGCTGTTTGTAAGATCTATGATCTCTTCCTGAGCCGGCATTGCTATCACATTTGGCTGAGGGATAAACAGAAACGCCGACCAGATCGCCAGCACGAACAAAAGGAAAGCAATGATCAGAAAAATATTGGTTTTTGTTTTCATGATGATAGTATATCAAAAAATCGTCAAAGACCATAGTAAAATAATGTTGTTAGCATTATGATACTATGATCTCAGATATATCATATCCTGCGACGTTTAATAATATTCACCGAAAAAATCACAAGTGCACATATTGCCATCACTGCTAAAAAATTCACCCACGGCATGTGATCGCCTGTATCCGTGGAATTACCGGATACCGGTGTATTTTTATCTTTTACCGCTCCTGCAGGATCGACAGGATCAGTGGTTTCGTTGTCAGAAACTTTTATGTCTGAGCTAGCCTTGATGTCATAATCGGAATTGGATACGGTAACGACAGCGCTTCCTGACGCAATACCTTTTATGAGTCCTGAAGAATCCACGGTCACGACATCGGGATCGCTTGAAGACCATATGAGATTATCGGCCACATCATCGGGCTTAACCGAAGCATCCAGTCTTTTGGTTTCTCCCTTGGCAAGAGTGACGGTTTTATCTATCTTTATGGTCGGAGCCAGGGTCACTATTTTGTTATATTCCAGAAGCAGTATATATCCGGATGCAGCAAATGCATCAACATCCGTCTGAGTCAGATCATAACCGTCTCCGATGCAAACTGTGGTCCCGTCCGCCAGTCCCGGCTGCAGGCTGACCTCGACCGGGCCAGTCATTGCCCCGGTGATCTTTATTGGATTTCCATCACTGAAACTTATATTATTTGAAGATATCTGTGAACTGCCCTTTATGTAAAATTTACCATTTGAATTATTGATACCTGAACCGGCTTCACTTTCTGTGCCGTTATACCCAAGATTCCCTGTTATCCCTCCGCCGCTCATCACAAAAGTTCCGTTATTCTGAACTCCGCCGCCATCACCTCTGTTGCCTGATATTTCACCGCCGTTCATAGTAAACGTACCCTGGTTATAAACGCCGCCTCCGCCGTAACCGTTGATGCAGCCGGTTATCTGTGATCCGCTGTTCATAGTAAAAGTACCGTTATTCATTACAGCACCGCCGTGAGAGGCTGCTGATTTGTCTTTGTTGTTAACAAGAGCGGATCTGTTATCCATGATGAGAGTACCGTTGTTCTCAATAATGGGTCCGGTGGATTCAGTGCTTTCGGTTCCGGTATAGCCCCCGTCAAAGATGATCCATTCTATACTAAAAGTAGCACCTTCGTCGACTATGAACATAGGCCCTGTGGGGAATTGCTGGCCGCGAGTGATTTTGAGTATGAGTCCCGGAGAAACATCATCACCTACGAGTATAATATTATTTCCCGCAGGGATTGTAATTACTTCTTCCACTTCAAAGTCACTTTGAACCACCAATATTTCACCCGGTTCATAATTCTCGATTGCGTCTCTAAGGTTTGCCTCATTATCAATAAGCTTTAGCCCGTACCCCCATACCCCGGAAGTCTGAACATTTGCCAGTGAGAAGCAGACCAGCAGAACCATGGTGATACACAAAATCAGTGACACTTTTTTTGTTGTTTTATTCATTTATTTATATCTCCTCGTATTTCGAAAGGTTTTACTTCCTTAATATTTTACTTTATTTCTACAAATATAATAGGAAAAAAGAGAAAGTTCAAATATTCTTGAGCTTTTGAAGTCGGTCTTTTTTTTACCGCCGGATTATGTTTTAATAATAAAAAGGGAGGGAATTAGTGGCATGAACAAAATACTTTTAGTCGAAGATGACACAGATATCCTTGAAACCAACAAAAAATACCTGGAATATGAAGGATATGAGATCATCACTTCCAAGACTTCGGAAGATGCATATGAATCGGTCTTAAAAAGTGACCCGGACCTCATGGTTTTGGACATAATTCTTCCGGACGGCAACGGCATAGATCTGGGGAAAAAAATCAGAGCTGTATCCCATGCTCCCATTCTTTTTCTCACCAGCGACGGAAAGATACAGACTGTGGTCAGTGCATTTGAAGCCGGCGGAGATGATTATCTGGTAAAACCATATGACATGGAGGAACTGACTGTAAGGATCAAAGCCCTGCTTAAAAGAACAAAAGAGCAGACCCCGATGATAAGAGAATACCCGCCTCTGGAAATGGATGTGGATGCTCATATAGCGTATATAGACGGCAACGACCTGCTGCTTACACAAAAGGAATTCCAGATGCTTGTCCAGCTCATCAAAAATGCCGGAGAGCCGGTGAGCACAGCATTTTTATTTGAAAAGGTATGGGGAGACATGAATGCGGTCAACAACCACACAGTGCAGGTCCACATATCATCTATCCGAAAAAAGATTGCAGAATACATAAGCAATGAAACTATACAGATCCTGTCCGTCAGGAATAAAGGGTATTCGTTTTCCTATACTAATCAGGAATGACGGGCAGCGAAAGTGATACCGTCGTACCCTTGTTTTTTTCGCTTTGGATCTCGATACTGCCGCCGTGGCTTTCGACTATATTCTTGGTAATAAAAAGGCCCAGACCTGTTCCCTTGTGCGATCCGTTTTCCACCTTATAAAATCTGTCGAAAATATACGGGAGATCTTCTTTTTCTATTCCTGATCCTGTATCGCTTATCTTTATTTTGATAAAGTCTGATCCATCATCCGCTCCTGTTGTTTCAATGGTTATCCTGCCTCTTTTCGTATTCTTGATGGCGTTGGTGAGAAGGTTGACTAGTGCCTGCTTCAGCTTCATGTCATCTCCGTTTACCACAGGCAAACCCGGCTTAAGCTTCAGGATTATCCTGCTTCCGTTTGTATCCATTGAAGTGTCGAAATCATCCGCGATTTCTCCTATAAGCTTATTCAGATCAAGCTCCGCGATGCTGAGCTCGTTAAGATCTTCTTCGATCCTGGCAGTGTCCAGCATTTTCTCGATCATGGCTGACAGATTTTTTGTTTCTTTTATTATTGTGTCCAGATTGCGGCTTATAGTTTCCACATCACCGTCACCCATTTTTATCTGCTTAAGGCTGAGTTGAGCTTTATTTGACATTACCGTGAGCGGGGTTTTGAGCTCATGGGACACATTGGAGACGAATTCGGTCTTCATGCGGTTGACCTTCTCCAGGGCGATATTGTTCTGGGTTATCTCCATGATCATTTTTTCATTTTCAGAAGCCTGTATCTGAAGTATTATCATGTATGACAAAACAAATATATATATGCCTATGCTCATGAGGTCGTTGACACCGAGATTGGGCATGCTGTTGGCTCCCAGAGAATCATTGACCATGGTCACGAGGATAGCTATCATGGCGAATAATCCCAGAGCGCCGTAGAACGACGAAAGCGCCGGCTTTATTAGTTTGATGCATACATACAGGATTATCAGCAGGCTTATAATCTGGACATAAAGAACGATTTCGGTGAAGAATGTGGTTGGCGTGAATATGACGATCAAAAGATAGATGGAGTAAAAAATCAGTACAAAATATCTGAATGCTGTGGACAGCACCGTGGGGAAAAGATTCTGAACAAAAATCCCGAGGAACATGGATGCGGCAAACATGCCTACGTATTCGGCCCTTATGCTGACATTCCAGCTTATATCCGGAAATATGCTCTGAAGAGGCAGGTATCTCAATGTAAATAATAGACAGCATAAGGCGAAATTCAAAAATATCATTCGCCTGTGATGTACGAAAAACATACAGAAATAATACAGGAATGCCGTCAGCAGGCATCCTATGAGTATGGCGTTGGTAAATGTCTTGGATTCGGCGTAACTGTATATATTGTCAGGTTCACTTACAAACAATGTGGGCGGGTTCCCGCCGTCTTTGTGTACAAAATTGGAATACTGGAGGATCACTTCTGTTTTTCCGTTTTGTGGCGAAAAAGCATACATACACTCCCTGGTTCTGGCAATACTGGTATCTTCTGTCTTGCCGACCTTTCCGATCTCATCGACTTTTTCCCCGTTGATATACACAGCCGTCGAGTAATCAAGGGACTTGAAATACAGAGCAAGCTGAGCATAATTCTCTGTTTCAAGAATCATTCTGTGAGTCCCGTAGTGATATTTCAGAGAATCTTTGCCGATATCAAAAACTACAGGACTTTCCGTGTCCCCTTTTTTAAAATCTTCAGGAGAGTATAACTCATCGGGGAAACTCTGCCAGGTATGGGAAACCGATGCGATTTTTTCTTTCAGAGAAACCCCCGTCATATCGGCATATCCGTCATCGGCATCAATCCCTGCCGAGCCTGAAGTGTCTATGGAATGGGCGATTATAAATACAAAAAGGCTGGCAAGGAGCAAGAATACAAAGTAGCCTATTTTCGTTGTTTTCAAGATGACCTCCCCATAAGCTCAAATAATCTTGATGTTTCTTTCGTGGACAAATTCTACATGTCACTCTATAATTAGCTATAACCACAGTAATTTGAAAGGATGAATCTATGATTGCAAAAAAACTGTTAATCTTGACCGGTATACTTGTGCTTCTCTTTGGGTTTGCCGCATGTTCGTCTACTGATAATGTCCAAATCAGTATAACATACCCGGGCGGAAGTAACCAGAACGGAGTAGAGAGTATCGAAATCGAAGTGCCAAAGGACTCTACGGTACTTGATGTACTGGATGAATATGCCGGAGCACAAAATCTCGAAATAATAACTTCCGGTGACCCTGCTTATGTGACGGGGATCGGCGGCATCAACAATACAGATACTCAGGGATGGATATACACTCTTAATGAAGAGATCCCGAAAAAGGAACCTGGCCGTCAGAAAGTTGAAAATAAAGATGTGATCATCTGGACCTTCGGTGACAAAGCAGATATGCAGGACGGCGGACAGTAGCAAAATACATCAAGTGCAGGTGAACTAAAACATACAGATATGTCTGTTTTTGATTCCTTCTGTTTCTTCTTCCATCTCGAATATGCGTTTACAGTGATTCACAGATGTCGGTGCGTTTTTTTAGTATGTTACCGGTGATCACAGAAAAAACCATGATGAGTATTGACATAATAATGACCATAATAAAGACAGGCATCCAGCTGTCCTGCATTTCAAACAGAGCTCCGGCTAGTGTTGGTGCAATGGCCGCCATGAGATATCCTACGCTCTGGGACATTCCCGAAAGCCTTGTAGCCTCGTGACTGTCTTCTGAAACTATGGCAATGATAGCTACGACCCAGGCAAAACTCGCACCGCCGCCGGACGCAAGGAAGAAAAGCCCGATCAGTATGATGGGAATACTGTCTGAAGACAGGATGATAATGATGCCTATGATATACAGGATCCCGGATACAGTGGCAGGCATAGTTTTGTTCTTCGTATGGGCAATTATTATGGGTGCGATAAATATGGAGGGCAAGGCAAACAGCTGAAACATGGATGCCACGTAACCGGCTGTTTCAAAATCCATATTCGATGCCTCAAGTATGCTGGGAAGCCATGCGGTGATCACATAATAGCAGACAGACTGGACGCCCATGACTATTGTTATAGACCATGCCAGCTTGGACTTCCAGAGTATGGTCTTTGTTTTTTTTATGAGAATCCGATCGTCAAGTTTTTTCTCATAGTTTCTATTGACATAAAGACCGAATATAATCCATGCCAGTGCCGCTAATAATCCGGGAAGAGCCCAAACCGCCATTACACTTCTCCACCCCCAACCAACTCCTTGAGAAAGAGGATAACTGATGCCTGCTGCCATCATTGCAGACAAATTTTGAAAACAAAGATATATCCCGGTAGCCAGTCCGATTTTGAGCGGCATGTTATCCTTGATTATAGCAGAAATCAGAACATTACCAACCGATATACCTATTCCTACCAGAAACGTGCCAAGTAGCACTACGATATAGCCATCAAATGAACGGACATAACATCCAGTAGCCAGAACAAACATTCCGGTAACCAAAATCCGTGTATGACCTATCCGATTAGCAATTTTTGAAATTAACAGTGAACTAGCAGCAAAAACTAAAAGCGGAAGAGTGGTAATAAAACCAAGATATCCTTTTGTGACCCCAAGATCCATTTCCATGGACCCAATAAGAGAGCCTACCGATGCGATAGGTCCCCTTAGACAAATGCTTGTTAGAATAACTGCTATTACAAATAATACTGTCTTTTTCCCCATTAGTTAAGAATGCAATATTATTGAGTATATGTCAAATATTAGTTATATTTATCTTTCTACTCAATGCTTTTCATCTTTTCTATGGTATGTTTGATAAAACACTTTGTTGCCGGAGATGCCTCATTTATTCCAGGCACAGCTATACCTAATTTGATATTATATGGCGGATCGATGGGGATAATTACCGCACTGCCTTTTAAACTACGAGTTATGAGTTCGTTTAAAATTGTAACCCCCAGTCCTTGCTCAGCCATAGCCATGGAGGCGTAAACTTCATAAGTTGTTAGTCGAACATGGTATGGAATGCCTCTTTTCTCAAGCATTTTTACCGCATTGCTGTATCCTCCCTGTTGAGGTAAAATTATATTTTCATATCTAAGTTGTGAGATTGGAAATTTTTTTTCTTTTGCCATGTGGTGATCCTTTGATAGAACAACTACCATTCTATCTTCGCCAAGTGGAATCCACTCATAATCAGCAACTTTAAGATCACTGCAAAAACAAATATCGACTTCCCTATTATCAAGCCACCTATAAATGTCCTGCACAGGACCCTCCTGTAGATGAATATCTATGTTGGGGTATTGCTCCTGGAAGGACTGAAGCAACTGAGGCAACCAAAAAGTCGCTATACTTGTAAATGACCCAATGGTGATCGAACCCGCAAGCAAACCATTAATATCCGCTGCGGTCTGATAAAGTTGTTCTTCCTGATCCAATAGAGCACGTACTTTGGGAAGAATTTTCTTACCATTAACTGTTAAAGCTGAACCTTTTCGCCCTCTATCCAACAGTTGCACTTCCAAGTCATTTTCCAAAGAAGTGATCAATTGGCTGATAGCTGATGGAGTATATCCCATTTTTTTCGCAGCACCCTTAACGGTACCTTCTTCTACCGTTGTTAAAAAAGCTCGACACCTGATAGTGTCCATAATATCCACTTCCTTATAGCCATATCTCGGCATTGGTGTGTCAGATAAAGTTTTCCATAGTACTATTTAACTATATATCACATACAACAGTATTACAATATCGATGTATTTGTCTTGCAGCTATCAACAAAGCGCTAATGGCATTGTTATGCCATTAGCACTCCCTTATAGCGGACTCCTTATTTCTACTTATCTGTGAAAGCAAGTGCTCTTACAGGTGAGCCTGTCAACCCTTCGATCTTTAATGGCAAAGCCATAAAATCGAAGCGTCCCTCATCCAACAGCTCGAGGTTGACTAGATTTTCTACCATTAGGATATTCCTTTCAAGCATATAATAATGAGCATTTCTATATGGATCAGAATAATCTACTGTTGCCAGATCCGTACAGAACATTTTGATCTTTTTATCGATGAGATACCAGGAAGATTCCTTGTTCAATAATGCACTGTCCCCGAATTTCTCATTATTACGTCCATACTGCCATGCCTTGAAAACGACGATATCTCCTTCATTGATCGTTTCACCGATACGTTCTAAACCTGCCTCGATTATTTCGGGAGTAACATCTTCATCCCATTCTCTTTTGCTTAGATCAAGGTAGAGGGCATTTCCCATAAAGTAGCTTAAATCATACATATCCAAAGTTTCCCCTTCAGGATGAAAGTGTCGTTTTGCATCCATATGTGTGCCCGTATGATCAGTAAATGAAACATATTTTGTCGAAAACCCAGTTATCGGGGAATCGTCAGGATAATTTCCGCTATTCATCCAGTTTTGGTGATAGTCGATCATTTGTAGTGGTGGATGAAGATTGCCCCATGAACTTTCTCCTGGGACCAGCGTTAATGTCAAATCGATCACTTTTTTGTTTAAGAATTCCATTTTCCTCTCCTCTTCTCAATATAACAAATCAGGAAACAACAATTTTTTTTGCTTAGTACTGTATTTCGTTTTTCTTTCTTCTATAGAGCATGCACCATATCAGTGATGCCGCATTCAATGCTGCCAGAATAAGTATCGCTGTTGAATATCCCTGTGGGTTAAAGCCGCCATCTTCCATCAATGGATATTGATCAATAATGACTCCAATACCTGACTGAATAAAAGTCGAAGCGATGAATACGATCATGTTGAATAACGTTTGAACACGCCCTGCCAACTTTGTATCGAACATAGAAACAAAGATCGGATACGCAACAAGACAAAATGGACAAATGAGCAAGAACATCACCCACAAGCCGGCACCCATTTGCGGGGCCAAGGCGATAATTGCGGTTAGCGCAACAAACACCCACATGGTTACGACAAAGATTTTGATAACTTTTATCTGAAATCTTTTTTTAAGCCAGCTGGTAATCGTTCCATAGCAGATATAGCCAAGTGTGATCGATATAGAACATATTAGCAAATAATTTACTACATTATCGGGAGAATGTCCTCCAACATCCTTCAGCCATGGTCCTATCCAAAGGCCGTTAAGTGAAATGTATGTAGCTTGTGTTAATACTGCGGCAGGAGCAAACCTCCAAAAACGTGCCGTTACTGCTATTTTTGCAGTGCCTTTGAGCTCATGAAGAACACTCTTTTCTCCATCCAACTCTCTATACTCTTTGTATTTAGGATGAGTTTTTGTAAAAAATACCAGAATTGCAACAACCAGCATCATTCCTGCAAATACAAAGAATAGTATTCTCCAGCTAATAAAGTCAGTGGCAATACTAACCGGCTTTGTGGCAAATATACCTCCCACACCGCCAATAAAAGTAATGAAACCATTATACATCGGAACGGTTTCCATTGATCTCCAGTCTCCTATTGCCTTATATGACGCCATTAAACAGCCGGAAACACCAAATCCGACAAGAGCTCTTCCCACAAATAAAAATGTTACTGTGGGAGCTAAACCGTAAACCATACAACCGGCGACACCAAACAGCATAAAAACACCTAACGTTTTTCCTGGCCCCCAGCGGTCAAGTGCAACACCAAGAGGAATCTGGGCTATTGCAAAGCTAATAAAATATGCACTCGTCATAGTTCCCAATTGACTTGCGTTCATATCAAATGTTTCGATTAAAGTCGGAGATAAAACACTATTGATCGTCCTTAAAAGTACTGACATAAAAAACGACAAACCAAATGGGATAAATATCCAAATAAACTTTACAATCGGTTTGTTATTATTCAACTGTTCTTTATTATCTAAAGCTTCTGTGTTAACTGACATAATTTTTTCCCTCCTTACTCTTTACTAAACCAATAAATAAATCTCTTATAACCAATACCACGTGTTTACATTAACGGCGCCTAACATGAATCTAATATGTACAGATGGTAAAGTAAAGCTACGTTTTTCTAACCAATAGTTAAGCAACCCTTAACTATTGTAAAATTAAGCCATTTTAAAATGCATAAGATAAAGGAACGGGCGATCTACAACAAGAAAATGTCATTGTTGATAAATGATACGATTGAGAATTCATTAATAAAATTTTGAATAAATATAAAATTTATATCACAAAGAGATGATTCTGTCGCAGACATGCATGAGCATGGGAATATCATGGGAGATCATAAGAACTGTCAAGTCTTTTTCTTCTCGGATCCTCCTGAGAAGATGTATCATCTGTGCCTGAACAACCATATCCAAAGATGAAATGGGCTCGTCCGCAATGAGAAAAGCAGGATCCATGGCTACTGCCCTGGCAATTGCCACCCGCTGACGCTGACCTCCGGAAATTTCGTAGGGGCGCTTGGTCAGCAGATTTTTTTCCAGTTCAAACATAGCGAGCAGTTCTGAAATGCTTTGATCCCTGTTCTGTCCGTTTAATTTAACAGCTTCCGCCAATGTTTCTTTCACACTCATTCGGGGGTCGAGAGCAGATTTGGAATCCTGGAATATCATCTGTATGCTGTTTTTTCTTTTCAGCTCGTATGAATATTTTATTTCCCCGCTGTCAGGGCTCTCAAGTCCCACAAGACATTTGGCCAGCGTAGTCTTTCCCGCACCTGATTTGCCTGAAAGCCCCAACATCTCCCCTTTATGTATGTTGAAACTCAAATCATGTAATACTTCTATCTTCTCTTGTCTTTCAGGTTTATATGACTTGGAAAGATTTGAGATCTCAATCAAGTGTGGAGTATGACCCAGGCTGGGATCCCGGCTTATAGACGGATCGATATCATCGTGCTTGTGGCCATCTTTATGCTCATGGCTGTGGGGCTCCCCCTCATGAAAATGCAGATCACCGTGGGTGTGCTCGGTTCCCTTTCTGTAACCGGCATATTTTAGCAGATCTTTTGTATAATCACTTTGCGGCTTCGCGAAAACTCTGTTTGCCGGCCCTTCTTCTGTGACGGTGCCGTCTTTTATTATTATGACTCTGTCACAGTGATCCTCGACTAATCCCAGATCATGAGTAGCTATGATCACCGCCGTGTCCAGTCTGTCTCTTAAATCGTTTAGCAGATTTATCATCTGTTCTTGGTTCTCTTCATCTAAGGAAGAAGTCAGCTCATCGCCTATTATCACATCGGGTTCCATAGCGAGCGCAATGGCGATCGCCACGCGCTGCCTCATGCCGCCGGAAAAATACATTGGTATCTGATCATACCTCTTCTCCGGATCTTCTATTCCGACAAGATCCAGAAGTTCAAGGCTCTTTCTTCTGGCAAATTCTTTTTTGTCTTTTCCGCCCGTCAGGTGTTTACCGATGTGGATCAGAACAGTTTCCTCTATTTGTTTGCCTATTGCCTGTGTAGGATCAAGTGAAAGATAAGGATCCTGGAAGACCATTGCAATATTTCCATCTGCTTCATGGCTGACAGTGCCGCTGATTGCCGCCTCATCACCCAGTATCCCGGCAAAGGCTTTGCACAAGGTTGTCTTGCCGCAGCCTGAACCGCCTACCAGAGCCAGGATCTCATTTTCTTTCAGCGAAAAAGACATCCCTTCGATGACGTGGTTAATTCCGTTACCCGTTCGGTATCCTATTTTTAAATTACAGACATCGATAACAGTTTTCATCTTATTCTTCAAATTCCCATTCATGTACATTCCAGAAGATCCCTACGCCGTGGTGTCCCAAAACAGTATCTTTTGTGATGCCTGTTAGGTTGCTGTTTCCTGCGTAGATGGCATCGATGTAGGCAATGAATGTGTATGCCGGATCGTCAGCCAGTTCCTTCTGGAAATCTTTATAATACGGGAGCCTCTCTTCATATTTCTCATGGTGTCTTCCCTGCTTTAATGATTCATCCACTTTGCCGTTTGAATAACTGCCGTAGTTTGCCGCCTGATCCGTCCCGAATACTTTGTATGTATGATCGTCGGGATCGAAGGGGCTTCCCCATCCGATAAGATATGTGTCCTGATTTTCCCAGTCAACTTCGGCCTGTACTTCAACAGTTGCATTTACACCTATGTCACGGAAATTCTGGGCAATGATATTGGACATATCGATCCTTACCTGATCCCCCTGTCCGTTGTTTATGACAAATGCCAGCTCCCGGCCGTTCTTTTCGTAAAAGCCGCTGTCACCCTGCTTCCAGCCTGCAGCTTCGATGAGTGCTTTGGCTTTAGCCGGATCATAATCATACTTTTCTATATCCGGGTTTTTATATTCACCTTTCTGCAGCGGGGAATATGCAACCTGTCCGTGGCCTATGAGAACACTTTTTACTATTGCCTCCCTGTCCACTGCATAACTTAAAGCAATCGGCAGTTCCGGATTTTCTTTCCAGAATGCATTATTGAAATTGTACATAAGTGCTCTGTAGTCTGCTGTATCCATCAGGTAGGTTGTGAAATCACTATTTCCTTCAAATTCACTTAGGGTCTTTGGCGTGATCTGAGCAAAATCCAGATCACCTGACTTGAGCTGCAAGGCTCTGGTATCATAATCATCAACTATCTTGAATATGATCTTTTGGATCTTCGGACTGCCCTGATAGTAATCATCGAATCTTTCCATGGTTATACTCTGCCCCATATCCCAGCTCGTGAGCTTATACGGGCCGGCTCCAATTGGCGCAGTGTTGAAATCATCCTCTGCGATTTCCGTGTTTTTGAATGAATGCTCAGGCAGAATACCGATGGTCATATAATCGGGAAAAGCCGCATTGTTTGCTTTTAATGTGATACTTATTGTGCGGTCATCGACTATATCGATATTTGTGATGTCCTCATAATTTGAGATTATTTCCGATGCATTTTTTTCATCACGGATCACATCCAGAGTGAATTTCACATCCGATGCGGTCAGAGGCTCTCCATCATGAAAAGTCAAACCTTCCCTCATTTTGAAAGTATATGTCTTGCTGTCATCATTCCAATCCCAGCTTTCAGCCAGCCCCGGCACCACTTTGTCATCCTCGTCATGAGCTGTGAGTCCTGCAAACAGCAGGGAATTGATTTCGCCGTGTTCATACAAAGCCGGATTTATTCCGGTGTAGTCGCTGCTTCCGTATATAAGAGTATTGCTGTTGCTGCTGTCATCAGCACCTGAACAGGCTGTCAATAAGCCACTCATCAAGATCAATGATACAATAAGAGTCCAAATCAATATTTTTTTCCGTGCCATTACAATTTCCTTTCTGTGTCTTACCCCGCGAATGTAATGAGTTGTTGGTAAGACCACTGCCCTGTTAGTTGTTAATTACAAACTGTACTGCAGACTGTTCCTACTGCGTATGTACTCTCCAATATTCGTGATGCACATTATGGTCGTAATAAGAAACAGACCGGGAATGATTATAATCCACCAGCTGTTCGTCAAAAGTGCCTTTTCCGAAAGGGCCATCATGCTTCCCCAGGATGCGGTATCCACAGGCAGCCCCAGCCCCAGAAAACTGAGTGTCGCTTCTGTTGCCATAGCCGTGGCAATATTGCTTACTACCATGAAAAAAATGGCGGGCATAAAATTTGGTATCATATGCTTTTTGATGATATATGGAAGGGCCCCACCCATCAGCTTTGTTGAAAGTATATAATCGCTGTTCTTTATCTGATGTACTTCACTCCTTACGATCTTTGAGATACCCATCCAGGAAGTGAACCCAATGACAATGGAAAGCGACATTATACCCGCTTTTCCCAGCATGGCCTGAATAAAAATCACCAGAAGGATGGACGGTATGCTGAGCATGATCTCGGTCCCCCGCATCATTATGCTATCAACACACCTGCCGCCGATACCACTCAGAGTGCCGTAGAAAATTGCTATGACAGAAGAAATGATAGTTGACAAGATCCCTATGGTTATGGACACCATGCCGCCTGACCATATCATTTTAAATATATCACGGCCCATATAATCCGTACCGAAAAGATGAGATGCATCCGGACTTTGCCTGACCTGGTCCAGATACATATATGTGGGATCACCCTTCAGCCATATTGGGGAAGTATAGCAAAGAATCAATATTATGGTCAGTATTATCATGGATATTACAGGTTTTCTATATCTGTCAGGCATAGTATCCACCCTCTCTTCGATCTATGATGCTGAGCGAGGATAGACTTCTTATCCTGGGGTCAGCCATCCGTCCGACCTCTTCACCAATCAAATTGAATACTATAATAACGAATCCGGTCAAAAGGCAAATAGCCATGAGCATATTGTAATCGTGATATATGGCGCTTTCAAATCCCAAAGTCCCAAGACCGGGATAAGCAAATACCATTTCCACTATATATGTTCCGCCTATAAAATGAGGAAGAACTATGACCATTAGGGAAATCACCGAAGGCAAAATATTCCTGAGGCAGTGTTTCCGGATCATAACTGACATTTTGACTCCCTTTACCTTAAGCAAAGCAACGTAGTCGGAAGCCAGCTCCTCTATCATCTTATTTCTGATCATATATGCGTAATACCAAAGATGGCAGAGCACCATCACAGTTACCGGCAGAATTAGATGGACTATCCTGTCTCCCATTCCGCCTTCCCCGATGGAATATGCCCCGCCGATGGGAAGCCAGCTAAGGTTAACTGCAAAGATGAGAATGAATAAGAGCGATACAAAAAATTCGGGAACTACGCTTGTTACCGTCCCGATTTTTCTTATTATGAGGTCGGCTATCGTGCCTTGTCTGACGGCACACCATATCCCCAGGATAATGGCAAAGATAAATGTCAGTACATAGGATATGCCGCCAAGCAGTACAGTGTTGAGCCAGAATTTGTCTATGACCCGGATCACAGGCATTTTGTATTTGTAGGAAATGCCCCAGTCCCCGCTGAGGAAATCCCCCAGCCACACAATATACTGACTGAGCATAGATCTGTCCAGTCCCAGCTTCTGTGTTGCCGCCATCCTCTGGGCCTCGTTCATCCTTTCAAGTGCATCTCCGAAATATGCCTTCAGAGGATCGCCCGGCGACAGCCTGGCCAGCAAAAAAACCACTACTGAAAGCATAAACAAAAATAGCACAAGGAGCATGATCTTTTTTATTAAATTGATTTCGAATTCCTTGCCAGTCAATCTCATACCTTCTGTCACATAAATTATCGCACAAAAAAACCACGAAGCTGAACCCCTCTTCTATGGGCAATGGTAAACCTTCGTGGTTTATTTCTTATGGGATTATATCACTTTATTCAGCTAAATTCAATGTAAGATATTCGTCAAATGCTCTGTGGATCAGTTTATGACCTTCTTCATTGGGATGTATACCGTCTATGCACATGAGTTTTTTGAAGTTATGGCTGTCCAGAAAATATTCTCTCACATCAACAAAGAGTATGCCCGCCGCCTTGGCTATCTTGGTGACAGCATTTGAATACCTCTCATGACATCGGTAAAGAGTGCTCACATCTCCGAGCCACTTCATGAGATTCTTCATATCATTTCCTCTGCTGACAAGAAATTTGAAGTACTTTTCCGCATCCAGAGGAGGCAGGCTCATACCTATAGGCTTTATTCCCCTTTTCTGTATCATGCTTATCATGGCTGAGTAGTTTTCTTTGAACTCCGAAAAAGGTGTAAGATGCTCGTGAAAGCCATCCGGGTCTTTTGAAATATCTTCCCATCTGTAGTTGCAGTCGTTGCCTCCAAATTCGACCAGCGCATACTCGCATTCCATGCCTTTTTTTATGTCTCTCTCCAAAAGCTTTCTGCCCATGGATATGGTTATGCCGAATCTGGACTTATTCGCAACGGTAATGTTATGATTAGTGTGAATCTTATTCAGGGTCTCTTCCATTACAGTATGCGCCGTCAGCTCATCACTGAGCACAGTTCCCTTCATGACCGAATCGCCGTATATGTTTGCCCTGATATCTCGCATTATTTTCCTCCTGATTTTCGTGCTGACACCTGACCCGATTTCTGAAAGAAACCGCTTGTCGGTTCAATACTGAGGTTCTCTAAATCTCTGATTCAGCAAGAATCGGCAGTGCTTATCATCGGGTTTGTTATACCTCATGATAAAGAGTCTATCATCTTAATATGGACAAGTCAATTTAAACGAACAAAAGATGGCTGCCATGTGATGAGGTGGCGCCATCTTTTTATATTTCAAATCTCTGATTCAATATCCCAAGAAGTTTTATTTGATCTGCCTATAAACATCCACCGGATTATCCTCAGCCTTATATCCATCCAGAGAAGGTATTATCCTCCGGAAATGTTCTGAATCTATATGTGCGTTGAGCTTGTCCATGTTTTCCCATTCTTCTATGAAGGAAATGGTATTGGGGTCATTGAGATTTTCGAATAATTCATATTTGATGCAGCCGTCTTCCTTGCGGGTCTTTTCTATCATTTCTTCCAGAATCCCGAGGACCTCATCTTTTGTACCGTCTTTTAAGACAAATTTTGCAACTACTTTTATCATTTTCGTTCACTCCATTTCTAATACCTGATATGGCATTAATTTAATACAGGGCTGTCTTTTCAGACAACCCTGTAGATTTGTTTATTTTGTTATTAGAGAGTAACAACTGGCTTGATGAGATCTTTTGGTTTGTCTTTCATGAGAAGAAGTGCATCTTCAACTTTATCAAAGCCGTTGAACCTGTGTGTCAGAAGAAGACCCGGATCAAGCTTTCCGCATTCCATAAGTCTTGACAGATATGTCATGTAATATCTTCCGCCCGGTGTGAGTCCGCCGGTGATCCTGATGTGACCCATACCCAGCTGCCATCCTGCTCTTGGGATCTTGATGTAGTCACCCTCGCCGAGATAGTTTACGTTTGATATTATTCCGGCTGGTCTTACTATGTTAACAGCCTGTTCGAATGTATCATTGTCGCCGCCGGCGATGATAACTTTGTCAACACCTTCGCCGTTAGCCTTTGTCAGCTCATTGATCTGCTCAACGATGTCGCCGTCTTTGTAGTTTACGATGTCTGTTGCGCCATATTCTTTTGCTATTTCAATACAGTTGGGACGTGAACCTACTGCGATGATTCTGCTTGCGCCTCTGAGATCAGCTCCTCTAACGCCCATCAGTCCTACAGGACCGATTCCTATTACAGCAACGGTGTCGCCATACTGGATCTCTGCATTAGCCGCGCCGTGGAATCCTGTTGCTACCATGTCAGCAAGCATTACTGATGCTTCGAGGTCAGCATTCTTTGGAAGATGCGCAAGGTTTCCGTCTGCCTGATTTACATGGAATCTTTCTCCGAATACACCATCTTTAAAGTTTGAGAATTTCCATCCAGCAAGTGCAGCATGGTCGTGCATAGCAAAACCTCTCTGTGATGCAACTGCATCCCAGTCAGGTGTTATTGCAGGTACTATTACTTTGTCGCCAGGCTTGAAGTCTTTTACGAGTGATCCAACTTCAACTACTTCACCAACAGCCTCATGACCTAATATCATGTCATGTCTGTCACCTAGTGCACCGGCCCATACTGTATGAATGTCAGATGTACATGGTGATAATGCTAATGGTTGACATATAGCATCCATAGGTCCGCAAGCGGGTACGTCTTTCTCGATCCATCCGATCTTATTGATGCCTAGCATCGCTAAACCTTTCATTTTAGCCATTTTTTCCTCCTTTTGGAACATTACATTTAACTATAACAAGTTTCCTAAACAGTGTGACATTTTCTTAACAAAACATCACACGTATATACTAATACATTCTTGGTGCCCGGTCAATGCTTTGGAGTAAATTTGTTATCTTTCTAACAATTCGGCTGCAGTATGCAAATACAGTGCGTGTTATTTTTTTAACATTACTAAAGAACGATTAATATATAGTTTCTAGGCAATTAGTATATTATCTTACATTCATAATAATATATGTTGCATTTGCAACACTTTGGATAAAAATCTGCGCCTACCATATATTAATGCATTCTCCCACAACCGACGTATTTATGACGGAACCATAGCCAATCGATTTTTACTATTCGCCGGTTGATAACCTATTTTCATGCCGACTATGTATCAGTGCAACTTTATTGGTGTTTTTTTGGCAGAAAATTGGAGTAATTCCATAGATGTAGCTGGATTTCATACCCAGCGATGACCCTCTCACCGCATAGATGAAAACCCGGCGGAGCTCAGCTCCGACGGGTTTGTGATTCTAATCATGTTGCTCTTAGTATCGATCTGAATAACCGCCAGGTTATTCCACATCTTTCGATTGTTCGATTTTGACTATTCTATGACCTTTGTAACAACTCCTGAACCTACAGTCCTTCCGCCTTCTCTTATAGCGAACCTAAGTCCTTCTTCGATTGCGATAGGTGTGATCAGGTTGATCGTCATCTGGATGTTGTCTCCGGGCATTACCATTTCTGTTCCTTCAGGAAGCTGAAGGTCGCCGGTTACATCAGTAGTCCTGAAATAGAACTGGGGTCTGTATCCGTTAAAGAACGGAGTATGTCTTCCGCCTTCTTCCTTCTTAAGTACGTATACTTCTGATTCAAACTTTGTATGGGGATTGATGGATCCGGGAGCTGCCAGTACCTGACCTCTTTCGATCTCTGTTCTCTGGATTCCTCTTAGTAAAGCTCCTATGTTGTCTCCTGCCTGGGCATCATCAAGGATCTTTCTGAACATTTCAACGCCGGTTACTACTACTTTTCTGGCTTCGTCGGAAAGTCCTACGATTTCTACTTCATCACTTGTGTGAAGCTGTCCTCTTTCGATCCTTCCGGTTGCTACTGTTCCTCTGCCTGTGATTGAGAATACGTCCTCTACAGGCATCAGGAATGGCTTGTCGATGTCTCTTTCCGGTTCGGGGATGTATGTATCTACTGTTTCGAACATCTCTACTATCTTTTCTCCCCATTCGCTGTCCGGATTGTTTAGGGCTTCAAGAGCTGATCCTCTGAAGATCGGTGTATCGTCTCCAGGGAAATCATATGCATCCAGAAGTTCTCTTACTTCCATTTCGACTAGATCAAGAAGTTCTTCGTCATCTACCATGTCGAATTTGTTCATGAATACTACTATGTACGTTACTCCTACCTGACGGGAAAGTACGATGTGCTCTCTTGTCTGGGGCATCGGTCCGTCTGTTGCAGCTACTACAAGGATCGCTCCGTCCATCTGAGCTGCTCCTGTTATCATGTTCTTTACATAGTCGGCATGACCCGGACAGTCTACGTGAGCGTAATGTCTGTTTGGGGTTTCATACTCTACGTGAGAAGTCGCTATTGTGATTCCTCTTTCTTTTTCTTCCGGTGCTTTATCGATCTCGTCAAATGCTACGTCTTCACCGAATCCATATTTATGATGTAAGGTCTTTGTTATCGCTGCTGTCAGAGTTGTCTTTCCATGGTCTATATGACCGATCGTTCCGATGTTTACGTGCGGCTTCGTTCTTTCAAATTTTCCTTTTGCCATTGTTCTATACTTCCTTTCTGTTTATTTTACTTATTAATTTTTTCTAATAGATTGTCAGGTAACTTTTCAAAGTGGTCAAATTGCATTACATATACGCCTCTGCCCTGGGTCTTTGATCTCAAGTCCGTTGCATATCCGAACATTTCAGATAAAGGAACATATCCTCTTATTGCAACTGCACCGGCATTCATGTCAGAGCCTTCGATTCTGCCTCTTCTGGAGTTGATGTCGCCAATGACATCACCCATGTATTCCTCGGGAACTGTAACTTCTATTTTGAAGATAGGCTCCAGGAGTACTGCGGCTGCCTGTCTGATTGCATCTCTTAACGCCATCGAACCGGCAATTTTAAATGCCATTTCAGATGAGTCGACTTCGTGGTATGAACCGTCATATAATTCAACGCCCATATCAACTACCTGATATCCGGCTAGAGGACCGTTCTGCATAGCTTCTCTTATACCATCTTCGACCTTGGGGATATATTCCTTGGGAATCGCCCCTCCGACGATGGAATTCTTAAATTCAAAACCTTCGCCAGGTTCTCTCGGATAAACTCTGATCTTGACATGTCCGTACTGACCGCGTCCGCCGGACTGCTTAGCGTACTTGTAGTCAATATCAGCATTCTTTGTAATAGTTTCTTTGTATGAAACCTGCGGCTTACCAACATTGGCCTCGACTTTGAATTCACGTAGGAGCCTGTCGACTATTATTTCAAGATGCAGTTCTCCCATTCCCGCGATTATTGTCTGGCCGGTATCCTCGTTGGTATATGTTTTGAATGTGGGATCCTCTTCTGCAAGCTTGGCAAGTGCCTGTCCCATTTTTTCCTGACCGGCTTTTGTCTTTGGTTCGATTGCGATTTCAATAACGGGATCCGGGAAATCCATTGATTCCAGAACTACTTGATGTTTGTCATCGCAGAGAGTATCGCCTGTTGTGGTAAGCTTGAGTCCTACTGCCGCTGCAATGTCCCCGGAATAGACTTCTTCGATTTCTTCCCGCTTGTTTGCATGCATCTGCAGTATTCTTCCGACTCTTTCCTTCTTGTCCTTAATAGGATTATATACATAGGAACCGGATTTGAGGCTCCCGGAATATACCCTGAAAAATGCAAGCTTCCCTACGAATGGATCGGCCATGATCTTGAAAGCCAATGCAGAAAATGGTCCTTTGTCGTCAGCATGTCTTTCGACTTCTTCACCGTTTTTGGGATTCTCTCCAGTAATGGCAGGAATATCCAATGGTGATGGCAGATAATCTACCACAGCATCAAGTGTCTGCTGTACACCCTTGTTCTTGTATGCGGAACCGCAAAGAACAGGAACCATGCTATTTTCAATAGTCATCTTTCTGATCGTAGTTTTGATTTCGTCTATGGTCAGATCTTCTCCTTCGAGGTACTTCATAAGAAGATCCTCATCGGATTCTGCCACCGCTTCAATCATTGTATGTCTCCATTCTTCAGCTGCGGCTTTCATCTCTTCGGGAATTTCTTCCACTTCGAAATCAAGACCCATGTCGTCCTTGTATACTTTGGCGTTCATTTCTACAAGGTCTATAACACCGACGAATTTTTCTTCGGCACCTATAGGCAGCTGAATAGGAACTGCATTTGCTTTGAGTCTGTCCTTGACCATTTCAACAACTCTGATAAAATCAGCACCGGTTATATCCATCTTATTGACAAATATAATTCTCGGAACTCCATATTTTTCAGCTTGTCTCCAAACAGTTTCAGACTGGGGCTCAACACCGCCTTTTGCGCATAATACAGTTACCGCTCCGTCAAGGACCCTTAGGGATCTTTCGACTTCAACGGTAAAATCCACATGCCCCGGGGTGTCGATTATATTGATGCGGTGGTTGTTCCACTGGGCTGTGGTCGCAGCGGAAGTTATGGTAATACCTCTCTCCTGTTCCTGCTCCATCCAGTCCATGACTGCTCCGCCTTCATGAGTTTCACCCATTTTGTGGGTCCTTCCCGTATAAAAGAGGATTCTTTCAGTCGTAGTGGTCTTACCGGCATCGATATGAGCCATTATTCCTATGTTTCTTGTTTTTTCTAATTCAAATTCTCTTGCCATCTTTTACCTTACCATCTGTAATGTGCAAAGGCTCTGTTGGCCTCGGCCATTTTGTGTGTATCTTCTTTTTTCTTCACTGATGAACCGGTGCTGTTTGCAGCATCCATCAATTCTTTTGCCAGTCTTTCCGACATTTTTTTCTCGCCTCTGTCTCGAGTGTATTTTGTGAGCCATCTGAGTCCCAGAGTCTGCCTTCTTTCGGGCCTTACTTCCATTGGGACCTGATAATTCGCACCACCGACTCTTCTGGCTTTAACTTCCAGAACAGGCATGATGTTATTCATAGCTTTTTCAAATACTTCGAGGGCTTCTTCACTTGTTTCAGATTTGATCTGATCAAAGGCGTCATAGACGATAGACTGTGCTACTCCCTTTTTTCCGTCGAGCATGATGCTGTTGATGAGCTTTGTCACAACAACACTGCCATAAACCGGATCAGGAAGTACTTCTCTTTTTGGAACGTTTCCTTTTCTTGGCACGTCTCTTCCCTCCTTCTTACAAAGCTTTATACTTCATAATATCATAAACAATACTGTTTATCGGTACTCGTAGGGGTCTTTCACCCTCCGTGGTGCCAATGATATATATTATCACGGGCACTTCATATTTAGTTTTTAGTATCCGATTATTTACTTATTTCTTTTTTGGCCTCTTTGTACCATATTTCGAACGGGCCTGCATTCTTTCGCCTACTCCGGCAGTGTCCAGAATTCCTCTGATGATGTGATATCTCACACCGGGGAGATCTTTGACTCTTCCGCCACGTATCATAACTACACTATGTTCCTGCAGGTTATGACCGATTCCCGGGATGTATGCGATTACTTCAATTCCGTTTGAGAGACGAACTCTGGCTACTTTTCTAAGAGCTGAATTCGGTTTCTTAGGCGTTACTGTCTTAACAGATGTGCAAACTCCGCGTTTCTGGGGAGACCTGCTGTCTGTCGGGACTCTCTTAATGGTATTAAAACCTCTGAGCAACGCCGGTGCTGTATATTTTTTTACAGAACTCTTTCGGCCTTCTCTTACGAGTTGATTTATTGTCGGCATTCATTTCCTCCTTTCCTTTCTCACTTGTCTTTTTCGCTTACTGCTGTGTTGCTGTCTCACTCTTACTCGATTACGTAGTTCACTACGTTCATTTCGTAATCGTTCGACGCGCCTTGCATTAAACAAAAAATACTACGTGAATTTATTTCAAATGGCTTTGCATTAGCAACAAAGCCAACGATTAGTGTATCATATTGTCAGTGATTCATCAAGAATAAACTTCCAGCAAATCTTAATTGTCACTTTCGGGCTGATTCAGATTTACTTCACCGAATCCCGGTGGCATTTCGTCGGGGATCTCTGTCTTGGACAGAAGCTCCGCTACTTCTTCGCTATCCATGTCTTCATCTTCGTCATCCAACTGGGGCTCGATCATATACTGCTCGTTTATTCCATAATCCACATCAACATTCTTGTATCTCTTCATGCCTGTTCCCGCAGGTATCAGTTTACCGATGATAACATTCTCCTTGAGTCCCAGAAGGTAATCTGTCTTTCCTTTGATAGCTGCATCAGTCAGAACTCTTGTGGTTTCCTGGAAAGATGCTGCTGACAGGAATGAGTTTGTAGCAAGAGATGCCTTTGTGATACCAAGTAGTTCTCTTTTACCGCTTGCAGGAATCTGTCCCTCTTCAAGTTTGCCATTGGCACCATCCAGTTCGGATTTGCTATAAAGTCCACCCGGCAGAAGTGCTGTGTCTCCCGCTTCGTCGATCTTGAATTTGGACAGCATCTGGCTGACAATTATTTCAACGTGCTTATCATTGATATCAACACCCTGCAGTTTATATACTCTCTGGACTTCTTTGAGAAGATACTGGTAAACACCTTCTTCACCTCTGAGTCTCAGAATATCTTTAGGATTAAGAGGTCCGGATGTCATTGCTTCTCCGGCTTCAACCGTATCGCCTTTGCCAACTATGATCCTGAAACCGTATGGTACGCTGTATTCCTTTTCTTCGCCATCGGCATTTTTTACTGAGATTATGATCTTGTTGTCTTTGCCGGCTTTGACGCTGGATACGGTTCCATCCTCTTCACATATTTCAGCCAGGACTTTTGGCTTTCTGGCTTCAAACAGTTCCTCAACCCTTGGAAGACCCTGAGTGATGTCTCCTCCGGCTACACCACCGGTATGGAATGTTCTCATTGTAAGCTGTGTTCCGGGTTCGCCGATCGACTGTGCGGCCTGGATGCCTACGGCTTCACCTATATTGACTGGTTCACCTGTTGCAAGATTTCTTCCGTAACATTTTGCACAGATACCTGTATCACTGTGACATGTCATTACAGACCTGATCCCTACCGATTCTATACCTGCAGCAGCGATGCTGTCAGCATCTTCTTCGGTTATCTCAGCGTTCTGCTCGACGATCACTTCGCCTGTTTCCGGGTGAACGATATCATTGATGGAAGTTCTGCCAATTATACGCTGTTCCAGCTTTTCTATTATTTCCTTACCTTGAGTGAATGCCTTTACTTCGATACCTTCATCGGTCCCACAGTCTTCTTCCCTTACAATTACATTGTGACTGACGTCAACAAGTCTTCTTGTGAGATATCCTGACTCCGCGGTTCTTAGGGCTGTATCCGCAAGTCCTTTTCTGGCACCGTTTGTTGAGATAAAATATTCCAGGACTGAAAGACCTTCTCTGAAGTTCGCTTTGATTGGTATTTCTATGGTCTTACCCACAGCGTTGGCCATAAGTCCTCTCATCCCGCCTATCTGTCTGATTTGGTTCTTGGAACCTCTGGCGCCGGAGTGGGACATTATGTAAAGGTTGTTCAGGCTGTCCAGACTTTCCATGAGAGCATCTGTTACTTCGTCAGTCGTCTGGGTCCATGTTTTAACAACACCGTTGTATCTTTCTTCTTCAGACATGAGGCCCTTGTTATACGCATCATCATACTGAGCAACCTTTTTGTCGGCAGCACCAATGATTGTAAACTTAGCATCAGGGATTTCCATGTCCTGAACGCTGATGGTAACTGCTGCCTTAGTTGAATAATGGAATCCCATTTCCTTTATTCTATCCAGCATTAGGGCTGTCTTTGTATTGCCGTGTCTGCGGTAGCATTTATCAATGATGCTTCCCAGCTTTTTCTTGTCACACAGAAAGTCGATCTCAAGCGAATGTTTGTCCTCGATCCTGTTTACGAATCCAAGGTCCTGCGGTATGTGTTCATTAAATATGAATCTCCCCACAGTAGATTCGATGAGCTGGCCCCGTTTGTCATTTTCACCGGAAAATCTTCGCACTTTGACCTTGGCGTGAAGGCCGACTGCATCGGTTCTGTATGCCATGAGCATCTCTTCATAATCTGTAAATATCTTACCGTCACCTTTTTCTGCATCGGTGTTTCTTTCGTCGACACCGGGATGAGTAAGATAGTAACTTCCCAAAATCATATCCTGTGTAGGAGTAGTTATTGGAGATCCGTCTTTCGGAGCAAGAATATTGTTGACAGAAAGCATGAGGAATCTTGCCTCTGCCTGAGCTTCTACGGTAAGCGGCACGTGGACAGCCATCTGGTCTCCGTCGAAGTCAGCATTGTATGCGGTACAAACCAGAGGATGGAGCTGGATAGCTTTACCTTCTACAAGTACCGGTTCGAATGCCTGTATACCTAGACGATGAAGGGTGGGAGCACGGTTTAAAAGTACAGGATGTTCCTTGATTACTTCATCAAGTACGTCCCATACTTCCGGTCTTATCTTATCCACCATTCTCTTTGCACTTTTTATATTATGAGCGTATTCGTTTTCAACAAGTTCCTTCATAATGAAAGGTTTGAAAAGTTCCAGTGCCATTCTCTTTGGAAGTCCGCACTGATAAAACTTCAGTTCAGGTCCGACAACGATTACAGAACGTCCCGAATAGTCGACACGTTTACCCAGAAGGTTCTGTCTGAATCTACCCTGTTTGCCCTTGAGCATATCGGAAAGGGATTTGAGGGGTCTAGATCCGGGACCTGTTACAGGTCTGCCTCTTCTGCCGTTATCGATAAGAGCATCCACAGCTTCCTGGAGCATCCTCTTCTCGTTTCTTACGATTATGTCAGGAGCATTCAGATTCAGCAGTCTCAAAAGTCTGTTGTTTCTGTTTATAACTCTTCTGTAAAGATCATTTAAGTCGGATGTGGCAAATCTGCCGCCGTCCAGCTGTACCATCGGTCTGATGTCGGGAGGGATTACGGGAATTACTTCCAGGATCATCCATTCCGGCTTGTTTCCAGATGCTCTTAAAGCTTCTATGGCTTCAAGTCTTCTTACTATTTTGATCTTTTTCTGGCCAGTAGCTGTCTTAAGTTTTTCTCGCAGCTCAACTGAAAGTTCATCCAAATCGATTTTTGCAAGAAGTTCTCTGATCGCTTCTGCGCCCATTCCGGCTTTGAAGCTATCTCTGAAATTATCTTTGTATTCTCTGTATTGATCTTCAGAGAGAATATCTTTCTCATTAAGGTCTGTTTCTCCGGGTTCTGTTACGATGTATGCCGCAAAATACAAGATCTTCTCAAGGTTCTTCGGTGACAGATCCAGTACAAGACCTATTCTGCTGGGAATTCCCTTGAAATACCAGATATGGGAAACGGGAGCGGCAAGTTCTATGTGCCCCATTCTTTCTCTTCTGACTTTAGCTTTTGTGACTTCTACTCCGCAGCGATCACAGATTATCCCTTTATATCTTATTCTCTTGTATTTGCCGCAGTGACATTCCCAGTCCTTTGTTGGTCCGAATATTTTTTCGCAGAAAAGCCCGTCTTTTTCCGGTTTCAGTGTTCTGTAGTTTATGGTTTCGGGCTTCTTGACAACACCTCTTGACCAGCTTTTTATTTTTTCTGTTGATGCCAAACTTATGCGCAGGGCTTCAAAATTATTTAATTCGTTCAAAGTGTACTCCCTTCGTTATTCTTTCTCAGTTTCGGCTTCAGCTATATCTTCGATGTTATCGGTAATATTTGAATCATCATTTTCCGTATCGAGATCGTCTTCCGATTCCTTATCCTGCTCTGGTTCGTTATCATCTCCTCCTACGATCAGGGATGATGTAAGGTTCAGGTCAGCTTTTGCAAGATCTTCGGAGCTGAGGACTTCATACCCTTCATCGTCTTCAGTAAATGAATCGGAAGAAATGATCCTTTCGATCCCGGATGATGAGCCGAGGTCGACATATTCCTTAAGTTCGATCTCCTCGTTCTCTTCACTTAGGACTTTTACATCCAGGCCCAGGCTCTGCATTTCTTTGATCAGTACCTTGAATGACTCGGGTATACCCGGTTCAGGGATATTGTCTCCCTTGACTATGGCTTCGTATGTCTTGACTCTTCCGATTATGTCATCGGATTTTACCGTCAATATCTCCTGAAGTGTATATGCCGCACCGTATGCTTCAAGTGCCCATACTTCCATTTCTCCGAAACGTTGTCCGCCGAATTGTGCTTTACCGCCCAGAGGCTGCTGAGTAACCAGTGAGTACGGACCAGTACTTCTCGCATGGATCTTGTCATCGACAAGATGATGAAGCTTGAGCATATACATGTAGCCAACGGTTACGTGATTATCGAAAAGTTCGCCGGTTCTTCCGTCTCTTAAGGGAAGCTTTCCGCTTTCGGGATATCCGCTTTCCTTGAGAAGGTCGATTATGTCTATTTCGCTTGCACCGTCAAATACCGGTGTTGAGATATACCAGTCGTTATGTTTGGCGGCAAGACCGAGATGCACTTCGAGTACCTGTCCAACATTCATTCGTGAAGGTACACCAAGCGGGTTCAGCATTACCTGCAGCGGTTCTCCGCTTTCCAGGAACGGCATGTCTTCTTCGGGAAGTATTCTTGAAATAACACCTTTGTTACCGTGTCTTCCGGCCATCTTGTCGCCTACGCTTATTTTTCTCTTGGTGGCAACATATACTCTGACCAGCTTATTAACACCCGGCGGAAGTTCGTCGCCGTTATCTCTGCTGAATGTCTTGATATCAACAACTATTCCTGTTTCACCGTGAGGGACTTTCAATGAAGTATCTCTGACTTCTCTGGCTTTTTCTCCGAATATAGCCCTGAGCAGTCTTTCCTCTGCAGTAAGTTCAGTCTCTCCTTTTGGAGTTACCTTTCCAACAAGTATGTCATATGATGTTACTTCCGCACCTATGCGGATCACACCTTCTTCGTCAAGATCTTTTCTCGCTTCTTCACCGACATTGGGGATATCTCTGGTTATTTCCTCAGGTCCCAATTTAGTATCTCTGGCCTCCGCCTCATATTCTTCTATATGAAGTGAAGTGAGTGTATCTTCCATTATGAGTCTCTCATTTAAGATGATAGCATCCTCGTAGTTATAACCTTCCCAAGTCATGAACCCGACGAGAAGATTCTTTCCGAGAGCGACTTCCCCTTCTTTTGTGGAGGGTCCGTCTGCTATGACTTCCTCTTTTTCAATGTGTTCATCTTTATTTACAATAGGTCTCTGGTTGATGCAGGTTCCCTGATTTGAGCGCTTGAATTTGAGCATGCTGTATTCGTCAAACCCTTCACCGTCATCTCTTTTGATCCTTATTGTTGTTGCATCGACATATTCAACCACGCCCGGATTTTTGGCAAGAACTACCACTCCAGAATCTCTGGCTGCTTTATGCTCCATGCCGGTACCGATCATCGGTGAGTCAGTAACCATTAGAGGCACCGCCTGACGCTGCATGTTAGATCCCATGAGGGCTCTGTTGGCGTCATCGTTTTCCAGGAACGGTATCATTGCAGTTGCAACGGATACTACCTGCTTTGGCGATACGTCCATGTAGTCGGCATCTTCCTTTGGCACTAGATCGATGTCACCGCCGGCTCCTCTGGCTGCGACTTTGTTGTTTGCAAAACTTCCGTCACTTTCGAGAGGCTCGTTGGCCTGAGCTATGATAAGCATTTCCTCATCATCAGCTGTCAGATAGTCTATCTGTTCCGTAACGATGCCCGTGCCTTTACCGTTTTTGTCTTTTTTGACTTTTCTGTACGGAGTTTCGATGAATCCATATTCGTTTACCTTACCGTATGTGGTAAGTGAACCGATAAGACCGATGTTAGGTCCTTCGGGAGTTTCTATGGGACACATTCTTCCGTAGTGAGAATGATGTACGTCTCTTACTTCGAATCCGGCTCTTTCTCTTGAAAGTCCGCCAGGCCCTAAGGCTGAAAGCCTTCTCTTATGTGTAAGTTCCGCAAGCGGATTATTCTGATCCATGAACTGGGACAGCTGAGAACTTCCGAAAAATTCCTTTATGGCTGCAGTTACAGGACGTATATTCATCAGCGCCTGGGGAGTTGTAACTTCTATGTCCTGAATGGTCATTCTTTCTTTGACCACTCTCTCCATTCTTGCAAGACCGATTCGGAACTGATTCTGAAGAAGCTCTCCTACTGTTCTTACTCTACGGTTTCCAAGATGATCTATATCATCCATATTTCCTATACCGTGAGGCAGGTTCAGAATATAGCTCACTGAAGCTACGATATCGTCAATTATTATATGCTTTGGCGAAAGTTCATCTCTTCGCTGGATGATCGTTTCATTTATATATTCGTCTTTTTCTGCTTTTTTCTTGATGTCTTCTGCCGATTTGATTATCTCCATCAGAGTAGGGTAGTGGACCTTTTCCGGGATCCTCAATTCCTGAATGTCTACATCGAGGTAATTTTTTATTTCCACAAAATTATTGCCTATCACTTTGCACACAGTCTTCATGTCTTTTTTGGGAACGATGACGTTTGTGCCGCCTTCCTCAACGATCTTGAAGTTTTTCTTCATATCTGCATCGAGGGCAACTTCTATATCAAGGACTTTGTTGCTGTAAATTATCTCAACTTCTTTATCTTCTTCTTTCTTTCCTGTATCAGCCTCGATCTTCTTTATTATATCTTCCGGAATTGTATTACCGTCGCCGACCCATTTAATAGTACGTTTTTTGCCGTTAACTATCAGATATGCAGATACGGCAAAATCACTGTCGCCATAAATTTTGACAGTTTTTACGCCGGCATTTTCCACTAAAAGAGCGTTGTCTCTGTCAAAGGAAGTGCCTTCTTCTGCAAGTATTTCACCGGTTGCCGGATCAACCACATCCTCTGCGGCTACTCTTCCGGGAAGCCTGTTAGAAAGGCCCAGCTTCTTGTTGAATTTATATCTTCCTACCTTGGCAAGGTCATATCTCTTAGGATCGAAGAACAGTGAATTTCTCATGTTCTCTGCACTTTCAAGAGTAGGAGGTTCGCCAGGTCTTAGCTTCTTGTATATTTCCTTGATCCCCTCTTCATAATTTGTCGTCTGGTCTTTGTCCAGAGTCTTGTTCAGACGGTCATCATTTCCGAAAATATTCAGGATCTCATGATCGCTGCCCATACCAAGAGCTCTAAGTAAAATTGTGAGAGGTTGTTTTCTGGTTCTGTCGACTCTGACGTTTACGATCTCGTTTGAGTCGGTTTCATATTCGAGCCATGCTCCCCTGTTGGGGATGACCTGAGCCGAATATAATGTCTTGGCATTCTTGTCGATGCTTGAATCGTAATATGGTCCCGGTGATCTCACCAGTTGCGTAACAACAACTCGCTCCGCACCGTTATATATAAATGTACCTTTGTCCGTCATTAGCGGAAAATCGCCCATGAAGACTTCCTGCTCTTTGATCTCGCCGGTCTCATTGTTGATGAGTCTGACTACGACCTTAAGAGGAGCTGCATAGGTGACATCTCTTTCCTTACATTCTTCCTGTTCGTACTTAGGAGGGTCCTCAGGTGTGTTGAGTTTATGGTCTAAAAACTCAAGTACTAAATTCCCAGCATAATCCTGTATGGGGGATATGTCTGAAAAGACTTCTCTCAGACCTTCTTTTACGAACCAATTGTATGAATCTGTTTGGATTTGGATAAGATTTGGCATTTCAGCTACTTCTCTGATTTTTGAATAGCTCATACGCTCTTTTCGACCGATTTTGACGGGCTCTGGCATTTACATCACTCCTTATATAGAAAAAGAAATACTTTACGTGGCAGTCTAACATAATATCACAACAATATCAAGCCGTCAAGCATTTCCTGGCAGTTAAATCGGAGCTGTATACAATTATTTATGTTATTATCCGGCCTGAGAATTGGCCGGTATTTATACTATTTCTATCTGGCACATTTTCATGGCTTCCAGCGCATTGTTGTGGCTTTCGGGAGTGACCCCTGCGCAGCATGAACCGTCGACCATAATTTTAGTATCGGGCAGGTAGGCTTTGATGATAAGTGCATTGGAAATGACGCAAATATCCGTGCAAAGACCTACAAGTTCTATAGAATCTATCTTATTCTGCCTGTCCTCTTCATAGAGGTGCTGGGCGAGATCCTTTGATCCGAACGTGGGCTTGGAAAAAGCAAGAGTGTCAAGAGACAGCCTGAGATTTTCTATTTCGCTGTTCAGAGCCCAGCCGTCTGTACCCATTATGCAGTGCTCCACCGGCAGCTTTTTACCTTCGGCCGACTCCAGATATGATTCCTCGTGAGTGTCGAAGGTGAAGATTACCGGACCTTTATGATCTTTAATCTTCTTTATCACAGCCGGAACCATTGCCTGAGCCTCTTCAGTGCCCAGGGATCCGTCTATGAAGTCGTTCTGCATATCTACTACTATCAGATAATTATTCATATGATTATTATACACTATTTCAGCCTGTTTGGAACCAGATCATTTCTGAGGAGATCTTCATTTGTCTGTCTTCTTACGATAAGTTCCGCTTTGCCGTCATTTAACAGCACGACGGCGGGGAAAGGAAGCTTGTTGTAGTTATTGGCCATAGAGTAGCCGTATGCTCCCGTCGAGAAAACAGCAAGGATATCGCCCCTTTCGGCTTTTGCGAATTGCCCGTCCTTGATCAGAATGTCTCCCGATTCGCAGCATTTACCTGCCACTGCAATGAGATCGTCTTTAGGCTCATCAGCTTTGTTTGCAATAACTCCTTCATACTTCGCATCGTAAAGAGCCGGTCTGATATTGTCTGGCATGCCTCCGTCGACAGCGACATACTTTCTTAAACCGGGAACATCCTTGATGCTGCCTACAGTATAAAGAGTCATGCCGGCTTCGGCTACGATGCTTCTTCCCGGCTCTATTATCAGTACGGGCTTTTTCACGTTGTTTATCTTGGCGAATTCAGCGACTTTCTCCATCACAGGGTCTATGAAGAAACTGTATGATTTTCTGTCGTCATCCTCGGTATAGTTGACTCCGAAGCCTCCGCCTATATTTATTTCTTCCGTATCAATATCAAGCTCGTCTTTCGCCGACTTGGCAAGATCCAGGATAACATCCAGTGCTTTAAGATGAGAATCCCTTTCGAAAAGCTGGGAGCCTATGTGAAAGTGGAAACCCATGAACTTGATGTATTGTGACGCCTTCACCTTCTTTATGGCAGGGAAAATAATATCTTTTTCAAGAGTGAATCCGAATTTGGATTTTCTCTTGCCTGTCGAGATGAACTTATGACTGTCGATGTCCACCTCCGGACTTATACGAAAAAGTACTTCTATTTTTCGGTCGTTTTCCGCACAGACCTGCTCGATAAGATCGAGCTCATCTGAATAGTTTACTATTATATGTCTGATCCCATATTTTAAGGCCATGTCAAGTTCTTCATAAGTCTTGTTGTTTCCATGGAGCTCTATTCTACTTGCAGGGAATCCTGCCTGCATGGCTGTGTAAAGTTCTCCGCCTGAAACCACATCCAGCGAAAATCCTTCTCTTTCGATGATCTTACACATTGCAAGTGTCAGAAAAGCTTTCGAAGCATAGGCAACCCTGGTTCCCTCGTATTTATCGAGGAACATTTCTTTAAGTTCGCTGCACCGCTTAATTATGGCATTTTCAGACATAAGGTAAAGGGGGGTGCCGAATTCCTCTGCAAGTGCTGCAGTGCTGCATCCGTCAAAGTACAGAATATTATTCTTTGTTGTGATCAAATCCATTTTGTCATCTCTTTCCTGTTTTTATTTCTCCCTATTATATGCGTATCCCACTTAAGTCGTCAACAAAGATAAAGCAATTTAGTCGCAACATTTGAAACAAATTCTTTGTCATGTTCAACAAATATCATTGTGGGATCATATTTGTCCAACAGCATTTCTATCTGCATACGGGAGAAAACGTCGACGTAATTAAGAGGCTCGTCCCATATATACAGATTGGCCTTTTCGCACAGACTTCTTGCGATCAGGACTTTCTTCTTTTGCCCCAGGCTGAAGTCTTCCATGTCTTTCGTTAGCTGGACTCTGGGGAAATCCATCTTTCTCAATATGGACTTAAATATGGATTCATCTATATTGCATTCTGCGGCATATTTTTTGAGGCTCCCCTTTAGAAATGACGAATCCTGAGGAACATAGGATATTTTTAAATTGCTGCCGACGCTCAGATTACCGCAGCTCTCTATGTCTTCTCCCATTATCTTTTTCAGCAGGCTGGACTTACCGCTTCCGTTTTTTCCTATCAGGGCAATTCGGTCACCTTCATCCAGATTGAAAGTCAGATCTGAAAAGACCGCCGTTTCCCCATAGCAGATCGACAGATCCACTGCGCTGATAAGCCTCTTTTTAAAATAAGGCTCGGGGTCGATGGAGAGCTCGTCCAGTCTTTCTATGTTCTTAAGAAGCTTTTCCTTTTGTTCGGCGGCCTTATTGATCCTCTGTTCGGCTGATTTGGACCGCTTCATCATTTTTGCTGCCATCCTGCCTATATGTCCTTTATCGGGCTTTACGCCCATGTCTCTTTTGGAATCCAGTCTCTTGCCTTTTTCTACTTTATCGGACCACCGGGCTGTTTCTCTGGCTGCTTTGTTCAGTCTCTTTATATCTTTTTTGAGCTTTTCATTTTCTGTCATTTCGTTGCTGTCCTGAGCCTGCTTGTTGTACCACCAGCTTGAAAAATTCCCTTGCTGGACTTCAATATTTGTTTTGTTGATGACCAGTATATGGTCGATGCAGGCATCCAGAAAGTTTCTGTCATGTGATATGAGAATAAATCCCTTCTTGCTATTCAGATAATCTGTCAGCAACTCCCGTCCCTCCGCATCCAGATGATTTGTAGGCTCGTCGATAAGCAGAAAATTATTCTCCTTTGCAAACATGGCCGCAAGCATGACCTTGGTCTGCTCACCGTTGCTCAAAGTACTGAATGGACGGTAAAGCACATCGCTTTCTACGTTCAGAAGTGACAGTTCTTTTTCCACCGCCCAGATCTCGGTATACTGATCATCGGAAAACAGAATGTCTATTGTATCCATGGATTTATCCCTGATATCCAGAGGGAAATATTGAAAATCCACGGAAGCTTTGATGCTCCCCTTGTAATCGTATTTGCCCAGCAAGAGATTACAGAACGTGGTTTTGCCCCTTCCGTTTCTTCCTGTAAACCCCAGTTTCCAATCCGTATCTATCCTGAATGAAATATCCTCAAATACGGGATCATAGCTTCCCTCATATTGAAATGTCAAATTTGTAATGTCTATCATCGACATGATATCGCCTCCTTTTATCGCCTATATTGCAAAGAAAAAAGCTGCCGGTACATAACCGACAACTTTGTATTATATAAAATATAAACCTAATGTCCATGTAACTAACCTGTACCGCATACCCATATAATTACAGTGCACCTGGCGGTGCCGGATATGACGGTCGTTTTCTTGAATTTTAGCAGGTTGTTTTTTTCATTATTTCACCTTGATTCACCCTTCTGTCGGTTTGATTATATGGAAAATACAGCAGATTGTCAAATCATTTACTGGGCATGCTGTACATCCACAAGGGCTACCGTAGCATCGCCGGCTTTTGCTTTTTCCAGAACAGCTTCTGCAAGCACCAGGAAAGTGTCGTAAGAATGAGTAGCCCCTGAAATAGCGTCTATATCGTTGGCTGACTGCTCCTTCAGAAACTGGTTTGCGTATGTTCTGGTGTACTCATTGGGGTATGTTCCGTCTACAGAATCCATAAGTCTCATATAGTCCATATCCCAGGATTTGATATATCCGCTGCTGTTCTTTGCGTTATACTCGACCGACACGATTTTGCCGTCGTTGACATATATTGTGACGAATTCATACCAGCCGTGGCTTCCGTTTTTATCTTCAGCAGTATAATATCCATCCTGAAGTCCATTAGCAGAGCTGCTGCATCCAGAAATTATCAGTGAAGAGAGGATCAGGATAAGAATCAGTATTATCAACATGATTTTTTTATACATCTTCATCAAATCCCCCTTTTCCTTTAAGCTTGAAGCCATCTGCCATCTCTCTCAGTGAACCGGCTTCCTGAGTAAGTTCATGACTGGCTTCTGCGCTTGTGCTGCTGGCCATTAGGTTACTCGAAGCGGAATCATTTATATTGTTTACCTGCTGCGTTATATTCTCAAGAGAAGCTGTCTGAGTTGCCACAGCCTCTGTCAGAAGCACTGTTATATCGTAGATCTCATCGATCATCCTCAGGACATCGCTCATAGCCAGCGCCAACCGGTCGACATATGATGATCCTTCGCTGATCGAATTCTTTGACTGTTCTATCATGACTCTGGTTTGCCTGGAGGATTCGCTGCTCTTTTCCGCAAGGGCTCTTACTTCGTCAGCAACAACAGCAAAGCCTTTTCCTGCCAGTCCCGCATTTACAGCTTCCACGGCGGCATTTAGAGCCAGTATATTCGTCTGGAAAGATATGTCCTCCAATACCTTGCTTATTTCTGAGATCTCATCCGAATTTGAACTGATATTTTCCATGGCTGCAAGCATATTATTCATATCATCCTTGCTCTGAGCAAGATAATTCTTAACATTGTCAACAAGCTCAGAAACATGGGCAGTGTTGTTTTTGACAATGCCTATATTGTCCTGGATGCTGGCAGTTTCTTCGTTAAGCTGCCTGATCGATTCAGACTGATTTCCCGAACTCTGTTTTACACTCTCCGCATTGCTTGAAACCAGTCTTGATGTTTCCAGAACCTGTTTTGAACCCTGCTGTATAGAATCCATCATTTCATTCAAGAATTCTACTATTTTATTGAGAGATTCTTTCATAACGATAAAGTCGCCGCGGAATTCTCCGTTGACGGAAACATTCAGATTGCTTCCGGATATTTCAGTCAATACCCGGGAAAGCTCTGATGTATAACTGTTCACATCTCTGACAGTTTCGCTTAAGGCCTTTGAAAGAGTTTCTGTTTCGTCTTTTGTTTTTTCAATATTTACTTCAGTATGCAGATCACCGTTTGCAAGCCCCGTGATCCTGTCTGTCACTCTTCCGAGTGGTCTCTGGATCCGTCTTGATATGCTGCTGCTGTAGACTGTTGCCAGCAATAAAAGGATAAGCGTAACTATTATGCTGATAATGATGGCCTGCTGATTGGCACCGGTAAAGTCGTTTTTATGTGTAATTATGACAAGCGACCAGTTTGTCCCTCTCACCGGGGCGAAGCTTAGAAAAAGATTTTCGCCATCTAAGTTATATTCCACTGTATCAGTCTGTCCAAGCACCATTTGTTTGAATATTTTCTGTACTTCTTCAGAATTTCCCAGTACCGAATTGATAGAAACCTTATCCGTAACCTTGCTCTGGTCAAGGTCAGCCATGATCAGCCCTTCGTTGTTTATGATCAAGGCAGAACCGCCGCTCCCGATGTTGATATTCGCCAGTGCATCGTTGAGGACATTATAACTATAGCTTCCCACTAAAATTTCTCTGATCTTTCCATCTTTGTCCAGTACAGGTGCACCTATACGAATTTCAAGTCCGCCTGTACCGTTTACAGTATCGCTGATCACCAGATTCTGAGTTTCCAGTATTTCGTCATAAAGCTGTGATCCGTCTTCATTTATAGTAGCAGGACTGCCTTCACTTCCTGTGAGCAGGTTCCCTTTTCCGTCATATATGGCAAGCCATACAAATTCTATCCCCGACTCTGTTCTGTCCAGAACTGCCTGCTGCTCCTTGGCCGTGGATCCGGGATCGGAAATCACTTCATTATCTTTTGTAAGCTGTATCCTGTCGGCAAGATCATGAAGATTAGCCTCCAGACTTTGGGCTGCGGTTTTGGCAACCGGCTGAAGTGTTGACGTCAATATAGAACTGGCTGACGTAGATAAAAAGTACATCATTACGCCGACAAGTATAGCAGCCAGCAACACTGCAACCACAATGGTATTCGTCAATATTTTTCGCCTGATTCCTTTTTGGCCTGCCAAATTATTCTCCCGGTTTAGTTATGATTTATTTAGTAATACAATTGCTGCAATTATATCACTTCAGATGAAAAGTGTCACTAATTTAGGTTGTGAGTCTAATCTAGTGACAGAAAACTATCACTAAATATGCTTTTACCATGTTTTCATGACAGTTTATTTGCTTCTGTCCAGAAAAAGTGTCAATTCTTTAGGCTTTAAAGACCGCATAGTGAGAAAAACTTTCACTATGTTGATAAAATTTGGGATTTAGTGAGATTTTCACACAGCCTAAGAATCTCACAAAAATGAGTATATAGCAATGTGTTCATCTTGAAAAGCAAAGGGGCTGTATCAAAACGTAAGTTTTGATACAGCCTCTTTTATTTGGTGCGAACAACTGGGCTCGAACCAGTGACTTCCACCTTGTCGAGGTGACACTCTACCAACTGAGTTATGCTCGCATAATTACTTGTCTTTTTTCCATTTAGCTGTGTTGTTCTCGTTCGTTCCTTCGTTGTGTATGTCTGGATACACGCCTCAGTCCCTCACTTCGTGCGCCTTGTTAAACAAAAAATCCTTCGCAATAGCTATTTGTTATTCTTCGGACATGCCTTTCTCAAGGGCGATTGCTCCGCCTCTTGCCATGTCCAGTATCGTATAGTCTTCCAGAAGTTCTACCAGAAGATCGATCTTCTCCGGTCTGTCGCTGTGTTCCAGCATCAGGGTGGTGTGGGATATATCAACTATATCGCATCCCATGATCTTGGCAAGATCGACTATCTCGGCTCTGTCCTTCTTGTCGGCGCTGACCTTGATAAGGATGATCTCTCTTCTTGTGGTCTCATTGTCTGTCAGCCTTTCGATCTTGAGAACGTCTTCCAGTTTATCCATTTCTTTGGCTGCCTGATCCGCCACATAGTCATCGCCCTCGACTACGACCGTCATTCTGGTCACCTCATGATTGCTGGTGGGACCTGCAGTGATACTGTCAATATTAAATCCCTTCCTTGCCAGCAGGGTGGAAATTCGGGACAGCACTCCCGGCTTGTTGTCCATGACAACTCCGATTGTATGTTTCATAGGTTCCTCCCGTCAGGTTACCAACATCAGATCAAAACTCTGGTAATAATTATATATGAGATTTTCTGTTGTGTAAATACGCTATTTTCTATATAATATATGTTACGAATTTTGAGTTTCATGGAGGAAAATAACGGATGATAGAAATCAGATGGCATGGCCGGGGCGGTCAGGGGGCGAAGACTGCCGCGCTGCTTCTCGCAGATGCCGCTTTTGCCACAGGAATGTTCGTACAGGGATTTCCCGAATACGGACCGGAAAGAATGGGCGCACCCATAACTGCGTATAACAGACTGGACGACAAGCAGATAAGAGTCCATTCAAACATATATGAGCCCGATATCGTAGTCGTCGTAGACGAGACTTTGATCGGGCCGGTGGATGTGACAAAGGGACTTAAACCAAACGGAAAAGTAATCGTAAATACCAACAGAGACCCGGTCATGGTCAGAGAAAAATTGGATGATTTTGACGGTGAAGTTTACGCTATTGATGCAGGAGATATCGCTGTAAGGACAATAGGAAAAAATCTCCCAAATACACCATTGCTGTCTGCTGTTGTGAAAGTGGGAGAAATAATGGGTCAGGATGAATTCTATAAAAATATGGAAGATTCATTCAATCATAAGTTTTCTTCAAAGCCCGAGGTGATCGAAGGAAATATGAACGCCATCAGAGAAGCATGGATGGGAGCTATAGAGATATGAGCGAAGATAAAAAGAAAAACCTTATGGAAGGTATAGATGAAACTTCGAGCTGGAAGGATCTGACTCCCGGAGCATTGGTTTACGGAGAAGGAAATTCTGTCCACTTCAACACCGGAGACTGGAGGGTCGATACACCGGCATGGGATCCGGAAAAATGCAAGCAGTGTCTTTTGTGTTTTCCGGTTTGTCCCGACAGCTCCATTCCAATAGAAAACAGCAAGAGACGGGACTTCGACTTTGAACATTGCAAGGGATGCGGAGTTTGCGCAAAAGTCTGCCCGTTCGGAGCCATCTCCATGATATTTAATGAAGGGGAGGCAAAATAATGAGCACTCGTGAAAGAATGTCCGGCAACGAAGCCGTTGCCACAGCCATGAGGCAGATATGTCCCGACGTTATCGCCGCTTTTCCCATTACACCGTCTACTGAGATACCTCAGTTTGTATCTTCGTATAAAGCCGATGGGCTCCTTGATACGGAGTTCATCGCTGTTGAATCGGAACACAGCGCAATGTCCGCCTGTATCGGTGCCGGCGCTGCAGGAGTCAGGGTAATGACGGCAACAAGTTCTGCCGGGATGGCTCTCATGTACGAACTGCTTTATGTAGCGGCATCAGACCGGCTGCCTATAGTTATGGCGGCAGTGAACCGAGCTTTGACCGGCCCCATCAATATCAATGCCGACCATTCAGACTCAATGGGGGCACGGGACTCAGGCTGGATACAACTTTACAGCGAAAATGCACAGGAGGCTTATGACAATATGCTCATGGCAAACCGCATCGCAGAGCATCCTGATGTTATGCTTCCTGTGATGGTCTGCCAGGATGGGTTTATAACCAGCCATGCTGTTGAAAACATGATTCTGGAGGACGACAACTTCGTGAAGGATTTTGTCGGCTCCTATGAACCTGAGAAGTTTCTTCTCAATCCAGAAGAGTCTTTAGGTGTGGGTCCGTACAGTATTTCCCCATATTATATGGAAATGAAAAGGCAGCAGTTCGAAGCTATGAAAAATGCAAAAGAAGTCATACGTGAAGTCAGCGCCGAATTTTCAAAGAAATCGGGCAGAGAATACGGAATGCTGGAAAAATACAGAATGGATGACGCGGAATACGCGGTTCTTCTCATGAGCTCTTCTGCAGGCACGGGTAAAGCGGCTGTGGATGAACTTAGGGAAAAAGGAATCAAAGCCGGACTCATAAAGCTGAGAGTTTTCAGACCATTTCCAACGGAAGATATCATCGAAGCCGTTAAGAATCTAAAAGGGCTGGGAATCATGGACAAGAGCGACAGCTTCTCGGGAGTCGGCGGTCCATTAGGCGCAGAAGTCAAGTCGGCAATCTACGGAAAAGCCGAAGGTATCAAGACAGTGAATTATATATACGGTCTCGGGGGCCGGGATGTGAAGACTGACGATTTTCATGAGATCTTCGCAGAACTTGAAAACAAAGTAAACGGAAAGGATGTACCTGACTGCAGATATCACGGAGTCAGGGAGTAAGCTATGTATACTTCATATAAACTAAAAGATGTTGCAAACAAGCCGGAACGATTAGTCGCAGGTCACAGAATGTGTGCAGGCTGCGGAGCACCGGTGGCGGTAAGAGCCGTCCTGAGAGCTCTTAATCCGGAGGATAAAGCTGTCGTAACAAATGCTACAAGCTGTCTCGAGGTCAGTACTTGCACATATCCTTATACATCATATGAGGATTCTTTCATACATACTGCATTTGAAAATGCTGCGGCTACGACCAGCGGAGTGGAAGCTGCCTATACTGCTTTAAAAAAGAAAAACAAACTTGATAAAACATATAAATTCATAACTTTCGGCGGTGACGGCGGAACTTATGATATTGGATTCCAGTCACTGTCCGGAGCTATGGAAAGAGGCACTGATATGGTTTATGTTTGCTACGACAATGAAGCATACATGAACACCGGAATCCAGAGATCCTCATCCACGCCATTGTTTGCCGACACTACAACTTCAGCGGTGGGATCAAAATCCGACGGCAAGCCCCAGTTCAAAAAAAACCTGACAAAGATAATGGCTGCACACAACATCCCGTATGTTGCGCAAACTACTTTTCTTAATAACTTCAAAGATCTTCACCAGAAGTCGGAAGCCGCCATTTACACAGAAGGTCCTGCTTTTATGAACGTTCTGGCTCCATGTCCCAGAGGATGGAGATATGATGCCTCTGACCTGATGGAAGTCTGCCGCCTTGCGGTAGAAACCTGCGTATGGCCTCTTTTTGAAGTAATCGAAGGTGAATGGGTACTAAATTATGAGCCTAAGAATAAGCTTCCGGTGGGGGATTATCTTAAGATCCAGGGGCGATTCAGGCATCTGTTCGAACCTGGAAATGAAGAGCTGATCGAGCAGATACAAGACGGCGTCGATCAAAGATGGGAAGAGCTTAAAAACCTCTGCGGAGAACTGTAGTGAGTGATAAAAACATGAAAGATAACTTGATAGAATTCAGAAGGTATCTCCACAGGATACCTGAGCTGGACTTTGACCTTCCTAAGACCACTGCATATATCATTGAATACCTGGATATGCTTCCATGTGACATTACCCCCATCGGCAAGGCCAGCTTCGTCGCTTTTTTTGATGCGGGCAAGGACAGTACACTGGCATTCAGAACCGACATGGATGCACTTGCGATCGAAGAAAAATTGAAACATGAATACAGCTCAGTTCACGAAGGACAGATGCACGCCTGCGGACATGACGGCCACATGAGCATAATGCTTGGTTTCGCCTCCGAAGTTTCAAAGCTTATGGGAGACGGACCTGGTATGCTCAATAAAAATGTTCTTCTGGTTTTTCAGGCAGCGGAAGAAACAACCGGAGGAGCAAAGGAAATTTGCGACTCAGGTGTATTCCAAACGCGCAATGTTGAGAAGATATTCGGACTCCATATATGGCCGGGTTTTCCAAAGCATACGGTGATCTGCCGCAATGATCATTTTATGGCCGGCACAAAAGTGCTTTCCATCATCGTAGGCGGAAAAAGCGCCCATGTGGCAAAACCGGAAGACGGCATAGATGCTTTGGATATCGGGACCATGATGGTACAGGACATTTATAAAATGGAACGGGAAGAGATCCCAAAAGACGTAAAGAGACTTCTTAAATTCGGCGAATTCAACAGTGGGACTGGTGTCAATATTATTTCGGAAAGAACTGAAATAAGAGGGACTACCAGATACTACGATAAAAAAATACTGGATAAGATGATGAATAGAATGAATGAAATATTTGCAGAATACGAAAATAAATATGGTTGCACCATAGAATTCTCGGCAACAGAAGGTTACCCGCCTGTCACTAATCCCCCTTCACTGGTAAACGAACTAATCACAGCTGTTTCTAATATTGATCATGATGAGATAAGCTTTTTCCCGCTTGAGGATCCTTTTATGACATCGGAGGACTTTTCTTATTACCAGCAGGAAGTACCGGGGTTGTTTTTCTTTGTGGGCACAGGACTTGATGTGACTCTGCACAACGGATACTATGACATCGATGAGGATATTCTTCCGACTGGTGTGGAGATTTTTAAAGCATTACTTTTAAATAATTAACGGAGATTATAATAATGGGAAATTACAAACATTTATCAGAACTTCTATTCGGACATATAGACAAAACGGCGGAACACTGGGAAGAGAAATATCCGCCCAGAAACATGGTCGACGGAGCTGCTGTAACCAGACTCGGTCCCAGCCCCACCGGATTCATACATCTTGGAAACCTCTATACCGCATTCATGAATGAAAAACTTTCAAAGCAGACCGGCGGGTTATTCTATCTCAGGATCGAGGACACCGACGACAAACGGGAAGTTGAAGGCGCAGCTGAATCTCTGATAACCACACTGGACTTTTTCGGAATCGATTTCGATGAGGGTGTGACTCTCGATGGTGAGACCGGTGATTACGGTCCATATTATCAAAGCGACAGAAAAGAAATTTACCAGACATATGTAAAGGAACTTATCGCCCAGGGGAAAGCTTATCCCTGTTTTCTCACGGAAGATGAGATCAATAAGATCAGAGAAGAACAGGAATCCGGCAAGCTGATGCCGGGGATCTACGGAAAGTGGGCAAAATACAGAGATACAGGATTTGAAGAAATTGAGTCAAAAATAAAAGCCGACGCGGAATATGTTATCCGATATAAATCTGCAGGAGATCCAACAAAATACTTCAAAATCAATGATGACATCAGAGGCGAAGTTTCCATGCCTGAAAATGAAATAGATGTGGTTCTTCTCAAGTCCAACGGCATTCCAACATATCATATGGCTCATGTCATCGATGACCACCTCATGAGAACAACGCATGTGTTCAGAGGAGAGGAATGGCTTTCATCACTGCCTATCCACGTAGCATTATCGGAAGCTTTGGGCTTTGAACTGCCAATATACTGCCACACCACCGTTCTGATGAAAATGGACGGCGAAACAAAGAGGAAACTTTCAAAGAGAAAGGATCCCGAACTGTCTCTTGAATACTATAAGAGCGAAGGTTATCATCCAAAAGCCATATCCGAGTATCTTATGACAATAATCAATTCCAACTTTGAGGAGTGGCGTATGGAAAACCCTGATGAAAGTCTCGAGGAGTTTACTATGGAAACAACGAAGATGGGACATTCGGGCATACTATTTGATCTTGACAAACTGACTGATGTCAGTAAGGAAACTCTTGTAAGGATCCCGGCTGATGAACTTGCTGATTTTGTACTCGGCTGGATCACAGAATATGAGCCTGAAAAAGCGGCTGTTATCTCCGGAGCTGACAACGAACTATATGGAAAAGAATATCTGATAAAAGCTCTTGATATTGGAAGAACCGGGGATAAGCCCAGAAAAGATCTGGCTTACGGAAAGCAGATCATAGATTTTATCAGCTATTTCTATGATGAATACTTTAAGATAGAAGACCAGCTTCCGGCAAATATCACAGCGGAAGATGTTCCCGTGATTCTGAATGCATATATCGATACATACGTCCACAGTGATCCGAGAGATGTCTGGTTCGAAAAGATCAGAACCATAACTGCCGATAACGGATATGCGGTAAAGCCAAAAGACTTTAAGAAAAACCCCGACGACTACAAAGGCCATGTAGGCGATGTAAGCGGCCTGATAAGACTGGCGATTGTGGGAAGATCCAACTCACCGGACATTTGGGAAATACAGCAGATTCTTGGCGAGGATAGAGTTCGTGACCGTATACGAAACTTTAATAAATAAATCAGTTGGAATACAAAACCCGCTAAACAGCGGGTTTTGATGTTTTTGGCAACATGATTTGGTAATTATCACTTGTATTTATGCCAAAATTCTCTTAAGGGAATCAACGTCTTTATTCTGCATTATCCCCGCAAGTACCGGCTCCTTGCTCTTTTTAGCTCCGGCAGTTCTCTTGAGGCATTTATCAAGGAGCTCCAGGCTTCTCTGGCTGGGAACTCCAGCCGCATCCTCTCCTTCGATGAAAACCAGGCTTTTATAAAAACTTTTGGTATTACCTGCGGAAGGGTCCACAATCAGCTTCCCTCCATTTTCAACAACCTTTCGTCCTTCTTCATAAATTTCGTGTGTAGAAGCACTCTCCATTAATCTGATATCTGCTTTTTCTGCGTACTGGCTTTGAACTTTTTTATTGTTCGTAAGAACTATTCTCTTCATTTTACTCATCTCCTTAACTCGCGTTCTCTTGTCTGTGCCATTGCTTGACTTAATAGTACGCTGTTAAGCCCGGCTGAGTGCAACAGCCTATTTTCTGAAATTGTGAAGCCGGCTTTACAGTTGACTGCATCTTTATGGTTGGATATACTTGACGTGACAGTTTCAGGTTCGTAAACGCGGGGGAAATCTTTTGAAAATCAGTGCATTTGCAGAAAAATTCAATGTGAACGTCAGCACTGTCAGACATTATATCAACAGTGGCCTTCTGGTGCCAGGAAGAAAAAACGGGCAATATTCCTTCGGTAAAGAATGCGAAGAAGACATGTACAACATAATTAAATACAAAAACTATCACTTTTCGCTTGAAGAGATACAGCTGCTGTTTTTTATGGAGAAGGCTTCACGCTTTAAAGATGAGGTAGTTCTCGACGTCTGTGCTGAGATCCTCAAAAACAAAAGAGAAGAGTTGATCGCTGAGCAAAAGGCACTGGATGTAAATATAAAATCCCTTGAAAAAGATATCGAGGAAATGCCGGAGGTAGCCACCGTAAAGGATGTAAAGTGGGGTGTTCCTTTTTCATTTATTCCAAATCTGTACTGCCCTCTGTGTCAAACGCCGCTGGAACTGGATTCAGCCAGTATTTCCAACAATTATCTTTACAGCGGGGAACTTAAATGCGGGTGCGGATATAATGCATATATAGAAAATGGAATAATAATAGCCGGGGAAAAAATTGAAGAAACACCGTTTAAAGCATTCGACAACATCGAATCGGTAATATCACTTAAAGAAGAATTCAGCCATCAATACCGGGGGTTCATAGCTAAGACTTACCTCTTCATGAGAGATCAGGTTCATAATGAGGGAGACAGTCATCGGATAATAATGGGAGGCCCGTTCACATTCAATTTTCTTCTGGAATATCTGGGTAAACTCGGTCCCCATGATTCATATATAATTGCGGATCCTTCAATAAAAAGGATCAATAAGCTTAAAACATTGCTGTCCGACCTGGAAAACCACATCATTTACTATGCCGGAAACACCAGTGACATTCCTATAAAGCATGGATGTGTTGATGTTTACATCGATGATTTTTCCACTGTTAACAGTTTATTTACGTTTGACGAGTATCAGACGGAATTGATCTCCCCGCTCCTTAGAAAAAGAGGAAAGGTCACCGGTATATTTACTGATTACAGAAAAGCACCAAAAGGGCTTCGAAACTTCACTGAAGACAACCCGCTGTTTACTCCGGAAAAGATGACATTTAACAGACTGGAGGCAGACTGGAATAAATCCGGCGTACGCATAGGAGAAATGAAAAGTACAGGCCTTACATCCTCATCTGAAAAGCATTTTCCCAGAGGAGAGTTGGGAGAAGCTATCGAAGTTATCGGATATGTAGGTAAAAAAGAATAGAGCAAATTTTAAAAACAAACGACCCCGGTCTTTAAGGACCGGGGTCATTTCTGTTATATTTAGGGGGTTTTATGAAGTATATTCTTCCTTACGTCTCTTCTTTAAAAACATGAAGATAAAATATCCGATTACTGCAAGTGCAACTAATGCTGCAAGAACGATAAGTATAATGGTTGTTGGCGACATACTCTGTTCAGGTTCCTCCACAACTGTTGTGGGAGTCGGATTTGTTTTTATGATTTCGGGTGTCGTTATTGCTTCTTCACTTGTGTCAATAACTTCCATCCCGCCTTCGGTGGCGACTGCAATTATTTCTGCCGGGGGCTGAGCTGTGTCAGGTGCTGCCAGCTTGCCGTCTTTTTCTTTGGTAGTTGTCATTATCAGTTCATAAACTGCATTCACGGTTCTGTTTTCTGTGACATTCGTATATTCGTTATCCCAACCGAGAAACTTATATCCTTTTTTTGCAACGATCGTGGGAGGTGTTGCATCTTCACCATTATTTACCACCTGTGTTTTGAGCACAGTTCCGTCGATATCACGAAATGTCACGGTACACTGAGCAGGAACTACTCCGCCTCCGGACGTTGCTTCTCCGTATACCGCTGAACCAGCTATAGGCATAAAAGCAGTAATCAATAGTGCTGCTATAACGGCAAAGACCAAAAGCCTGCCTGCACGTCCCCTGAGTCCCAATGTGTTTGTTAATGTTTTCATATTTTCCCTCATTCTTTTCAATACAAAATATCATGCTACTTATGTGTATTTTACCCGTATTAGCCTTATCAAAACATTTAATTTTTACTTTTTATGTATTTTTCGGATTTCTATGGTATCAGTGTAATTATTCTCTGTTTTCTGTAACGACCGACATATTTTTTGATGGACTCAAACAAATTATACCGGGAGAATACTTTTTGTTATAATTCCCAGCTGTTGAGGTACTTCTTCTGCTCCGGTGTCAGCTCGTCAATATCGATCCCCCATGCATCCAGCCTTGCTTTCGCTATGACCTCGTCGATTTCATCTGACACATCATAAACTTTGTTTTCCAGTTTGCCATTGTTGTCCTTGACATATAGAGCCGAAAAAAGCTGAACGGCAAAACTCATATCCATTATTTCGGCAGGATGTCCGTCTGCCGCAGCTATATTTACCAGCCTGCCTTCTGCAATCACATTTATAATTCTTCCGTCAGGAAGTACATATGCTGTAATATTTTCTCTTGCCTCATACTGATCTTTCGACTTGTTCTCAAGACCTTCCATATCTATCTCAATATTGAAATGACCGGCATTTGCCAGGATCGCCCTGTCTTTCATCAGCACTATATGCTCCATTGAGATAACGTGGTTACAACCTGTTGCAGTAACGAATATATCACCCAGAGGGGCTGCTTCAAACATGCTCATTACCTGGAATCCATCCATTCTGGCTTCTATGGCTTTTACCGAATCGATTTCAGTAACAATTACGGATGCTCCTAAAGCAGCTGCCCTCATAGCAATGCCTTTGCCGCACCATCCATAACCTGCAACGACCACAGTCTTTGAGGCAATGATAAGGTTTGTATTTGTCATTATACTGGCCCACACTGATTGTCCGGTGCCGTATCTGTTATCGAAAAGATGTTTACATCTTGCATCGTTGACAGCGATCATGGGAAATTTCAATACGCCTTCGTTTTCCATGGCCTTGAGCCTGATAATACCGGTAGTAGTCTCCTCACAGCCGCCCCAGACTTCTTCAGCCAGATCAGGTCTTTTGGTGTGGAGCATTCCCAGCAGGTCTCCTCCGTCATCGATCACTATATTTGGCTTATTTTCGAGGCACATTTCGATATGCCTGCTGTACTCTTCTTCGCTTGCTCTGTGATATGCATATACCTTCATCCCCTGCTCCGCCAAAGCCGCCGCAGTATCATCCTGAGTGGAAAGAACGTTGCTTCCGGTCACAGACATGTCTGCTCCAAGAGACGCCAATACCTGACAAAGATATGCTGTCTTCGGCTCCAAATGTATGGACAGAGAAATTTTTATTCCCCCAAGAGGTTTATCTTTCGACATATTTTCTTCTATGCCCTTGAGAAGCGGCATATTATTCTTTACCCATTCTATTCGCCTTTTTCCGTTTGGGGCAAGGCTTAGATCTTTTATTTCATAGTTTTTCACTTTTACTCCTTTTTCGGATCGGTGTATTATACTAAATCTACTTCAGGCAACACTATTTCGGTCACGCTCTGGATACCGTTTTCAACGCGGTCCAGTATTTTATCCGCGCCGTAAATTATAAGTTCCGACAGTTCCAGTTTCTGTATCCATTTATACGGTATTTCGTAATCGCCCAGATACGCACCCATCATATTACCGCATATGGAACCGATGCTGTCCTTGTTGCCTTCGTATTTGGATGCTGTAATGATTGCCGCTTCATAATCGCCGTCAAATTTGACGGCCAGGTAAATAGCCAGGGCTATTGCTTCATCGGCAGTATATCCTTCACCTATTTCATTCATTGCTTCTGCAGGCTTAAGATCATCTCCACCCAGGAGGATCGCCTGCTTTATTTTGTTATAACAGTTTTCATGACCTTCTATCTTCTTAAGATGTGCCAGCCCCTCCATAACAACTTCCCTGATATTTCCATCCTGTATTATGCCAGAGATCAGGTATGCAAAATATCCGGACGCCAGAATTGCATCCGTATGTCCGTGGGTCAAAGCTCCGCTTTCACACCCGATCTGAAATGCAGTTTTTTCATTTCTGCAAAAATAAAGACCTATAGGGGCGGCTCTCATTACACTGCCGCAGCCCTTATTGTTGTTGATCCTATTTTTTATCGTCCCGAATTTATTGCTGATGCTGCCTTCAAGAGATGTCATGCTGGTCATTCCGTGCCCTCTTCTTGCAAACAGTTCTTCCCAGTTCAAGATCTCTCCGTCCAGAATGAATGAATAATTTTTATCCGACAGACTTCCGGTTTGAGTGTAATACCATTTCTGATAAGAATAAAAAAGACATGGTATATATGCATACACACCTTTGCCGACAGCCCTGTCATCTGCCCAGATAAGTCCGTCGGTGGTAAAAGACGTCAATTGGGTGTTGTCGGAAATCAAATCCTTTCCGTTCTCTCTGATATTATATCCTTTTGCGTCGCCTGCGGCACCGCCAAGCAAACAGCCTCTGAAATTAGCCTTTGAAGTTTTCATATAGCTCCTGTAAATTATCCCAGTTTTTGTGATATCAATTCGGCCAGTTCCGTTGCCATGGTTTTCATGCCTTCGTAATCATCACCTTCCAGCATCACTCTGACGAGCGGTTCGGTGCCGGAGGGTCTTATGAGAACCCGCCCCGTGCCTGCCATTTTTTCTTCCATGGTTTCTATCTTTTGGATTATCTCTTTATCATTTTTGTATGCTTCTTTATTCCCGGATTTCACTTTTGCATTTATAAGGACCTGCGGATATACCGTAACTTCCTTTGACAGTTCAGATAGTTTCCTGCCCGAGTGTTTTAATGCTCTAAGCAGCTGAAGAGATGCGAATATACCGTCTCCTGTAGTATTGTCGTTTAAAAAAATTAAATGTCCCGATTGCTCTCCCCCCAGAACGCTGCCTGTCTGCTGCATCATTTCAAGTACATATCTGTCTCCTACTCCCGATTGCTGCAAAGTTATATTCTCCGATCTAAGCGCCATTCCCAGTCCGATATTGCTCATGACAGTCGCTGTTACCAGATCATTTTTCAGGGTGCCTTCACCTTTCATCTGCTTCGCACAAATGTACATGATACGATCGCCGTTGACGATCTCGCCATTTTCATCGACAGCAATGAGCCTGTCTGCATCTCCATCATATGCCAAACCTGCATCTGCCTGGATTTCTTTTACCCTATCCTGAAGACGCTCAGGATGTGTCGATCCTATTTTATTATTGATATTAATCCCGTCCGGATTATTACCGATAAATGCGACATCAGCACCAAGTCTGCCGAAAACTTCTTCTGCAACCTTATATGCTGCCCCGTTAGCGCAGTCGATTACCAACTTGAATCCGGAAATATCCGTATCCATTGAATCAGCAAGAAACGAAGCGTAAGCTTCTATTTCATCATTGCCGCATTCCACAAGGTGACCGAGGGCGCCTCCGGTAACTGGCTCGCCGGTTTTTTTGCTGTTTAAAATTATATCTTCGATCTCTTCTTCGATGGAGTCATCCAGTTTGAAGCCTTCAGAGTTGAAGAATTTGATCCCGTTATACTCGAACGGATTGTGTGATGCAGAGATCACAACTCCGGCGGCGGCATTTTCCTTTTTAACCAGATATGCTATACCGGGTGTAGGGATGATTCCCGCTTTTTTTACATTGCCTCCCACTGAAAGTATACCGGCGCTCAGAGCATCTTCCAGCATATTGCCAGAAATTCGAGTATCCCTTCCGATGATAATTGTCGGCTTTTTATCGCCGGATGATTTGCTTAATACATATGCACCTGCTTTTCCAAGCTCAAATGCCAGCTCCGGTGTAAGTTCGCTGTTTGCTATGCCTCTGACTCCGTCCGTTCCGAATAATTTACCCATATCCACCTATCCTATTTCATTGATCTCCACCTGAATAGCCTCAGGTTTTATAGTAATATCATTTGTCTGACCATCAATGGTACATTTTATTGTACCCTTATATGTATCATTTGAATAATCGGCACCGCTCATATCTATAGTTAATTTGATATCGCCTCTCTTAAGGCTGTCAATTATACTTTTCTCTCCATATACGGTGACGGTAATTTGTTCCTCATTTATCAATGCCTGATAACCATCTCTTAGGTTTTCCAATTGGATTTCACTACTGGCAAAAGTAAAGTCTTTTACTGAAATCCCGCTGATTTCAACAGTCATGGAAATGTTCTCAGAACTTTCAGCAAGCTCGACTTTGTCCGGGAAGTTAAATCTTAGAGGAATCTCTGTTGTCTCTGTTATATCACTTATATTGACAGATCGGGACTCCACTTTATTTATTTTATCTATTTCTGATTTGATTCCCTTAATCGTGACTTCATCAGGGACCTTAGTCCCGGTTACTTCATATTCAGATGAAACTTCTCCTCTTACAGGTACTTTTAAAGGCACTGTTTTGACATAACACAGAGTGCTTGTGATGGCGATTTTATCCTGAGAAAGAGTGAGGCCGTCAACAGGATTGCCCTTTTGGTCAGCAGGGACTGCCTTTACTTCAATTGTGCTTTCTGAATCTTTTACGTCTTCGCTGTCAACGTTAGCTTCAACATACGATACATTTTTTACAATAGATTGTGCTCCGGAAACTTCCACTTCTTCCGGTATGGCCGATACAAATCCCGGCTCGGTTCCTTCCTTGAATTCACCGTTGAAATCTATCTTGATCGGCCTGCTGACAGTTACGTATTCATCTACATTTATAGTAATAAATTGCGGCTTTACTTCCTGCAGGCTAACTTTGTCAGGAACGGTCACTACCACCCTGACTTCATTTTCTCCTTTGGGAAAACCGAAGACATTTGCTGTTGCTTCAATATCTTTAGCCGTCACCTGGGTTGTATCTGAACGTGATCCCTTGATGACTACGTCCACTGTATAGTTTTCATTATCTGCAATGGTCAGCCCCTTGTCTTCCAGAGTTTCCACATTGGTCAGTTTGACCTGTACATTCTTTATGGTTCTCGTTTCATCGGGGTTTATAGCAACCACAACATACGCCCAGATAGCGATGGCTGCAACAATGGAAATTACTAAGTTGACTTTGTTATTTTGAAACATCTTTTTTCCTCCTGAACAAACTGACCAGTGGATTTTTGATGCTTCTTGCTCTGTCTTTTATATCATCTGTGAGGTAGATGTTAAGAAGAATTTTTTCTACTGTTTTGGTATCGAGAAATCTGGTAAGCTTGCCATCGCTTGAAGTTGAAATGATTCCTGTTTCCTCTGATACAATTATGACAACGGCATCGGATATTTCGGTAATACCTATGCCTGCCCTGTGCCTTGTGCCTATCTCCGTGTCAAGATCCTTATTCTTTGTCAGGGGCAGTACGCAGCCTGCCGCATAGACTTTGCTTCCCCGGATAATAGCAGCACCGTCATGGAGAGGGGCACCTTCATAGAAAATATTTTCAAGAACTTCCGGGGAAACGTCACTGTCCACAATAATCCCTGTCTCCGCAAAATCGGTGAGAGCGGTTTCACGTTCCATGACGATAAGTGCTCCGATTTTATTAACAGAAAAATATTCTATAGCTTTCACTATAGCTGTTGTGGTAGATTTGATCTTATCTTTGTCCATCGTGGCGAATTGAGGTTTCAGAAATTTAGTTCTGCCTACGTATTCAAGACCTCTCCTGAGTTCCGGCTGGAAAATCACTATGAGTGCAAAGACTCCGAATTGCATGGTTGTAACAAGAATCCAGTGAAGTGCATACAGTCCCAGTAGATTTGAAAGGACCATAACGGCGATGAGAACAACAAGTCCTTTGACGAGCTGTTCAGCTCTGGTCTTCTTGATGAAGCCGAGGATCTTATATATGATAAAGGCTATTATGGCAATGTCTACAAGATCCATTACGCCGAAGCCCGATACTAATCTGTTTATGAAATCTTCCATAGGTCAATTCTACTAGAAAAGGTATCCGCTTTCAATAGAATTAAATTAACATATGATTACAAAACCCATTAAAATACCGCCCTTTCGGGCGGCATTGCTATTGTTCTCAGGTAGTTTAGATCTCTGTTTCCAGTAAACCGTAGTTACCGTCTTTTCTCTTATAAATAACCCCCACACCATCGGTTTCCATATCCAGAAATACAAAGAAGTTATGTTCCAGAAGTTCCATCTGCAAAATAGCTTCATCGGTAGACATGGGAAGAAGATCGAATTTCTTGCGCTTAACGATCTTTGCCAGTTCATCCATATCTCCGTCGTCGGGCACATCCGCAAACATGATAGCCTTATTATCTTTGTGCTTCCTCTGGAGCTTACTCTTGAATCTGGACATCTGTGAAGATAGTTTTTCCACAGTCTTGTCGACACCTGTGTACATATCCGCATTTGAATCTTCTGCTCTGAAAATCGTGCCTTTTGCATTGATGGTAACCTCAATCTTTTGCCTCCCCTTTTCATGACTCAGAGTTACATTGGCTACGATGTCATCTGAAAAGTACTTCCCAAGCTTGCTGAGTTTTGATTCGATGGTGTCCTTAAGTCGGTCGCTGGCATTGAAATTTTTGCTGGTGATAATTACCTTCATGATTACTACCTCTCTTTTCTTGACTTATATTAGCATGGTTTTTCACGCTTACTAAGTTATTCTACAATATGTTTTCTTTTCCTTTTTTATTGCCCAAAAAGCAATTTGTTAATCATTTATTTTTATACACTCCACTTGCATGAAGCTTTATTACACTCTCAGTTTAGAGGCTTGAATTTACTGACTTTTTCGGATGCACTAACCTGTGGATAACCCTGTGTATATCTGGAATTTCAATGTTTTTGGTTCTAAGCGTTCAGGATGAATATATATTCATCATTTTTGCGTTTTCATGCCGGGACACTCAGGCTCGTATCCACTCATTTCAATGCACGTAGCGATTAAATATTTATTCATATTTTTTGTCGGAACTCATTTTATTTTTATATCCAAATCAAAAATTCAACCTGTGGAAGAAATTATTGTAAACCGTAAAAATGAACTGTCCGCCTGACCTGGTCTTTGCCCCCACATTCGCCTGAAAAGTTGACCTTTCAGGTCTTACTTCTAAACTACGCCATGCTCGCCGCTGCTTTAGCAGTCCGGTTTACGTGGGTCCTTTTGCCCGTAGCTGGCCTGGACTTTCAACCACAGCACGGGCAGTTCATTTTTACGATTTTATTTATTTATAAAACTAAAATTAGTTCGGCAATCTTTTCATGTTGACTCCGGATGTGAATGAGAAAAAATATACTTTCGATGCGCCGTTATGGTTAAGCACATCACTACATTCATCTGCAGTACTTCCGGTAGTATAAACGTCATCTACAAGCAAGATATTCTTGCCAAATACATCTGCTTCTTTATTATAACCTATACCGAAGGCATTATGAAGATTGATTCTCCTTTCTCCCGAATCCAGACTGCTCATGGGTGAAGTTGCCCGCATTTTTAAAAGTATATCGTCTCTGTATAATATTTGAAGACTTTTTCCGATGCTAGAGGCAAGAAGACTGGCTTGATTATATCCTCTGTCCTTTTCTTTCTTTTTGAACATAGGTACGGGGATCACAATGTCTATTTTTATATCATGTATAAATTCTTCCGCTCTGTCCTTCATTATTTCGCCCATATTGCCGGCGAAATAAGGCCTGTTTCTGTATTTAAGTCCACTGAGTATTTCTTTTACAGGTCCTTCATATGTGGTACAGCTGAAACCTCTTGTAAAACTGTGTTCAATTTCCATACATTCAAAACATATGTTGCTCTCGTCACCAAAAGGTCCGAGATCTTTTCCGCAGATATCACATGTGTTTTTCGTGATCCAGTTTATTTCCGACATACATTTGTCACAGAGAGAATAGGCTCGGGATTTGTCTATCAGATTGCCGCAGGCCATGCAATAAAGGCCTGAAGGAAATAAAAAATTCAGAACCGGTTCAAACATATTAAACGCCCTCTTCATCGAACGCCAAAGGCAGACCGTCAATGCCGACTCCCAAAAATTCCTGTATCCAGATTCCAAGAGCAGAATATCTTTCTTTTATATGGTTGTTGTCAACCATGGCATTAAGCTTGTCTTCCGAACCTACCAGAATGACATCATCACGGCCTCTTGTTACCGCTGTGTATATGAGGTTGCGCGTAGCCAATGCCGGCGGGAAATAAGATACAGGCATGATGACCACAGGAAATTCACTGCCCTGACTTTTATGGACAGTTACGGCGTAGGCAGTCTCCACTTCATCCAGACCGCTCATATCATACTCGACATATTTTGATCCGTCATAGACTATGGTCATGACACCGAATTCTGTATCGATGGACGAAATATATCCCACATCCCCGTTGAACACACCTTCACCTTCGGAAAAATCCCGGCTGTCCTTCCATTTCAGATTATAGTTGTTCTTCATCTGCATGACCTTGTCGCCTTCCCGGTAAATCTTCTCACCGATTTTCTTTTCAGACAAATCCGGAGACGGCGGGTTCAAAACCTTCTGAAGTTCACTGTTAAGGTTATATGTGCCGAGAGTCCCTTTCTTTACGGGAGTCAGAATTTGAACATCTTTAACAGGATCGAATTCCCCATAGAACTTTGGAAGTCTGTCTGTGCATAATTCGATGATGCTTTCAAGAATTTTCTTTTCACCGTTTCGCTTGAGAAGAAAAAAATCTTTTCCTTCTTCGTTGTAGTATGGATATTCGCCCTGATTGATCCTGTGAGCGTTGACTACGATAAGACTTTCCTGAGCCTGTCTGAAAATTTCTGTGAGGCGGTCAGAGGGGATGACTTCGCTTTCCAGCATATCGGAAAGTACATTGCCTGCTCCCACCGGAGGGAGCTGATCCGCATCTCCGACCATGATGAGCCTGGCTCCGTCGGGAATGGCCTCAAGAAGACTTTTCATCAACATCACATCCACCATCGATGCTTCGTCAATTACTATGGCATCCAGCTCAAGCGGGTTATTTTTGTTCCTGCCGAATTCCATTTCGTCTTTGTTCTCGGAATAATAATATTCAAGGAGCCTGTGTATGGTAGAGGCCTCGTATCCGCTGGTCTCCGTTATCCGTTTTGCTGCCCTGCCCGTCGGTGCTGCTATAGCCGTTTTGAAACCACAGTGGCTGAACACATCCATTATGGAGTTGATTATAGTAGTCTTTCCTGTTCCCGGACCGCCGGTTATGACAAAGACGCCGTGATTAAAGGACTGAAGCACCGCATTTTTCTGCTTCTGTGAAAGTTCGATACCGGTCTCTTTTTCTGTAGAGGATATGAGATTCTCAAATTCTCCTGTGATAATTTTGAGATTTGAATCTTCCAGACGCTTAAGTTCAAAACAAATATTTCTTTCGGCATTATAATATGCAGAGATGAAACAAGACTGAACACCGCTAAGATTTGCGATCTTGATTTCCGATTCCAGCGCCAGATAATCCATATTATCTGATATATCCTCAGATGAGACATCCAGAAGATCTATGGCATGTTCAACCAGTTTCTGCCTGGGTATATAGGTACTTCCGTCTGCGATGTAATTCCAGAGGATATATTTGATCCCGCTTTGTATTCTGCCGAAGCTGCCCATATCGGCGCCCATCTTCATTGCGATCCTGTCTGCTGTCTTAAATCCAACGCCGAAGATGTCATCCACCATCACATAAGGATCTTCGTTGATGATATCGATTGTAGCCGCCCCGTATTCGGCATACAGCTTCATAGCGGCTTTGGCGGAAATTCCATATTGTGAAAAGTATAATGTGACCTCGGCAAACTCTCTGTGCTCTTTGAATGAGCTGCAAATATCTGCGGCCTTCTGCTTTCCTATCCCGGTTATTTCCGTAAGTCTCTCCGGTTCTTCCTCTATGATCCTGAAAGTATCGTCACCGAATTTATTCACTATGGAGGCAGCGACTTTTTTACCTACCCCTTTGACAGCGCCGGAGCCGAGAAACATTTCTATGCCTTTATCTGTTTCGGGCATTTCTTCCTTGATCTCCTTGAATGCGAACTGCTCGCCGTAATTTGGATGAACCTTCCATTCCCCGTAGAAAGTAAAACGTCTGCCTGCCTTTGCCCCGGGCAAATAGCCGACAGCCGTAAACTGTTCGTCGTCGGTTTCAACGACGGCTATGGTATATCCGTTTTCTTCATTGTAATATATGATGTCGGCGATGTAACCAAGCTTTTCCTCAGGCGCTTTGAATCCGTCCAAGCTTCCTACCACTCTTTCTTATACAGTTTTCTGTTGTCCAGGGTCCAGACCTTATCTGAGAACTCGCCCTGCTCCGTCGCATTCAGTGCCTCTTCCATGTCATACATGCCGGCATCCACGATATCCAGATAGTGAAGGATCTGGGCCTCCGGGAAAAGCGGCTTCTTGGGACTGCCGAACTCCGGCTCATAATGATGAGAAAGAATCATATGTTCCAGCATAATAGTCTTCTCTTTTGAAAGGTCGACTTCCTCCGCATATCTGTCGATCCTCTTGACGCCCTGTACAATATGACCCAGCATAATCCCCTCAAATGAGTATTCGGAAACGATGCCGTTTTCATCCGAGTTCATCTCCTCAAGCTTTTCCATGTCGTGAAGGATGACTCCGGTAATGAGAAGATCCTGATCCAGATTAGTATAAACTTCGCAGTACCTTACCGCCATCATGAGCATTCTCTTCATATGCCATAACAGACCTGCCATTTCTGCGTGGTGGTTCTTTGCAGCGGCAGGGTAATAGAGAAGCTTCTCCTTATTATTTCTAAGGGCCCTTTCGGAAATAGCTCTGAACTTTGTATCTTTAATAGAGTTTGCGCTGTCCATGATGAACTTATACATCTCTTCGGGATCTTCGGGAGCAGCCTTGATGAAATCCTTGATGTCGACCTCGTCCTGGTCAACAGCTTTTCTGATCTTCATGACCTTAAGCTGTTTCATGCCGTTCCATTCTGTGACCTGAGCTTTGATCTTAACGATGTCGTTGACTTCAATCGTATTCAGCCCGTCCAGCTCTGTATCGGCAACATCCCATTTCTTTCCTGTAACTTCTCCGCTGTTATCCCCCAGCAACAAGTCCAGATATTGTTTCTTATTTGATCCGATCTTAACTGCGATATTTTTTATCATGAAAAAATCGGTAATTTCTTCGCCTGTTTTAAGCCCTGTTATGTAAATTTCCTTCATGTCTTCTCCCTTGCAAGTACGTTACAAACTGTTTTTTTAAGTTCTACTATATCATTATAATGTAATAGGGATTATATCACAATTGGTAAATTATGGCAAATAAAAATCGGCCCACCCCCCGTTTGAGGTGTGTACCGATTTTTGTCTTTGGGTGTCTATATGATTGTCAATAAGATACTTCCTGATAGCCTTCCGGCAGGTCAAATATTCCGTCCGGAATCGACTTTGAGGCATTCTCGATTATCATGAGGCTCTTTGCACCTTCCGCTTCACTTTCGATGGCATATACTTTGTCGCCGTCCATATAGTATTTGACTGAATATCCTTCGATGGTATATTCGTCATATGGCAGTGTCTTGCCGTCGACTTCGCCTTCACCTGATCCGCTTTTTTTCATATCTGCGTAATCGGTGGGCATTCCTCCTGTTAAGTCAGGGCTTACTGTTGACATGGTGATGATCATTTTGTTTGCATTGTCTACCATGTACATTTTGTCATCTTTGATGATGATGCCTGTATCAACAGCGGTACCGGCTACTTCACCGGTCATTGTAATTGCAAAATCACCGCCGTCCATAGCCATGACCCCTTCTGATTCTGTGGTCTTGCCGTCATATTCCATAATCATTTTATAGTCGTAGCTGAATGTTCCTGTTTTCATCCAGTCTATGAGCGATTCGATCGATCCCGCTGAATCTGCAGCATCGTCTCCGGCAGTATCGGATGTTCCGTCATCTCCGCCGCCGCAGGCTGACATGGAAATTGCCAATACCAGCACAAGAAGCATTAATAGTATTTTTCTGTTTTTCCGCATGTTGGTTCCTCCTTTTTGTATATAGCTTATAATTTAGTCCCGCAATCCCCGCAGAACTTCACACCCTGAGCTATCTTTGCACCGCAGCTCGGACATACATCAAGCTCCATACTGGCGCCGCAGTTGCTGCAGAATTTTCCGTTTCCTGCCGGTTTTCCGCAGGACTGACATATTGTAGTCTTGCTCTCGATGTCTCCGTTCCAGACAGTAGCATTCTGACCTGCATCGTCAATGTTCCTCTGCATGGCTTCGGCTTTGGCTTTTGCAACATAGACTTCCTGTCTCGGGGCACATTTTACGCACATGCCTTCGTCTTCGTTGAAACACTGATCACATACATAGCTGTTGCATGACGGACACCTGTGAAAGTGCTGCTTCGCCTCGTTCTGTGCCCGTTCGAATGCCTGCTCATGTTCTCTCTGCCATTCGGGAGACTTGTCTTCGAATCGTTCGGAAAGTATGTCACTGCCTCTTTCCGCATTCCAGCCCAGTTCTCTTGCTCTTCCTCCGATCAGATTACCGGCGATCCCCAGCCCCTGACCGATCAGCCGTGAGCTTTTTCTCTTTTTGTATGTGTCGGATTCTATGAAGCTGGATTTATATCCGTCACGGCAGATATCACAGTAAAACGTGAACTGATGTCCCGCGTCCGTTGAATTGTCTTCGTAATTTCTGGTAAATGCCTGAAGCATAATGCATCACTCTCCTATCATTTCTTTATTTTTTTACCGCATATTGTACATCTGGTATTTTCGAAAAACTGAAGCTGCCCGCACCTTTTGCTGGTGCAGTTGATCATGAGGCTTTTGCCGCAATGATCGCACTTGGCATCCACAAATGTCCTTTCGCCGCAATGGGGACAGGCTATATAAAGATCCCTGCCGCATCCGGAACAATTGACTTGGTCCTTATTTATTTCCCTGTGGCATGTAGGGCACATGTATCCAAAAGGGCTTCTGCTGCCGCAGGTGGGACAGACCCGGCTGTCCCGTTCGATAAAGGTATCGCAGTGGATGCATGGCTGCTTATATGTTGCCATCCTCAGCCTCCCTGATTAGCGCCGCATTCTCCGCAAAATCTGGCACCCGGTTCAAGCTGGGCGCCGCAGGAAGTACATACTGACGCCAGCTGGGCTCCCAGCTTTGTTCCGCATTCCTGACAGAACTTGACTCCTTCCGGATTCTTAGTTCCGCATGAGGGACATGTTGCCGCCGCATCTGAAGCCGCCTGGGCTGCCTCTGCCTGATCCTGGTTTTGCTGAGCCTGGTTCAGAGTTTTCTCGGCCTCCGCAAGATTCATCCTGATCAGTTTCAATTTTTCCGACTGTGGCCAGCCGTCGGGATCTCTTTCATAGGCCTGCCTGCCGATCTCAGCCATCAGATCCTTTTCCTGAGATTTCAATTCTGACACATCTGAAGTCGCCTTGAGCATATCCTTCTCCGTGCCTTCGGGCATTATGCCGGAAAGAGCCTTGCCCAGTCCGCCGCCCATCAAATTTCCCAGTCCGCCTAATGGATTGTCTGCCATAGTAATTTCCTTTCTTATTTACAATCTATACAAATATCCGTACACTCGCTTTGATCATTGATAAAACATCCGTCACACACCCAGCGCTTGCACCTCGGACAGCGATTGAAATGAAACATTGCCTCCGTGTTGGCTCTGGCATACGCCTCATCATGCTGCTTTGCCCAGAGCATCGACCGCAGGTTTTCATCTACGGGACCTGTAAATTTTTCTGTGGAAAAAGGGATGTCTTCGCTCTTCCAGACACTGCCGCACCTGTCGCAGCGGAATCCGAAAGAAAAAGAATCCTCCGTTGAAAAATCCAGGTACTCTTTTGTTACAGGACAAAGCATGTAATCACCTCCAGGTCTGCCGGGGTTTTAATTACATATCCTTTTTATCACGTGTGTTTGGCTTTGGCTACCTAGTAAAGTTACTAGGTGAAGATCGAATGGCTCCCTTTATTTGGGAATCATGTGGGAATAGTCGGCGAATAGCTGTGTCCTGCTCTGGATGTTCAGTTTTCTGTACAGATTGTTTGTATGGAAGTTGACGGTTGCTGAGCTGATCTTAAGTTTTCCTGCTATCATCTTTGGCGAATCGTCGGTAAGGAGAAGGATGAATATTTCCCGCTCTCTGGTAGTGAGACCCAAATCTTTGAGCTTGTCCAGTTCATCAACGGCAGCCGCATGTTCTTCGTATTCAGGCATATTGAGCTGCCTGAATCCGTCGGACCAGTCGGTGTCGAATAGCTTCTTGTAGAGGATCGGGATCAGGAGTATACAGATACAAACGGCAATGAGTATGATGGCAAACACCAGGATATTGTAGTCGATCTTGATATTGGAATATATATGATCAAACCCAAGACCAAGCACCGAATTGATCAAAAATGTGACAACGCAGGCGATCCTGAAAAAGAGAAGGGAACCGTTCCTTTTTCCCGCACCGCCCATCATATAGATCACCGCGAAGTATCCGATATTATTGGCCGTACCGTAAATCAGCGACCCGGTTATCTCGGGCATCTTTCCTTCCAGTAAAAATAACGCACTGCCCACAATGCTGAGCATGAGAAAAATGTTCCAGAGATGCCAGACGCTTTTATTGAATATCATCTGGACAAGCAGCGCTGTGATGATGGAGATGATCCCGCCGATACCGGTATAAAGACCGTTGCTGTATCCAATATCGTAATCGATATACATATTAGTCAGGTCGATGGTGAAGAATATCAAATAAATAAAGAAAACTATATAGCAGCCCTTTTTTATGTCGCCCTTTTGAATGATCTTTACGGGGAAATTGCCGCTTCTGCCCACGAATGCAACGATGATAAATACGAGCATAAATATCAACGTACCGGGTATCTTCATGAAATCGGAATATCCTTCGTTGTACCAGAACATATCTATGGTGCAGTAATATATTATGATGAATACAAGACTGAAGAATCTCTCGGCATTATGCAGGGTATATATGAATACATAAAAACCGCAGGCAACGCAGATGCCCATAGCAGTATGAAAAATCAAATAATTTATGAGCCTGAACAGCCCCTGATCTGCCATTATCTGAGCCGGCAGCGTAAGTGCGGCAACGACTGCACATACTCTCATAAGGATCTGAAGTGCCTTGGCCGGGAAAAACGAACATATCAGCCATCCCACAGCGTATGCGATCATGATCAGCTCAACAGAATCGATCCCCCCAAGGGTCATCTCCTGGTCAAGGAACCTGATGTCGCTCAGGATTATGGCAAGGGGGAACAAAAGCCAGGCAGTCCAGTAGTCCAGCCTGATGTTTTTTACAGAAAGCTCATCTCTGGCCTTCCAAAGTCTGATAAAAGATAAACCTGATTTGACCTCTTCTTTTTCCATTACCCATCCAATTAAAAAATCATTTTGATTCAGTTATTATATATTGTAATACATTGTATGCACAATGGAAACAAGTTTTACATTCAGACACAAAAATAATATAATCGATCGTAGAGCTGATATAACCGAATGGAGTCAAAGGATTGGGAAATGGAAAGAAATTCACTTAAAATAGCCATGGTATCGCCAAAGCTTAAGATAGCTGATGTGACCGGAAATGTGGACGAAATAATGAGGTGCAGCCTTGAGGCTTCGGCAAATGACTGCAAGCTCATAGTATTTCCGGAGCTCTCTGTAACCGGAGCCACCTGCGGCGATCTTTTTCTGCAGAAACAGCTTTATCTTGCTAACCTGAAGGGGATCCGAAAAATCGTAAGAGAATCCGAAAGTATCGAATCGACCATAGTATTCGGTTCGTATCTTGCTGTCGGAAATAATTATTATGACTGCATTTTTATAGTCAGCGGCGGAGCCATCATGGGTATAGTACCCAAAATGAAATCCGTCAGTTACGGCGGAATAGATTTCTCCAGATGGTTTGCTGACGGCAGTGATCTTGATATGGATGTTATAGAAACTGAACTGAGCCCGCTCCCTGTTGCCTTCGGTGATATCGTGTTTGGAGAAACCGAGTTAGATATTGATATCATGGTCAGAAACGGATCAGATATTTTCTTTTATGATCCAATATATGATCCGGAAGAAGAAGCTGGAAACAAACCTCTTCTCGTATTGAATCCAACGGCGGACAGCACGCAGGCCGGAATGAACTCCCACCGCCTGGATTACTACGGCAAGATGTCGAAGAAGAACGGATGCGCCTACATATACATTTCGCCGGGCGTCTTTGAATCCACCACTGATCTTGTTTTTTCGGGTCAGTCGTTCGCAGTTTCAAACGGGGATGTGATCGCTGAGGGTCATTTGTTTGAACGCAGTTCCGTCATTTCATATGCTAGTGTGGACCGGCCACAAATGACAGCCAATGGTCCTGATGAATCTGCCGACTTTTCATATGGGCAATTCAGAAAAGGTCTTCTCGCAGATAAAAGTGAGCCTTTGCCTTTTATTCCGAAAGAAAAAAAAGAGCTGGATAAACTATGCGGCGATGCATTTTCCATACAGGCACACGCTCTTGCCACGAGACTTGAACATGTAGGCTCGGACAAGGCGCTCGTCGGAGTGTCCGGCGGTCTTGATTCAACACTTGCCCTTCTCGTTACGGTGGAGGCGTTCAAACTAACAGGCAAAAATATAAATGATATAATCACCATTACCATGCCCGGATTCGGTACCAGCGACAAGACCTTTGACAATGCTCATTCTCTGATGAAGCTGCTTGGGACAGATATTAGGGAAATATCCATCGTCGACTCGGTGAAGCAGCATTTTTGCGACATCGGTCACGACATAAACGATAAAAACAAGGCTTATGAAAATGCCCAGGCAAGAGAAAGAACTCAAATCCTCATGGATATTGCAAACGATGTCAACGGTATAGTCATCGGCACCGGTGATCTGTCTGAATCAGCGCTGGGCTGGTGCACATACGGCGGGGATCATCTTGCTATGTACGGCGTCAACGAAAGCATACCCAAAACTTTCATACCATATATACTGGACTGGGTCGCAGAGAATAAAAAAGATTATACCGATGATGCAGACAAACTTGAGGGAACACTTAAATCTGTAATAGAGACACCTATCTCCCCCGAACTTCTGCCAGCAGATGAAAAAGGAGAAATAGCCCAGAAGACAGAGGATTCGGTTGGACCTTACGAGCTTCACGACTATTTTATTTATCATACGATGCTTGAGAATACGGCTCCGGAAGAGCTTCTTGACAATGCTGAAAAGGCATTCGCAAAAGTCTACGACAGAGAGACTGTCAGGAAGTGGCTCAAGGTTTTTTACAGTAGATTTTTCTCCCAGCAGTTCAAGAGGAACTGCAGCGTGGAAGGACCGATGGCCACACACATAAGCCTGTCCCCAAGAGGCGGTCTGACTATGCCGTCAGACGCCTCCGCCGGTGAATGGCTCCGGGCATTGGATTGACCTGCATCTGCAAAGACTCCCTCCCTGCTACCTTGTCTTCACTCTTACGATTTTGCTGTACTTGCTGTATACTTTCTTTCCGTTTACGACTCTATATGCCCGCACTTTATAATAATACTTTCTGTTTTTCGCCAGCTTCTTATTGGTAAAAGTTCTTTTCGATGTAATTCCTACTTTTTTGTAAGAACCTTTGAGTGATTTTGAACGGTATATCACATATTTGGTTCTGCCTGGTACCGCTTTCCAAGTCAGCTTTATCTTGCCTGAGGAAATCGGCCTTGCTTTGACAGAAGCAGGTGCTGACAGCACAGCTTTACCGCTTACGGCAGCGCTGTATCCGCCATATACACTTTTTCCGCTTACAGTCCAGAATGCCCGTACTTTGTAATTGTATGTAGTGCCGGTCAGACAACCAGAATCGATGTAGTTCGTGATATCTCCGCCGATAATAGTTTTGATAGCTGCATATGTCTTTGAACTTCCGGAGTAACGATACAGTATATATCCGTTAGCACCGATGACTTTTGTCCACGATAATTTGATTTTATTATATGCAGCCGATGATGACTTAACTGACGGCGCAGGAATCGCAGCGAATTCGGCAGTCAGTTGATGGGGAGCGTTTATGCTCAGCGTTATCTGGGACAGCCTTGATATTTCGCCGGTACCATCCATCCATCTGACAAATCGATATCCGGGTTTGGGCGTGGCTGTAAATGTGACCTGGCTTCCGTTTGCATATATCCCTTCCCCTCCGACGGTCCCGTAAGAAGTATTGTTTGTCTTGACTGATACCTGATGCCCGACTACGAATCTCACATCAAATTCTTCAGTAAGTCCGTTTGAGGCATCCACTGTGACTTTAGTAATGTAGGTACCTGCCGGGAGGCCACTCTTTGGTTTTACAGAAAAACTGATCTTATTTTCCGGATATACAGTGGCTTGCTCCGGCTGTTCTATATCCAAATTGCCATTGTTGCCACTGACTTCAATGTCAGATATCTTACCGGTTCCCGTATTGCTGATTTCTACCGCCTGCTTTGCAGGATTTGTGTTTCCGGTATATGTCATAGGAAGATCGATGGTTCCGGTTTTATCCAGTGCCATTGAATAACTGGCTTCAGAAACTATGAAAGACAGATACATATCCTGCCTGTTTCCGCTTGAATCCTGGATCCTGAGATTGGTATTTTTGTCGTGACTTCCAAATCCGCCCGAGGTCAGATCAAGTTTAGGCTTGACTGTGATATACATGCTTTCCAAGGGCGCCAACTGAGTTTTGGGAAGTGCAGAACATGTAAATGCACCCGTTGCTGAACCGCCCCAAAAGCTCGCAGTGATCCCGGTGGCGGCTATACCACCTCTGTTTGTTATCTTTACGGTGACCGGAGCTGTTGACGAATAACCGTCAGTAGCACCAGGGAAATTATAATTTACATAATTCATGACCAGGTTCGGTCTGTTTGATGCTATTACACTAAATGATATATCATGGATCTTGGTTACTCCGTTATCGCCTGCTATTTTAAGCTGGGCTTTATGTATGCCAGGCGGCAGATCCGGTTTGGCTTTGACTTTGACAGTTGAGCTTTGTGTGCTGTTAAGTGTAGCTGATGAAAGCGGGGCAGATATTTCAAATTTATCTGCTCCGGACCCAATTAAAGATGCATTAAGACTAGTAAGCTGACCTGAACCAATGTTCATGACCGTAAAAGTTCTTTCCGGCGGAGGGTTATAACCTGCGTCCATCTGTCCGTAAGAGCCATTTAGAGGACCTGCAATGCTCATACCGAAAGTAGGTGTGGCCTTGACGGTATAGCTAACGGGGAAGCTGGTTTCAGCCCCGTTTGCTCCTGTGGCAGTTATAGTCGAAGTATATGTACCGGGGGATAAAGCCGGTTTGGGCTTGACCAATACAGCAGCTTGATCACCGGGCTCCATATCAGGACCGTCCGATATGGTTGCGGTAAAAGCATCTGTATTTGAAGATTCCGCACCTAGGTCAACTACCTTGTTAAAGCCCTGATTCTCAATAGAGACCGCTTCCTCATGTTGCGTCTGATTAAGATAATACTCAGAAGGGAATGTATATGAAAAATCTTCCGGAAGTTCAAACAGGCCCAGTCTATTCAAAGGCTGCACCTCCAATTTTACATCGAATCGCTGTATCATTCCGCCTGCGGCTTTAATTTCCACCGTATCCGTATATGTCCCCTGAGGCAATCCGTCTTTTGGCCTTACTGTAAACGTACGGACTGCATCAGAGCTGGGCAGGTCAGGCAGGCTACTGCCTGACAATATAAAATTGCTTGATTCTCCGCCCAGTAACCTAAGTGTTATGTTTGTTATGGCATTTGTCCCGCAGTTATACAGGGTGACGGTTTTCGGTGGAACAGTGCTGTATCCCAAATCGAGAATGCCGAAATTATAAGTGCCGCTGGTGTCCTTGTAAAGTTGATTTGTCATGGTCCGTGTGACCATAAATGACAAAGGAATGCTCTTAAGTACTTTATTTCCGGCTTTGACGTTGACCGTTGCACTGTAGGCTAATGGCATCTGTACGTAAGGGATCACCGGCAGCCAGTTCTTTGGCACTACCGTAAACGATGTACTTTCAGATTCCGCAAGATGGGTCTTATCTGTTTGCGTCATTATAAAAGCACCAGCATTTGTACCGGCAAGCTCTACATTGATATCCTCCACATCGCCGACACCTTTATTTTCTATTGTGATGGCAGCAGGCGAAAGGGGCGGATGACCGAAGGTACTGCTTGGGAAAATAACACTGTTTTTATCTACGCTGAGTCCGTTAGGATCCCGCTTGATATTGGCGGTAGCACTGGACGGAATGGAAACCCTTATAGTCTCATCCGATAAACTGCATGGGATACCGCTCCTTGACAGCAATTCGGCATTTTCGAGTTCCCAGGTGCCGCCTCCGGGCAATTGTGAAGGATATAATTCCTGACCGCCTCCATTGGTTATTGAGAGCATACCGTCCTCAATGTATATTGGACCCGATGCACTGTTTTGAGATAATACTGCTTTAGGAGCATTATATATTCTGAGATTGCCGCTACTAAGCTTACCGTATGACTCAACTGTAAGCGCATACGTACTTTGGTCATTGCAGAAAATATTAACAGTTCCTCCATTTTGAACAAATTTTTGTGCAGAGATTTTGTTTGCAGACAGGCTTCCATTGCCGCTGTAGATCAAACTGCTGCCGCCAGTGCTGATCCCGTTTTTCCCCAAAAGATTATTGCATTCCATAGTTCCGTCGTTGTTTATGGTAAGGTCCCTTCCCGGCGGTCCGTAAAGGGCCTGCGAAAGACTATTTGCAGATGAAGTCATTTTGAGTGCTGCACCCGATAAAACATCTATATTGTTGACCCGAAGCGCCATATTGTTGTCGGCATGACCGCTGAATGTCCCGCTTTCAACACTTAGCTTTCCGATAATTTCTATTGCGGCTATGTTTGCCAGTGTATTGTGTACATGGACCTTGCCGATTCCTTTTACTGTTAATGCGCCGTCTGCTTTCATACCGCACATGCCTGCTGCCTTGAAATCATTATTTCCGCTTACGGTCAAAACTGCATCATTAGAAAACTTAACCGGAGTAAAAGGAATTTCACTTGTGTCTAAATTCAGGTTGTTGATCGCAAGATCACCATAGGAGTAAATTGCCAAATTCCTGTATGTTCTACCGGCAGTCCCATTAACGGTTATCTTTTTACCTGCTGTGCTTATAATTGTCGTAAATCCATTCCCGATTCCCAAACCGGCATTTGTTTCGCTTGTCGTGATGTTGATAACAGTGTCACTGTTTAACCTGATGTCTCCGCCTAATGCCGCCCAGTCATCCGGGCTGTCAATGTTTATCACCGCCGGCTCTTCCGCACTGGCGCTCGCCGGAATGCATGTGAAAATCATAATAACTGCTAACAGAATCACCCATAACCTTTTCATGTCTGTACCTCTTTCCCTTTAATATGCCGGATAGATTAGTTTTACAACTAAAGCATATAGAAAAAAGGAGTGCATGCCTACCTGAGAAAAAGGTTAGGTCATTTCGATGGATCCAGCATTTGCAAGGCTTTGATCGGTGGTGCCACCTAGTAATGTTGTTAGGTTTTTGAAAACAATTAGAATAATTCAGTAGCCACTTCAATAATTCACCGAAAGCTGTCGCGACTTTCATCAACACCACGATATCATATATAACATAGTACCACTTAACATAAGATCACTTTACCTGCACAGCTTTTCTGCACTGGTCCGAAAAGATGTTCTGCAAATTTTGCCTCGCTTTTTTGGTCCAAAATCGGGGTTGTGCGAACTTTTTCACAGTTCGGTTGAATCCTTCTTTTTTATATGGACAATAATGCATAATGGTAGACACGCATCCTTAAGTTTCAATCGAAATTCAGCGCACAACTCCAATTTTGGTCCATAATTTGCGGTTTATTTTTGCACCACGATGTTGAATAAATAAATGGTTCATTAAGTTCCGGAAAACAGCTGGAATAATTCGGCACGGCTTTGGATGTTGAGTTTTTTATAAAGATTATTGGAATGGAATTTGACAGTCGAATAACTGACGCCCATTAACGGTGCAATGTTTTTCTGGGGCTCTCCCGTCAGTAACAGGCGGGCAAGCTCTTTTTCCCTTGTCGTAAGATCATAGCTTTCGAAAGGATCGAACTTGGAATAAAGTTGATGCTTGTTTTTCACACCAAGCTTTCTGAAAATAGAATCGCAGTAATTTTGCAGTTCTTTTCCGGATATACCGAGGATATTGGCCACTACATCGTAATCCTGCCTCCGGCAAAGAATAGATACGATCTCAAGTTCCTTTTCCGTCAGCTGTCTGCCTGCCAGACTGTCTGTGACCAAATCATCGAACTGCTCATCTATTTCCCGCTGTATCCCCGAGTCGGTCTGATACTCCTCATCAAACAGAAAGGGCAGTGCTTTTGAAAAATACGGAACACCGGCAAGAAGGAGGACGATGACTATATAGAACATGGAATACTGTGCTGTTGTGAACTCAGTATCCCAGAAAAGGGCAGCCACTGCATATACTCCGCCGATGATCAATGTGACAATGGCGAATACGATCTTGATCCGAAAAGCCCGCCGTCCGAATGCATACATGAGCCTGGCAAAAATGACGAATTCAAATACGTCGATAAAGTAATTTGCGGCTTCGATAAATACTTCAAAAATATACCTACCAATTGCCGATCCACCTGAAACCTGGAAAGTAACAAAAGCAAGACATAGCAATACGAAGAAAACCGTCATGTTCACGATCAGCTTGACACGGTAGATCCAGCAAAAATACAAAATTATGACAATCACATTTGGAATGATCTGAAATAAATAGATATTAGGAACTTCCTCAAAATTTGGTCTTGCCACGGCCTGTATGCCTCCCATGCAGAAATAGATTCCGAGCAGTATGACCGCCAGCAGCAGGATCTCCTTAAGAGATATGGTCCGATCCGGTATCTTTGATCTGATCTTGAGAATATCCGGCTTCGCCTTATAAAGTGTGAACGCCGAAATCATCTGGATGGCAACTATAATGGAATAATTCAGTAGCGTGATGTCACCCAGAAGCTGAGCTCTAAGTATCATAAAGGGAATATTCGTAAGGGTGAACTGGACTATGATATAGCGGGCGCTATTTTTTTTCGGAAGAAGAAAAATCAGCATCAACCCCAGCCTTGCCAGCACAAGCCCGGCAAACAGACCCATTGCCGCCATCACTATATAATAAATTATTTCATCAGTAATAAATCCCAGCAATATGGTTCCCATGATCCATCCCAGCGAAAACCATGTCGATGTTTTGCTTCTGGCTGCTTCGTCAAAGAAGAATACCTGAATGCAAAATCCAACTGCCATTGATATAAACCCTATCATTTGTGCGATTCCCATATCCGCACCGGTCTTATAAAGAAGATCGCTCAGCGGGGAAGTATCAAAGTTGAAAATAAAAATATGCAGCCAGAACCAAAAGCCGCTGAGAGAAATCATGACATAAAAGGAATCCGGTGAGCGGTTATAGTAATCCCTTAGGAATGCAATCACTTAGTACCTCGTTTATGGGGGAATTATTTTGTTTCAGTATATTCGGGTTGTATTATTTAGTCAATATGATTCTGAATGATCCTTTGGGGATCCAGCAAGAACCAGTAAACGTTATACCTGACAGTTGTGGCAAGAGAGCTAATTACATGGATGACAGAGAACGACAGAATTACAGAGGAGTATTTGACTAAAACGCTTTTTCCTGATATTATATGGTAATATTTACCATATAATATCAGGATTGGGGTGTAGCTTTATTCTAATTAATGAAATCACTTTTTATCGAGAAAATGTAAATAAGATCCAGAGGGAAATACAGAATTTGCCTGAAGGGTATCTGATCAAAAGGGGAGCATATTATAATCAAAGAGTCGGAAAAACCGAAAAGGGCATAACCCGCAATCCAAGGCTTATTAGATCCCTTGCACGGAAGGCTTTTCTGATGAACCGGCTGCAGATATTGCAATGGAATTTGTCCATTGCAGAGAATCCGGCATTGCGACCTAAAGCAGAAGATTTCGAAAGTATCATTAACGGTTTACCTTCGGTATACCGAGATTTGCCCCTTAACTATTTTTATCATCCTTCTGTGAATGACTGGAACGATAAGGAATCTCTTTCCAATGCAGGTCACAGCGATGAATTACAATATATGACAGATTCCGGCATTCTTGTTCGCTCAAAATCTGAACTGACTATTGCAAATATATTGGAAAAAAATAAAATCCCGTATCGATATGAAAACCCGATCGGTTTGGGGCGCTTAGTCAGATACCCGGATTTCACTATAAAACGCCCACACGATGGAGAAATTATACTGTGGGAGCATTTCGGGCTTATGGATAAAGATGATTATCAGGAAAAAGCTATTGAAAAAATTACTTTATATGCCCAGAACAAATTCTACCCATTTTCAAATATAATCTACACTTATGAACAGGATATACGCAATCGCGGTCGGATTCAGGAACTGATCAATACATTCATCAAAAAATGATTTCTATCTTGCGGTTCTATGGAAAAATGTCACGGGAGTCCATTTTTTTTGCAGACCTCGTGAGAGTTTTTGTCACTTATAATGGCTTTCAATTTGGACTAGTGACACTTTTTCTGGGCGGCAATAAAATAACTGTCACGAAAACAAAGAAAAGTGCATAGTAGTGACAGTTTTCTCTCACTAGTATGCGGTTTTCACCTAAATGAGTGACACTTTTCATTAACCGAGCGACACTTTTCATTAACCGAGCGACACATTTATTATGAGAGCGACACTTTTTATTTGGGTGCCCCTTGAATCTTGTCTTAAGTCCAATCTAAATAGCGATTGCGCTATCATCGGATAAAATTCGTACGCTGATCTTCATCTTCGGGTTCGGGGGGTTTGACACCGGCTTTCTTTCCTGCCTCGAGCGCTTTTATGAGCCATGCCATATTCCTACCCAGCATCCTCATTGTCTGAAGGCCTTCCTGGTCCTGTTTTACTTCTTCGGGGGAAGTTCCATGGACCATCGGCCAATATTTTGACGGCACGATCGGCATGCCGCTTATTTGAAAATACTTGTTCAGAGCATCGATCGAAACTGTGTTACCGGCCCGTCTCGCCGAGGCAATAGCCGCACCCGGTTTCTGTGCTATCATTGAACTTCCAGCATAAAACACTCTGTCTAATATAGCAAGAAGATTTCCGGCAGGTTTGGCATAATGTACAGGAGAGCCAATGATCATCCCATCACACTTTTCCATCTTTTCAATGATCTGATTTGCAGGATCGTCATCGAAAACACATCTGCCCGCTCCGGTTTCTTTGCATTTCATGCATGCGGTGCAGCCGTGAACGGCCTTTATCCCTATATGAAATATTTCTGTTTCAATTCCTTCCTTATCAAGAGCACCTGCAACTTCCGATAGTGCGGTAAATGTGCACCCTTCTTTATGTGGACTGCCGTTTATCAACAAAACCTTCATTTGAATCCTCTACTTTCTGATCACTTTGATATAGTTTATCTTCTTTTCGTATTTAATAAATTTCTTTTCGTATTCAGTCATTATATTTCCTTCATTGAACGCAGAACTATGAAGATCTTCACTGATCTCAAGTATATCAAATCCGCAGTGGCTTTCAAACTGATCTGCAGAATAGGAAAACAAGTTCTCATTGTCTGTCTTCATCTTAATGAATCCGCCCGGCTTGAGAGCCCTGAAATATCCATCAAGATAGCGGGGGCTTGTGAGCCTTCTTTTCTCATGCCTGCCCTTTGGCCATGGATCGCTGAAGTTAAGATATATTCCGTCAAGTTCATTCGACCCGAAAATGGAATCAAAATCGTTGATATAGTATTGGGACATTTTGAGATTTAGAAGTTCGTTTTGCTTTACTTTTTCAAGCGCTCTCAGGATCACTGTGTCCTGACCTTCAAAGCCGATGAAGAGGTCCCTCTTGTTGGACTTGGCCAACTCATTTATGAACTGCCCTTTGCCGCATCCAATCTCAAGATACAGCTTTCTACCTGTGGCATCAGTGCCGATAGCATCTGCAGCATCAGTGCCGATAGCACTTGCAGCATCGTCCATATAAAAAACCGATCGCCACCTTCCTTTGAGACTCTCCGGATCGCTTATCAGGAATTGGTCGTGAAGTGCAATTTTTTCTTCAAGATTCTTCGGTCTTCTTTGTCTCATATTCAGTCCAGACGGAAAATATTTTTCCTGTTTAGAAAATATTTAAGAAGTGGGTATCCCAGTATATAACAGGCCAGAAGTTCTCCGGCTCCCACCCAGAGCATGCAGCTCCAAAGTGGTGCTGGAACGCCGTAAGCATAATAGAGAACCAGACCGATGATCAGTCCGTTGAAGAGAACAGGCGGAAGCGGTACAAGTACAGGAAATTTTCTAACGCCGTATGAAGCTAAGGCCGCCAGAAGTGTAGCCAGACTGCCGAAAATAATGTCTATCAGATTACCGGTCAGGGTGTTGGAAATCAGGCAACCAATGAACAGTCCAGGGATGGCGGCCGGTGTAAAATATGGAAGTACGGTAAGTGCCTCCGAAACACGAACCTGCATGAGTCCGTAGCTGAACGGTGCCAGTATCATGGTAAGCCCGGCATAAACAGCAGCAATTACTGCCGCCTGCACCCAAAATCTCAGATTCCGATTCATTGTTTTGTTGGTTTTGTTGTTTTGCTTTTTCATAGATCCTCGATGGCTATTTAGACATGTTCTGCATAAGCGGCCGATACATCTCTAAAAAAAGTTGATGAACATAGGGCCTAAATAATACCGTTCAACAAATATGACGGCTATAAAAATTATCATCAAAATAATAGCGAGTACGTCTCGTCTTTTCAGCTTTAATTCGTGCAGCTTGGTACGGCCTTCTCCTCCCCTGTAACACCTTGCTTCCATTGCCAGTGCCAGATCCTGAGCGATCCTGAATGCCCCTACAAACAGCGGGACCAGTATCGGGATGAGATTCCTCGCCCTTTTGAATATGTTTCCAGTCTCGAAGTCGGCACCTCTTGCCTGCTGGGCTTTCATTATTTTATCTGTCTCTTCAAGAAGAGTCGGTATAAAACGAAGGGCTATGGTCATCATCATGGCAAGCTCGTGGGCGGGCATGCCTATTTTTCTCATTGGTTTAAGGAGGCTTTCTATGCCGTCGGTCAGGTTGACAGGTTTGGTCGTAAATGTGAGAAGGAAAGAACCTACAATCAACAGAATAAGTCTGGTCGCCATGAATACTGCGTTATACAGACCCTCCTCAGTTATTTTGAGAAACCCTAGCCTGACTATGACTGTTCCGTCGGTCATGAGCATATTCAAGGTGAAGGTGAATATGAGGATGATGAAAATGGGCTTCATGCCTCTAAGGATATAACCTAAGGGAACCTTGGACATTGCTATCACCACGCCAAGGCAAATGACCACAAAGGCGTATGCAGCAAAATCACGCACAAAGAACAGCGTGACGATATAAGCCAAGGTCATGATGATCTTCAGCCTGGGATCGATTCTGTGTATTACCGACTCAGCCGGATAGTATTGTCCGAGAGTGATATCCCTAATCATCTGAACTCAGCCTTTCGTAAATCTGCTCTTCCAGTTCATCCAGCAGTAAAACTTCTTTCTGGAGATCGAAACCTTTTTCTTTGAGATGTCCGGCGAGATCCGTAGCAAAAGGAATTCCAAGCCCTATGGACTTAAGATATTCACCTTCGGAAAAGACCTCCACCGGAGTTCCCTGCTTTACGATCTTGCCTTCGTGCATGACCATAACAAGGTCTGCAAGTTCGGCGATATCATCCATGTTATGTGAAATAAGGATGACCGTGTTGTCTGTCTTTCCCTTTACACTCATTACCATATCCAGAATGTCCTTATGGGATCTTGGATCCAACCCCGCCGTCGGCTCGTCAAGTATGAGAACCTGAGGTCTCATTGCAATGACACCTGCTATTGCGATCCGCCTTTTCTGCCCTCCCGAAAGTTCAAACGGTGATCTCTCGGCAAATTCATGATACGGCATATCCACCAAAGCCATAGCTTCCCTGACCCGCTCATCTATCTCCTCTTCACTTAAACCGAGATTCTTTGGGCCAAAGGCAACATCAAGAGCGACAGTCTCTTCAAAGAGCTGGTATTCGGGGTACTGGAAAACAAGACCTATCCTCTTTCTGATATCGGTCATTGTGACTTTTTTTTCTGTTATGTCTGTATCGCCTACATAGATCTTGCCTGAATTCGGCTTTAGAAGTCCGTTGAGGTGCTGGATCAATGTGGACTTTCCTGACCCGGTGTGCCCTATAATTCCGACGAACATACCGTCGGGGATCTCGAAACTGACGTCATCCACTGCGACGGTTTCATATGCAAGGCCTTTATTATATATATGTGTGAGATTTTCTACTTTTATGGACATAAGAATTCCGTGATGGCCTCCGGTGTTAAAATATCCTCGGGGATTTCGATCCCACGGGCTCTGAGCCTGGAAGCAAGCTCCACGGTTTTGGGAAGTTCAAGATCCAGTTCCCTTATCTTGTCAGCCTGGCGGAAAACTTCCTTTGGCGTCCCTTCAAGAGCAACCTCTCCCCTGTCCATTATGATCACCCGGTCCGTATCGATGGTCTCTTCCATAAAATGGGTGATGAGCAAAACGGTGATCCCTTCAGCATGAAGCTGCCTTATTATTTTTTTTACATCTTCACGGCCTTCCGGATCAAGCATTGCCGTCGGCTCGTCGAATATTATTATTTCCGGGCGCATGGCTATAACGCCCGCTATTGCTATCCGCTGTTTCTGTCCCCCGGATAGGAGATGAGGCGCTTTTTTTCTTTCGCTGTACATATTGACTGATGCGAGAGATTCATTGACACGTTTTCTGATTTCGTCTGTGGGGATCCCCAAATTCTCGGGGCCGAATGCAACATCATCTTCAACGATGGCCGACACCAGTTGATTGTCAGGATTCTGAAATACCATGCCTGCCCTCTGCCTTATTTCCCAGACAGCGCTCTCATCCTGAGTGTCATATCCGTCCACGAAAACAAGCCCTTCGGTAGGGATTAAGAGTGAGTTGATGTTTTTTGCAAGAGTGGATTTGCCTGAGCCGTTACGTCCTATAACTGCAGTAAAACTTCCCCTTTCGATTTCAAGGCTGATATCTTTCAAAGCCCTAACGGTTTCCTGGTCAGTTCCCCTCGTGTAATCAAAGCTCAGATTTTGAATTTTGATTATGATATTCTGGTTTTTCATACCTTGATATAATACCACATTGAGCCCGTGAATCAAATAAATATGCAGTAATTATTATGTAAATCGAATCTTATATGATAAAATATGTTAACTGGCAAGGAGGAATTCTAAGATGAAAAAAATACTGGTACTGAGCACTGTTGCGATTCTGGCGCTGATCCTCTGTTCATGCGGAAGCGATGATAATGCAGATGGTAATATTTACGATACTTATGTAGATTCGGTAATCGGCTTCATCGAGAATGAATCAGGCGATACCGACATCAACCCTGACGACTATATTTACAAAAGTTATGATAAAGACGGGATAACCTACAATCTGGTCTTTTCAAAGACGCAAAACTCCGACAAAGATGTTTTTTATCTGACCAGAACAATGGAGATCGAAGACAAATTCATAACTGATAAAATTTCCGAGGATGCGGATCTTTCTGAGGAACTGACCGCAGAAAATCCTTATGTGGCGACCACGATGCAGAACCACGAAGGCGATGTCTGGTTCTACATAGTAAAAGTCATGGACGACAGCTACAAAGTGACTCGTGAAGGCGAAGACGCAAATTCTCCTCATAAAAACATCTATGTGGAAACCGGAGAAACTGAGCCTGTACTTGAGATCGTACAGGTGAAAAAAGAAGATTAATCAATAAGACCTAGTTTGACGATATAATTCTCCTTACTATGGTATATGTGAAGAATCTTGACAAGTTTTTCATTATGATAAACCTTGTAGAAAACTATATATTTCCCGGCAATTAAATATCTGTATTCATTAGGGATACTTGTCTTGTTACTAAACATTGTGCCTAACTCCGGGTTCGTTCGGAGCAAAGCCATTAAGCGAAATATCTCTTCAAAAATATCTTTGATCGTACTCGAAGAATAATCCTTTCTTACAAGGTTCGTTCGAATTTTAATAATATCATTATCAAAAGATCGGCTCTTTTTAACTTGATATTTATTCACTGAAGGTACCCAGCTTATATTCTTTTGCGAATTCATCAATATCTTCGCCTTCTCCAAATTCGCCTTCTGCCTTTATTAACTCAGTAAGCAGCCAGATTTCGGCTTGCTTCCGTTGCCACTCATCAATATTAACAAGGACCGCTTTGCCGACACCGTTCTTTGTTAGTATAACGGGTTCGCCGTCTTGCACCTCATCGATTACTTTATTGTAATCCCTTAAAATTGCACTTGGTTTGATTGCTTCCATACAAACACCTCCTTGCCTATTACAAGTATAGCACAATTTGCTGCATATTTACAGCAAATAAAGATTTGAGCGTGAAGACCGGTGAGACAAAACCTGTTCTTGAGATTGCGCAGGTTAAGACCTAAAGCTGATTTGCCAGAATAGTCGTATCCATCGTGATTTCCTTTTGCTTTTTGAGCTTTTTTTGCTATCCGATTATTTTACTTATTGTGAACTATCTGTTTGGTCTTTCGGCTTTTCTTCATGAAGTATACGCGGCATAGATGGATCAGCTGATTCATTCTGATGACTTAAGCTATTACTCACATCATTTTGTACATTGGTCTGTCGGTCTTTTAACCGATCGAAATTTTCTTGATTCTCGATGTTTATGATATCTGAATTTTGGTAAGATTGCCTTGAGAGATAAAGCGTTATTAAAATTGCAATAATCGTTCCCAATACAGCGCCAACTATGAGAAAAGCAAATCCTGATTCCGGGGGAATTCCCAGCATTGAAGAACCTTCCCCGCTAAGATAAAACGCCAAAACGGAAGCAACATTGACAATGATATGAAGTAGTATTGGAACCCAAAGCTTGTAGCATTTTTCATAAACAAATGCAAACAAAAGGCCAAGGACGAAAGCCTGCATACCCTGCACAAGGTTAAGATGAATAACTGCCCAGATCAGAGAAGATATGATCGCTGATATCCAGAAATTCCAGTGAAACCTTAAATTCCTAAATATTATGCCTCTGAATATAAACTCTTCCATTACAGGACCGAATATACCTACAGAACAGAAAACCAGGATCGGATTTCCGTTAAAGAAAAGGCTCATCAACTCAATAAAGAATTCCATCATTCCATCCATAGGCAAAATAAATGTGACAAGTTCACATACAGAAGCTATCAAATATGTACAGATAATTATGAGAATCAAATTTTTCATACCCATATCAGATAGTTTAGGGACTTGATTAGACATACGTTTGTTCTTGATCAAATAGATGACAATCGTGGCAGTAACCACTATATCGGTAATTATAGCAACAATATTATAGAGATTGCTCATCGCTACGGGATCATCAAAAACTAAAATAAACAAAGGCGAAAAAAAGACAGGAACTAAATTACATAGTACAAGAACTAATATTATTTCAATTATTGATCTGGCTTTAGTCATCATTACCATTTTTTAATTTCCTTTCGTCACTCAATATCTTCTCGATATCATCAGTCGTTATGTCCATCTCTCCGGCAATTTCGTCTATATTCATGCCCTGATCTTTAGATCAAAAAGAACTTCATAAAACTTTCTTGTTCTGTTTATATCCTTTACCGCAAACAAAGTTCTGTATTTCATTTTCCCTAACTCCTTACCTTCTTTTACAACGAAAGCAATCCGCCGATTAGTCCCAGAAGCATGCCTAATAATAACAATACAAGATACCCTTTAAGACCATAGACAATTGGTCCTACCAGTTCAGGTTTAGAATCTTTCCAAACAAAAAGTAAAATACCGACGTAATTAAATCCATTATAACATAAAGGATCAGATTTCCGGGTTCATCCATCCGTTAAAAAAAGGATGACATTACGGGCAGAAGGATCGGCACGATAAATGTGAGAATGGTTCCGGTGATCAACGTCACCAGCCCAAGCCTCACTCCGACGAACTTGGTTATCGGCGCAAGCATTGTATCCATGTCACCTGCTGCGCCGCCGGCTATGGGACTTCCCGGACTGATTTTTATAAGCAGCGGCATTAGCAAAATTGTAAAGACTTCACGCATTATATTGACTATGAATCCATATGCTCCTGCTTCAAGACCGTAAATATCAGTCATATATGCCCCGGTAATGCTGTAAAAACTCATCCCACCTGCAGATAATAATGCTATATTCATTGGCAGACCAAGTATGAGTCCGGAAACGATCCCGGCTGCCAGACTGCCGATCATGATCGCAGCCGTTATCCACAGTATCCTGAATCCCAGTATCTTTAGATAACTGAATACATCCTTATTAGCACCGACGGAAATACCCACACAAACATATAGAATGACCAATGAAATTTTCAGGCAGTTGTCGACCAACCCGGTTCCCACCGAATTTCTCAACAAAATGCCGATGACCAAACCGACAGCTACGCTTAAAGGCATGATCCAGACAAGATGGCTGCCGCCTTTTTTCTTTTGTGGATCGCCATCATCAAAAGAACTACCCTGGTCCAGTGCGCCTATACTGATTTTTTTATGCTGCATTTCATCATCTATTGCTTTCAGTGGAAGCACTGTCTTCTCTGCGATCACCGTTAGAAGAACGCTGAAAAATATGGCCAGCAAAGATATCACGACGCAGTTTATTCCAATTTTCAGTGCATTTCTGATGATGGATTCATCAAGACCTATGCCGACACCGATGGTCAGCATGAGAAAAATCAGAGCGGCGATCATTACCTTGTCGGCAAACACATAAAATCGCCTTGCTCTGATAAACAGACCTAATATTATTCCTATTCCCAAACTTATGAACGGTAACAGTGCCAAAGGATTCCCCTCCTGTGAATACATCAATTTTATAATATCCTATTCACCAATAAAAGGGAAATGCATAATATTTTTCTATTGCTTTATGAATCCTTCTCCCAAAGAAGAACTGCATTCTCGGGAATCGATTTAGGATTATTTGAATCAAGTTCGTGCGTATATTCATAATCCCCGAAAAATTCCCTGACCTGATTATAGGGCAAACCAATCTTATAGTCATCATCGACACAATAGTAAATTGCATCAAAATCATCATAATGCCAGTCTTCATCGTTTGTACTTGTGTAGCTTTCAGCCGGAAATGCTCTTGCATCTTCTTTTATCTTCTTAGAAAAATTTCTGGTCCAGGGAGAACTGGTGTAATAGAATAATCTGATATTCTTATTTTCTCCATTTTCCTTAATGGTCAAATGACTCAAATAAATACAGCTATAATCTTTACCTTTAAAGTTGATGTCATGCAGCCCCTTGCCATTTGTTGTAACGGTTGCAAGGCCGTCTTCCCACTCAATAGGCTTTTCATACATCACCATATAGGAATAAGCGCTGATAACAACAGCTATCCCCAGCATTGCCGATACAAAACCGACAATGACTTTTTTTCGAAAAAGTTTTTTCTTTATTTTTTTTAAAAAATTCTTTTTTACGACTTCTTCTTTTGCCTCTTTTCCCTCAGGTTTTATAGCGATAGTCTCACTGATCTCATTTAGGTATTCGCGGCAATCCGGGCAATCGATCAAGTGCTCCTTGACCATTTCTTTGGTTTCTTCACTGCATGCATTGTCATAATAAAGAGGTAAAATATCCTTTATTATTTCACAAGATATTTGCATTTCAATTCTCCTTTGATTTTCGATTTCGCTCTGTAATAGGTTACACGTGCCCAGCTTTCGGTTTTTCCGAATAATTCTGCTATTTCTTTAAAAGATAACTCCCCGAACATCCTAAGTGAGAATACTTCTTTATATGGCTCATCAAGATCATGTATTATTTGATGAATTTCCTTTGATGTCTCATTGTCGATCAAGTCTTTCTCAAATCCATCGATCGTATGCTCATCTTTTAGCTCAGAATGTGTTTTCTGTTTTTTCAAATATGAAAAATATGTGTTCTTTGCTATCTGACAAAGCCAGACATTCATTTTGCATTGCCCGTTAAAGCTGTCGACTGCTTTAAGAGCTTTGAAAAATGTCTCCTGTGTAATCTCTTCAGCCAGATTTTCATCATAGCTTAAAGACAACATGTATTTATACACAAACGCGAAGTGTTCAGAGTATATTCTTTCGAAATCCGCCACGCAAACCTCCCTTCTTATATATATGACTATTCAAATATGAAAACGTTACAAAAAATAAAAAAGTGCAGGATAATGAATTTTATCATACTTTTGCACTTTTTTTGTTTGTTATCTATTATGTGTATCGGATTAGATAATATCGATTTTATCCAGAATACCGTTGAGATAAGCGATCACGATACCGTAATTGGACATTGGGACATTTTGATTCTTCGCTTTTTCCACCCGGGAAAGAACATGCTTACGATTGAACATGCACGCCCCGCAGGTTATGACAAGATCATACCCGGTTAGATCATCGGGGAAATCCGATCCGCTCACAATATCTATTTTTATTCCTTCGCCGAACTTTTTCCGAAGAAGCCTTGGAAGCTGTTCTCTTCCTATGTCTTCATTCAGCGGCTTGTGTGTACAAGCTTCTGCTATGAGTATCCTTGAATCTTCGTTCAGCCCGTCTATAAGCTTTGCTCCTTCTGTAAAATACTCGCTGTCCCCTTTATATCCGGCAAACAGCACCGAGAAAGACGTTAGCTTGGACTTTGCCGGCTTATGCTGATACACGGTCTTAAAAACCTGAGAGTCGGTGATGATCAGATCCGGATCCTCTTTGAAAGAATCCAGTGCCTCCTGTAATTTGTCGGTAGTGCATGATGTGACAATACACTTTTTATCAAGAAGCTCTCTCATGGTCTGAACCTGGGGTAGTATAAGCCTGCCTTTGGGCGCCTGGATATCCTGCGGCATCACGAGCAAAACTTTGTCTCCTTCTTTTGCCAGCCCTCCGGTAATGGATTCCGCTTCAAAATCGTCCGGGAGATGCTTTATAAGTTCTTCTCTGATGTCCTCTATCCCTTCTCCCGTCACGGCGCTTACTATCAGAGGAATATGCTCTGTTTTTTCCTTTATATCCTCTATCAGCGAGACGTTGCCGCCGGAGATCAGGTCGGCCTTATTTATGATCAGAACGGCCGGAGTGTTTCTCTCTTTGAAGTCGCTGATCCACTTCATTTCTTTGGAGAAATCCTTATCGCCTGCCGACAAAACGACGAGGGCGATGTCTGTTTTGTCCATTGCGGCCTTTGTCTTTTCTATTCTGAGTTCGCCCAGCTTACCCTCATCGTCAAGCCCGGCAGTGTCGATAAATACCACAGGTCCGATTCCGTAAAGTTCCATAGGCTTATATACCGGATCTGCCGTAGTCCCCGGGACATCGGAAACGATGGCAACATTCTGACCAGTAAGTGCATTTATTATAGAAGACTTACCGCTGTTCCTCTTGCCGTAAAGACCTATATGAAGTCTGTTTGCATTTGGAGTTTGTGTCAAACTCATAATTTACCTCCTAGAATCTGAAGTCCCTCTTTCCACCTTCCAGCTCGTTGAGATACCCAAGTGCAATGCCTTTGACCTTTTCACTTTGGATATTCTCAACTTCTTTGTCTATCGTCACCTTACCCTTTGACTTAGTATCATCAGAGGCGTAATCCTCCAGATATTCTTTAAGTGTCATCAAGGCGTTTGGCTGACAGCAGTTTGCTATCTGCCCGTTTTTAACCAGCTGCATAAATCTGTCACCTGTTCTGCCCTCCCGGTAACAAGCGGTGCAGAAACTTGGGATGTAGCCTAGATCCAGAAGCCAGTTCACGATTTCATCCAGAGTCCTGTTGTCATCCACATCGAATTGCGATGTATCGACATTTTCTGTGTTCTCAGCATCGTTTGGATCATATCCGCCAACGCTTGTCTTTGATCCGCCGCTGATCTGAGAAATCCCAAGCTCAAGGACTTTTTCCCTGACCTCTTTCGACTCTCTGGTGGAAACTATCATCCCGGTATAAGGAACAGCAATCCTCAAAACTGCAACTATTTTTTCAAACATTTCGTCAGGAACCGAATTGTCAAAATCCTCCACATCTATATCATCCGCAGGTCTGATCCTGGGCACACTTATAGTATGAGGTCCAACACCCCAGACAGCTTCAAGGTGTTCTGCATGCATGAGCATTCCAACAAAATCATAAAGATAATTCTCAAGCCCGAACAATACGCCGATGCCCACATCGTCGATCCCGCCTTCCATGGCTCTGTCCATGGCTTCTGTATGATATGCATAATCGCTCTTAGGTCCGGTTGGGTGAAGCTTCTCATATTCGTCTTTGTTGTATGTCTCCTGGAAAAGTATATATGTTCCTATCCCGGCTTCGTGAAGGGCACGGTAATCTTCCACAGTGGTGGCGGCGATATTTACGTTCACTCTTCTGATATCTCCGTTCTCATGTTTAATATCGTAGATCGTCTTTATACTTTCAAGAACGTATTCCAGAGGATTGTTAACGGGGTCCTCGCCCAGCTCAAGAGCAAGTCTCTTGTGTCCCATATCCTGAAGTGCGATAACTTCCTGCTTGATCTCTTCCTGACTCAGCTTTCTTCTTTTGATATTTTTGTTCTGTCCGTGGTATGGACAGTAAACGCATCCGTTAATACAGTAATTTGAAAGATAAAGGGGAGCAAACATGACTATCCGTGAACCGTAATGACTGACCTTAAGTTTTCTGGCAAGATCATATATCTGGTCCCTGACGGAATCATCGTCATTCACCAGCAAAGTTATGGCCTCCCTGTGGGATAGCCCTTTGCCCGCTTCTGCTTTTCTCAGGATTTCTCCTGCAAGAGCGTTGTTATCCTTATTATCATACGCATATTTTACGCTTTCTCTGATCTCGCCGTCATCAATGAATTCCTCTGCGATTTTTGATTTCAAATTATACATGATTTCACTCTCCTATTTGTTCTTTCTGTAGTCGCCTCTCTCTGAGAGAAGCTTATAGCCTATTTTTTCTATTCTTTCTTTAAGAAGTTCCATTCCTTCGGCAGTATCTGCACCTGTGTTGATTTTGTTGTCATATATGGAATATAGCTTTCTTAATCGTTGAGGTGTTATATTGGGCATTACCACGTTGGCTCCGACAAGTATGCCTCTTTCCCGTCCGTCTTCCGATGCCGAGCCAAGAGCTGTGGTCGCAGGCAAAAGGACATTTGGATCCATGAGTCTGAGTATCGCAATAAGAGTCAGAGTCTTTTCCACCGAGCCGTTTTCAAAACCCGCGAATTCGGTATCGTGATGAGATATAAAAGGTCCTATTCCCACCATCTCCGCTTCAAAATTTTCGATGAACATGAGATCTCTCACAAGGTCCCCATCGGTCTGATACGGCGAACCTACCATGAAGCCTGTTCCTGTCTGAAATCCCACTGCCTTAAGAGTGTTAAGGCAGTTCAGCCGATCTGACAAAAGCATTTCTTTCGGGTGGAGTTTCTTATAATGTTCGTCTGTTGCGGTCTCGTGTCTCAGAAGATATCTGTCCGCTCCGGCATCAAACCATTTTCTGTATGAAACGGGATCTGCTTCACCCAGAGACAAAGTAAGAGCCGTATCAGGATATTTTCTCTTGATGCACCTGACCATATCCGCGATTATGTCGGCTGTATAAAACGGATCTTCTCCGCCCTGGATCACGAATGTTTTGAATCCCAGTTCACTGCCTATATCACAGCAGTCGAGAACATCTTCCTTTGTCAGGCGATACCTTTCCAGATTGTCGTTGCTCCTTCTTATGCCACAGTAATAGCAGTCATTCATGCAGTAATTAGTAAGCTCGATGAGCCCTCTCATGTAAACTCCGTTACCGAAACTTTCCAGTCTTACATTCCTTGCAGTCTCAAACAGATAATCTCTCTGATCTTCCGGTATCCCGACCAGCTTTAGATACTCGTCTTCACTCAGCGTTCTGTTCTTATTCAATTTTTGGATAAGTTCTTTGTACATATTTATTATTCCTTACAGATCCTTTTGTCCGTATATGGTCTTGGATGAAACACCGTACAGCATGCCCAGCTTTCCTGCCAGTGCACTGATTTCATTTTCCGGCGCATCCAGTGCCACACTTATTATGTTGAGATTTCTTTCTCTGTGGGGAATTCCCATCCTGCCGATGATATATTCGCTGAATTCATGCAGAATATCATTGATCCTTTCCACCGATCCCGGCTCGGTAACGATTATTCCGATAAGTGCTATCCTCGTGTTCATAATATCCTCCAATTGTGTTATAATCCTTGGCGGCATTGGTTTTCAAAGAAAAAACCCACGCCAAAGGCGTGGGTTAATAAAGTCTTATCACCACTCGCCTTCCTGCTCGGGACGAACCCTTGCAAACTCAGTACGAATATATTTATGTTATTATTTTATCACACTTGTTTTACGTTGTCTACTTTTTAAGTGAACTAAAATCGTAGTCTTTGCCTTTTGACACATAATGTGTGTGGAGAAGTTCATGTGCCTTGTGTGAATTGGGTGCTTCCAGGAAATCCTTGTACATCTTATCTACCTGAGGATTATCATGGGACTTTCTGATAACCATGTTTGTATCGATATCGTAGATGGCTCCCATTCTCTTTGCTTTGACATCCATAGTTGACTTGATGGGCTGTCCGCCACCGCCTATACACCCGCCGGGGCATGCCATTACTTCGATGAAATGATACGGACATGTGCCGTCTTCTATCATCTTTGCGATAGTGGATGCGTTTCCAAGTCCGTGAGCAACAGCAACTTTGAGCTCGATATCTCCGACCTGCAGCGTTGCTTCCTTGATTCCCTCAAGTCCTCTTACACCTCTTAGATTGAGATCAGCCATTTCCTCTCCGGTTATTACTTCATATGCTGTTCTTACTGCTGCTTCCATAACACCGCCTGTTGCGCCGAATATTGCTCCGGCACCTGAGCCTATTCCGAAAGGAGTATCGAAACTGTCATCTTCAAGATCATTGAATTCAATTCCTGCTGAGTTGATCATTCTTCCCAGCTCTCTTGTAGTCAGCACTGCGTCAACTTCCTGAACTCCGTTTGTCTTCATCTCAGGTCTCTGACACTCATATTTCTTTGCAGTACACGGCATGATGGATACAGTATAGATATCCTCAGGAGCCATTTTCATCATCTCAGGGTAATATGATTTTGACAATGCGCCAAACATCTGCTGTGGTGATTTACATGTTGAAAGATGATCCAGCAATGTGTCATATTTTCCTTCGATATAGTTGATCCACCCTGGAGAGCAGGACGTGATCATTGGCAGTTTACCGCCGTTTGTAACTCTGTCGATAAGCTCATGACCTTCTTCAATTATTGTAAGATCGGCAGTGAAATTGGTATCAAATATACGATCAAAGCCCAGTATTTTGAGAGCGGATATCATCTTACCTGTAACGATCTCACCTTTAGGAAGATTAAATGCATCACCAAGGGCAACCCTTACAGCAGGAGCGACCTGAACGATGACATGTTTGCCGGGATCATGTATAGCTTCCCAGACTTTGCCGGTATCGTCTTTCTCAACGATTGCGCCTACAGGACATACTGCCGAACACTGTCCGCAGAATGTACATAATGTATCTCCGAGTTCTGTGTTATATCCTGCTACGATTCCGAAGTGTGTCGACCGGTCTGAATGGGAAAGTACATTTACTTCCTGAGTTTTCTGACAGGCTTCCACACATCTGTCGCACTTTATGCACTTCTCCGGGTCGCGGACAAGTGAAGGGTTTGAATCGTCGATGGGCATTGCATCTATTTTGTCATCGAGATTTGTCTTTGAAATATTGAATCTTTCGCAAAGACTCTGAAGTTCACAATTTCCGTTTCTTGGGCATTTCAGGCAATCCTGATCATGGTTGGCTAGAATCAGCTCCAGTACGCCCTTCTGCATGTCTCTTACTTTCTCCGTATTCGTATCGATCTCCATATTGTCCCATACATATGTGGAGCAGGCAGGTGTCAATTTTTTGCCCCCCTTTACCTGAACTACGCAAAGTCTGCAGTTTGCCTTTATAGCTTGATCCGGATGGTAGCAGAGATGTGGTATGTTGATGTGGACCTTTTTTGCTGCCTCAAGTATGGTGGTTCCCTCAGGAACTGTGACAGGCTTATTATCTATTATTAAATTCATGTCAGCCATTATATTGCTCCTTTCCTGTTTTCATAAATATATCCGTCCAGCTCTTCCATGTAATGATTCATGGCTGAGAGCATGACGGCCTGAGCGGTTTCACCAAGCCCGCAGAAAGCACTGTTCTTCATGATAAGCGCAAATCGTTTACCGGTTTCAACGTCTTCTTCCGATGCTTCGCCGGCGACCATTCTGTCTACGATTTTCGCTATCTGTCTGTTTCCTTCTCTGCAAGGTGTGCATTTGCCGCAACTTTCATGAATAAAGAAGTCTTGGATGCCTTTTATGAAATCAATGACTCTTGTATCTTCGTCCACGACCAGGAATCCTCCTGAACCAACAGTCATATCTATGTCTCCCAAAGCTGAATACGTATACGGAGTATCGATAAGCGTAGCCGGGCAGATCCTTCCGGAAGCTCCACCAAGCTGCATGAACTTCAGCTCTTTGCCGCCCGGTATTCCACCACCTATGTCGTATATGATCTCTTTAAGAGTGAGACCCAGTGGTATTTCATATGCACCGGGGTTATTGATATTACCAGCAAGGCAGATGATCTTTGTTCCCGGACAGTCTTCGATTCCGTATTCCATATATTTGTCGATGCCGTTCTGCATTATTGCTGCAGCAGCGGCCAGCGTCTCAACATTGTTGACACATGTCGGCAGTAACCAGAGACCGGCCTGTTTGATGAAAGGAGGCTTTATCCTGGGTCTTCCGCTCTTTCCTTCGATGGACTCGATAAGAGTGGATCCTTCGCCGCAGACATAAGCTCCTGCGCCTGAGTAGACAAATATGTCAAAATCCATACCGCTGCCATTGATGTTCTTGCCCAAAATGCCCTTTTCATAGCACTGAGCTATTACATTATTAAGCTGCTTTTGAATATGCCTGTATTCTTCACGGACATAAATATATCCTCTCTTTGCTCCGACTGTGAATGCACAGATTATCATTCCTTCGATAAGCCTGAACGGATCCTTCGACATTATTTCTCTGTCCTTGAATGTGCATGGCTCACCTTCGTCTGCGTTACATATTATGACCTTGTCGTCGCCCTTGACTTCCCTTGCCTGGCTCCATTTTCTGGCCAAGTCGTATTCAGCTCCGCCTCTGCCTCGTACAGCTGCGATCTTCATGATATCTATGATTTCATCGCTGCCCATTTTAAAGGCATTATCCATTGCTGTAAAATTTGTTCTGGCCTCATATGATTCCAGTGAAGACGGATTGTATTCATCAAAATTCTCTGTTATAAATCTTACTGTCTTTTCCATTTTTTCCGCCTCCCTTACAGTATATCTTTCAGTGCATCTTTGATTTTTGATTCATCTGTAAGATGCCCGAAGACCTTGCCGTTAACTCTGATTGCCGGTGCTATGTCGCAAGCGCCGAAACATGGTGTGTACTCAAGTGCATATTTGCTGTCCTGAGTTATTTCACCTATTTTGATACCGAAGATACTCTCTAAGGTATTCTTTAAAGGCTCATTCCCCACAACTTTACAGACAACACTGTCACAGACCTGAATAACATAGTCCGCTCTCGGTGTTGTCGATAAAGCTGCATAAAAAGATATGACATCATATACCCTGCTAGGTGGGATGTCGAGATTGTGATCGACGTATGATGCGATCTCTCTGGGAATAAACTGTTTAGGAACAATTTCTTGGATTTCAAGCAGAATGTTTACAAGTCTGGATGAATCGCGGTTGTACTTGTCGAAAACGGCATCTATCTGATTTGCCAGATCCGGAGTCAGCACCTCAAGTGCTAATGCAGCCTTTGGGCCGCTGGTACCTTCGATTGTATTCATTTTTCACTCCTACATTAGCCATCGGCAAAAAAGACCGATAGGCCCTCACAGGATTTTCACAAATTCAGATTTACAACACAAAAAACTATGACACACTTACCTATGACACAACTTACCGGAGGAAAAGACATATCCCCGGGTAATCATCGTTCAGTTTTTCATGAATTGCATAGTAATTTATAGAAAATCACTGCTAACTAACACACAATAACATGTGTTCTGATTATAGCATATCGTTAATTATTTGCCAATAAGAAATTGAAGTTTTTGTGATTTTTTATACAAACAGGTTTAATCTTCGTTTTGCTCTTTTTTCCAGTCTTTGATCTGTTCCAGTCTATCCTTGACTTTTGCCTCGGTACCCTGACTGGTTGGATGATAATATTCAGTTCCGACGAGACTGTCGGGGAAACATTGCATATCGGTTATTTTATCTTCATAGTCATGGGCGTATTTATATCCCTTCCCATAACCCTCATCCTTCATAAGCTTTGTGGGAGCGTTCCTTATATGGAGCGGAACCGGTTCTGAAAGCATCTCCTTCGCATCTCTTGCAGCGTTGTGGTAAGCCACATCGACAGCATTGGATTTAGGTGCAAGAGACAGGTAGATCACAGCATGTGCAAGATGAACATTGCACTCGGGCATTCCGATAAAATGGCACGCCTGATATGCGGATACAGTGACTTCAAGTGCTCTGCTGTCTGCCATACCGATATCTTCACTTGCGAAACGGACAAGTCTTCTTGCGACATAAAGTGGGTTCTCTCCGGCCTCAAGCATTCGCGCCAGCCAATACAGCCCGGCATCGGGGTCGCTGTTTCTTACTGATTTGTGAAGTGCGGAAATAATATTATAATGTTCTTCACCATTTTTATCGTAAAGAAGTGATTTTTTATTAAGGATCTGTTCTATGATCTCTCTTGAGACAATTACTTCGTTCTTTTTTTTGTCGGCATTCAATATGATCATTTCCAGAGTGTTAAGCGCGGTTCGGGCATCGCCATTTGCAAAGACAGCCACCATATTTATAAGGTCCTCATCCATTTGCACATTTAATTTACCGAATCCGTTATCGTCTTCAAGAGCTTTGCTAATAAGATCTGTAATATCTTTGGTGGTCAGGGCATTTAAAACAAACACCTTGCACCTTGAAAGCAAAGCCGAATTGATCTCAAATGACGGATTCTCAGTGGTGGCTCCTATGAGTATGATACTTCCTTTTTCAACAAAGGGAAGAAAAGCATCTTGCTGGGCCTTGTTGAACCGATGTATCTCGTCGATGAACAGTATGGTTTTTTCTCCCATTACCCGGTTCTGCTCCGCCTTTTTCATGACTTCCTTGATCTCTTTGATCCCGCTTGTTACCGCACTGAAGTCGATGAAATTGGCCTTGGTAGTTCCTGCTATTATCCTGGCTAATGTGGTTTTCCCCACACCGGGAGGGCCCCAGAAAATCATTGAAGATATCTGGTCATTGTCGATAAGCTGCCTCAGAACCTTCCCATTTCCAAGAAGATGTTCCTGCCCGACGAACCCATCAAGGGTATCAGGACGAAGTCTGCTGGCAAGCGGGTTAGTTGTATTTCTGTCATCAAAAAAACTTGATTGTTCCATAAATCCCTCGGTATTTAAATTCTATTAAAGCGAATGTATGTTCGCTTACATTATATATCATATAGATTATAATTCAAGTTAGTGAATGTTATTGACAGGGGGCTGTATGTTTCGACTTGCCTGTCTAAACTTTCATTACAGGATCAATCGTTATTTATTCTGGGCATTGCAGGATCGCTCTGGTGCATCATCTTTTCTTCGATCTCGGCTTCCTGTTTCGCGGCAGCGGCAGCGGCATTTACAGTTGCTTCGTCATATACATCCAGCATTACTGTTGATTTAAACAGATCCCCGTCGATCTTCAGCTCGAACCAACCGTTCTGCAATCTCATTAGATCTTTTGCGATGGCAAGTCCAAGTCCGCTCCCTTCGGTGCTTCTGGCTGTGTCGCCCCGCTTGAACCTTTCCATAAGTTCATCCTCTTCGATGTTAAGAGGCGCTTTAGACATGTTTTTCATCTCAAAGAGCACTATTGGTGTCGATTGTTCATTAAGCTGCTTTTTGTCGAGATCTATATACACTCGTGAATTTTCCAGAGCATATTTTTCCACATTGGAAAGAAGATTATCTACGACTCTCCAGAGCAGCTGGCCATCAGCATTGACATAATAATTGTCATTGGGAGCGTTAATGATTATTTCAAGGCCTTTCTGTTCGAGGCCTTCGCTCTTCTCAACAAGTCCCTGTCTGATCAAGGCGAGAACATCTACTTTTTCCATCCTTACAGGTATGGAGCCGCTGGATGCCTTGGCTGCTTCGAAGAGATCCTCCGTCAGGTTCTTCAGTCTCTGGCCTTTTTCATCGATAACGTCAAGATAGCTCCGAGCATTGGGACTGTCCAGACCTTCTGTCTTAAGAAGATCAGTATAGGTGATGATGGAAGTCAGCGGTGTTTTAAGATCATGTGACACATTTGATATAAGATCAGTCTTAAGCCGCTGGTTCTTCAGCTCGTTTTGTATTGCAATATTTGATGCCTGCGATATGGTATTGATCTGCCTGGCAAGATTATCAAATTCTGTATTCGATTTGTTATCTACAGGAATCTTATACTCCAGATTACCGTTGATCACTTCCTTTACACCTTTTTTTACTGCGGAGTATCTTTTGACCCACCTATACCCGAATCCAACGACAAGAATTGCAACTATTGGTCCTATATATGGAATCATTGAGAGCAGGCAGGCTGCTACTATTACTATCACGAATTTGCCCATGGGATTTGCCCTGCTGAAAAGTCCTTTAATCCATGTATAAATTGCTTTGACTGCAATCACTATCAGTGAGCGGCTGATGAAAATATGGGCTTTCAGCATTCTTACTATGGATAAAATGAACCACAGTATGCCGGATGCCAGTATGGCTTCGAGAGCTATTCCAAGCATGAGGAATGCTATGTTATATGTGTCCGACATCCATGTATTGATGCTTAAGTCTCCAAGTACGCTTACGTCCATCATCACCGGGAGAACAGTCAGACTACACAGCCCGGCAATAACTATGAACTGAAGTTCCGTATACAACCTGTCAGATCTGTATAATCTGACTTTGCCTGTTTCATCTCTTCTGCCCGTCACTATCATGAGATATATAAACAGCAGCAATGCTCCTATGAATGTGGAGACGGCGATGATACTGTACTGGTTATATACAGCTTTTGCAGCACTGAAATCGTCGCTTATTTCAAATACCAGATCATTACTCAGGCTCAATGTGAAAACTGTCCCTTTGTTTTCCTCTGTATCAAGATCATAAAAAGGAAAATTGGAATACCTTTCATTCTCATCGAAGTCGATATCATCGGGATCGGAAGTTACCACCCCATTTGAATAGGTAATAGTAAGTCCTACACTTTCGGGTTCAAGTGGATCTGTAATGATGGTTTCCCCTTTTGTAATTGAATAGCCTGCCCCTTCAATGCTGTCCAGGTACGCTTTGGCTTCATCATACTCACCTAGCTGATAGGAAATTATGCTGTCCTTAACTTCATTGACAGCATCAGGATAATCCTTGATGAACTCATCCCTCATTTCCTCAAATGGTTTTACCTCATATGAATAATCAACGTGTTCGGGGTCTTCCCCGTATGTTTCAAAATATTTGCTGTTCTTCGTATCGGAAATAGAAGATGATTCGCCCAGAATAGTCTCATACTTTTCTTCGAGCAGCATTTCTAAGTTTGATTCGGCTGCATCGCCATTATCCGTATTGACAAATTTTCCGCTCTGAATATTTTCCCGGTTGCCGTATTTCATCAGCGTTGACATACTGTGCATTGCCGAAGTCGCCCAGGCAGAAAAAGAGTCTGACTCAAAATAGCTGTCGCTTCCGGAAAGATCCGAGATATCGATCCCGAATGCGTCATGTTTGGCACCGTCTGTTTTCATTACGCCGAGGAAAACCGTTGTGCCGGATATCATTACCAGAGCTATGCACAGTATAAAAGCGCAGGCTCTCACTGCGAAATGGTCGTTAAATTTTTTCAATTTTGTATCCAATGCCCCACACCACCTTAAGGTATCTAGGATTCTTGGGATCGATCTCGATCTTCTCCCTGATCCTTCTAATATGTACGGCCACGGTATTTTCGGGATTATACGACGGTTCGTTCCAGACGGCTTCATATATCTGTTCCATTGAAAAAACCTTGCCTGCACTCTCTGCCAGATGTCTGATGATGCCGAATTCGATGGGAGTGAGCACGATCTGTTCTCCGTCCAGGGTGACAGACTTTGCTTCGTCGTCCACTATCAATCCTCCTGTCTTGAAAACATTTTCCTTTTTTTCCATGCTGCCCAGCGATGTGTATCTTCTGATCTGGGATTTGACTCTTGCTATCAGTTCAAGCGGATTGAACGGCTTGGTCAGATAGTCGTCGGCGCCGATATTCAAGCCTGTGACTTTGTCGTAATCTTCGGATTTTGCGGAGAGGATGATTATTGGGATGTTTTTTTCTTCTCTTATTTTCATTGTCGCCTGCATACCGTCCATACGCGGCATCATTATGTCCATGAGAATGAGCTGAATGTTTTCTTTCCTGACGACCTCCAGAGCTTCAATACCGTCATATGCCTTGTGGACTTCATATCCTTCTGTCTTGAGGTATACCTCGATGGCATTCACTATATCCTTGTCATCATCACAAATAAGAATGTTTATCTTCTCCACTGTATCTCCGATCCCTGTACATACCCGTACAATTTGCTGATGGCCTCATTGCCATCTTAAGCTAATGATACCCGGGCTTTATTAAGCATATCCTGCCTAGTTTCTTACAACTTTCTTAACTAGTCAATTGTAACATACAGGCGCCAGATTATGTAAAATGGTATAATATTGATATGAAGTTATAATCAAAAATACTTGAGGTATATGTTATGACAAAAAAAAGAATTATCCGAATCAGTATATTTTTACTTATCGTCATTCTGGTGATTTTATTTTTTGTGTGGCAGAATAATTCTATCATTACAACACAAATTGAAATTCAGAACAGCAAAATCCCTTCAGAATTTCATAATTACAAAATAATTCAGATCTCTGATCTTCACAATAAAGAGTTTGGCAATGAACAAAACAGATTGCTTAAAAAAATCAAAGATGAAAGACCTGACATCATAGTCGTGACAGGAGATTTGATCGATTCCAATAAAACAGATATAAAAACAGCAATGGAGTTCGTAGCCGGAGCCGTAAACATTGCCCCTACATATTTCATATCCGGAAATCATGAGATTTGGTCAAATGATTATTTAGATTTAAAATCCCGGTTAGAAAAAGAAAAAGTAACTATATTGGAAGATCAGACCGTAAATCTGAAGATAAATAATTCATCGATCGACTTGATTGGCATTAGCGACAGTTCCATCAGCAGGCTGGGATCTTATACTGAAGACATTTCTCCTGATGACACTCCTCTGCATATGATCGAGAAAAACAGCTATTACAAAATACTTCTTTCCCACAGACCTGAATGGTTTACTTTATATTCCAAAACTGATGCAGATCTTGTTTTATCCGGGCACGCCCATGGAGGTCAGATACGACTGCCTTTCATAGGCGGGCTGATTGCTCCGGATCAAGGCTTTTTCCCTGAATATACCAGTGGAGTTTACGAAAAAAATGGTACCTCTATGATAGTAAGCAGAGGGCTGGGCAACAGTGTTATCCCTGTGCGGGTCTTTAATCGGCCGGAAATCATAGTGGTCACATTAAAGAATTGACTTTAATCAAATATCTTCTTTACTGACTTCTTCCTTAACGACCATATTTATCACTGCTTCTCTGAGAAATTCAGCGCAGCCTTCAACATTACTGTCATAGTACTTTTTGAAGCGGCCATCCGCCACGTACATGTCCACAAGGCCAAGATGGGCATCCGGATCATAACTGGCCCATGTGTATCCAAGCCATTTTTTGTGGAGCCTGGCGATGGCAAGACCTTCCTCACCGTCTGCCGCCAGACCGCCTGTAACTGCTTTTTCCAATCTTTCATTTATCTCAGCAGCCATCTTCTTAAGATCTTCAAATTCTACTTTGCTGAGATTCATCATCTTTCGGTTGCTTTCATCAATGGTCTCATCGCCCCACTTCTCTCTAATCTCTTCTCCGTACTGTTCTTCGTTTTTGTTTATCATTTCTTTTTTCAATCCTTCAAATTTTTTGTTATCGTTCATTTCTATTTCTCCTTTTTCTGCTTCTATAGTTTTTTCTACATTCTTTATGAGGGTATCAATATCCGCCCTTTTTGCTATGAGCCTGTCCAGGTGGAAGTGAAGTCTTTCTTCCCTGTTTTTCTTTGGGCTGCATATCAGGTCCTTTATCTCGGACAGCTCCATTCCAAGTTCACGATATATCAGGATCTCCTGAAGCCTGTCGACCTCGCCTGAATTATATATTCTGTAATCACCCGAGCCATGGCGTTTCGGGACTAACAGTCCTATCCTGTCATAATGCCTGAGCGTTCTCGGAGTCACACCGGATAAGCCAGCCAGTTCTTTCACTGAATATGTCTTCATGTTTGCCTCACTTTAAAAATAACGTATGATCGATCATCTATATACATAGTAAACCTTTCCGTAAGGTAAAGGTCAAGTATGTTGTTGGAATTTGTGATAAAATATTTTTGTCGCAACATGTGGAGGTATAGACTATGAAATTATTGCTGGTTTTGTGTAAAGGATTCGAACATATGGAATCTGCCCCGTTTATCGATATTTTCGGATGGGCAAGATCATATCTTAATTCAGATGTGGAGGTCGTTACCTGTGGATTTAATGAAAGTGTCACGAGCACATTCGGGGTCAGTGTCAATGTTGACAAGACCATAGATGAAATCCATATTTCTGAATATGATGCCCTGGCCATTCCAGGCGGGTTCGGCGAATACGGCTTTTATGAGGAAGCGTATGATACAGATTTTCTTGGCCTTATCAGAACATTTGATAAGGCAGGCAAACCCATAGCTTCTGTCTGTGTCGGCTCAAAACCTCTGGGCAAAGCAGGGATACTGAAGGGGAAAAAAGCCACAACGTACCATCTGGATAATAAAAAACATCAGAAACAACTGGCCGCCTTTGAAGGCGTTACCGTTATCCCTGATGAAAGTGTCGTTATCGACGGAAATATCATTACCTCATTTTGTCCGGAGACAGCACCACAAGTTTCATTCGAACTTCTGGCAATTCTTAAAGGACAGCTGATGGCGGACGACGTAAAGAAACTGATGGGATTCTAATCCTCTGTATCTGTTCCTACGATTATAAATATGAGTGCCAGTATCCCGGCTAATGTTATTCGGCATTTTGTTGATTTTTTCATTATACTTCCTTCCTGCCTGTGCCCCTTGCGGGTATGATTTGGTGAAAGCTACTGCCCCTGGCTATGTCTGTTTTATAAAAGGTATATGACTCCCAGCAGCACCGATGTGCCTACCAAACTCACGATCAATACAATTGTTACAATCTGGATAAATCGTCTTCTTTTTCTGTCGTACATATCTCCTGAACCTACATTATCTCTATCTTCAGCATATTTCGACCCTCGGAAAGACCTTTCAGGCTTATATCATAATCGATATCCAGGGTTCCCTCTCCTATATTAAGGATATTGTTTTTTATATCATTAGTCAAGACCTCCATTTCAAGAGGACCGTATGGCGTATCATATAATCCGTTATATCTTTTGCCTTTTTCAAACTCGATGGCAGTTTCGATGCCCAGATCGTCACCGTATCTTTTCATCTTGATTTTATCTCCGGTGATCTTGAGGCTCGTGGTCACCTCATCATATCCGGCAGGGTCCGTTTCATCGTATACCAAATAAAACGAATTGCCCTTTTTATAAAAACGACCCTCGGTTATGAATTCGACCTGGTCTTCACTGGGATTTCCCTTCATGATAAGATCGTTTTCAATCTTCTTACCTATTATTTTTAACATTATATCTCTCATAGCCCAGATCGATAATCCTTTCGATTAATTCTGTGTACCCTACTCCCGCTTCATTCCATAAGGCAGGAAACATACTGTATTTTGTAAATCCCGGTATTGTGTTCATCTCATTAATTAGCACTCTGCCTGTTCCTTCTTCAAGAAAAAAATCCACTCTTGCGAATCCGCTTCCGTCCAGCGCACTGTAAGCCTTTGCTGCAAGATCTCTGATCTCGGCCGCGATATTTTTTGGAATATCCGCAGGGATTATAAGCTCGGTGTTTCCGTCTTTATACTTTGATTCGTAGTCATAGAATTCACCTGATGATACGATTTCTCCCACCGCCGCTGTGCTAATTATATTATTCCCCAAAACAGCAGTTTCAAGCTCTCTTCCTAAGATTTCTTCTTCAATGATAACACGGGAGTCATATTGAAATGCGGTTTTCATCGCTTCTTTGAAGCTCTTCATACCAACAGCTTTTGTTATCCCGACGCTTGAGCCCATGTTTGCAGGTTTGACAAAAAGGGGATAACCCAGTTCATCAGCAATATTTTTGAGTTTTTTTTCGCCATGCTCCATAAACTCGCAGGCGTTGATGCTCTTATGTTTACATACAGGAAGTCCTGCTCTTATCCAAACTTCTTTGGTAAATATCTTGTCCATGGACAATGCCGAAGATGTTACTCCGCACCCTGCATACGGGATATCAAGCATTTCGAACATGCCCTGGATCGTTCCGTCTTCTCCATAAGGTCCGTGAAGTACCGGGAAAACGAAATCGACCAGATCTTTGAAATCACCCAGCTTTAAGAGCTTTGCCCCTTCTCGTTCACTTCCGTCCGCAGGGACCAGCGTTTTTATCCTGACATCAGATAGAGATGTTATGTCATCCATCTTCGCTGTGATTATGTGCCAGCTGCCTGACCTGCTGATAGCAATCTTTATGACTTCATATTTTGTTTTATCTATCGTATTTATTATAGATGAAGCAGATAATATCGATACCTCATGTTCATCGGATCTGCCGCCAAAAACTATGCCCAGTTTTTTCATTCCCACTCCTGTTTGTCTGATGATCGTTCATTTAGAGACACTGATAATTATATCATAGAACTATCATATTATATACCGTCACCATGCCAAATATACCCTCACTCCGTTCTGTAATTTAATTGTATTACTGCGCTTTGTAAAAGTCGTGTATATTCATTATAAGAGATATTCCCAAGCGAGGAAACAACATGAAAAAAATAATCCCACTGATACTAATATTGTCATTATTGCTGGCCGCTTGTGCAGGAGAATCTACTCAGGAGAAAAGCATCTACCCCGAATATGATGTGGTTCGCGTTGTGGACGGCGATACATTGGTAATAAACTATGAAGGCACTGATGAGAAGGTAAGGCTCATAGGCGTTGATACCCCTGAATCTGTTCATCCCGACAAGGAGAAAAACACCGCCTTCGGAGATGAAGTCTCAGAATATGCAACATCTCAGCTTTCAGGAAAATCTGTAGGCATCGAATTTGATGTAAGCGAAAGAGATCAGTACGGCAGACTGCTGGCATATGTTTATCTTGGTGACAAGATGTTTAATAAAACTCTTCTGGAGTTAGGTTATGCTTCGGTAGCAACATTTCCACCAAATGTTAAATATGTAGATGAATTTACGGAGGTCCAAAAAACAGCTCGTGAAAACGGCGTCGGAATGTGGGCAGATGGATTCAGCGACTCTGCACCGGCGGATAATTCTTCTAATTCGGCTTCAGATACACAAACTAATTCACCAGGGACATACAACGGTCATTCTAAAAACAAAAAATTCCACCTGCCGGGTTGCAGATACGGAGATATGATCGTTTCTGAAAATCTGATCACATTTGAGAGCCGGGACGCAGCATTAAACGAGGGCTATGCCCCTTGTAAAGTCTGCAATCCCTGACTTTGACTTTTATATCTACAAAATAAATGTGGTCAACAGCACACCGATAACGGGTATGGTAGCTATGGAAAACAGTGTAGTGAGAAAAGTGCCTTCCGCTGCCAGCTTTACATCATTTTTATATTCCTGAGCAAGAGCAACACATATTGCCGAACATGGCAGCATAGCATTAAGAGTCATTATACAGATCACAAGTGGATCTACATTGAAAATGAATAACGGAATGAAAATAAGAGCCGGAATCAGGATGAGCCGCAGAAACGATACTATGATCAGTTTATGGTTGGTCATGACCTGCTTAGGACTGCTTTCGGTCAGCTGAAGTCCGATAACTATCATACAAAGCGGCGCCATTGTGGCTCCGACCATATCCAGGACATCGTTGATTACTGCAGGAATGGGTATCTGAAGCAGAAATATAACTATTCCTATGAGAGTCGAAACAACCGGTGGATTTATCATTTCTTTCAGGCGCTGCCCAATGATCCTCACCCTTGATATCTCACCGGGCTTTGATTCATCCTGTACGGATTTTCTTAGATTGTGGACTCCCAGGGTATAAACAAAAATAGGCATCATCACATTTGCCAGTACCATGAGAAACATTCCCTCTGAACCGAAAAGCGCATATGCCACAGGAAAGCCCATGAAGGCATTATTTGTGAAAATAAGAAAATTTTTATATACACCTTGTTCGGCAATATTGATCTTCATCACTTTCACTGTGATTATGGAAATCAGCCATGCCAGAAGATACATAGCAAAAGCAAGTCCGAATATTAGGAACATGGTAGATATGTTTTTTGAATTGAGTTCCTGCTGACCCATTGAGTATATGACCACGCATGGCGCGGCGATATTGATGACGATGGTCGAAAGATATTTACTTGATACTATTGGAAGCCAATTCAGTTTGCCGGCGCCGTAACCTATAAGCACCATTAAAAAAACAGCGGCAACCTTCGCTAAAACTACCATATTTTGCTCTCTTTTAAACTGTTATATGTCATTGGCTTAAGAGGAAACCGGAGCTTCGAAGGTTATTCTTCCTTCTTCTCCCGATCTGCGGTCTGCGAAGTAATTGCTTCCGGGCATGGTCTTCAGTTTTTTCTTAATATCGGAAGCGATATCGCCGACCTCTACATAATTATTTATTTCACGTTTTTCATTGGTTACTATAGCAAGAGAAATCGACATGAGCGGGAAGGTATCTATCTCGCCTTTCCTGTTCTTTGTTGTTATACAACCTCTTTCTCGGTCTTCTTCATTATAAAAATTGAGTACCTTTTCGTCGAATTCAGCGATGACTTCCTGGCATATTTTCCCGGCTTTGTCCGGAGTAGAAACCATAATATAATCGTCCCCACCTATGTGTCCCACAAAATCGTCGGTGTTTCCCCAGAGACTGACTTGATCCTTGAGTATGTCAGCGGTCAGGACTATGATCCTGTCTCCGTTTGAAAAACCGTACACGTCGTTATACGCTTTAAAATTATCAAGATCCACATAAATGACGGCAAATGCCACACCTCTTGTGATCCTGCTGGTCACGTCTCTTTCGATTTCCAGATTACCGTTCAGTCCTGTAAGCGGGTTTGCATTTCTGTTTCTGTCGATTCTTCTGAATATGTTCTTGATCCTGCTTACAAGCTCTCTTTCATTGAAAGGCTTCTTGACATAATCATCCGCTCCTAATTCAAGACCGACAAGTATGTCCTCCTGAGCATCCTGAGATGTGATCATTATTATCGGCATTAAATTATTACTTTCCGATTCTCTGAGGATACGGCAAATTTCAAATCCGCTGTAATCAGGCATGACGACATCGAGGAGTACAAGATCAGGCTTTTCAATCTTGACCATATCAAGTCCTTCTGCACCTGTACCGGCTTCGATAACTTCGTATTCCTTACTTAAGGTCATCTTGAGCTGCCCTCTGAAAAACGGACTGTCATCTATTATAAGTATTTTTTTTGCCATTTGTTTTACCTCAAAAAATAGTAATAAATTAAACACCTATGCAATTATAACAAAGGTTGAGCTATTTTGTAAATGTTTAGTTTAATTGTCAATTGCCAATCGAATCTTCTATGATTTGGCAAAGCTGTCAGACTCTTCGATAATCAGTTCTTTTAATTTTCTGATATGAAGCTCCGATTCCATTCTGGCAGTTTCAGCATCTCCGCCGATTATAGCGTCGCTGATTATTTTGTGCTCATTTGGCATTTCCTCAGCACGCCTGAAGTCTTTGTAATATATATATCTGAACCTCAGAACCAGTTCCTGTAGCTTTTCCATCATATTTATCAGATAATTGTTGTTGGTTTCTTCGACGATCACTTTATGGAAAAGAGTATCATACTTTATCATGTCGTCCATGATACCGCTTTCCACAGCATCATTGAATGAAGTTGATATTTCATCGAGTTTTTCTTTGCCGACTTTACTTATTCTCTGTGCAGCAAGATAAGATGAAAAACCATCCATATTTTCTCTTACTTCAAGAATATTGACGATATCGGGTATGGAGACCTCTGATACGTAAGCGCCTTTTCTTGGCTCGATTACTACAAGTCCTTCTTCCTCAAGCTTCCTGATGGCTTCTCTTATAGGGGTTCTGCTGACTCCCATTTCTTCTGCCAGCTCAATCTCCATCATTCTTGTACCCGGTTCAATTTTTCCGGTTAGGATCAGATTCCTGAGTTCTCCGAATACGATTTCCCGTAGCGGTTTGTGGTTGGTAAGTTTCAAATCAAACATTTACATACCTCATTGTCAATTATTACAGCAGCTTGGCAAGATGCAGGTCATATTTGTAGCCGGACTCTCCCAGGAGAATATTGCTCATAAGAGAATGGCCTTTCTGTGCATCATCCTTTTCCTCATAGTATCCGAAAACTGTTGGCCCGCTCCCACTCATAAGAGCCTTGTTTGGCATGCAGTCTTCATGAATTTTGTTCTTTGTATACACAATCATAGGATACTCTTTTAGGCTTACAATTTCAAGTACATTGAGCATGTTTTTTACGACCTGTATTGTATTTTTCTCTTTCAAACCTGCAACCAGCTCTTGTGTATCCGGCCTTTCTATACCGGAATCCTGCCCGGAAAGCACGCCGTTTGGAGTAAGCTGCTCATACACAAACTGAGTCGAAACAGGTATTTCCGGTCTTGCCAGAATCACCCATCCTTCAAGTGACGGAACAGGAGTAAGAATGTTACCGATACCTTCAGCAAGCGCTGCTGATGACGCTAATTCATCATCAGAAAACCCCAACTCAGGATTGTTTTTGGCATTGCCTATCAGACAAAACGGAATATCCGCACCCAGCTTTGCTCCAATCTTTGTGAGTTCGACAAGTGGTATGGAAATATCCCAGAGTTTACACAGCCCAAGCATGACTGCGGCAGCATCACTGCTTCCGCCTGCCAGTCCGGCTGCCATAGGTATTCTTTTGTTAAGTGTGATTTGGATCTTATTGTCTTTTAGAGGGGTAAAAATCTCAGCCATCATTTTGGCGGCTTTGTAAGCCAGATTTTCTTCCTCCTTGGGGAGCTCGCTGTTATCAGCTATGAGCTTGATTCTGTAGCCGGTGTAGATGCCGGCTCTCCCCTGAGATTCGATGGTGATGCTGTCTGAAAGATCTATCTGCTGCATAACTGTTTCAATGCGATGATAACCGTTGTCCATCTTTTCAAGCACATCTATGGACAGGTTGATCTTCGCATATGCGTTAACACTTGCAGTTTTTTTCATTATTTTTTCTTTTTGCCTTTTTTCTTGTTCTTCTTGGGATTTGTTGTTCCCTTTGCTTTATTAGCTGCTGCTTCCTTAGCTTTCTTTTCTGCTTCAGCCTTTTTACCGGATTTGAAGGTACTCCCGGCGTCAGAAACTCTTCTAATCTTCTTTACATTATAGACATTTGCGTCATCATCCTCTTCTGTATCATCGGAATCGCCGCCCTTGCCTTTTAGCTTTTTAGCCTTCCTGGCCTTATCTTTTTCTATTTTTTCCATAACTTCTTCGACGCTCTTGCCCTTTTCTTTAGCGACTTTGTATGGATTAACTTTCTCTTCTTTTTTCTCGGTTTCCTTGCGTTCCTTACGCTTGTTCGACACAACAGTCATAACTATCATACCAACTACCATCAAAGCCATGAGTCCCATGTTAACCCTCGAGTTCCCCTGAACATCCACGGTTTTATAGTTCAGAACGATGTCTTTCGAAAGTATTTTCCCGTCTTTGGATTGGACACCTTTGCCTATAGTAAATACATAGTCGGTATTTGGCTTTAACTTCTGTCCTGTTTGTACAACAACAAGTATATAGTCTGTTTCCGATTCTGTCTCAGGATAGTGATAAGCTCTTATCTTTATTTTTTTACTGTCTTTTTTAGATGTAAGAGTAAATTTCTCTGCATTATTTTTCCAAACGCTTTCATCTATAACATTTCCGTCGAAATAAAGCTTAATCCCTGTGTTTTCAACTTGAAGCTTGTTGTCCCCGTCTTCGGGGTATGACTGAGTCAGTTTCAATTCTTTAGCTGTTTGTGCACCGGCATTTGCATCGATGTTGTCATCATTAGCGGCATATGTTACCGGTGAGATCATAAATCCTGCTATTATTATCAGGCAGATCATGCCCATTATTCTATTTTTATTTACGATTGCTTTCAACTTCAGTCTCCTCCGATTTATCTGTTTTATTCTTAATCCGTAATTCTTTAAAAAAGTTCTTTAATAGTTCACTGCTTTCCTCTTCCATGATGCCCTTGGTCAGCTCTACAGTATGATTCAATCTATCATCACTTAGAAGGTTTTTAAGTGTGTAACATGCTCCGCTTTTGGGACTGCCCGCTCCGGTCACCAGATGATCGATCCTGGCCAGCACTATGGCTCCTGCACACATGGTACATGGTTCCGAAGTGACATAGATCGTTGTACCCGTGAGCCGCCAACTGCCTATTTTTCTCTCGGCTTTCCTGATAGCGGTCATTTCTGCATGAACTGTCGAGTCCTTTTTACCCTCTGTCTCATTGTGCCCTCTGCCGATCACCTGCCCGTCTTTGACAACAACGGCACCGATCGGTACTTCTCCTTTAGCGTAAGCTTTTTTAGCTTCATATAAAGCTTCTTTCATAAAGGGAATATGCTCGTCTCTTGGGCTAAACACCTTGCTCTCCTCGCATTTTAAGCGTATCCGACACAATAAGGTATAATATCATAAAAGCATATCTGTTTCAATAAATTTAAAGCAGATAAGAGGGCTTAAGTCACATTTTGTGTTGATTTCAAAATAATTACATCCTTGTCATATATGTAGCAGTAATCATGTTCTTCTGATATAGTTTTATCGTACAAGTTAATGTTAGTGGAAGATAAGCTTATGATATTCGATTTGATCATATTATTAATAGTGATATTCTTCGGGTTCCTGGGACTTAGAAACGGGTTCGTTTATTCCATTTTCAGGTTCCTGGGCTGGATTATCGCAATTGTCGGAGCTGTTTTTCTCCAGTCACATTTAGTCAGCCTTTTCAAAGAATACACCATGTTCTACGAGGATTATTCCACACACATAACAACTGTATGCCACGAATTCGTAGATCGATATACAGGAGGGATCCCGGGCAGCGTTCCCGGAGCTTTCGGAGACTCTCTTGATGATATTACCGATGACATTATTGACACTGCTGCTGCTAATATTGCCGAAGCATCTTTCAGTGTTATTGTATTCATCAGCCTTGTATTAATAATCAAATTCATATTGTTTCTGCTCACCATGCTGCTTTCAAAAAAATACCACGATGGTTTTATCGGCGGTGCGGATGGAATCGCAGGTTGCATTCTGGGAGTGATTCAGGGCATCCTCATCGTATTTGTACTGCTGGCACTTCTGATGCCTCTTTCATTTGCCATAAGCCCCGAGTTCTATGAGTCCGTAAATTTAAGAATGGAAAATTCTCTGATCACAGAATTCCTTTATACTCATAACCCATTCCTTAAACTTGTCAACGGATTCATCCCCGATGAATTCCTTCCGGCGAACTGGGCTGATACCGAGCCTGTGGAGAATGTGGAAAAAGACTGGAACAATCTGGTCTAAATATACTTTTTCTTCTTGATTAAATTCTTTTGATTGATTATAATTTCATAAGTAGTCCATATCATTTAAGTTTAATATACTCCCGTAGCTCAGGGGATAGAGCACTGGTTTCCTAAACCAGGTGTCGGATGTTCGAATCATCTCGGGAGTGCCATATAACAAGAATAGGCCTTAAGGCCTATTTTTGTTATATCTGTACTTTCAAAATGATTCGAACATGAAAATGCACGAGCGTTAAGCTCAGCGATCCAGCGGATCGATGAGTAGCGAGTGGTCCAAGCCGACTAAATCAGGAGGCGCAGGACGGCAGATGCGAATTTAATGAGCATATGCGCTAATCATCTCGGGAGTGCCATAACATAGAATGAGGTCTTCATGACCTCATTCTATGTTTTTGTATCATCAAAATGATTCCCCGCCCTGTGCCCCCTGTGGGTATTGAAGCGACGAGTCGGATGTTCGGTCCGGATTCAAAAACAACTTAATGTCATGGTATGAAAACATCGATAAAACAGTGATTCAAGAAAGGGAGTTAGATATATTTTCTGAATAATTACGGCCTGGTACCATCTATGAAATATTCATTCCTGCCATTATAATAATCTTTCTCGACATTATAAGGAGCTTCAGGAAATTCCTTCCTCTTATCCCCTTCTGTGGCGGCAGCCATGACTTTGCTCCAGAGACTTGCAGCGGCTGTCGATCCCTCCGAAAGTTGAATATTAATATCATTTCCGATCCATATCGATGCTGTATATTTTGGCGTCGAGCCCACGAACCAGGCATCGAAGTTATCCGAAGTCGTACCGGTTTTACCTGCCACAGGTTGACTGTTCATTGAGGCTCTTCCTGCAATACCATTGGTTACTGTTGTCCTCAATATATCATTCATTATAAATGCAGTTCCCACATCCATTACCCTTCTGGTAGTCGGATTACTTTTCATTACTAGAGTGCCGTTTTTCGTTCTTATTTCTGAATACGGTTTGGGTTCGACATAAGTTCCGCTGTTGGGGAAGGTTGCATATGCAGCAGCCATTTCGATGGGGCTTATCCCTTTGGACATCCCGCCAAGTGCCAGTGCGGCAGGTTTAAGGTCATGGGATGCTCCTTTTTCCTTAACTATGCTGGTTACGCCCAGATCTTCAAGAAAATCCACCGATGTTTCTATTCCGATATTCTTGAGTACTTTCACCGGAATGGTATTTACTGACTGCTCTACTGCTCTCCTGAGGCTCATGCTACCTCTGTACCCTGAATACCAGTTCCTTGGCCAGGTTTTGCCTTTATATGTCATGTATTCGTCTCTGATCACGCTGGCTGCCGTCCAGTAGTCGCCGTATGAGCTCTCACCTTTTTTGATCTTCTGAAGACTGGCTCCCGATTCCAATGCCGGAGCATAAACAGCAATCGGTTTGATAGCGGATCCGGGCTGTCTTGTACTTGTTGCCCTGTTGTAGTTCATCTTACCTTCGATGCTTCTGCCGCCTATCATGGCTTTGATCTCACCATTTTTATGGTCCATGATCACCATGGCGGCCTGGGGCTGCTGGATCTGCTGTCTCAGGGTGTAGCTCTTTTCAGGGATCACTATTTTATTCTTTTTGACTGACATGTAATCCTTATAATTTTTGTCAGCAAAGAATTCTGCATCAATTATTATATTCTCATTTGAGTCAAAACTCTTGTATTTTGCAGGGATATTGATGACACCACCGTCGATGGAATAGAATGTTCCGCCAGTTTGACGGTAAAGTGGCTTGAACTCTATATTGATGTCCTTGCCCAGACTTGATTCCGTTTCGTAGAAATTAAGCTTCTTCCCCTTTTTAAGAAGCAAATCTCCGTTTTTCTGCAGCGTGTACTCCGCTTTTTTGAGTGTGAACCTGCCTTTTCCGTCAAAGAAATTGCTGTACTTATAAAGAATTATACCATCGTCATCATTGAGAATATTGCCATTTTTGTCTTTGTTCAGGTTGGTTACATCAGGAAAATTGCTTTTTTCTTTGAATTGCTTCTCGGCAGCATTCTGCATTTTTTTATCCAGTGTCGTATATATCTTGAGGCCGCCGGAATAAACCATCCTTGTGGCTTCCTGCTCGGTGAGGTTATATTCTTTTTTCAGATCTTCACTCAGTTTCTTGATCGTATAGTCCACAAAGAACTGGGCTTCGTTTGTTTTTTCTACGATATTCGGTTTTATCTTGCCCTTCAGCTTGCTTATTTTCGCTTTATCGTGTTGTGTTTCGGTTATGTAGCCCTGCTCTTCCATTAGATTCAAAACCGTCTGGACCCGATCTTCGGCTCTGTCGTTATATAAATAGGTGTTGGAATTACCTGTTTTTATTATTCTTGAGTCATTCTTGGATACTTCATCTGTTGCTACTGACTTGATGTAGGAATATGAACTGGGGGCTTTTGCCAAACTTGCCAGAGCTGCGCTTTCAAGTACCGTCAGATCCCCTACATCCTTGGAAAAGTATGTCTGCGATGCGGATTGAACTCCCAGGCAGTTCTGCCCCAATGCAATAGTATTTAGGTATACCTCAACGATCTCTTCTTTAGAAAGATGACGTTCAAGCTGGATAGCATAATATGCTTCCTTGATTTTTCTTGTTAAGGACCTTTCGGATTTAGTTTCGGTTAGCCACAAGTTTCGCGCAAGCTGCTGGGTGATTGTGCTGGTCCCGCCAACTTTGCCGCCGCTTTTTACAGACTCCACTATTGCACCTGCCATCCTTGTAAAATTAAAACCATGATGATCCCAGAATGTCTTGTCTTCAATTGATATAAAGGCATTAACAAGATCCTTCGGCATTTCATCATATTTGGAGATGACACGGTTACCGGAGCTTGAATAAATATTCTCTATCTCTTTGCCGTCATCATCATATATTACAGACGCTTCGGAAAGATAATCATATATATTATCCCATTTGATATTTTGTGTATCCTGGAGGATGAAGGCAACCATGACGATTCCCAGAACCGCCACCACACCGCATAAAGCTATAAATCTTTTGAACCACACCTTCTTTTTTTTCGGTTTCTTTTTTCTTTTTGGGGATTTGTTTTCTTCACGTTTGGTCTTTTTATTTTTTGTTTTTTTCTTCTTTAGATCACGTTCAGAATAACCAAACAGGTCTTCAAGGTCGGTGATTTTTTCTGTATCTACATTGCTCTTTTGTGACTTGCCTAAACGCTCGGATCTGTTGGCGACCACATTTGTTTCTTCATATGAAAAAGGAGCGGTATCCCCCGGAATCACTCCGGGTATATGAGATGCTCGCTTAGATTTTTTATCTGTTTTATCTATCTTTTCAAATTCTTTGAAAAAATCGTCTATGTCTATATTGTTTTCATTATCTCGATCTTTGGTCATTTTTTCCTCTTTGGACCAGTTTAGTTACATTAATATTATAACAAAATGAAAAATGGTAATACAGCTTACTCTAATAATGACAAACACATGTAATATGGTTTGTCATTACATGAATAATAATATATAATTTAAGTCTAATTTAAGTTAGAAATGTTAATCTTCTTTTAACTTATGGTCAATTGTTAAAGTTATAGTGAATAGAGAGGTAATTATGAGTAACAACACGAAGAACAAAAGGATATCGGTATTTTCAATTTTAATTTTTGTATTATGCGGACTGCTGACCATATATACAGTAGGAGCGATTATAAGCGTAACGTCTTATATGAAGGAAATGCTTTCATACGGTCAGGTTTCACTTTCCGAAAACTTCTTTGATGTAATGAGTTATTATATGACCAATTGTGGTAACTACATAATATTTATAGCAATACTGCTTTCAATCTGGTGGGTCAGCAACAAGAAAATGGTTGAGCGAAAAGCCAAAGACATTGCTAAACCTGAGCTTACTGCAAAAGATGACATAACGCCTGAGGAAGACGCAGAAAAAGCTGACACTAAAGACGACAAGAAGGCTGAAGACAAGAAGGACGATAAAGAAGAGAAATAAGTATTATAATAATTTGTAATTAGCCAAAAACCTGCAGGCATCTGCAGGTTTTTGTATAATTTATCATATTTCAGTTTTGCTTTGAATTTGATATTAGTCTTCGAATATTTAGCTATGAAATTCAGGTTATTTCATGCTTAATATTACTTGTTGAGTAAGTTATTTTTTGATCAAATTTTAATATTTGTTAGGCTGCTTTCTGATTATCAGTTGTTTCCGACTTCATTTTCATGACTTTTATACAAGCCACTAAACCAAGCAGACCTACAGCTCCAAGCAGCAGCCATGCTACTGTCCAACTGACATTTTCGCCGAGCCAAGTTGTAAGAGCAGGGGAAATAACGCTTCCGATGCCGCCTAATAAAACCATATAACCTAAAGCTTTATCTCCGCGAATCATCCCAAAGAAATCAAATGCAGCTACTGTCGTTACCGCATCCATAAAGGGGCCACCCCAGCCTGCGAATACCAGACAAATTGCAACAAGAACAAAACTCATGCCTCCTAAAATAGGTGTAAATATACAACCAACTGTCGTGATTAAAACTCCGCCGAATATCATTGTCTTAATACGTGCAGAATGTGGTTCAAGTGGGCTTTTTCTTGCTGCTGCATCAGACACAATTCCTCCAACCGGACTGGCTACTGCACCGATCATGCTTACTATAAATAGTAACATTCCTACTTGTGTTATATTAAAGTTATGAGCCCCCAAAAATACTGCTGACATATTATATAATGCATAATCTATGAATAGTATTACAAAATAGAGACTTGCCAGCCAGTAAAGTGCAGGAGATTTAAACATACTCTCTTTCTTTTGATTGGATTCTTTAATTGCATCATCATCTTCACTGACATCTTCTGGAACCTCATTAGCAGAAGGATTTCTTGTGATGATTATCCACTGAATTCCACCAATCAGAGTAGCTGATGCAAGAATATAAAATGTTGTCTGCCATCCAAGTAGAGGTACAAGTATACCACTCATAGCTCCACCAACAGCAAATCCGCCATAAAATACGGCACCGAGCAGCCCTATAGCTAAACCTCTTAATTTGCCGGGAAACCACATTCCAACAATATAGTAAAGTGGTACCGTTATCAATCCGAACCCCATGAAGAATCTCAGAATAAGAATAAGTACTACGTTCGTACAACCGGGAATTAAAAACTGTGCTATTACGCTTACTACTATACCAATTATGCCTGCTTTTTTAAATCCGATTTTTTCGATTGCTCGTCCCCAAATTCCGCTAGAAACAGTAAAGCCGAGCATAAATGTCGATGCACCTAACATTATCTGAAAATTAGTTAAACCAAGTGATTCTGTCAAAGGCCCCACTGCTACTGACCAAGTTGTAAGCCCCATACAGAGAAAAACAAGTAAGAGTGCGTTAGAGACAAGGACAACCCATTTATACTTCGATCCAGATTTAGATTCTGTTTTTCCAATAGTATTTGTTTCCATTTTTCTTCTCCTTTAAAAATACTCAATAAACAACCTACGAATGATATTTTTCTTGACCACCTCCCGACACACAAACTCTTAACAATACTCTGTAATGATTGACTTTAACCTTAGTGTAAACCTTACGGTTACATTAAGGTCAAGCAGTATTTATATATTTTACAGACTTTTTCGAAAGAGTGGCAACATGCCTTTCATCAAGCAAAAAGCACCAAAACCGCCTGACAGCACACTGCCATCGGCGGTTCCAGACTTCCTGTATATAGAAGGTATGTGAATTACTTAGTTTTGATTGGGAAAATTCGCTGACTGTTCTTGATTAGGATTTGCTCTATGGCCTGTTCATCCACTCCTACGTGCCTCAACCAAGGAAGGATGACCCTCGATATATAGCCGTAGCCGCGACCGCCGTAAATCTTCATATTTGTTTTTAACCCATTATCATGTGAAATCAAAATGCGATCAGACAAACCAGCCTTGACCAAAGCTGCAATCGTTTCAACAAGTGTTTCTGCAGGCGGATAAGAAAATCCCATTGGTTCTGGTTCGAAACCGACAAAACCGAACATATCGAATTGGATCATGCACTCGAATCTGGAAGCTACCTCGATGAAAGCAGGATCGCGAGTGAAGCTATCGCAATGGCCCATAACTACGCGGCTCATATCGGCACCCATGATCTCCAGCTTATCGCAGATTTCACGCAGCACTGAGACATCGCGTAAATAATAGGGGCTGTGCAGTGTCATAGCTACTCCTGTATGTTTCATTGCTCTGACGCTGGCTGCTAACATGCGCTCCTCAAACGGTTGGATCGGCCATGATAATCCGACTTCACCGATTACACCGGCACGGATATCAGTGCCGTCTACACCTACCTCGATATCCTTGACGATGATATCGAATAGCTGATCTTCCGACATAGACCTGATCTCGTCAGAAACACTATCGGAGGTATAGAAACCGGCCCCTGCAACGATGTGGATGCCCGAGGCTTCAGATATACGTTTCAGCCCGGTGATGTCGCGGCCGAGACCGATATTTGTGACCTCGATAATCGTTCCGATGCCATATTCATCGCGCAAGTCGGAAATCTCATCGATTGCAACCTTCTCGTCTTCGAGTATAAGATTGCTAAGGTTTGCTGTCATATTTTCCTGCCAATACCAAAGCATATCCATGGTCGGAACCCCGTCCCGGGTGTTGTCGGAGCGTTTGTCTTCGCTGGAAACCCACCACATGCTCTCGTCATTAAGGATGTGCTCATGGGGTAGTGCTCCGCCCATGGATTGGGGATCTATATCACCCAGAACTGTTCTCAACTTCTTTTCCATACTTAATTCCTCCTTTAAATTTTTAATGACTTGTTATATTAATTGAATATAGTTAGATCTTTTTATGATTGATTTCAGTATAAACCTTACGGCTACATTAAGGTCAAGCAGTATTTTATATCTTTGTAAATCAGAATCCCACGGTTACCTTCAGCCCCTTGAACTCAAAAATCTGCTTTAACTTGAGGACATGGTCCTTTTCCATTTTAGAAACATTCTCAAACTCATATTCTCTATCCAACCCTTCATATTTGGATGAACCAAGCCTATGGTAGGGGAGAAGTCTGACTCTCTGGAGACTTTCCAGTTCAGTGGCAAATTTTGCAGTTTGTTCAAGGTTTTTTTCGTCATCATTATATCCTGGAATTACAGGTATCGATATTACCATAGGCACTCCCTTAGCGGAAAGCTTTCTGGCATTATCAAGAATCAGATCATTTGGTACCCCGGTATACTCTTCATGCTTAACAGGATCCAAATGCTTGATATCCATCATAACAAGATCCAAATATTCACTGACCTCATCTAATACATTCCATTTTACATATCCAGATGTCTCTACTCCTGTCTCAAGTTGATGTTGCTTGCATTTCTGAAGAAACTCTTTAAGCGCATCCGATTGGGTTAATGCTTCACCGCCGGTTACCGTTACCCCCCCGCCGGAATGCTTATAGGCGGACATATCTTTAAGACACTTCTTGAGCAACTCATCTGTTGTATAGTATTCTCCTACAATTTTTCTGGCGTAATAGATGCATGCCGGAATACATTCCCCGCAATTAGTACATTTTCTTCTGTCGTTTCTGATTCTATCATTCTCATCACGATAGATTGCACCTTGGGGACAAGCTTCTATACATGCACCGCAATCAGTACATCTTGCCCTATTATGCATCATTTCAGGAGATAAATTTTGCGTTTCCGGATTGCAGCACCATGAACAATTCAAAGGACAGCCTTTCAGAAATATCAGAGTCCTGATCCCCGGCCCATCGTGTATTGCGAATCGTTCAATCTCAGTTACCAACAGGTTTTTCATTTTTGTTTTCCTCCAAAATCCTATTTTGGTTGATTTTAACCTTTATTTCCAATGAGGGTACGCTACATAGGCAAACCTTGCTCGTTCATCTGCGTCCCACCTGATCACCTTGCCCTGTTCTCTTGGAATATAAAGGATTTCACCCGGACCAAATCTGAACTCCTCATTGGTGAGGGTATCTGTCACTTTAACTACACCCTCAAGACCAATGCACACAGCACCGTCTACATCATATTCAAACTCGATATTCTTTGACGGGTGAACCTCAGCAATTCCTACCGAATAAGGTTCTCCGTAATTCTTACCGATAAAGTCTTGAATATAGTATTCATTCCCTTCGCCGGTATCAAGAAATTCCAATTTAAGATCATCCTCTTTTAGTAAAAGCACTCTTGGCATAATACAAATCCTCCTTCATATTAGTCAGATCCTGACTTTATCCTACAAGCCAGGATCTGAAGCAGTAAATTATACACCTGTTACAAAGATCTCACCGAATGTTACCATCCAGTATCATATTCCGTTCTATCGATAATGTCGTCCTGAACACCCTTAGGTAATTCTGTAAAGTAGGCGGCATAACCAGCCACTCTTACCATCAGATTTCTGTGCTCCTTGGGGTTTGTCTGAGCATCTTTCAATGTTTCAGAATCCTCTACGTTGAACTGAACATGGGTCCCGCCAGCTTCAAAATATGCTCTGACCAATGCAGCCCAGTTGTCGATTCCACCTTCTCCGTGGATCATATCTTTGCTGATTCTCAAATTGAAAAGGTTCAGGTTTGGTTTTCCTATATCATGCGATGCCCTGCAACAAGCATCCGCCACTGAGTTTGCACAGGCGGTTGGACCTTCTGTGTCAAAACCGGAGATCGGACCACTGGCATCTGCAATAGGCTCTCCCGCTTTCTTTCCGGTTGGCAGTGCACCGGTAGCTGTGCCGTATCCCACATTCATAGTCACTGACTGGAGGTTGGGATGACAAAGATGCCCTGTCGAAGTCTTGTAGTATTCATAGGTCTCTTCACTGATAATACGTGTCACAAGCTCAGCCCATCTATCTGCACTTTCGATATCATTTCCATAGTGTGGTACGTCATATTTGATCATATTTCTTATACGTTCATGTGGGCCTTCGAAGTCATTATCCAGAGCATCAACTAACTCCGCCATAGTGATTTTTTTCTTCTCGAATACCAGATCATTGACAACATTGAAACTCTCAGCACCATCGCCGAATCCGGTTAAAACGAAGAAGTTGTAGTCGTACGGTGAATCACCGCTTTTATCCATGTCACCGGTCATACAAACTCCTCGTTCGATCAGATCTACTCTTGAGCCAGATATGAATGGAAGATAAATATTTCGAAGATGTATTTGGTCTCCCAGGTTATTGGCAGCACAAACCATCTTTGTCATGTGCCTGAATTGCGTCCTGAAAGCATCAACGAACTCATCCATGGACTTGAAGTTCCTCGGATCTCCTGTCTCAGGCCCAAAGCGCCTGTTGAGCATTCTGGATATGCCATTGTTTAAAGTGAGTTCTACTGCAGCCGCAATATTTCCAAAAGATGTAGTATTAGAGAAACTGACTTTCTCGACGACTGCTGCCTCGACGCAGGCCATATTAGAATAACCTCTTGCATCTTCAAGGGGCATCTTGCCCTCACTCAGCGTCAATATGGCAGGAATGATCGCATCGTCATTGTAGAATTTGATGGTGGGACAGATAGCATTGACTTCAAGTGCATACTTGATGAATTCATCCGGACTGTCCCGATGAGTCCTTACACAGATATCCGGCTGGTACAGCCTCAAACCGGCTGTTGCATCCAAACACAGATAAGATAATTCGTTTACAGCATCACTTCCGTCAGCCTTGACGCCTCCTACGTTCACATTGAACCAATTAGCATAACCGCCTTCGAACTCCGCACCATTTTCCGATCTGGGTATGACGAAATCAGAACATTTCACCCACATGCTCTGGATCAGTTCCAATGCTTCGTCTTTGGTGATTATTCCTTCGTCCACGTCCTTCTTGTAGAAAGGATACATGTACTGATCAAATCTCGCCAGATTCCATGCATTAGTGATGACTTCAAGTTTCGTAACGACCATAGAAAATTGAACAGCCTGTAGTGCTTCCCTAAATGTTCTGGCCGGATTCTCTGCCAGCCACTCACAGGTTTCTGCTATTTGTTCGAGTTCATTTTTTCTCTTGGTATCGGTTTCGGCGTTTGATTTGCTTCTGGCAAGAGCCGCATACCGCATGATAAAGTCTGAAACCGCATCATAGGTGATTATAACGGCTTTTTGGAAAAGTGACTTTTGAATATCTTCAAAGCCTTTGGAGATATCTGTCTTTTCCAGTTCTTTCTCTGCGATCTCTTTCATGCCCTTGAAACCATATTGCAAAATATTATAGTTATTCGTATAGGACTCGTCAACAGTATTATTAGAGAACTGTTCCACTGTTCCGGTGAAACCCATCTCTACAGGAACCTCTGCATCAGGATCCTCGAACCAGTATTCCTTTTGCTCTTGAGGCATCAATCCAAGGATGAGTGATCCCAGACTCTTGCCTTTCCAATAAGGCCAGACCACTTCCACCAATGCCTTTTCATCCTCTTCAGTCATCTGCAATGACATCTTTTCTCTGTCCCGAATATTATCGAATCCCTGGTAGAAATCCTCTCCCCAAATTTCAGGATAAGCCTGCGTACATCTTGTAGCGATGGATTCACGGCCGACTAAAAGTTCATATGGGGTGATGTCGATCTTAATCTCTCTGAGAGTTGCTGCCAGAGCCTTCGCCCTTCTTATAACCGCAGGTTCTCCCTCAGTTTCTTTATATACTCTTGTGTATATCAAAGCCCGTTCAGCTGTGAAGCTTGGTTTTGCCGCAAGGTTCAGCTTCTTCTGTGCCTCGATCCTCTCAAATGTCTTTGGTTTGATAGTCAATCCTATAAGTTCGTCGTTATCAACAAGTCGTACTGTCATTTTGTTTCACCTTCCTTTATAATTACTTTTTCCAGTGTAACGATTTTTGTCTTGTCATATGTTTCATACATTAAATCAAAATTGCCTTGGTATCAAGGTATTCTTCAAAACCCAGCAATCCGTTTTCCCTTCCGTAACCCGACTGCTTACGACCTCCAAATGGTGGTGCCTGTGTAAAGTCACCGCCATTTACATGTACATCCCCGGTATGCATTTTTCTAGCTACTGCTAAAGCTTCAGCAGGTGCTCCGTGCACAGCTGCCGACAATCCGTAGATGGTATCATTTGCGATTGCAATTGCTTCTTCTTCTGTGTCATATGGGATCACGGAAAGAACCGGACCAAAGATTTCTTCCTGAGCTATTCTCATGGAATTATCAACATCGGTAAATACTACAGGCTGGATAAAATATCCATTTTCACAGCCTTTAGGTACTTCACCGACAATCATCTTTGCGCCTTCCTGTTGACCGAGTTCAATGTAAGATTTGACCTTGTCGAAGGTCTTGCGGTCGATCAACGGGCCTATATCAACCGTCGGATCCAAAGGATCGCCAACCTTAAAGGATGCAGATTTTTCAATAATCAACTCCTCGATCTTTTCTTTATCTTCTCTCGGTATAACCATTCTGGTCTTCCCTGAGCACACCTGTCCGGTGTTCATGAAGCAGCCATACAGAGTATTTTCAACTGCTTTCTCATAATCCGCACTGCGCAAAATGACTGAGGCAGATTTTCCACCCAGTTCCAGCCATATCTGCTTAATATTGCTCATTGCATGTATCCCAACATCCTTGCCTCCCTCAATGGAGCCGGCGTAGGTCACCTTATGGACGTCTTCATGACCCGCAAGAAATCTGCCGACTTCATCTCCGCGACCAATGACAAGATTAAACACACCTTCGGGAAACCCTACTGCTTCCACTGCTTCTGCAAGATAATAAGCAGAAAGGGGCGCTATCTGGCTGGGTTTAACGACGACACAATTGCCTGCCACCATGGCCGGCAACATTTTGACGGTGATTTGTTCAAGAGGATAGTTCCATGGGGGTAATCCCGCAACTACGCCCACAGGCTCTTTGCGTACAATATAATCGTCATAATGCTCTTCATATGCGTAATCGATCGCTAGCTTTGCACAGAATTTTGCCTCGTTGACTGCATTCATAACTTGGGTCGCTTTTACCGTGTTGACAGGGACGCCAAGTTCAGCTGTCACTGTCGCTGCAATTTCATCTAAGTGAGCTTCCAGGTAATCGCCAAGTTTGTACATTAATTCGCCACGTTCTATAGCCGTCATGCTGCTCCACACCGGGAAAGCTGCTTTAGCTGCTGCAACCGCTAAATTTACGTCTTCTTCGTTTCCGGCCGGTACCTGTCCGATAATTTCATGGGTTGCAGGATTTTCCACATCAATATATGTGCCGCTTTTTCCGTCAACCCATTTTCCTCCAATAAACAGTTTTTTCTTTTCCATATTTGTTTCCTCCTCAGTACCTGTCATTATCAATTACTTCTTTATTTCTGTTATCCAATAAAAATAATTCATCTTAAGCTGATTTTATGGCTATTGATCATCAAATACAATTGTACCTACGTCCATTTATATGTAAGAAAATGTAGACCTTTGTACTATATAAATGCATTATGAGAAATCTTAGAACAATTGTTTTCCGGTTTATTCTGGCTTCAGTATAAACCTTGCGGCTACACTAAGGTCAAGCGGTATTTTAATAATTCCGGTATTATTTTATATACAGGCATTTTCTGCGCCTTGTGCAAGCTTCTAATTCTGTGTATAATTCATTTGCAGGTACTTCTCTGTATTTATTTTTACTAAAGTGTTAGAACGTGGCAATGAATAGTGGTGGTAGATATGGATATACAAAAACTCACAATAGGGCAAATGGCAGAGCTCAATCACGTAACAAGGCAGACACTACGGCATTATGAAACCGAAGGCCTTCTCACTCCGTATTATACGGAGCCCATTACCGGTTACAGATATTATCATGTAAACCAAAGCGCAAAGCTTGATATGATACAGTATCTCAAATTTTGCGGAATGTCCCTCAATCAAATAAAAAAACAATTTGAATCAGCAGATATAGATGAAATCCAAAGCTTTCTTATAATGCAGCTGGATTTTATCGATGAATCCATCCGTAAACTGGACCAAAGCAAGAGTGTGATTTTACAAACTATAGAGAATTATAACAGATATAAGTCTCTCCCAAGCCATACAATATTTCATGAATACTTAAAGCCAAGAAAAATGTATGTTCATAAATCAGAAATAAATTTCTTTGAAGAAGAGGATTCGGGCTATGAGATGATGCTTCGCGAACTGAAGACAAATCTGATAAACAAAAATCTGCCAACCAGCTATTTCTGCAATATGGGGTCGATAATACGAAAATCCTACCTTGAAAAACGTTTACTTTATTCAGATGAAGTTTTTGTGTTTGTAGATGACAATGATGACATACCCGATGTTATCGAAAACATCCCCGGAGGTATGTACGCGTGCTTTTGCTTCGAGGATACATTTAATGAAGCTGAATATTTTGAACGATTGCTTGATTATATCAAAAATAATGATTATATCATTACGGGAGACTATATCTGCGAGGAGGTCGCTGAGATCCCCATTTTTAAGAATGTAGAACGCAATATGCTTTCTAAGATCCAGGTTCCTATAAAACCAAAGAAATGATAAAGTTCAAACAAATACCACCGGGCCACACCCGGCGGCATCTGTTCCACCTGTTTTATCTGTTTTTATTTACTTTATTATTTACTTGGTTTTCACATATTTATTCATATCTTCAACCAGATATACATTGTTGGGGAACTTATCAGTGGTGATATATCCCGGATCGCTGTCAATAAGGGCAGGGATCCTTCCCACTATTTCTGCACATGTCAGTTCCACTGTCGCCGGCTCGTTTACATTTATAGTCGTTTCAGGCTCACCGTAGAAGGTCCAGTCATTCGTGTCGATCTCACCAGGGGTATAGATCTCGCCGATTGATTCGGTTTCAAGAGTTATGCCTTCCTCTGTAAGAGTTGTTACCACTGAAGCCATTCCGATAGGCTCCCCGGCTTTTATAGTTATGCCCAATGTTTCTGAACGAAGATCTTCGGTATGGGTCATGGGGATATTCTTCTGAGTCTGCGATGTTATGGTCAGTCCCATTCTGTCTGCAAGCCATCCGTTCTGGGTCCACATATATGAAGGTATCCACTCACCTTTGTCGATGAGTCCCTGGATCTGATCGGATGTATAATTATTGTATCCGCACATTTCCTTTTCGAATTCATCCATGGAAAGTCCTACACCATGACCTTCTGACAAAGCCGGTCCATATTCTTCCGTATTATAATTGCTGCGGCCTTTGATCTTTGTGATTTTGTGCATACAGCCGGCGAGGGTATCGACCAGTACCCCCCAGTACATGTCGGGGTAACCTGAACCAGTCAGTGTAACGCCGCCTTTTTTAGCCAGCTCATCCAGCTCTTTTGTGATTTTGGGAGAAGAGTTCCAGGGGAAAAGACTCTCTTCACATGTAGAGATAGCATTTACCCCGTTCTTTGCACATATAGAAAACGGTTCAAATATTTCTTCTACAGTACTTCTCGTGGCGACAATACATACATCCGGCTTTACTTCCTTCAAGATCTTGTCCATATCTTTTGCATTAGAAATGGTTACACCTGTCTTTTCCTTCATTTTAGTTATATCTGATATGTCCTTACCGATGGTGTCCGGGTTCATATCAAATGCCGCCACAGGTACGGCTCCATGTTCGATGGCATATCGCATAAGATATACACTCATCTTTCCACAGCCAAATTGTACAAATTTAATTTTCCTGTCCATTTACTTTGCCTCCTTTGTTGATTGAGGGAATTGCATGATTCCCATTTAATAACGATAACTTGTGTAAAAATGCCAACGGTAGTTGATTTCGATTTTACTATAAACCTTACGGTTACATTAAGGTCAAGCAGTTATTTTAATTTTTTTTCACTGTTTAAAAAACTGTACTAAAATTGTATGCACGCTTATCAATACTTCTCATATTTAACTATAAAGGGGAGGGAGGTCTCCCCTTTATACTAGAGCGATGACATAAACATGTCAGTTTGTTAGTGATATTAAATATTCTGGGATTTGAATACTAAGACGATGACAAATAATCAAGCAGATTCTCTTAAACCTATCCTGTTTCTTCTTTTAGGTTTCTTTGCCTCTTCTTTGGCTTCATTCATTAGCGAATTTGCCTCTTCATATAATTCATTCTGCAATTCACTTTCAGGTTCGATAATTATGCCATGGGGAATCGGGTTACCATTATCATTCACATAAACATAAGTAAAAAATCCGTCAACTATGAATTCCCTGGAGTTTGCATTAACTACTCTCACATATGCAGTAAGACTGGTCTTCCCAGTAAAAACTATACTGCTCTCATAATTGACCATCTGTCCCTTTGGCACCGGTTTTCTGAACAAGAGACTGTTGATCCTCATGCATACAATATTTTCGCTCTCGGTGGCCGAAGAAGCAGCTAAAAATCCTGCCTCGACCATCCACTCGACGCCTCGACCTGCATACAGAGTACCATGATGGTTTAGATCCTGTCCCTTTACTAAATGCCTTGTTGATATTGTTTTGTTCATTTCTATTTCTCCTCATATAATTATTTTGTCTTTGAAAAGAATATCTAGAATATCTCAGAAAAACAATTGTCCCAAAGTTTCTCATAATGCGTTTTATATGGTACAAAAGTCTACATTTTCATATCTTATAAATGAACTTAGGGACAATTGTTTTGGATAATCAATAGCCGTACAATCAACTCAAGATGAATGATTTCTTAATATCAAATGATCTGATTGATTAAATAAGGAGGAAATTAATAATGACAGAGACAAAAGATAATATCATAATGCTAAAGAAGGATACCATCAATCTGGAATACTTGGATACAGGAGACGGCAACAAATTTACCATCGATGATACAGTTGGAAAGAATTTTGGTTTGCCTTTTACTTTTGGTACTGCAGAAGTATTTCCATCGAAAGGAATCGATTTTGACTATGATGACGACGGGGCCATTTGCCTCTGCTTGGATGGCAGCATCAAGTTAGTCGATCAGGAGACGGGTCAGGAAGAACAATTTAACAAAGATGATGTAATCTACATCCCACAAAAAACAGGTAAACATGTTATTTGGAGCTCTGAAGTTTATTCAAAGTTTGCGTTTGTAACATATCCCCACTGGAGATAAGGAGGTATTATCAATGTTACCAGAAAGAAATGCTGATGTGTTAGGCAATTTCTCATATGATGGGAATAATCATTTCCCGAGAATTGATGCCCTATTAGAAGAATACTGGACACACACCCCAATGCTTGATATAGAACGTGCCAGGATCTATACAAGAGTTTACAGGGAAACCGAAGGTGAAAGAATCAATATAAGACGAGCAAAAGCTTTCAGCGCCTATCTTGCAGAAAGAACTATCAAAGAACCCGGTCTTCAGCTTATCATCGGGGATACCGCGCAAATACCCAGAGCAGGAACAGTTTGCCCTGAATTTCATGCAGGATGGCTTAGTGAAGAAATAGATACCATAGCAGTAAGAAAGCAGGATCCATACGGAACGACATCGGAAATAATAAAAGAATTAAAAGAAGACATTTTCCCATATTGGGAAGGTAAAACAATCTACGACCACTGGCGTAAACAACTACCTGACTGGGTAGCAAAACTGGCACTAAAAACCGGAATGGTCGACGCGGACATCAAAACCCAAAGTCCTCCGGGAGAAGTTGCTCCATATTGGACAATGATCCTTAAAAATGGATGGGGTGGATTGATCAATGAAGCGAAAGAGAACATTGCACACCTTACCGATACCGAACCAGATCAGGCCGATAAAATCGATTTCTACAGAGGGTCTATTATTTGCCTGGAGGCAATGGGTAATTACAGCAGAAGAGCTTCCAAGGTTGCAAGAGATGCTGCCACAAAAGAGTCAGATGAAAAACGTAAAGCCGAACTTCTCAAAATTGCCGAGAACTGTGACTGGCTGGCGACGGAACCACCCAGAGACTTCTGGGAGGCGATCCAATTTATTTGGCTGATACTGGTCGGGTGTATGGCAGAGGGAAATGCACCTTCATATTCCCCCGGTCGTGTAGATCAGCTCCTATGGCCATACTTTGAAAAAGATATTCTTGAAGGCAGAATGACTGTCGCATTCGCTCTTGAGCTAATCGAAGCTTTCTGCATAAAGACTTCTGAAAGCACATGGCTTGTCAGTGAAAATGCAGCTATGTATTTTGCAGGATATCAGCCATTCCATACACTTAATGTCGGTGGTATGGATACAAGAGGATTAGATGCAACTAACGATTTATCCTATTTGTGGATCACTTCAAAGATGGACGTCCAGACCCACGCACCGTCTCTTTGCGCAAGAGTACATAAAGGATCTCCTGAACATTTCCTTCAGCATATCGCAAAACTTGCCAGAATGGGCTTGGGCTACCCGGCTATATATAATGATGAATCGGCAATAAAGATGATGCTTCTTTCAGGAGGAACTGTTGAAGAAGCCAGAGACTGGCAGATCGTAGGTTGCGTCGAACCTTTCATCTCCGGGAAAATGGCAAAATGGTCTGATGGTGGTCATTACAACTTTGCAACTGCAATAGAATTTGTTTTGACAAACGGGAAGAGTCTGATGAATGATAATCAACTTCTAGGATTAGAGACAGGCGACCCCACCAAGATGAGTTTTAATGACATCAAAGAAGCTGTTAAAAAGCAGTTATCCTATCTGATAGACGCTATAAGTGTCTGCGCATATACATGCGAAAGACTCTACTATGAAATGACACCTTTCCCGTATATGTCCACACTCTTGGATGGGACATATGATAAAGGCAAAGATTTGACCGCAGGCGGCGTTAAGTACACTTACGGTTCCGCATTTATCGGGACAGGAATCGCAGACTTAGTTAATTCATTATCTGCTATTCAAAAGTTTGTGTTTGAAGACAAAACCATTACTATGGAAGAACTGGTCAAAGCCTGTGAAGCAAATTTCGAAGGATATGAGGTCATCCATGAGATGCTGGCAAACAGCACACCTATGTATGGAAACGATATACCAGAAATTGACATTATGGCAGGAGAATTCAGTGATTATGCTTATCAGGAAATCACAAAACATAAATCTTTCAGAGGGCCTAGCTATATATCAGGTTTATTCCCTGTATCCTCCCATGTTCCTCATGGACTGGTAGTTGGTGCTATGCCTTACGGCAGATATGCAGGTACTCCACTTGCTGACGGGCTATCACCAAATGGAGGAACAGATACTAACGGACCAACTGCAGTACTGAAATCCGTTTCAAAGGTCAATCATGAACTTCACACAGCCGGCACTTTACTGAATATGAGATTAGACCCGGCAAGTGTACGGGGAGAAACTGGGTTAAAGAGGATATCCTCCCTCATCAGAACATTGGTCGATCTGAATATCTATCATATCCAATTCAACGTAACCAATTCTGAAATTCTTATCAAGGCGCAGGAAACTCCTGAAGAGTACAAAGGGCTGATCATCAGAGTAGCAGGCTACAGCGCTTACTTTACAGAATTGTGCACGGAGATGCAGGATGATATCATCCACAGAACAATACATCAAGTGTAAAGAAAGGCCGGATAAATGCCATTGAATAAATTTGATAAAAATAACGGATTGATTTTCAATATACAGAAATTTTCCATTCATGACGGTCAGGGAATCCGAACGTTGGTATTTATGAAAGGATGTCCATTAAGATGTAAATGGTGCTGCAATCCGGAGTCACAGCTCTTCTCTGAAGATATCCTATTTGTTCGAACAAAATGCATCGGATGTGGATATTGTGTAAAGGCCTGTCCGCAAAATGCTATTTCGGAAAAGGAATTCATGATAGACAGATCCAAATGCAAGTCCTGTGGTGAATGCACAAAAGTCTGTTATGCTAATTCTAAAAAAATAGCTGGAAAATGGGTCACTAAACGGGAGATTCTTGATGAACTGGAAAAGGATAGGATCGTTTTTACTAATACAAACGGAGGTCTCACAATCGGAGGAGGAGAACCCATCTGTCAGCCTAAATTCGTAGAATCGCTACTATGCGATGCCAGACAGCTCAGCCTTACAACTGCTATGGAATCATCAGGTCATGGAGAATGGAACGTAATAAAAGACATTTATAATCATCTAGACGAATTATTCATGGATATAAAATGCATGGATACTGAGATTCATAAACAACTGACCGGTGTCGGAAACGAATTGATTCTGGAAAATGCAAAGAAAATTGCAGATCTTGGAGTAGATATAACTTTCCGCATTCCCCTCATCCCTGGAAGTAACGACAGTAGAGAAAACATCGAACAAACTGCTGAATTCGTTATAGGACTTGGAGGGAACACAAAACTGGAGATTCTGTCTTACCATAGGCTGGGTGAAGATAAATTTGAATGGATGGACAGAGAATATGAAATGCAGGGTCTTGAAGTTCCCGAAGCCAGCCATAAAGAGGAGCTTGAGGACTTAATAGAAGATATTGGGTGCGAGGTAGTTCGGCAGCACTGATCAGATTTCCACCTGTGCCGGCAGAGAACGCAGGAATTCATCTTCAATACTGCTCCTGATCTCTTCACCGTGAAATGTAAGGAACCAGTCATTTGAGAAAGCAAGATCTTGCTTTCTCATTTCTTTTATAAACAAATCACATAATTCTGATATGCATTGATTTTGCATCGAGACAGAATCTTCATTGAACCCATCGATATTGGAAAGCCTGGAAAGGATTTCTCCGGTTTCTTTTCCCAGAACAGGCAATTCCTTCATTCGCTTAAATGCCCACTTATAATATGGCTTGAATGTTTTATTCAAAAGAAAGACCATTGAAATAGCTCTCTCTGTAAATCGGGCAAGGATTATTTGAAGAGTAACTCTGTCATTTCGTTTAGCAGTACGCATCAAATTATACTGACCTGTCTGCGCCAGAGACATACAACATGAAGATATTTTCTTTTTACGGATATCTTCCGGATAAAAATCTAATAAATAATCCCGGATTTTGGTTAACTCCCCTGCGCCATCCATAAATACTTCTCCGTTAACTGCGATAGCAAAATTTTCTTCAGGGACTTTCCTCCATTCAGTTAATGACCTCGGCCCATTCGGTGCACCGATCAGCTGTGTATAGAAATCGCCGCATGTCATCACATCAATGCTTCGACTGTAAATAGATTGTATGTTTAAAAATTCAGGAGGGAATTCTTTTAAACACTCTGTTTTCCACTGGCGCAATGCCGGAATGTATTCACGATCATTTTCAGTGGTCCAGATATAAAAATCTATGCCCCAATCATGATCGCACGATATTTCGTCATCATAGCCAAAACACTGGGAGCCGTTTCCAACCAGTCCCGCAGCAAGCCGAGGGTATAGATCTTTGAAATCATGTTCAAGCCCCGGTGCCGCCTTTTTCATAAAATATTTCCGGCTGAGGAACAACCCATTTATGAATTCTTCCATCATATCCGCTCTTTTAACACTTTGATATCTTCTCTGATTCTTGCCGTTGTCTGATGATCGTCACCCAGCAGTGGGATCGTTATAATTAAAGCCTCTTCAAGTTTTTCTATAGCGGCAAAATATTCCTCCATAAAAACATATATTTCAGCAATATTTTTCAGGCAAGTTGCATATTCGATATTTTTACCGAAAAATTTCTCGGTCAACCCAAGAGCCTTGGTGAAATCCTGCAATGAAGCCGGGTAATCCCTGCTTTTACTGAACACCACCGCTCGGGTATTCAATGCAGCGGCATGATGTACGTTTTCTTCGGGTATATTATCGTATATTTCCAGTGCGCCGTTTATTAGCTGACCGGCTGCTTCTATTTCACCAAGATTCATTCTTATCGTAGCGAGATTGATAAGTGATGTAGCAATCTCATGCTCGTTGTTTTCAAACGCACCAAGCAGGGTAAATGCCTTTTCCGCATAGGTGAGAGCAATCTCAAACTCGCCTTTTTCCTGATATGCCAGCGATATATTGTTAAGTACACTGGCGTAAATATAGCTCTCGGACATTTCATTGTTCTCAAGATTATCTTTTGACTGTTCAAATATTTCTATAGCCTTCTCGTAATCACCCATAATGCGGTAAATGCCAGCCATATTAAGAAGTATAGTCGCATATTCGGGAGAATTCTGTTTTCCGTTGCTCACAAATATTTCAAGTGCTGATCGAAAGGCTAATTCAGATTCCTGAAAACGACTTACCCCACGGTAAAAGGCTGCAAGTTCATTTATAATCGAAGCGCATTCCATGCTTTTGCTGTCACCGAAAGCTTCTCTTTCTTTTAGCTCACTTTTCAGAAACTCCTCTATCTCTACAAGATTTCCACTCTGATTTAGAGTATCAAGTTTTGCAAAAAAATTATCCATATCCTACTCTCTTTCTAATAATCTTTTCATGGCGGTCTCTGCTGTCTCGAGATTATCATATCCCCAGTAATTAACAGTATTTTCAAGGACTTCTTGTGCAAAAGAAACCCCTTTTTTATCCATATAATCTATATGTTTTTTTAGCAAATCAAGGGTTTTTTCTGAGTACGTGAAAAGTTCTCCTAGTTGATATGTTTCGATCGATGTATTGTATTTATCATCACTGGTGGATTCCAGCGGCCTCCCCATGCTAGTCACACATGAATAATCTATATGAAGAATTTTCGTTTGTTCCATAAGTTTTTTATTAATTTTCTCGGCAAGTTTTAATATGCCTTCACCGGGAAACTCAAAAGTTCTCAAAAGCACTATATATTCTGTAGGTGCAGTCTTTTTCATCATGTGGATATATTTTTCCGCCATAAGGTTCCGGTTATGGTTTTCAGCATTATTCAAATCATTTAGATAAGATTGAAGTGCATCATTTGACCATACACTGAACTGTGCTTTGCGCATTCCGTTAAATGTCAGAGGATCCTCCTGGCAGTCGGCAACCGCCAGTCCTTTATTGACATTCGTAAACATGTCCCATTCCTTGGAGATGATCTTATTTATTAATATATAATTTGCATCCATTATCCACCTGCTTAATTATCTATTATACACAACAAATTTTATTATTCTATTGTCCAATAGGATAATAAACAGTGTCCTTGTGTGGAATTTTTCTGATCCCAATTATATTATTATAATTTCCGAAACAGAGTTTGGAGTTGTTTTTGATTATGAACTCCGATTTTTTGATAAACAGAAGTCAAATGTTTCTTTACTGTAGAAGTACTTATATGAAGACAAATCGATATTTCTTCATTGGTAAAGCCTCGTTTCAATATTAAATTTACAACTTCGCATTCTCTTTGTGATAGATTATATGTGGTTTGGAGCTCTTTTAATTTAATGGCGAAATTATCCATAAGAATCAAGCAGATAAATTTTCCAGAACCATTTTCCTGTCTTGTATAAGCTATCTCTACAGGATAAGTCTGTTCATTGATCTGCATTGAAATCCGACCTGACTTGTGATAATTTTCTTCAGGAAATTCTGTTTTCATAATTGAACATAATTCCTGTATTTTACTGAACATTTCATTATCCACAGGCGATGTAAAACCTGCGGCTTCGATATTAGTCTGAAATGTGGAATTATATGTTATGAGTTTAAGATCATCATTTAATACACAAACACAAACACTTTCAATATTGGAAAAAATCTGAATAAGATCGTTATCAGCACTCTTTCTCAGTTCGGAATAGTGAGACAGTACATTGCTCAAATGCGGCTGGAAAATTTTTATTATCTCCAGATCTTTTAAGGAAAAATCATGCTTTTTCACATCCCGAAATAATCCTATAGTAGCATTTATCTCCCGATTTTTCGGTAGAAGTATATTAGCATCTATAGAATTTGAGATCTGAGCGGGCTCGATAAACTCTTTATAGTATTTTGTATTTTCTCTAGATGAAAAAATATCACCATTTTTAAATGCGATTTCATGCTCGGCCGTAAGGATAGGCAATATATCATCTAAATGGACATAATGCTTAATGTAACTATCCAGGTCATCTTCCTGCCATCCTATCTGAAAAAATGAAGTGACTTCATATGCATGGATGTTAGGGTTAAATGAATAGAACATCACATTGCCTTTGTCAAAAGAGACATGATTTGATAAATCATGTAGGAAATTGGTGGAAAAATCTGAAAGAGAATCAGAAAACTGGCTATCAGCAGTGCTACTGTACATGTTGCTGATCGTCTGATTTATTGCTTTGGTCTCATCTAGTGAAAAACTTGTATCTGAAAATTCATTAATCATTTTCCCGCCTTATTACTCAAGTATCAGTTTTGTGTTGCTATAATAATAGTGGAATAAAATATATTTACAATAAACCTAATGAACTATAATATTACATAATCTATTTCTTCTTTAATTATTTATTATATCACATGGTACTTTAGAATAGTTTTAAAATCAATATGAAAAGGCTTGTCATGGAATAGGACTTTCAGTCAATAGACATCAATAGTCTGCTATCGGAACATGGTTAACAGGGACTGTAGAAGAAGTGTGTGATTTGAAAGTTGGTTTTACCACTGCTCTGTTCTTCCCTCTATCACTTACATTCAGATGATTTATTGAATTCGATAGCTATAACGAAGGCGAGGATGTGCCTGCATCCTCGCCATTATTCGAATCATTCTATTTCAAAACAATTACAGATCCTTGATATCAATATCACAGGTAATGTCAAGCTCTGCTGCACACTCAAGATAATAATCGACTTGCTCATCGTTAAGCATGTCAGAAGATATGAGCCCTTTCTGGGTGAACTTGTCGTTTACGAACATCTTTGTGAACAGGAATCCTCCCTGCCCTGTGAGATACATTTCCGCACTCATTCCTGTTCTCTCAAAGGCATCTACAATTCCTGGAGCCGAAAGATGGGTATCGACCATGACATCTTTACCGTCTTTCTTACCTATACATTCAACCACTAATGCACCACTGTCGGATACAAGACCTTCATCCAGGATCTCCTTAACTTCTTCTTTGGTTCTAGGTGCTGCCGGTACGTGTTTGAGGATCACATTGAAAGGAACTATTTCTGCTCCGTCTACTGTTTCTTTTTCCTTGGAGAGAAGACCTGCCCTGTAAAGCGGTTTTGCAAAGTTGATTCCCACACCGCCATATTTGAAGTAGATATTTTTTGCTCCTTTGAAGAATTCCTCGCTGTTGATCCCCATATAAACAGGTTCGTCATGTGCATGTTCCACCATGGATACTTCCTCGAAATCCATTTCCGGGAATTTTCTTACTGCCGCTCTGCTGAATGGCTTTGTTCTTATGATTTCACCGTTTTCAAAAGCAAATGCATCTTCCAGCATGTCTGAAAGAGCCACAAGCGGCGACCACCAGAAAGGCAGGAATCTTTTAGATTCAACACCTTCATAGACCAGCATATTGATGGTATTGCAGCTGTCAAGCTCTCTTACCGAACGACGTGATACTACGCAAATCAATCCCGGTGCAGATCCCGTACCGATTATCGCAGTTCTGCCTATTTCAGCAAATCTTTTCCCGTAATCGCTGTACATGAATTTGATTCCTTCAACCCAGTCATTGTACGGGTTGCCGGTATCAACTATATTTTCTGCTGCTGCGAAATCCTGATAGTTTGCCCTCACTTCAAGGGCTGCCTCCAGCACATTTTTACCGAAATCAAGCGGCATTGCATTGACGATCAGATCCACGCCCTGAGCTGCGGCTACGATGTTTTCTTTCTTGCTGCCGTCCACCTGAAGAGCTTTGCCTTTTTTTAGATTCTTGGCAAGTCCGCTGGCGGCATCCACGTTGTAATCCGCACAGATGACCTCGCTGACATTCGGTTCCTGATCAAGCTTCATTGCTACTGTAGATCCCTGTGCTCCCACTCCCAGTACTAACACCTTCTTCATGATAATTACCTCCTGCTTGTGCCCCGAAGGGGTATGCCCCCTGTGGGTACCGATTTTGTGAAACTTACTACTCAAATCAACTATAATAAATAAAAACAGAGAAATATACTTAGCATATATCTCTCTGTCCGTTTGCCTGTTGGTTATTGCCTCGTTGGCGCCACTTTACGTGATCTCTCCAAAGATTTGTCGGGCGATCTTGCTTTTGCCTGTCAGTTTAGCAGTGTACCTGCCGGTTACACTCCTCGTCCGCTTCGGCCACCCCTTGCTCGTCTTTTTTACGTATAACTGCATTACCGCTCGTTCATTCCCTCGTTACGTACGTCTGTGTACGTGCCTCGGTCATTCATTCGCGTGCCCTGCTCTCCGTAAAAATACTTCGCAACAATCATGTGTTAGGGTCGTCTCGGACCGCCTTCATCCCTATATTCAATTGCTATTTGCGTAGACTATACCACAGTGTAATACAACATTCAAGCTGGATTTTGGTTCATATAAATGTTTACTGTGCTAAAAACGAAGCTTGATCTTCATTCCACTGAGCTATGATCTCAGGAATGACTTTTTTCAGGTCTCCACATACTGCATAATCTGCCAGCTGCATCATTGGGGCTTCAGGATCCTTGTTGATTGCCACGATAATGTCGGAATCCTGCATCCCTGCAAGATGCTGAATGGCTCCTGATATGCCGCATGCAAAGTATATCTTTGGCTTAACTGTCGTACCGGTCTGTCCCACCTGATGTGAATGATCTATCCATCCTGAATCCACTGCTGCACGGGAAGCTCCCACTACACCACCGACTTTTTCCGCCAATTTTTCAATGAGCTCGAAGCCTGCAGCGTCGCCAAGTCCTCTTCCTCCGGAACAAATAATCTGTGCATCTGTCAGTGAAACCAGTTCTTTGGTTTCCTTTACAACTTTGATCAGTTCAGTGTGGATATCAGACTTTGATATTTGGGCATCATATTTGATCAGCTGTCCTTTGGCGCCCTTCTTCTTTTCCATCATATCCATGACGCCGGGTCGTACAGTCGCCATCTGAGGTCTCGTATCCTTCGTGACTATGGTTGCCATAAGGTTTCCGCCGAATGCGGGTCTGGTTTGTTTAAGTCCGGTGCTTGGATCGTTTTCATCCAGACCTGCAAGACTGGCTGTGGTATATGTATCAAGATACTTCATATAATCGCTTGTTTTAATATCAAGTCTCGTACAATCAGCGGTCAGACCTGTATCAAGCCTTGCTGCAACTCTTGGCGCAAGATCTCTTCCGATATGTGTTGCTCCGAAGAGTACTATTTCAGGTTTAAATTCATTAACGGCATCTGACATTACCATTGTATATCCGTCAGTGCTGTAATGACCCAGAAGTTCGTTGTCGATCTGGATTATTTCATCAGCTCCGAACGAATAAAGCTCATCGATAAGAGCATCTGTTTTATACCCAATTAGGACGGCACAGACATTCGTGCCGCCGCCTATATCCTTGGCAAGCCTGTGACCTTCTCCGAGAAGTTCAAGAGCAACATTCATCAGTTTCCCGTCACGCTGCTCAGTATATACCCATACATTTTTATATTCCGCAAAATTCGTCATCGCTTGCTCCTCCTCTATATTATGTGCTTTTTATGCATATCGGACAGCAGGTTCGTAACCTGATCCTTCGGAGTGTCACCTTCTATACTGATACCTTTTCCTTTCGGCTTGGGTGTGAATGAACGGAATACCTTTGTGGGAGATGCCTGCAGTCCTACTATCTCCTTGTCCACACCTATATCATCAGCTCCCCAAACTTTAATTTCTGTTCCGGCGGCTCTCATGATGCCGGCAATAGACATAAATCTCGGGGTATTGAGTTCTTTTATAGTTGTCAAAACGCAGGGAAACTTTATTCTAAGCTCCTCATGCCCGTTTTCAAGTGCTCTGTGAACAACAGCACCGTCATCCTCCATTTCAAACTTCTTCACATATGTTACCTGAGGGAGATTCATCTTTTCGGCTATCTGAGGTCCGACCTGAGCTGTGTCACCGTCAATGGCCTGCCTTCCTGCAAGTATAAGATCAAAGTCGCCTATCTTTTTTATTCCTGCTGTCAGTGCATTTGATGTAGCCCATGTATCAGATCCTCCAAGTGCCCGGTCTGAGAGCAGAATGGCATCATCAGCACCCATGGCAAGACATTCCTGAAGCATATCCTCAGCCTGCGGCGGTCCCATGGTGAGTACGGTGATATTAGTATCAGGATTGATATCCTTGATCGATAAAGCCAGCTCCAGAGCATTGGCATCATCATGATTCAAAATGCTTGGGACACCTTCCCTGATCAAAGTTCCCGTCTCCGGATTTATTTTTATCTCATTAGTGTTTGGAACTTGTTTTACACATACGATTATTTTCATCGTTTTTTTCTCCTTTGCTTGCCTATTTATTATTTAAAGATATCCCCGGAAATAACCATCTTCATTACCTCCGATGTGCCTTCGTATATTTCTGTTATCTTGGCATCTCTCATCTTTCTTTCCACCGGGTAGTCTTTGATGTATCCGTATCCGCCGTGGAACTGAACTGCCTTGGTCGTTACATACATGGCAGTTTCTGAACACTTGAGCTTTGCCTGGGCTGCCTCAACTGTGCTGGACAGGCCTCGGTCTCTTCTGTTGCATGCATTGTATAGAAGGAATCTGGCTCCGTCTATCTCTGTCTTCATGTGTGCCATTTCGAAGGCAAGAGCCTGGAACTTATCCAGACTTCTGCCAAATTGTTTTCTCTGTTTCATATAGGCCACAGTTTCATCGAATGCTCCCTGGGCGATTCCAAGCGCCTGGGCTGCAACGCCAAGTCTGCCTACATCAAGAGATGTCATGGCTACCTTGAACCCTTTTCCAAGCTTGCCAAGAAGGTTTTCCTTAGGGACTATGCAGTCTTCGAATACAAGTTCGGAAGCTATGGAGCCTCTTATTCCCATCTTGTTTTCTTTCTTTCCGATTTTGAATCCCGGCATATCCTTCTCTATGATAAAAGCACTGATGCCCTTTGTTCCCAGGGATTTATCGGTCATCGCCATTATTATATAAACATCAGCCAGTCCACCGCCGGAGATGAATATCTTCGTTCCGTTTATAAGCCAGTGATCCCCCATATCTTTGGCCGTTGTCTGCTGCATGGCAGCATCTGTTCCTGCGTTTGGTTCTGTCAGGCCGAAAGCACCAAGTTTTTCTCCGGATAAAAGTCCGGGCAGATATTGTGTCTTCTGTTCTTCCGTTCCATATGTGAATATAGGCCAGCAGCATAATCCGTTATGGGTCTGTACTATGATTCCGTGGGAACCGTCAGCCTTGGAAATTTCTTCTACCGCCATGATATAAGTCAGGTAGTCACTTCCTGCACCGCCGTATTCCTCTGGAAAAGGCATTCCCATAATTCCCAATTTACCTAACTTTGCTATTGTATCATGGGGATAGCTGGCGGTTTCATCCATTTCTTCCGCTATGGGTTTGATCTCGGTCTCACCGAATTCTTCAAGCATTTTTTTGACCATTTCCTGCTCTCTTGTTAAGCTGAATTCCATTTTTTTCTCCTTGTTCTTCGCAAAAAATACTTTGTAACCTATTATAATTCATTATTATAATTCTATCGTCAGGATGGAATATTTGCAACCATCAGATTGAAAAGGCGACCAAATTGGCCGCCTTTTCATATAAGTGTTATTTTTAAAGCTTATATCGCTTGTGCATCTTTGTACTTTCTAACCGCTTCGATCAGCTTGGGAAGGACTTCTTTTACATCGCCAACGATACCAAGGTCTGATACGTCGAAAATGGGAGCTGTGTCGTTTTTGTTGACTGCAATTACTAACTCAGCATCTTCCATTCCCGCAACGTGCTGAATAGCTCCGGAAATTCCAAGTGCCATATACATTTCGGGCCTTACTGTCTTTCCTGTCTGACCAACCTGCCTGTCCTTTGCGATCCATCCGGCATCGACGTTTGCTCTTGATGAACTTATTTCGCCGTCAAGAAGATCAGCAAGCTCCTGAAGCTTTTCGTAATACTCCGGTGAACCGATTCCTCTGCCGCCGGAAATAAGAACTTTCGCTTCGGTAATGTCCACCTTCTTATGTTCTTCCTTGACAACCTTTTTGATCTTGATGTTCATGTCTGAATCGGAGAACTTTACCTTGATCTCTCTTACTTTGCCCTTAGGAGCATCTTTCTGCTCAACCATTTCCATGACTCCCGGTCTAACGGTAGCCATCTGAGGTCTGTATTCACGGCATACGATAGTAGCCATGATGTTTCCTCCGAATGCAGGTCTGGTCATCATCAGAAGTTTGTCATCCGGGTTGATGTCCAGCTTTGTACAGTCTGCTGTAAGTCCGGTGTGGACTCTTGATGCCAGTCTGGGAGCCAGATCTCTGCCTATGGATGTTGCTCCGAAAAGAACGATCTCGGGCTTTTCGGTTTCAAGGATCTTTGTCAAAGCCTTTGTGTATGGTTCAGTGACATATTCTTTAAGGATCGGATCTTCCACATAGATGACTTCGTCAGCGCCATATTTAAAGAGATTATCGCCAAGTCCCTTGACCTTTTCTCCTAACAGAACACCAAATACTTTCTGATCCAGATCAGCTGCAAGCTTTTTTGCTTCACATAAAAGTTCCAGTCCTACCTTTTGGAGTTTGCCGTCTCTCTGTTCGACAACTACATATATATTTTTACTCATTTCATAACCCCCTATATGATATGTCTTTCTATCATTTTGGTCATGATAGCTTCAACGGCATCGTCCGCACTTATACTCGCATGAAGTTCTCCAACTCCCTTTGCCTGCTTGGTAAAGGATTTGGCAACTTTTGTCGGTGATCCCTTAAGTCCGATATAATCCTGGACCAGATCGTCTTTGAGATCATCCCATGTAAGTATTTTTATTTCCTTCTCATAAGCATCTATGATTCCACCGACGCTCATGTATCTTGGATCCGCCAGTTCTGAAAGTGCTGTCAGAAGGCAGGGAGTACTTACTTCTATCATATGATATCTGTCTTCGTACTGTCTTTTTACCAGCAGATGATCTTTTTTCGGTGTGATTTCCTCAACATATGAAACTTGCGGTATCCCAAGTGTTTCAGCTATCTGAGGTCCTACCTGAGCTGTGTCTCCGTCGATAGCCTGACGACCGGTGATAACAAGGTCATAACCGATTTTATTGACAGCCGCCGATATTATGGATGCTGTCGCCCATGTATCAGAGCCTCCGAATTCTCTGCCGGAAACCAGGACTGCTTCATCACAACCCATGGCAAGAGCTTCTCTTAATGCTACATCTGCCTGCGGTGGTCCCATACACACTACGGTGACGGTCCCGCCTATTTTTTCTCTAATTTCCAGTGCTGCTTCAATACCGGACTTGTCATCATAATTGATAATGCTGGGCACGCCTTCTCTTATGAGAGTGTTTGTGACCGGATCAAGCTTGACTTCGTTGGTGTCCGGCACCTGCTTTATACATACTACTATTCTCATTTCGCCATTTCTCCTTTCCCTTATTGAACCTTCATGGAACGGGAAACAACCATCTTCATTATTTCTGAAGTTCCTTCATAAATTTCGGTTATCTTAGCATCACGCATCATTCGTTCTACCGGATATTCTCTTGAATAACCGTAGCCACCCATCATCTGTACGCAGTCTCTTGTCACCTGATTGGCAACATCTGATGCGAACAACTTGGCCATAGCGGCCTCGGGGCCGTAATGCCCGTGGGTATCTCTTGATACGGCAGCTCTCCAGGTAAGGAGTCTTGCAGCATCGATCTTTGTCTGCATATCTGCAAATAGGAATTGTGTATTCTGGAATTGTGAAATTCTCTTTCCGTACTGCTTTCTTTCTTTGACGTATTTAAGTGATTCGTTAAGCGCTCCCTGAGCTATGCCCACTGCCTGCGCAGCGATCCCTATACGTCCGCCGTCAAGTGCTTTCATTGATATCTTGAACCCCTGATTTTCTTTGCCGATCAGGTTTTCCACAGGAACTCTGACATTATCATATGAGACTTCACAGTTTGAAGCTGCTCTTATTCCCATTCTCTTGATATTTTGGCCTATATTGAGTCCTTTTGTATTCCGGTCCATCACAAAACATGAAACACCTTTGGGTCCGGCCTTTGGATCAGTCAATGCAAACATTACAAATGTATCTGCAAAACCTGAATTCGTCGTGAATATCTTTGACCCGTTGATTACATATTCATCGCCGTCCAGCACAGCTTTTGTCTGAAGTCCCGCCGGATCAGATCCTGCATTTGGTTCGGTAAGTCCGAAGCAGCCGACCTTGCTTCCATCGATCAGCGGTCTTAACCATTTTTCTTTTTGCTCCGCTGTCGCATAGTTATTGAGACATGTGCATGCAAGTGATGTATGTACGGAAATCATTATGCCCGTACTTGCATCTGCTGCTGAAAGCTCTTCCATACACAGAACATAGCTGAGATAATCTCCGCCTGCTCCTCCATATTCCTTTGGATAAGGGATGCCCATGAATCCATATTTTTGAATCTTCGCAAGAAGATCCATGTCGTATTCTTCGGCTTCATCCATGTCTTCTGCCAGGGGAGCGACCTGTTCTTCTGCGAATTTCCTGAACAGTTCCCTTTGCAGTGAATGGCTTTTTGATAAGTTAAAATCCATAAATTTACCCCGCTAAAACAATTCTATAATTATTTACCGACAAACTTGGCATCGCCCTTATCCTTGTTTTTATCAAGGAAGTGCTTTGTGCCAATCGTTTTGTCTTCTGAAGCAAAGCAACTTACTGCTGCTTCTCTTTCGTAAGCAACTCCGTTTGCTCTGTCCATATCAGTACCCTTGTTGACGCAGTTGATGGCCATCTGAACACCTATTGGAGCCTTTGTCATGATGAGCTTAGCGAATTTGACAGCTTCGTCCATAAGTTCTTCGGCGCCGTATACTCTTTCAACAAGACCTATTCTCATAGCTTCCTGAGCATCGATCATTTCTGCACTGCAGATGAGATACTTTGCCATTCCGTTTCCAACAAGTCTTGGAAGTCTCTGTGTTCCACCGAAAAACGGAGGGAATCCGAGATTTACTTCAGGCTGACCGAACTTTGCCTTTTCCGATGCAAGCCTGAAATCGCAAGCCATTGCAAGTTCGTTTCCTCCGCCAAGTGCGAATCCGTTGACAGCAGCTATTACTACTTTATCTACATCTTCAATAAGATTCATTACGTTCTGACCTTTTTCCGACATTGCTCTCATTTCCTGAGTTGATGCATTCACCATCTGGGAAATGTCAGCACCTGCGACGAAAGCTCTGCCTTCACCTGTTACTATGACAGTCTTTACTGCGTCATCATATTTGATTTTTGTGAAAAGATCATAAAGCTCGTCCAGCAGTTCGCCGTTAAGAGCGTTAAGTGCGTCAGGCCTGTTGATCGTTACGAATCCTATACCTTCTTTTGTTTCGAATTTTACGTTTTGATATGCCATTTGATACTCCTCCTTTATAACTCTACTCGAGTCCTTCAATCCAAAGTTCTCTATATAACTCTTCTATTTCTTCCTGATTTGGTACTTTTCTTGTGTTGCCCGGGCTGCCGCTTGCTATTGCATCGCCTGCCATCTTAGGTATGTTCTTGTGGAAATCGTCTTCGTTGATACCGAGTTTCTGAAGTGTTGGGACATTCAGAGTTCTGAGAAGTGCAAGAGTTGCGGTAACAAATGCTTCCGCTCCTTCATCATTTGTCATTCCCTGTCTGAATACACCGATTTCTTTTGCAAGGTCGCTCAGTCTTTTAACTGCTCCGCCCTTAAGATATTTAAGACCTACGCCCAAAAGCATAGCATTTGATTGACCGTGAGCTACATGGAAAAGTGCTCCGATAGGTCTGCTCATACCGTGGATAATTGTAACTGAAGCGTTACTGAATGCGATTCCTGCTTCAAGAGCAGCTATAGCCATCTCTCTTCTTGCATTCATGTTTGCACCGTTGGTGTAACATTCATAAATATTTTCAAATATTTTCTTGACCGCCGATGCCGCATAAAGATCTGTCATTGGGAATGCCTTCGCTGATGTATATGCTTCAATAGCATGTACGAGAGCATCGATGCCTGTTGCAACAGTAACATCGGGTGGTACTGTAAGTGTGAATATGGGATCCACTATTGCTATATCCGCGATGAGTTTGCTGTCTTTCAGCATCATCTTGACATCTGTGTCGGTGTTTGTGATGACTGATACTGCGGTGGCTTCAGAGCCGGTTCCTGCAGTTGTTGGGATAGCTACGATGTACGGCAGCTTATTTTCGATTTTCTTTCCCATATATTCGGTTATGCTTCCGCCATTTTTGACTACTGCACCGATAGCTTTCATTGCATCTACCGGGCTTCCTCCGCCTATACCGATTATGAATTCACAGTTTTCATCTTTATAGATCTTGACTCCTTCGTCTATCATAGTATGAGTCGGTTCTGTGTTGATTCCCGAATAAACAGTGTATGCTATTCCGGTTTCATCCAGCTGGTCGGTCAACTTCTTGACATAACCATGCCTGACCATGGCATCGTCCGTTACGATAAGTGCTTTTTCACCGTAAGGTTTCATAAATGCCATACTAGCTTCGATTGCGTTTTCACCGGTTATAATATTTTGCGGTGATGTAAATACATTTGCCATTGCATCCTCCTATAATTTGTTATATTGAGTAATTTTATATCCATTGACCGATACCTTGCTTGTACAAGCATAATCGGTGTTGAATCGGTTTATTATGAATCTTCTTTAAGTCCCATCAGTTCATCTTTGAAGATTCTCTCATCCATAAGCTTAAGATCATCATCCACCACAGGCGAAAATTCCATAAGGTCAAGAACCTGAGTCTGAAGATCGATCCCGGGAGCTATTTCAGTGAGATGAAGTCCGTCTTCCTCCAGCGTGAAAACGGCTCTTTCCGTAATGTATTTGACCGGCTGCCCTGTCTTCTGGGCATACTCGCCGCTGAAAGTGATCTGCTCGACCATCTCTTTGAATTTGCATTCGCTGCCTTCCTGAAGTATGGTCAGTTTGCCGTCAGCGATTTCCACCTTAAGACCTCCTGCAGTAAACGTACCGCAGAAAAATACTTCCTTGGCGTTCTGCGTTATATTGATAAATCCGCCGCAACCTGAAAGTCTCGGACCAAATTTGCTGACATTGATATTACCGTACTGATCCATCTGAGCCAGACCGAGAAAAGCCAGATCTGCTCCGCCACCGTCATAAAAGTCAAACTGCTCATGATGACAGAGTATGCATTCCGGATTGATTGCGGCACCGAACCTGGCGCCTCCTACAGGGACGCCTCCTACAGGACCGGCTTCCACAGTCAGCGTAAAATAATCGCCTATGCCTTCTTCGTTTGCTACAGCCGATATGAATTCAGGAATACCGATTCCTAGATTTACGACAGTATCCTTTCTCAGGTCCATGGCGGCTCTCCTGCCAATTACCTTTTTTGCAGTAAGGGGAGGAGGAGTTATACCGCTCAGAGGAACTCTCAGTTCCCCTGTCAGCGAAGGATCGAATTCCATATCGTAAGTCTGTTCGTGATCCTTGGGATCCTCCGCAATGATCAATGCATCGATATATATTCTGGGTATCTTTACCAGACGGGCATCAAGGGTGTCACCCTCGACTATCTTTTCAACCTGGACAAAAACCTTGCCTCCGCTGTTCCTTGTTGCCTGAGCCAGAGCGGTGACTTCGCCGGGACCGATTTCTCTTTCCATTGTCACATTGCCGTATTCGTCGGCATAAGAGCCCCTGATAAAAGCAACATCGATGGGGAAGGACTTGTATAAAAGCTTCTCTTCTCCGAGAATATCCACGATCTCAACCATATTCTCGGTCGTGATGTCGTTAAGTTTGCCGCCTTCGTGCCTGGGGTCAACGAATGTATTGAGCCCGACATGAGTGATGGTTCCCGGCTTTTTTGCCGCTATATCTCTGCAAAGCTGCGACAAAGTTCCCTGGGGGAGATTGTATGCTTCCAGCTCATTTCTAAGCACCGCCTCGCCAAGGGCTTTGGCTGTATTATAATGACCCGCGATAACTCTCTTTGTCATTCCCTTATGAGCAACGTGGTCGCCGCCTCTGCCGTCTCTGTTGCCCTGAGATCCGGCATAAAAAAAAGTGATATCTCTCGGGTGTCCGGATTCGAGAAATCTCTTTTCCATAGCACCGGTCAATGCCTCGGGTATAGCGCTTCCTACGAATCCGCTTGATGCAACAGTCATTCCATCCTCAACGAATTCAGCAGCCTGAGCCGGTGTCAAAATCTTTTTTCTTTTCATGTTTGCTTAAAAACTCCTTTATTATGTCAGTAAGTTCAGCGTACCTTATTATTATACACATAAACCCGCTGTTTTACCCTGTTTATTTAGTCTTTCCGCAAAATATTTGCATGCAGGTGCTTTGCGTGCAATCAGTTTTGTGAAATAAATAACTCGATCCTCACCTTCATTATATGCTTTAATAAATACTTTTCAACCTTTTTTCAGGAATAATTCAAGAATTCTGTATACAGCATTCAATACTCTCTAAGCCCTAAAATTCAATGCTTTTCGGGATCGTTATCCCAGTAGAATTCACCTCTTGCTTTAGGCTGAATCCACTTGTTGATATGGGGTGTTTTAAAGTGTTTGATAACCGGTATTTGGGAAATTTTCAGATGCCTTTTAGGATCGGATAAATCATAGATGATATTCGGCAGCGCCAGTATCAGAATAAAGCCAATGACCAATATCAGCATATAGGCGGTATTATTGCCGGCATTTGCAGATGTATTAGGTACAAACGTCAAGGCCAGGATCAGCAGAGATGAAATCAGCCCTACGCCTGCAATAAAGTATTTTAGCGGTTTTCCGCCCCTGAGCTGGAACCCTCGCTTCCAGTCGTCATGTTTTGATACCATGACAAGATATGCGATGAAAATAAGTATATATGTGACCAGATAGGACATGACCGTCAGGGAAATGGCCAGTTTGAATGCTGCATTTGCACTGCCTCCAAGCAGAGTTATGAGAGCAGCAATGACAGAAACTATTATCCCCTGCATGATGACCAGTCTGAGTGGCACATTATCTTTATTCAGATTATCAAAGTATTTGGGGAATATGCCGGCTTTTGCAGTAACATAAATTCCCCTTACGGGACCTATGATCCAGGCACTGATCTCTCCTAGCATACCAAGAGCCATTAATATTGCAAGAACCCGCACGATCCACACCAGAGATGGTGATACGGCACCAACCATGACTGTGAGCCCCTGCACCACCCCAGTATTCATGGAAAGTTCGTCTGCGGGAATGACCGTTGCTATGCTCAAACCTCCAATGGAATCGAATATAACAGCAACGACGACCAGAAGTATCAACACGATATGATAGTCTCTGCCCGGGTTTTTCATTTCATTAATATGAGATGCCGAAGCTTCGATGCCGGAATAGGCAAGTACAAACGGCAATATCACAACAAGAGAAGAAAAACTGCTGATATCAGGAAGCATTGCAGAAGGACTTGCGTCAAACTCTACCTGCCCGCCTGTGGCTGCGTAGTAAATCGCCAGGAGGACTGTCAGGGCAGAGGGAACGATTATCCCTATGATAAAACACCATTTCACCAGATTTGTGGTTTTGTTTATCCCCTTGAGCTGGAATAAAGTAGCCCCCCAGTAGACGATAAGAAAGGTCAAAAGTTTTAAATACGGATTATCATTGATCCCCGGCATATTAACTGCATATGAAAGTGCTCCAATAATAAAATATATCATTGTGATAAAGTTGATATTCACCTGGAACCATTGAAAAAATATTGCGAGAAAACCGAATCTTCGCCCCAGAACATTTCCCACCCATGAGAAAACTCCGCCTTCGGTATGACCTTTGATGGTGGCCATTTCCGCCGAGCACAAAGCAACAGGCAAGAACCATAAAGTGCCGCAGACGATAAGGAAGAATACCGCCTGCAAACCTGATTCGGCAAAGACAGGATATTCGTCCGCAGACATGAGCATGGACGCAGTCAGGGCGAAAAAGCCGAACATTGTCAGCTGTTTTTTTCTGTCAGTTTTTTCAGGCATATCACTCATAAGTATCTCTTAAATTGCACTTTGTATCAGGACAGTCTTTGCAGCTTCTGTATATATCGAATCTGTCCTTATCGTCATCAAGGATGTAGATCCGGCACATGGTTTTGACCGGATCGAACATAAAGTTTTCCGTCAAATCAATTCCTAAAAGCTCATCCGCATTTGTGGCCTCAAGTGCCCTTTTCTGGGCGGTCATAGGAATATCTCTTGGTGCTTCCAGCCTTGCGCAGACTCCTTTATTTTTTGATATGCAGAATTCTTTGACGATCTCTGCCACAGCAGGCTCCATCTGAAAAAGATAATCATCCGCAACTGCATCGGCAAGGAGCCCAGACATATATCTGCCCTCGGAAAACAGCGTTGATGACCAACGGCTTATCTCACCGCCTGCCGTCACGATAACGAACAAAGCTTCATGGCCATCGTCATCGTATTCCTCAGAGATTCCCTTAAGACTGCCGGTCTCGCAGATCACTGCCGGCTTGATTTTTTCATATGTCCCGGAAAGGAGTCCTTCAAGCTCTTCTAATATATCTGCGTAGAGCGGGTCGTCTTTTCTCAAGTCCACAAGACCAAGGACCGTGTCTTTATTTATTTTTATGTCGAACTCTGTTATTATCATGGGTATATCTTATAACATTTTGCCATTGCTTCAAAGGGTAAGAAGCAATTAATTGGGGGATTTATTTATTAATAAGAAATTAATAGAATTGCGTTCCAGGCAATAGAATCCAACAACATCTTGTGGATATGATCTCTTATATATTTCTATTCGGTGACAATATCTATAACCCCGCATAAATCAAGGGGCCCGGGGTATTTAACTGTAACAATTCCGTATTACGTTGTTAATACAAGGATAATTGACATTCACTTCCAATACTAATAACCTGACTACAAATGGAGTGACTCAAGGGAGTATTCTATGCACCGAAATCTCAATAAAAATCTTATTTCCGTCATGCTCATAGCATGCCTTACCGTGACGACACTATTCGTTCCAGGTATTTTTAATAGTGCGGCATATGCTGCAGACGAGCCTGCAAAGGCTTCTCTTTCAAAATCAACCATCAAAACTCCGGCTACAATGGTCGCAGGTACAAGATTCAATATGACTCTTACCGGCGACAGACAATCGGCAAAGGGGTCTGTCAATGAAGAAACCAGATACCAACCTTATTCATATTTGATCATACATTCAAACGGGACCATCAAAAGCCCGGCAGGTCTTACGGCCAACAGCTCGGGAACATTCACATATGCCATAAAGTTTACAGATCCGGGGAAAAAGACTGTGGAAGTGACTTGGCTTTATCAGAAGTATAAAGACGGTAAATGGCAGACAACTTCAAAACCTAAAACATCTAAATCAATCGATATAAAAGGAACTCTTAAGTTCAACGCGAACGGAGGTTCTGTCAAGACAAAGTCCTTATATCTTACGCAAAATGCTAAAGTCGGCACCCTGCCCAAACCCACAAGACTGGGCTATGTTTTTAAAGGCTGGTATACAGCAAAGTCCGGCGGTTCAAAAGTAACTTCAACCACCAAGATTAAATTTTCCGGGGGAAGCAAGACTCTGTATGCAAGATGGGCTTCTGTCAAAGGTGCATATAAAGTAAGCTTAGATGCCAACGGCGGCAAGGTTTCGCCTGTAAGCATCATTGTAGTAAAAGGGAAAAAATATAACAGCCTTCAGAGCCTTCCAACGCCTAAAAGAACAAATTATAATTTTGCGGGCTGGTACACGGCAAAGACCGGCGGGAGCAGGATAAAAAATACGACCATCGTCAAGAAAATCGGCAGACACACTCTTTATGCAAGGTGGGAAGAAAATAAAACTGTAATAAGCAGCTATGATGCCGCTGCAAAAACTATAATTGCGAAGATCGGTACCCAGGCTAAAAGTCAGTGTGCCGTTTACAGCATGTCATTTTGCACAGCCATCAGGTATAAAAAATTTGTGGCGCCGTCCACTTACCTCATAGGGGATCTTGCCAACTGGTACACCGGTGGAATGGACAGACTGGATTTCAGCAATCCACCAACATCGACATCACAGGCAAGAGCCATGGCAACTATAAAGAAACAGGTCGACAATAACCTCCCCTGTATAGTGAGATGTACTTACGGGACATCGGGCCAGCACTGGGTCACAGTGGTAGGATACCGTCCAGGTGCGACTACCTATTCAGATCTTTATATACTGGATCCTGCAAAAAGCGATGTTACACAAGTTTACTTATTCTACGACACTATATACTACTTCCCTAAAGACGGGTACATCGGTGTAGCAACTTATTAGAAATTAAAAACCCACAAAACAATTGTGGGTTTTTAATACACGCTCTACCCACCTGGGGTTCTCTCCGCCTAGTGGGGGTTGTGTTTTTTTATTACCCCTTTTTGCGACAATTAATCATATATGGTCAAGTTTGCACATATTAGTCGAATTTGTCTGTCAAATGGTATGACGGAGTATGTATTATTGACCGGAATCATAAAATCTGACCAGATGTGCATCCTTATTTTCGATCATGTCCACCAGAGATTTCTTTTGGACAAATGCTACGCAGCCGTAAAGCTTGAAGTCGTTTTTCTCAACATATTTGTATGCGTTGGAATACATGTCTGCGTAATATTCATTCGTGCCATATTCGGGGCCGTTTAAAATCGACAAAAACTCTTTCTGATCCGACATATATTTTAGCATAGACATGAAGTGCTGCTTGACGGCAGTATCGTCTTTATCGGGCTGGTAAAACAGGTTAGGGTATTCAGGGTCCTCATAACCATAGAACCAACTACCATATGCAAGAGAAAAGCCTAGATCCCTCTGCTGTTCCCCGTTCTGGCGACTGGTTGCAACAGCATACCAGACCTGTTCTATGTCATATTTATCTATCAGCTTGTTCATATTTGTGAAAGTTATCGGGTCTTTAAACGATATAGCTACTTTAAGCATTTCGTCATCACCGTAATCTTTTAATTCGTCATTGACGAAATATCTCATTTCTTTTGCATATTCTCTGTCTTTCGGAACAGTATACGGCCCTTCTTTTGTTTCAATGACAACACTGGAATTATCCAAATATGCAAAATTTGTATATGACAAATCACTGTCGATAAAATCAGGTATGGAAAATGTGAGACGATCCCTGACAAGCTGCCCGCTGATCGAAGGTTTTGCCTCATCATAAGATGACTGCCCTTCAGCGATCACTGAAAGATTATACTTTCCATACCCTAAAGGCGTGGCCTGGACATGAGTTCTGTTTTCCATAGGCATATTAAGATCGGCAAAGACCTGAAAGTCCTTTTCCATCTGCTGCACCTTATAAAATCCGTCATCATTAGAGAATGGTTTTATCGTGGTTTCTTTTGCAGGATCATAATAAAAAGAATCAACTATAGGAGACAGAGCGAACTGGAAGAATAGAACAAACACTATCAATACAGCCAGTATAATTATTCCCATCCTAACAAAGGCGTTATGGATCTGTTTTTTTATGGTTTTTGTAAAAGCAGCTTCATCCGGTGTTTCTTGCTGTGGATTTGGATTCTGGTCGGTATCTGAACCCGATTCCAGTGTGGATTCATCCTGCACATCCGAAAAAACATAATCGGACAATGCTTCGAACTTATCGATTTCGCTTTCCACCATGGGCTTTTCCTTATCTGTCAATTCTCCTTTTTTATAAAGCTTGAGCAATTCCCTAAAAGTCATCGTCTTCCTCCAATTCATTTTTCATATGCTGTCTGGCTCTAAAGGCTACGATCCTTACATTCCCCGGATTCATACCCATTATTTCTCCGATCTGAGTCAGGCTCAGTCCCGAAAAATAATGGAGAGTGACTACCTGCTTCATTTTGTCCGGCAGGGACAGTATAGCAGTGTACAGTTTTCTATTTTCCTCATCAGCTATAAGTTCAGTTAAAATATCATCATTTGCCTTTATGTCGGCCAGTTCATCCGTGTATGTCACTTTCTTTTCCCGCTTTATCTTGTTCAGGGTCAGGTTTTTCCCTACGGTAAAAAGCCAAGCCTTGAAATTATCGTGATCATCAGACAACGAAAGCATTGCTTTTACAAAAGTTTCATGCATCAGTTCCTCCGCCAGTCCGAAATCACCGCATATGGAATAGATATACAGCAGGAGAGATCTGCTGTAGTCCATATACAGCTTTTCAAATAATTGTTTTTCCATAAAAATTAACCTCTCCTACTAGTATAACAATTAATTGCGTTAATCGTTACATGAGGAAAGGTTACTGGGGAATTGGGGTTGACTGGGAATGATAACTTATTGCCTGCCGAAATCTTTGAATTTTATTTCATATGCGATATTATCATCGACCAATTCCTTTGCTTGATTTTTATCAACATAAGTTACGATTCCATAAATATTCAAGCCGTTTTTATCCACAAAATCATATGCGCTTTGATATATATCCGAATTAAATTCGAAAAGCGGATCAAAAGTTTTCAGGAATTCTTTTTGATCTCCCTCGTATTTGATCATAGATAAGAAATATTGCTTCATATAGGCTTCATCATCTTCATGCCCATCCATTTCTTTGAAAAGATATGGGTATTTATTATTCTCATATGATTCATATACTTTGTTATCCAGAGCAGAGAAACCAAAATCTAAGTTGAAAGCATCTTCACTTGTGGTTTTCACAGCATACCAAGGAGAGGCCAAGTCATATTTCTTTTCTATGCTGAGCATCTTCTCATAACTGACCGGTTCTTTGAATGAAATTATGGCTTTGATCTGCCTGTCTTTATCAAGCACTTCCATCTCACTGAGAAAGTCTTTATTATGCTGTGCATATTCCTTATCTAAAGGAATCTCAACAACAGTACCATCCTCAAGTTCTTCGCTGTAAGAAACGCTTTTATCGTATGTAAAATTACCTCGCATAACATTCATATCAAGAAAGTCGGGAGGAGTCAATGTAAGTTCATCTCTTACTATCTGCCCTCCGACCGCAGGCTGAATATATTCAGAATTAGTGAATGTATGCTGTGTTATGCTGATGTTGTATTTCCCATAGCCCTGAGGAGTTGCAAATGCATCACTTCTGCGCTCTAAAGGCATATGGAGTTGAGAGTATATTGCAAAATCCAGCTCGATTTGCTGAACAGTCTGCGGTCCCTCATCCTTTGTATCTGAAATAACAATTTCCTTCGTCGGATCATAATAGAACTTGTCAACAATATACGGCAAAAATGCCTGAATGACAATAATAACGATAACGATTATTATGATATATGCTCCCATTCTGAGAAAGGAATGCTTGATCTGCTTTCTTACCGACTGGACAAATGTTGCGGATTCCTCATAATCGGGATCTGCGGTCTTGGAATTTGCAGACCCTGTCGATATCGTAAGCTCACCATCATCTCTGTCTGAATATACATAATCTGAAACGGCTTCGAACTTTTCCACTTCATCCTCTACCACTTTTTTCTGCATATCGGAAGCCTTCCCTGATCTGTACAGTTCTATCAATTCTTTAAATGTCATGTTCACCCTCCATTTCTTTTCTAAGAAGCAATCTGGCTTTATACGCCGTGTTCCTGGCATTACCGGGGCTGATGCTCATGATCTCTCCTATTTTTCCAAACGACATTTCGGAAAAATAATGAAGTATCAGGATCTGTTTCATGCCCGGCGGTAAGCCTAAGATCGCTTCATAAAGTTTTCTGTTTTTCTCATTTGTTATAAGGTCTGATAAAATATTTTCCTCAGTCGGGATACCTTTAAATTCATCTTTGTAGATGACCTTTTTATCCCGCCTGATCCGGTTGATCGTCAGGTTTTTCCCGACCTTAAAAAGCCATGCCTTAAAATTGCTGTGGTTTCCATCCAGAGACAGAAGTGCCTTCACAAATGTTTCCTGCATCAGTTCTTCCGAAACTCCAAAGTCGCGACAAATAGAGTAAATATATAAAAGGAGGGCGTTTCCGTATTTTTTATAAAGCTGTTCGATAAGTTCTTTTTCCATAAAAATGCCTCTCCTAATAATATAACAATCAGGAGAGACAAATGTCACTAAATAAGTTATGTTTGGTCGCGCTTAGATCTTCTTCCAGAGCTGGCTGAGCTCGGCGACTACTTCTTCATTATTCTTCACATCTTCGGGACCGTCAGCGGATATAGCCTTGTCAAATACCATATCCCACTTAAGATATTCGCTTATGCATTTGAATTGTCCGCTGATAAGACCATACTGAGGACCGTCAAGAGTATCCTGCCCGGTAATAATCAGGCCTATTTTCTTCTCGGCTTTGCCCGGTTTGCCCAGCATTGCGTACATCCTGTCGATGACTGCTTTGAGCTGTGCCGTGATTCCCCACCAATACACAGGTGAGCCGAATACTATAATGTCAGCATCTCTTATTTTTTCGATCAGGTCGGTCATATCGTCATCGAAAACGCAAACGCCGTCATTGTCGATGCAGATATTGCAGCCTGTACATGGACTTATTCCCAGACGCTCGATATCAACAACATCCACCTCGGCACCATCTATGTTTTCACCTATTGTCTTTCCAACAAGATCGACGGCAAATTTGGTATTTCCATCTCTTGGACTCCCGTTTAGTAATAATACTTTCATTTGTTCTCCTACCTTTCCATAACACATTTCACTACTATCATTATATCAGCTTCTCATTTTGTTTGGAGAAAAGTATGATAGAATATACGAATGACAAATTTATCGAAAAAGAAAGAAATAATATCTACTGCATTATTATTAATCACCGCTCTTTGCTGGGGCACCAGCTTTACGGCAAGAAAGATCGGTCTTCTTTATATTACGCCATTGTTCTTCAATGGACTGAGGTTCCTGCTTGGGTTCGTATTCATAGTAATAATATATGTGATTTTTCAAAAAGGGAAACTGGACCCCACCATATCTGAAAGCGGAATGAAATTGCATTCTCTTAAAGCTCAGATACTTGGAGGCACATGTATGGGGATCGTTCTGGGTCTGGGGGGTCTGTTTCAGCAGCTTGCCCTGGTCTCCGGCACCGCAGGTAAAACTGCATTTTTTACTGCACTTTATACTATAATGGTTCCTATAATAAGCGCTGTTTTTTTAAAAACAAAAGTACAGCCTAAAGTATGGATAGGCGCAGTAGTCGCCGTGATCGGCATTTATCTCATCGGAGGAGCCGGAAATTTTTCAATGTCCACAAGTGATATTCTGGCTCTTTTATGTGCGCTATCATTTGCTCTTCAGATACTGATCATCGGCAAATTTTCGCCGGGATCCAACGGTCTTTTTCTGAGCATGATCCAGGCTCTTGTGGCGGGCCTTCTTAATCTCATATTAGGTCTTATATTTGAATCGGGGAACTCTCTGGAAGGAATTATGAATGCATTCTGGCCTCTTATGGTATCGGCATTTATCGCCATGGCACTGCCTTACTCACTTCAGATAATAGCGCAGAAGAACGTCCCTCCGTCCATCGCTGCCATTGTATTAAGCCTCGAATCGGTCTTCGGGGCAATGTTCGGAGCCATGATACTTGGGGAGAGGATGTCGCCTGTCCGGCTCACAGGGTGTGCTCTCATATTCGGGGCGATAGTGATAGCTCAGATCAACTTTAAGTGGAAAAAGGGTGACGAACAGGAGACCAGATTGCCATGAAGTTAACTGATGTGACCAACTTCAACGACCAGAACAGAAAGGAAGAAACCGCCAACGGCATCTCCCACGGCTTTGGGTCTGCCCTTGCAATAGCAGGGACCGCGGTGCTCATAGTATTTGCCGCACTGAAAGGCGACGCAATGACCGTGGTGAGTTGTTGTATATATGGATTCAGCCTGATCCTTCTTTTCACAATGTCCACTCTCTATCACTCATTCAAAAATCTTAAAGTAAAAAGAGTGTTCCAGATTCTGGATCACTCTTCTGTATATATTCTCATATTGGGTACGTATACTCCAATATGTTTATCGCTTCTTCGGACAACTGCGTCATGGTGGGTCTGGGGATTCGTCATATTCATGACTCTTTTGGGAATCATTCTCAATATCATCGATCTAAAGAAGTTCCACATCCTGTCCATGGTGTTCTATCTTTTCATGGGCTGGAGCGCCGTTTTTATCATGGGTCAGCTCATGGATGTGCTGCCTGTTCCCGCCCTGGCATTGCTGGTGGGAGGAGGAGTTCTTTACTCCGTAGGCGTGGTATTCTATCTAGTCGGCGGTCATAAGTTCCTGCATCTCGTGTGGCACATATTCGTACTGGGCGGTGCCGTGCTCCACTACTTTTTTGTTCTTTTTTACTGTATTTAAATGTCTGATATTAGAAAGGCTGCCTTCCGATTCGTATCTTTTTTCCGCCACATATTTCTTAAGATCCCCTTCGTAGATTGTATCCACGGCATCAAATTCTGCCAGCCCCTCAAGATCCTCTTCAGCAATGCCGTTAATTGAATCATCGAAGTTTATTATTCCTGCTCTGTCCAGTATATATGTGATAAACTCTGCAGAAGAAAAATTCTCATAGCCTCTGCGCAGGCGATATCTGTACTTGTGACTCTCCATAAGAAAGTCGCATAGTATATCTCTCACCGCATCATGCTGTTCGGGTGTGACGCTTATTCTGTACACCACCCCCGGGACATCCTTGCCTGTTATAGACGAAGTCAGCTTTTTTCTTTTGCTGAAGCCGTAAAGGGTCAGGAATATTTCATCCAGAGATATGGCATACTGAGCTGCATTTTTGTTTTGCGTTATGTATAAATAATTCATTTCCCACTCCTGAGACCTAACCCGGTTTCTTTCAGAAACCGTCGGTAGGTCCAATACTAAGGTTCTCAAAATCTTTGATTTTGTAAGAACCGGCAGTGCTTGTTTGACCTTACCCGTCTTTCTTATAACCACACTATATATTGTGAACATTAAGAATATCCTGCCTCTTTCTTAAAATTTTGTTAAAGTTTTTGCTGTTTATTGCGGTAAAACTATTGAATGCGAACGTATGTTCGTGTTATTATCAAAAAAAGAGCATTCAAGGAGCGTACTATGTCAGTTATTTTCCACATCGATGCAAACTCGGCCTACCTGTCGTGGACAGCCGTAAATATGCTGGAGTCCGGAGAAACTCTGGACATCCGGACTATCCCCGCTGTCATATGCGGGAATCCGGAGAAGAGGCACGGCATCGTTCTGACAAAATCCATCCCCGCAAAGAAGTACAAAATCTATACGGGAGAAAGCGTATTTGCGGCAAGGCAAAAATGTCCCCATCTCAGGCTTTTCAGACCTGACTATGATCTTTATACAAACTGCAGCGAGGAGATGTTCAAGATACTGGAAAGATATTCACCTCTCATTGAGAGATACAGCATCGACGAATGTTACCTCGACTATTCCGCATCGGAAAAGCTGTTCGGTGATCCTGTGGAAACGGCGGATCATATAAGAAAGACAATGGAGGATGAACTGGGCTTCACTGTAAATGTGGGGATATCCACCAATAAGATTTTGGCAAAGATGGCATCCGAGCTTAAAAAACCGGACATGACCCACACTCTTTTTACCAATGAAATAGAGGAAAAGATGTGGCCCCTTCCGGTGGGAGAACTTTTCTGGGTGGGGCGGGCAACAAAGAAAAAACTTCACCAGGTGGGTGTGACCACTATCGGTGAGATAGCAAAGTTCGATCTTCCCAAACTTCAGGCGTTGCTCCACAACGTCCATGGCAGGACTGTGTGGAATTTTGCAAACGGCATAGACTTTTCACAGGTGACTTTGAACGACAGTATCGATCAGAAGGGCGTTGGAAACAGCACGACAATTCCCTACGATGTAAAGAATATCAGGGATGCCCGCGAGGTCATGCTGGCCCTAACGGAAAAAGTTGGAATGCGCCTAAGGAAACTAAGATCCTACGGGTCAGTTGTATCTATCTATGTCAGGCCGTCCGACTTTTCAAAGAAAAGCTATGGTCATCAACATAGATTATGGCGCCCCATCAACTCCACGTCCGAGATATATAATGAAGCTGCGAAGCTGTTTGAGGAAGCATGGCAGGGTGAATCCCTTAGAAAGATCGGCGTCCATGTGGGGGAGCTCACAAAGGAAGGTCATCGGCAGGTCTGTTTTTTTGACGGAAAGGATCCGGTGCTCATCGAGAGACTGGATATGACGGTAGACACCATAAGAGAAAAATACGGGAATCGGATAATAGAGCGCGGCACCTTCGTGAACACCGATGTGGACCCAATACAGGGCGGAGTCCGGGAAAATGAATATTTGATGATGGGAGGTCACGAATCATGAAGATCGTTGCAAAACCCATCGATGTGAATGCTACGTTCATCAAGAATGAAAAACCTATCCCCAAGAAGTTCAGAATAGAAGAAGACGATGATATTCAAACTATAAAAATTAGCAAAATTTTTTCCGTCGAGGAGATAAAAAGAGCAGGAACCATGGCTTTGATTTACAGGTGCCAGAGTGTCGTAGACGGCACAGAGAAACAATATGAATTAAGATATAAATTAGTCGAATACCAGTGGGATCTTTATAAGATCTAAACCCGTCGAATTGGAGGGGTTTAAAAAAAAGGCTGTTATCCAGACGTACGCAACGAAGATGCGAATGAGTAACAACACAGTTATTCGGGAAAAGGACAAGCAAGATGTGTGGAAGGTATTTTATCGACTCAACAATCGAAGACATCAAGGAGGCCATCGCAGAGATCGAAAGGCGCTACCCCGGTGTAATCATGAAGGATGGCGAGATATTTCCAACCGACATAGTCCCTATCATCAAAAAAGACGGTCCGGCACCTGCCAAATGGGGATATCCTGGATTTAAAAAGGGCCAGCAGATCTTCAATGCGCGGGCGGAAACTGCCGGGGAGAAGGCTATGTTCCGCCGCTCTATGGGGGGCAAACGATGCGTGGTACCGACCTCCGGTTTTTTCGAGTGGACTAAGACAAAGACCAAGATAAAATACTTCTTTGAACTGCCCGACGAATCGATCCTATATCTTGCGGGACTTTATGAATATTATGACAACGAACTATGCATGGTGGTTCTGACCCATGGAGCCAATGAGTCCATGAAAGAAGTGCATGGTCGTATGCCCGTAATCCTCACCGGAGATCAGCTCACCCTGTGGTTAAATGAGACCGACGAAGCGAAACAGATACTTGAGATGAACTCGCCGGAACTTAAAAAAAGACCGAAGGATGATTGAAAATATATACAAAATATGTTATAAAGTAATCAGGCAATAAACGGTTTCGAGTAGATCAGATTAATCAAAAACCCTGGGAGGAGTGATCCCGGGGTTTTCTTTAGGTTAGTCGTCGCTATTTTTTCTGTCTAACCATTTGCTGATATAATTTACTACTCCATAAGCCTTATGTATTACGTAAATCTCCATTAGACATTTGCCGGTCTATGTTTTATTATCTATACATGAGCACTAAAAATAATACAATCGATGATAGGGAGTTTATCCCGAAATCTGAATTTGATGAGATACTGGACGCCATCCATGATGATATCCTCATCGTCAATGGCGACGGCATAATCACCCACGCCAGCAGTACCTTCGAAAAAGTCTATGGTCTGGACAAGAATCATGCCATCGGAAAAAATGTGGCTGATCTTGAAAAGGACGGTTATTTCAGACCTTCTGTCACGGCCATAGTCCTTAAAAGAGATGAAAAGGTCACAATGGCCCAGAAGAATAAAGCCGGCAGGGATATTGTTGTCACAGCATCCCCTGTCCATGATGAAAACGGCCGAATAAAGCAGGTGGTCAGCTATTCCCGCGATGTGACCGATTATTTCAATCTTGAAAAGCAATACTCCGAACTGGAAACAAAGTTCGAACGCTACAAGACCGAACTTGCAAAACTGCGAAGCGAAAGCGTAAGCAATGAATCTATAATAACCGTGGATAAAAAGACCAAAGATATAATGAACACCATAAACAGGGTCGCCAACTTTGACACCAATGTCTTGATCACGGGAGAGTCAGGCGTAGGGAAAACCCTTTTTGCATCCTCCATTCATTTAAAAAGCCCCCGGGCTAATGGTCCGTTCATTGACATCAACTGCGGAGCCATACCAGCTAACCTTCTTGAATCCGAACTTTTCGGTTATGAAGGAGGATCATTTACCGGAGCACAAAAAGAAGGGAAAGTCGGTCTTATCGAATCAGCAAACGGAGGGACTCTTTTTCTCGATGAGATCGGAGAACTCCCCCTTAACCTGCAGGTAAAGATACTTAAAGTAATACAGGAAAAAGTCATCACCCGGGTTGGAGGAGTTCAGACATTACCCGTCGATTTCAGACTCATTGCTGCAACCAATCAAAATCTTGAATGCCTTATGCAAAAGGGGCTGTTCAGAGAGGATCTATATTACCGGCTTAATGTCATATCCATTGAAGTTCCGCCTTTAAGAGAATGCCGGGAGGATATATTGCCACTGACCACATATCTGGTAGATCAGATAAATGCAAAAAATCATATCAGCAAAACTCTTTCTCAAGAAGTCTACAACGTACTATATGAATACGATTGGCCCGGCAACGTAAGGGAGCTTGAGAATGTCCTCGAAAGAATTCTTATAACATCAGAAAATCACGTCATAGAAATAAACGATCTCCCAAAAACGATCCTTAATAATTCAGCAAAAGATAAACCTGCAAGCGAGCAGAGTCTTACTGATGCCGTAGAAAAACTTGAAGCTGAATACGTCAAAGCTGCTTTTGAAAAAACAGGAACTACAGTAGGTGTGGCGAAGGAATTGAAGATAAGCCAGCCAACGGCGGTAAGAAAAATCCGGAAATATATTCACAAATGAATATATTATATTCATTTGTGAATATAGGCGCTTGTTCTCTTTAAATTTCAACGATTATTTATCACCAGAATCCATTTGCTCCTACTGCAAATTATTCATTCTTGAATAGATCACTATACAAAATCAAAACCTTATCCTCCAAAACCATTGATATTCCAACGATCTTTGGTTTGGCATATAAGTTGCGAGTATTATCACTGATATATTATTTTTATTATTTGTGTTATAAGAGGAAGGAGACGGAAAGTGTCACTTTATGTATCGGCGACAGGATCCGGAAAGTGGTAATTATGGAAAATAACGCTAATGTTATGGATAACAGCAATGCTGGCCAATTGAGTGAGAAGCTGCCTTTTAAGGTGAAGCTGGGATATGGACTATCCGGTTATTGCAGTTTTATCACGTGGACCGCATTCAGTTTTTACGGACTTTACTTTTTTACAGATGTGGTAGGATTATCGGCTGCATTTGCAGGGGCAATGATATCTGTTGGTACTTTGTGGGATGCGATCACCGACCCGATAGTCGGCGGGATTTCCGACAATTTAAAACTCAAAAGCGGAAGACGAAGACCGCTCATAATTGGGGTAGCTATTCCATTTGTCTGCATAAGTATTCTGCTGTTCACAAACTGGGGATTTGACGAAACGGCATCAAAGATCTACTTTGTCATCATCATCCTGCTTTACTATACAGCCCAGACAGTGCTGGATATTTCAAGTTCGGCCCTAGGCTCGGAAATGACTGTTGACTACGATGAAAGAGCTTCACTTGCTACTTTCAAAAATTACTTCGGGCTTGCAGCTACGGTTGCGATCAGTCCGACACTTATGCTTGTCGCATATTTTGGCGGTCTGTTTGATAATGGAGACTCAGGCTGGAGTATGACCATAGCATGTTACATGATTATCGCTCTACTGTTCATCTTCTGTATGTGGAAAGTAACTAAGGGCTATGAGAGACATCGAGGAGACAGCGAAAAATTCTCCTACAAGGATGTGGCGAGAGTTTTCAGAAGCAAGCCTACCAGAATAGTCATGCTGGTATTCGGGATCGCAATCTTTGCGAATACGATCAACTATTCACTGCAGGTCTTTTACTACACTAATTACGCAGAGTTGAACGACGCTCAAATTGCCAGTGTTACTCTACTGTTTGGCGTAGCAAGTATCGTCGGTGCATTTGTGACCGATAAACTAATGAAGCGGTTTTCCAAAAAAGGTGCATGGATCATAGCCATAGGTCTTGAGGCAATCGTAATGATAGTGATGATCGGGTTTATTATCCAGCCGGGAAGTATTATTTCAATTTATATACTGGCACTTCTTATGGCTTTGGGAAATGCGGCAGTATACCAGGTCCCATGGGCAATGATCCCCGACTGTGTCGACGTAACTGAACTTGAAACAGGCAAGAGGATCGATGGTATCGTATTTGGAATAGTTGCCTTTATTCAAAAATTCTGCGGTGCTTTAGGAGCGGCTGTTCTTGGCACATTACTTACTTTGATCGGATATAGCGATGCTGCTGTACAGTCACCGGAAACACTTGCCGGGCTCAAATATCTATATGCATTTTTATGCGGTGGAATATATCTCATAACAGTACTGATAGTTCTTAAGTATCCACTGAGCAAGAAAAGACACGATGATGTTCGTATAGCAGTCCAGGAACAGAGAGCCGGAAAAGAAATAGATTTATCGAAATTTAAGGATCTGATTTAGAAAAATTATACAGAAAGGGCAATATAATGAAAGTTAAAAAATTTGTAGATTTATCATGGGATCTAACAAAAGATACTCCCATATATCCGGGCGATCCGGAGCCAAATATCGGTACTGCGACAACATTGGAGAACGAAGGTTATAATCTGTCAGGAGTATATGTGGGAACACAGACAGGCACTCATGTGGATGCTCCGTATCACTTCAGCAATGACGGGGATACCATCGATAAAATGGAACTGGACTTTTTCTTTGGAGATGCGGTTGTCATAAGGGTTACCGACAAAAAGTCAAATGAGAAAATCACCATGGCAGATGTTGAGCCTTACGATGCAAAGATACAGCCAGGAACCATCGTTTTATTCAATACAAACTGGTACAAAAAGGTAGGCACCGATGAATTTTTCGAACATCCTTTTGTGTCGGGAGAAGTTGCGGAATATCTGGTCAATAAAGGAGTTCGATTCCTTTGTATCGACACCATAAATGCTGACCAGACTGGAGGAACAGAATTCCCTGTACACGACCTTTTTTCTGAAAAAAGGCTTATGATTGGAGAAAATTGGGCATATTTTGACAAGATCGATTTTGATAATGTTGTTGTTGCGGCTTTCCCCTGGAAAATAGTCGGTACAGACGGTTCTCCCGTACGAGCAGTGGCAATGGAAATCGAAGGAGACTGAAATGAGCAAAGTAAAGTATCATCCTCCTGAAATAAAAGCCCCAAGGTTCTCAGGAATCAAAACATTCATGAGACTTCCAAATGTCCGCACTACCGCAGAAGTGGATGTTGCTGTCATAGGCGCAGCATTTGACACTGGTGCAAGTTATAAAAGCGGAGCCAGATTCGGACCCAGTGCTATACGTGAAGCGTCTACACTCATGAGAAACTACAGCATGAATCTGGATGTGAATATATTCGATCATCTTTCATGCGTTGATTACGGTGATGTTGACGTTACCCCCGGTTATATCCATGAAACATATAAGCAGATAGAAGAAGGTCTGCAGCCTATCGTTGATGCAGGAGTCGTGCCTATAACTCTTGGCGGAGACCATTCCATTACTCTTGCCGAGCTTAGGTCAGTATCAAAAAAACACGGACCTGTTGCACTTATCCATTTCGATTCGCATCTTGACACATGGGACAATTACTGGGGAATGAAATATACTCACGGTACTCCGTTCAGAAGAGCATGTGAGGAAGGCTTGATCGATACGGCACATTCCATACAGGTAGGTATAAGAGGCTCTCAGTACGGACCTGAAGATATCCAGGGATCCAGAGATCTTGGACTGGAAGTGCTTACGGCTAACGAGCTTCATAAGATTGGTATCGAGGAAGGAATTAAGAGAATACAAAAAAGAGCAGGAAACGCCAAGGTTTTTCTGAGTTTTGATATCGACTTCATCGATCCGTCCATGGCCCCCGGTACAGGGACCATCGAGGTCGGCGGATTTTCCGGATACGAAGGCATGTCACTGATCCAGGGAATGAAAGATATAAACATAGTTGCCATGGATATGGTGGAAGTACTTCCTTCAATAGATCCTGCAGGGTTAACGGCTTACATGGCTGCTAACCTGATCCATGAAGCCATATCGGTTCTGGCAATACAGAAAAGAGACGGAAAAAGATAATATCCCCTATAATGCTTAAAGAAACCGGGCTTTTGGTTCATCCAAAAGCCCGGTTTCCATTTCGGTTATATTCACAATCTATTCTAAAGAGTCTTTCCGCCCCTTTCCCATTGCATCGGTGATGTAAGTGGAATAGTTCACGATTTCAAATACATTTGATAATTCATCGTGGTTTTTCTGGCATGGCTTTAGCAGCCAGTGACAATTATGGCATACATCTATCATGAAGTCGGCGCCGGTGGCGTCGGCTTCTTTTAATCTTTCAACGCTGACTTTGTCTCCCACTTCGAACATGTTGTATACCGCATCGCAGCCGCAGCACATAGTATCGCTGCCATGATGCTCCATTTCAACGAGCTTGGTTCCGGGAATACTCTCAAGTAGTTTTCTTACGCTGTTGTCTTCAAGGTCGATCCCCATGTACGCTGTTTTGCACGGCTCATGAACTGTAACAGTTGCAGGCTTTGCCTCGGGGAATGATAACTTGTCTATGTTTTTAAATATATATTGACCGAAAGTCTCGTATTCAAATTCTGGTTTATAAAATTTGTCGATTCTGGATTCAAGGACGCACAGGCAAGTGGGACACCAGAATACCACTTTCTTTGCTTTGAGATCTTCGATCTTATTCATCAGTTTCGTTGCATCAGTCTGGAGGCTGTCTGCATCGCCGTATCTGGCCCTTTCTGTCCAGCCGCAGCAATTTTTCATTCCGGGAAGGAATGAATATTTGGTACCTATCTCATCAAGGATCGTCAGAGCATTCAGAAGTTTGTCCGGTTGTTTGTATACATTGCATCCGGGGAAAAATACGATCTCGGCATCTTCGTCGATTTTTTCTGTAGTGATCCGGGCGTACTCTTCGTCACTGCATCCTTTTCTAGCCAGCTCCTCATGGACCGGATAGTTGTCGATTTCTCCAAATGGATCAGCATCTTTGAGATGGCGTTCTCTGTCTACGATCTCGTTGATCGTAGTGGATGTGGTTTCGATGGGACATTTCACATCAAGACAACCGAAGCATCGCATACATGCATCGGTTTTCAGCTTTGCTCCCGAGCTCAGCTCAGTGCCGTTTTTTAAATGATCTACGATGCTTTTTTGTATGTCAGCAGGCGTTTCCGTATTGCCTGTATACTCCATGACCCGGCAGTACCGAACGCAGTTGCCGCACAGTATACAGTCATTGATAATTTTTTTCTTTTCGTTTTCATAAAAATCCGTTAGTTTCATTTAGATGCCTCCTCAACCATAGAAAGTGCTATTCTCTTTTTGTTAAGATCCACGCTTAATACTGTGACATCAACTATATCACCAACGCTGACTACGTCCAGAGGATGTTTCACGAATTTGTTGGCCAGTTTGGAGATATGGACCAGTCCGTCCTGATGGACACCGATATCTACAAAAGCGCCGAAGTCGATGACATTTCGCACAACGCCTTTCAGCTTCATTCCTTCTTTAAGATCCTTCATTTCAAGGACGTCTTCGCGAAGTATTGGCTTAGGCATGTCGTCTCTGGGATCCCTGCCCGGCTTTTCCAGTTCGTTTACTATGTCTTTCAGAGTTATTTCGCCTATTCCCAGCTTTTCTGCAGTCGCTTTGTAGTCTTTGATATCAGCTGATATATTTTTGAGTCCTCCTTTTGAAATATCCTTGTCCGAATGTCCGAGCTCCGTCAAGAGCTTCTTTGTCGCGTCGTAGGATTCGGGGTGGACGCCGGTATTATCTAGCGGAGCTTTGCCTCCTTTGATCCTTAGAAATCCTGCACACTGTTCGAAGGCTTTAGGGCCAAGCTTGCTGACTTTAGTGAGCTGTTTTCTGCTGTCAAATCTTCCGTTTTCTTCCCTGTAAAATATTATGTTTTCGGCGATGGTTTTGGTGATCCCCGCAACATAGGAAAGGAGGGGTGCGGATGCAGTATTAAGGTCAACGCCCACCCTGTTGACGCAGGTCTCGACCACGCCGCTTAAAGCCTCATCCAGTTTTTTCTGGTTCATATCGTGCTGATACTGGCCTACCCCAATGGATTTGGGATCGATCTTAACAAGTTCGGCCAGCGGATCTTCCAACCTTCTCGCTATGGATGCGGCACTTCTCTGCCCCACATCAAAATTAGGGAATTCTTCGCTTGCCAGCTTGCTTGCCGAATACACTGATGCACCAGCTTCATTGACTATCACATAACTTACCTTCTCATCAATCTCCCTAAGAAGTTCGACGATTATGGCTTCTGATTCTCTTGAGGCGGTACCGTTGCCAAGTGCGATCAATGTAACTTTGTATTTCTTGATGAGAGCTTTGATTTCATTCATTGCCTTTCTAATCTTTTCCGGGGTAGTTGGTTCGGTAGGGTAAACCACGGTCGTATCAAGAACTTTGCCTGTCTCATCAATGACTGCGATCTTGCAGCCTGTTCTGAATGCGGGATCCCAACCGAGCACAACCTGCCCGCTTGTCGGCGGTTGCATCAGAAGCTGGGAAAGATTTTCGCCGAAAACCTTGATGGACCCATCTTCGGCTTTTTCCGTGAGCTCGTTTCGGATGTCCCTCTCTACTGCAGGGGCGATCAACCTTTCATAAGAGTCTTTGATGACATTTATGAGTATTCCCTCTGCATCCGTGGAATCGCTGTAGATTATTTTTGATTCAAGATAATTTGTTATCCTCTCTTTGTCTACGGCGATCTTGACGGTCAGGATTTTTCCCTTTTCGCCTCTGTTCAGCGCAAGGATGCGATGACCTGCTACCTTGCTTATCGGCTCTTCATATTCATAATATATCTCGTAAACTTTCTTTTCGTCGCTTTCTTTGTCTTTAGCTGTAGAAATGATCACACCGTTTTTCATGGTGAATTCTCTTATGTACTTTCGGTAAGCCGCATCGTCTGATATCTGTTCGGCGATTATGTCCCCGGCTCCGGCAATGGCATCTTCTTCATTTGCCACATCCTTTTCAGGATCGATATATTCTTTTGCGATTTCTGCGATCGGCTTGTCGTTCTCCTGAGCAAAAATAATATCAGCCAAGGGCTCCAAACCTTTTTCTTTAGCGATGGTAGCTCTTGTTCTTTTCTTGGGGCGGTACGGTCTGTACAGATCGTCAACTGCAACCAGTGTTTCAGCATTTTCTATCTGAGCTCTTAGCTCCTCCGTCAACTTCCCCTGCTCTTCTATGCTGCTGATGACCTGTTCCTTTTTTTCTTCCAGATTTCGAAGATATGTGAGACGCTCATCCAGATTACGAAGCACCTCGTCATCAAGTGAGCCGGTGACTTCTTTTCTGTATCGTGCAATAAATGGTATGGTGTTTCCTTCGTCGATTAACTTTACGGTGCTGTCGACCTGAGATTCTCTTATTGACAGTTCTTTTGCTATAGTTTTGATTATGTTCATATAGTTGTTTGCTCCTTATAATTAGTCAAGATGCTTCCTTCACATTATTATGTACATTTCATAATAATTTTGAGCTGTAATAATTTTGTTATTTTTGCATCCTATAATTTAATTACAGTTGATGTGTGATTACGAATGCATTTGTACTGTTATATATTCGCCCTTATATTCATATCCAAGTTTCAGCGCCATGTGCAGTGAAGCCTCGTTTGCCGCATCCCAGCACGGTCTGATGCCTCTATCCATACATTCCAGGATAAAAGCGCCGGCAGTTGGAAGTGCCAGTCCCTTTTTTCTGTATTCGGGATGAGTTGCGATCTGGATCTCGGTACCTCCATCATAAACTGTCATTGTCGATGTGGCCGACACCAGTTTTCCGTTATGTGCAGCGGCGTATCCAAAACCTTTGCTAAGATAAGCTTCGGCAGAATCGAATGTCTCACAGAATTCCTTTGACCAGTCTTCGCTCATCGCCTGGTCGTAAAGATCTGTATCGAAGGGCTTGATTATATATCCGGATGGCAGATCATCGATGAATGACCTTAGCCGTTCCTTGTCAAATTCGTAATCCTTCTGGGCTATTCCGAATCTGGGTGTGGAAACCGGATGATTTTCAGGTATACTCAGGATGGTCTTCTCCCACTCCGGTCTGTCATCGGAAAAAATTGCCACAGTCTCATGACTTGGATTGAAGTCAAAGACAGCCTTGACCAGTTCACCTGCCCGCTTGTCGTTTGGATCGCCTCCAAAGAATGTATATTCACCACTGATGATGATGCCGATAGTAGGATCCGGATATTTATCAACATATGCCTCGCCCATATATCCCTGGAGGTAGGCAATGACCATAGAATCTTCAATGCCCTCGAACAGATCTGCGATTCCTTTTCTTTCGATGTTGTCTATTTTGTGAAACATAAGTGCATTCCTTTCTTACAATTCCATAAGTAAGCGGTGTTTTAATTTTATCATATAATTATTATTTTAGGGTATAATAGGGGTAAGTCATATGCACCGGGGGAACAATGAAGACATTAAATATCAGAAAAGAAAGAATAACGTTTATCATATCCGTCATTGTAATTCTCATTTGTATCGTTGTATATTATTCTATTCTACCTTTTTCTAGTGTCGGGAAATGGGTAGAGTGGTCAAGTGATGGAACGGGGCAGGAATTATCTGCAGATCTTTTAGAAGATATGGGAATGGAAGATGTTGAGTCCATTGATGAATTCCATGAAGAAATAGAAAAATCTTATTCTTATGACGATTTAATGTTTACACTAGCCTCTATATCGATGTTATTTACATTGGTTCTATATTTGACTTGCATAGTGATGATCATAAAAATCTCCACCGTTGATATTATGTCAATGCGAGGGCAGAACATCGAAGAGTCTGCATTGACGAAAGCTCGTATCGGTGCAGGAATATTCTTTTTCATGATAATGCCGTGGTCTGTATGGCAACTCGGCACTGATTATTATCTGATTTTCAATTTTTTGATGATACTGACCTGGGTAGGTTTGTCGCTTTATTTTTTCCATTGGAAAAATAGCCAAAGACATACCCTCTTATCAGACATCCTTTTATTCAGAGACAACTTCATAAACGGATTGCTGTCATTGATTCTGATAACCGGGATATCAAGCATAATCGGCTCATATTTTCTATTATGGTACGAAGGAGAATGGGCAGAAGAATATTATGCAGAGGAAGGAATAACACACCTATTTACCGACTTTGAGAAAATGCTCTTATGCATCCAAATTTTGGGTATAATATTTATTATATCGGCTGTACTTTGCTATTTTGTTATGAAATGGAAGAAGCGGAACCATGGAAGTATCTAAAATCATCAAATCAAACATCATCTACTATTACCTGGCGGCAATCATATTCACTATGCTGATCATCGCCACATTATACATATTCACAGAAGATATGGCCGGCGGAAGTTCAATAAACTTCATGATAATTCTGCCTATCATCTCAGTGATTCTTGGGTTTCTTGCAGGAGGAGCCAAGTCCTACGCAAAATGGGGGTTCCCCATATATATAGCTCTGCTCACATTTTGCCTGACCGTCTTTGTTTACGGATTTGAAGACTGGATACTTATTCTGACCGGATTCTGTTCATCGCTTATAGGGGTTGTGATCAGGCACTTTGTCCGCAATAAAACGGGAGAGAAAAAATGAGCATTGTTCTTCAGTGGTTATTAATTATACTTTTATTTTTCATCCTGCTGCCTGTCGTTGCAATAAGTATTATAACCGCAATCAGATTTGTATACAGAAAAATTAAAAAGCGCAAGACAATCAAGACGTCCAGATTTATACTAACCATTTTGATCGCTGTTATCGGGTTGGCGATAATCCCGCCTGTCACTTACATAATCATGGAATCCACTACATCGAATGTGACCATAACAGGGCATATCGCCTACATGACCAACGACGATGACGATTTCTATGTAAGATACATCGATTATGACGGCACAAAATACCAGGAGCTGGATACATCAATATCCGGTGAAGAAAATTACGAGCAGTCGGATGATGCTCCGCTGGATTATGGCAAGGCTCTGGCTAACGTGGTATTTGAGGATCAGAGCGTTATGGAAAAATATATCTACACAGTCTTTAGGTATCCCACCAATTCCCAGCTGATTTATTCCATAACAAACACGGGTATGAAAGACTGTATATCGCTGGAGGACACAACCATTTTCTGTGATGAGGATACCGTAGATAAGCGCTTGGAATATTACAGGAACAACGATAACTATAATTATTTTGCCCAGGATTATAATACTGATAAATACTATGATATCAAAATCGATAATAAATCCATCGATGAGATCAACGATCTTGCAAACCTTAAAAATGGCTATGATTACGATGACACCGAAGAGTCAATTACAAAAACCATACCAGGAATCGTCAAACTTGACGTGGAATCCGATTATGATCTATTGACCATCATAGGTGAAAGCAAGGACAAGCTGATACTCCATGAGATCGGTGAGGTATATGTTGCCGGTGACGGCAAAATGTATCAGATCGTAGAGGAAATGTATAGAGAAGAGGATGGAGGAACATCCCTTTTTGTACTGCCTGTCTCGGATGCAACCACCGCAAAACTCCAGCAAGTCTTTAAATAGTGATTCATGTAAGTAATTTCAGAGGGTCAGGTCACTTCTCCAAAACCGTGCAACTTTTTTCAGCATTTTGTGTCCCAGAATCGAGGGAATGTGGTGTTTTTAATGCCGTATTTCTTGCTTCACCCATTGTGTGTACATTAATGCATAATAACATATATGGTCCGAATAATTAAAGCCAGATTTCACCACACTCCCTCAATTTTGGGACAGGATTTGATGTTTTTTCTTGCACGGAACCTACTCATCGGAATTTGTCTACGGAATTATACAAATACGACCCGGAACCTTTGTGATCCCGAGTCGTAAAGTCGTTTAGTATTTTTTCTCAATACATATCTATGCCTAATTCATCACAAAGCCGGCAATCAGGAATCCTATTGCAGCAATGAGTCCTGCAAGGAGCCCAAGAGGAGCCTGCGAGAATGCATGATTGAAGTTATTGCAGCCTGTAGCTGACGAGGTCAGTATGGTTGCATCTGAGTAGAAGCACACATGACTTCCCAGTACACCTGCGGAAAGCACTGCAGCTACAGCAAGAGTCGTGTCCGATCCAAGTTCCATTGAAAGCGGTATTACTATAGGGAATGCGATTATATACATTCCCCAGTTGGTGCCGGTTATGAACTCTGTTACAGCAAGTACAAGGAAAATGATCACAGGCATGAGAGCCGGCGTCATAATAGCGGTCGAGCTGTTAATAACATAGGCGGTAAAACCTATGATGGAGTTGACCTCTGCAAAAAGAAATGCCAGAACCATAAGCATCAGGGGAAGGATCATGTTCTTTATACCCTGAAGAGCTATGTCTGTGAAATCCTCTGCCGACATTAAATTCTGCCAAAGGAAGAAAACGAACATGAATGCAATGGTCACAAGAACGCCTATCTGCATATCTATTTCACCGAAAGTCATGTTCTTGAAATCGACAGCTGACAGTATTGTAGCTCCGATCAGAACACCGATAGGCATAAGAAAATTCATCATCTTTGGATTATCGGGAATGGTAACTTCCTTACCTCCTCGGATATCGATCTTTTCCGATCCCGGAGGGGCCAAAGGACCACCGTCAGCTACACGTTTTTCTGCTTTTTTCATGGGACCGAAAAGCGGAACTATGCCGAATATGACAAGCGGAACAAGGAGGGCTGCCGCCCAGCCATAGTAATTAAACGGGATCGTTTTGCAGAAATACATGAATCCCTCTCCTTTAGGAGCCCATCCGTTTGCTTCAAGCAGACGTCCTGCAAACACGGCCCATGTGGATATTGGAATCAGAACACATAGCGGTGCGGCAGTGGAACTGACCACATAAGATAAGAATTCTCTGGAAACTTTGAAGCGGTCTGTGACAGGAGCCATACATGAACCTACCGTCAGGGAATTCATATAGTCATCAATAAATATTATAACCCCCAGGATCCAGGTCCACATAAGCGCTTGTCTCTTGGACTTGGCTCTTTTTGCGACCCAGTCTCCGAATGCGAATGCACCTCCGGCACGTTCAATGAGAGTGATGATACTTCCCATAAGTCCGCAGACTATGAACAGCCAGGCGATATCTTCACTCATCATGACATCAAGAAGTCCTGTACTGAATGAATCGAGGACATTGCCGCCGATCATTATGTATCCCATCAGGCATGCCAAAGTCAGCGCTTCGAGAATACGCTTTGTAATAAAAATATAAATAATCAGAAAAAATGCTGGTATCAATGTAGCTGGTCCGAAGTCGGCTACATCTTCAGGTAGGAAAAAGGTCAATAAAAATGTTGCTAATACGATTATCAAAACGACGATCAAGGATCTTCTTGCGCTAAAGTTTTGGGTCTCTGCTTGCAGCAGTTTATTCATCTTGTTCATAAAACTACCTCCAAGATATAAAAAGATTTATACTAATAAATGACTTAACCTCCTTTCAAAAGTTACCCGGCTAAAAAATTATAGAATTTATTTAGATAATAAAAATATAATGCGCGACACACACATTATATTTCTAATCTCATCTGAAAGTCAATCGAGTTTCAGCATTTATATATTTTTATATAGTTATTTTTTATTCGATCTTCTTCTTTCAAGTTCTTTGAGATATTTTTTCCTGAGTCTCACATCATCGGGCACGACTTCTACAAGTTCATCATCGTTTATGAATTCCAGAGCCGCTTCAAGTGACATAAGTCTGGCCGGTGCCAGTTTGATATTATCGTCATTGCCTGATGCCCGCATATTTGTTTTTTTCTTGGCCTTGTTGGGATTTACCACCATGTCTTCGTTACGGCTGTTCATGCCGATTATCATGCCTTCATAAACCTCGGTTCCAGGTTCAATAAAAAGTGTGGATCTCTCTCCTATAGCGTTTAATGCATATGGGGTGGACACTCCCGCTTCCTGGGAAATGATCACACCGTTTGTTCTTTCCGGAATCTCGCCTTTATATTCCTCGAAGTCTTCAAATCTTCTGACCAGAGTTCCTTCTCCCCTTGTGTCATTTATGAATTCAGAACGATAACCCATCAACCCTCTGGTCGGCACCAGATATTCTATGGTGGTGTATCCTTCGTGACTGCTCATCTCCTGCATGATACCTTTTCTTATATTGAGTTTTGAAATGGCAGTTCCCGAGTATTCATCGGGCAAAGAAACAATAAGCCTCTCAACAGGCTCCATGGTTCTGCCGCCCTCGTCCTTTTTCAGGATGACCTCCGGCTTTGAAACAGCCAGTTCATATCCTTCTCTTCTCATATTCTCTATAAGTATGGAAAGGTGAAGCTCGCCTCTTCCAGAAACTTTGAAGCTATCGGTGGAATCGGTCTCTTCCACAAGAAGTCCCACATTTACTTCCATTTCCTTATGCAGTCTTTCTTTGATGTGTCTGGATGTGAGGAACTTTCCCGCTTTACCTGCCATAGGTGAACTGTTGACTATAAAATTCATTGAAAGCGTAGGTTCTTCGATTGCTATCGGATCCAGTCCTTCAGGACTATCGGCAGTGCAAATGGTATCCCCAATGGATATGTCACTGATTCCGGACACTACCACTATATCACCACTCTGAACTTCCGGAACAGATACTCTCTTTAAACCTTCATATACAAAGACCTGATTTGTCTTTTCATTTTCGATTTTGCCGCCTTCATCTGATTTGACAACTGCTACTTGCTGAGCTTCTTTGATGGTTCCCCTTGTTATCCTGCCGATACCAAGCCTGCCTATATAATCGTCATATCCCAAAGTTGATATCTGAAGCTGCAGAGGCTCGTCCGATCTGTCAGGATAAGGCTTTACATGATTGATGATCGTCTCAAATAACGGTTCGATACTGTCGCCGTCGTCTTCCGGTTCATATGAAACGATACCCTGTTTGGCAATCCCGTAAAGTATGGGGAAGTCCAGCTGGTCATTATTTGCATGAAGATCCATGAAAAGCTGATAGACCATATCCACAACTTCGTCTATCCTGGCATCCTTCTTGTCTATTTTGTTTATGAGCAGAATTGGGTTGATCCCCTGCTCAAGAGACTTCTGAAGAACGAACCTGGTCTGAGGCATAGGTCCTTCACTTGAATCCACTAGAAGTATTACAGTGTCAACTGTTTTCATGATCCGCTCCACTTCAGACGAAAAGTCTGCATGTCCCGGTGTATCTACTATATTGATCTTGTAATACTTGTACTCTACAGCGCAATTCTTTGAATATATCGTTATCCCCCGTTCACGCTCTATGTCGTCGCTGTCCATTACACAGTCAACAACTTCCTGATTTCTTCTGAAGACGCCGCTCTGTGATAAAAACGCATCTACCAATGTGGATTTCCCTGCATCCACGTGAGCAATAACTGCAATGTTGATAATTTTCTTTTTTTCCATTAATTTTTCCTTTCTCAAACCTTATAAGTATACCATAAGATCATAATAAAGGATTAATAAATATTCATTACTATTCCGGTGCCGCCATCCCTTTTAACGCATTATCTATCCAGAGGCGGTCTTCCTGCTGCAGGATCGATGAAATCTCCTGAGGATCATTTCTTTTCTTTGCAAGTTCAAACAGGAATTTCTGTCGCATTTTTTCTGTGATGTAATGTATTTCCGTAACGGCAGCTTCAAGCTGCATTTTATCTTCCTCTTTCATCAGCTGCTCATCTATGCGCATTCTGCTTTCGAATTCAGTATTCAGGGCCTGGCGCAGTTTGATTTCCTGATCAAGATAAAATCTGTCAATGGTGAGATCTGCGATTTCTTTCTTGAGTGGATCGGATGCCTTGAATGATATGAGAGCAAGGACAAAGCCGCATGCGATCATTACAACAAAGAGCACCGCCACCATGGATATATTTGCTATGGAGGTCATTTCGTTTTCCGCACCGATGTAAGTGCCGCCGGAAAGATCCACTATGCTGCTGGATTGCTCCTGCCCTCTTTCCAGATAGAAAAATATCCTGGGGACGATCAGCGCAACCATTGTCAGAATATAAAGTATGATTCCGCCGTAAAACAGAACTTTATTGCCCTTGCCTTCATAATATCTTTCAGCATACATATGCCCGATACTGTGAGGCAGATAGACAAGTACCAGAGCGATAGCGAGAATGATAGTTATGGATTCCACCATGCCCATCTCAAGCGTATCTCTTAAAACAACAAAGATTATATTTGCCTCTGCAAAAGCGATGATAAGACATGCCATTATCTTCACAAATACATTGTCGAACATAGTCGCTCTGTTGATTCTGCCCACTTCCCTGTTCAGCGACTTTTCGTCTTTCACGGTTTTTGGTTCGTATAGTTTTCTTTGCTTTTTATTCATGATATCCACCTCCCATCAAATCTCGTTTTGTCAGTTTTACTACTGCATCAGCCAGAGCATCATCGATCTCATTCCGCTGCTTTATTTTTTCTTCCAGCGTCCGCTCGTTGATCTCATTGTTCCTGATCCTGTTCAGAACCACTTCATTGATCATTCTCTGATGTATGCCTACCTGTCCCTGTAGCACAGCCAGAGGCCTGGCTTTGGCATTTTCTATATCCATGTCGAACATTGTGCTGTTGACCGTATCAAGGTCAAGAGTTTTACATTCCCTGACCTTTTTGCCAAATTCTTTTTCGATCTTTCTGAGATCTTTCTCGATATGTTCGATATATGGTACCGGTGCAAGTTCGCTATTTGGTACGTCAGACAGTCTTTTTAACCCGGCTGAGTTTTTTGTGAATCTATATGATCTTCTGTGCTTGTTTTTTATGATCCGTGTAAACATATTGTCCTCCTGAGACCTAACCCGGTTTCTAAAGGAAACCGTAGGTAGGTCCAATACTAAGGTTCTCCGGCTTTAGCCGGTTAAGAACCGACAGTGCTGAGACCTACATCCTAACCGTGCTTCGCTACGATTTTTTTTGCTGTTTCCGTTCCGCCGTTCAGTAAAATGACCCTCCTGTTCTTTGTAGCCTCGCTGAGAATCAGATTGCCGCTTTTGTCCGTGTCTCTAATATAAAAAGATGTATCGAAGCCGCCGCCTATTATTTTTATTGAGGATGCCGGTATGCCCTCATCTTCAAGCAAAGATGCTATTGTCTTTGCCCGGTCACCGCTCAGGGACAGAGATGACTCTCTTGTGCCTACCTTTGCAGTAAGACCCAGGACAACTACTGTAAGATCATTCTTCTTGATCTGATCCACGTATGGTCGTACTACTTCCCTTGCATTGGCCGGATCTATGAGCTCCGCCTTATTCGGATAAAATGTCAGTGTGCTGTCATCCAGAATGGCATTTTCTCCGCCTGCCAGATCGGCTATTTCCGATTCAGGAAATGATACAACTGACACATTTGGAAGATCACGCTCTTTACTTTCGGAAAAAGGTTCTACGCCTCTGTCTATGCTGACCTTGGCCCCGCCGTTTTCCAGAATACCTTTATATATATTTTCAACATTGACCAGCTGGGCATCGGTAAGCGGATTCTGTTTATCGGCTACTTCACCGATATGGGTCATAACCACCGACACTCCGTCAAAAGTCATGGATATTTTCTGGTCTTCAAGATACTTGACTATATCTACTGGATTTGCAGTCAGGTTATCCCTGAGAGTCCCTGTTGTCGCAAGTCCGGTGTGAACGAAAAGCAGCTCTTTGTTCGCATTGCTGTCCTTGCTTGCGAATATCCTGCCCGCCAGTTTAAGTGCATTCAAAGGGTCGGTTTCTTCCACTTTTGCATATGGATTCGATGAAAGCATTGCCTCCTTTAATGCAGCTTTGTTTGAATTCACATGTTTCTCGACCACCTTGTCCGATACTCCGTCTTTAGGGGCATCGACCTCGTAAGAGGCGGCAAGGAAAGGTTTTCCGTCAGCGACTATTACGCTGAGCTTTCCGCCTGTCCTGCACAGGCTGTCCAGAGCATTATCTATCAGCTTGTTGTTTTTTATATCGATGGGACGGGTGTTCATGTGATTACCAAGAACGATGACGCTTTCTGTCTTTGCCTGCTCCTTTTGCGCGCAGGCTGTAAATATCAACCCGGCAGCGCAGACGATGGCGACGATCAAAATGCTGCTTTTCTTAATGCTTATGGTTTTGTTTGTTGTCATAACTTACTCCTATCCGTGAGACCGCTTTGGATCTCGTACCTATTTCTAAATAATAACTGCTGATTTTTAACATAAAACGAACGAAATCATTAAGCTTTTATTAATGGGCATCCCTGTGTATACGAACATTATATTTTCATGAGAAAAAACAAAACGGAGCAAACAGGAGTAGCTTTGAAACAGAAAATCCGGCCATTATTAATCTAATCTTAAGGATTGATGCCAGATTCTTAGAGTATAATGAAATCACAAGCATTGACCATAAAGGCTGAAAACTGGATCTTTTGGTAAAAACAGGAGTAAACAGGAGCAAAAGTTGCCATATGGATAAAAGCACCGTTTTCGATTTCAATTCATTCCTTCGAATACTGCTTGGCAGCGGAAATTTCGGAAAAACAAAATACATGGCCCTCATAAGTCTCGTAGAAATACTGACGGATTCGGAGGTCCTTCTTAACGATGCTCCTTATGAGTACGAACAGAGTTTTCTTCTTAAGATATATAACGGAAAAGAAAAGATGCCCAAACAGGTCATCAGCGACATGCAACGTTCTATGGACAGAGAGCATATTCTTGCCAGCCTGAAAGACCACATATCGGAAGACGTGTACCCCCATATCGTGACGAAACTTTACGAGACTATGAAAGAAGACCACTATTTGAGTGAATCAAACACCGAAGAGCTGGCGAAGCTGCTGGCAGTGAAAGAACAATTTTATGATAATGAGCCGGAAGAGTTCATATACCAGGTATACAGGTATGTCGTTCTCAATGAATTTGATATCAGAGAATACAGAAAGCAGCTTACCAAAATGCCGCGAAGCAACGGGACCGATAATGTTTTGACTAACATCGATTCCCTGAGCAGATCACAGATGGATATCTCCAATATCAGGATCCTCTGCGGCAAAGCATACAAAGACGACGATCTGATTGCAGCAGAAAATATTGCTGATGTGATGGAAAAAGGCAGAAGATGGGAGCTGATGTCAGATCTTTATCTGACCATGTCAAAGTTGCGAAGCAATGAGGACAGCAGCGGGACACCCAAACCTAAGCAGGCAAAAAAACACGATCTATTCACTCAGCTGACTAATATAATAATAAATTCAGACCAGACTTATCCACTTAATATAAGCGGAGAATATAAATCCGGCAAGACTATTTTTCTTCAGGCACTCTATTATCATATTTTTGATCTGTACAGCAAAAATAAAACCGACTTCTTCCCGGTTTACATAGATGTCAGCATTTTTTTCAACGAAAACAAAAAGAACGATAGAATCAAATCTTCCTTCAAAAGAGCATACAAACTTGCAGTGAAAAACAACAGCAAAATACTGTTTCTCATGGACGGCATTAGCAGCATAACAAACAATGATTTTGAAAATCAGAACAGGATAAAAGCAAATATCAATAAACTTATAACAAAAACATCCAGAAAAAGAAAAGACAAGGTCAAAATAGTTTGCTCTATCAATACAAATGCAGATCTTTCATTTTCTCTGGGCAACCAAAGAAAAAACTGGCCGCTGAATTCAAATAACATTCTTTACATCAACAAGGTGGATCTGCTGGATGTTTATAAGGACAAAAAAGACAGTCTGAAAAAATTTGCAGACACCTATATAAAATTCCGGGAACTGGATTCACCCGAAACTTTTTATGAAAACCTGCATAAAGTGGATATCAACAGAATGAGCCTCAATTTTATAATGCGTTTCGAAGAGGGCCTGAGCACTGACCAGGATAGCATAGACATAGTACGGCTCCATGAAGATTATCTTCGCGAAAAAAGTGCGTTCGAGCCTATTTATGATGATGCTCCTAAGATAGCCTTTCAGATCTATTTTGAAAAAAAGAACTATGCCGATCTAAGAAACTTGTATGGTCCAGCTCTATCGTATAAAGCCTATGATATGCTCCGCCAGAGAGAAATGCTGTTTTATCTATGCGCAAAACACTATCTGGATACATTGATCAAGGGAGAAAATATAGATTCTGTCACCGGCAGGATATACACAAAGAATATCACCTCTCTGATGCTCAATATTATAGGTAACAGCGGGAGCGAGTACAGTGAAAAAATATATGAATTCATCAAATCGAATTACAGATCGGTCCGACCCACAGGGCTGACAACCATGGCATTCCTTCTCGGGCGCATAGATAAAGACAAAGTCAGTTGTCTAGGTCTGCTTTCTGATATGCTGGATCATATAGAAAATAATGAATCCAGAAAAAACCGTGAAATTACCCTTCGCACCATCAAGCTTGCTACTCTGATAAAAACTCCGGACCAGAACAAAGACGATCTGGCAGAAGAATATCTGAAGGAACTCACAGGCAGTGAGCGAATGCGTTTTATCAACCGAACGTTCCAGCGAATTTATTATGGCGATGAGCTTATCAAAGATGACTTTGATCTGGAAACAGACATAAAAGATTCTGCCAGTGTTAATATCGACTTCTATTATTCATTCCATAACATTGCCGACCGTCTCGCAAAAAGAATGAATGAGCCTGTGGAAAGATATCCTCTCAAAACCATAGACCTGCTTACACTGTGCGATCTGGTGAATTCAAGATCAAGAGAAATATATGTTAATGGCAGCGATCAGGAGAAAGCATATTCATATTTCTACTATGACAGCAAATATCGGCTGGAAACTCTGGAAGTAACCGGAAGACTGATTTCCGAATATCTTGACCTCAGGGGGATCTCCTGTGAACATGGCAGTTCAGGCGAAGATACCGGCGAAAATTGCTTCGATTCATATTTGCGTGAATCATACAGAAATATTTCCCGCCTAACCTCAATGGACCTTTCAGATATCTGCAGGTCACAAGACAGTTACTTTGAAAAGGATGATATTGATCCTTACCTTTTGGCTATGCTCTATCTGCCCCGGAATATCGATGATTTCAAATACTATAACAAATGGAGCAGGAAGGTCAAGAATCAGTATTCAGCATACTCCAAGGATGATATAATCAAGATGTTACAGATAAGCAGGGTCAGGAAATTTACAGCAGATGATGCGGGTGATGTTTTTTTGAGGGGAGCTGTCAGCGGACACGCTGATCTGCTTGAATACTACGATCTTCTGAAAGAGTTAGATGAAAATGCCGGAATAAATGCCAGGATAGCAAGTGATATTTTGAATGTCCGTTCCGAAAATCCTGCTGTCAGAACAGAAATCGGCAAACACATCCGGGATATCCTGACAGGAGTACCCGGGAGTCGAACCCCGAAGTGACTAAGCGGAGGATTGAATATGTTTGAACTAAAAAATGTGATCTCAGTGGGGGATTACCAGACCAAGGCAATATCGGCAAGATTCGGAAGCCTGATACTAAATACGGAAGGGATGCAGTTCGTGCCTCTCGACAAAAGATCGGTGAGAGCATTTACAGAGTTGCCCGATCCCAACAGAAAAAAAGCTCATGCCATTTACATCGCATTCAAAGATGGCAAAAAATCCATCGTGGATGTAGATGAAAAGGTCTTTAAAGCCTTTGATATTTTCTGTCCGAGAAATGACAAGATGAAACTTGATGAGGATCTCATCAAACAGTACCGCAATTACAAAAAATAATTACCAGTTGTTCACTGCGTGTTCCCCAAAACCTGTTATGTCCTTAACCTCAAGAACAGTTCCGTCATCAAGAGTCACTTTACCGTTGAACCTGCCGAACATCTGATGGGTGTTATTGTCTACCCACAGCAGCTTGATTGCAGTTTCCCTGTCATATACCGGTTCCATTATCAGATCGCATCTTCCCTCATCATCGTAAAGGTGCCAACGGTCGTCATATGATTTTCCCAGCTCAAATTTTACATGTCCGAGCTTATGAATCTGATCTTTGTAGAAAAGACAGTTCTCCGTCGCATATTCTGTGTTTCCGAAGCCCGTTCCCAAATTGAACCCCAACACTTCCCCGTCCAGAAACCCGCTTGCGCTTGACCAGTACCACTCGCTGTGGAAAGGCCAGACGCCTCTGCCCCAGTCAAGAAGACCCCATGCATCATCCTTAAAATCAAATCTCAGCTTATCAAGCTGTACAAAACCTTCTGCCTTCATACAGCTGACCTTCTGATTATAATAGAATGCTTTTGGATTCTCTTTAAACGGAATATTTATGACAAGGGAATTCGGATTGGTCCTGGTGAGATCAAACTTTGCATCTATACTGTCTTTTCCGGACTTCCCTCCATATTTCACATATAGTTTCGTTTTTTCTCCCACCTTCTCATATGAAAAATCGAAACCAGCTCTTCTGAAATTTATGTAATGATCCTCTTCCGCAGATTTTTCCGGAGCGATCTTTCTTCCCGGGAGAAAGAGTATGACGTCTTTGACATAATACTGTTTCTGCTCGATGAAGTCGAAGAGCATGACCCCGACCTGTCCTGCATAACCGGCATGGCCGTATGTCATCTGGAAAGCAAGATGGTCGTTGCTGACCTGAAACCAGTCCCATTCTTTTTGGCGAAACCAAGGTGCCTTTATTGCACTTTTGTCATAGTCGAGAATTCCAGATGAAGCCCAGCCGGCCAAAGGATGACCGCTTTTGTCAAGAACAGGTCCCCGCTCATTAAATCTTATCTGATTCATAATATCCCCTCCGTCATCAGTTTTTTCACACTTGCTCTTTCATTATACAAGGTGCAGCCTCCGTAATGCTCATGACTGTCTTTCGTTATTTTTCTCAGATCTTTAAAATAGTCGGATTTCAAAACATCGAGAATAGTATTGTCTCTCAGATTCTGCTTTGAATACGGAGAAAAGGGACAAGCTTGCGCCTCTCCACCGGGGCTGATATGAAAAAACCCTCTGCCTGCAGCAAGGCATCCACCCATCATGTCTTCATCACCGGGGAAGGATATGATTATCATGTCCTCATATCTGTCTCTCAACTCTTCCGCTCGTTTTTCCAGTACTCTAAGCTTTTCTTCGTCAAGAACCAGATCATCACTTTGCTCATCCATCGGCACATATTCCACTAAGATCACAGCGCCGCATCCTTTTTCGTAGAGGCCGTCAATAAACTGCGGGGACGATACATCCAGATAATTCTCTGTTGTTACGGTAATGGATGTGCCGAACATTATTCCACGGTTGTGGAGTCCGGCAATTGTGCCACCTACTATAGCGGAAACTCCAGGCCCCCTTCTTGCATCTGTCAGCTTATCATCACCTTCGATGCTGACTATGGGGATGATATTTTGGTTTTCCTTATAGAATCCAAGTGTTGCATCGCCGGCAAGAACTCCGTTAGTAAAAATGGGAAATATTATATTCTTGCACTCAGAAGCTGCCATCATCACATCCGGTCTCAAGCTTGGCTCGCCGCCGGACAGAAGTATGAATGACACACCAAGACTGTCGGCCTCATGGAATATCTTTGACCACTGCTCCTCAGACATTTCAGTTTGTCCTTCTTTATCCATACAGCCGTCACCTGATTTTGCATAGCATCCTGCGCAGTTAAGGTTGCAGCTTGTGGCAATGCTTGCTATGAGGAACGGAGGTATCTGTACTCCTTTTTTATTCCAGCCGTTTCTTATAAGGGACTTCTTTATTATGTCTCCGCCGAATTTAGTGAAGAACGATTTGCCGTCACCCACCCGTTTGTTATATTTCTGGGCTCTGCTAATGAGATCTCTTATTTCTTTATCCATCAATATGTTTATATCCATTTTGTGATTCCTTCCTGTGCCATGACTTTTATTTATTCAGCGCCATATATAGACGAAAACTGATCCACATGTTTCATCAATATATCCATCGCCGGTTTATTTCCCTTTGGGTCGTTATCATATTCCATAAGAAGCATGAACAGAGGTGCATAGAATTCCAACGCCATGACTCTTGGATTTTCTTTCTTCATGTACCCCAAATTCCCCATCTCTTTGAAAAGTTCCTCCTGGAAATTAAGCGGGGCATCTATATAAAATGCTTTGAAGGCCCCTGCTGCCTTGTTGTTTTTGTATTGTTCTATCATAAGCAGCTTTCTGAATTTCGACGCATACGGATCGCTGTAAAAAAAATTGAATACTATTTTGACAATGTCTTTCAGCCACTTAAGGTCATTCTCTCCGTATTTCATCGCATTGTCCTTTGCTGAACCGTCGGGGATCTGGTTCATCACAACTGTATCTTCAAATTTTTTATTCATTTCACTGAGCAGCGTATCAAAAATATCTTGCTTGCTCTTATAGTGTTTGTAAAGAGAACTGTCTTTAATGCCCACTGCAGCTGCTATCTCTTTAACAGACACACCCTCATAGCCTTTCCTTGAGAAAAGGTCCAGCGATGCATCCAAAATCTTTTCTTTTGTGCCCTTTTTATCCATTAAGCATCTCCCCGTAATATATCTTATCATTCGGCTAGCGTTCACTAGCTTAATATCATTTTAGCTAATGATTACTAGCCTGTCAATATTTTTATTAAAAAAGCGCTTGACAAATAATACCTGATAGGTAATAATTAGATAAAGCTTAATGATAATCATTATCATTAAGAAAAATTTAATCATCTTATAGTTAGCAACATAAGGAAAAACGGAGGAGAAAAATGAAAAAATTTACATGTACAGTATGCGGTAACATCCAGGAAGGCGATGCTGCTCCCGAAAAGTGTTCACAGTGCGGAGCACCTGCAGTAAAGTTTATTGAACTCAACGAAGAGGAGTTGATCTTTGCCGACGAACATAGAATAGGCGTTGCAAAAGATGTAGATCCCGAAATAATTGAAGGTCTTAGAATGAATTTTAACGGCGAGTGTACAGAAGTGGGAATGTACCTGGCAATGAGCAGACAGGCGCACAGGGAAGGCTATCCCGAAGTCGGAGCAGCATTTGAACAGTATGCATTTGAAGAAGCAGAACATGCCGCAAAATTTGCTGAACTCCTTGGCGAAGTTCTGGACACATCAACAAAGAAAAACCTGGAGATGAGAGTATCTGCAGAACACGGAGCAACTCAGGGCAAGAAGGATATCGCAACTAAGGCCAAACAGCTCAATCTTGATGCCATTCATGACACTGTTCACGAAATGGCGAAAGATGAGGCAAGACACGGCAAAGGATTCCAGGGACTCCTGAACAGATATTTTAAATAAAATGGATACTCGAAATACTATACAAAAACAAATAGTGATGGATGCTGTAGCAGAGCTTATGAACCACCCGACTGCTGAAGATGTCTACAGACATATCCACAAGGCACATCCGGGTGTAGGCAAAGCTACCGTCTACAGAAACCTGAAGCAGCTTTCAAGTGCAGGATTGCTGAAACGTATCGAGTCAGTCAATCAAGCTGATCATTACGACCACCAGTGCCATGACCACTATCACGTCCAATGTACAAAATGCAACTGTGTATATGACGCTAATCTTGAATATATGGACGATTTGAACAAAATAAACATTCCGGGAGGTTTTCTGATAGAAGGGCACGACATAGTTTTCAAAGGGCTATGCCCTAAATGCAAAAAATACGCTTAAAACCACTATATTACACAAAGAACTTCTCCAGAAAATCGGAGGAGTTCTTTGTGTGTTTTGCTAAATCGTTATAACCCTGGTGATTGGATTTTTCAACAATTCGTTGACATTTGAAGATTAAGCGGTTAAACTTAAAATGTATTCAGTATGTGGCATGAATTTACACAGTTTGTAAGTCAGGATCCATTAATGATTTACAGGCTGTTTTTTATGACACAAAAAAGAATACAGCAGTAATATGGTTCATTTTAAGGAGGAACAAGATGCACAACGGTACAGTAAAATGGTTCAATGAAAGCAAAGGCTTTGGCTTTATCAGTAACGATGATGGCGGTGAAGATGTATTCGTACATTTCTCAGCAATCGGTGGAGACGGATTCAAGACACTTGCAGAGGGCCAAAAAGTTACATATGAGATCGAACATGATGCCGAAAAAGGCAAGGACAGAGCTACTAACGTACAGGCTGTTTAGTAAGATTGAAAATTAACTAAAAGAACTGTCCCCGAATCAGTTCCGGGACAGTTCTTTATTTTGAGATTCCTATGGTGGACAACATGAAACTGAGTTTAATCGTTGAAAACAAAACATACAGAGAAAATATTCTCGCTGAGCACGGTCTTGCCCTTCTTATCGAAACCGATGAAAAAATTATTCTCTTCGATTCAGGAGCAAGTGATGCTCTGATAATCAATTCAAATGAAATGGATATCGACCTTTCCAAAGTGGATCTGGCGATACTTAGTCACGGCCACTATGACCACAGTGGTGGATTCCCTTATTTTAATAAAATCAATCCTCTCGCTAATATATATCTACAAAAAAATGCATTCAAACAAACTTTCGATATAGATAAAAAGGGAAAGCCCACAGAACAAAATCTTGGTATACGCTGGGCAGACGAAGAAAAGATTGGTCTAACGCCGAATCTTGTTTTTACGGATGAGCCGGGTTACATCACAGACGATATCATTATTTCAGGCAGCATCCCGAAGCATATGAGAGAAACACGGTCAGGGCAGTTCCTTGAAAAATCTGGAGATGAATATGTATTCGACAAGATGGAACACGAACAGTTCCTCATAATCAGAGAAAAAGGTGATTTATACATATTTGCAGGATGCTGTCACAATGGAGTAGCTCCGGTAATCAACTATACAAAAAAATTATTCCCGGATGAAAAGATAAAACTTTTATTTGGCGGCTTCCACCTTTACGAACTTTCAGGGGATAAGCTTTCAGATGAAGTCAGGAAGATAGCTAACCTGGATGTCGATTATTTTATTCCTGTACACTGTACAGGAATAAATGCAATAGTCATGATGAAAGAACTCCTGGGCGATAGATGCATAATTCTTAATGCCGGGATGAACTACACGTTAACCCTTGAATAAAAAATAAGGGCTGTCTAAGCTGTAAATTTTATATACTATATCGTTGATAAGTCTAATATTTTTTTATCAAACGCACTGATAATAGCCACCTCTTTGCTGTATTGCTCTTATTTAATGATATTATTTTCCCTTAAATCCTTAAATCTGTCAACCATGGTAAGGTCTGCATCAGGCAGTGTTTTGTAGATTGGAGCTTTCCCAATATCATCATTGTAAATCAGTTTGTGATCGAAATGTTTTAGCTGTCTCAAAAGCTGATCCGTGTAATTAGTACCGTATCTTCTTGCATTTTTCACTTCATCTATGTCCAAGGGCAAAGTCAGAAATGTTTCGGTTTCCCCTGCTTCATATATCACCCTCGCGTCAGGTGCACACACCATGCTCTTTCCATATGCTTTACAACCGAAAAATTCGCCTGCCATATTCAGGGAAATAAAGAATGCCTGGTTTTCAAAAGCTCTTGCAGGAGCAATGTTTTTACATATACCATATAAGCCTTCCGGATCGACAGCCGGACGGATAAGTATTTCCGCTCCCATCATAGTCAAGTTTCGGGAAACTTCCGGGAAACACCAATCATGACAATTCATTATACCGATTTTCGCATCTTTTTCCGGGATATCGAAAACAACATATTCTCCACCCATTCTGCTCTTTTCTTCGAGAGGATAATACGGACTCATTTTTCTGTATTTATTTATTAGCTTACCTTCGGGAGAAAATATAGGAATCGTATTATAATAAACTGCCTCTCCCTCCACGTCGACTGATTCCGTCATGCTGCCCGGAACCAGATATACAGAATGCTTTTTTGCCAGAGCTGAAAGCTTTTCGGTTGCCACACCGGGAACAGTATCAAAGCTTTGTCTGCCGCCGTCAGTTAAGTACATCCCTATCCCCATTTCGACCCCGCATATGATGTCCGGTTTATTGAGCCCCTCCATGAGAGTCTCCACGGTTCTTTCGATACGTTCCAGACTTTCAACGATCCCTTCATGACCCCGGCTTTGCATCAAACCAACGTTAAGAATATTCGACATATTGTTCCTCCTTTTACACAAATTCCCACTCAACATCAGGCGACTGGGCAATAAGCGGCAATGCGCCATAATATATATCAAAATCAATTATATCGCCAACATGTAGTTCTATATCTGAATCCTCAACATCCAATATGGTATGATCGCTTGCGCCACCGAGAATCTCTATGCCTTCTATCCTGGGGACGATCTGATTCATATATGCAAAGTCAACTTTTCCTGCGGCAACGATAGCTCTCTTTCTAATGCCTTTGTCTTCATATGTAGGCTTGTTTCTAAACGCATCATAGGAGATTTCTCCTATAGGATGGCTGGGCTTGTCTTTAAGCTCAACGATCTCAGTTTTAAATACAAAGCAATCCCGATAAAGTCCCGGAACCTGATAACCGTACAAATCGTAAAGATCCTTTGCGACAACGATCGCCTCGCCGACCCTGAGATTATTGATTCGTTTGGGCATATTATCATCCAGGATCCTGGGGACAGAGGTGGTTGCACCGCCGGAAATTATCTCCAGTTCTCTGCCTATGGCCGACTCGACTTTCTCTGCGATAACCACCAGTTCCTGAAGTTTCTCGGATGTGGCAAGTACCGAGCCGTAACAGCCAACATTGGTTCCTACACCTGCAAGCCCGATATTATTACATTCGTTTTCCACATAGAGAGCGGTCTCTATTATTTCATCCAGATTCCAGATTCCTTCGCGAAGATCGCCTATCTCCGCCATCAGTATAACGCCATGTGATTTTTTTTGAGCTTTAGCCTCTGCTTCAAGAGCTTTGATCACTTTAAGCTCACTGTTCAAACTGAATTCGGAATATTTTATTACATTTTCTGCCTCGCTGAGCATTGGGATACGAATCAGCATCAGCGGAACCTGAACACCGTATTCTCTGGCATCTTTAAGTTGATTTATCCTTGACGATGCGATAAAGTCACTGCCGCCTTTCTCCATTGTCTTTGCGCACCGGGGTATACCTCCGCATCCTTTAATGACACCTGCCACGCTGACATTTTTTTCATGACATAATGTCACGGTTTCCCTTGTATTGTTTTCAAGCTTACTTAAATTTATCTCAAGTTTTGGATACATATGCTTTTCCTCGATTCCGGATAATTGTTGATTCGAATACTATATAATTGAATTATATACTCAATTTTATCATATGTCATTTGATTTCAACTTGATTTAAACACTGCCAGGGCGGTTATATCTTTCCAAAATAGATCAATTTCAAAAAGAGACCCACGACCATAGTCGCGGGCCTCTTCTTTTTATACGGGATACAAAATCCCAATACCCCTTATTAGGAAAGTTTATGGAGTCTTACTTACCGAGAATGTATACTCTGGGCTTTTTAACGCCCCATTTTCTAACTTGCTTTTCGTTATTTTTATATACATCTATGGTTTTTCCGTTGATGTTGCCACCGGTATCACAAGCCTGGCAAACACCGTATCCTTCAACATAAAGCCATGTTCCAAGGGGAATGACATCCGGATCTACAGCTATTCTGCCTACTTTAGCTTTCTTGCCTACTTTGGTCGTGCCGCCGCCGGTATATGCATATGCTTTAACCTTGAATGACTTCTTTATTTTCATCTTTGCTTTAACGACCTTGGAGTCACAACTGCTGACAGTCAAGCCCCCATTGGGCATTTTAGCAGATACTTTGTAGTAGTATGTCTTTTTCGGTCTTATTTTTTTATCTGTAAATTTTGTACCTTTTGTTGTCTTTACTCGTTTGTATTTTCCGTTTAGTTTCGTTGACCTGTATACCATATAAGATGTGGCTTCAGGTACCTTGTCCCATCTGAGAACGATGGTTCCTTTTTTGGTTGACTTTGCACGAACGTCAGTCGGTGTCTTTATCAAATCCGGGTCGTAATCCCCTGTTGAAGCGATTGCTGTCGGTGACAATCCTATGATGAGAGCAATTGTTACGATTGTAGTAAATAATTTGTGTTTCATAACATTTTTTTTGGGTGATAACCTTTCTCTTTCTAAACTCAAGATAAATTCTACGATTTCAATGTGTTAGCGATGTGAACACTATGTAAGGTTAGAGAAAAGGTTCCGTCATCAAAATATCCCAAAACTATATGGTGCTGGTATTATTTTCATTGATTATGTGGTATAAATATATATATCCATTACTATTTATTAATATGTTTTAGGGGATTGGAGGACAAAATGACAAATACATTAAAGAGTCATGATATTCCGTCAAAGTTCACTTGGGAGTCATTAGGGGACATCGACGAGGGCAGAGTGACGTTGGGGCAGGAAATGCCGGTAATTGTATACCGACTATTCCAATATACTTTAAAGGATGTGCTTGACAGAGAATTCGACTCTGAATATGCATCAGATATTTACAGAGAAGCCGGGCATCTTGCCGGTATTCATTTTGCAAAGAACACTCTGGATCTCAACGGTGATTTCGACTATTTTATTACCAATTTGCAAAGGGCGCTCAAAGAGCTCAAAATAGGCATACTGAGGATCGAGAAAGCTGATATGGAAAAATTTAATTTTACTTTGACAGTATCTGAAGACCTTGATTGCTCAGGACTCCCAGTGACAGATGAAACAGTATGCGACTATGATGAAGGTTTTATTGCGGGTATTCTGGAAGCTTACTCAGGTAAAAATTTTGAAGTGAAGGAGGTCGATTGCTGGGCCAGCGGCGACAGAACTTGTCGATTTGTGGCTGATATAAAAAATGACTAGAGATGAACTGATCGCAAAGATGGAACAAACCCTCTCTACTATGACCAAAAACAAGAGAGTGAAAGATAAAATTCTCCTCAATGAAGTGCCGGATGAAATGATGTCATTTGCAGTAGTATTCAATGAGTTTATTAATGATGTCGACGAATGCCGGGATTTCATCGAGTCCATAATTACAGGTGATCTTGATGCCGACCCGCCTTGCCGCACTAATTATCTGGCCAGCCCTCTTAAGGAACTTCATTCTCAGCTTATCAGCATGTCTGTAAATATTAAGGATTTGTATAGCGGGAAAATGGTAAGTAAGCTGTATTATCCCGGAGAGCTTTTTGAAAACTACAATAAACTTATCACACTTGTCACCAATCTGATGAAAGGCAACGACCAGACTGATTCGCAAAACGTTTCAAGCTGGACATATCATCAAGTCCTGGCGGCGGTAAACCAGCTGACAACCATGGTACTGCAATATAATGACGAAGGAATGCTTGTATTTGCAAATGTAACAGCAAAGAATGCATTAAATGAGATCGAACAGCTACCGGAAACGGACAAACCTTTAAAAAACGATCTGCTTTCATATCTGGGTAAATTCACCAACATAATCAAAAGGATAAAGCCCCATGAATTTTTTGGGACCCGTTTTCCGGTCAAGGCAGAATTAATGGACAAAAAAACCGACAGGTGGTATTCAATACATACGGACATAGCCAAACTTACCGACGGTAAACTTGGTGTGATCCATATGATAGATGATATCAGCGAATGGAAGTATAACGAACAGGAACTGAAGAACGAAGCCTCTCTGGATCCTATGACATCCGCTTTCACCAGAAAAATCGGAGAAAAAATATTTCAGGAAATGATAGCTGCCAGGAAGACTTCAGACAATTGTGTGGGATTTGCGGATCTGGACGGGCTTAAACATATCAATGATAACTACGGTCATACTGAAGGCGATTTTGCATTAAAAACTGTCGCAACAGTGTTGATGTCGGCAGTACGTGATACAGATAGGGTAATCAGATACGGCGGGGATGAATTTCTCATCCTCTTTAAAGACTGCACCGAAGATGCCGCTGAAAATATTATCTACAGGATGTACGAGCAACTGGATGATATCAACCAGTCCATCGACAAGCCATATGAAATACAGTTCAGCACGGGCCTCGCCCATATCAACGAGAACATGGACGATATGCAGGATATCATCGATATAATCGACAGCAAAATGTATAATAACAAACTTTCCCGAAAAGAGAAAAGAAAATAGAATAACAATACTGACAAGTATGATAAGTTGCAAAAGATAGTATTTATACTATAATTGTATTCATGAGCAAAATGACTTGGACTATAAAGAATATAAAGCGTCGAGGAAAATCAACATTAAAGCGCAACTATATCGTTTCTGTCATCGTTTGCATCATCGTTGCGATTCTGGTAGGAACACATCCCTTTATCAACTCTCAGTATGAACTGGAGAGTTTTAATGTTTCCGAAGATATACTGGGTTCACCGAGAGTTGACAGATACAGCAACAGCAGGACTGTTGAAATTTATACAAAGACCATATATTCGGACAGCAACCCTATTTACGTATATCTGCATAAAAAAACCGACACATACGCTGACGGTGTTTTATCCAGCCTGGCAAGAAATACCGCACAGACCGGATCTATAATTTTCGGCATCATGAATGCTCTGAATCAGTTTATCTTTGAAGACAGTGTTTCTGCAGGTGTGATAATCTTTGTCGGAGTTTTTCTGCTTTTATTATACTATCTGATAGCCGGTGCCATACTAGGCACTGGAGAAAAACGTTTTTTTCTGGAATCACGAACATATAGGAATACTCCACTCAGTCGGCTTTTTTTTCTGATAAAGATACGTAAGATCAAAAATCCACTTATAGTAACAGCAATGCGATATCTATTCAATTTTTTGTGGTTCCTGACCATAATCGGCGGTTTTATAAAAATTTATTCATACAGGATGGTGCCGTTCATTCTGGCGGAGAACCCTGAGATCCACTGGAGAGAAGCCCTTGATGTGTCGAAAAAGATGATGAAAGGCAATAAATGGAGATCATTTCTCCTGGACCTGACATTTATTCCATGGTATTTTATATCCTTATTTACATTCGGAATATTGGGTGTTCTATTCATAAATCCATACAGAGAAGCTGCTCTTGCGGAACAGTATATTGTTCTTCGTAAGCATTATCTGGATAACCCCAGTCAAATAACATACTGTTTTAACGATATATATCTGGATGCAGAAAATGATCTTGATCAATATCCAACTGAGCTTTACCACATAATGGAAAAGCCTCACCGATTGTTCGGCCTGGAATATAAGAAGAAATACTCTGCGACAAACCTGATCCTCTTGTTCTTTTCTTTCTCGGTATTCGGATGGGTTTGGGAAGTTATAGTAACATTTTTCCAAATGGGAGAGTTCTTTAACCGAGGATTCCTATGGGGTCCATGGCTTCCTATATATGGGACCGGCGGAGTTCTGCTTTTACTCCTTCTAAAGCCACTGAAAAGCAGACCATTTATCACATTCTTATGCGCTATGGTCATCTGCGGAACTATCGAATACTTCACGGCATGGTATCTTGAAACTATAAAGCATATGAGTTATTGGAATTATTCCGGATACCTTCTTAATCTCGACGGGAGAATTTGTCTGGAGGGACTACTTGTATTCGGGCTTGGCGGCTTGGGGTTCATCTATTTCCTGGCTCCGTTGATCGATAGTTTTCTTATAAAGATCCCCATAAATATCAGACGAACAATATGCGTCGTTCTTATTGGGTTGTTTTTAACAGATTTCACATATTCGTCAATTGACCCAAATACAGGCAGAGGAATCTCTAAAAAGGTTTGATAAAACCCCGCACATGATATAATATTACAATGTGTTACACAATGAAATTTAGCAGAGGAAACAATGCAGGGAAAAAACAGCAGAATCTATACAAATGACAACTGCACAGGTTGTAACAGATGCATAGAAGCATGCACAATTGCGGAAGCAAACGTCGCCACATTAGAAAACGGTAAAAATAAGATTCATGTGGATGATGATCATTGCACGAGATGCGGTACATGTATCGACGCATGTCCCCACGATGCAAGAGACTATGCCGACGACACCGAAAGATTTTTGCTTGATTTGAAAAACGGCAAAGAAATATCTATTCTGGTCGCTCCGGCTGTCAGAACAAATTTTCCGGATTTTCATAAACTTTTGGGATTCCTTAAATCTTTAGGAGTCAAACAGATATATGACGTTTCCTTCGGTGCAGATATCTGCACTTGGGCGTACATCAAGTTTTTTCAGTCGACCGAAGAACGAGGATTCCTGGCTCAGCCCTGTCCGGTGGTGGTCAATCACATAGAAAAAAACATCCCGCCTCTTATAGATAAACTGGTACCGATCCACAGTCCCGCCATGTGCGCGGCAATTTATATGAAAAAATATGCAGGAATCAAAGACGATCTGGCATTTATCTCGCCATGCATAGCAAAGAGCGATGAAATATCGGACAGAAACACCTCTGACTCTATTAAGTATAACGTCACATTCTGGACGCTCATGGATACTGTAGAAAAAACAGGCGTTGATTTCAGAAAGTACGGCGAAGCTGACTTCGATAACGAAAAACATAATCTGGGATCTCTTTATCCAATGCCCGGCGGGCTCAAAAAAAATGTTCAGCATTTTGTCCCCGGATCATGGGTTTACCGTATCGAAGGACAACCCGGAGTAAATGAATTCCTTGGGCAATATGAGAATCGGGCGGTGAGCGGTGAGCCACTGCCGCTGATGATCGATATCCTGAACTGTGAAGGCGGATGCAACATCGGCACCGGCAGCGTTACCGAGTTTGTAAATAAGCTTGATATAGACATGCTTATGAACAAAGAAATGAACTCTCTGGATGCCTTAAAACAGGAAGAACTTAAGCGTTGGAAAAGAGAGTCTGCGTCTCAAAAGGCCTTGACCGAATTTGACAAAACACTGAATCACAGCGATTTTCAAAGATCATATTCAAATAAGTATGTCAAACCAAAAGATGTAACAGAATTTGAAATTAACGATGCATTCAACGAACTGAAGAAAATTACTGAAGAGGAGCGCAACGTAAATTGTTGCTCATGCGGTTTCATCACATGTGAACGGATGGCGACCGCTATGGCCCGTGGTATAAATCACAAAGAAAACTGCGTGGAGTATAACAAGAGCATCCTTAAAGAGAAAACCGATGAACTTGAAGTTCTGATGAATGAACAGCAGAATAAAGCTCATGATCTTCAGTCTAATGTAGAGACTATATTCGGAATGGTCTCCTCAAACACTGAAAGGGCATCTAAAACAACTGAAGAAGCATCTGTCATTGCAAGTGAGATAGAAAAGATAAATGATGCGGCACAGAGACTCAATGAGCTTGTAAATACCGTAAATATTGAACTTCAGGATTACAAACGAATGGGAACAGATATCGTGGATATATCCACAATGTCAAAGCTCCTTTCTCTTAATGCTTCTGTTGAGGCTGCCAATGCCGGCGTATATGGAGATGGATTTGGAGTAGTTGCCGAGGAGATGCAAAAGCTTTCCGAACAGACAGCCGATAATGCAAAAACCATAATAAGTCAAAATGAAAACATCTTCCCCCTTCTTGACGAAGTGACGAAGATGAATTCTGATTTGAATATAATGATAGAGTCGATCACTCATTCTGCAGACGATATCCTGAAATCCGTGAAAGCCATATCAGAAGCAGAAAGTCAAATCAACGAATCGGCATCTAAACTGATCAAATAATCATATTTCCTGCTGGATTCTGTCAAAGTACGTGCTCTTTCCATGTGTGGAAAGCGGTATTCCGTAACATACCCTAACATTATCAGATAAAAATCCAAGTCTTGTTGCTGCTCGTCCTGCTGAGAAAAACACTCTGTTATCAATACGATGATCTGCTGCTATGGAAACAGCCGACCCAACAGCTATCCCCAGGTCTGTTATATTGAAAGCACAATTTGCCCCGGCCTTTTTGGCTTCCTCACAGTTCTCAAATCCGCAGTTGCCACAGTTTGTGAGTCCTACCGGGTAATTCCTGACACCGATCAGAACAACATATTTGGAGTTTCTTATGTTAACAGAATCACGCCTGTAAAAATCTTCACCTGTTTCCTCGTGTATTTTTCTTAATTCTTTTATGAGCTGATCCTTTTCGTCACCGTCTATTATAAGGGTTTCGATATTATCAACGCCCATCCCCTTTGGAGCTGTTCTCGCAGCGGCAGTCATAAATTTTGCAACGCATAAAATAGCGTCTTTTTCAGCTTCGTCTTTTTTTATTATCATATTATAAATACCTCCTGATTCTTTAGCTTAAATCAATTATAGCACAACCCTATCACCCTTAAAATACTGGACATTGAATCCATAATTGATATAATATGAAAGATAAGAAACGCGAGGTGGATCAATGACGTCAGTCAGGTATGAAAATGTTACTTTGAAACTGGGCAAAAAGGTTGCTCTTGATAATATAGACCTATATCTGGAGAAGGATGAGATAATAGGACTGATCGGTGACAGAAATGCGGGGAAAAACTATCTTTTGCCTATGCTGCCGTCTTTCAGATATCCGACTACAGGAAAACTCACCGTAGACGGAGAAGATGCATATGAAAATTCTTCTGTCATGACCAAGGTCGTTTACACATGGCCGTCCGAAAGGCTGCATAACAGCAGAAAAGTAACTGACGGTTTTAATTTTTGCAGCAAACTGAGACCAAATTGGGATATGGCTTATGCTTTGGAATTATCTAAATTATTTGAACTTGATATAACAGCGAAGATAAGAAAATTATCACCGGAACTGTTGGCAACATTTAATGTAATTTGCGGACTTGCCGCCAGAGGGCCGGTAACAGTTTTCGACGGCACGTTCCTGCGGCTTAATGAACAGCGCAGGGGTTTATTTTATAAAGAAGTGCAGGATGATCATAAAAGATATCCCAGAATAATAATCTTGTCGACATACGATGCAACTGAAATAGAATCGTTCATCGATGATGCAATTATTCTGGATAAGGGACAGATCATAGCCCATGAGACAGTCGATAAAATCACAAGAAGTGCGCAGAACATAATGAACCTCAAAGAAATACCCAGTCTGCAGGATGTGTTTCTATATGTCTCAGCAGAAGGAGGGGCGGATAATGGACAATAAAAAATTTGCCATAATACGTGGTCTCCAACTCAAGGGTTATTTCAAAATGTCAGGGCTCTATCTGCTGATTTATCTCATTGCAATTGCCGGATTTACGGCTTATCTTGTTTATCAGAGCGGATTGTCCGCCGTCGGCTTTCAGGTCGATACCTTTGCAATCGTGACAAAGGTTTTTCTTTTGGTATTGGGTATCATTAATTTTTCGATCACATTCAAAGATTACATTGTTCAGGGTGCTTCAAGAAAAGAATATCTTCTCGGAACATTGAGTGCGATAGCGATATTGGCAGTCAGTTTTACGGTCCTTCTGACAGCGATCTACCTGATCGCCAACTTTATTAACAATCAACCTATTGATATCTTTGACACAGTAATCCTGATAGTAGCAAGCTTACTTCTCTACTATACCTATTTCATTATAGGCTGGTTTATGGGAATGTGTTTTGTTAAGTACCGAATTTTCGGAGGAGTAATCTCTGTCATCGTGAGTGCTACTTCGATTGCGGTAATGGAAGTGACAACCAGCGTGGGGTTTGTGAGCCTGGTAGGTGAACTGGATTTGACTACGCCAATGTCTATTCCTTTGATTTACAATCTTCTCAGCACGATCATCATCTCATTTCTGATCACCTATTTTGTATATGCAAAGACTAAGAAAATCTATTTCAAACTCTGATCATCAATAGACTTTTCAAAACGACCTAACAAAAAAAGAACCCTGCCGGACGACGCAGCTAACAGCTACATTGCCCGGCAGATTTCCGTTTGAGTCACTGAATTAAATCAGTTACCCATTAATTATTCTTTTCTCATTTTGATTCCTACAATTATTGCTATCGCTGCAAGTGCGAAGAACATCAGAATGAAAAGTATGCTCATGGAATCAGCCGTCGCGGCTTCTTCTCCTAATACCTTTTGAGGTATATCATCTGGTGCCTCTTCATCACCAAGAACCTCGTCATCTCCCGGATTATCGCTTGGGAAGTCTTCTTCGCCCTGTACTTTTTCCTTGGTGTTATAGGCTGTGAGTTCGATCGTTAAATTGTCTTCGTTTATTTCAACTGTGCCGTCGCCGTCTTTAAATGTAAGAGTTGCTACATCGTATCCTGTAGGTGCTTTGGTTTCAACCAGCTTATACTTTCCGAATGGAAGGTCTGTGAAAGATATGGATCCATCCGTTGCTGTAGCCGCCGTTCCTTTTTTCACCCAAAGTCCGTTTTCTTCCATCATAAGCATAAACTCTGCGCCCTCAAGTGTCATATCCTTATTACTGCTGTCATATTTGATAAGGCTCACACTACCAAGCATGTGGACATTTGATGCTGTGAACTTAAATGACTGATCTTCAGCTCCTACTGTGAATTCTCCGTTGGCATTTCCTGTCAGGAATACTATGGAATCTTCTTCATATCCCGGTGCTGCCTTTGTTTCTACTATTCTGTAGTCGCCCCAGGGGAGATCGGTTAATTTGACTTTGCCGTCAGCTCCTGTTACCTCTTCTGTGCCATAGTCCTTCCAGTCGCTGCCGTCTTTTTCCTGAAGGATGAAGGATGCACCTGATATGGGACTGTCTGTGGCTTCGCTGTCAACCTTTTCAAGTTCTACTTCACCTAAGACCCTGTCATTGCTTGCGTTGAAGATGATTCCTTCAGTGTCGCTGCTGCTGACTGTAAATTCCATGCTGGTTAAAGGGTTGCCATCGATATCTGTTATGGTTATCTGATCTGTTACATAACCGTCCAGGGTACCTGTTTCCACTAATCTGTAGTCACCATAAACCAAATCGGTGAACAGCGCTTCGCCTTTATCATCCGTTTCTACTGTGTATGGGTCGCTTCCCTTCATCACATCTTCATATTCACCACTGACTTCATTCTTTTCCTGTAATGTGAATTCAACTCCTTGTAAAAAATCTTTTGATGTGCTGTCACTTTTGATTACCAGCGCCTGTCCCTTGGGGATGGTTCTGGCTTCAGCGCCTGCGTTTATTTTATTGACTTTAATATCAGTTGTTGTTTCTGTACCGGAAGGAACATTATCATAGAACATGCTAACTTCATTTTTAATATACTGTTCATTTCCAGTGTAAAGTGTTGCGAAGTCTATTTTAAGTGATCTGACTTGAGCCTTTGCATCACCTGACGGATTTGTTCCGTATAATGTTTTTATTTTTTCCAGTGTTTTTTCCTTAATCAGCTGCTTTGTAGCACTGTCAAGCTGATATGTTTTCTGGAACTTTTCAACATGCTGATCGATGACGCCCTGTGCCTGACTCCAGGTCCAGTTGCCAACAAGTTTTGAGCTTGGCATATCACCAAGGCTGATAATAATTCTTTCATCATTATAAGCACCGTAACACGGAGCATTTGCAGGATTGGTTATACGAGCTTTGAAATCCGCATACATTTCTCCCGGGTTCTGATCGATTCGTGTTACTTCAATGATGTTCTCTTCCACATTGCCATCTGTAAAGTCTATGAGCCTGTGCTCCGTAATTTTGCCTTCCGTATCTATCATAGGCATGGGGTATGAGAACTGGATATTTCCATCAAGCTTTGATCCGGCTGCAAGATCGTCAATCAGTACAACATTGCTGACGCTGGTATATGTTCCTGTCTCCAGAAAATCGTATAACTTCTTCTGGTTTGCAAATATTGACCATATGGTTCTGCCGTTGGCCTGATCCCATCCGTTTTTAAAGAGGTTCTTCGAATTGCCATCCGGATAATGGAATCTTGGGTCATCCGGTACATCAGTAGTCGGGATAGTCCATTCAAAATCACCGATTGCAACTTCGTGTTCCTGATCTCCGTTTTTTGCTACCGATCCGTATACTTCAAGGAATCCCTTATCTATAGCTTCATATACATTCAGGTCTTTTGTAAAGACGACCTTCATATAGTCGCCGTCACTTTCCTTACCAAATGAATAGGTACCGACTACTTCGTCGCGGCCATCAATTTTTACTTTTAGTTCCATCGAATCAAAATAATTTGTGAACTGAAAAATGCTGGGCATTTTAACTTTAAAGTAATTGTTTGACTCAATAAGTTTGACATTGGTTTCATCGATGATAAATTCAACGCGAATGTCGACTCTGTCACTTTCTCTTAGTGAACCATCGCCGACGATTTCATCATTAACAATGTAATCGACATCATTTTTTTTGATAGTAACGCCGGTGATCTCTACTTTGCCTGATACGTCAGTACTTGATCCGGCAAAAGATGCCAGCGGCAGCATTGTGACGCACAATGCGATTATAAGCAAAAGACTTAGAAGCTTAAGCTTATTCTTTTGGGGGGTTGTAATTAGTTTGTTTTCCATTTCACTTCTCCTTACTACATCTTAATAGACTATTCTTCATTCCATTTTCTAACTACCCCGCCCCCTTTTGCCTTGTTACTAATATAGACGCCAAATGTCATATAATACTTGCTTTCCCAAGTATATTTTTATTATATACAGATTGTTAACTTTTACAAACTATTTGTTATATTAAATTTGACTATTTCAATATTTTCGACTATTTATCGATTGTATATTTATCCATTGAGTTTACCTTCCATTTACTTCCAAGTAAAATGTAATTATCGACTATTTATAGACTTATTTTCGTATTATTTATTATTATTTATACTTATGATCTGTTTTTTTCAATTAACTATTTATTTTTTGCTGCCACAATTATATTGTTGTTGACAATTTAGACCTATAGTGTTATAGTTATGTATATTACTAATAGAGCAGTGTGTTTCACAAAATCATATCCACAAGGGGCACAAGAACCTCTTCGAGGAAGATTTTGGAAAACCTTGCACACGAATCCACCAAACAACTCGTGTACTCATTGGGTGGATTGCAGAAGGAGGCTGTGAAGTGAAAAAGACTCTGGACAACGAAAAACCTATTTTTCTCCAGATAAAAGAAACCATAGAGGATGACATCCTCACCGGGACGCTGATTGGTGACGACCGGATTCCGTCAACCAATGAGCTTGTCAGCTTTTACAATATAAATCCTGTCACTGTGCTGAAAGGTGTCAACCTGCTTCTGGATGAAGGGCTGATATATAAGAAACGAGGAATTGGAATGTTTGTTACTGAAAATGCTCAGGAGCTGCTCAAAGAAAGATACAAAGACAGCTTTGCCGAGGAATATGTGGAAACCATGATACATAAAGCAAAACAACTGAACATGGAGAAGGATTCACTGATAAAGCTGATAGAGAAGACCTGGAAGGGAGATGATCAGGATGCCTAAGATAGAATATCGAAATGTGACACTTAAATATAAAGATACTGTTGCCCTTGACGGCATAGATATCGACATAGAAGAAAATAAAATTAACGGACTTCTGGGCAGGAACGGTGCCGGAAAAACCAGTATGCTCTCTCTTCTGGCTTCATTTCGAAAACCTGCGGAAGGCACCATAACCATAGGCGGCTCAAATCCGTTTGAAGACCCGGCCTTGATGGAAAAGGTATTCATGGTCTGGTCAAACCAGATTTTATTTGACAGCAGCACAGTAGAAGCAACTCTCAGGTTCTGCAGCGAATTCAGACCCGAATTCGATATGGAATATGCTCTGAAACTGATCGATATGTTCGGTCTTGAGCCAGGAAAGAAAGTTCGCCGACTGTCTCAGGGAATGAAGTCTTCCCTCAATGTGATCTGCGGAATGGCGGCTCGCGCCCCAATAACAATATTCGATGAAACATATCTGGGGATGGATGCCGCAAACAGGAAACTGTTTTATAAAGAACTGCTGGATGACTATATGGAACAACCCCGAACTATCATTATCTCCACTCACTACATCCAGGAAGTCGAATCCCTGTTTGAGGACATCATTATCCTGGATAAAGGCAAAGTGGTACTTCAGGATTCGGCAGAAAATGTCAAAACAAGAGCTATCACCGTTGTTGGTGATGTATACGTCATCCACGAACTTGAAAAAGAATATGAAGTGATAAATTCACAGATCCTGGGCAAAACCAGATCACTGGTAATATATGGTGAGTTCACTGAAAAGGAGATGGCAGCTTTCAGGAACAAAGGTCTGGATATCGAAAAGCCGTCACTTCAGGATATATTTATTTACCTGACAGAGAAAGGCGGTGGAAGGAATGCTTAACAACAAAGTGAAATCAGTTTTTAAATATCAGCTTAGAGGTAATATGCGCATAACTGTATGGTTTCTGGCTATATTTGCAGTGATCATGATACTGCTTGGGATCATGTTTACAATAATGGCAGCTGAAGGAACATCCGGTATGATCTCTACAATAGCTATCAGTTTTGTATCCGCAGGCTCAATATTTTTATTGGTATTGGGGATATCAACATATTCAACATTCACATCTGAATTTCTCTTTCAGGGTGTTTCAAGAAAAGATTATTTTAAGGGGATGACTCTGGCTGCTATAGTATTAGTCTTGCTATTCTCTCTTATAGCAATAATCACAATTCTGATCGAAGATTTCATTCATCCGCTTCAGACTTTCCCACCGTTCTATGAAAATTACCCTGGGGCTTTACAGTTCCTGCCCATATGGATTTCTTCGATTTTGGCATTTTACGGATGCTATGTGCTTGGCAGCATGATAGGCATGACGTTCTATGGATACGGCGTGATAAAAGGCCTGATTTCCGTCGTCTTCGCCATCATACTGTATAACATCACCGGAAATCTGATGAGCAGCGGATTTTTGGATATGGGCTGGGGAATGTCATCATTTTATGTCAACAACGAGAATGTGATTGGTATATTAGCCTCACTGGCGGTGTCAGTCGGCGTAACCATTATAAATTATTTCCTCAACAGGAACATCAACATCAAAATCAGTACGTCATAGGGGAAGCTACTATACCTTTGTATCGTTACTATGCACACATTCAAAACAGATGAAAACCGAGTAGGCCTCGGTTTTCGTCATATCCATTCTTGCTAGTATCTCCTAAGAAGAATTTGTATGTGTGATAACATCCTAATTCCCTTCGACTATCCGGTAATACATCCTGGATGTCAGCGAATATATCAGTGTGTAGAAGGCCGCAAACACGGCCGCACACGCCAGAGTGCATATCATAAATAGTGAAGTATTGTTCATTCCAAACAGCAGCAGCATTTTCGATATCATGGGGAATGCAAAACTTATGTGGATACATGCTACAAGCAGAGGAAGGAAAAACATAGTCAGCACCTGGGATCTGATAGCTTTCCTTACTTCTTTTCTTGTCAATCCTACATTCTGCATGATCCTGAACCTTTCCTGATCCTCGTACCCTTCTGAAAGCTGCTTATAATATATTATCAGCACGGTAGCCATCAGGAACAGCAGTCCCAGATACATGCCGAGGAACAGTAATCCGCCGAATGTATTGTAAAAATCCTGGATATTAGCCGCCCTGCTCTCAATGCTGACATCTTCCGAAGCTGCATCTTTCAATGCAGGGACAAGCTCATCGGTAAAATGTATCTCTTCTTTAGGAGAGGTATCTATATCAAACCCGTATTGCAGCCTTACCGGATTGTATTCTTCATCGTCATAGCTGGTTTTGATATCAAATTTCTTTACAGTATCCATATTATCAACGACTATCAATATTGTTGACATGGTTTCGCCTCCCATAAAATTACTCATTATTTTTTCCACGGTGTCTTCATCTGAATATTTATACTGCTTTACCGCAAACGTCATATCTTCCACAGTTATCGTATCTTTTTTAAACGGATCCCTGTTGGTAAGTACGATCGACTCACCGTCTTTTAATGAAATTTTTTCATTTGTTATCATATTGAAGTCACTGACAGGAATGACTGCAATCAAATGCTGAGGGTATACCACATCTCCGGAACCGTACATTGCGTAATCGAATGAATCTTTTTTTCCGTCTGCAACATGGGAATAATATCTCAGTTTTTCTTCATTTGATATGTCGTGTTCCGACTCTTCAACCGTCTTTTGGATGGCATCATCAATAGCTTCCTCGCCCTCTTGAGAATATCCTGTACTTACAGATATATCTGTGGGGAATCTCTTGTCAGCGATGTCATTGGCACCGGAATAAAGGCACACCGTCGTGGAGATCGTGACCAGAACGATGGTCGATAGTATACATATGTTGGCCAGACCAACAGCATTTTGTTTCATCCTGTATATCATACCTGATACCGAAATAAAATGGCTTGTCTTATAATAATAAGCCTTGTTCTTCCTGAGCATTTTAAGGACAAATATGCTTACCGATGTAAACAGACAATATGTACCGATTATGACCAGGATCACAGCCACAAAGAAAAACAGCAGAGCATCCAGAGGCTCCTCTATCATTATTGCGATACAATACCCTCCTGCAAGTGCAAGGATGCCGATAACGGTCAATGCTACTTTGACCTTCGGTTCCCGTTCACCTTTTTGCCCGCCCTTTAACAGCTCTATGGGCTTTGAAAGATGTATCAGTCTGAGTGAATTGAACAGTGTAAGCGCAAAGATAATAACGAACAACATCAATGTGGCGGCTATCGATTCCGGCGATAATGCGACCGTATCCTGCAGTTTATAATTGATCAGGCTTTCCAGTATCAGATACATGAGCCTGGACAACAGTATGCCGAATCCAAGACCGATAATCAAACTGATCAGAGACGTATACAGAGTTTCCAGTGAAATCACCTTTGCGATATGCCGCTTGTTCATACCCAGTACATTGTACAGCCCGAATTCCATTTTTCTTCGTTTTATAAGGAAACTGTGTGTGTAGAACAGAAAGATCACCGCAAAGACAGCTATTATGATATCCCCCAGCATCAGCATTTGACCCAGAGACTCGTGGCCGAAAAACGTGGTCTCTGAGATCATGAACATGATATAAAACATGGCCACGGTAAAAATACTCGACAAGATATAAGGCAGGTAAGTCCTCGAATTTTTCCTAAGGTTACTTGCCGCCAGCTTTGTGTAAAAGTGTTTATTCATTTTGGGCGCCCCCTGTCTGGAGCATTGTCAGTGTATCCGAAATCTTCTGATACATCTCTTCGTCACTTGACGAACCTTTATAAATCTGATGGAAAACTTCCCCGTCGCTTAAGAAAAGAACCCTGCCTGCATGACAGGCGGCCTTCACACTGTGGGTCACCATCAGCAGAGTCTGTCCTTCGCTGTTGATCTTCTCAAAAAGATTCAGAAGGTCGTCGGCTGATCTCGAATCAAGTGAACCGGTAGGCTCATCGGCCAGTATAAGCTGGGGATTTGTTATCAGAGCTCTGGCAACTGCCGCTCTCTGCTTCTGTCCTCCTGATACTTCATACGGATATTTTTCAAGTATATCTTCTATTTTCAATTTTTCGACTATTGGCATAGCAAAGTGATACATTGCCTTGTATTCTTTTTTTGCAAGGACAAGCGGCAGCAGTATATTGTCCTTGATGGTGAATGTATCCAGCAGGTTGAAATCCTGGAACACGAAGCCTAACTTGTCTCGGCGGAAGGCGGAGATTTCTTTTTCGCTTAAGTCCGTCATGGGCCGTCCGTCCAGCTTCACTTGCCCTAGAGTGGGCTTGTCCAATGCGGCCAACAGGTTTAAAAGGGTGGTCTTGCCGGAGCCGGATTCACCCATGATGGCCACGTATTCCCCTTCTTCCGCAGAAAAGGAAGTGTTTTTAAGGGCGGTTACCTGGTTGCCGCCTAAACGGGTGGTGTACGTCTTTTTAAGGTTGATCACTTCTAATAGTGGCATGGTGCGCCTCCTTTTTCGTTTTACAAGGTTATTCTAACGTTAAAATGAGGTCGCTGCCATTGATTGAGGTGACATTAACCTTACATTCTTGTAAGATTGTCTCGCTTTAAGTTTAAAATAACGGTGGTTCCTATGCCGATCGCCGATTCGATGGCGATCGGGTTTCCCAATTTTTCCGTGGCCTTTTTCACTAAATATAGCCCAATACCTGTGGATTTTTCGTGGGATCGGCCATTGAAGCCGGTGTACCCCTTATCGAATACCCGAGGCAGATCTTCCTTTGCGATGCCGATGCCTGTATCCGAAACTGAAAGTAACCCTTCTTCGCAGGCAATGGTGATCCGTCCGCCTTCCTTGGTATATTTTATGGCATTGGAGAGCAATTGCTCAATAACGAATTGGAGCCATTTTTCATCGGTTAAGGCGCATTCTTGCGTGGGTTCGTAGGTGAGGGATATCTTTTTCATGATAAACAGGTTGGCGTACTTGCGCAGGGCTTTTTTAATTATGTCATCTACCTTCGCTTCGGCAAAAACATAATCGGTTTCAGGGGAGTTCAGCCGCAGGTAGGTCAGCGCCATTTCTACATACTGCTCTATTTTGAACAGTTCGTTTTTAATGGGGGTTTGGCCTTCACCTAGCATCAGATTCATGGCAGCGATAGGGGTCTTGATCTGGTGCATCCACAGGGTGTAATAATCCAGGCTATCGGCGGCGTTTTCGCTGAGGTCGTTTTCCAACAGGTTTATTTTTTTATGCTGCTCTAAAATTATTCATTTATATTTTTT
>JAVBLY010000003.1:0-316029 GCA_031553035.1 Anaerovoracaceae bacterium | reverse complement strand
TTTTTCACTCCATTTCTGCTATCGAGGCAAATGAATTGCCTCTTGCAGAAACAAATCACTTGTGAATAATCGAGATTCACTATATGGAGTGAAAAACAATTATATGCCTCCGGCGGCGTGTGAATTAATTATTCACACTTACCTCTTTCTATAGGGGGCGAATCCCCCCATTAAACTATAATCTATTGCTGCATAGCCCCGATAAGCTCGGGAACCATTTGTTTCTTTCTTGAAATCAATCCTTCAATTGTAAGCGTATCGCTGTCTACCGCTACTTCAAAAGCTTCTTCCAGAATATCTTTTGCGTCTCTTCCTGCAAACAGGAGCTCCGTTTTTCCTGCCACGATATCCGTGAGCATGAAGAAAAACATATCCAGATTTCGACCTGTCCGCTCATCTTCCAGAAGATCTATGACTTTGCCCTTGATATCCAAAAGCTCGTTTTCTTCCATCGAATTGAACTGGCTGATACCGATATCAGTTCCATCGATGGTAAATTTCTTGAAGTCCTGGCCGATCAGTTCCTGCGGATCTTTGTCTCCCACATCACTTCCGGCTCTGAACATTGAGGCAGAAAAATCGCTCATGTCGACCCCGGCTATATTGGCTAGTTCGATGGCTGCCATCTTGTCCTTCCGGGATGTGGTAGGAGACTTGAACATCAGAGTGTCCGACAGGATGCCGGCACACATCATGTGAGCATGACCCTTGTCTACCATGATCCCGTGTTCCTTGTACATCTCATATATTATGGTGGAAGTTGACCCAACCGGCTCGTTTCTGAAAAATACCGGCTCGATTGTCTCAACACTGCTCAGTCTGTGGTGATCTATTATCTCAAGGATCTCGGCTTCACCGATATCTTCGATTGCCTGAGATTTTTCGTTGTGATCCACCAGAATGACTTTTTTCTTTCTGGTATCCACCAGAAATCTTCGTGAGATCATACCAACGTAATAGCCGTCTTCGTCCAGTACGGGGAAGTCACGGTGTTTCTGCTTTGCCATGATTTTTTTGACGTTTTCAAGATAATCATCCATGCTGAATGTTGCTATATTGTCACTGACCATGGCATAGCTGACAGGAATGCTCTGATTCATCAGCCTTGCTGCCATGTAGGAATCGTGTTTTGTACTGATGACTGCACAGTCGTTTGCCCTGGCAAGCTCAGCGATTTCTTCATTTATGGAAGCACCCATGGTAACGATAATAAGACTTGCACCTGCTTCGATAGCAGCTCTGTGGGATTCAGATCTGTTGGAAACTACTACCATGTCCCCCTTGCTTACATAATCAGAGATCATTTCAAAGTCACCTGATCCGACCACAACTTTTCCTGCCTCTGCAAGATGCTTGCTGTTATCTACGACCAATTCGCCTTCGATTGCTTCCCGAATATTTTTATATGGGGTCTTTGCATGTGATATAAGTTCCGGATCAGTAGCATCCATGTAAATATTACCGATATCCTGAACTGTGATGAGCCCCTTGAGACTTTCATTATCACCATCAGTTTTTTCTGTTATGGGCAGCGTAACGATTCCCCGTTCTTTAAGAAGTTCCCAAGCCCACTTAAGGGTTATGCTACTCGAAACTCCGGGAAGTTCTCGTATATCTATATCCATGATCTGAGTGCCGGCGCTGGTCATATATTCCGGTGCATCGAGCCCTGCGTTTTCAAGTACGAACTGAGTTTCTTCATTGATCTTTCCGGCTCTCATAGGAACGTAATGAGCCGAATCATCGATTTGATTTTTAAGGTTTGCATAAGCCATAGCAGCAGCTATAGTATCAGTGTCGGGATTGACATGTCCCACTACAAATACATGAGGCTTCTTTCCTATATGAGCGGTCTCTTCACCCAGGTCCTCAGGCCCGCCATGAAGTTCCTTAAAAAGTTTGATGTATTCTGCGTCGGCTTCTTCCTTGGTATGTCCGCCTTCTGCATCGTATGGCAGATCAAATCCACCAGCTCCCGCATATGGATCGTCCATACTGGCGCCTCCGCCTGCATAAGGGTCAAAACCGCCCATGGACGCCTGCGGCATTCCGGACGGGATACCCATGGTCTCTCTCTTTATCGGAGTTTCACTTGCCGGATCTTCACTGGATTCATCCGAAGCATTAGAAGAAAACTCTGACATGTCCAGATCGATGCTGGGATCATTTTCGATATCAACAAGCCCAGTGTACATGGCTTCTTTATCATTCTTGTCCATGACGTAATTGTTCATGTCGCTGAATATGTTATAACCATCCAATTTGTCTTTTTTTTCTTTGTCGTCGGACATTTTATTTCCTCCGGGATGTGTTTATCCCTTTTTTTCAATAAGTTCGCATACTGCATTGGAAAATTCCACCGGATCTTCGATAGGCAGACCTTCCATGAGTAGAGCCTGATTATACAATATGGATGCGTACTTGTCTATGGATCCTGCGTCTGTATTGTGTATACTTTCGAGAGCCTTCAGGATCGGATGATTTGCATTGATTTCAAGGATCTTTTCTGCACTCACCTTTTCATCTGTCGGCATGGCATTCAGGACTTTTTCCATCTCTAGAGATACTTCTCCGCCGCTGACTATGCAGACTGGATGGTCCTTCAGTCTCTGGCTAAGTGTAACGTCCTTTACCTTGCCCTCCAGGGCTTTCTTCATATCTTCCAGAAGACTTTTGTCCTTTGCGGACTTTTCTTCCATTGCCTTCTTTTCTTCTTCCGTCTCTTCGATGCCAAGGTCACCCTCAGAGACAGATTTGAATGCCTTCTCTTTGTACATCATGAGGACCTTGAAGGCGAATTCGTCTACATCGTCGGTGCAGTAGAGGATCTCGTAGCCTTTGTCCTTGAGCAGCTCTGTCTGGGGCATCTTCTTGATCTTTTCAATGGATTCGCCCTTGGCATAATAAATGAATTCCTGATCGGTCTTCATTCTGCCTACATACTCGGCAAGTGTCACCAGTTTCTCCTCAGAAGATGAATAGAAAAGCAGGAAGTCCTGTAGCTTTTCTTTATTCATTCCGAAATTATCATAGACTCCGAATTTGAGCTGAAGCCCAAAATTATCATAGAAAGTCTCATATTTCTCACGGTCTTTTTCAAGCATATTCTTAAGTTCACTGCTGATTTTTTTCTCTATTCTCTGGGCGATACCTTTCAGTTGACGGTCGTGCTGGAGCATCTCTCTTGAAATATTAAGTGAAAGATCCTGAGAGTCCACGAGACCTTTTACAAAGCCGAAATAGTCGGGTAGAAGATCCGGGCATTTTTCCATTATCATGACGCCGCTTGAATAAAGCTGAAGCCCTTTCTCGTAATCCTTGGTATAGTAATTGAACGGCGCTCTTCCCGGTATGAAAAGAAGTGCATCGTAACTGACGACACCTTCTATATTAGAGTGGATGATCTTCAGTGGGTCGTCGAACTCGCCGAATTTTTCCTTATAAAAATTGTTGTATTCTTCGTCCTTAAGCTCGCTTTTGCTTCTCTTCCACAGAGGAACCATGCTGTTTAAGGTCTCTTCTTCGATGAATGTTTCGGTCTCCGGATCTTCGCTTTCGGCAGCCTCCTTGGTGCGAGTTTTTTCAACATCCATATTGATGGGATATCTGATGTAGTCGGAATATCTCTTGATCAGGGACTTAATTGTAAACTGATCAAGATACTGACCGTACTTATCGTCGTCAGTGTCTTCCTTGATAGTAAGGATTATTTCCGTGCCCACATCAGCTTTGTCTGTCTCTTTGATGGTGTATCCGTCGGCACCTTTTGACTCCCACTCATATGCACTATCGGCACCGTAGGCTCTACTTATAACTTTGATATCACTGCTTACCATGAATGCCGAATAAAAACCGACTCCGAACTGTCCGATTATATCTATTTCTTCATTTGCGTTTTTGTCAGCCTTCTTCGCTTTTTCAGCGTCGGCCTTCTCATCCCCCTCTTTTTTGAATATGAGGGAGCCGGACTTTGCGATGGTCCCAAGATTGCTTTCCAGCTCTTCCCTGGTCATTCCCATTCCGTTGTCACTTATGGTAAGAGTGCGATCATCACTGTTCACTGCGATCTTTATGTAAAAATCATCTCGTGAGATACCGCTTATCTTCTCCGTCAGGCTCTTGTAATAGAGCTTGTCAATTGCATCGCTTGCATTTGAAATCAGCTCTCGAAGGAAAATCTCCTTGTGGGTGTAAATAGAATTGATCATCAGATCAAGCAGTCTCTTGGACTCCGCCTTGAATTGTTTTTTTGCCATTTTTATATCTCCTTTAGTTTTTATTCATTAGCACTCTATTAGCGAGAGTGCTAATGCTTCTATATTACATTAAAAACAAAGGAATTTCAACACCAATGTAACAATTATTAACTTTTAAGACAAAGTGAAACATGGTAAAATTATCCTAACAGTAAAAGTAAGGCGTAGGGAACTCGAATCTCATCGCCTCACATAACAGGAGGATCATTTTGGAGAAACAGAGCTTTTCAGAGCTGCAAAACGGCAGCGATATAAGAGGTGTTGCAATGCCCGGAGTCCCGGGTGAGGATGTCAATCTTACCCCAGACATCATCAGAAGTATCGCAAGTGCCTTCACTGTCTGGATGTGCAATGTGACGAAAAAAAACGCTGATGAACTGGCTATTGCTATGGGACATGATTCCAGACTTTCAGGCCCCGAAATCAAAACCATTATGGAAATGAGGTTCAGAAGTCTCGGTGTCCGCGTGCTTGATGTGGGGATGGCCAGCACGCCTGCTATGTTCATGTCTACAATTTTTCCTGAGTTCGATTGCGATGGAGCAATAATGATTACCGCAAGCCACCTGCCAAAGAATAGAAACGGATTCAAATTTTTTACTAAAAACGGCAGTTTTGAAAAGTCAAATATCAAGGAGCTGCTGAGTGTAGCCCAGGGGCTTTACCGCACCCGCAAAATTGATGATGATGAAATAGTACCCCACCGTGATACAGGAATCATCTTAGTAGAGGATCTCATGAAAAGCTATTCTGCTTTTCTTAGAGATATGATCAAGAAAGAAGTCGGCACGGTGCTTAGTCCCGATAGTGAAAAACCTCTCAAGGGCCTTCATATAGTCGTTGATGCCGGAAACGGCTCCGGTGGTTTTTATGCCAATGATGTTTTGGCTCCTTTAGGTGCAGATATAAGCGGAAGTCAGTATCTCGATCCGGATGGTGAATTCCCCAATCATGAACCGAATCCGGAAAATAAGGAGGCTATGGCGTCCATAAAAAAAGCTGCTTCAAAAAATAACTCAGATCTTGGTCTAATATTCGACACCGATGTAGACAGATCCTCTGCTGTAGACAGTAAGGGAGTTGATATAAGCAGAAATTCCATAATTGCTCTGGCAGCGGCACTTATCGCCGAAAAATATCCGGGAACTACCGTAGTTACTGACAGTATCACAAGTACCGGACTGACTGAATTTCTGACAATAACCCTTGGGTTAAAGCATCATAGATTCAAAAGAGGCTATAAAAATGTTATCAACGAGGCGAAAAGACTGAACGAAGAAGGAGTCGATTCACAGCTCGCTATTGAAACTTCGGGCCATGCAGCATTTAAGGAAAATGTATTTCTGGACGACGGAGCCTATCTTGCAACCAAGATAGTAATTAAAGCAGCGTTTCTCAAATCTGAAGGCAAAGGCATCGAAGAGTTGCTTTCAGATCTCAAAATGCCGGCAGAAGCAGTAGAATACAGACTGCGCTTGAATTCCGAAGCCTATGGCCCTTATGGAGACAAGATCCTGAGCGATCTGATTAACTGGGTACCCGATCAGGAAGGTCTCGATTTGACGGAACCTAACTATGAAGGAGTGCGAATAGATTTTTCCGGAAAATACGGTAATGGCTGGGCGCTGCTGCGAAAATCCCTTCACGATCCTATCATGCCGCTTAATATAGAAGCCGAAAACATTGGCGGTGTTAAAGCCATGGGGAGGAAACTACTGGAGTTTTTATCGGAATACGAAACACTGGATGTGAAAAAATTAAGCGATGATGTCAAATAATACAACAGAAAAAATGAATAAACTTAAAACTATACGATCCATATCTGTGATACTCGTAATTTCACTGATATTTACATCTGTTTTCATCTCACACGAAACAAACTCTGTATCGGCAGACACAATTAATCAACCAAATTCAGAATTACAGCAAGTGGAAGACCTGACACTCGTTCCTGATTCCGGGGCTAAATATGACGGCTACATTGTCAAGATCGAGGACGGAAAAGAAGGCAAAGTAGACGAAGATACTGTACGCGAGTACGAATCAACATCAGAAAATGAATATGTAGTCGTTGACGAACCTGCTGATTCTATGGGTTTTATCGACCCTGAATACGTTGAATATATCGAGCCTAATTATCTCAGATATCCTGTGAATGAAGGAAGTTCAGCCCTTTCTGAGCCTATTACCACTTTTGCATATAACGGCGCCAATTCCTCACAGTACAATCTGATCAAATTGCCAAGTGCCTGGGATCTGGGATTTTCAGGAAAAGGCTCTGAAATAGTTGTCTTCGACAGCGGTCTCAATATTTCCAACACTCATCTGTCTCAAAGCAGTATCAGAAAAACATATAATTTCGTGAATTCATATAATAATAGAGGTGCATTTACTCTAGATGTCCGCGATGGCCTGGGGCATGGCTCTTTTGTTTCGGGACTTATCATCGCCAGCAGCCCGGCCATAAAAGGAGTATCCTATGCATCCTCAATGAATTCATACAAGATCATTGGTGACAACGGGTATGGAAGCGTCGCTGACTTTATCGTTGCTATGGACCATCTTATCTACAAAAGCGGATTAAATCCCGATGTAATAAATATGAGTTTCGGCGGACCGGATTATTCAGTAAGTGAACGTAATTATATTAAAACTCTTACGGGTAAAGGCTCCATCGTAATAGCGGCAGCTGGAAATGACGGGGAAAAAGGCTCACCATATAGCTACCCCGCCAACTATCCTGATGTGATCGGTGTGGGATCAGTAAATACTGCCGGCGGGGTTTCCGACTTTTCCACAAAAAATTCCAGTGTGGCTGTAGTTGCACCGGGTGAGTACCTGTCCAGTTTTGCAAGATCAGGTTATTCAGGTCTGACTGCACCTTCGGCTTATAATTGCGGAACATCCTATTCTTCACCCATAGTTGCAGGAGCAGTAGCTCTTCTCGATCAGGACGGATTCCCCGGCATTACCCGGAACAAATTCCTGACACTTATCAAAAATACTTCCAGTAATAGAACTTCTCCTAATATCCATTCCGGTTATGGGATAATCAATATTGGTGAGATGGCAAGAATAGTTAAATCTGGCAATTCTATAGCAGATTCATTCAAGCTGGCATATGAACCTGGCAGCCAGAAGTTATCGGGAACGATCAATACAATACATACTTATGGGCAGTCAACTCCCCTGCCAACAAAGAACAACATATCCAAATCAGGCTATTACTTAAGTCACTGGGTGGATCAGAACGGAATCAAGCGTACATCGATCCCTTATAATTATAGGGGTGACTTGACCCTGACTCCCGGCTGGTCACCCAATAAATACAAATTGAAGTTCAAAGGCAACGGCGGAAAAGTCAAAGTATCTTCCAAAACAGTTTCTTACTACCAGCCTGTCGGCACGCTCAAGACTCCCAAAAAGAGAAGCAGATATAACTTCCTTGGATGGTATACAAAGAAATCCGGAGGTTCTCAGTACTATAAAGGAATGAAATACAAGAGAACCGGAGATCGAACTCTCTATGCTCGCTGGACCAAAAAGAAAGTCGTCAGATTCAATGCCAACAAAGGCATCGTTAAAAAATATGCCAAGACTATAAAGAGGGGGCGAAAATACGGAACGCTGCCCAAACCCACCAGATCCGGTTATTCCTTCAAAGGCTGGTTCACCAAGAAAAAAGGCGGCAAGAAAATCACTAAAAATTCAACGGTTACTAAATCAAGTAGTTTTACTGTTTACGCACGCTGGAAGAAAAAATAATATTGACAATACGCTCTAAGTAGTGTTAAATTGTAATTAAATGGTTAGCATATGCTAACCATTTATGTTGCAGCCAACCCCACTTCTTCAACACAGACGCTTTAACATATAGGATAAAAGACCATATACTAATATAAAAGAAAACAATGAGGTATAATATTTCAGCACATATCCAAAAGAATGTATATAAAATAATAACAATGTCCTTAACTGTGCCATTATGTATCCTGTACATATTATTACTGGCAGGATGCAGCGCAGATGCAAATAGCGATACTATAGCTATGGCATCCTATAAGGATACCGGCTTTGCCATGGGTACCGTAGTGAATCAGACCATCTACTCTGAAGATGTCGATATAGCGCCCCGGATAATCAACCTTCTGACTGAAACGGAAAACAAATGGATATCCTGGCGCGCCGAAGATTCAGAAATCGCAAAGATCAATGATAATTCTCAAAATGATGACTTTATTAATATTTCGGATGAAACGCATAAATATATAACATATGCATTATCCATAGCGAAAAAAAGTGACGGGGCATTCGATCCCACTATTGGAATGCTTTCCCGGTTGTGGGATTTTGATAATGGAAAAAATGCCGTACCCCCGGACGAAGATATCAAGAACATTCTTAAGAATATTGATTATAAGAATATCAATATCCATGGCAATAAAGTTGAACTGAGAGAAGATACAAGCATCGATCTTGGAGCCATTGGCAAAGGTATTGGCTGCGATGAGATCGAAAAATATTTGAACACAAAAAGCAGTGTAACGGGAGCACTCATAAATATAGGAGGCAGCAGCATCCTGACCTACGGGTCAAAAGGGAAAAACGATCCATGGAAGGTCGCTGTCCTTGATCCCAGATCAGACGATTATCTGGGATATATGGAAATTGAGGGGACCAACCACATTTCCACCTCAGGAGATTATGAAAAATATTTTGAAAAAAACGGGCAGAGATATCATCATATTCTGGATCCGTCAACGGGATACCCTGCCGACAGTGGATTGATGTCGGTTACGGTGATCACAAATAATGGTGCGGAAAGCGACAGCCTCTCGACAGCCTGCTTCGTCCTGGGAAAAGATAAAGCTGTGGAATTACTGAAAAACTATGACGCTGAAGCCATATTCGTAGACAAAAATAAAAATGTTTATATTACCGACGGCATAAGGAATAAATTTACGTTAACAGCAGATGGATATGAATTAAGGGAAAGGCCATGATAAAAAGAAATTTTGCACTGAAATTGATTAGCTGCATAGTAATAGTAGCCGCACTTTTTTATTATAATCAAATGATGAAGCTGAACGGTGAACTGGTAGAAGCAAATACCAAGATGGAGCAAATGGCGGGGACGACGGCTTCAGACAAAGCCGTTTCACAAAATCCAAAAACTGACCTGAAATTTAAGGACGGCACATACAGCGGGACCGCGCAAGGTTACGGTGGTCCGGTCACTACTCAGATAGTAATAAGCGGCGGATGTATAGCCGGGATCGAAATAACATCCGCACCCCGTGAAGATGCGGCATATTACAATATGTGCTTAGTTATTCTCGATGAAATTGCCGCTTCCCAAAGTGCAGATGTCGACACTGTTTCCGGGGCCACTTACACATCAAACGGCATAATAAACGGGGCTAAAGACGCCCTCGATCAGGCAAAGAAATAATGAAGAAAAGATTTAGTTTGATCAGATTCGTCATTCAGCTGGCATTCTTCATATTCCTGCCGGCACTTTTCGCTACCGCATTCGCCGGCATCAAATATCTTGCGGAGCAACTACACAAAACAGAAATGATCAGTTGGAATCTGTTTCTTGCAACACTGATTGTGCTGCTTTTATGCACGATCATCTTCGGACGCATTTTCTGCGGATATGCATGTGCCTTCGGAAGTCTGGGAGACTGGCTGTATGCTTGCTCCTCATTCGTCCAAAAAAAACTCAGGGGTAAGATCTTCAAACTGCCGGACAAAATCATTTCAAAAATGCTCTATTTAAAATATTTTATTCTTATGGGTATTATCATTCTTATACTGACCGGTACTTATACATTTGTCGGTCAAGCCGACCCATGGGAAATATTTGCCTCTTTCCGTTCCGGGAATTTTCACCTTAGCGGAAAGATATATGCAGGGATTTTGCTGGGAATCATCGCAGTCGGAATGCTCTTTATCGAAAGGTTTTTCTGCATGTTCCTTTGCCCCATGGGAGCTATATTCGCATTACTTCCAACACTGCCTTTAACCGCATATAACAGAAGCAAGAAGGAATGTATCCCCGGCTGTACCATATGTACCCGAACATGTCCTGCGTCGATCACCCTGGGTGAAGAAAACAGCAGATACAGCGAATGTTTCCAATGCGGAAAATGCATGGTAAAATGTCCTAAAGAATGCATCAGACCCGGTTTCAGACAACTAAGGTGATATGGGAAATACGAAGAAAAAACGGAGAAACGATATATTATTGCTGACAGGACTGCTTCTTCTGGGTGCGATCCTCTTTTTTGCGGTTAACGCAATGAAAGAAGGCGGAGCTCAAGTCGAGATCATTGTAGACGGAAAGGCCATTGAACACTACCCACTGGATAAAGACAGGGAGATCAAACTTGATTATGGCGGATACAATGTGCTGGCGATAAGAGACGGCTACGCATCTGTTACCTCTGCAGACTGCCCGGATAAGCTATGCGTGGATCAGCGAAAGATAAGCAAGACTGGCGAAACAATAGTATGCCTGCCCCACAAGGTCGTTATCAAAGTCAGCGGCGGTGAGAGTCCGGAATATGACACAGTCGCTCAATAACACCAAAGTTTTTGCAACAGAGAATATCGAATGAAAAAAAACAGAACAAAAAAAATCGCATTATATGCCCTGATGATAGCTCTTGCTATGATTTTCAGCTATATCGAAACCTTTATCCCCATCCCGTTCTTCCTTCCGGGCATGAAACTCGGCCTTGCCAACATAATCACTATGATCGCCTTATATAAGATGGGAACTAAAGATGCGGCAATTATATCTATTGTCCGCATTCTGCTCTCGGCACTGCTATTCGGAAATGTGTTCAGTCTGGCCTACAGCTTGGCCGGCGGCTTATTCAGTTTAGCAGTAATGATCCTTCTGAAAAAAACAGACCGGTTCAGCATTACGGGTGTCAGCATAGCCGGAGGTGTCGGTCATAACATCGCCCAGATCGGAGTTGCCGCTATACTGCTTGACACCGCAGAACTGATCTACTACCTGCCCGTGCTGCTTATTACCGGTGCTGTGACAGGCTGTCTTATCGGATTGCTGGGTGGCCTTATCATTAAGAAGTTGGATAGAATAAATATATACCCCTAGGGATTTGAAAATGTAATAATAATTTCTTTTAACACACAGTAGAATATGGTAAAATTGACCGACAGAAAATTTTATTGAAAGTGGAAAAAAAGTAGGTAATCCAATAAACACCATCTCAATTGCCCTATAAACTGTCAGGAGAGTGGAAAATGAGACCGAAAACAACCACAAATCTTTTTTCGACACTTGCGATCACTATTCTAATAATTATGTTCTTTTACGCGCACACATCTTTTTATTATTCACAGGCAGATATTGGTATCATGGCCAATACTTTCCCCGGGACAGCTGATGGATCGGCGGCAGATCCTTTCATCATTTCTTCGCAAACAGATTTGCAGAGTTTTCGGACCAGCTGTACAGCTGCCAACAATTACAACGGCAAATTTGTAGAATTGGGGGATGACATAGCCCTGAGCAGCCTTCCTGCCTCAGGATGGAACGCCATAAGCAGTTTCCGGGGGACGCTGGACGGCAAAGATCACATCATATCGGGGTTCTGGATAAACAACACTTCAGACAACCGGGGCCTTTTTAACACCTTGGGCGCTAACGCCACCATAAAAAACTTAAACATTGAAATAGAAAACCGAGGCATAAGGGCCGGCAGAAACGCAGGTGCTTTGGCCGGCACACAGACTACGGGCCTGATCACCGGTTGTACAGTATCAGGGTCAGGATCCGTACAGGGGCTTTCTACTCGGATAGGCGGCTTGGTCGGTTCACAAAACGGCGGTACGATATCTGACTGCAAAGTCCAAAACATATCGATAATAGGAATAAACACAAACAACGCTTATCAGGACAACATAGGAGGGATAGTAGGATACCAAGAAACTGTTACTGCTGTCACAAATTGCGAAGTAGCGAATATCACCGTTATGGGTGCCCTTAGAGTCGGCGGAATCGTAGGTGGAAGCCCGGGTTCTGTTGATGGCTGCACGGCCACCGGCATAACGGTTTCAGGTACATCTGGAGTTGGAGGTATCATAGGAGAAGGACGTGGATTGTCAGCGGTAAAGAACTGTCTTGTCACCAGTGCGGGTACCGTACAATCAACCGTTACGGGGTCAGTTTCGAGAGATCTGTTTGGAACCGGGGGAATCAGCGGGACCCAGCAGGGTGGAACCGGCAGTATAGAGAACTGCACGGTGGAAGGCACTAAGGTCATCGGTAAAAATGCAACAGGCGGGATCGGCGGGCATAACACCGGAATAGTTAAAAATTGTTCCACATCCAATCTTCCCGGTTTTGATATGGCTGTTACAGGTGAAACCAATGTCGGCGGGATAGCAGGATACTACAACTATGCGGCAGGAACCGTAGAGAACTGTACGGCAAGCGGCGTAACAGTGTCCGGCATAAGTCAGGTAGGCGGAGTCATAGGATATATACATGCGGGCAATATAAAAAACGTTTCTGTTTCAAAGAAAAATGGGACATCACCCGAAGTCCAGGGAACCGCAAGCAGAGTGGGCGGACTTTTAGGCTTCGGAGATTATGCCAGCGGAACTATTGATAACTGTTCTGTCACAGATGTAACAGCTATCGGGGCGAACAATGTCGGAGGAGTTGCCGGCAGACTCAGCAAAATGTCGGTAACTTCATGCCAAGTCAGCGGACAGGCCAGAAGCAACACCGATACATGCGGCGGACTGGCCGGTTATGCCGACGGCAATATTACCGAATGTCAAGCAGATGTTGATACGACTGCGATCACTCAATATGCAGGCGGGCTGGTGGGTGACTATCAGGAAGGAACTATTACCGACAGTTCAGCGTCGGGAACCGTGACCTGTGAACGGCAAGTAGGAGGATTTATCGGCGTCACTCCTGTCACACCTTCCTCCACCATACAAAACTGCCATGCTTCCGGCAATGTCATTTGTAATTTACAAAACGCCGGTACTCAGGATCACAGAATAGGCGGCTTCATCGGGACATCCAGGGGGATCATATCAGAATGTTACGCTTCCGGCACTATCACCGCAGAAGGAGGCGCCCATATAAATGCTGCAGGCGGATTTGCCGGATGGGCTGAGAACGGCACGATCACTGCATGCTACTCAAATGGAAATGTGGAAGGTACAAGAAATATAGGCGGATTCGCAGGTGGAATCTCCTGTCCGGTCACAGAATGCTTTTCTGTCGGCAATGTTAAAGGAGACACACGTATTGGTGGTTTTACAGGTTTCAGCTATAGTAATTCTACTACAGGACAACCTGTCATAACCAACTGCTACAATATATGTTATGTAGATGGGGAACAGGAAACAGGAGGATTTGCAGGGATCCTCTGGACCAGCGATATGACAAACTGCTATTCTTCTGCAATTGTCAAATGTGCCGACAGTGACAGCGGAGGAGCTTTTATCGGTGCTTTCCATCCCAGTGCTACGACCAATGATTTCACCAACTGTTTTTACGACGGAGATATTGCGGGGCAATCCAAAATCATCAGCAATGGAACGATAGATGATGTCACAGGAAAAACCACGGAAGAAATGATGAAGCAGCTCACATTCACGGGCTGGGACTTTTCCGGAATATGGAGGATTGATCAGGATGAAACTTATCCTTATTTCCTCAGTCGGCAGAACGATGCTGATGCCGATCACAATTCAATCTTGGCAGTTGACTACGAGTATGAAGGAACAAACGGCAGCATCTCCTTTGCCGGTAACAACAAAGTTGCTCCTGTCGCATTGAATGGAGAATCCACCGATATCGGCTGTACGGTAATAAACGGCAACGCAGACCGGGTAATGCAGATCTTGCCGAATTCTCTGCCTATGATGGATGTAGAATATCCTTTGACTGCCATCGGTTTTTCGAATTCAGGAATAGGAAAACCTCATTTAAGCGGATTTATCCGTAAGGCAAAACTTGACCCTGTAACATCTGGTGGACCTATTGATCCAAAACCGCCATTAACGACAAAGCCTCCCGCTTCAAAATCACCATTGACGACAAATCCTAACGGTTCAAACGCCCCAACAGGGGACTCATACAATATGCTTATATACTTCATACTTCTCCTCGTGGCAGGCATGGCGGACACAGCAGGATTAGTGATCAGGAGAAAAAGCAATTAAAAAACCCCGGAAACGCTGGGTTTTCGGGGTTTTGTGATTTGTATGTAATTATCGTTTCGAGAACTGGGAAGCTCTTCTGGCCTTTTTGAGACCGTACTTCTTTCTTTCTTTCATTCTCGGATCTCTTGTGAGGAATCCTGCTGCCTTAAGTGTAGGCCTGTTTCCTTCTTCGTCAACGACACATAGTGCTCTTGATATGCCGTGACGCAGAGCTCCCGCCTGTCCGGTGAATCCGCCGCCGTGTACTGTTGCGATGACGTCGAATTTCCCTTCATTGCCTGTGAGCTCGAAAGGTCTTTTGACCTCTCTTTTTACGATTTCCATTCCGAAGTAATCGTCGATGGATTTCTTGTTGATGATTATTTCACCTTTACCGGGGATCAGTCTCACTCTGGCTACAGATGATTTTCTTCTGCCCGTACCGGGATACTGCTTTTTCTTTGCCATTGTTATTTACCCCCTTCCATATTCCAGACTTCTGGTTTCTGAGCTGCATGTCCGTGCTCTGCGCCTGCATAGACCTTGAGCTTCTTGAACATCTGCCTGCCCAGTTTGCCCTTTGGCATCATGCCCTTTACCGCATGTCTGATGATCTCATCCGGCTTCGCATTCTGCAGGGTTTCGAAATTTACTTCCTTAAGTCCGCCTGGGAAACCTGAGTGTCTCTTATAAATTTTGTCTTTTCTTTTTTTGCCTGTAACTTCTACCTTCTCAGCGTTGATAACGATGACATAATCACCCGTATCCACGTGAGGAGTGTAAATAGGCTTTTTCTTTCCTCTCAAAATGGAAGCTATTTCAGACGCCATTCTGCCCAAAGTTTGACCTTCAGCATCGATGACATACCATTTTCTTTCCATCTCTTGAGGTTTTGCTATAAAGCTTTTCATGTAAACCTCCTTACCTACTGGGATCGCCAGCATGTTTCAGTTGTTCATCCATGATCCTTAGAAAGGTTCGATCGGACGGCAACGGTCCCATACGTACTACGATCGTATTCGGCATTATAGAAAATACTTTCTATATACTAAAATTAACGCAAGTGTTATCTTATCAAACGCGTGTTGAAATGTCAACGTTTTTAAGAAAAAAGCCACCTTCGAATCATCAGGGTTTGACTGCATCTTTGAGAGCGTCATCCACAGCATCAAGTATGCCCCATGAACTGTACGTTGCTTCGGACACTGTATCTATCCCATTGATCCCCTGTCGCTTGATTATTTTGGGGAATAGTATCTTTGCTGCAGGCAGAATATAATCCAGGTCATCCTGATGCTCGATCAATTCGATCCTGAGAATTTTTGTCTGATAGACAGCGACCTCAACCTTGAGCCTGAACGATGTATTGTAGCCTAATCCGGTTCCGTAATATGTACCGTCCAGATATTCTATATCAAGGGGAGTTATACCATCATTGTTTCCCGGGTCAGGGATTTGAGGTGCTACAGGCTTTTCTTCGGGGGCGGGATCTTCTTTCTTAGACGGATCCTTCCTGGCTTTATTAAGAGCCTTTTTGGTCGCGTTGATTATCCCTTTTGAAGAATATGTTGCACCTGACACTGTATCCACATTAGGGCTTTGCTTCCTTATCATTGCGGGGATTACAGCTTTAGCATCAGCAAGATATTCCTGATCATCCTGAGTCTTGGTTATCACTATTGTGGTGATTTTTCCAAATTTTATGGTCACTGCAACGTCGATATTACCTCTGTATGCGCCGGCGCTTCCGATAAAAGTACCGTCATTATATTCGCCATCATCAAATGCTACAGGTGTCTTCTTTTTTTTCTTGCTCTCTTTGTATGAGGACCCCCTGCCCATTGACTTAAGAAGTGCATCTTCGATTGCTGCCAATATCCCGTTAGTGCTGTATGTCGCACCGCTGATGCTGTCTACATCAAGACTTTGAGCTTTTACGACTCTTGGGATAACAGCCTTGGCCTTGGCTAAATATGGAGCATCATCTGCCTGATTCTTTATCAACCTTATCTTGGTCATCTTATGATCTTTGACAGTAACTTCGACTTCCAGATATCCGGCATAGCCTTGCCCTCTGCCTGTATATTTACCATCTGCGCAATTAGCAAGATCGATGTCCCCGACTTTAACAGGGGGATTATCTTCGTTTCCCACATCTTTTTTGTTCTTATCTATAGAAACCGGATCGGTCTCCGCAACAACAACTTCCGATCCTCCGGCATTTTCCAGCTGCCCATTGGCCGATAGAACTGCAATTGCAACGATAGCCATCACTATGATTCCCGGGATCAGATGACTGATCCCGGTTTTATATAAGTTACGAAAAATATTCATATCTATTTAATCTTAATGGTTTTTGTCTTTGACCACTTTGAATAAACTTTCTTACCGCTTGTAATCTTGTAGCTTCTTATTTTGAATTGATATTTTTTCTTTGCTTTGAGCTTCTTGACAATCACTGATTTGCTCTTCGCTGAAACTGTCTTATATGACCATTTTTTCTTGCCCTTTTGCTTATAAGCTACTTGATACTTAGTGATACCTCCTGATTTCTTCCATGTCAGCTTGGCCTTTTTCTTTTGTGCAGTTACTTTGAAACTCTTTGGAGCCGATTTTTGCGGAACCGCATCTTCGCCAAGAACCTTGTCGTTGTTTACCGGAGGAGGAACTGGTTTTGGGTCCTCTGTGACTGTGACCTTGATCGATGCTGATTCATGCCAATCCCCTGTCACACCTTCATTTACATCGCAGGTTATCGTAGCTGTACCTGCAGCGATTGCAGTTGCTGTGCCTGTCTCTTCATCGATCTTGACTACTTTGTCATTAGAAGAAGAATATTTTGCCGGAGATTTGATTGCGCTTTTCGGAGTCTTGATCGTCGCACTCAGGTTTTGTATGCTGCCTTTTTTCATGGAAACAGCATCCTTGTCATATCCCACTTCAGGTCCTAAATAGAACTCCGAAACTACGTCTTTATACCCGGCAGATCGGAATGTCACCCTCCAGTAACCAAATTGTTTGTTCTTTGTCTGACCGTCAGGGCTTCCAAGTCTGTAGGAATCAAACTGGAACCCAGCATCGATCCTTGCTCCATGATTAGTAGACCACCAGGTATCGGTACTGCCCATTGTTCCATATCGCGCTTTAAGAGTTTTTAATGTAGCATCGGAACCGAAATATTCATATGTTGCTGAAGTAAATTTTGTAACATAAAGAAGCATTTCTTCTGTTGTCATAGTGGTCTCTTCTTCGTTTCTAAGTCCGACTTCTGCTGTCACATATTCACCGAAAGCATGATTATAATTTAATGTGGTGATCCTCTCCGCCCCTGATGCATCTTTTACTGTATCTTCGACTACTACTTTTCTTCCGTTAGTGCTCTTGCCTGTGGTTACAGGTCCGTATTCGCCAGTACTTAAAAGCTCTTTTATGTTGCCTGTAGCCGCATCGACAACTCGGTTGCTTCCATCCTGACCACCAAGCCTAAAGTCATCAAGTTTGTCGATATAGGTTTTGTTTTCTTTTTTTAGAATCAAATTGCTAACATATGTATTCCCGCTGATTTTGACCGGGACTCTCTGTATCCCTTTGATCTCATACTTATCATATACATATTCCTGTCCATCCACAGTAAAGGCTTTCGCTCCGTCTTTGCAGGATGCGATCTCATTTGCAGGAACGCTGGTGATGGCTCTGGTAGTTGCGGAATGCCCACCTGCTGCTGTGATGTTCGGATCATGTTCAGATACGAATTTTTCTACAGTATCACTCCCGCTTATATGGCCGTAAACATTTGTGATAAATTGGAACGGGGCTCTGTACGTTCCGTGTTTGCTGGTTGCTCTGCTTACGGTATCAAAGCCTCCCATGTCTTTGAATCCTTCGGAGTCAGTCTTTGATGATGAAGCAGTCCAATTTGCCGTTGTTGGAGATGTCAGGCCTTCGTTCTTCCAGTAATCCGGATATTCTATATTTGCTGACCCGTAATAATACGGATCTGGCTCAATATTATCTCCGGCATAGTAAATATTCGTGCCCGGAATCTTTGTTGCTTCCACGGCCGTACCGAACTGAATCTCAATGTCCTCTGCCGTGCCTACTGCGCCGTAAGTAACGTAATAAAAATCTTTACCGTCGACAGTAACCTTTTGACTTTCAACTTTGTTGACGTGTATTCCATCAGCAAAGACATTCATCGCCGGAGCCAGGCTGAACACCATAACCATCGTAAGGAGCATGGCCAGTCCTCTCGACTTTGTTGCATTAACTTTTTGCATTTGCTTTTCCTTTCTACTACAAGATTTAACATTTACCCTTATATTGACCGCTCGAGTCTCTGATCGATTTATTTAAGCTAACAACTCTGTGCGGTGTCAATCAACTTTAATCTAAATCTAGATATTTGTCGGTTAGCATATGCTAACCGTTTTATTAAAAAAAATTGTCCTACTTGACTGTCGTTAATATTGCCCTCCATTTGAGTTAGCTTATGCTAACTTCTTATAACATACAACACCCTATTTCACTTGTCAATCGTTTTTTTTAAGAAAAAGATGCCCCGTCAGGACATCCTCTTCTACATGTTATAGTTATGTCGAAATGCTAGGAGTGAAATCGACAAGCTATCTATACTTCGAATCCGCCGTCAACTCTCAGGCTCTGTCCTGTTACGAATGATGAATCATCTGTAGCGAAGAAAAGTGCTACAGTTGCGATCTCTTCAGGTTTTCCAGCTCGTCTTAGAGGCGCGCCATCTATCATGTAGCTGACAGCTGCTTCTCCGCCTGCTTGATCCAACATGGCTGTTACGATAGCTCCCGGAGCTATTGCATTAACTCTGATCTCTGGTCCCAGCTCGTTGGCCAGTGCTTTATTCAGACCTTCCATAGCGTGCTTGGATGTTGAATAAGCTACGGGGCCGAAATGAGCTGCATAGCCCGCAACCGATGATGTATTTATTATGGAACCTTTGCCGTTTTTCTTCATGATGGGTGCGACTTCCTTGGCAAGCATCATTGCTGAAGTAAGGTTCACATTGAAAACTCTGTTCCATTCTTCCATTGTGATGTCTGTGACAGGTACAAGGCTAAGCATACCGGCGTTATTGAACAGTATATCTATTGTGCCGTACGCTTCAACTGTCTTGGGGACTATGTTTTTGACATCTTCAAGGTCAGTCATGTCAACAAGCAGGTACATGGCTTCGCCGCCCTTGGCCTTAATGTTATCAACGACTTCCTTGGCTCTTGCTTCGTTTCTTCCTGTCACTACGACTTTCGCGCCTTCCTCAGCGAATAAGTAAGCGGTGCTTCTTCCCATTCCTGATGTCGATCCGGTGCAAACTGCAACTTTACCGTCTAATTTTCCCATATTTTACCTCCATGCGTAATTAATAGTGATTTATTATTATATTTGTCGTTTGTGGTGCGATTATCATTTATGCTACTTTAGTAGCAATAATCACAACTTTAGTCATGCCTAATGTATCATGTTGTTATAAATTTGTCAATGCCTAATATGCCATGCTGTGACATGCCTAATATGCCGTCTGCACAAGTCAAAGTTGGCTTTGTGGTGCTTTGAGATCATTACAGAAAAAGCCCGGACCTCGTCTTGGCCCGGGCAGTTATTATTTTGATTCTGATTTCGCTCCACGTTCAGATATGAACCCCGAGCTAGATGAGCTGTATTCTGTGAAAGGTTTTCTTTCCCTTCTTTAGCAGAAGGCTGTCATCGGTGAAATCTGTTAATGTTATATTCAGCTTGGTGTCGGTGACTTTAGCCAGGCTGTCGGCACCTGATCCCATGGAAAGTCCGCCCTGCTGAATTGTCCTGAATCCTTCGCCGTTGCTGGGAACCAGCCCCGCTTCTTTGATGAGGTTGACGATTCCAACACCTTCGCCTTCAAATCTGACCTTGTCCATATCTGTCGTGGGGACATCATCCATATTCTGTCCCGAACCGAAAAGAGCTTTGGCCGCATCCTGGGCTTTATTTGCTTCATCTTCGCCGTGTACCAGTTTTGTGACCTCAAATGCCAAAATCTCCTTGGCTCTGTTTATTTCCGATCCTTCCAATGCGGCAAGTTCTTCTACTTTATTCATGGGAAGGAATGTAAGCATTGACAGGCAGGTCTTAACGTCGGCATCTTCGACATTTCTCCAGTACTGGTAAAATTCGTACGGAGATGTTTTCTTTGAGTCAAGCCAGAGCGCGCCCTTCTGGGTCTTGCCCATCTTGATGCCTTCGCTTGTCTCAAGAAGGGCAAAAGTCATTCCATAAACCTGATCGCTCATTTCTCTTCGAACCAGATCCACACCGCCCAGAATGTTGGACCACTGATCGTCGCCGCCGAACTGCATCATGCAGTCGTATTTTTTGTGAAGGACGAGAAAATCGTAAGATTGCATAAGCATATAGTTGAACTCGAGAAAACTCAGCCCTTCCGCAAGCCTGTTCTTGTAGCACTCGTATGTGAGCATTTTGTTGACAGAAAAATGCCTTCCAATGTCTCTGATGAATTCCACATAATTCAGATCCAGAAGCCAGTTGGCATTGTTGTCGGTAATAGCCTTGCCGTCTGAAAAGTCAAGAAAGCGGCTGAAAGTTTTTTCAAACTGCCTGCAGTTTTCCTGGATGGTATCCTTGGTCATCATTGTTCTCATATCGGTTCTGCCGGAAGGATCTCCCACCATCCCCGTGCCGCCACCGATCAGAACTATGGGAGTGTGTCCATACTTCTGCATATACATCATTATGATTATCTGCATGAAATGACCTACATGAAGGCTGTCCGCCGTGGGGTCAAAACCGATATAGAACTTTATTTTTTTCTTGCCCAGGAGCTCCCTGATCTCGTCTTCGTGGGTGGTCTGCTTGATAAAGCCTCTTTCCTTAAGAACATCGAACACATTATCGTGCTTGCTTACGTCGTCTCTGATTAAACTCATTATAATTCTCTTTCTGTTTAGTTTCTGTAAAAAATCGTTTAGATCGGTTCTACTTTGTGCCGTAGATCCTGTCGCCTGCGTCGCCCAGTCCGGGGACTATATATTTATCTGCGTTAAGATGGCTGTCCTTGGCCGCAATATATATGTCTACATCAGGATGAGCCTTCTGCATTACGTCTATTCCGTCAGGTGCCGCTATGAGGCAGAGGAAGCTGATGTCTTTTCCTCCTTTTTCCTTGATGAGATCCACAGCCGCTGCGGCAGAACCGCCGGTTGCCAGCATAGGATCCAGAACCAGGACCTTTCTCTTATCTATATCTTCAGGAAGCTTGCAATAATATTCCACCGGTTTATGGGTGTCGTGATCTCTGTAAAGACCGACAAAGCCGACTTTTGCATTAGGCACCAGTGAAAGAAATCCATCTACCATGCCCAGCCCTGCTCTTAAAATAGGCACTATCGCCAGGTCGTTCTGAGTCAGCATCTTGACCTTGGTCTTCTCCATAGGGGTTTCGATCTCTGCATCCTGAAGAGGCAGGTCTCTTGTGGCCTCGAACCCCATAAGAAGAGTGATCTCTTTTACCAGCTCTCTGAAGTCCTTGACGTTGGTATTCTTATCTCTTATCATAGCGACCTTATGCTGAATTAACGGATGATCGAATACGTATACTTTTCCCATTTTTCGCCTCCTGTTTTATTCTATATATGAACTCCCGAATTGGAGTTTAAATCTTTTGTTAAGTTTCGGTTTTGGGCGGCTATGTCCTTTGCGCGCTACATTGAATCCAGTTGATCGACCCGTCTCTGGTGCCTGCCGCCTTCAAACTCGGTTCCTAACCAAATATCCGTGATTTCTCTGGCATTCTCAAAGGAAGTGATTCTGCCGCCCAGAGCTAGGACATTGGCATCGTTATGCTTTCTAGTCATCTCTGCCATTATATTGCTTGTGCAAAGTGAGCATCTTGCTCCTTTGACTTTGTTGGCGGCAATTGATATTCCTACGCCTGTTCCGCAGAAAACGATACCTCTTTCCACTTCGCCATTAACGACTGCTTCCGAGCATCGCCTGCCGTATTCAGGATAGTCCACTGACTCACATGAGTCTGTTCCGAGGTCTACGACCTCATGACCTTCATCCCATAAATAATTTTTGATTTCTTCCTTTAGGTCGTACCCGCCGTGATCGGCGGCTAGTGCTATTTTCATTTGGGTCTCCTTCTAAATCCTTATAGATAATCCGGGTATGGGTTCATCTTTTAAAGGTAATGCTCCACCATAACCTTAAACTTTCACAATATTATATCCGGCACTTTTCATCATTCTGTTCATTACCGCAAAACCGACACCGTCCTTGTCGCTGAGGGCTCCAGCAAGTATCATGTCCACACCTTCGCTATCCAGCTTTCTCAAATCGGCAAAAAAATCATGAGCGGCTTCGATAAATGCCTGCTCTTCAAAGAGCATGACTCCCACTTTGAGTCCTTGATCTTCATTCAGCTTTTTTAGCCTTTTGATCTCAGACTCGACCTTGTTTCTCTGTCCTTCTACCACCAGCATTTCTGCTTTAGGGCTGTAGTGCTTGTATTTTGTGCCCGGCGACTTGGGACTGCCGTCGGTATCAGAAATGTCGTCTGCCATAACCACTTTTTTGTTGATTGCGGCTTCGATCTGTTCGGCAGTTATTATCCCCGGTCTCAGTATAGTCGGCGGTTCGACTGTAAGATCCAGCACAGTTGATTCGATTCCTATCCGGCTGTCATGTCCCGCCAGAATTACATCTACTATGCCATCAAGATCTTCGATTACATGTTCCGCTTTTGTAGGGCTGGGTTTGCCTGAAAGATTGGCGCTTGGCGCAGCTATCGGAGTATCTGCAAGCCTGATGAGTTCAGTGGCTACCGGATCGTCCGGGATCCTGATGGCAACGGTATCAAGTCCTCCGGTAGTCATATCCGGGACTGTATCTTTCTTTGGAAGTACCAATGTGAGAGGTCCCGGCCAGAATGAATCGGCCAATTTGACTACGTCCGAAGAAAGCATAGGTGTCAATTGACCAATGTCACTTGCCCTTGCGATATGAACGATCATCGGATTGTCTGAAGGTCTGCCCTTTGCTTCATATATTTTTTTAACGGCATCTTCATTCATGGCATCGGCTCCCAGACCGTAGACTGTTTCCGTAGGGAATGCAACCAGGCCGCCTTGTTTAATTACATCTGCTGCCTTCTGTATTTCCTTCTGGTCTTTCTCCACTGCCCTCTGAGTAGTTTCCACTCCATAGACGAAGGCCTCTTCCAGATTCTCATTTGTCAGCGTACTAACATTATATACTTTCGTCTTCATTAAAAATCCCTCATTTTCTCTGCCTGATCGTTGGTGATCAATGCATCGATAATTTCATCCATGTCACCATCCATAAAATTATCCAGTTTGTATATGGTCATGTTTATTCTGTGGTCCGACACCCGGCCCTGAGGGAAATTATATGTTCTTATTCGTTCGCTTCTGTCGCCTGAGCCTACCTGGCTCTTTCGGGCATCAGATCTTTCTTTGTTTTGCTCTTCCATCTTTGCTTCATAAAGACGGGCTCTTAATACTTTAAAGGCCTTGTCCTTGTTTTTGATCTGGGACTTTTCATCCTGACATGAAACGACGATGCCTGTCGGCTCATGAGTAAGTCTCACCGCCGAATCCGTGGTATTGACCGATTGACCACCGTTGCCAGAGGATCTGAATACATCGACCCTCACATCATTTGGATCAATCTCGATCTCAACATCATCGACTTCTGGAAGCACAGCAATGGTAGCTGCCGATGTGTGGACCCTGCCGCTGGATTCTGTCTCAGGGACACGCTGGACTCTGTGTACTCCGCTTTCGTATTTGAGTCTGGAATATGCACCCTTGCCTTTGATCAGGACTATGGCTTCTTTGATTCCTCCTAATCCGGTATCATTTAAATCCATCATCTCAGTCTTGTATCCGTGACGTTCTGCATATCGCATATACATCCTCAGAAGATCGCTTCCGAAAAGACTGGCTTCCTCACCGCCAGTACCTGCTCTTACCTCAAGAATTACATTCTTTTCATCGTTAGGATCTTTTGGAAGAAGCAGTATTCTTAACTCATCAGAATATATTTCTATTTTGCTTTCAAGATCCTTGAGTTCTTCCTTGAAGAGTTCTTTTTCGTCTGCATCAAGACCGCCGTCTTCAAGCATTTCCTTTGTGCCTACCAGACCTTCCTTGGCCTGCTTGTATTCGGTATATTTTTTAACTATAGGTTCAAGTTCGCCCATCTCCTTGACGATCTTCTGCCAAGTGGGCTGATCATCGATTATCTTGGGATCCGAGGCTTTTTCCGATAAGTCTTTGTACTTTTCAACTGTAAAATCTAATTTGTCGAACATTAATTTTTTTCTCCGTTTCGTTTGGTATAAATCTAATTAAACATTATATCATTTTAAATGTTGGTTTCCAACCTAGATGAATAGCATCCTGGCGATTTAGCATAATACAACATGTTTCTTACCAAGATGTTTTATAACTTTGAACGTCAATATACGGCACTTTTCTGCAAATAAAAAACCGGAATGTGAATTCCGGTTTCTGCGTCTTAGTCCATTTTGTACTTGTTTTTGAATTTTTCGACTCGGCCGCCTCGAGTTGCTGACTTTTGCTGGCCGGTGAAGAAAGGGTGGCAATGTGAACATACTTCCAGTTTTATTTCGTCGTTGATGCTCTTTGTCTCGAACGAATTACCGCAAGCGCATGTTACTTTGCTGTCTTTGTACTTTGGATGTATACCCTGTTTCATATCTTTTCTCTCCCTTCATGATCTGTCGTGTACGGTCATATTCGTACACTATCTGAAGTTTTTATTTAAACTCAGCCTATTTATTATATACCCGGTTTTTGAAAGGTGCAAGCAATATTATTGAATAAATTATAATGTGCGACAGATACTCATAGTTACTCGGCTTGATAATTATAAAAGCCAGTATTTTTACTTTTACTTTGTCATATGCTTTTCCTCAAGGATTTCTTAGTTCCAACCTTAGCAGATTACCTATTATGTTAACAACGCCCCATCATAGAAGTTAATTTGAAATATACTTATTTTTTGGGCATTTTCAACACTCGTTTAAATCTATAAAAAATGCGACAAAGTAATGAAGAAAATAATAAATTCTTTGTCGATATGTATAGCAAGATTTTTTGAAAGAAAGTTGATCGAAAATCGTCTTTTGTACTAATATCCTGAAGATTCTGCAATATTCTTTTTATATTTTCCTTGTCCTCTCCTTTTTTGTAAAGACCGTCAAGTAAGGCTGAATATAATAGAGTGTAATTCATATTATAATAGTAATTCATTATTTGAGAGTCTTCATATCCATTTATAGATAATTGATTTCTTAATAACATTTTTAATCCCACTAATAGATCTTTCAATCGTTCAAAACTCATTTTACTATGTGAAAGGCTATCTGTTTCTACAATATAATAATATTTAGGGATACCTAAATATATCAATGACTTTATTTGAGAAAATACTTCATGATTAAATAATATATCTTCTTGTATAAATCGATAACCTTCATTAAACTTGATACCACTAATTGACTGTCTGGAATATAGTTTATTCCAAACCGTATAAGATAGTAATCTATTATGAATATTTACTTTATTATACTGACTACTATCAATAGCCATTATTCCCTTTGACCTTCCAAATAGTGCAGATATAATATTTTTATTTTCTATTCTAAATATATCATGGGAATCCGATTTAGGCACGATGTTATCCTTTAATACATAATAAAAGCTACATTCTACAACATCTACATTATTTTTTTTTATTTGAGTATGTAATACCGCCAGAAAGTCATCTTCAACATAATCGCCCGCATCAATAAAACAAATATACTCACCTCTTGCTTTATTAATACCAAAATTTCGAGCTCTACCGACACCTTTGTTTTCTTGATGAAAAACAATTACCCTATTATCAATATTTTTATATTCGTCACATATGACTCCGCTATTGTCTACTGATCCATCATTGATTAAAATAAGCTCAAATTTTTCAAAAGTCTGAGCTAACAAACTATCGATACATTTTTTTATTCTTTTTTCTTTGTTATAAACAGGTACAATTATACTAATAGTAGGATTTTTCATTTAGTATCCTCCTCATATAGCGCAAGATTTTTGTCACTCTTAAACAGGATGTAAACCTTGTATTATGTACTGAAAATTCTTTTATCTGATCGCCATACTCACTTCTATTATCAATGCATATATTCCAATACTCATCCTTTATATATAATAGTAATTACCATGCGGTGGCCTCCGGTCTTTTTTTTCCGGAACAACCATATAGTCACCAAAATCAGAAATAGCTTTTAACACTTTATCATATTCATTCGGTACTTTGACTGGGTATCCTTCGAATGGGCTATCTTTCCCATTTCCAAACCATTTTTTTTTATAAACCCATGTAGAATATGATAACGATAGATTACTCACTTCATCACATACATCATAATCATATGTCTTACACATTTTTTCAATTTTATTTACAATAAATTTTAACGAAATAGGTTTTATTAGTATTTTTATAGTATTGCGACAGAAAGATTTAAGTAATCCAAGTCTTTCATAATCTGTTTTTGTAATTTTATAAGACCGCATTTTTTTCAAAAACAATATTTTCTTTAAAAATCTCCTTCTAATAGTTATATCTAAAGGAAGGCCATCCAGAGGGAAAATATCTATAAAAAGACCATACTTATATTTTGAGCTTATGGAATATTCTAGTGACGGCTCCTCAAAATATGTCTGCTCATAATATATTTTTGCATGATTACTAAATGAGTTATCTGTTTGAGCAGAAATCACATTTATATTTGGTAATACTTTATTATTAATATTCTCAACTAGCTTTGCATAATCTTTTCGTGGCATATGAATATCAATATCATCATCCCACGGGATAAACCCTTTTTCACGAATTGCACCTATTAATGTTCCATACGCCAGATAATAATGATATCCTTTTTGATCACATAGTTTATCAAATTCTTTTAACATATTAAGTAATTCACTTTTAATTTCAAAACTAGTCATTTTCTTCATTTGTTCAACCCCTCTCAAACACTTTTATGCCTAAATAACCAATATTCATTAAAGAAAGTTGATCTGCTGGCTAAATTTATTATTCCTTTATTATATTAAACTGCTTCTTGTGCATATTTTACTTTTCATTGAAAATTTGATCCCATTGTTTCAGTATCAATTCAGTATCAAACAGCATTGCCTTTTTAAATCCCTGATCTATAAAATGAGTACGAATCTTCTCATTAGATAGCATTTCAACTAAAGCCATTTTTAAGAATGGGGATGATATATTTTTCTTTGGAACAGGAATCAACATCCCACAATTTGATTTTTCATGTAGTGAAGACGGAAGCTCATAGCTCCCATCAGAAATTATTTCTGATGGACCAGAGATTGCATTTGTGGATATCACTGGTGTTTTGCAAATCATAGATTCAACAATTGTATTTGGAAGTGCCTCATATTCTGAATTTAAAACAAGTACTGATGATGATGCAATATATTTATATGGATTATTTTTAAATCCAAGAAAGAAAACCCTATCATTAAGGCTTAGTCTATCTACAAGTTCTACTAATCTTTTTCTATCATTACCATCACCTAAAAGTATCAAATTAATTTCCTCCTTTTTACTCAATTCATTAAAAGTGAGGATTAATTCATAAATGCATTTATTTTCATCTAATCGAGAAATTGATATTATGCTTTTTGTGTCAAATAATGCTTTGTACTTTTTTGGTATTGGCTCTTTGCATTTTATTAATATCTCATCCTTATCTACCATATTATAGATAACGTTGAAATTATCATTTTTCAGGTTATAAAAATCTGTGAATAACTCTCTGTTCTTTTTTGATACAGTAATGACCTTGTTTACATTTGAATAAACATATTTAAAAATATGCTTATATATATGTTTGAATACTATATTTTTTTTTAAAAATGTTGATCTTGAATAGTTCCCATGCAAAGTCAATATTTTTCTACAATTTTTTTCTCCAGATAAATAGTTTACTAAGTTTGGTCCTTCCATAAAACTTATACAAAAATTTAATTCTTTTTCTTTTTTTATCCTATTTAATCTGTATATCCTTATCAAGCGCTTTATAATCGCATTATCAACACTCTTGTCCAAAAAAAAGACATTATCATTATAATTAGATTCTCCTTTTACATCCATATAATAGATAATATAAACATTATGCTTTTTGCTAAATCCCTTGTCTAATCTTTCAACCAGTTTTTCAGCACCGCCATAACCGTTTGTTGGAACTAATAATCCAATGTTCATAGAAAAACCCTCTAGCCTAACAATAATTTTTTATATAGTTCATGATATATTATAGAGATTTTTTTGATAGAATAGTTATCCTCAATATACTTCATTGCATTTTTACTTCTTGGTGCATTTTTGTTAAGTGATATCAATATGGCATCAGCCATTTTTTCTGAATTTTCTTTGGGAATTAATATGCCAAATTCACCTATTATTTTTGCAGAATCACCTACATCTGTCACAATGCAGGTCATTCCGGATATCATTGCTTCAGCAATAGAGTTAGAAAAACTTTCTCCAATTGATGAACAAATATAAATATCAGCAGATGATAGAATAGCAGGGATATCATCCCGTGGTCCAAGTAACATTATTTTTTCACTCAATTTATTATCTTCTACAATTGACACTAAAGAATTGTTATCATTTGATAGCCCTGTACCAACCATCAACATCAAAAAATCATCTGTAGTTTTTTTTAATATTGATAAAGCGATAATTAAAAAATAGTAGCCTTTTTGTACATCCCATCTTCCCACGGTTAACATTACTTTTTTGTCTTTTGAAATTCCAAGTTCATGCCTTATATTATCTCTTTTCTTTTCTGAATAAAGATACTTATCTATTTCAAAACCTCCCGGAATTACTACACCATGATTATTATCATAGCCTGTGCTATCATGGACTCCCATAGATTTTTGAGAATCATACGTAATCACATCAATGTTATTCGAAAACTTTGCACATAAGTGAATAATGCAAAGTGTCATTCTTTTATTTGCCTCAGGACGTAGATTACTGTGCCTTATATTCCATATGACCTTTTTATTTAACATTTTTTTCCCTACTATATAAGAGAATAAATTTGAATGATACATCCAGCTATCTATGATATCGGCATCCGTACAAAGACTTTTTATTTGGAAGACCCATGTTAATGGATTCTTTTTTTTAATATTTAGAGAATAAACTTTTATTCCTAAATCTTCAATTTTAGACGTATAATATCCTATCCCTGATAACGAAATAACCGAATGTTCAAAATGATCAGAGGAGTGTTTTAGCAGTTTATATAACATGTGCTCCGCTCCTCCCATATTCAATCCCGTTATTATATGGGTTATTTTCACTTTCTTATTGCTGCCCATAGATTTTCCCCATTTTCTCTAATACTTCATTTATGGATATTTTGTCGATATCATTCTTCGTTTTTTTTAAGTTGTCTTTTGAAGAAAGAGAACAATATTGCATTATGGATTCACTCCATCCACTAACACCTTTCTCGATTAGACTTCCATTATCAGCTCCGATCAGATCCCTACACCCTCTAATATCCGACGCAATAACTGGCAACCCGCTAGCCATGGCTTCCATCACTGATACAGGCAACCCTTCACGTTTTGAGGGGAAAACAAACAAATCTGCTACTTTTAGTAATCCGGGGATATCCGTCCTGCTGCCTAGCAAAATAACGTTATCACTAAGATTTAATGACCTAGCCAATTCAACTAAACTTGGTCTTTCAGCTCCTTCACCGCAAATAATATAATATATTTTTTTGTCATTTATCTTAGCCATGGCTTCAATTATGATCCGATGATTTTTATTCTTATTCAATTCTCCGACTGAAATAAGAAGGAAAGCATCTTCCGGAATACACAGTTCTTTTCGCTTTGCGTTAATATCTATATTCACATCCGTGAATTTTCTTATATCTATTCCTACCCCGGGAATTTTATATATTTTCTTTTGATGGAGTTTTTTACTGGCTCGCTGATAATCTTCTTCATTGATCGTGATAAGAACGTCTGTAAATCGTGAAAGATATTTTTCCATTGGATAATAGATGATCCAGTTCTTTGCCGGTGCACCTTTATAAAAATGAAAACCGTGGGCCGTATAGAAAATTTTAGTTCCATCTTTTCGCAAGCTTTTAATATAAAATCTCCCAAATGCACTTGCAATGGGAGTGTGAAAATGTACGATATCGTATTTGTTTTTTGCAACGATTTTCTTTAGAATTTTTCCCGCTTTCAAGTTTTTTTTCGAGAATGGTGTTCTCTGAAATGGCAGATCATATCTGTTTCTGATAAGCATATCCAGGTCATGGTTACCTAAATAGCCATCGCAATTTGCAGCTATATCTACCTCATAATCCATATCTCGCAATAATTCAATATGAGGTATCAAAAAAGCCTCAATTGTGCCTATTATAGTTGAACAGATGAGTATCTGCTTTCCCATAAATTTATTTTCCTTTTAGTTGCGCTATTATAACCCGGTCCTGTCCGACCCAGTCCTGTACTACCTGAACATCATCCTTGTATTGCCCATCGATCTCGATAAGCTGTCTAAGTGGATCCGCCTGATCATATCCGATCTCTAAAAACAGAGCTCCGTCTTTTTTCATGAATTTAGGAGCATCCTCGATTATACGGCGATAATAATCCAGTCCGTCCTCACCGCCGTCTAGTGCAAGCATTGGCTCGTGTTCATATATTTCTCTCTGAAGCGAGGGAAGTACTGAAGTTTTTATATACGGCGGGTTCGAGACAATAATATCAAATTTCGGTTTTCCCAAACCGGTCTTAAAACCCCCGAACAAATCGCCCTGAACAAATTCTATTCTTTTTAGAACATTTGCATTGGCAGCATTGCTAGTCGCTACGTCCAAAGCTTCTTCACTGATATCCGAAGCGGTAATCTTCATGGTTGAATTTTTCACGGCAAGACTTATGGCCATAGCTCCGCTCCCCGTGCAGAGATCCAGCACTTTAAGCGGCTTTCTCTTTGACACAGCGTATTCATGGACTTTTTCGACAAGGATCTCTGTATCTTGCCTGGGTATCAGCACTCTGGTGTCAACCATAAATGGAATGCCCATGAATTCCTGCTCACCCATTATGTACTGAGGAGGTTCACCTTCAGATCTTCTATCCAGAAGTTCAAAGTAATCCATACATTCATCTTCCTCAAGTGGTCTTGACCAGTTCATGAACATCTTTCGCTTATCATAACGAAGCACGTGCATAAGAAGCAGCTCGGCATCAAGCTTTGCATCTGCCACACCGGCATTTTTTAAACGATTTTCGCCCACTATTAGCAGCTCTTTTAATTGAATACTCATTACAGTTGATTGCTCCCTGTCAATTTGTTGTCTTCGTCCTTATTTGGTTCGGCAGGTTCAGTAGTAATATCATTTGTTTCTTTTGGCATTTCAGGAATCAGTTCTCCGTTTTTATCACATATCCCTTCGATTGTCGGAGTTTCTTTAGGCACCAAAACCGCTTTCATTGCAGCGATTGCCACCTCTAATTGTAGCATATTTGGTTTCTTTGTTGTGAGCTTTTGTAAAAGCAGCCCCGGTATACTTAGAATTTTTACGACCCATGAGGTTGAATTCCCTGCCCACCTGAGAAGTTCATATGAAAGACCTGCGATAACAGGTATCAAAAGAATTCTGGATGTTATCCTCCAGAATAAATTCGGCCACCCCAATAAAGAAAACAAAAGCAGACTTATCACCATTACGAACATGAGAAAACTGGTTCCGCATCTGGGATGCAGAGTTTCAAACTCCTGACAATTCTCCGGGGTAAGCTCCCTGCCGCTTTCATAGCAATGTATGCACTCATGCTCGGCACCGTGAAACTGGAATACTTTTTTTATATCCTCCATTCTAGATACCAGAACGATATAAAGGACGAACAGTAATATTCTGAACCCTCCCTCGATGAGATTAAGAACAACATCACTGTCGGTAAGTCCCCCGAATATGTTCACTACCCATGTAGGGCCGATGATGAATACGCCGATGGTAAAAAGAAGGGCTATAATAACAGTGCTGTACAGCATGAAATTGATAACACCTTTTTCACCAAAGTGTTTCTCGATCCAAAGTGTGAGTCTGTCTTTATCTTCTTCCTCTGCATCCTCATATTTTTCCAGGATCTCCGCTGAATACATAAGGGTTTTCATGCCGGATATAAGGGATGCCCCGAATACAAAAACTCCCCTGACTATCGGGATCTTTGCAAGCTTACTGGGGGCTTTAAGCATTTCGGTTTTTATATGCATTGAAGCGTCGGGCAGGCGCACCACAACTGCGCTGCGATCCTCCCCTTTCATCATTATGCCTTCCAGAACTGCCTGTCCGCCTACTTTGGTGGGGCAGGCGTCTTTTATGAATATTTTCTTAAAGTCCATCTATCAGTATTTCTCTTTTTCGAATGCCTTGCGTATAACTTGGATGAAGTCGTTGTTGGTCTTTGTATGAGCAAGGTGATCTATTATAGCTTCCGTAACTTCCTGGGTTCCAAGGTTGCCCATTGCTCTTCTCATTATCCATACGGCTTCCAGCTCCTCCGGATTCATCAGCAGATCTTCTCTTCTAGTTCCTGATTTGTTCAGATCTATTGCCGGGAATATCCTCTTTTCAGACAGCTTTCTGTCCAGATGGAGTTCCATATTGCCGGTTCCCTTGAATTCCTCAAATATGACATCGTCCATTCTGCTTCCCGTTTCTACAAGAGCAGTTGCAAGTATTGTGATACTTCCGCCCTCTTCCATATTTCTCGCCGCACCGAAAAACTTCTTTGGTTTATGAAGAGCACTGGGATCCAGACCGCCGGACAGCGTCCTTCCCGATGCAGGTACCACGAGGTTATATGCTCTTGCAAGCCTTGTGATACTGTCAAGAAGAATGACTACGTCTTTACCGTGCTCTACCAGCCTCTGAGCTCTTGCCAGGACCATCTCGGCTACCTTTACATGATTTTGAGGTAGTTCGTCAAATGTGGAGGATATTACTTCACCGCTTATTGATCTCTGCATGTCGGTTACTTCCTCAGGTCTTTCATCTACCAGAAGAACTATCATTTCACATTCCGGATGGGTTTTTTCTATTGTATTTGCTACTTTTTTGAGAAGGACAGTTTTACCTGCTTTCGGGGGAGCTACAATAAGTCCTCTCTGCCCTTTGCCGATAGGGGCTACCAGATTGATAAGCCTCATGGACAGATTTCTGGTTCCGTCTTCAAGGTTGATTCTTTCGTTTGGGAAAATGGGAGTCAGGCTGTCGAAGTCCGGTCTGTTGATAGCCACATTCAGGTCGTCACCGTTGACGTTGTATACATAGAGCAATGCCCCGAATTTTTCGCCTTCGTTGGGGATTCTTGCCACGCCTTTGACCTTGTCACCAGTCTTGAGATTGAATCTTCTTATCTGCGCCGGTGATACATAAACATCGTCTTCGCTTGTTAAAAAGTTGTGGAATCTCAAAAATCCAAACCCGCCATCGGCTTGTTCCAATATGCCTTCAACTTCATATCTGCCTTTTGGCTGCTTTGTTTCTTCTGATTCTTTTTGATTTGCTTGTTCTTTTTTAGATTCTTTTGCCTGATCGGCAGATTGGGCTTGGGTATTTTCCACTGATGTATTTTCTTCTTCCGGAACATCTTCATCAATTGCAGCAGCTGCTGCGGGGTTCTTTTTCTTAACTACCTTCTTTGGTATTACCGGGGCTTCAGCAGATTCCGTATCTGAAGGCGGTTTTGCCCCGTTAATAAGTGCTTCCAGAATTTCGACTTTCTTCATTTTCTCAACCCCGGGCACATTAAATGCTTTAGCGATCTCTCGAAGCTCCGCTACTTTTTTTGCTTTTAAAGTTTGTACGTCCATTTAATTTTTCTCCTAATTGTTTCAATATTTATGAGATAAGCGATCCTTAGATGTGGATGCCTGTATGATCGATTCATTTAATTATATGAGTTATTATCTGAGATATTAAACATCGATTTGGTATCTTGATATCTTACAAAGTTTATTATAACAATAAAAACCTCTGCTTTTCAAGCATTTATTGAAATAAAAAAAATCGGGTTTGTCTGTTAATAGTCTGAACCGTCTTCTGAATCGGTACTCGTCCCTGAACCTTCCCATTCGTAGTAGCTTGGATCATCCGGTCCGGTTATTGCGGATTCTGTCGATTCAAAACTAAGTCCTGAATAAATAGCTCTGAGCATTTCTTCTGTTTGGGTTTCATCACAGAAGAAAAATGAAAGTCCTTCATACGTATTGGAATTCCCGGGAAGTGTATACGTTTCTATATCTCCCGATTCTCCTTTGGATACTTCTGATGCAAGTGAAAGCACTGTTCTCAGTGTCATATCCGAGTCCACGTTCTTAATGGCGGCATTTGCCACTCTCGGGAGATTCAATCCCAAGCTCTGCTTTAATGCAAGCTTCACGAATTCCTGCTGTGTATGAACTCTGCCGTAATCACCGTCTCTGTAGCCGCTTCTGTATCTCAAATATCCGACTGCATCTTCTCCGTTTAGAGTCTGTTTACCTTCCTCAAGATGAATGATAAGCGGCGGATCTTCACTGTGTTTTTCATAATTCATATCAAATGGTATATCAACTTCCACACCGCCTATGGCATCGACTATATTAGCAACGCCCTCATAATCGATGACTGCATAATAATTTATGGGAATTCCGTCAAGGACTTCATGAACCGCCTGTGCAGAGCTTTCCGGATCTCCCCAGTAAGCGGCATTTATTTTTTTTGTACCCGGGTCAGAATATCCGTCCTTTACGTGATATGTGTCTCTTGGTATAGAAATTATATCAACAGCATTAGTATCCTGATCATAACTGAACAGCATTATAGTATCAGAAAGCTTTTCCTTAGTAGTTCCAAGAAGAAGTACATTTACTCTGTTTGAGTCTGTAAACTCAGAATCCGTTGTAAACATCCCTTCCGCAGGAATAAGCATACCCAGTTGCGTTCCTGAAGTTGTCCCTTTATTAAAAAGCTGTTTGTCCAGCACTGAAGATACAAGGTACATGCTAGAGACGCCAAGAATCAGCACTATTATAAATGTACTGAAAAAGAATTTTGCGAATGTTTTTTTTGGTGACAATACCTTTATATCTGTATTAACTAAATTTCCTGAATTGCTCATGTATTTTTTACCTGTTTCCTGTCTATGCTTTTTCGTAGCTATATATTTCTCTGATCATTTCTTCCGTATCATCTTCATTTGCCCTAAAGTACCAGGCACTGTTAAAATATTCGGGTTCACCTGGCAGAGTATGTGTCTTCATATCTTCTTTTTTGAGAAATATCCCCTTGATTCCAAATCTTGCGGCATTTGATGCTGTCAGACTTGTCTCTACATTATCAACAACGGTCATTGCCACCTTTGGCAGGTGCCACCCTATGGCCTGCTCAAATGCATTGGACATGAACTGCTGCTGTGCTTCAACTCTTCCCATATCCCCGGTTTTATACCCTTTTCTGTATCTTATAAACTGAACAGCTTCATCGCCATTCAAAACTTGCTGACCTTCCTTTAGATCAATATATAAATCTGTATTCTTGTCCGTATACTTCATATCGAACGGAACGTCCATGGGAACGCCCCCCATGGAATCAACTATCTTTTCTATATCTTTTTCATCTATTATTACATAGCTGTGTATTGGGATCCCTGCAACCACCTCACTGACGGCATCAGCAGTGCCTTCAATACCTTCGGTTTCATACACTGAGTTGATCTTCGCAAAAGCCGCGCCGGGATAGTCGTCTCGCGGGTAGTATGTGTCTCTTGGAACAGAAATCACATCCACATGCTGGTTTTTAAGATCATAACTTCCTATCATAATAGTGTCGGTTAGTCCCTGCATTGTATCCCCCAGAAGCAACACGTTCACTCTGTCCGAATCTCTGTAAAGATCGGCAAGAGGTCCGTCGCCTCCTGCTATGGGATTGGGTATGCCAATACCGAATTTATCTATAGCAAAGATTATTGCGGTAAAAGCAATGATCATTATAAGGAAAACCATTATAAATGTTTTTCCTATTCCGTTAGATTTTTTCTTCTGCTTTCTAGCCATCAATCTGCCTTACTTTCATGTTAAGTACCTACAATTGGTGCGAACTATATACTACAATCATATATGATAGTCTTCAAGTTAAGTTTCTGTTGCACCATTTTTACGTTAATGATGTTCCAAATATTTTTTCATTTCTTCCTTGTATTTTTTAACACCCGGCTGATCAAAGGGGTTCACTCCCATCATTATTCCCCTTATGGCACAGGACATCTGGAAAAAATATAAAGCCTGACCAAATGAATATTCATTACGGTATGGAAGGTCGATTTGGATTATCGGAGCGCCAGCTGAGCTATGAGCAGCAATTGCACCATTTTTTGCTGCAAAATTGAGTTCCGCCATTGTCATATCTTTTTCAGAAATTCCCCAGGATTTGGGTATCACTATTTCTTCCTTATTTTTTTCATCTTTCACTCCGATAAAAGTTTCGGTAAAAATCTGCCTTCCTTCCTGGACAAACTGCCCCAGTGAGTGGAGATCCATAGAATACTCAAGGTTGACCGGAAACATACCTCTGCCCTGTTTTCCTTCACTTTCGCCATAAAGCTGTTTGATCCATTCGATAAAATTATTTAGATATGGATCGAAATCAGCGAACAGTTCCACCGAATAGCCGATATTTTCCAGAGTATTCCTGACTGCCGCCATTTTTTTTGCCTTTTTGGTCATATCCTCTTGTCGCGCAGATACCGCTCCCTGTATCATTTCTCTGATGTCGATCCCTGCTATGGCCATTGGAAGTAAGCCTACAGGGGTCAGCACAGAGAATCTTCCTCCTATGTTATTTGGAACAGGCAGAGATGCATATCCTTCTTCATTCACCAGTTCTCTAAGTCTGCCGGTCATAGGATCAGTGATAATGAAAATCCTATTCTGCATATCATCTTTACCATATTTTTTTTCGATATACTCCATGAACATATTGCCGGCGACCAATGTTTCGGTGGTTCCTCCCGATTTACTGATAATCAGAAGGGCCGTGTTCTCATCTTTAATGTCTCTAAGCAGTTTTTCATGATAATCAGTACTTATATATATGCCGGCATAGTAGATCTTAGGAATATCTCTGTCTCCGTTTCTATTGATGAAGTCAAATGCCGCATGGGCGCCGAGATATGACCCGCCGATTCCTACGATAACCAGCGCAGAAAAATTATTACGTATTCGCTTAGCCATTTCATAGATATTCCCCATCATCTCTTCTGAGATATTCTCGGGATAATCGATCCACCCTGTCATGTCCAATTCAGGATACATCAGCATATTATAAGCGTTATCAGCTTTTTTTAACTGATCTTCCATATATTCTTCCACTTTGTTCGGAAGAATATATTCTATTGCCAGTTCCTTATTCATCTGTTATCTTTACCCCCCTCAGAACCGTTTTTTTCTTTTCTTCCGAATAACTTGGTACATATTCATGAAGCCAGTCCTTTGCCCCTGCATCGCTCATGAATGCTACTTCTTCCCTGATTATTTTATCAAGTGCGAACTGTTCTGATTCAAGAACCTCATTCATTTTTTTTGAAAAAGACATGGATCTTCCTACAGAGATCTTATCGTGAGATGTCTGTGCGTTCAACTCACCTTCATGCATCAGTTCTTCATGAAGCTTTTCTCCCGGTCTCAGTTGTGTGATCTTTATATCTATATCCTCATATGGAATAAATCCAGAAAGTTTGATCACATTTTCCGCTAGATCCATGATCTTAACAGGCTCACCCATATCAAGAATAAATATTTCACCATCATCGGTCAGAGATCCTGCCTGGATAACAAGCTGCGCAGCTTCGGGGATGGTCATGAAGTATCTTGTAATGCTCTTTTCTGTAACCGTCACAGGACCGCCCTGCTCTATCTGTTTTCTGAAGAGGGGGATAACACTGCCGTTGCTTCCCAGTACATTGCCGAATCTTACAGCAGCAAATGATGTGTTAGAGCGGCTGTTTTTTTCCTGAACTATCATTTCGCCAAGTCTCTTCGTTGCCCCCATGACATTGGTGGGGTTCACTGCTTTATCGGTAGAGATCATAATAAATTTCTGTATTGCATATTCATCGGCAAGGTCCACCAGGATCTTTGTCCCCAGCACATTATTGATAATTGCTTCCTTTGGATTATTCTCCATCAGCGGCACATGTTTGTGGGCAGCTGCGTGAAAAACCACATGAGGACGATACTTCCTAAATGCCTCGTTCATTCTTACCATATCCGTAACAGATGCTATAACAACTTCAATTTCAAGAAGAGGGAATTTATTCTTGAGCTCTGCCACCAATTCGAATGTGGTGTTCTCATATATATCGAGAAGTATAAGCCTCCTTGGTTTATATTTGGCGACCTGTCTTGAAAGTTCCGATCCAATGGATCCTCCACCGCCGGTCACCATTATAATTCGCCCTTCAAGATACTCGCTTATTTCCTTGATATTGAGCTTCACAGGATCTCTTCCCAGAAGGTCTTCAATATTTACTTCTCTAAGTTTACTGATACTGACTTTTTCGTTGATAAGATCCATAAGCGACGGTAATATCTTTACCTTGCACTTTGTCTTGTTGCATTCATTTACGATAGATTGGATTTCTTTTCTGTTTGCGGAAGGTATAGCTATTATTATTTCGTCTATTTCATATCTTCTGGCAAGTATGCGAATCTCACTTTGACCGCCGGCGACTTTAACTCCGTTGATAGAACGTCCCTGTTTATTCTTGTCATCATCCACAGCCAGTACTACTTTTTCGGTATGGCTCCTGCTGGTTTTGATTTCCCTTATTATGGAAGCACCTGCGTCTCCTGCCCCTACCAGCATGATTCTGTTTTTATGTGGGGTTTCTTCCTCTTCTGCGCTATTACGGATCAGATTCTTTGCCGCCGAAAAAAATCCTGAAGGTTTTTTTTCTCCCCGCAAATATCTATACAGGAATCTCACACCTCCGGTAAAAATGATATCAAAGAGAAAACTCATAATATATATACTTCGCGGCATCATCTGCTGTGTCAGCTCTATGTATGCAATAGCAAGTACTGTAGCAAGAGCGCTGACAAACACTATCTTGAGAAGCTCCTCTGAACCCGCGTAACGCCATAGCCTTTTGTATAAGCCGAAAGCAAAATACACCGCTACTTTTATAAATGTAAGAATAACTATATTATGAAGATAAACAGGGAAATATTGTTCAAAGACTTGTGAATGGATGTCAAACTCTGCCCTGATGAAATAGGACAAAAAATATGAAAGGTTGAACAATATCGCATCCGCAAATATAAGTAATGCTATCCGCCCGTATTTTGCCATAACTTATTAATCCCTCATGTTCCGAATTCCAAATATATCTGATTTTATTCTTTTTAGAGGCTTGATTCAATGGATTATCAATTTTGACTATTAGATGTAATATAATCAAAATATTGTAAAGATATGATATAATATCATGGATTATAAATATTCTAATGAGCAATGACGATTCTTAGCCGGCTGAAGCCGGAGAATCTTAGTATCTGACCTACCTGCGGTTTCCTGAAGAAACCGGGTTAGGTCTAGGGAGACAAAATGGCAAAGAAAAAAAACAAATCTAAAAAAAAATCACCGGCCTCCAAAAGCAGCGGCGAATATAGAAAAAACAAACAAGGTGAACAGGCAAAACCTCAGGATCTAAGAGAGTACTATCTCTGGAATATGAGCCAGGCACCTTTACCCGGGGAAAACGTCAGTACCTTCCAACTAATTCCCGCCGCCTTTTTCACTGCATTTGTGATAATGGTGGTCAGACTTCACAGCTATACCCGAGATATGAGTGAATTCTACTGGAGCAGCGGATCCAGCAATCTTTCCGACTTTTTCAGTTATTATAAAGTCATTGCAGTAATAATATGCGTTATTCTTGCAATACTGCTCTTGCTATATCGGCTTTTTGTTCAGAATTTCTATATAAAACGAAGCATATTATATATACCGGCATTGGTATATCTTGTCTTCGTACTTCTGTCATATGCATTCTCCTCTCACAAAGACATTGCCTGGATGGGTTGGAACGACAGGTTTGAAGGAACACTTATAATAATGTGTTATATATTCATGGTTTTCTATATCATGAATCTGGTCAATTCGGAAAAAGGCGTGAAAACCATAATATATCCTCTGGCAGTGTCCAGCTTTATTCTGTCTTTGCTGGGAATATCACAGGCACTTGATAAGGATTTTTTCCGAACAGTATTTGGCCAGAAACTTATCGTCCCGAACTCCACTTTGGAAGGCGGCGGAACTGCATGGCAAATGATCGATCAGGCAGCAGCCAAGGGTGAACAATTCCTTCAATTTACTTTCCAAAACAAAGAAATTTACCAGACAGTATACAATATCAACTACGTATCGTTTTATCTGACTTTGCTTATCCCTATTTTCGGGTTGCTTTTCATACAGGAAAAGAACAGCATTATAAAGAAAATCATTTGGGGAGTGCTATTCGGCCTGCTGGTATTCAACCTTATTGGCTCGGCATCCTCCGGCGGAATACTGGGAATGTTCATAGTCGTTGTAATGGCGGTCGTTTTATTCAATAAAAAAATACTATCATGGTGGAAGCCTATGGTTATTATGGTCGTAATAGTATTGCTGGTTGGAGGCCTTACATTTGATAGGTGGTCCGGAGAATTGACAGCCGCAATCAAAAGTGCCACAGGAACCCAATCTGCCGAGCAGGCAACCAGTACACCTGCAGGTCAGGCAGGCACCAAAACTACAGATTCTGCCATAGCAGGAACTTCAGGGCATGAATTTGACTACATTGCCAACAAAGGAGATACCATCGAATTCAGTCTTGATGGAAACGTAGCCACAGTTGATTTGTCTCAAGACAATACGATCTTGGTTTCTGATGATAAAGATAAACAGATCGAAGTCAGTCAGGATCCAACATCAGGAGTAGTTAGAATTGAGGATGAAAGGTTTAGTGATATGACAATTCAGCCAACTACTGACGAGGAAGGAAACTCACTTCTTGTGCTGGGATTAAGCGGTGAAGACAGAACATGGTCATTCACGAAAACCGATGACGGCGTTAAGCTTGTAAATGATCTTGGCAATACTGTAGCACTTGAAAATGTAGAGCACTGGGGATTTGAAAACAATCCGGGATTTGGTAGCGGTCGAGGCTATATCTGGTCACGAAGCCTTCCGATGATCAAAGATACCATTTTTGTTGGTCATGGTGCAGATACATATTGTATATACTTCCCTCATAAAGATTATATTGGCAAGTACGATGCAGGGTGGAATATAAACATGGTTGTCGACAAACCTCATAATATGTATATTGGTGTTGCGGTCAATACCGGCGTTATATCCCTGCTGGCTCTTCTTACTTTCTTCGGAATGTATATAGTACAGTCATTCAGGTTATATTTCAGACATGAAATGAAATCATTCATGTCATTTGCAGGTGCCGGTATTTTTCTTGGAATCTGTGGGTTCCTGGTATCAGGGATCGTAAACGACAGTACAGTTTCAGTTATGCCTATGTTCTATGGATTATTAGGGACAGGGATTGCCATAAATATGCTGATCAAAAAGAACATAGAATAAAATAATTTCCATAAACCACAAAAGCGCGGACAATCATGTCTGCGCTTTTTCATTGTACAATAATAAAAGTAGTTACTGAGTGATCTTAATTATCCTTTCTGATACCAGCTCCACATCTTCTTCAGTAAGATCAGATGAACAAGGCAAATTTAGAACATGGCTTTCGAAATAAAGGGCTTTTGTTATTTCGTAACTCTGATTTTTTATATAAGGCTTTTGGGTATGTACAAGCTTCCATACAGGCCTCACTTGTATACCTTCCTCAATAAGACTATTCATTATGTGATCTCTGGCATTAGGCATACCTTTTTCTGTCATAAAAAATTCATTGTCAACAAGCAGCGAGTAAAACCAATGGTTCGCTCTCGTATTTGCCCTGAATGGCAAAATTTCTATACCGGCCAGTCCTGACAGAAAATCCATATACAGTATATAGTTCTTAATTTTTGTATCTATGAACCCTTCCAGTTCATCTATTTGGCTAACTCCAAGAGCCGCCTGGATATTGAGCATTCTATAATTATATCCGATCTCGTCGTGGGCAAAATACAGCCCATCATCTTTTGCGGTGGTTGTCAGATATCTAGCCTCATCAAGATAATCTTTATTTTGAGAAAGGATCATCCCGCCTCCGCCGGTAGTTATTATTTTATTGGCATTAAACGATAAAACACCCATGTCGCCTATTGTTCCGGCATACATCCCTTTATATTTCCCCATTCTATAGTGAGATCCTAATGCCTCAGTAGCATCTTCCAAAACTTTCAGACCAAACTCTTCCGCTATTTCCATTATCCCTTCCATATCGCAAAGATTTCCGAAAATGTGGACAGGGACGATAGCTTTTACGGCTCTGCCAGACTCGCTGTTAATAAGTTTTCCACCTTTGAGATCACATTCTTCCTCACAAAATTGTCTGAGTTTGAAAATATCCATGCACAGGCTGTCATTACAGTCCATGAATACTGGTTCGGCACCTAAATACTTAACAGGATTGACCGCAGCAATAAAAGTCAAAGTTGGAACTATAACCTCATCACCTGCTTCTACACCTAGTATCCGAAGTGCCGTATGGAGACCTGCAGTTCCGCTTTGACAGGCAACCGCATCTTCTGTCTTTACATATGAAGAGACTTTTTGCTCGAACTCAGAAATGAATCTGCCTCCTGTGGAAACCCATCCTGTTTCTATGCATTCCCTCAGGTTGTCTGCTATTTCTATGTTTAAATTAGGTGTGCTCAATGGTATTTCTTTCATTTTTTTGCCTCCACTGCCATATGTCCATGCATGGTGACTCCGGGCTTGACATTTTTAAATATCGTTGATCCGGCGCCAAGTTTTGCAGATTCGCCAATAATACACCCTGGAATAACTGAAACACTTGACGAAACATAAACGTTTTCTTTCAAAACAACGCCACCAGTAATGTCACAATTAGACATGACAGATACAAAGTCTTCAAAAATTACATCATGCCCCACGCCACTGCCGACATTAAGCATGCAGTGATTTCCAATTATAGTATTCGGACCGATTAATGAAAACGCTTGAAACAAATTTCCTCTTCCCATTTTACATGTGTCTGCGATTATCGCAGTCGGGTGTATTATATTTTCCCATACAACAGTTCCTTCTAGGGTATTGGCAATCATTTTTTTTGTTTCTGCATCCGCTATTGCAATAACTGCACAGGGCTTATTATCTAATTTCAAAAAATGTTCTTTCATTTGCTTGACAGTTCCTGATATAAGATAACCATTGATCAAATTATTTTTTTTATTTTCATCATCATCTATAAATCCAATAATTTCATATTTCTTTTCAATTTTATTTATAGCTTTCAAGGTTTCAAGAATTTCACGACCAAACCCACCTGAGCCAATAATATATATATCCTTCATTACCATCTCTCCTTGCTAATGCTTCTTTATCTTTTTCACTAAAACATATGAAAATTGGCTGATCCGATAAAATAAATTGGGCATATTTTTAATAAGAAAACACACTACTTTGTATAAATCCTTTATTCCATGAACATCTGCATCATATACATTTAAAATATCTTTTTCCACCATTTTTCTCATTTGTTTATTTTTGAGGTTGCCCGATTCTAATCTTATTGTATGATAATAAAACAAAAAAAAGTACCATAGAACCCTGTTCACTGCTATTTCTATATACTTTTTCTCCATTCTACTGATATAACTCCAGTAATGCTCTAAAACATATATCCGTCCTAAAGTATTAAATTCATTAACCATATTAGCTAAGCCGGATGATAAATTTCGATAATAATATTTTTGAACATCTACATATACTATTTTAGAAGCATGAGCAAATGCCTCAATGCAAAGTAATTCATCTTCCAGGGCAGTGAACTTTGAGTCAACAGGATTAACAAGATTTGATTTAAATAATTTACACCAAACATAACTGCTTATTGAACGTTCATTTGAAATTAACGTTTTTTTTCGGGATTTATTTGATATTTTTTTTTCTTTATCATTATCAAGTAAACCATATATTCCAGCTAATGCCTCTTTGTTATTGTAAACTGAAACTTCAAAATCATTTTTATCCTGATCGACCATACTATAATTTCCATCTGCATCATAGTAATATGAACACATCGCTATGTCACTTTTTGTTTCTCTAATATATTTTTCTAAAACTTCATACATGTCTTTTTCTATATAATCGTCACTATCTACGAAACCTAAATATTCCCCGGTAGCTTTTCTAATGCCGACATTCCTTGCAATTGTAACACCTTCATTTTTCTTATTTATTAGAATTATTCTACTGTCCTGATCTACAAATTTTTCACATATCGCTTCACTATTATCTGTTGACCCATCATTTACTAATATTATTTCCAAATTAATATATGTTTGTGTCAGTATAGAAGAAATACACTGTTCTAAATAATCATCCGCATTGTATATAGGGACAACAATACTTATTGTACCTTTTCTATAGGGTTTATGTGAAGTATCACTCATTGTTTACTTCTCCTGTTGAGTTCCCATGAACTCTTCCATGGTAGCTTCGCCTTCCTGCGAAATCCCGTCTTTTTCAAATACCTTTCCAATGGTACCTAAGAATATCTTCATGTCCAATGCAAAAGACAAATGGTCTACATAAAACACATCATATTCAAATTTCTGCTCCCATGTTATGGCATTGCGCCCATTTATCTGTGCATAACCGGTAAGTCCCGGGTGTACTTCATGCCTTCTTTTCTGGAAATCATTATATCTGGGCAGATACTTTACAAGGAGCGGTCTCGGACCCACAAAGCTCATATCTCCTTTTATTATATTCACAAGTTCCGGCAGTTCATCAAGTGATGTCTGCCTCAGCATATTCCCGAATCCGGTCATGCGGTCTTCATCGGGCAGCAAATTACCATCAACATCTTTCTTCTCATTCATTGTGCGGAACTTATATATGGTAAAAATCTTCTCATCTTTGCCGGGACGCTCCTGCCTGAAAACAGCCGGTCCGCCTAGCTTACTCCGCACAAGCACCCACAAAACCAAGAGCAATGGAGAAAGCACTACTAACAGTATCAGGGAGAAAAAAAAGTCCAGTATTCTTTTTATCCCTTTCCCATACATTCATCAACCTCCGGTGTCCGATCCTAAATCTTCATCTCCAAATGGGGTTTCTCCAAAATTCATGCGTCCAATATATCTTCAAAATTATATCATTAAACCCCAAAAAATGAAACAGACGAGCCGATTATTCAAGCCCGTCTGCTATCATCTTATTCATCTGCCCAAATAAGTGAACAGAGTGTGTCGATACTTAAGTTCTTACAGTTTGAACTCAGCCTTTGCATCAGCAAGGGATTCGTCAAGAGCCTTGATAACTGCTGCGATGCTTTCGTCTGAAAGTACTGCGGGGGGCTCGATACGAACGGTCTTGGCATTTACGAGAGTACCGGCAACCATTACGTGTCTTTCGAACATGCCCTTAGTTACTCTGTATCCAACTTCTGCTTCCGGGAATTCCATACATATCAGGAGTCCGGCGCCTCTGTATGTCTTGAGGACTGTCGGGTACTTTTTCATCAGCTTGTCAAGTTCGCCCATGATGTAGTCACCCTTGTCTTTACACATCTTGGGAACATCATTTTCAAGCATGAACTTGAATGTTGATATTGCTGCTGAACATGCAAGTGGGTTTCCGCCGAATGTAGGTGATCCCAGGATCCATGGGTTGTCGATAAGCTTGTCGATCCACATCTTAGGCCTTGCGATGATACCTGTGATAGGCATAACTCCGCCGCCGTAAGCTTTACCGAATGTCATGATATCGGGCACTACATCTTCAGCTTCACATCTCCAAAGAGTTCCGCAACGTCCCATACCTGTTTGGATTTCGTCTAAGATCATTGCAACGCCATACTTGTCACAGATCTCTCTAACCTTCTTGAGGTAACCAGCCGGAGGAATTATAACTCCTGCTTCACCCTGTATAGGCTCGAGCAGTACGCCTGCAACCTTTTCGCCAACGGTCTGCAGATTCTTGATTGCAGCTTCCATTGCTTCGATGTTGCCATATTCAACGTGCTGTACCTGCTGGATAAGTGGAAGATAATCTTCTCTGTATGCGCCTTTACCGCCCATTGAGATAGCTCCCATGGATTTTCCGTGGAATGCCCCAACAGATGAAATCATCCATTTTCCGCCTGTAGCAAGTCTTGCAAGCTTCAGTGACATTTCTACTGCTTCAGCTCCACCATTTGTGAAGAAACAATACTGGAGATCGCCAGGTGTGGAAAGAGCTGTGATCTTTGCAAGGTAACCTCTTAATGGGTCAACCAGTTCCTGTGAATGAAGAGCATATCTTGAAAGCTGTGACTGAACAGTTTTCAGGATAGCAGGGTTTCTGTGTCCGCATGTGTATATACCGAATCCGCCCAGACAGTCGATAAACTGAGTTCCGTTAAGGTCTTCGAAATGGTCTTCTGTGTCTGTCCACTCGATGAAAGCCGCGTCGTTTGATACAGATTTTCTGTACTCAAGCCAACCGGGGTTTACGTTCTCGTTGAAGTTTTCGATGGATTCGTCATGGATCGTTTTCTTGTCTTCAGCCGTAAGTTCGGGCTTTTCGATGTAATCTACTACTCTCTGTGCATATTTTAGTGCAGCTGCTTTATCTTGCTTTGTCATGGATAAATACCTCCTCCATTATTAGAAGTCCTTTCTGCCCAATGCAAAAGAACTTCATAAAACATTATGGCTTTATATAACACAAGTTTCGTGCCAAAATTCGAGAAAAATGGCTTTTCCAGGCATTCCGCATCGCTGCGGCAGCCCGAGCCATGTGATTTCAAGGCTACTGGTCTATAAAAAAAGAGATTTTTTCTTTTCAGAAAAAATCTCTGTCTCATTATTAATACAAGCCTTATTTCAAATGTTAGAATACATGAGCTTAATTCTCATTATTGAGACAAATGATAAGCCCGTGAATCAAATTAAAGGCCTGATCCTACTCCGGACCGCCGCTTGTAAAGTTGTCAAAATACCCCTGTATGTAAATAAAGGGAGTGCCTTTATCGCCGCTTCCGCTGGTGAGATCACAAAGCGAACCTATAAGATCTGTCAGTCTTCTGGGTGTTGTCCCTTCAGATACCATATTGCCCGTCAGGTCATTATCCTTTTTTTTGATATAATTGGAAATGGCTTCTTTCAACTGTTCTCCCGATAAATGGGAAAAGTCATTATCGGCAAGATATTTTAGTTTGACCTCATTTGGAGTGCCGCTGAGTCCTTCAGTGTATCCCGGGCTTACCACAGGATCTGCAAGCTCCCAAATCTTTCCCACGGGATCTTTGAATGCTCCGTCGCCATATACCAAAACCTCCACCAGCTTTCCTGTAAGATCCTTGAGCTTAGCCTGAATGCTCATGACGAATGCCGTACAATCGTTTGGGAAAAGCTTAACCGTATCTTCAGTGGCCTTGTTGGATCCCAAAAGCCCGTACAGCTTGTTATATCCGCTGCCATTAATGCTTTCTCTCATTATCTCGTCCATGCCGTATACAGTCTTTGCGCCGTTTTCCAGTAAAATTTTCTTGGTTCTGGCTCTGGTATGTATATCACAGTTTAAAACCTTATCTGTGTATTTTAATATAGCTTTGGGATCATTGGAAAAGATGATCTCTGCTTCTGCACCCTCTTCTTCGATGAGGCCTTTATAATATTCAACGTAATCCACACCGGTAAATGTATGCTTCGGTCTGCCGAACTTTGAAACAAATTCATTTTCTGTGAGCATATCGGTATATGGGTCGACACCATGCTCGTCGATAGCATCGTAATCTATAATGTGATTCCCAACTTCATCGCTGGGATAGCTGAGCATAAGCACGACTTTATCCAGGCCTTTTGCAATACCCCTCAGGCAAATGGCAAATCTGTTCCTGCTGAGAATAGGAAAAACGACACCGACTTTTCCGCTGTCGAATTTCGTTTTGACATCTTCCGCTATCTGCTCTTTGGTTGCGTAGTTGCCCTGGGCTCTGGCCACGACAGCTTCGGTGATACCGATTATATCCTTGTCTTTTATTTCAAAAAGTTTCTGATCCTGTCCTCTTAATATGGTCTCAACGACGATATCTTCAAGATCGTCTCCTTCTCTGATAATGGGCGCTCTGAGCCCCATCGCAGAAGTACCGTAAAGTCTTTCCATCTTAATTCAGCCTTTCTGTAGCTTTCCTTACCGCATCACATGTCGCCACGCGATATTCCCGGGCAACGTTAACATTATAGCACTTAACCGTATTATATTCCAATAGAATTGGATTGATGATATAATTGTTCCGATATGGTAAATCAATTTCAGAAAAAAGTACTCGTCACGGCATTATACGCCGGCGAGCTCATGATGAAGAGCGGAGCTGAGGTCTACAGAGTGGAAGAGACCATCGAGCGTATCTGCTATGCCTGTAAAATAGACTATGTGGAATGCTTTGCAACCACAACCGGAATTTTTTTGTCCCTTGATTCGGGAAAAGGCGACGAAGATGTCCAGACATTCATAAAAAGAATCAAGTACAATGATATCGATCTCAAAAAAATATCCCGCTTAAATCAATTTTCAAGAGAATTCACAACTACAGACCTTTCAGTGGATGAAGGATTCCAGCAGCTAAAGGACATTTCTGCCGAAAAAAGATATCCTGTTGCTTTCAGGATCCTTGGGGCTATACTTGTCGGGCTGACCTTATGTCCCATATTCGGCGGAGGCATCTCAGACAGCATATGTGCAGGCGTGATCGGCGGATGTATCTATACTATTTCAATGCTCATAGAGAGGCTGGATTTTCCAAAATTTATACGAACATTTGTTGGTTGTGCAATTTGTGCGTTTCTCGCCATACTGGCATTTTCTATGGGGCTGTGCGATTCGCTGGCTCCGGTAATCACGGCGTCAATGAGTATTTATCTTCCCGGTGTTGCTATAACCAACGCGGCAAGAGACATGCTCTCCGGTGATATGCTCTCCGGGGTTGCCAGGCTTACGGAAGCAATACTACTTGCAGTAGGAATTGCCGGCGGTGTGGGCCTCGTACTAAAATTTTATTCAATTTGGAGCACTAACCACCTTGTTACAAATTCTGCATCCCATGAAATTTGGGTAATGAGTTTATGTATGTTATTTGCAGTATTTGGTTTCTGCGTATTGTTCCATTCACCAATGTCAACGGCATTCTATGCCTGCGTTGTGGGAGCAGCAGGTCAAATGACTATGCAGTATATGTTATCCATCGGTCAGGGCCAGGCCATAGCCTGCTTTACCGGAGCATGCGTCCTTGCAATTCTTGCTGAGTTCGGATCAAGGGCAGGAAAAGATGCAACGACGATATTTATAATCCCCGGAATAATACCACTTGTTCCCGGTGCACTTCTATATGGCTCTATGATGAAACTTCTTGGCGGAGATATGACAGCAGCCGCATCAGTTGCACTGAGCGCCCTGGTAACTGCATTGAGCATTGCAGCTGCATTGGTGGTCATCTCATCTCTTACCAGGTTGCTAGTAAGCATCATACGAAAAATCAAAGGTCATTTCAAACCTAAAGAAATACCCCCAAATGAGGATCCGGATTTTTAATTATATATAAATTTCGCCTTTAGACAGAGTAGCCGCAGAGCCGCCTACTTTAATTGTGACATTACCGTCTTGATCTTTTTCTACTAAAGAAACTATATTAGAAGGCCTACCCATTGAAGTGCCCTGGGTCATTGTGTTCAGTTCGCTTTCTTTGATTATGCCTTTTTTGTAGAGGTAATATGTAAGTGCACCGTTTGCTGTACCCGTCGCAGCTTCTTCGTCTATCTCATAAAGCGGTGCAAAATTACGGCAGTCTATTTGAAGCCCATCTGCATTCTTGCTTAAAGCATATGCATGGATACCAACGACCTTCTGTCTTTCCGATAATTTGGTCATTGCTTCGAAATCCGGGTCGATTGCGTATAGTTCATCTATCGAGCCAACCGGAACCAGTATATCCGGAAGCCCTGTCGATACTATAGCTGGAGTTATTCCGTCAAACCCTCCGGTACCGAAGGAATCTTCGGGAGTCAGTCCAAGGATCTTTCTTGTCGCTTCCCAAATCATTTCGTTGTCTATTTCCTGGATTATTTCCGGCCTGCCCATTTCCATCATTACTAATTCAGGCATCACATCTATGCTTATTTCGCCGGCTTTGGTCACTGCCCTGTATGTTTTGTCGAATCCGAATTCTTTACCGATCTGACTGAATGCTGCAATAGTAGCATGTCCGCAGAGATCCACTTCATCGGCAGGAGTAAAATATCTAAGCTCCCAGGTGTCTCCGCCCAAATTCTTTGCAAAGGCAGTCTCAGAGTACCTAAGTTCTGCTGCAGTTCTCCTCATAATGTCAAAAGGCGGGTATTCTCCGCCTTCCACCATGACTATCCCGGCCGGGTTGCCACCAAATATTTTATCTGTAAATGCGTCTACTATATAAAACTTCACTACTTTCCTCCGGCCACCTTCATTCTGTTGATGGCTTTTGTTATTGCCAGCTTTGCCTTGAGGATATTCATATCCGAATCTTCTTCAGAAGGATGGGTCTTGAGCCAGCTTTCAGCTTTATCCATTTCATCCTTACTTCGGCTCACATCGATATCATCAGCCCATTCGGCCGCATCTGTATACACGATAAACTGGTCCTTGATGTCCACAAATCCTCCGGAAATAGCAGCGACTTTGAATTCTTTCTCGCCTTTTTCCTTGATCATAAGTTTTCCGGTATCAAGAAGCTTGCAGGCCCATGTATGATTAGCCTCAAAGCCTTCATAGCCCGTGGTCGGTCTTGCGATGACCATTTCAACCTCTCCCATGTAAAAGAGTTTGGAAGGGGTTACAACTTCAAGAAGAACACTCTTAGCCATTCTGTTCAAACCTTTCCACGACTTCGTCTATGCCGCCTGCCAGCATGAACAGATTCTCGGGAATCTCGTCATGTTTGCCGTCGAGGATCTCTCTGAAGCCTCTGACTGTTTCCTTGATTGGGATGTATTTTCCGGGCATTCCGGTAAATGCTTCCGCAACGCTGAACGGCTGGGACAGGAATCTCTGGATTTTTCTGGCTCTGTTAACGATCAGTTTGTCTGTATCAGAAAGCTCGTCCATACCCAGGATAGCTATTATGTCCTGAAGGTCTTTGTATTTCTGAAGTACTTCCTGTACTTCTCTTGCTGTGTTGTAATGCTCCTCACCCAGAATGTTAGGATCCATAATTCTTGAAGAAGATTCAAGGGGATCGACAGCCGGGTAGATACCCAGGTTACTGATCGCTCTTGAAAGTGTTGTCGTAGCGTCCAGATGAGCAAATGTTGTAGCTGGAGCAGGGTCGGTAAGGTCATCGGCAGGTACATATATAGCTTGTACCGAAGTTATGGAGCCTTTCTTTGTTGAGGTGATTCGTTCCTGAAGGGCACCCATCTCTGTAGCCAATGTGGGTTGGTAACCTACTGATGAAGGGATACGTCCAAGGAGAGCGGATACTTCGGATCCTGCCTGGGTAAATCTAAATATATTATCTATGAACAGAAGTACGTCCTGTCCTTCTTCGTCTCTGAAATATTCAGCCATTGTAAGAGCGGTTAGAGCGACTCTCATTCTGGCTCCCGGCGGCTCGTTCATTTGACCGAACACCATGGCTGTCTTGTCTATAACTCCCGAGTCTGTCATTTCGTAATATAGGTCGTTTCCTTCTCTGGTTCTTTCGCCTACACCACCGAATACTGATATTCCACTGTGCTCTCGGGCGATATTACTGATCAGCTCCTGTATGAGTACGGTTTTACCAACTCCGGCTCCGCCGAACAGTCCGACTTTACCGCCCTTTGTGTAAGGGGCGATCAGGTCAACGACCTTGATGCCGGTTTCAAACATATGAGCTGATGTGTCCTGCTCTTCATAGGAGGGTGCAGGTCTGTGTATGGGGAATTTCATTCCTGTATCGACCTGAGGCTTATCATCGATGTTTTCACCTATAACATTGAACAGACGACCCAGGACTTCCTTTCCAACAGGAACTTCTATGGGTTCTCCTGTATCTGTGGCTTCCATCCCTCTTGTAAGACCATCGGTAGATGAAAGCGCAACACATCTAACGACATCATCACCGATATGCTGTGCAGCCTCAGCAACTATAGATCTGTCTTTGACCTCGATCCTGATTGCCGTCAAAAGTTCCGGCATTGAGTCCTGGTCGAACTTTATGTCTATTACCGGTCCTATGATCTGATGTATTGTTCCCTTGTTCATATTCTTCCTCCATTACTTGCGTAATCAAATTAATTTATTATTCTAAGGCGTCCGCACCGCTGACGATCTCGGTAATTTCGCTGGTTATAGCAGCTTGTCTTGCCCTGTTGAATGTCAGATTCAACTCTTCGATAGCCTGCTGTGCATTGTCTGTCGCATTTTCCATAGCCATTCTTCTGGCAGCATGTTCGCATGTTGCGGATTCGACTATGGCATTGTAGATCATTATTTCAACATACTTGGGAACCAGATAGTTGAACACATCCTCAGTTGAGGGCTCATATTCAACCTGTTTTTCAAGCGGTTCCACATCCGGATCCATTTCCACTTCGAAAGGAAGAAGAGTTTTTTCTACTACTCTCTGTTCCAGCGGAGATACGAATGATGTATAAACGATGACTACTTCGTCTATTATTCCCTCATCATACATGTCTATGACGGGCTTGCTTATTTCCTGTGTTTCGGTGAAGGAAATATTCTCCGGCGGTCTCAGGTACTCGCTGGTGATCTCATAATTTCTCTTTGCAAAAAACTCTCTGCCTCTGCTGCCGATTGCAATTATATACGGCCTTTTTGGATCGGCTTTGATCTTACTCTCCGCCATCTTGATGACATTGGCATTGAAACTCCCGGCCAACCCTCTGTTACTTGTTATGACGATATAGCCGGTGGATTTTTGTTCTCTGTCATTATGCTTCAGATATTTATCCGGGATATCATTGTGATTATTGAATATTTCCTGGATGGACTCAGTCACATAATGAAAATACTCCTGAGTCTTTTCAAATGTGGCTTTTGCCCGCCTGAGCTTGGCTGCAGAAACAAGTTTCATGGCGTTTGTTATATGTTCGATACTGGTAACGCTACGAATTCGTCTCTTTATGTCTTGCATATTGCCGCTTCCGGCCATAATCAATCTCCCTTAATACTACTTGCTATTTGTCCGCGCTTTGGCTATTTTGCTGTTTCCTCGGCTTCTTCCATCACCTTGTCTTCTTCGGTTTTAGCTATGTCCTCATCAAGGATCACGCCTATTTTCGCCTGATTGCCGTGCTCTTTTTCGAAAATCTTCTTATATTCTTCGATTCCCGCTTCAAGCTCCTTGGTGATATCATCATCCATCTTGCCGGTTTCGGCTATGGCCTTTCCAACGTTTGGATGAACTGCATCCATGTGTTCATAGAATTCTTTTTCGAAGACTGCGATCTTCTCTACATCAAGACCTGTAAGGAATCTGTTGACTGCTGCATAAAACAGCATTACCTGATGCTCAACCGATACAGGGCTGTACTGTCTCTGTTTGATGATCTCCATCAGGATCTGTCCATGATCCAGTCTTGACTTTGTATCCTTGTCGATATCAGATCCGAACTGGGAGAAACTGGCCAGCTCTCTGTATTGAGCAAGTTCCAGCTTAACAGATCCGGCAACCTTTTTCATTGCTTTGATCTGAGCGTCTCCTCCTACTCTGGATACTGAAATACCAACGTTTACAGCTGGTCTCTGTCCGGCGAAGAAGAGGTCTGTTTCCAGGAATATCTGGCCGTCTGTAATGGAAATTACATTCGTCGGGATATACCCTGATACGTCACCTGCCTGAGTTTCTATTATGGGAAGTGCCGTGATAGAACCTCCGCCCAGTTCATCTGAAAGCTTGGCAGCTCTCTCAAGAAGTCTGCTGTGAAGGTAGAAGATATCTCCGGGATAAGCTTCTCTGCCCGGCGGTCTTCTAAGTAATAGTGACATGGCTCTGTATGCTACGGCATGCTTACTTAGATCATCGTATATTATCAGCACGTGTGTGCCCTGATACATGAAATGTTCACCCATTGCACAACCGGCATAAGGTGCCATGTACTGTAGGGGAGCTACGTCACTTGCCGTTGCTGATACGACGATTGTGTAGTCCATTGCTCCGGCTTTTTCAAGCTGGTTTACCATCTGGGCAACAGTACTTTTTTTCTGGCCTATGGCTACATAAATACAAATTACGTCTTCATCAGCCTGGTTTAATATGGTATCAACGGCGATGGCAGTTTTCCCTGTCTGTCTGTCGCCGATTATTAACTCTCTCTGTCCTCTGCCGATGGGGATCATTGAGTCGATTGCTTTGATTCCCGTCTGCAGCGGCTGATTTACCGATTTTCTCTGTAGTACTCCGGGAGCCGGAAATTCGATTGGTCTCATTTCATCCGACTTGATGGGTCCCTTTCCGTCAAGGGGCTGTCCAAGAGCTGTTACAACTCGTCCGATCAGAGCGTCTCCGACGGGGACTTCGACTACAGTGCCTGTCGGCTTGACGATGTCTCCTTCTTTGATGTGACTGTCCGACCCCATAATTACAACACCTACGTTGTCAGCCTCAAGGTTCAGGGCCATTCCGTATGTATCGCCGGGGAATTCGAGAAGTTCACTGGCCATGCAGTTTTCCAGACCGTAAACGTGCGCAATGCCGTCACCGACCTGTATAACAGTACCGAAATCGGTTATGTCCAGCTCCTTTTTATAATTCTTGATTTGCTCTTTTATGACCGCACTTATTTCTTCCGGTTTAAGATTCATATTACTTTTTTCCTTTCCTAGAGCAAGTGTTCTTTCAAATCATCCAGTCTTCGCCTTAAGCTGGCGTCGATCAGCTTTCCGTCTACATATATCTTGACTCCACCGATCAGACTGGGATCGACCTCGTTTTTAAGCTCCACGTTTTTTTTGAGCAGAGCTCCTGTTTCTTTTTCAAATTTCTTTAGTTTTGCCTCTGGGACCTCAACAGCCGAAAACAAGGTTCCGGTCGTGATCCCTTTTTTCTCGTCCACACATTTTTCATATGCTCTTGCGATGCTTAAAAGCTGACCTATTCTTCTCTTATCGATAAGAACATAGATAAAATTGAGCAGAGTTTCGTCCATCTTGCCCTTGAAGACCTTGTCCACCACATCTTTCTTCTCGTCGTTGGATATGGCAGGCGACTTCAGCATATCGAAAAAAACTGGATTATCTTTGATTATCTGTGTCAGGTCTCTGGCATCGACACTGATATCCCCGGTTTTTTTCAGATCCTCGGCCGCTTCGAACAAAGCTTTTCCGTATGTTAAATCAACACTTACTGAGTCCATTTGGTTTTACCGGCCTCCTCGATTATATTATCTATGATATTCTGTTGTTCTTTGGCATCGATTTGCTTTTCTATGATCTTTTCGGCAGCATATACAGACAAAAGTGCGATCTGCTCCTTCATATCATCCATGGCGCTTTCTTTTTCTCTTTCGATCTCTTTCTCAGCTTCCATCATGATACGATGAGCTTTTTCGGTTGCTTCATCGATTATCTGTTTGGCTTGGTCGTCAGCCTTTTTCTTGCTTTCCTTTAAGATATCGGTCCTCTCCTGCTCTATAGAAGCGATCTTGTCGCCGTAGACTTCAAGCTTGCGCTCAGCCTCGGCATTGACTTTGTCCGCGTTCTCAAAGCTGTCCTTGACCTTTTGCTCTCTTGCCAGCATGAAGTTTCTGACTTTTTCGAAGAAAAACTTCTTCAAAATAAGAAACAGGACAAGGAGCGTTATCATATTCATCGCTAATGTGGGACCGAATTCTATCAGACCAAAATTCCCCATTATTACATTCTCCTATCAGATTTTTCCAGTGAATATGACGTGTTTACAGCATATTTACAAGTGGGTTGACGAACAGCAGGCATATGGAAATGATGAAGGTGAATATACCGGTCGTTTCTGCGATAGCCTGACCTACGAGCATGGTCTGCAGGATCTTTCCTGATTCTTCCGGCTGTCTTGCAACAGCTTCAACTGCTTTTCCGGCTGCTCCAGCCTGTCCTAATCCGATACCAAATGCTGCGATTCCGATACCAAACGCCGATCCTATTGCCGACAATCCGAGTATGAATGCTTCAGGTGTGATAAGTTGCATAATGTTCCTCCTTAAAAAATATACGTTTAATTTAATGGTCTTCTTCGTGGGTCATAATACCCTTAGCGATGAATACCATTGTTAACATTGTAAATATAAAGGCCTGTAGAACCGGCTCAAATATATCGAAAAATGCATTGGCAGGAAGCGGGATAACGGCTTCGAACCACGGAATATGCAGATGCAAACTGTGTGAAAGGGATCCCAGAGCGTTGAATATGAGCGCCATGATGATAACCCCGCCCAGGATATTGCCGAAAAGTCGGAAGCCAAGGCTGATGGGGAATGAGATCTCTTCTATGATTTTGATAGGTACCATGAACGGATAGGGTTCGGCAAAATGCTTGAAGTATCCTTTGATACCGTTATATCTTATTGAGCTTCCCTGTATGATAAGGAATGTGAGGAGTGCCAGGGCGAATGTCATGTTGACATCTGCCGTAGTCGGTCTTAAACCAAAAAGACCCAGCATGTTTCCCAAGATGAGAAATAAGAACAGGGATCCGATGTAAGGAGCAAAATTAAGGCGGTTCTTGCCCATGGTATTGCCCACCAAATTATAAATTGTTTCTACTATGAGTTCGGCAACAGCCTGAGATCCTTTAGGATTCTTCTTCAGATTCCTTGTAGAAATAAGTGCAAATATGATAATGATAATAGCTACAATTATCCCGAAATATACGGTTTCACTAATTGCAATGCCGCCAATATAGTTTATAATACGAGGTCCTAAATTCTGGATATCATGCATATACTTACCTCTTGTACCTTACGAATCGCTTGAATGTAACGATTCTTCTACCGCCACCGTAACCTACCCACTGTGGAGAGTTGATCAAAGTCTGTTCTTTAATTTTCTTTAAGCCTTTGTTTTTGTTATCATCCTTCGCAAAGTACGGTAATATCCCATGGATAATAAAAATCGCTACCTTCAGTGTCATGAATCCGCACACGGAGCCGATACCGGCTGCCAGGCTGATCTTCACGGACATATAAAAAACTCCACCGTACAAAAGGAGTCTTATTAAGTAACTCATTGAGGCCAGAAACCTATTTTTGCCCTCTACTATCATGACGGAAAACTTTGTCATGATGGCGAAATTCACAATGGCTATAGCCGTTCCTAAAAGCAGTCCTACGGAAAACTTCCAATCGAGCCCGATGAAAGGCAAAGAGATTGCTTCTGCAACCAGCATTACCAAGACACCAAAAATAAATATTTTGTTTCTGAACTTGGTTAGATCTTCCATTGCCTTACCTTGTGAATTATTAGTCATTATATCCCCTAATTTTCTAAATGTAAAGTAAATACATCTATTTTTTCAATAATTACATTTTTGTGAATTTTGGTACAAATTCGTACCGCCTTATCCCATATGCCGGACAAGGTTCTTAACCCATTTTTTCGACCTGAAACGATACGTCGTAATGAAAAATTTGATGATTTCTTCGGACTGAACCATAAGTACAACATAGTATATGGGCAACTTCAATACAATGGCTCCGATGAATGCCATGGGAACTCCCACGAGCCACACACAGCTGACATCGGCAAGCATGGCGAACCTGGTGTCACCACCTGCTCTTAATGCTCCGGTGACGATGGAAGCATTATATACTTTGATAAAGAGCATAAAGCTGTAGATTATAAGGATGATAATGGTATATCTGATCCCCTCTTCAGAAAAATCATACAGTCTGACCACGAATCGCGAAAAAACAGCAAGAACAGCGCCAGCAATGATCCCGATGACGATGCCGATTTTCAGTATGCTCCTGGCCATGTCATATGCTCTATCCAGCTCACCTTTTCCCAGTTTTTCTCCCACCAGTATCAGGATGGCATCCCCAAGGCTGAAACAGGCCAGCATAAGCAGGTTCTGGATAGTTCCGGCAGCCTGTACAGCGGCGAACGCAGTCGCTCCCATTCTTCCGAAAGCTGCGTTATATGTGGCTATTCCGGCACCCCATGCGGCTTCGTTTATGGTGGTAGGCACAGAGTTTTTTATAACTCTTTTGAACATGTTCTTCTTCCACGAAAAGTATTCCTTGAACCTTCCGGAAAGCATGTTTTTGCCGCCGAACACCACGACCACCATAATGGTGAGTTCGATGGCTCGGGAAATCACTGTTGCCAGTGCGGCACCCTCCACTTCCATTCTGGGAGCACCAAAATTACCGTAAATGAGAACGTAATTCAAAAACGTATTACAACCGAATGCAATACTGCTGGCAATAAACGGGATTTTTATCTGCTGAGTCGCTTTGAGGGATGCACTTAAAGGTACTGATAATGCGATAAAGAGAAAACAGGGCGCCCCTATTCGCATGTAATTGGCTCCGATTTCTTTGACCGCTTCAATGTCAGTGAAAATACTTATTATTTTCTCCGGGAAGCTTATACATGAAATGAAGAATATTACGCCGACGATCGAGGTCATTGTCACTGCAATACCCATGACATTCTTGATGTTGCCGAAATCCCTTTTTCCATAGAATTGAGCCATATATGTCGCTGTTCCGCTGACAAAACCGAATATGATCATCCAGAAAACGAAAAATACCTGAGACCCCAAGCCTACTGAAGAAATTGCAACCTCTGCTCCGTCGCCCAGTTTGCCCACCATAAGATTGTCTATCAGGTTCAAAGATGAACCTATAAGACTTTGGGCCGCTATGGGAAGAGCCACTCTTGTGAGGGAGCGGCTCAGTTTTTCATGGTGTTTGTTAAGGTTTCTGCCGCTCATTTTTTATCGGGTTTGCTCCAGTCCCAGATGAGCAGCAAGATGAATAATATGGCAATTATGAATAATCCGAATGCTTCGAATAAATAATCGCGACTAAACACGATGGCAGCAATGCCCATGATCCCGCTGATCCCGTAGAGCATGAGGACCGACCGTTTGACGCCCAGACCTGTGGCCATCATCCTGTGATGGAGGTGGGCTTTGTCAGCCTTCATTATGGGTTTTTTGTTTATCAACCTTCTCAATATGGCAAATACCACATCGAATATTGGAACTCCCAGCACCAGTACCGGCACTATTGTAGCAACTATAGTCGCGCTTTTGACCGGTCCGATCATCGATATGGTCGCAAGCATAAATCCCAGATACAGTGACCCGCTGTCCCCCATAAAAATCTTGGCAGGATGGAAATTGAACGGAAGAAATCCCAGTGCTGAACCGGCCAGTGCCAGCATGGCCAGAGTTACAGTATACATTCCGTGGATATATGCAGTATAAGCTATGGCGACTGAAGCAATAGCCGTCACTCCCGCCGCAAGGCCGTCCAGGCCGTCTATGAGATTTATGGTATTTGTTATACCGACGATCCATATGATCGTAAAAAGGAAGGTCAATATCATATTGAACGTTCCCTCTGCGCCGAAGGTGTGACCGAATATGAGATTAACTTTTATTCCCATGAAGTATACTATTGAAGCACAGCCTATCTGGCAAAGGAATTTCATCCATGGTTTCATTTCATTGTAATCATCTATGAGACCGACGATGAATATAAGGCAACCGCCGACCAGAGCGGCATTTAGCTTATGCATACCCACGATGATCTCTAGATGATTGTATTCAATGGCACTGGCTTCCAGATAGTTTAAGGTCATGGGCAGAAAAATAAATTTGACTGCCAGTATTGTGATCGTAGTCGCAACAAAAATAGCCAGCCCTCCAAGCAATGGAATGGGCTTACTGTGCATCCTCCTATCGTCCCTTGGTATATCCAGGGCGCGAGTTTTGATTGCCAGTTTTCTGGCAAATGGAGTCAACACAAACGCTATTATAAATGAAAGTAACAGTACTGCAAGTACAATGAGTATGAGAGTCACCTAGGCATCATCCTCCAGCATAACTATTTTGAGCCCGGCTTCATCCAGAATTTCTACCGAAAGCTTATCCGGGTATCCTTCGTTAACTATTATCTTCCTTATACCTGCATTGATGATCATCTTTGCACAGATCACGCAAGGTTGTGTGGTTATATATATAGTTCCGCCTTCGATGCTCTGGCCAAGTGTTGCGGCCTGGATTATGGCATTCTGTTCGGCATGGAGTGCCATACAAAGCTCATGCCTTTCGCCTGACGGGACGTTCATTTTTTCTCTCAGGCACCCGCCTCTTTCTTCACAGTGGGCGATGTGTCTTGGTGCGCCGTTATATCCTGTGGCAATGATATGCTTGTCCTGAACGATGACAGCTCCTACCTGCCGCCTCAGACACGTGGACCTTTTTGAGGTCAGCTTTGCCATCTCCATAAAGTAATGATCCCAGTTTGGTCTATCCATTAGAGAACTCCTTTCACTTTTTGTGAGAACACATTTTCTGCCGCTCTTACGGTATCCATAGCGGTCTCGCAATAAAAATCCGCACCTATCCTGTCTGCGTATTCCTCTGTAAGCACAGCGCCTCCCACAGCGACTTTGCAATCAATATCCTCAGCTGTAAGAGCATCGATGGTCGGCTTCATGTTTACCATGGTGGTGGTCATAAGTGCCGACAATCCCAAGAGTTTTATTTTTTCTGATTTGAGGGTACTTATTATAGTCTCCGTGCTTACGTCTTTTCCAATATCTATTACATCGTATCCGTAGTTTTCGAGCACGGTCCTGACTATATTCTTTCCTATATCGTGTATGTCTCCCTTGACTGTGGCCATAGCTATCCTACCTCTTGATATGCTCTTGCCTTCACCGGCTATGATCGGCTTCAGTACGTCAAAAGTCCTCTTTACAGCTTCTGCGCTCTTTATCATCTGGGGCAGAAAGGTTTTTCCCGCCTCGTAATCATTTCCGATGATTTCAAGGCTTGGGATGACGATTTCGTTTATTATGTCCATGGGAGCTTTTTCTTTTAGCAGCTCCTCAGTGGCTTCTGCAGCTTTTCCTTCTCTCCCGCTCATTATTATCTGCTGAAGAGACGAAGATTCCGGTTTATTTTCTGTCTCGGGTTCTGATGATCCGCCTTCCGATTTCTTATTATAACATATATATTTTTCCGCAAATGCATCTCTTCCGGAAAGTACTTCGGCGGATTTTATTTCGTCCATATAATCAGGCTTGGTTGGATCGGTTATTATTGAACTTATACCGGCATATACAGCCATTGATAAAAAGGCTCTGTTTATCAGGTCTCTATTGGGAAGGCCGAAGGAAATATTGCTGGCACCCAGAATAGTATTCATTTTATATTTATCGGTTACAACTTCGATTGCCTTTAATGTATTCTTTGCTGCTTTGGGATCGGTTGATACAGTCAGAGCAAGTGTATCTACGATTATGCGATCCTTTGTTATCCCATATTTTGCGGCTTCACTTATGATCTTATCCAGAATGATCAGCCGGTCTTCCGTGGACTTGGGGATTCCGTTCTCATCAAGAGTCAAAGCGATAACTGCAGTTCCATACTTTTTTACTATAGGAAAGACAAGATCCATGCTCTTTTGTTCACCATTCACCGAGTTGACTATAGGCTTGCCGCCATATTTTCGGACGCCGGATTCTATGACCTCAGGGTCGCTGCTGTCTATTTGAAGAGGGACACTTATGACTTCCGCCACAGATTCGGTCAGCTCTTCCATTGTATGTTTCCAGTCAATGTCCTCCATTCCTACATTTAAATTGACTATATGAGCTCCAGAGTTCTGCTGCCTGAGAGCCTCATTTTCTATGTATCCATAGTCCCTGCCTTTAAGAGCAGCCTTCAGATCTTTTCTACCCGTAGGATTGATCTTTTCCCCGATTATAATTGTCTCTTCACCAAAGACTATAGACCTGTTGGCCGTACAGGCAGTTGGCTGCGCCGATTCCAGCTTTCCTTCATACCACACCCGGGAAAGTCCGGGCAGTTTGGCAGTGTTTTCATTCTCTATGCGATCTGTAAGTTCTCTGATGTGAAGAGGCGTCGTTCCGCAGCATCCGCCTAAGATTGCCGCGCCTGCTTCTATCATTTCCCACATGGACTCGGTGAATTCTTCCGGACTCACATCATAAAATGTCTCATCCCCATCCATTCTCGGCATTCCTGCGTTTGGCTGGACAATAACCGGAATCTTCGAGACTTTGAGCATCCTTTTGATCAGTGGGATTATTTCTTTCGGACCCAGGGAGCAGTTTATACCGATTGCATCTACGCCCATATCCTGCAGAATATATGCTGCTGTCTCGGGATCTGTGCCAAGTAGCATCCTGCCATCTTCACCAAAAGTAACCGAGCAGAATACGGGCAGATCCGAGTTCTCTTTTGCGGCGAGCACACCTGTCCTAAGCTCAGTGATATCGGAAAATGTTTCAAAAAAATGAATGTCAGCGCCAGCCTGTCTGCCTGCCGTTACCTGCTCCTTTATAAGTTCGTATGCCGTGTCAAAATCAAGATCGCCTACAGGCTTCATCATCTCTCCGGTGGGACCGATATCTTGAGCGATGAACACGTCCTTCCCCGACTCTGCTATAGCCTGTCTTGCCACTTCCACAGCTTTTTTGATGGACTCAGATACATCGAATCCCTGACCTGTGAGCTTGCGGGCATTTGAACTGAATGTGTTTGTCGATATGATATTGCTTCCGGCATAAATATAGTCTTTGTAGATTTTTTTGACTATTTCGGGCCGGTCAAAATTGAATTTTTCGGACAACTGTCCTCCCTCGAGACCTGCAGCCTGTAGAGCCGTGCCAAGTGCTCCATCCAATATCAGCAATTGTTTCCCTAATAGTTCTTTTACATCCATATGATCGCCCCCTGATTTTTAAAATCATCTTCATGATAATATACTTCTATCAAATAAAGTCCTGTCGGCGGTGCAGTATGACCCGCATTGCTCCGATTGCATGACTCAATAATCCCTTTGATCTCCTCCGGTTTTATTTTGCCGGTTCCGACTTCGACCAGCGTTCCGACGATTATTCTTACCATATTATAAAGAAAACCGTCACCGATTATTTCCATAGTTATTTCTCTGCTTTCGGCATCTTCATATATTTCCAGAGACTTGACAGTTCTAACGGTTGTTTCCCTTTCTGTTCCCCCCGAAGTCTCAAATGATTTGAAATCATGAGTTCCTGTTATATGTTCTCCCGCTTCTTTCATCTTCTCAATATCCAAAGTTTTTATCAGCTGGTAGAAGTAATTCCTTTTGAATATATCCTGCCTGGCACCGGTTCTTATCCTGTAAGCATATTTTTTGCCTATGGCGCTGAATCTGGCGTGGAAATCTTCATCCATTTCTTCAGCAGCAATGATTTTGATTTCACCGGGGATCCGTTCATCAAAGATTCTTCCATTTGAAAGACTGTTGTTAAGAATCATGGGAAGCTTGTCAGCCGGAATATTTATGTCTGTCTGAAAACTTGCTCTCTGACCCAGAGCATGGACTCCCGCATCGGTCCTCGACGTACCGTCGACCTGTATACTTTTACCTAAAGTATGGGACAACGCCCTCTCAAGTTCTCCCTGGACGGTCCGGGCGCCGGATTGGCGCTGCCAGCCGTGAAAGCCGCTTCCGTCATATTCTATTGTCAGTAAAATATTTTTTGTCATCGCGGCCCACTTTTATAATAGTAGACATCAATGCTGATCATCCAGGTTTTTTCATCGCCTTCAGAGCCTTTGCTGTAAAGAAAATCATTTATCTTGTATATGCCGGTATCACTGTTTTCCAGACTTTTTATGAATTCAATGCCATCTTCAAAATTACCGGTAAAGCTGACCGTGACCGGTTCCATATAAAGGATCTTTCCATCGCTGCCTTGCTGGTCTATCTTTGATCTTTCACCTACTATTATTTCGGTTATATGGACGCCGGACTTCTCCGCCTTTTTGGAAATATCCATATCATAGTTCGTTCCGTCTACCTTTGTCCGCTTCTCGAATTTTGCAAGCTGCTTCCCTGCAGTTTCGATACTTCTTTCGACAGATGTTGTATCATCGCCCAGTTTTTCTATTTCGCCCAGATCATATTCGATCTGCTTGTTCTCTGCTCTCAGAGAATCTATCTTAGACAAAAAAGACGGAGCAACCAAATATACATACAAAACTACCAGAACGGTTGCAGTCAGGACGAATACTATCTTTATCCTTGCATTTCTAGTATCCCTCATCATCTTCTGTCCTCTTTGCTGCCGGGGATAGTGACTTTTATCTGGACATTCTGTTTCCCGCTTTCGCTGATTGCTGCCCCCGTGGCAGTCTCCACAACCAGTACCTGTCTTTCATCGTTAAGCTTGTCTCTGGCATTTTCATATCCACTGACGTCGGTTACATCGAAGTCGATTATCAGCCCCGATTTTTCATCATAAAAAAGATCGTTGATCACCGCATTATCCAGAAGATCCTTATTCAGAAGTGTCAGTACCTCAGAATAACTTTGCATATCAGCGTCAATAGCAGCTAAATCATCCTTATAAGCTTGAAGCTCTGCGAACACATCTCTGTTTTCCCAGATCAGTTCGAGCTGCTTCGGGTTACTGATATTTTCAATTTCAGAGTTAAGGTCATTATTTGTCCCTCCCATATAGAGTGAATATATGGGAAGCATTGAGAAAAGCAGAACTATTACAACAGCCGCTGCTACGCAGATTTTAGTTGTCGCCCTGCTGAATTTACGCTTTCCCCATCCTCCATATAAATAGTTGTCATTTTTATTTTTCTTCGGGTCAAGTCCTGTAATGCAAAAAGTTTCTCTCATGACTTCATCATCGTAAAACTCCAGCACCGGCTTGCAGGTTATACCTGAATAGCTCATAAGGCGTTTGGCTTCCGACTCAGAGTCATTGCCGGATACCACAACCAGAGTATTTTCCTTGCCGATACTAAAGTCCCGGATCAGGTCTGTCAGCAGATCTATAAGATTTTTGTCCTCGGGTTTTGCATCGTCAGGGACAAAAGATTCTTCAAGATGGATAGGTTTGCTCTCTTCTGCAACAACTGCACGATAAGTATTTGCACATATATCTATACCTATGAATCTTTTGGCCTCCCGACTGGAAGCTATAAGATCATACGCCTTTACCATCGAATCTTTGTAAGTGATCATAGATGATCCTGCAAATTCGATATGAATATTATTCTTATTCAAAATTCTGATCAATTCCCGGAAATATCTATCCTCTATACCATAGATAGCGGCACGGCTCATGTCGTCATCTGTTTCCGTTACAGGATAATCCGACCGATAGGTGATATTTATGTCGCTTCTATTGTTTTTCTGATTGTCATCTTCAACATAAAACCGTTTATCAGCCATTTTATTGTCGGTTTTCTTGAATTTATATTCACTGAAAAAACCAAGCTTGCTATCAAAGAGGAGTGTTATTCCCGATAAATCATATTCATGACCTTTAAGACAACTTGCTATGAAATCAGCCAGTTCGCCCGGTCTTGATCTCAGGTCCCTCTTCAAGTGATCAGGGAATTCAAAAGTCCTGCATTCATTTATATGCAGATCTTCTTTTGTTTCATCTGCCCGGATGATAAAGAGCAGTTTTTCTTCTATTCTTATGATCAGTTTTTTATTCAATTCAGCCTGCTATCTCCACAGTTCTTCATCGCTGGGGGCATAGTTGTCCGGCATATAGTCGGCAATCTTTGATATGTTGATCAGGTGGGTATAAGTCAAATTATCTGAAAAGCTGTTATTTCCCCATGAGCCACAACCCAATGTGTTCGTAGGAGCAAGACCGTTGAAAAAACTTCCTCCTGCAGAATGTGAACAGGTTTGATTGACCAGGAACCTGCTGACGCTCAGCGTAACTCCGGCATACTCCACATTTTCTTTTGTGTGGGAATGGATACTGACACTGTGACCTTTTCCTTCTTCCTCAAGGTTGAGCCTGGCTGTTTCCACCGAGTCTTTAAAGCCCTTGGTCTTAAAAAGAGAAATTACGGGACACATCTTTTCTTTTGATAAAATATCATTCTTTCCTGGCCCGTCTGCGAGCACGGCAATCATCTTTGTCCCTTCCGGAATATCCATTTTCGCAAATTCACCGATGGTAAATATTGACTGGCCGATGACGCTGGAATTCATGTGACCTTCTTCATCGAATAAAGTATCCCTGAGCTTTACTACTTCATCCTTGTCTGTGACAACGATGGTACCGTTTTTTTCCAGAACTTTAACTGCCTCATCGAACCTGTCTTCAGTTATTATGATGGACTGCTCGCCCGAGCATATTATTCCGTTGTCATAAATCCGTCCTGTTATTATCATAGGTATTGCCGTTTCCAGGTCCGCATCGTCATCGATGATGCACTGGACATTGCCTGCACCTACTCCAAGAGCCGGTTTGCCACTGCTGTATGCCGCCTTGACCATTCCCATTCCGCCGGTTGCTACTACGATATCGCAGTTTGCAATGAGATTCCTAGTGTTATCTCTGGACTGGACATCCAGAATCTGTACAAGATTTTCAGGCGCACCTAATTTTCCGATAACTTCATTTATATAATCAACTGTCTTTGTACTGCAACCTTTGGATCTGTGGTGTGGCGTTATGATTATAGCATTACCTCCCTTAAGAGCAAACATGATATTACTCATAGGTGTTACTATGGGATTTGTCATGGGAGTTATGGCAGCGACCACACCCATAGGTTTAGCTACTTTTGTTATTCCTGTTTTTTTATCTCTATCGATGATACCAACGCTCTTTTTGTCTCGGAGATCGTTCCATATCATCCTGGCTTTGTTTTTATTTTTCAGGATCTTATCGGCTATGACTCCCATCCCAGTTTCAGTGACAGCATATTCAGCCAGCTCTTCTGCATTGTCATAGATGATCCTGCCGGCCGCCCTGACTATCTCATCGATCTGTTCCTGATTGAATTTTTCAAATTCCGATTGAGCTTTACGGGCTCTTTCTATATAATCACTGATGTATTTTTCACTGTTAAATTCCATGTCTTTCACTTCCCTTTCTTCTTTATTTTTACCAAACTCTATAGATTTCATCGCTTCCCGGCGTTTCGATCGTGCTTTCACCTTCATTTGATACAAGAATCAGCCCGTCTTTTTCTTCTTTGACCACACCGATTCGTGTCAGCCTGATGCCGACTCCTTCCATTGCCTTTTCCATTTCCTCTGCCTTCTCCTCTGTCACTATCATCATCATTGAACCTGAGGATATCAGTCTTAGCGGATCTATATCATATGACCTGCATATCTTCATTGTGACATCGGATACGGGTATGTCTTCTTTGACTATCCTGGCGCCGGTGCCTGAGACCCTGCACATTTCCCAGACCGCCCCCAGGACACCGCCCTCTGTTATATCATGCATTCCGGATGTACCTATCCTTCCGGCAAGGACGCCTTCATTCACGACGCTTACCATATCAAGCATTTTCTCTGCCTGGCTGAGTTCATCTTCAGTCAGGATCTTTTTAAGGTCATCACGTTTGTCAGTGGCCAGAATACCTGTTCCTTCAAGACCTGCAAGTTTGGTAATATAAATCAGATCACCCGGTTTCATGTCAGGCTTATTTCCGTCTCTGGGGCCACGACCTACTGCGGTAGACACTATTACGGGCTGGCTTACTGCCGATGTTATCTCAGTGTGTCCGCCGATTATCTCGATCTTCAGATCCTCTGCAGCATCGGCTGCCTGCTCCATGAGCTTTTCTACATCCTCTTCTGTCGTGCCTTCAGGGAGCAGAACAGTGAGAAGCAGCCCAAGGGGTTCGATGCCATTTGAGGCGATATCATTACATGAAATATGTACAGCCAGGCTTCCTATCTTTTCGATTGCCGCAGTTATGGGATCTGATGACAGAACACATTCATATTCGCCGTAATCCAAAACAGCACAGTCCTCGCCTATGCCAGGTCTAACCAGAACTTCATCTCTTTTGAATTTGATTTTATCCAGAACTATCTTTTTTAGAAGTTCGTTGTCCAGCTTGCCTACCTTTAACATATTTACCTCAGCATTTCATTTATTTTGTTTTCATCGATTATAAGTACGCCAAGCTCCTTGGCCTTTTTATTCTTTGATGAAGCAGAATCCACATCGTTGTTTATGAGAAAATTCGTTTTTTCACTTACGGAACCTGTAACCCTGCCGCCCTGATTCTCTATAGCAGCTTTAAGGGAATCTCTGTTTTCGTATGTGTTAAGAGATCCGGTTATAACGAAGGTCAGTCCTTTAAGTGCTGTTCCAGTTTCCGTAGACTCTGTCACTTCAAATTTTATCTGGCTGAGAATATCCGAAACCATTTTGAGATTTTTCGGTTCTTTAAAATAATTCACATACGTCTTCGCCATGACTTCCCCGATGCCGTTTATGGAAATCAATTCCTCTTCTGTTGCTATCTTCATTTTATTCCAGTCGTTATCATAAGCATTTGCTATGAGCTTGGCATTCTCAAGACCTATCGTGGGGACCCCCAGGCTGTAAAGAAGTCTTACCGGCGTGGTGTTTCGAGCTTTGTCTATTGCATTTACAAGGTTATTATATGATTTTTCGCCGAAGCCTTCCATAGTGATTATTTCATCTTTGTGGTCACTTATTTTAAAAATGTCGGCAAATTCATGGATGAATCCTCTGGCTATGAATTTTTCCAGGGTCGATTCTGAAAGGCCTTCAATATTCATTGCCTTCCTGCTGACAAAATGGCTGTATGTTTTTATCTGCCTTGCGACGCAGCTTTCGTCTGTGCAGTAAAGAACCTTAATGCCGTTATCTTCTTTTATTATTGCCTTTCCGCCGCATACCGGACAGATGGATGGGATCTCTATATTTCCGGATCCTGTCAGATTTTCTGCGATCTGGGGAATGATCATATTTGCCTTGTAAACTGTTATCCGGTCACCGATTCCCAGCTTTAATTCTTCCATGATGCTCACGTTGTGAACGCTTGCCCTGCTGACCGTCGTTCCCTCTATCTCCACAGGATCGAATATGGCTATAGGATTGATAAGCCCGGTCCTGGAAGTGCTCCACTCGATTTCTCTTAAGGTCGTCTCTTTGGTCTCATCCTCCCACTTGAAGGCTATTGAGTCTCTGGGGAATTTGGATGTGGAGCCCAGGGACCTGCCGTATTCTATGTCGTCATAACTAAGTACCAGCCCGTCTGCCGGAAGATCCGACTTAGGTGCTTCGTCAGCGAACCATCTGATCCTGTCTTCTATGCTCTCTTTTGTCACTTCAAAAAAATCTACGGTATCGAATCCCTGATCCCTCAGAAATTCCATCTCATTGATTCTGGAGTTGCCCGAATCAAACCCTGCGGCTTCAGCAAGAGAAAAAGCATAAAATCGTACTTTTCTCTTCGCAGTTACCTCGTTGTTGAGCTGGCGAACACTGCCGCTGCTTAAATTTCGGGGATTCTTATATTTGGCATCTATATCCTCTATCTGCTCATTGATCTTCTCAAAATCACTGTATCTGATGACGGCTTCGCCTCTTATGAGAAGGTCCCCTTTATGTCTGATTTTTACAGGAAGATTATCAAAAACTCGGGCGTTATTTGTAACGACTTCGCCTGTGTATCCGTCTCCTCTTGTAACCGCTTTCGCCAGCTCTCCGCCCTCATATGTAAGGGCTATGGTCAGACCGTCCAGTTTCCAGGAAAGTATACCTTCCTTGTCTCCAAGCCAGTCAATCAGATCTTCGATGCTTTTGGTTTTATCCAGAGAGAGCAAGGGAGTTTTGAAAGTCTCCTTTGGAAGTTCGCTGCTGACGGTATATCCTACTCTTTGAGTAGGGCTTCCTGCCAGGATCACTTCTGTGTCCTTTTCCAGTCCTTCAAGTTCATCGTAAAGCTTATCGTACTCACGATTAGACATGATCTCCGTGTCTTCATCGTAATAAGTTTTTGCCGCTTCATTTAGTATAGAGACAAGCTCCTGCATTCTTTCTATTTTATTATTCTGATCGCGTGTTTCCATTTTTCGTAATCCCTACAGTTTCGTGAGAGGCGCCATATCTATGGCAAGCTTTTTCTTTCCGGCATTATCGAACATAACTGATACGATCTTGCCGTTTGACTCAAGAACCATACCTTCGCCAAACTTTGCATGCCTGATGCGATCGCCGTTATTTAAATCAAGTGATTCAACCTGATCGTACTGTCTGTTCACCGACTCCTTTATCTGTTTGAGATGATCGAAAGGTCTGTAAACTTCAGGCTCGCTGAAACCGTCTTCAGCGCCATAGGCTCCGTGGAACATTCTCTCGTCTCTTCCCATATCCTTCCAGCCGTCAAGCAGACTTTTGTCCACTTCTTTGAGGAACTTGGATTCAAGCATGTGATTGTATCTGCCGTAAACAGTTCTCGCCTTAGCGGCAGTCAGATACAGTTTTTCCCTTGCTCTGGTCATGCCGACATAACAAAGCCTTCTCTCTTCTTCCATGCCTCCCGGAGATTCCATTGCCCTGCTCCCCGGAAAAAGTCCTTCTTCCATCCCCGGCATGAACACCACCGGGAACTCAAGACCTTTTGCACTGTGCAGGGTCATCAGTGTCACAGCATCCTCGCTTTTGTCGTGATTATCTATATCAGATATGAGAGTAATTTTTTCCATGAATTCAAAAAGGGTTATGTTTGGATCCTCAACCTCATAATCGTATATTACCGATTTAAAATCAAGGAGGTTCTCTATTCGTCCTTCAGACTCAACAGTGTTCTGATCTTCAAGGGCTTTGAGATAGCCGGTCTTTACCATGAGGTTGTCATAAATATCCGAAATCTTGAGATTCTCCTGCTCTTTATTGTAATCACTTATCACCTGGATCATATTTTTGACCGGTTCCTGCCCTTTGGACGGAAGCATTTCAATAGTTTCATCTTCGGTCAAAAGCTCGAAAAGGCTGATGCCCTTTGCCTCGGCATATGATATAAGTTTATCTACGGTTTTGCCGCCGATGCCCCGCTTGGGTTCATTTATGACCCTGAGGACAGCCAGATCGTCTTTGGGGTTCTGAACCAGTCTGAGATAGGCCATCATGTCCTTTATCTCCTTGCGGTCATAATATCTTAGTCCGCCGATAACCTGATATGGTATATGAAATGCGGACAGGGCTTCCTCAAAGGTTCTCGACTGAATATTTGTTCTGTATAAAATGGCAAAGTCCCGATAACTTCTGCCCTTGCCGTGAAGTTTTTCTATTTCGGATGAAACATATCTTGCCTCTTCCTTATCGTCGTATGCAGAATAGAACTGGATTTTTTCTCCGCTGTCTCTTTCGGTCCAAAGCTTCTTTGACTTACGTCCCTTGTTGTTCTTGATGACCGAATTTGCCGCATCAAGAATATTGGAGTGGGAACGGTAGTTCTGCTCCAGTTTAACTACCTTTGCATCGCTGAAGTCTTTCTCAAAATCAAGTATATTTTTGATGTCTGCACCACGCCATTGGTAGATGCACTGATCGTCATCGCCGACAACGCAAATATTCTCATGTTTCTCGGCGATAAGTGTCACAAATTTATATTGCAGATAGTTGGTATCCTGATACTCATCCACCATTACATATCTGAACTGGTGGCGATAGTCTTCCAGTATGTCTTCATGCTTTTCAAAAAGTTTGACCGTGTTAAGGAGCAGGTCGTCAAAGTCCATGGAATTGTTCTTCCTGAGAGTGCTCTGATATCGTTCATATATGTCGGCCAAAGCTTTTCTGATTGGGTTATTCTCCTGCTCGTGCCTATAGGTATCCGGAGATTTGTTTTTTTCCTTGCAATCGCTGATGACACTGAGGCAGTAATTGGGAGTGAACTTTTTTTCATCCAGTTCCATGTCTTTAACTATTTTTTTTACGATCACTTTCTGGTCGGTTGGGTCATATACATTGAACCCTTTTTCGTAGCCCAGAAGTTCAGCGTGCCTTCTGAGAATCCTCAGGCATGCTGCATGAAATGTGGTTATCCACATTCCGGATGCCGACCCGATAAGTTCTTCTACTCTTTCTCTCATTTCACCGGCAGCTTTGTTGGTAAATGTCACCGCAAGAATGTTATATGGAGAAACTCCTTTTTCTTTAATCAGATAGGCGATACGGTGGGTCATGGTGCTGGTTTTGCCGCTGCCCGCCCCCGCTAAAATAAGAAGTGGCCCCTCCGTGTGGATCGCCGCTTCTCTTTGTTTGTCATTCAGGTTATCAAGATAGTCCATTTAGGTTGCCTTTCAGTTAGATTTATGCATGATTTTGCGCTATTAATTATATCATATGGAAGGCTCATTTAACAGGCTGGAGGTTTGGTAAAAGAGGTCTCCGGAATTATTTATAATACCTTTTTTAAGTACTGTTCGTATTTTGTAATACTTTTTGTGTTGTATATGTGAAGATTAAGTGATATCATCATGGTAAAATTGGGGTATAATAGGTAGCTAAAGAGAGGTAAAACATGAAAAGATTATTGACAGTGATCCTGGTGCTGACCTTGACGATCGGCTTGATTCCAACCGTAGGGTTTGCTGAAGAAGGACAAAGCTCATCAAATTTTCAAAAGGGCAACAATAGTAGTCATTCTAAAACCATCAGCAGCAAAGCACAAGTTGATGAATATGTAGAAGGAGAAGCAATAATCCTGCTTGAAGAACAGTCTGAGAAAATGTCTGTTTATTCTACGAAAAGTGTCAATAAGGTATTGCCGGATGGGGTGAATATTGATAAAAAAATAGAATTCAAGGGGAATGTTGAATCGAGCGGAACTCTGAAAAGCATGGAACAGGCAAAATCGGCTGAGAGCACTCCTGATGATTTTGTAATAATGGCTGTATCTTCAGACCGATTCAGCACTGAAGAACTCATTGAGGAGCTGGAAAAGGTGGATGCGGTAAAATATGCAGAACCGAATTACAAAGTCAATCTTTCTGCCGCTCCGAATGATAAATATTACGATAAGCAGTGGAGCCTGAAACCCGCTCCGGGCATAGAAATCGATAAAGCCTGGGCAAAAGGCACCGGCAGCAGTGATAATGTTATCGCTGTTATCGACTCGGGTGTGGACATTACCCACCCTGATATAGAAAACAATCTCTGGCACAACAATAACACTTCCGAACTTGCAGGGAAAAACGGTTATAATTTTGGGGAAGAAAATACTGATGTAACCGATTTCGTCGGCCACGGAACCCATGTGGCAGGAATAATCGGTGCACAGGGAAATAACAGTAAGGGAATCAGCGGAGTCAATCAAAAAGTTTCGATAATGCCCCTTAAGGTCTCAGATGAAGCCGATGAAATATATACATCATATATCCTCGATGCTTTAGGGTATATCAACGATGCCCAGGCATTGGGAGTAAAAGTGGTCGCAGCCAATATGTCACTGGGATATCTCAGTTCAAGCCCGTCAAATATTTTCAAAGAGGTAATAGATAAAATCGGTGCAAAAGGATGTGTCAGCGTTTGTGCAGCGGGAAACGAAAGCATAAATCTTGATACCGGTAAATATTTTTCCTACCCTGCATCAACTGACAGCTCCTATGTAATAAGCGTAGGCGCCACAAATGAAAAAGGGGGAATCGCAAGCTATTCTAATACCGGGACAAAGAATGTGGACCTTTATGCACCGGGTGATATGATCCTCTCGTCGGTTCCATATAATATATATAATCCTTCGATTTATAATGATCCGGATAAGCTTAGTCAAAAATATGAAGAATTTAATGACGACTTCGCTCCGAATACTGTAAACCAGGCGGCAAGTAGGCTGGGAGCCTGGGACCCGGATAAAAATACAAATATCAGTATCGCCGATGATTATTTCGGAACTGACCAAAATGCACTTAAATGGGAGATCAAAGATGCGGATGCAGGTGATATATACAATATATATGTCACCTATGGTGCACTTCAGGCGTCAGGTACTCCGCTCCATGCAGGAGCTTTGGTCGATATCGCCGACTGTCCGATTTTCGATGACCTATTCTATTACGGAGGTGCACTTGTTTTATCGGAAACAAAGCTTGATAAAGACGGAAATCTTCCACTTAATTACGCTACAGGAAATTTAAGTGAAACCTCGCCTTTTGTCGGGGCAGATGAGCCTATGGGATACAGATATCTGCTTAGCGGTCAAGTGAGAAAGGCTTTCACGACGGCTGACGTTGACCCCAACAGGGCGATCGTATTCACATACATAGTAAGCGCTGATGGAGATCATACCGTAATGATCGATGACCTGGGACTAAGTAAATCAGGAACTCTGGAAGAAGATTTCGAAAAATATGATTTCTATTCGGGAACTTCAATGGCAACGCCGATAGTTACCGGTATTGCAGGACTTATCAAAAGCCAAAGCGGCGGTCTGACAGCAAAACAGATCGCATCGAAAGTAAAACATCTTGTTAATGACAACGGATTTATGGACTTATCCTCATATGACACAGCCGAACCATTTTTTGATAGCCTGAAAGTCAACACCGACAAGTCAATGTTGATCAAGGGAACCAATTTCGGAACTGCACCAGGGAAAGTCTCTGCCATCGGTAAAGACCTGACCATTACCAAGTGGTCGGATACGGAGATTCTTATCGACAAGAAGCATTATAACGAAATGGCAAACAGAAATATCACTATGAAGATCACAACAGATGATGGACGAACTACAAAGGATGATTTTTATTTTGTGGATGGTAAAAAGTCTTTTTCCAAACATAGTGACTTCGATAGTTATTCAGGCGGAAATTTTACTACTGACGGAAAAACACTCTATTATTATTCAGAGTATGGTGACATTTATCAGGAAATGTTAGTACCTGACTACGGCGATGAAGATGAAGATTTTGACGAAAGCAAAGTCAAAATGGTGAAAAAGTGGGTTGCTATTGGCGAGGTGGAGCCTAACAAGGTCTTCCCGCAGGCACCTGCAAAAGATCAAGCCAGAGGTGATGTTTATATCGAAAGCGGGCTGACATACCTTAATAATAAATTCTATGGGATCATGGAATTAAGTAACGGAGCCCGTTCATATTATTCACTTGCTGCTTATGATATGAAAACTGCAACGTGGAAAAAAGTTGGCGACCGACCTGGCGCAGAGCTAAACGGCACTAAGGATGCAGATTTTAAAAATATAAAATTGTCTACATTAGCGGCTTACAACGGGAATCTCTACTTAATGGGCGGTATCGATATGACCAATCTTGAGGTAAAAGACAATGTCAGAGTCTTTACCCCCTCAACCGGAAAGTGGGCGAAAGGCGCATCCCTGCCCGATACCAGAATGCTGGCGGTTGGTCATCAGGTCGGGAATAAATTGGTTCTTGCACTTGGAAGCGACGGGAGAAATGACTCCACAAAAGTACCCGCTACATTAACTTTTGATGGTAAAAACTGGGCAAAAGGCACGTCGGTATCAAATCCGTTTTACAGTTCAAAGTACTATTTCACAACAGATAAGAATGACCCTGATAAAGTAGTGTTTGATGATGATGAGTCATATGGTTACTACAGAGAATTCCAGTACTATACAGGAGCGGTAGGCATCGTTAGTAACGGTATAATTATCTCCGGCATTGCAGCAGAAGGTCTGGGTGATACCTATATATATGATTTATCCACAAACACATATAAAACAACAGACTACCAATTCAACAATAGCATCACCAATGAGGAAACTGTTGGAACTGTTGTAGATAACTATCTGTATGCTGCTCTTGTTCCTAACATAGAAGATGAAGAAGACGAAGATATGTCCGGTATTTTTTATGATGAAGAGGATGACTATGATTTTGGATTGAATGTCACAATCAAAAAAATGCCGGTTAAATCCGGGCTGTACAGCGTCTACGGATCAGTGAAACGTGGCAAGATCACAGGAATAGGGAAGTATTTGCCAGGACAGAAAGTGAGCCTTACTGCGAAGCCAAAATCAAAGTACTATGCATACAAATTAGCGGTTGATGGAAAAACTTATAAATATTCAAAATCCAAAAAAACTACTATCAGTGCATCTGTTCCATACATAACTAAAAATATCAAAGTATCAGCATCATTCAAAAAGTTCAGAACAAAGGTAAAACTGAACAAAAAGAAAGTCGAAACCAAAGTTGGCAAAACCATCAGGCTTAAAGCTAAAGTATCAAAACCGGCTAAAAAAATCAAAGGCGTTACCTGGAAGAGCAGCAATAAAAAATATGCAACAGTATCAAAATCCGGGAAGGTGAAAATCAAAAAAGCAGGGCGTGGCAAAACAGTGACAATATACGCAACTGCCAAAGATGGTTCAAAAGCCAAAGCGAAGTGTAAAATCAAGATAGCAAAGAAAAAATAGATCATAATAATCAGCAAAGGGAGGTCGCCTACGACCTCCTTTTTATTTTATCTCATTAGTGTATTTGCAAATATCAAGTATAGTATATAATATACTTGTAGATAAAAAAGGAGAGATCAAAATGCCTCAACTATCACTTTATTTAAATAAAAAAATGATGAAGCAGCTGGAAGAAGGTGCCGCAATGAGTAATCTGTCTATTTCGAAATATGTTTCACTTTCACTAAATAATTATTTTGACTCAAGTTGGCCGGTTGGATACTCTGAACTTTTTGGCAGCATAAAAGACCCTACTTTTGAAAAGCCCGATACTCTTAATTTTCAAGATGATGGAAAGAGAGAAAATCTATGACTTTTTTTTGATACAAATACATGCAACTATTTTCTAAATGACCGTTTTGATGCGGAACTTCTATAATGATTTATTGATTGCTTCGACTGTAATAGCTGAAAAAGGAATTTTGGTAACACATAATACAAAAGAATTTGAAAGAATCCCTGAGTTAAACATTGTTGACTGGACTGAATAATCGATACACTTTATATCCCATATAGAAAAAGATCTCTCTCGTCAAAAACTTTGGTTTTGCTATGAATCCGGTATATTTTATGGACAGCAAAATATATCCTATTTTGATTTTTTTCTTTCCACTCATATTATAAACTCTTTGTCTTATGTGCAGTAATTATAGTATAACTACTTGCATTAACAGTGATGATGATGCCACCCACCTCTGCATACCAGTTTTTGCCTCTTCTGGTTATATTACAGTCAGAATCTAAGATCTTTCTCTTGCACCACAAAACCACATCTTCAACAGGCAAATCTAGATTTTTCCTGATCCTGTCAATGCCCATTTTGGTAGTATGCACCTTGCCAATATTTGTAAGTAAAATTTTCCCACTATCCATGAATCGCTCCCCTTATTATCTTTCCAGCAAGCTGACGATCTCAAGATGGGTTGTCTGGGGAAACATGTCGACCGGAGTTATCTTCTTCACTGTAAACCCAAGACTCTCAAGTAACTTGACATCTCGTGCAAATGTAGCCGGATCGCAGGAAATATATATTATTTTATCACTTTTACTATTGGAAATTGCATTAAGGACTTCAGGCTTACAGCCTGCTCGAGGAGGATCGAGGAATATTATGCTTTTTTTGTCTATACCCAATTGATCCATCATTTCTTCGGCTTTGCCGTGTACGTATCTGGCATTGATAACGCCGTTTATTACTGCATTTCTGTTTGCGTCTATTACAGCATCTTTGACCGATTCCACTCCCCAAACTTCTTTTGCTGAATCAGCAAGTGTCAGTCCTATGCTTCCCACTCCGCAGTAAAGATCAAATACCTTTTCCCTGCCGGTTAGACCGGCATATTTCCCAACATTCTTGAACAGAGTCACAGTTTGGAGTGGATTGGTCTGATAAAACGAAGCAGGAGAAATCTCAAATTTGAGCCCCATCATTTCATCTTTAATAGTTCTGTTTCCGGCAATCAGTGTATATGGATTCTTTTTCCTTGCAGGGTTATAAATGTATACACTTTCCATACTTGCCTGGACAAAATCACCTGTTTCCATTTCATTGACAGCATCATCCATCTCTTCTATCAGCTGCACTAGCTTGTCAGCATCCTGCATCTCAGTGCCTAATATGACCATGGTTTCCCCGGTGGAAAACGAAGTTCGTATAGTTACCTTACTGATTCCCAGGCAGTTCTTTTTTAATTGCGGCTTCAGAAATTCCAGAATGGTGTTCGCGACCGGCGATGATATGTAACATTTGGAGATATCAATGATTTCGTTTGATCCCTGTTTATTAAAACCTATTTCCCCATCTTTTGAAACGGTGAACTCAGTTTTGTTTCTATAATAAAGGGGCTTTTCCATGTAGACGATCGGTTCATAATCAACATCAGTGATCCCGGCGATCCTTTCAAGTTTATCCTTTAAGTGTTGTTCTTTTATTTCAAGCTGTTTCTTATAATCCAGTTCCATATAGCCGCATCCGCCGCACTCTTTTGCCTGTGGACATACGGGACTAAACCGGCTGGAAGAAGACTCGAGTAGCTCTATTGCACGCCCCTTGGAAAAGTTTTTCTTTTTTTGAGTAATTTTAGCCCTTGCAAGATCTCCGGGCAGTGCGCCGTCTACAAAGACGACCTGACCGCCAAGCCTGCCTATGCCCTGCCCCATATCGCTTATATCAGTTATCTCAATTTCAATTATTTCATTAAATTTTTCCATAAACAAATTATATATGGAGCAGGCATTTTAGGCAAATGGAATGAGACCGCCTGTGATTCACTTATGATAATGTCTCGTCAAGGAAAATTTGAGTTTGTTGTGAAAATTCAAGTGTGGCTAAAGACGAACATCTACTGATCCCAGAAAGAGCAAAGAGACATTTTGACCAAATTATTGAATTTTACTTGTTCACAGGCATTCAATAAAAACCCCGGGTACAAAGAGCTTACCCGGGGCATTATTGGTCAGTTTAATTGTTGTTTGGTCCAACAGAAATTAATAGTTTTGAGCTTTGATCTGCATATAAGCCTTAGGATGTTTACAAGCCGGGCAAAGATCGATAGCTTTTTTGCCTTTATAAACGAATCCGCAGTTATCGCACTGCCACAGAACTTCTTCGTCACGCACAAAAACTCTGCCGCTTTCGATATTGTCTTTAAGAGCTCTGTATCTTTCTTCATGCTTTTTCTCGACTTCACCGATCCTGTCCATCTGCATCGCTATCTCATCGAAACCTTCATCTCTTGCCGTATTGGCAAACTCATAATACATTGTTGTCCATTCGTACTGCTCACCGTCTGCCGCATCCTCAAGATTTGTCGGTGTGTCGCCTATACCGTGGAAATACTTGAACCATACCTTTGCATGTTCCTGTTCATTTCTTGCAGTTTCTTCAAAAAATCTGGCAACCTGTACATATCCGTCTTTTCTTGCCTGGCTTGCGTAATATGTATATTTGTTTCTCGCCTGACTTTCACCTGCGAATGCAGTCTGTAAATTCTCGTAAGTTTTTGTTCCTTTTAAATCCTTCATCGTGATTCCTCCTATCAATCATTTGCAATAGCCTGAGTTCCTCAAAAATAATTTTTATATTTACCATATGGTAATTTCTTACCCCCTTTACCGAATTTCTAACTAACAAATTTTAATAACAAGGCTAGACTACCGAACTTCCTCCGATGAATTCACGGATAAGTGAATCTGAAGGGATGGCTTCCTCATCGGTGATGGGCAGAAAAAAACTCAAAAAGTCAAGAAGCCTGATAGCATCCACATATTCATCATCATCACGTGTAACTTCCCTGAGCAGCGGTTCGACGTGTTTTTTAATTACGGCAAGCTCATAAAGATGAGCTGAGTTGAATAGTACATCTGCTTCACCATTGTATGGAAAAATATTTTTGTCCTCTCCTCTTCTGACCTTCGGCCAAATGTTTATGGTAGTCTTTACTGAATTCCCTCTGGTTCTGTTGTCTCTGATCATTCGCCTTAAAAGCCTGACGTCGGTGATATGGACTCGGTTATGGTCATCCATGTTGAGCTGGGTCAGGGGACTGATATATATCTTAAACTTTTCATCGTCCGATATATGTTTTGACATCTCACCGTTCAGTGCATGTATCCCTTCAATGAGGATTGCCTGGCCCGGATTTAATTTAGTGAATCTCTTGCCGAACTCCTTGTTTCCTGTAAGAAAATCGAATGTTGGTAAATCTACTTCTTTGCCTTCCAGCAGGTCATTGATATTATCATTGAAAAGATCCACATCCATAGCATCCAGATTCTCAAAATCGTATTCACCGTTTTCGTCGACAGGAGTATTTTCCCGTTCAACAAAATAATCATCGGTACCCATATAAAGAGGATCATGGCCTAAAGCTTTAAGTTCGGCAGAAAGCCTCTTGGCAAATGTAGTTTTTCCTGAAGAAGACGGCCCGGCGATGAGAATTATTCTCTTTTCCATATAGTCGATCATAGATGCTATATTCTTGATCTTCGTATCGTGAAGCTCTTCTGTAAGCTCGATAAGCCGCTTTGAATTACCGTCTTTAATGACCTGGTTGAGATCTTTTATGTAGCTGACGCCAAGTGTCATACCAAGATTTTTTGCATCGTTGAATGCATCATAAAGCTTGCCGTCTTCGTAGTAAGCAGGCAGGATATTGGGATTGTTGGGGTGGGGATATCTTAAAATTATTCCCCCTTTGTATCTACGGAGATCCAATTTATCCACATATCTGGTGGATGGTACTAGGTGTCCGTAGAAATAATTACGATAACCATCCAGCTCATAGAAGGCAATATAATGGACATTGTCTGCATACTCAAGGAGCTTGCTTTTTTCCTCCCATCCATATTTGTTGAGGAGCCTGATAGCTTCCTGTTTCGTTACGACCAGTTTGGTTATGGGTAAATCCTCATCGACTATATCCCACATTCGTTTCTCTATGCTTGTAATGAGATCATCCGTTATTTCTCTGCCGCAATTGATCTCGGTGTAAAGCCCTTTGCTCAGGGAGTAGTAAATATTTGTATCCGCGTCCTCACCGAGGACGTCCCATATGGCCTTAAGATATATAAGGGTAAGGCTTCGCTGGTAAACCATCTTTGCCATGGGAGTTCTCATATCAAGAAACTCTACAGTGCATGGCTTGTTGATGACGAAACTGAGCTCCTCCTCCACATTATCGACTTTAGCCACAAATACTCTGTATGGCAGCCGGGATCTGTATTCATTAAGCAGGCTTTCAAGGGAAGTTCCCTCTTCCACTTCATGTTCATGGACGTTTTTATTCAAATTTGTTTTGACTGTAACTTTTATGTTCATATTTTTTCTGTTTCCTCCGTTGTTTATATAATATATTGTACATGAAAAACGTTGAGATAACAAAAATATATTGACAATTCCGTCTATGCAGGTTTAATATGTTATCTATAAGTAAAGGCGATGACAGGGTAAAGTATGTTTTGCCATCTGCTAAAAGGGCGAGAGTCCTAAACAGAGAGCCGGGACGGTGAAAGCCGGCAGCAGATACATCACAGAAGTTCCCCCTTGAGCTGACACGCTGAACTGAATTTTCAAGTAGGCGAGTACGGGTTCCCCCGTTACAGGGATAAGGATAATACGTCCTGAGTGGTCTTTATAATAAAGGCAATAAGAGTGGTACCGCGAATTTTCGTCTCTTGAGATGATGATTCGCGTTTTTATTTACTTGAAAATACTCGCGGACAATAAGATTTGCGAAAGGAAATGGTGAATCAAAATGATCTGGAACGAACCAAAAGAAAGCATGGACCGGGAGGTCATGCGGAACATGCAGGGAGAGAGACTGCACAGCATTGTCACTAAGGTTTATCACAATGTACCTTTTTACAGAACAAAAATGCAGGAACTGGGGGTAGAGCCGGGCGATATCAAAAGCATTGATGATATCGTTAAGCTGCCTTACACAACCAAGCAGGATCTCAGAGACAATTACCCGTTCGGACTGTCGCCTCTGCCCGAAAGCGAATATGTCAGAATCCATGCTTCATCGGGAACAACAGGCAAGCCGACGGCAGTGCCTTACTCAAGAAAGGATCTTGATACTTTTGCGGAATGTGTATGCAGAGCAATATGCTGCAGCGGCGGAACAAAAGAGGACGTAGTCCAGGTAGCTTACGGATACGGACTATTCACAGGAGGCTTGGGTCTTCACGACGGAGCAACAAGACTTGGTGCCGCAGTAATCCCAATATCGGGAGGAAATACAAGAAATCAGCTGACAATGCTCGAAGACTTCGGCAGCACTATCCTGGCATGTACGCCATCATATGCCCTGTTTATTGCCGAAGCAATAAAAGAAGCCGGTATCGATCCAAAAAAACTGCCCCTTAAAATAGGAATCTTCGGTGCTGAGCCCTGGACGCAGGAAATGAGAGAGAAGATAGAAGAAGGACTGGATATCAAAGCTTATGATATTTACGGACTCAGTGAAATAATGGGACCGGGAGTAGGAAGCAGCTGCGATGCAAACGATGGTCTGCATATTGCCGAAGACTATTTCTATCCTGAAATCATTGATCCTGAATCACTTAAGCAGGTAAGCGCAGGAACAACAGGCGAGCTCGTATTCACCCATCTTACTAAGGAAGCCATGCCGCTAATAAGATACAGGACCCGGGACCTTTCAAGTTTACATTATGAAACTTGCAGTTGCGGCCGCACAAATGTCCGAATGAGTAAGATAAAGGGCAGATCGGATGATATGCTGATTATCAGGGGAGTAAATGTATTCCCGTCACAAGTTGAAAGTGTGCTTCTTGAACTTAAGGAAGTCGAACCTCACTACATGATCGTTGTCGACAGAAAGGGAACTCTCGATACAATTGAAATTAAGGTCGAGATCAAAGACGATTATTTCTCCGATGAAATCGCCGAGATGAACGCTCTGACAAAGAAAGTCAAACAGAAGCTGGACAGCGCTCTGAGGATAGGAACAATCGTGACCCTAGTTGCCCACAAAACTATCGAAAGAAGCCAGGGCAAGGCCAAGCGAGTTATTGACAACAGGAAATAAATTTGATGTAATTTACCCAGGAGGTAGTGAAATGATAGTTAAGCAAGTATCAGTTTTTCTTGAAAATAGATCGGGGACTCTCGAAGCCCTGGTCGAAACTCTGGGAGACGCAAACATAAATATCAGAGCACTCAGTATTGCCGAAACGGCTGATTACGGCATCGTAAGGATGATCGTAAACGATACGGAGAAGTGCGAAAATGTCTTGAAGGAGCAGGAATATACGGTGAAGATAAGGGATGTCATCGAAGTCCAGACGCCGGACGAACCCGGAGCTCTGGCTGCGCAGTTAAGACACTTTACAGATAATGACATAAATGTAAAGTACATGTACGGTTATTCAAATGGCGGAACGGCTTATTTGATAATGAAGGTGGACGACCCGGAAAAGGCCGACAAATATCTCAAATAATGAACAGGATAGATCAGACTATAGGAGCAGTGCTGCTGAAACGGTATCTGCTGCTGCTTTTCCTTTAATGAGCTCTATGATCTTAAGGGCAAAATCCATAGCGGTACCGGGTCCCTGAGATGTGATTATATGCCCGTCGACGACGACCTTTTTATCCACATATTCGGCTCCTTTGAGTTCAGCCTCCATACCTTTGTATATAGTAGCTTTTTGGCCGTTAAAAATGCCGTGATGTCCCAGGACCATAGGCGCCGCACAGATTGCAGCTATCCATTTTCCATTTTTGCTGAAATGCTTGAGGTTTTCAATCACGCCTTTGTGTTCGTCCAGATTGATGGCACCTCCACCACCACCGGGGAGTATCATCATTTCACAATCACCATAGTCGATATTTTCAAATAAAGCATCAGCCGTGATCTTTATGTCATGGGCTCCCATTACATCCAGTTTTCCCATAATGGAAACTGTAGTTACTTCAAGATTTGCCCTTCTTATTAGATCAATGACCGTTATTGCTTCGACTTCTTCGAATCCGTCGGCAAGATGTACTGTTATCATTCTGCAATTCCTCTCAGCCCTTCACTGAAAACGCCTTTCTGGGCTGTCATTCTCCAGACAATATATCTTACTATCATCATGATTATAAATGAAATCACCACGATGACAACTGTTGCATCCAATGTAAACCTTTCATCAAACATCTGTTGAAGCAGGTCATCACCTTTGAAGCTGCCGTCCAATAAACTGTTCTTTAACGCTACATCTCCGGAATATACATTGAAGTAAACTGCCAATGCAGCAATAGCAGCAACATAAATAACGAGTCCGATATTGAGTGCTCTTCTAAGAGCCTTTGCCATCTTATTAAACTGCATGATCGCTATCAGAAAAATTGTGATAAGCAAAGCAGCAATTGCAAATATCAAAAGAACATCCAGTAATACTCTGAAGTTGCCCACAAGCGCTGCCTCGGCTTGATTAAAAAGTTCTCTCTTCGTGCCTTCAAATTCTGCTATCAGGCTGAATGAACTTTCACTATGCAGCATGAATTTGGAAAAAAAGCTGCCGAGCACCGTACTGTCTATGCCCAAATCCAAACTGTTTGTAACCTCTGCCCGGTCAAATTCATATCTGTAAAAATCCGGGATCCTGAACAAAATATTTACAGCACCGAAAATAGAACAAACCGGTACAACTACAGCCAAAGCGATCATTACAAGTTTCTGCATTACTCCCTGGGTGAATTCAGCCTGTCCCTGCCCTGACGTTTTGTAAAATTTCATATTATTATTGATATTTTTATTTATTTGTCTCTGCCTTTTAATTTAAACCACCCCAAAATCATCTTTCTTCTCTGAAATACGGCACCGACAGGTTAGCCGGCGGCTGATTTTCCTTTTTATATTTATATGTGCTTAGTATTACTATCAGTATAGTTGCGATATAGGGGAATAGATCCACAAGATACTGAGAAATATTTATGCCCATGCTCTGTAATCTGAGGCCCAGAATAGAAAGGGCTCCGAACAGGAATGCACCGCCGAATGCCTTAATAGGATTCCAGGATGCAAATATGACCAGAGCGACTGCGATCCAGCCCCTTCCTGTCACAACGTCAGCCTGCCAGATGGGCACGGTAACGAGAGCGAGATAAGCGCCGCCAAGACCGCAAAGTCCGCCGCCAACTATTATATGGCTGTATTTATGCAAGTTGATATTAACTCCGGATGCGTCTGCCGCTGCGGTGTTCTCACCAACCGCACGCATGTTCAGTCCGGTCTTTGTCTTATACATGTATATTGCCATAAAGATGACCATAAGATAACCAAAATACACAAATACATCCTGTCTGAAGAATATTGGTCCTATAAACGGAATATCCGATAATAGGGGTATAGGAGTCTTTGCGAAAAATTCCTGCACATTCGCGGGAACGGAATATCCTATCATTGAGTCCCCCACAAAGCTGGAGAACCCCGCTCCGAATATGGTCAGAGTCAGCCCCGTAACCACCTGATTTGCTCTAAGAGTAACTGTTAATACAGCATAAACCAGTGCACCTAATCCCCCGGCGGCAAATGCGCCAAGAAGAGCCAGGCCGGGATTACCGGTATTGTAAGCAGCCATGAAGCCAATAACTGCTCCCATAAGCATCATTCCCTCCACACCCAGATTAAGGCTTCCTGATTTTTCCGTCAGTAGCTCTCCCAGAGTGGCAAAAAGCAAAGGTGTTGCCGCAACTATGGTAGCGGCTAAGAATACTTCCATTATTTTTCCACCTCCTCTTTTTTTGCTGAAGATAATTCGTTTTTATCAAATGACACTTTATATCTTAAGAAAAATTCGCTTCCCAGAACAAAGAAAAGTATTACTCCCTGAACGATGCTGGCAACCGATGCAGGTACATTCATGGAAAGCTGAATGTATGCGGCACCCTGCATCAGGATTGCAAATGCGATGCAGACAAATAATGTTACGATGGCATTCAGTCTTGCAAGCCATGCGGTAATTATGGCTGTGAATCCGTAATTGTTTGATATCCCGAATACCAGGGTCTTTTCTATAGCTGACGCCTGAATCATCCCTGCAAGACCACAAAGTCCGCCTGAAATGAACATAGCGATCATTATGATCGACGGTATATTCATGCCGGCATATCTTGCGGTTTCGATGCTTTCGCCGACGACTGATATTTCGTAGCCTTTCTTTGTGTAATTAATAAAAAAGTATACAAAAACGACGCATACCAGGGCTATTATCCAGCCAATGTGTATGCCACCGGCTTCAGGAAGGATTGCATTATCAGAAAAAGTAGGAATTTTTGGAAATCCCGCTGATTCCTCGTCGCGCCATGGTCCGTACTGTAAATATGTAACGAACTTGATAGCAATATAATTCATCATCAAGGTAAAGATAGTCTCGTTGGTTCCCATCTTTGCCTTGAAAGCAGCAGGGATAAGAGCCCAGAGACCGCCGCCTATAATTGATGCAATGGCCATAAGCAGTAATAACATAGGTTTCGGAAGATCAGGGAAATTCAGTGCGATAAAGCTCGCTGCCAGAGCGCCCATAACGATCTGGCCTTCACCGCCTATATTCCAGAATTTCATTTTAAATGCTACCAGAATTCCAAGTGAAGCTATTGTAAGCGGTATAGCTTTCACGATTGTCTGCTCTATCCTTATGGATGTTCCAAGTGAACCTTCGATAATAGAAGAGAATACCTGGATAGGATTAAGCTGGAAAAATAGGAGTATTATTCCGGAAAAAACAAGTGACAAAAGTACTGCCAGAATCCTGAACATAACTTCTTTTTTCTTTGGCATCTCCGGCCTTTTGGTGAGTTTAAACGGATTTATCAATTGTTTTCACCTCCGCCGGTCATCAGGAATCCTACTTCTTCTTTTGATATTATCTTGGGATCGACTATGCCTGTTATCTTTCCGTTGCATAAAATCATTATCCTATCGCAAAGTTCCATAAGCACATCGAGATCTTCTCCTATAAAGATAATCCCAACTCCTTTTTCTTTCTGCTCATTGAGAAGGTCGTATATCTTAAATGACGCGCCTATATCCAGACCTCTCACCGGATATGCGGTAATTAGTACTCTGGGATCGGAATCTATCTCCCTGCCCAGAAGCACCTTCTGTATATTCCCTCCCGATAGCCTGCTGACGGGAGTGGTTATGCCGGGAGTCATTACTTCCAGCCTTTCTACTATTTCATTTGCTTTATCAATGCTGGGTTTTCTCTTTAGCAAAATACCGGGTTGATTCTGATAATCCTTGAGGATTATGTTATGTACGATATCCATTGATGCCACCAGTCCCATGCCCAGCCGGTCCTCGGGGATGAATCCCATTCTGATTCCAAGCCTGATGATTTCCCTGGGGCTCTTTCTTATGATGTTTTCGTCTTCGAAGACTATACGCCCTCTTTCAGCCGGAGTTAATCCTGCGATGACTTCACACAGTTCTTTCTGTCCGCTGCCCGCAACACCGGCGACGCCCAGTATTTCCGAACCGTTTAAGGAAAAACTTACACCGTCCAGAGCCAGCTTCTTGTCTTTGTCGATTACCGTAACGTCGTCCAGGCTTAAGAGTTCCTGTTTATTTTCGATTGTCTTTCTCTTTATTTTCAGGTCCACCGTTCTGCCAACCATCATCTCGATGAGAGATGGTATCTCTACAGAACTGGTTTCCACCGTATCGATGGATCTGCCCTTTCTCAGGACGGTAATCCGATCGCTTATTTCCATTACTTCGTTTAGTTTGTGAGTTATTATTACTACTGCACAGCCTTGCTCCTTCATGTTCCTGATGATCTTAAAAAGCTTTTCTATTTCCTGAGGGGTTAAAACTGCAGTAGGTTCATCCATTATCAATATACGGGCTCCGCGATAAAGAACCTTGATTATCTCAAGGGTTTGTTTTTCACCTACAGACATCTCGTAGACCTTCTTGCCCGGGTCAATGTCAAGACCGTACTGATCGGATACTTTTACAATTTTTTCAGTCTGAGCTCTGTTGTTGCTTATGAAACTGGTTTTTTGACCAAGTATGATATTGTCTTTTGCTGTCATTATGTCCACCAGTTTAAAATGCTGGTGAATCATTCCGATCCCCATATCGATTGAATGTTTCGGAGTATTGAATACTGCCTTCTCTCCATTGATATAAATAGAACCGCTGTCGGGTTTATAAATACCCGACAGCATGTTCATTAGTGTACTCTTACCGGCACCGTTTTCTCCAAGAAGAGCGTGTATCTCTCCGCCTTTTACTTCAAGATCCACATCCTCATTGGCTCTGACGGTCCCAAATGATTTTGAAATTTTTTCCATTCTGATGGCATAATCTGTGCTCATCTAAACCTCATTAGTTATCTGTTGCTGTAACGCCTTTTACAAGGTAATTTGTCTCCCAGATTCCTGCTCTGTCAAGGGTCTCACCGTCTTTGACTACGATGTTGCCTTTGTTGTCAGTTATAGGTCCTACGAAAATCGGGAATTCGCCGTTTTCGATCTTACCTTGAACTTCTTTGACCTTTGCCTTAGCATCGTCTGTCACGTTCTTTGTCAGTGGAGCAAGTGCCATATATCCGTTCGCCATTGTACCATAATAAGATTCTGGTGTCCATGTCTTCTCCATCATGGCTTTGATGGTAGGAATAAGGAATACTTCGTGATTCCAGGTAGCTGCTGTCAGGAACGAATCTTCCAGACCTTCGAGCTTGCTGTTGTCCATATTGTACCCAATGCATAACTTGCCATCTGCTGCTGCCGCCTGCTGTGGGCCCGGGGTATCTGCATGCTGCGTTATTACATCACATCCCTGTGAAAGGAGAGCTTCTGCAGCCGCTTTTTCCTGTGCAGGATCGTACCAGCTGTTTATGTAAACGACTTTAACTTCAACATCGGGATTAACACTCTGCGCACCAAGTGCAAATGCATTGATTCCAATTTGTACTTCAGTGTATGGGAATGCCGCAACGTAGCCCAGCTTATTGCTTTCAGTCTGCATTCCGGCAATTAATCCGGTGAGATATCTGGGTTCTTCCGTAGCGCCGAAGTAGTTTCCAAAGTTTTTATCATTCATCTTGTTACCTGAGAAATGCAGGAAATTGATATGCTCATATTCAGGATCATTAGCCAGTTCATCAAGAGCATCCATGAAGCCGAATGAACATCCAACTACGCAGTCCGCACCGCCATCGATCAATTGTACAGCAGCATCTAAAGCCGCCTGCTTGTTGGTGTCGTCTACTTCTTCTACCCAGTCAGCTTCGACAGTTCCGTTGAATTCATCCAGCATTGCTTTAGTTCCGGCATGCTGAGCCTGAGTGAATCCACCGTCATTGATAGTACCGATGTAGATAAATCCTACTTTATAGGCATCTTCGCTGGCTGCTTCATCGTCACTGCCGCCGCATGCCGAAAGGCCTACTGACATACTCAGAACGAATACCAGAATGAGTAAAACCGATAAAAATCTCTTCATATTATAATCCTCCAATTCCAAATATTAACTTCCGATTACTGCGAAAGGCACTTTGGGAAATGCCATGGTTACATTATATAATAGGGTCGTGACTGCGTAAACATATATATGTAAGTACATGCATTTTTTTTAAAAAAATAAAATAAGGTTCGTATATATACGAACCTTATTTTTGTATTTACTCATTATCGTTCTTCTTTAAAGCCGAACGTTTCATGTCTTACCTATTTAAAGAAAATCTGACCATCATCTATCTTTTCGACCACAGCCAGGGACTCCAGTCTGATGCCTTTATCCTTTAATTTTTTGCCGCCGCCCTGAAACTCTTTCTCTATTACTACTCCGACACCAACGAGTTCCGCTCCTGCCTGATCCACCAGGTTTGCAAGTCCGATTGCTGCCTGCCCGTGAGCCAGAAAGTCATCTATCACGATGACACGCTCGCCTTTTTTCAGAAATTTTTTTGCTATTCTGATGGAGCTGACCTTTTTCTTTGTGAATGAAAAAACCTCAGTAAAATAATATTCTTCCGTCATCGTGCTGGGCGCTTCTTTTTTGGCAAATACTACGGGAGGATAGCCAAAGTATTTTGCAGCAAAACAAGCTACTGCGATACCGGAAGCCTCCACTGTTACAATTTTGTCGATGCCTTCCTTGGATACATCTTCAAATCTTCTGGTAAATTCCTCGCCTATCTGTTCAAACAGCCTAACATCGATCTGATGATTGAGAAAGGAATCCACCTTGAGAATTTCAGTTCCCACGGCTACTCCATCGCTGATTATCCTTTCCTTCAATATCTCCATTACCTGCTCCTTTTATTTTTTCTTAACTATATCATTTTTGTTTGGATTATCATCGAACCACTTAACAGCATAAGGGCATGTCAGAACGGCCTTTTTGTCCTGATCCTTGATTTGGTTATAGCAGGCCTCCATCAGCTCTGCTGCGATACCCTGTCCTCTCAGTTCATTAGATACATATGTGTGATTTATTTTGACCACACCATCTTCTACATTAGGAAATGTAACTTCTGCAATCACATTATCATCGTCGTCTTTTTTGTAAATCCAGTTTCCGTCAACTTTAAAATCCATTTCTTACTCCTTTTCCTGAGCTGCCTTCATGTCTTTTTTTACCTTATACATTTTTTCATCGGAATTAGACACTACATCGGCCAATTTCTGATCTGCATTAACTTTGATATCATATCCGAATGATACCGATGGTTTAAACAAATATTCCTCACTATTATCCATTATATACCCTATTTCAGAAATCATGTCATCAACTTCTTGTTCATTCGTATTTGGTATGACTATCAGAAATTCATCTCCGCCTGTTCTCGACACTCTCCCCCTTGTTGGACAAACATCTGTCATGATTTCAGATACCAGCCTGATCAGAACATCACCCTGCTTGTGTCCCAGATTATCATTGACCTGCTTAAGTCCGTTGATATCCCCTGAGACAACGGCTATGGGAAGCTTATCCGGGTTATCCATATTCGTCATGAATTTCTCAATACTTCTTCGATTTGGAAGTCCGGTAAGAGCATCTACGCCGCCTATATTCTCCAGCTTGTTGATTATTGCCCTATTCTTAGTCACCTCGTCCATAACGACGAACGTACCTATTGGAACGCCGGCATTGTCCTTAATGGGCTTTTCACTAAGATTGAAAATTATTTCATTACCTTCATCCATAAACGTCATATCCAGACCATATTCATCTGCAGGGGCAGCCTCAATGTTAGAACTGTAACTCACCGCTTTTTCAAACACATTATCATATGGTTCGTTTATGACGTTGATACCAAATCTCCCTATTCTTCTGCGAGCACTTTTATTTATATAAACAACATACCTTTCATCATTCAGCACCATGATGCCTTCTGAAAGGTAATCATATATTTCATTTCGGGCACTGGTAATAAAATCGACTCCCTTGCTCCTGACAACGGAAAAATACACTGCCATGGTGCAAATGCTCGCTCCCACAAGAGATGCATCGAAGTTCTGGTAATTTATCCCCGCGACCTGAAGTGCATTGATTATAAAGACGACAAAGAGCCCCGAAACCAATATGAAGGACGGAGTCCTATACGATCTGGGAAGTTTGTTATGACAGTAAATGCCAACAAGCAATGAGCCGACTACAAATGAATAACAGCAGAAAGTATGGACCCAGAACCAAATACCTCTGGTATCCGTGACCTCGTGGATCGGATTTATCTGCACTACCGAGAAACTCTCTCTTATGAGGTCCGAATTTGTAGTCAAAAGCGAATATATCAGCGTAAAGAACGGGATTATCAACATTATCATCACTGCGGTCCTGTTCAGAAAGTAATCCAGTCTGTAAAATCTTATGACCAGAATGGCAATGAAGAATGTTGTAAGCGCTACAAAGGGCAATTTAAAATCATATGCAAACCTCATTATGCCGACATCGGACGTAATGAAATAAAAGAGATTATCCACCTGCCATCCAAGAAGCGACAAACAAATCCCCAGCATGTAAAGAAGCAGACGATCCTTGTTTTTTCTCATATCAAAAACAAGAAGTTTAAACATTATGCCGACGTTCAAGGCAATAAGAAAGACTAATATTTCGATAGCCAACTGATTAGTCATTCCCGGCCTCCTTGATCTTCGACTTATTCATGTACATGACCTTATCTGCTTCGTTTACAAAGCTCTTGAGACTTCCGTCGATGGTTGTCTTGGTCACACTGCCCAAAGCCATTTTGACTTCGAACGGCAAATTGTCTATCAGGCTGAGCCTTTTTCGGATATCGTCGGCAATCCCAGATGTACAGGAATCACCGCAATTGGGGATCATAATTACAAACTCGTCCCCTCCGATCCTTGCCGAATATCCATTTGGCGGACAACATTCCTTTATTATATCTCCTACCGCCGATAAAAGAGCATCGCCTGCCATATGACCGTAGGTATCATTGATGTCTTTAAGAGAATTGACATCCCCCAGCATAACACTGATAGGCAGATTCTCTTCTTTATTAAGATCGATCAAAAGCTCTTCATATGTATATCTGTTCTGGAGACCCGTCAGTGGATCCATGCCCGCATCGATTTCCAACCTGTCTATAAATAGACTGGTTCTTGTCACATCTTCCAGAGTTACGAACTTGCCTTTTGTCTGTCCGCTTTCATCATACATAGTTATTTCATTCATTCCGTAGACAAGGAGTATATCTGTATTAGTCAGCTTTATTTCCAAAGAGCCTTCGTTTGCTTTTTGAGATGTTTCTATAAGTCCCTCGTCTTCAAAAGACTCCAGCATCCCGCTAAAGGAAATAAATATGGATTCCTTGCCCAAAAGGCTCAGCCATTCCTTAGCAGCCTTATTCACATCAACGATCCGCCCCTTTTCATCCAGGATAAAAATTGCTTCATCTAAATAGTTGAATATTTCTCTTATTGCAATGCTCAAATAATCGCCGCTTTCATTTTTTGCAACCACAAAATAAAGAGCCAGGTTTGCCATGCTGCAGCCAAGCATAATAAAATCGATAACCGAGTCGGTTAATATGGAAATGGCATAGCCTGCCGCATACAAGAATAACGCAAACATAAAGGCAATGGACGGCATCCTGTATGCCTTGGGGAGGCGGTAATGCATAAGCATCACTATGCCCCCTGCGGCCACTACCATCAGGTTGGTAAAGATGGTGTTCACATCGTACCAGATGCCATAACCGAAGTTCGCTTCATTTAACGGATATGTGGAAGTGACCTCAAATCCGGTCCTGAGCAGCTCAGGGCCAAATCCGGTAAAGCATACGATCGCCGTAACGACAGGAATGGTAAAGATCGCATATGTTAGCCACTTGGGTATTACCTTATTAAGCTTGTAGAATCCGACCATTACCCGGAATACAAACGCACCGGCAAGCGAGACGAATACCAGTTTGATATTATAGTCCCATTCCATCATGACAGGCTGATCGAATATATAGAAAAGACTTTCTGTTGCCTGCCATCCCAAAAGGCACAAACAAAACAGAAGGTAATCTAAAAGCGCCTGTTTACTCAGGTCCTTACCTACGATGGAAACGATGATCAGTATCGTTCCCACGATAAAGGGCATATATATGGCTATTTCAGAAAAATTACTCAAACTGATCTCCTGTAAGTAATCGTTTTAGTTCTGGTTCAGCTGCTGGTATTTCAGCACTGTCCTGCCTATAAAAAACGCTGCCAGTCCGCCAAGCACTGCCTCCGGTATGCCGTTTGTGAACACTATACCGGCAATTGCGCTCAGGAGCACCGAGTAGGCAACTCCATAATCTGCCGCATACGGCTCTCCGAAGAATATATATATTCCGCCCAGAACCAGAATCGTGTTTGCCATGCTCCCGAGAAATCCGCTGAGACCGAATGTGACCACATCGGATTTAACATTCTTTTTCATAACCCCCTTGAACAAGTTATAAAACAAGCCTGTGACAACACCGACCATGATCCTTGGAACAAAGCATATGACCAGGCTCCAGCCATTTCCTGAAATATCACCTACCGAATAAAACGGAGTGAAAACAAATGCTGCAGGACCTGGCGGCATGAATGTCCATACGATAAAACTGAAAAATCCAAAAAAGAAACCCATAAGGGCTCCCCAGCCGGTTCCCAGAATGATCGCGGTTATTATGACCGGGACAGCTGCCAGCGTGGCAACTATCGGTCCAATGGCCGGTAATGAGCCTAGCGGCGTTATGCAAACCACAGCTTCAATAGCTAATAAAATCGAAAACTGCACCAAGAGTAAAGTCTTTTTTTTCGTGGAATTTCTGTTCCCCATGACAAGTACCTTCTCCTTCCGATTATGTGATAAAACGTCTGTAAGTCAGTATAGCACAAGTGAATCAATAGTTCATATAATTCAATGATTTAACAAATTTTTCAAAATCTCACAGGTTTTGTCATAGCTTTTTTCAAGATCGCTTATGTACATCTTTGCATATTCATAGTTTTCACATTTGAGATTTTCCTTGGCAAGGGCAGCATACGACGCGATGCTTGGCATTGAAAATTCATCTGCCTTTTTGATGAATAATTCAAGTAATCCGTTTGCATCACTGTAATCCTGTTTGTCCATAGCCTTATTCAGCAATATTCCATAGTTGCTCTTTAAGAATTCGCTCAAAAGTATAGCCAGTCCAAGGCTGTTGTTACCGTGGTCAACCAGTGCTTTTTCGTAGTTGAAGTAGTTTCTGTCAAAATCCATATCCTCAATTCCGTCATTGAAAGACATTATGACTGGCTCGTCTTGCTTGTCATCATCCCCGTTCTTGAAAATCAAACCATTGATCAGCTCAATAAGTTTACCGCCGTCAACAGGCTTTCCTATGTGGGCGTTCATCCCTTCTGCTTTGCTTTTATCAATATCTTCCTGAAAAACGTCTCCGCTCATTGCTATTATTGGAACGTCTGAATAAGGCGGACCTGCCGCTCTGATTTTTCTCGTGGCCTCGTATCCGCCCATAATGGGCATATGTATGTCCATTATGATGACGTCATATTTTTTTGATGTGGCCATAGAAACTGCCTGGCTGCCGTCATATGCTTCGTCAAATGAAATCCCCGTTTCTGCCAGCAGTTCCATTGCGATTATTCTGTTCAGCTCGATATCGTCTACTATCAGGGCGTTGATGCCTTTGAAAATGTTTTTTATGGATCCAAGTTTTTTGGTATCAACTGTTTTGTCCGGTCCGTCTGCTATGGGGAGTTTCACTGTAAAGTAAAATTTTGAGCCCTTTCCCTCTTCACTGTCTACATATATGTCAGAATCCATTAGATTTATTATCTTCTTGCTGATGGAAAGACCAAGGCCGGTACCTCCGAACTGACTGCTGGTTGAATCCTCCGCCTGGGTGAATGGATTGAAAAGTCTGCTCAGTTGTTCTTCGGTGATTCCAATGCCTTCGTCCATCACTGCAAAATATATCTCTGCCGTAGTGTTATCGGTAGAGATCACCTTCACCTCAAGTGTAATATTCTTTTTTTCAGGTGTGAATTTTATGGCATTGGAAAGGAAGTTCAGAAGGACCTGAGACAGCCTCAGGGAGTCGCCTTCCAGATAGTCGGGCAGGTTCCCTTCGATATTCGTCTTATATATTATACTCTTCTCTCTGACTTTGGGTTCAGTCAGCATTGCCATCTTTTCGATGATGACCTTGACAGAAAACGGGCGTATGCTGAGTTCCAGCTTGCCTTCTTCTATTTTGGAAAGATCCAGTACATCATTTATTATTTCGAGCATGTGATTGGATGACAGCCTGATAGTCTCGATGCATTCCTTGAGCCTGGCCACATCTTCGGTTTTTTCGGTGATCTGGGTCATGCCTATTATTGCATTCAGCGGAGTCCTCATCTCGTGACTCATTCTCGATAAAAATTCGCTCTTTGAGTGGTTTGCCGCTTCGGCTCTGGTTTTGGCTTCCTGGAGATTCTTTTCCAGCTCCTTTTGGATTGAAATATCAACGAAAGTATCCACAAGGTAATCTTTGTCATCCAGCCTTATCCAGGTACCGGTCTTTATTATCGGAAGCATGGAATCATCTTTGCGCTTGATGAATCTTTCGGCGACGATGACATCCTTGTCTCTTTCATTTATATGCGGACAGAGATCCAGACTGTTGTGACATAAAATATCATAGCAGTTATGACCGACGATCTCGTCCTCATTCATCTGGAACATTTCGGTCGTATGCTTGTTTACATTTTCTATCTTGTGGGTCTCCATATTGATAAGGACGATGCCTATCTTGGCCGAATCCATCACCTTCTGGAAAAGGACGGAGTTCTTTCTCAGCTTTTCATTTACTCTGGTAAGTTGATCGATATCTCTGATGACAGCTACTGTTCCGTATTCTTCGTGATTTTCGCCATATAACGGAAATACTGTCATTTCAACATCTATAGTGCTGCCATCTTTGTGTTTTATTGCACTGACACCGGTCCAGTACCCGTTTTCGAAAACAGCAGGCTGAATGTACTCTTTGGCATAGTCATCAAAGCCCTCTGCATGAAGCTGTTTCGTTGATGTGATCTCAGGCTTTTCTCCCGGTCCGTAACCCATCATCTCATATGCTGCCGGATTGAAGTAGATTATCTCACGATCTGTGTTGGCAATAGAGATAAAATCTGTAAAGCTGTCTACAATAGAAGCTTTGATACGATTCATATAGTTTTCATCGATTTTCTTTCCCATGTCATTTTCCCCTATGTGGTTATATGGCTGTGAAACTGGTGCATATTTATTAGTGCAATAAATATCGTTAATATAGTATACCCATAATATGCAATATACAACTGAATAAATTGTATTGTTTTTATGTTTCCTAAATGGGTACATATATAATATATATTTTATAGCCATCATTGTTCTGCACAGAAGTGAATTGGAGGAAAAGTCATGACTCAAGCAATATCAGCAATGCTGTCTCCCGCCGTGGGGATACTGGTAAGTCCGTTCCCTATAGTAGGTCTGATACTCATACTCTTAAGCAAAAAGGCAAAATCCAACAGTATCTTTTATATGCTGGGCTGGATCTTTGGCAACACTGCGGTTTTCATAATTTCCATGCTGCTCATTGGAGGAGCAGTCGGAAGTCAGGAAGACCCGTCTCTGGTAAAACAGATAATACTGTTTATATTGGGAGGCTTGATGATCTTACTGGCCATTAAGCAGTTCATGCAGAGGCCAAAGGGGAATGAAGAGCCGAAAACCCCGAAATGGTTTGCCAAAATGAGCAATATCAAACCTTTGGGTGCTGCCGGATTCGGAGTAATTTTATCTGCTGCCAATCCAAAGAATCTTCTTCTTGGGATAACTGCCGGAGTCAGTGTCGGTGCTCTTACATTGAGTGCAGACCAGTCGGTTCTTATAACGGTCATATATGTATTACTTGCCAGCAGTTCAATTTGGATCCCCACACTGGTATTCCTGTTGGCGGGAGATCATATAAAACATGTTTTGGATGAGATGAGAGAATGGCTGGTCAGACACAATGCTGCCATCATGTCCGTACTGTTCCTGTTCATAGGGCTGGATATCATCGGGAAAGCTTTTGGTTGATCGCAGTACAGTCATAGATAACATTACATTGAGATAAGTTTATATCCGATTCCCTTTACGGTCACGATCTCAGAATCTATGTCCGGACTGTTGATTTTCTTTCTCAGGTTACTTATGTGAACTGTGATCGTGTTTATATCACTTTCCAGAACTTGATCTTTCCAGATATACTGAAAAATTTCATCTTTGGAAAAAACGCGCCCCGGATTTTTCAGGAATAATATGAGGATGTCATATTCCTTTGGAAGTAAATGCACCTCTTTTTCCTGTATCCATACCTGCCTGCTGATCAGATCTGCTTTCATTTCTCCGTAGATCAGAACATGATCGTTTTTGTTCTTTTCGATATATGTCTTTGATCTTCTTATATGCGAATTTATTCTGGCTATAAGCTCACCGGGGAGGAACGGTTTGGTTATGTAATCATCGGCACCCACAGACAATCCTCTGATTATATCCATTTCCTCATTCCTGCAGGTGAGAAAAATTATAGGAGCCTGGGTATGATCCCTGAGTCCTCGGCATGTATCAAATCCATCTTTGTGCGGCATAAGAACATCAAGGATTATCAGGTCGATCTCATATTGCCTGACCAAAGTCATGGCTTCTGCGTATCCTGAGGCTCCGTGATATTCATATCCGCTACTGTCGATATAAACCTTCAAAAAATCACGAATATCCTTATCATCGTCAACAACGAGGATCGAACCTCTTTCTTTATCATTCATTCTCATCGCTACCTTTCTTTTCAATCGGAAGATTTATGATGAATTCCGTTCCTGCTCCTAATTTACTTTGTACATCTATGCTGCCGTTATGATAGCTTATGATATCTTTTGATAATGCAAGGCCCAATCCGGCACTGGGGATGTTATTTACATTTGGTGTCTTAAAAAACATTTCAAATATATGGGGAATATCATCTTCGGATATTCCGCTTCCCGTGTCCTTGACATGTATTTGCAGAACCTTCTGATCGACACCCGTATCTCTGTTATTGCACCTGCAGAAAACATCTATATTTCCGATATTCTCTATATTCTTTGTAGCATTGCTTACCATATTCTGAATAACCTGCTCAAAACGAAGAGGATCCACAAATACATACGGACAGTTCCTTTCTCTTTTTTTGCATGTCATAGAAAATTCCAGATCGATCCCCAATCTTTTTTCATCCACGCTGATCTTCTTTTTAAGTATTTTCATGACTTCATCTATCTGGATCACTTCTCTATTGAATCTCATCTGCATAGCCTCTTGTGTGGATAACTCAAAGAGATCACCTATAAGAGAATTTAGGGTAAGAGATTTTTCAAGAGATTTATTGGCATATTCGAGTATCTTTTTGTCGTCATTCTCAATACCGTCGGTTATGATGGACAGATTCCCGATTATAGATGTTATCGGTGTCCTAAGCTCATGAGATATGCTGGAAAGAAGTTTTTGTCTGGAAATCTCCAGATCAGCATGCCTTTTCTCAGAAGCTTCAGCAAGTTTTCTGAAACGCACCTCCTGATCCAGTATCAGCTTATTATTCTGATCGAGAAAGCACAGGATTATTGTCATGTTGACTGCATTTATCAACACTATTGATGTCATGTAATTGGACTCGGAGAAGAAAAAGTCGGGGGAGACAAATGGGTAGAATCCTTTATGGATCCCCCATACTATGAATATCCATCCTGTCATTTCCCGCAGAAGATTTCTTGTTCCCATGTCTGTTATGAGAAATGCAAGACCCGAAGCTACTGAAATTATCATCAGTATCATAGATGCAAATAAGGACAATATTCTAACCGCAGTAGGATTCTCGGGCATAATAACGCTTATGACCAGCACGATACAAATCATGGCAAATGCCAGATTCAGTAAAAACAATGGTATCTTTTTTTCTACAAAAGCGTAGGTCCCCATCAGAAGAAGCATACTGCTCAGCAGTGAAAAAGAATATTTGAATATGATCGATAATGTCTCATCCTGGGTGAGCAGGGCAAGTAAATACCCAAGCGAATAGGTTATCCAGCCAAATCCCCACAAAGCCAGATATCTGCTCCTGTTTATCATGAAGATGTAGAAGTAGTATAGCGAGTACATGATTGCGTTTATGGCAAGCATTGTAACCGGCATCAAGCTGCTGTCCATTTATACCACCTTAAATTTATTTAATAACCTCAAACCATACTGTACGTATAGTATATATCATTCACAAACATGGTGGAACAGTATTCAACATTAAATATGTTTAAGATTGGCTTAGAACCTATTTAACATTGGGGTCTTACAATGAAGGTAACGAGCGGTTTTGTGAATAATCGAGACCACAGAAAAGGAGGTGAAATGTGTAACATCAGCTCGAGGGAAGGAGAAGCAATGGAATACGATACTTTATACTATAATGGAAAAATTATTACAGTTGAAAGCCCAAATGAGATCATGGACTGGGTGGCGGTGAAAGACGGAAAAATCTGCTGTCTTGGTAAAGGTGACAAGCCTCCTGCCGATGTAAAGTCCAGTATTGATCTGAACGGGAAAACAATGCTGCCGGGGTTGATCGATTCTCATGTTCATGTGATGACAACAGGCTTCTTTCTGAACAGCGTGGACCTTACAGATACATCCAGCATAGATGAAGCCAAAGCACTTTTGAAGGAGAAATGCCTACAGGTGCCTAAAGGTGAATGGGTCTTCGGCGTAGGATTCATGGCTTATAAGATGAAAGAAGAAAGGTATCCCGACAGAAAAGAGTTGGATGGTGTTTCTGAGGATCATCCCGTGATGATAGCAGCCCAGACACTTCACGGCGCGTCATTTAACAGCATGGGCATATCAAGAATCAAAATTCCCGAAGTAGACGGTGTAGGTTATGACGAGAACGGCCAGCTTAATGGAGTACTGCTTTCTGATGATGCTGTATTTCCGGCAATGTCTCAAACTATGGCACTTCTGTCAGATGAAAAGCTTCTTGAATTCATCAAAGAATGTGACCGTTATGCGGCCAGCCGGGGAGTTACCACTATCTCAGGTCTGCTTGGACAATTTGTGGAAGGAGATGTGGATGTCGATTTGATCCTGAAAAATTCCGATGATTTTCTGACCGATATAGTTCCTTTTTATCAGACATGGAATCTTGACAAGGTGAAGGAATTAGGCCTTCCGAGGATAGGAGGATGCCTCACTCTTGACGGTGCCGGCTTTGAGTATACTATGGCACTTCAGGAACCTTATCCGGAAAGACCTGAGAGACGAGGATTCCTTATCCATACGGACGAGGAGATCTACCAGCTGCTTTCTAAAGCACACAGAGAAAATATCCAGTGCGCATTTCATGCCCTCGGAGACAGGGCCATTGACCAGGTGGTTTACATTTACAATCAGGTCATAGGAGAGCAGGGGAAAAAAGATCTCAGGCACAGAATAGAACACTTTTCGCTTCCATCGGACAAACATATGGATCTGGCATGTGAGCTTGGGCTTGTCTTATCCATGCAACCGGCATTTTCCGGATTATGGGGAAATCCTGAAGACGGAGTCTATATCCCTATGCTCGGGCAGGAACGTGCCGACAGAATGGAAGTCTTCTCGGAGATAGTTAAAAGAGGAGGACTGATATGCGGCGGTTCGGATTCGCCGGTAACGCTGCCAAATCCCTTGTTTGGCATGGCATGTTGCATAAACAATCCCGATCCAAGAAGGAATATCACAGTTCATGAAGCACTAAAGGTATTCACATACAACGGCGCATACGCCGTGAATATGGAAGACAGTAAAGGCACTATATCTGAAGGAAAAGACGCGGACTTTACTGTCATCGACAGGAATCCTTATGATGCCGCAGACAGCAATGAAATTTTTGATATGAAAGTCCTGGAAACAATTAAAAACGGTGAAACAATATTTAAAGCTTAGAACAGGAGGTGTGACCGATGACAAGAAAAAAACTGAGCATAATCATGTCCGTTATTTTTGTACTGGTATTTGGCTTTATGACAATGCCTTTTTCAACTAAATGGATCAACACTCTTGACCCTCACATTATGGGACTGCCTTGTATGCAGTTTTTCATAATCGCAACATGTTTATTTTTCTGTGTGTTCCTGATCGTATGGTATCTTCTTGATACTTATTATGACAATAAGGAGATCAAAGAACGAGATGAGAGGGAAGGAGTGAGCAATAATGGTAACTAACGTACTAATAGTAGTCAGTCTTATAGCATTTTATTTTGTTATCAATGCGATCATCATCAAAGTCTTCAGCAGAAAACAAGACTCCCTGGAAGAATACGGTGTAGGAGACAGATCTTTTGGTTGGTTTTTAAACGCATTCTCCTATATAGGAGGCTGGTATAACGGTTCGCTTTACTGCGGCTGGTTTGCAAATGCCGCTACACTCGGTGTCTTTGCCCAATATGTACTTATCTATTCCATCACCACATTGTTCTTCATGTTCCTGATGGCAAAACCTGTCTGGATACTGGGTAAGGTCTACGGACTTGAAACCCAGGGCGACCTTATAGAACTGAGATACGGCAGCAAGAAATTTAAATTCGTATTTGCATTCTTCAGCTTCATTTTCTGGATCCCGTGGCTTGTTTTGGAGATGAAAACTCTTGGCTATGTAGTCCAGGCAGCTACTTATCACTCCATCAATTTCAATATCGGATTGATAGTAGCAAGCGCATTCGTTATAGGCTATAGCTTCCTTGGCGGTGCAAGAGCATCTGCAGTAGGAAACCTCGTGCAGGGACTTACGTTCACGATTGTGGGGGTGCTTGCGGTCTACTACCTCATTGTAAAAGCATTCGGAGGGCTTGCCGATCTCTACTATGTTGTTGAAAAAGATTTGCCCCAGCTGCTTACTCTGGGAGAAGGGCTGGATGGAAGGACATGGGCATCTATCCTCATAACCTGTACTCTCGGAGGATACTCGCTGCCCGGAATATTTACGACCATGTACAGGGCAGACAGTTCCCGGGCGGTCAAGAAAACAGTGCTGGTGGCGCCCATCTTTGGATTCATGATAGGATTCATGCTGCTTGCTCTGGGCCTTGGCGGAACACTTATACCCGGATTCCCTGAAGATCCTCAGGCAGGAGTGTTCTTCCTTGCCGATAAGATAGGAGGTCCGGTAATGCTCGGCCTCATCGGTATTCTTGCTATCGCTGCTTGTCTGTCAACGATTTCGGCAGTAATCAATGTAGCTTCAGTGTTAATATCAAAAGACCTTGTCGGTACTGCAATACCCAAACTGGACAGAAAGTCACTTCTTAAATGGGCGAAGATTTTGACAATAGGTATTGGTATCATATCAATATTTGTAGCAATGCAGGATATTCCAAACCTCATGTTCATAGCTCTTGTAATGTATGACTGCAGCGTGCAGGTATTCCCGGCTATATTCCTGGGCCTGTTCTGGAAGAGGATCAATTTCCCGGGCGCATCGGCTGGATTTGCCGTTGGGTGTTTCTTCTCAATATTCGGAAACCTGTTCCCTGCAATGGTTGCATTCGGCGGCGGATGGTCAGCAGGCATAGTCGGCCTGATGTTCAATCTGGTAATAATAATAGTTTGCGCATTTGTATTCAAGCCTTATGCGAAAGTTGATGAATTGTTCGACACGGTTAAAAACTACAGAGAGACTTACAGCTCAAAGCTAATGTAATTGGCATTATAAGTAAAGGCGGGCTGCTATAACAGCCCGCTTTTGCAATATTCGATGCTTTTCGGAGGATGATCACATGTATGATTTAGTTATTAAAAACGGAAATATAATTTCCATGGATGACGGTCAGGGTATCTACAGCTGGGCCGCCGTCAAAAACGGAAAGATAGGTGCAGTCGGCACGAAGAATCCCCCTGACGGGAGTGAGATCATCGATCTTGGCGGCAGGACAGTTCTGCCCGGACTGGCTGACTGCCATGTCCATACCCTTACAACCGGAATAGTAATGAGCGGAGTGGATCTTCTTAAGACAACAACTATGGATGAAGCTCTCGCTTTAGTGGAAAAACGCTGTGAAGAAACCCCGGGAGACGGCTGGGTATTCGGTGTCAATTTTGTTCCCCAGAGCCTGAAAGAATGCAGGTATCCGGACAGATGGGAGATCGACAAGATTTCACACGGACATAAGGTCATTTTTCTAGCTGCGACCCTCCATGGCTTTTCTGCAAACAGCAGAGCCATCGAATACTGCGGAGTTCCGGCAGACACAGCCGGAGTGGAGACAGCTGGCGGAGAACAGACCGGAAGATATATGTCGGATGAATCGGCATTTCTGGGTATGGCAAATATATTGAGTTCGTTTTCAGATGACGAGCTGTGGGAGCTTATAGATCTTTGCGTAAATGATTCAGTTAAAAAAGGTGTTACCACCATGCACGGACTGCTTGGGCAGATGATAACGGGAGATCGGGATATGTATATGATCCATAATAATCCTGAAAGGATACCTCTTACCATGGTGGAATATTTCCAGACATGGGATGTGGAAAAAGTAAAGGAGCTTGGACTTCCAAGGATCGGCGGCTGCCTTACACTGGACGGAGCATTGTTTGAATATACAATGGCAAACTACAAGCCATTTACGAGTGCGCCGGCTCAGAGAGGTTTTTTGCTTCACAACGATGATGAAGTATATCAGCTGATTTCAAGGGCTCATAAAGAAGGTATCCAGTGTTCACTCCATGCTTTAGGCGAAAGAGCAATCGATCAGCTCATATATATTTATCACAGAGTTATAAGCGAACAGGGGAAAAAAGATTTAAGACACAGAATCGAACATTTCTGCCTGCCCACTCAGGAACAAATTGAAATGGCGGCTGAAATGGATCTGGTTTTGTCGATGCAAGTCGGTTACTCATATTACTGGGACAGGCAGAACGGCGGAGAATTTGAAATCGCTCTCGGCAGGGAGAGAGCTGACAGATGGGATCCGTATCCGGCTATTTTCAAGGAAGGCTGCATGGTCTGCGGAGGTTCGGACGCCCCTGTATGCACCGTCGATCCACTTAGAGATATTGCTGCTCTCGTCAACAACCCCAACCCAATAAGAAACATAGATGTTACAACAGCACTTAAAATGTATACGGTAAATGCCGCATATGCCGTAAAGCTCGAAGAAACCAAAGGCAGTATAGAAACCGGTAAAGATGCTGATATGATAGTGATCGATAAGGATCCATATGAGATATATGACACACCGGAAGTATATGATATGAAAAACAGGATGACAATCCGGCAGGGAAAAATATTATATCGGGATATATAAATATGGTGTCATTCGGGCTGATTCATAGTATCATAAATACAAACATGATACTGAGGATTTAAGGATTCCATATGGATAACGTAACATTTTATATACTGTTTGTATTGTTTTTGGTACTGCTTATATTCATTATCGTCAAAGGGCACAAAAGGCAATATGACCTGACTGAATACAGCGTGGGAGGAAGATCGGCAGGGGCGCTGGTTTTCACTTTCTCATTTGCCGGCCGCTGGTTTGTCGGCTCCATTTTCACTGTATGGTTTGTCATGGCGGCAGAGAGAGGTGTCTATGCCCAGTATCTTATTGTCTACACCATAGGGGCTCTGCTGATGCTTTATATTTTCGGAGTCTCTATCAATAGCCTCGGGAAAAAATTTAAACTGGAAACACAGGCGGATTTTATACAACTTAGGTATGGCAGCACTGTTTTCAAAGGGATATTTGCAGGGCTTACGATGCTTTTCTGGCTGCCGTGGGTAATACTGGAACTGAAAACCATGGGCTACGCTATTGCTGCCGCATCTATGGGCAGCATGGATTACAACATCAGCATCATAATCACAACAATGATCATAATCATATATGTCTATTACGGCGGCGTAAGAAGTGTAAATAATGCATCAATTTTGCAATCAGGAATCGTTTTCGTAGTCGGGGTAGTATGCTCTTATATCATAATACGTAACTTGTTTGGCGGGATCGGAGAAATGTTTTCCGATATAACAAGTTTCAAACCTGAATATTTGGAAATAGACATCGGTCCTGGTCACAAATTTGAGTGGCTTTCAGCAACGATTTCCGGAGCATTGGGTTCCATTCTCTGGCCGGGGATGTACGCTCTTATATATACTGCCAAAAGCCCCGGGGTAATAAAGCGGAGTGCAATATATTCATTTTTTCTGCTTATTCCTCCCATTTTCTTTATTCTGCTGCTTGGGATGGGGGCAGGTCTCGTAACAGGAGACGGCTTATTAAATCTGACAAGCTTGTTCACTCTTGCCGAAAGATACGGCAGTTCTGTGATTCTTTCTCTTTTCGGGATAGGTACAATAGCCGCATCCATGTCCATGTGCTCGTCGGTATTCAATGTGGCGGGAATGATCATCGCAAAAGACCTGAATCCTTATTATAATAACAACAAGAGAGACAGTGCATATAAAGTTGCAAAAGTTGGCACTGTTGTGATCGGTCTGATCGCCTTATGGATGGCAACGATCCAGATCCCTAATCTGGCATCTATAATGTTTTTGATGTACAGCTTTATAACCCAGACAGCCGGCCCTATAATTATCGGAATAATCTGGCGCAGAAGCAATATTTACGGGGCGGCATCCGGAATGGCAGCAGGCATTCTGACCACAGCTGTGATCACCTTTACGCCTGAGATAGCCATCTTTATAGACGGACTTTCTGCAGGGATCATCGGACTATTTGCTAATATTATCGTGCATATTCTAGTGAGCCTTATCACACCGCCATATGAAAAGGTGGATGAGATTTTTAAATATAGGTATCTTTGATCAGATCTGAAAGGAGTTCATGTATGAATGATTATAAACTTTGCCAAAGTTGCGGCATGCCGTTCGATGAAGAACACAAAAAATATATCGCGAAAGAAAAAGACGGCAGCGCCAGCATTTACTGCACATACTGCTATAAGGACGGGGAGTTCCTCGATCCTGATGCTACCGCCGGTGACATGATTGAAATGGCTGTGCCCCATTGTGCACGGAAGATCGGCGGAGATGAAGCCGAAGCGAGAAAGCAGATGACTGAGGTTATTAGTAATCTGGACAGGTGGAGGTAGCGATACCTCAAAGTGATAATAAATCATTTTGAAAAACCCGTGCAACTTTTTTGGTGGTTTTCTGTCCGAAAATTGAGGTTGTGCGGTGAATTTAGATAGATTTCTTGCCTCTGTCATGTCCCATTACTATATAATGCGCAACTATACACATTAATATACTATAGTTCAAGATGAAGAGGCGGATCTTACCACACAACCTCAATTTTGAGCCATAATTTGTTGTTTTTTCTTGTAGATGATGAATCAGCGCATGAACGCGCTTGCTGTAAAAATGATAGGAGTGCCCTTTCGCGTTCACCCGTTCCGAGTACAGGCGTGTCCCATATATTCTTTGCTAAAAATAAAACGCCCCCCGTTGGGGACGTTTTATTTTTGGCGGAGAGTGTGGGACTTATACAGATGTAAAACATCTGCCGTCCGACGGCTCCCCTTTCGGTCGCCTTGGACCACTCCTTACCGAACAGTTCACTGAACTGTTCGGCTTGACAGTCGTGCCCTTTCGCGTTCGTGTCCCACACCTTTATTCTGCGTAAAATAATAGGGGGCGTCCATTTGGACACCCCCTATTATTTTGGCGGAGAGTGTGGGACTCGAACCCACGGGGCTTGCGCCTTGCCCGCTTTCCAAGCGGGGCCCTTAGCCACTCGGTCAACTCTCCGTATCGGCTCATCAGCATATTCAGTAGTCCGCTTTGTATACAGGCGTTCCTTGAATTGCCGCAAGTTATAATTTAGCACATTATGCTGATTAAATCAATGATTCAAACACCACTTTTGAAAGTTCATCTATTTTGATAACGCCACTGTGTCTAACCGGCTTTTTATCCAGACCTACTAGCCCTTCGGGGATCTTGACACCTGTCTTTTCATGGATGGCATCAACATATGCAAATCCGTCTTTTTCCTGAGAAAGCCCAATCGACCGGGCAACGCTTTCTGCGAATTTGTATGGGCTTGCTGTCGAGGCGATTATTGTAACGGTGTCATCTCCGGTTTCCTTTTTGTAGTCTTCATAGACCCTGTATGCAACGGCAGTGTGAGTATCCACAAGATAATTCTCGCTTTTGTAAAGTTCCCCTATGGTCCTGTTTGTAGAGCCCACATCGGCGAACCCGCCATAGAAATCTTCCATGCCTGCCTTGACCTTGTCGCTGACTTCGTAATATCGATCATTTTCCAAAGCTTCCATATAACCTCTGATTTCATCCGCATTATCGCCGGAAAGATGGTACAGCAGCCTCTCCAGATTACTGGATATCAGTATATCCATTGACGGGGAGTTGGTCACAAAAAAGTCACGGTTAGTGTCGTACTTACCGGTGTTTATGAAATCCGTAAGCACTTGATTTTTGTTTGAAGCGCAGATCAGTTTGTTAACCGGGACGCCCATCTGTTTTGCGTAGTATGCAGCGAGGATGTTACCGAAATTACCTGTGGGAACGACTATGTTTATTTTTTCGCCATCCTTTACAGCTCCCTGATTAAGAAGCTCGGCATATGAATAAACGTAGTATGCCACCTGGGGCACCAGTCTTCCGATGTTGATGGAGTTGGCAGATGAAAATTTGTAGCCCTTTTCCGCCAATCGCATGGATGCAGAAGGATCGGTGAACAGTTTCTTGACCGCAGTCTGGGCATCGTCGAAGTTCCCTTCTACTGCATAGACATGGGTGTTGCCGCCTTCCTGAGTAGTCATCTGTCTTTCCTGAACTTCGCTGACTCCTTTATTTGGATAAAAGACTATTATATCGGTACCGGGCACATCGGCGAATCCCTCTAGGGCTGCCTTTCCCGTGTCGCCGGAAGTTGCTGTCAGAATTATGATTTTTTTGTCTTCCTTTTCCTTTCGTAAAGATGCAGTAAGAAAATACGGCAGAATCGAAAGTGCCATATCTTTAAAAGCAGCAGTCCTCCCGTGGTAAAGCTCAAGGAAATATGCACCGTCTACCTTTTTTATGGGAGCAATTTTAGGATCATCGAATTTAGAATCATATGCGCTGTCAACACAGTGGGCTAGTTCTTCCTCAGTAAAATCATCAAAAAAGCACCCTATGACTTTCTTTGCGACCTCACGATATGAGCTACCGGCAAGATCAGCAGGTTTAAAGTCCGGTACAGGCAAAGCGTCAGGAACGTAGAGCCCTTTGTCCTCTGCGATCCCCCGTATTATCGCTTCACTGCATCTCAGATTTTTATGTTCTCCCCTTGTACTGTTATACTTTGGCATTTGGCTGATTCCTCCGCTTTTCCCTTTTTTATTTTTTTTCGTACTAAATCAATATTATATCAAAAAAATGGGTAAAAATATACTTGTACCCTTTGACTCTTCCTTTTTTGAAACGCAAAGTGTATACTTATTACATATTATTACAATTTTGCATAGGAGTGAATTACCGCTATGTTTCATGCCCCGACCAGGCATTTTGCAGGATATGAAAAATTTGACAAAACACGACAAAAAAAGATATTCTCTGTTTTGCTGATTTGCGTTCTCATTTTTTCATTAAGTGCATGCGGGAAGGGCAAAAGCGCAGAGGATGATGCCGACCCCAATGCTCCTGACAGGGACAATACGCCGGTAGTCCTCACAACAGAAGCACCGGGGAATGATGTATTCAGCAGCGGCGGCGCAAAGGTGGATTATTCCAACGCAAGCAAGGGATACATAATGGCTCAGTACACCGGCAGCAACCCAAAGGTCAAGCTGCAGCTCGATATTGAGGGTAAGACATACAGCTACGACCTTTCTACCGGCGGAGATTGGGAAGCATTCCCCCTTTCCATGGGAAGCGGGAAGTATACAGCCGGAATTTATGAAAACATATCTGGAGAAGAGTATTCACAGGCTTTTAAGGAATCATTCGACGCAAAACTTGACGAGGAATTCGGTCCATTTCTTCACCCGAACCAATTCGTTGATTTTACAGAAAAAACCAAGGTCGTCCCCATAAGTGAAGATGTCTGCACAGGGGTAAAGACGGATCTGGGAGCAGTTGAAAAAATGTACGAATACGTAGTGAATAATATAGATTATGATTATGATAAAGCAGCAACGGTACAGCCCGGTTATCTGCCGGACATCGACGAGACCCTTGATACCGGCAAGGGAATATGCTTCGACTATGCATCTGTCCTGACCGCAATGCTGAGGGTACAGGGGATACCGTGCAAACTGGTAATAGGATATGCCGGCAGCGCATACCACTCATGGATCAGTGTATATACAGATGAAACCGGCTGGGTCGACAACATGATAGAATTTCACGGCGACTGGACCCAGATGGATCCCACATTCGCCGCCAGCGGAAATGACAGCGATCCAAATATAGTAGGAAATGGCGAAGATTATCAACCGCAATATTATTATTGATTGATCAATATGGAGGATATTTATGAGTAACAGCAACAAAAAACTTTCTGCAGGAGAACTGTCCACATTTGCCGGGCAGCTTGCTTTGACGGTGAAAACGGGCATTCCCGTTTCAGAAAGCATGATGATCCTAAAGGAGGACGCTGAAACACCGGCGGCGGCCAAACTGTTCGGAGAAATACTGGATAAAGTTGAACTTGGTCAGGATCTGGCTTCATCCCTTAGGGAAACCAATGTTTTTCCGTCTTACATGCTTCAGATGATCGAGATTGGTGAAGCGTCTGGGAGGCTTGACGAAGTACTGTTTTCTCTTGAAATGTACTACAAACGGGAAGACAATCTTGCTAAGAGCATAAAGAGCGCCGTGACTTACCCTGCCATAATGCTCTGCATACTGGTTGCGGTCATACTGGTTCTTGTGATCAAAGTCCTACCAATATTCAATGAGGTGTTCCTGTCACTCGGCGGAGAGATGTCGCCGATCGCCATCGGAGCCATGAATCTTGGAACAGCCATCAGTAATTCTTCTATTGTTCTTATAATAATAGTAGCAATCATAGTAATTGCCCTGTTTGTAATGCGGTTCACGGCAGGTGGTAGAGCAGCAATAAAGAAGCTTGGGCAGAAAATGTTCAAGAAGCTTTCTACAAAGATGGAGTCAGGCAAGTTCGCATCGGGCATGGCGCTGATGCTGGCAAGCGGTGTGGATATCAATAAAGCAGTTGAACTTACAGTACCTCTTATCACCCACCCTCAAATGTCGGAAAAAGTAACCAGACTTAACAAAATGATGGAAGAAGGCGGATCATTCACCGAATGCGTCCAGGAGGTCGGCATCTTCACAGGGATGCAGGCAAGAATGCTGGGTCTGGGATTCAGATCCGGAAACCTGGATGAAGTTATGGAACAGATAGCGGAAAATTACGAAGAAGAAGTGGATAACAATCTTGATCGTCTGATTTCAGTCATCGAACCTACAATGGTCGCGGTGCTTTGTGTCATTGTCGGTCTCATACTGCTGTCGGCAATGCTTCCCCTTCTTGGAGTTATGACCTCACTGGTCTAACAGATGGAGAAACCCATGGCGAAAATCTACAAGTCAAAAGGAAATATAAAGTCTATAATATCACTGGTGCTGATAGTCGTTCTTGCAGCTGTCATCATATACTGCGTGTGGTTTGTGGCGGATACATTAAAGCATACTCAAGATGAAGAGACACTGGCGGCCACCGAAAAGGCTATAATCAAATCGGCTGTTCAGTGTTACGCCCTAGAAGGTCAGTACCCAACAGGCATCGCATATTTAGAAGATAATTACGGACTGACCTTGAACAGAGACAAATACGTTTATTCCTACGAAAGCATTGGAGCCAATATGGTTCCCATCGTTAAAGTTTATCCACTTAATTAGGAAGAAAAAATGGGAGAAAAAAGACACAGCATAAATCTCGTATTCACTCTGGCTCTGGTCGGTATATTTGCTTTGTCCGCATTATTCGTTGCGGTGCTTGGCGCTCAGGTTTACGGGCGAACTGCAGAACATATGAACGAAAATTACAACTCAAGAACATCACTTGTTTATATAACGGAAAAAATCAGGCAGAACCCGGGCAAGGACATAAGCATAAAAGAGGTGGACGGAGCGCAGGCCCTGGTTCTCGCTCAGACGATAGACGGCAAGAAATACGAATCATGGATATTCAGTGCTGACGGCAAGCTCAAGGAAGTCATGGTTGGAGAAGGACAACCGGTCAAAGCCATTGACGGCCAGGAGATCATGGAATTAAACAGTTTCGACCTGTCACTGGATGGTAGCTTGCTAAAGCTTACAGTTTTTGATGAGAATGGGGATGAAGACTCTGTCACAATCTCCATAGGTGATTAGCAAAAGGAAAGGAAACATGAAAGTATCGAAATCCGGATTATTTTTATTTGAACTGATAATAGTGATATTCCTGTTCACAGTATCTGCTGCGATATGCATCAGTATATTTGCCAGTTCATACAACTTTTCCACAGATTCTGAGAACCTGACCATGTCATCCATTAAAGCCGAAACTGCGGCTGAAGTTTTCAAGGACAGTGATGGTAATGCGGGTTCCGATGCGCAGGCGATAATCGATGCACTGGGTGCAGGAAACGATACTTATGATATCATTATAGATGAAGGAACCGGCAGTTATGGTGACTTTACTCTCAATCTGTACTTTGATAAACAGTGGAGGAACACCGATGATTTGAACAAAGCATATGTACTCACTGTCAATGCATCAAACGACATTTTTTACAAAAGAAATCAAGTGGTCAAAGCGGCAATCAAAACCACTGACGGAGACAAAACCATATTTGATATAGGTGTAAGCAAAACCGACTGACCTCATAAATAAGGAGACTACGTGAGAAAAGACAACAGTAAAATCAGAAGAAGAAGTTTCGGTACGGCTATGGGAATCACATCCATAATCGCCATACTGGTTATTCTCGTGCTTGTGGTATTCTCAACTCTATCCCTTATCACCGCTAAAGCAGACCTTACTCTTTCGGAAAAAACAGCAGAAAATATCCAAGCATATTACAATGCTGACAACAGCGCTGAATTAATTATTGCCGATTTCGGTGATGTGATAGGAAGCGGAGAAACAATAAATGATGAGGACTTTAGCAGGTATTCGGGGGTATTTACTAAAGGAAAAGATTATTCATATGCAAGTGCAGGAAGACTGTTCAAGTTCAATGTAACCATAGATGACTCCAGAGAACTGAAAGTGGAAGTCACATATGATGACAATGGAAAAATAAATGAAACTCTGCTCTGGCAAGTCAGCCCTACCAAAGAGTGGACCGCCGATAATAAGGTAGAACTGTTTCAACCATAAAGGAGATTGTAATGGATCTAAAAAACATATTGGAACTGGCAAACGAAAAAAAAGCATCGGATATCTATATGGTATCAGGGAGGCCTTTGTCGTTCAAAATCAACGGCAGGATCACCGAAATGAGTGAGGAAAAGCTACTTCCAAACGATACAGAATCTCTGATGAAAGAGGTCTACGAATATGCTAATAATCGCAGCCTGTCGAGAGTTTCCGAAAGCGGCGATGATGACTTTTCATTCTCCCTTCCAGGAATAGCCAGGTTCAGAGTAAGCGCTTACAAACAAAGAGGCACTCTGGCAGCTGTCATCAGAGTTGTTGCATTCGACCTTCCCGATCCAAACGATCTTGGAATACCCGAGATAGTCCTGGAGCAGTCGGAAAAGAAAAAGGGACTTGTTCTGGTAACCGGTCCTGCCGGCAGCGGTAAGTCCACAACGCTTTCCTGTATGATAGACAGGATCAACAAGACGAGAAATGCTCATATAATCACTCTTGAGGACCCCATCGAATTTCTTCACAGACATGATAAAAGCATTGTGAGCCAGAGAGAAGTTACTCTGGATACCGACAGTTATGTGGTAGCGCTGAGGGCGGCTCTCAGGCAGGCGCCCGATGTTATCCTCCTTGGTGAACTTCGGGACTCGGAAACCATAAACATTGCTATGACCGCCGCTGAAACCGGGCATCTGGTCATATCCACACTTCATACTGTTGGGGCCGCCAACACCATAGACAGGATCGTCGATGCTTTTCCTGCTGAGCAGCAGGGGCAGATCAGAGTGCAGCTTGGTATGGTTCTGCAATCAGTCATCTCCCAGCAGCTTGTTCCCGATGTGGATAACAATATCCTTCCGGTATTCGAGGTAATGGTCGTAAACGATGCCATCAAGAACATGATCCGTGAGAGCAAGATCCATCAGATCGACAGTGTCATCAGCTCATGTCAGGCCGAGGGAATGACCACCATGGACGCAAGCCTTTTAAATCTATATAAAGGAGGCAAGATCAGCGATATCACTGTTCTTGCCTATAGTACAAATCAGGAACTTATGAAAAAACGTCTGGCGGTGTAAAGTTCTATTACAGCTCTCTCAATGCCCGGACTATTTCTATCTTTTCATCTTTTATTTCCTCTGCATTTTTGATAATTTTTGCAGGGACGCCGGCGACAACCGCTCCTGCAGGAACGTCTTCGATGACGATTGCTCCTGCAGCTACTACTGCACCATCTCCAACCTTAACACCTTCTAGAATTACTGCGTTAGCACCAACGAGGACATTATCTCCAATTATTACGGGAGCAGCACTTGGTGGTTCGATCACTCCGGCCACAACAACGCCGGCTCCTATGTGGCTGTTTTTTCCGATTGTTGCCCTGCCGCCCAATACTGCGCCCATATCTATCATGGTCCCTTCGCCTATCACTGCTCCTATATTGATGATTGCTCCCATCATAATGACCGCATTATCTCCTATTTCAACCTGATCTCTGATAAATGCGCCGGGCTCGATACGGGCATTTATGCCCTTTAAATCCAGAAGAGGGACAGCAGAATTCCTGCAGTCATTTTCAATGACATGATCTTCTATCTTACCCTTGTTTGCCTTTAAAACCGGCTCTATGTCCTTCCAGTCTCCGTATACCATCTTGGTCTTTTTAGACATATTGAATATCTGACAATCAGGAAAATCAATGTCCTCTTTTATGTTCAGATAAATCTTAACCGGTGTCTTTTTTTCCGATTTCTTGATAAAATCAATTATTTCTCGTGCATTCATTTATGCCCCCCCTATCTGTGTGCTTCCGTTTCTTGTAACAATTTATAAATAACACTGGCCGTCGGCGATTTTTTCTGCCGGACCCTGCATGAATACTGTTCCATCTTCTCTTTGAGTTATGACAAGTTCTCCGTGTGGAAGCAATACCTGGACCTTGTTGTTGAGCTTGCCTTCTCTTATGCCGTAGACTACGGATGCGCAGGCTCCCGTTCCACAGGCGGCTGTAAGCCCCGCTCCTCTTTCGTATGTGATGAGCTTTATTATGTCCCGGTTGATTACTTCGGCCATATTCACATTTGTCTTTTCCTTGAATATCGGGTGATTAGAAAGCTTTTCACCGAAGGCAACCTTGTCAAAAGCCGGAATATCCTCATGCCATATCACCGTATGTATGGTTCCCATAAAAAAAGTTCCAACAGGAACTTCCCACTCGTCTACCTTTACTTTCTGATCGATAAATTCTTTAAGGTCCGTGTCGATCCCGGACATCCGGGGATCAAAATCCGGCTGCCCCATATCTATCTCCACAAGAAAAGGACTTTTTGATTTGACATCCACATTCAATACACCTGCGTCGGTTTTTACCGGATACTTTTTTTCTCTTACGATCTTCTCGTCATAACAGTACTCGGCAAAGCATCTGATCCCATTGCCGCACATGGGCGCTAGGGATCCGTCGCTGTTATAAATTTTCATCTCGACAGGAATGCCTTTTTTTGGCGAACCTTTTACAATTATAAGACCGTCAGCCCCGATACCTGTAGTTCTGTGGCACCATGAAATGGCTGCTTTAACGTGGTCTTCATCTTTTATATCTTTATCATTAACGATAATAAAATCGTTTCCACAACCGTGGTATTTCGTAAATTTTTTCATATCCCTACTCCGTTGTTGATAATATTTCTTTATTTTTCTCAACCTGACTTACTTTTAATTTATTGACATCTGCAGGATCCACCTCGTCCAGCAGCTTCAGTATTGTTGAATCCAGGTATATGGTATCAAGAACCTTACCATCCAATGAGATCTTGCTGAAGGAGGTAAAGCCTTCACCGCTTATATAATATATGCCTCCTACCTCTACGATCTCATTGATTTTTATGTCTCGAAAGCCCATCTTCATATCTGTAGTTTTGAAAGGATTTTCCCCGCCGTAAATATATTGCTTTCCATATAGCATGTCATACTCAAGGAGCTCCAGGTTATTGAGATATGTAGCATCTGGCTTATCCCAGTTGTCCTGGTGATAAACCGTCATCGTCCCTTCTCTCATGCCTATCCGTTGCTGAACATATGCTGCCAGTTGATATGTGTTAAGATCTCGATCTTTTTTCTCTAATCCAAAATTCGACCAGAGAACATATTGTGTATCATATGTCGAGCCGGATTCCATATCTTCATCTTCCATGTCGAGAGCCGGCAGGTGATCCCCGTACAGAACAAGTACCACATCTTCATCGTAGTTTTCCAATTCTTCGGTCAGTTGTTTTACAAACTGATCCATCTCGTTTATCTGCTGTATGTAGTATTCATATGCATTCAGCAGCCCTTCTTCCATGACATCGCTGGAAACTGTGACGTCAGGATCATCTACAGTTTTCTTCCTTGGGTATTCGCCGTGCCCCTGAACAGAAATGGCATAAACATAATCTTTTGTATCTGTGGATTCCATTGCCCCAAGTATTTCGCTGGTGAGAACATCGTCCCTCGACCAGTTTCGCGGTGTCTTTGACACAGAATTCATATACTCAAGTGAAGTGAAAGTGTCGTAACCCAGGTTGGGGAATACTGTGTTTCTGTTATAAAAAGTACCTCTGTGGTTGTGCATGACGTGAGCGCTCATTCCCAGATTCTTCACATCATATGCCATACTCTCGCAGGTCCGGTCTGTAAGGATCGACTTATACGGATATTCTCCGGGACCAAAGGAGCGGACACTCATGCCGGACATTACCTCAAATTCAGTGTTGGCGGTGCCGCCTCCGACAGCCGGTACGGTCAAGTGCCCTGAGGAATATTTTTTCTTCAGTTCTTTAAAATAGGGGACTACTTCTCCATCATGCTTGAGGGTCTTGACTTCATCCGGATCAATGAAGCTTTCCAATTGAAGGAATATGATATTGGGGAAATCCTTCTCCTCTGCCTTGCTTTCAGTCTTTGAAGTTTGAGTTGCAAGCTCCTGGGTAGTCAGTGCATCCTGAACCATGTCTTCCGAATAACCGGTGGGTTTGCTTATTCCTTTGTTGAGCCAGGTGTTGAGGAAGCAGTATGGAACGCCATTATCATAGTATGCGTCCCAGAGGTTACCGAAGTATTGATCTACGATCTTGAGCTGGCCCGCTGTAAATATAGATCCAAATAAAATCAGTATTGTTATCAATGTTCCGGCAATTCTGCGTTTGAAATAAACTTTGCCCTCCCGCTTCGGTGCGAAGATAAATACCAGAATAAACAACAAAATGATGACTGCAAGTGCGATGCACAAAAAGACTATCTGAGTCGTTGTAAAATAGTTTGGAAGTATGGAAAGTCCAAGCTCAAGAAAGCCAAGATCCGTAGTGGTGAACGGCGTCATTCTGAACATAAGGATGACTCCGTTGGCTATTCCGATTATCAGCCAGACGACAGAGATAATACTGTAAACGAATATCCTCCTCTTAAACAGCCATGCTACCGAAAGGGTAGTGAATATAATCAAGGTATTCAGCAGGAACACCAGAGGACTCGTAAATAAAAAAACTATTCCTCCGAAGAAGGACTTGTGGCCCATGGACTCTATGAAAAGCTCAAGAACAATCGCGATTATCCCGGCCTGAAGCGCCATATTGTTCAGGTATTTCTGAGTAAAGCCGCTGATCTTTTCTTTTATAATGTGCCACTTGCTGCTGATCTTGTGAAATCTATTATTTATTTTACTTTCTTTTTTTTCTTTTTTCTTTTTTTCTTTCTTAAATTTTAGTTTCATGATAAATATTATATTTCTATTTTGATGTTAAATAAAGCTATGCATCTTTTTTTAACAATAAAGTAACAGTATCGGATAATAGAGCAAACTCTTCTATATCAAGGGTTTCAGCCCTTCTCATAGGGTCTATGTCTGCATCTGCCAGTGCTTTTTTTATTTGGGTGGTGTTTAGGCTTTCCATTTGCTTTAAGGAATTGCTCAATGTCTTTCTTCTTTGTCCGAAACCTGCTCTGACAAGTCCGAAAAATATACTTTCATCCATAACTTTGACACGTGGCTTCTTATATGGCGTCATTTTGATAACTGCAGAATCCACCTTCGGCTTTGGGATAAAGACTTCCCTGGACACTGTGAACAGGTATTCAACTTCACAGTAATAATTCGCCGCAACGGTTATGGAGCCATAATCCTTTTTTCCTGGTTTGGCGGAAAGCCTTTGGGCAACTTCCTTCTGAATCGTAAAGACCATGCTTTCGGGATGAGGACCCTCTTCCAGCACCTTCATAATGATAGGGGTGGTTATATAATATGGAAGGTTGCCGATCAATTTATATGGTTTCCCTTCTGTCAGAATTACAAGGTCTGCTTTCATAAAATCTTCGTTGATGATCTCGGCATTCTTAGCCTTATCCAACACCTCATGAAGAAGCGGCAAAAGCTTACTGTCTATCTCAACGGCCTTAATGATTTCCGCCTTTTCGGAAAGAGCTAAGGTCAAAGCGCCTGCTCCCGGGCCTATCTCCAATACCAGATCACCGTCTTTGATTTCGAGGCTACTTATGATCTTGTCGATTATGTTTCTGTCAGTCAGGAAATTTTGCCCCAGGCTTTTTGACATGATGAAACCATGTCTTTTCAAGAGGCTCGAAAGCTCTGATACTTTATATATGTCTGTCATTCGGTATTATCTTCTTCTTCCTCGGGGAAAACATAGAGTATTTCGCCCTGCCTTATCATCCTCAGTCTTTTTCTTGCCTGTTCCTCTATATATTCAGGATCGTTGATACGTTCCAGTTCCTTCTCCATCTTAACTTTTTCAGCTGTTTTTGTCTCTTTGACTTTTTTTGCTTCATTCAGCTCTATATTGAGCTTTATTATTTGGGATACAGCACCTCCCAGGAAGGCCAGTACTGCCACTATCATAATAAGAATCAAGAGCTTTTTTGTTCTTCCCGCTTTTTTTCTTTTTTTCTTTCTTTTTTCGGGAGTGCTTTGGGCTCGGATTTCTTCGACTTTTTCTTTTTCCTCCCGGCGTTTTTCCCGCTTTTTACTAGCGGCGGCCTGCTGTCTCTTGCGACGCCTTTCCTCTTGAGCCTCTTCAATGTCGATGACATGACTGCCCGTCTGTGAAGTTTTTTTCGATTTTTTCCTTGCCATTGTAGTATTTTATCACATGGGGATTTTATCCACAAGAATTGGAGAGATTTGTAATATTTTATTCAATGCCCCGTTTTCCTCTCATGGGTGCAAGAGGAAGAGTTATGGTGATCTTTGTACCCTGCCCAAGCCTGCTTTCAACTCCGATGGTTCCTTTGTGCTCTTCAACGATTTGTTTTGATATAGGCAACCCCAGACCTGTGCCGCCCATCATTCGCGATCTCGCCTTGTCTACCCGGAAAAATCTTTCAAATACTCTCGACAGCTGCTTCTCCGGTATACCTACGCCATTATCTGCGATCATTATCTTTACATCTTTTACACCCTTTATTATCTCAATATCTATCCTGCCTTTTTCATCTGTGTATTTGATGGCATTGCTGAGGATATTGAGGATAACCTGCTCGATCCGGTCTCTGTCCATATCAACCAGGATGAACATATCTTTATCAAACAAAAGATTGATCTGAAGCACCTTGCTCTTTGCCGTCATTTCCATCTTTTTCACGGCGGTTCTGACCAGAGAAACCAGATCTTCCTGTTTTTTATACCACTTCTGCTGTTTGTAATCCAACCTGGAAAGCTGCAGCAGATCCTTGACCAGACGATTCATCCTGTCAACTTCCGAATCTATTATGCTGTAAAAATCATGAGCTGTCTCTTCATTCGTAACGCCGCCTTCAAGAAGCGTTTCAGTATAGCTCTTGATGGTTGTAAGCGGCGTCTTCAGTTCATGTGATATGTTTGCAATAAAATCCACCTGCATGTTCTCGATCTTATTTCGCTCGGTTATGTCCTGGATGATTAGGATCATGCCCTCAGTATTCCCATCTTCATCGTTGAATTTGTCATATCTTACGGAAAATGTGGCTCCTCCGTAAAAAAATGTTTCTGATATTGCTTCGTTTCCGGATTTTGCGATCAGTTTTTCCAGAATCAGTTCTTCATCATACTTTATTATGATCTCATCATATCCGGTATAAATCATATCTTCATCGCTGATCTTCAGCATAGTTTTGGCTGCCGGATTTGCATGGGTTATCATACCGTCCAGATCAACAACTATTACACCGTCTGCCATATGGGTAAGTATTGTTTCCAGTTTATTCTTCTCTCTTGAAACTTCCTCAAAGTTTTGATCCAGCTCGATCCTAAGGGAATCTATGGTGCTCGTAAGATTCTCATTGTCATCAATGAGAATATCGACAGGTTTCGTTATTCTAGATGCAATGAGATATCCCAAAGCAGAACAAATTGCGATCGCAGAGATCATTCCGGCGATCATATTGGTATTCAAGTAATAAAAAAGACAGCAGATGCCTGCCGCTACCAAAAGTAAAAAAAGGCACAAAGCGCCTATTTTTATCTGTATAGAATTAAGTTTCGAGCCGCTGTTCATGAGTTTACACCTGCCGCTCGCCTATGGTCTCCTGAAATAATATCCAATGCCCCTCTTTGTCATTATATATTTGGGATCACTGGAATTGTCTTCAAGTTTCTCACGAAGTCTTCTTACCGTCACGTCGACCGTTCTTATATCACCGTAGTATTCATATCCCCAAACCTCTTCCAGAAGTTGTTCTCTTGAGAATACCTTGTCTTCTCTTTCTGCCAGATACTTGAGAAGTTCGAATTCACGGAGGGTCAATTCCAGTGGAATATCATTCTTCCTGACTTCATATCTGTTCATATCTATTACGAGATTTCCAAATTCCTGAACTGTCCCCGCATCTGAGCCGGCGGCATCAGAAAATACGGTTCTTCTTATATTGGCTTTGATTCTTGCTATAAGCTCCCTCATGCCAAAAGGCTTTGTGACATAATCATCTGCACCCAGCTCAAGACCAAGTACCTTGTCAACCTCTTCTTCCTTGGCAGTCAGCATTATAATGGGAATTGTGCTGTTCTCCCTGATCCTCTTACAGATCTCAAAGCCGTCAATTGTCGGAAGCATGACATCAAGAAGTACGATATCAGGATTGTCATTTAATGCCTTATCCAGACCCTCCTTGCCATCGTATGCTGTTTCGACTTCAAATCCTTCCTTGGTAAGGTTGAATTTGACAATATCTGATATGGATTTCTCGTCTTCTATTATTAAAACTCTTTTAGATTCCATTGTATTTCCTTTCTTGTCCAGCATTTCTGCTGTCTGCAGAAAGCCTTTTTATAAATACTTTGCGGGATCCTTTGCCACTCCACCAAACCTTGTTTCGAAGTGAAGATGTGGACCTGTACTGTTCCCTGTGTTTCCGGACTCTGCAATTTGCTGACCTCTGTAAACAATGTCACCGACCTTGACCAAAACTTTGCTGTTATGAGCATAGTAAGTCGTTCTTCCTTTTCCGTGATCGATTCTTACGGCAATGCCATATCCGTTTGATGTTGATCCGGCGCTAGTCACAACACCTGCATCAGCAGCATATACATTGGTTCCACTGGGACCGGCTATATCCATTCCGGCATGGAGTCTCCCCCATCTATTTCCGAAAGATGAAGTATGGCTTCCACTCATTGGATCGCTATAATATCCCTTACCGATCTTATCTGGTCTTTCCTTCGTTCCCCTCATGACCTCACTGATCGTCGGTTCCTTATGCACTACAAAGCTTAAATCAATTCTATCGATCTGTTTGCCGTTTCTCTCTATTATATCAGCATTTACTGTTCTATTTCCACTTTTTCCTTCTTTTGTTACTATTTCCTGTCCTTTGTAGAGATTATCCGTATCATCGTATTTGATTTGTGCATCGAAATCTTCAGTAATTGTCACATTTTGCTTTGTAATTACATGAAGCAGAGGAATCTGTTCCCTGAGCTGGATCTCCTGACCCACATAGAGGATATTATCGTCTTTGATCTTGGAATTCCATTTTTTCAGATTTTTTCTTGATACGTCGTATTTAGATGCGATCGAGGCAACAGAATCACCAAGCTTTACAACATGGATCTTTTCTTCTATTCCGCCTGTATTGATAAACTTAATTGCCGCCGGAGTATCAATTATATCTTCAAGCAAAACTTTTGATTCAGTGGCACTGATACCTTCCTCAAACTTGACTTCAAGAAGTTTTTTTGGTTCGATATCCTTTGTATATTCGCTTTTTATTTTGTTAAGCACTTCATCCACATGTTCTTTGGTATCCAGATAAATAGAATGGGTAGTTGTTTCACCGGTTTTTTTATCTATCGTGCTTGTTATGTTTAAGGCATATGATACTACCTTGATTTTTTCGATAGATGTGAGAGCGTTTACGACATCTTCCTCTTCACCCACTTTATCTGTATCTTTAAGGACTCTTTTTACCTGGATGTCCTCATTTTTGTCAATAACCACCTGAGCACCTATTTCTTTGGTCAGAGTTTCTTCTGCTTGTTCGATGCCGTCATAAACACATTCCGGCTCTGCGACAATTCCTAATGTCTGACCATCATAACTGTATTCATATGCTGTCAGCGCATTGAAAGTGGCTAAACCGCAAAAGGCAAAAGCACATGCTGTGAGAGCACCTATTGCGACCTTTTTTTTGTTTGCGCCTATCGCGCATACAGTCTTTTTTGCCGCCTTCTTGATCTGGCTGCCTAAAGAGACCATCAACATCGCAGCCCCCCGACCGGTGACATTGCCTGCTCTTTTTATATATTTAATTGTGATTTCTGAAATGATGGTTGCCCGGTAACGAGCTTTGATACATGTTGTCTTGAAAATGCTTTTCATTTTGTTCATATTAAATTTTACCTTTTTCTAAAAATTCAACAATTTGCCGTTGAACTTCCCTCCCCGGTTTTTCATATAAAAACGATACTCGCTCATTATATGTATAGAGAGCTTCTAATTTCAACAAAAATGATGTTTTTTCAGAAGAATATCATAAGACTGTCACAATTAATCGACGGATATTTTGAAACAAGGGCAATGACCCCCATTATCTAGTGTTCCTGTGTCTTTACACACGTCACAAGTGTATATATCTTGCATATAATCAAGGGGGAAACCACCTTTTAGCAGCCGCTTTTCTTTTTCTTCTTGTTTTTCGCTTATTCTGATCTTTATGAGCGATACCGCTTCTTTGCGATTTTCTCTGCCGGAAAGCATTATTTTGCCCGTTTCCATACCCAGGGTCCTAATCTCTTCCTCAAGATGCTCTATCTCTGGAATCTTACGGTATACTTCGGCTCTTCGTTCTCTGGTTTTGAGCTGATTTTCCATTCTTGTCTGTTCATAATATTTCTGCCTGTCGCTCAAAGTGGTTTTCTTTGGTATGATTTTAGAGCTGCCGTTTTGCTTCTCGTACTCATTTTCCAACACTTTTTTGACATAGCTGTATTTGTTGTTCATTCCGGCAGCTTTACCACAAACTTCAAGGATAAACGCAAGGCTATATCCCATGGCATCCATCCAGCTGTCAAACACTCTTTTTTCTTCATCTGTTAAAGCGCTGAAACTGAGCCCCAGAGCCTTCATGATCTGCCTGTATTCGGCGAATCTGATGTCAGTGAGCTCAATGAATTCTTTTACGTCTTTGACAGTGTTCTTGCCGTTCTCCAACCACTTTCTCACGATGGCAGCGACGAATTTGAAGTCGGTAGACTTTTTGTTTTCCATGCAATACCTGTAGGCATAGGAAATAACAGAAGGATCCGCCCCTTCATCGACCAGTTCCGCGATCCTCAGTACGTTTGTGGGGTCGAACATTCTTCCGGTTATACTTTCTATTTCTTTGTATAAGGAAGCCAGATCCTCATCGTTAAGAGCTGAATTCATATTAACCGGAGGTTGCTGAAGTGGAGATTTTCCTCCGCCTGAAGGGTTGACTGCATTTTTTATGTTAATAAACTCTACGTCATAATGAGTCTCATCACTGGGATTAGGATAGTACTTTCGGATGATTCCCATGCTCTCCCAGTAAGTCCAGGCAGAAAGAACATCCTCTATATTCATGCCAAGCCTCTTTGCAACCAGCTCATTAGTCATGACCTGACTTAATTCGGAATACATGTAAGCATACAAATAAACTTTGACAAACTCTCCCGGGGCGTCAGTCATATATTCGTCTATGAAAATGTTCTCTACAGTGGTGTCGCTGAGATAGTGATTCCTGCAGATCTCCTTTTTGAATGCCATATGTATCCTTCTCCTAAAAAACGTCTTCTCGTATTATTGTCTGTTCTCTGTCCGGCCCTACCGAAATTATCTTGACATTTACACCGGTCAGTTCTTCTATTGCTTCTATATATTTCTTTGTCTCTTCCGGCAGGTCTTCGTAAGTCCTGCACCCGGAAATATCTGTCTGCCAGCCGGGCAATATCTTGTAGACCGGCCTGCATTTTTCCAGTTCAATAAGTGACGCGGGATAATGGACAGTCTTTTTTCCGTCGATCTCATACTCTGTACAGATCTTTATCTCAGGAAATTCATCCAGCACATCCAAAAGCATGAGGGCAAGCCCGTTGGTTCCGTTGATCCTGGCTGTATATTTTACGACCACAGCGTCAAACCATCCACATCTTCTGGCTCTCCCCGTAGTGGTTCCGTATTCATGACCTCGCTCCCGAATGAGGTTTCCGTTTGCATCATCAAGCTCTGTGGCAAAAGGCCCCATACCTACTCTGGTCGTATACGCCTTTGTGATTCCTATTATCTCACTGACAAGCCCCGAACCGATTCCTGCACCAGTTGTAAATCCTCCCGATGTGGGATGGGAGCTGGTCACATACGGATATGTTCCGAGATCCACGTCCAGCATGGATCCCTGGGCGCCCTCAAAAAGCACTTTCTTTCCGGATGTCATGTAGTCATAAACCATAACAGATGTGTCTCTCACAAAAGGCTTCAGATCCTGAGCATATGCCATATACTTTTCAATTATATCAGCTTCATCCAGCGGCTGTGCTCCGAATATCTTTACAAAGAGCGCATTCTTTGCTCTTATCTGACCGGTCAGTTTCTTTTTGAATACTGCGGCATCGAATATATCACATATCCTTATGCCTGTTCGCTCTACCTTGTCCATGTAACAGGGACCGATCCCCTTTTTTGTCGTCCCGATACCTTCTTCGCCTCTTGCTTCTTCCAGAAGAGCGTCGAATCTCTTGTGATACGGAAAAACCATATGAGCTCTGTCACTTATGTATATATTGTCTGTGCTGATCCCGTCAGCTCTAAGTCCCTGTATCTCCTCGAAAAACCCCTCTGCATCGAAGGCAATTCCGTTGCCTATAATATTGATGGCATCCGGATTCAGAATTCCCGATGGAATAAGATGTAAAGCATATTTTTTGTTCCCAAAAACTACAGTGTGACCGGCGTTATTTCCTCCCTGGGCCCGGACGACCATATCTGCCTTTACTGCAAGATAGTCGATTATCTTCCCTTTTCCTTCATCCCCCCACTGGGAGCCTACTATTGCAAGTCCCGACATTTAAATCCCCTCCTTTTAACTTAGAACCTCGCCATTTAGAACGGTGAATCTTTTTCCGGCGTCATAGTGACCTTATCCAGATTGCCGAATTGTGTGTATTCTCCCTTCCATGCCAGTTCTATGGTTCCTGTTTCCCCGTTTCTGTGTTTAGCTATATTTACGACTCTGACCCCCGGTTCTTCTTCATCATCGATCATTTTCTTGGACAGAAAAATGACCAGATCCGCATCCTGCTCTATTGAACCAGACTCCCTTAAGTCCGATAACTGCGGTATCTTGCCGCCTTTGCCCTGCCTCTTTTCGATGTCTCTGGAAAGCTGTGAAAGCAAGATGACCGGGCATTCTATATCCCTTGCCAGCTGCTTGATCCTTCTTGTGAGAGCCGATACTTCCAGTACTCTGTTTTCTGTCTTTTCGCCCAGCTCCATCAGCTGCAGATAGTCGATTATTATCAGATCCAGTCCCGGCCCGGCCTTAAGCCTCCTGCACTTGTTCTTGATCTCGGCAACTGAGATGCCCGAAGTGTCGTCGATATATATATTTGTGCCCGACAGATCGTCCATGGCCTCATTTACCCGTTCGAATTCATCCGGGTTGTTGTAGACACTGCCATTGAAAATCTTTTTGAGCGGGACCTTTGAGCGTATGCTTAATAGCCTCTGTCCCAACATTTCGTTTGCCATTTCCAAACTGAAAAAAAGTACATTTGCATTGCTGTTAAGCGCAGCATTAAGCGCCACGTTCAGTGAAAAAGCGGTTTTGCCCACACTGGGTCTTGCTGCCAGTATTATCAGATCCGATTTCTGGAAGCCTGATGTCATCTGGTCTATCTTCTCATACCCTGTAGGAAGTCCTGTATAGCCGTCTCCCTTGCCTTTAAGCTCTTCCATCCTCTTAAGAGTGCTCTCCATGACATTTTTCATGGAGGAATAATCTCTGCTCTGGCGGTTCTTTGCTATCTCAAATATCTTCTGCTCAGCCTGATCAACGACGATCTCTGCCTTTTCTTCAGCAAGGTAGCTTTGATCCATTATGTCAGTGGAAGACTTGATGAGCTGTCTTAACATACTCTTTTCGGATACGATCTTTGCATATTCACCGGCATTTGATATGGTAGGTGCAAAGGAAGGAAGCTCGAATACATAAGCCGTTCCGCCTACCATTTCAAGGGATTTCCTTTTTTTAAGCTCCTCTGTTACAGTAACCGTATCCACAGCGATTCCGGCTCCGTTAAGCGCCGTCATTGCCCTGAATATTTCCTTGTGCTGATCGCGATAAAAATCATCTTCCTTGATGATCTCCATTACATCAACGAGAGCTTCGTCTTTTTGCAGTGCCGCCCCCAGGACGGATTTTTCCGCATCGTCATTATGCGGAGGGACATTTACAGCCATATCAAACCTCTACTATTACCTTGAGAGTTGTGGTAACTTCAGGAAAAATCTTGATGTCAACATCTAACTCACCTGCATTTTTTATTGGAGAATCCAGCTGAACTTTTCTCTTGTCTACATCGATGCCGTGTTGTTCCTTAAGAGCATCAGCAATGTCTTTTGAAGTTATTGAGCCGAACAGCTTTCCGCCTTCTCCCGCTTTGGATTTGATAGTTACAGCCAGATCCTTAATAAGTTCAGCCTGTGCCTGGGCTACTCCAAGGCTTTCGGCATGTTCCTTTGCCATCTTCTTCTTCTTCTGTTCAAGCTCTTTCATATTCTTATCAGTTGCTTCCATAGCAAGCTTCTTTGGAAAAAGCATGTTTCTGGCATAGCCGTCACTTACCTTTACTACATCCCCTATTTTTCCTAAACTTTTAACATCATCCATAAGTATTACTTTCATTCTGTCTACCTCCAAAATCATGCTGAATCATTATTAGCTACTTAGATTCACTTATTGTTTCTCTAACGTACTTCTTTATCTTCCTGATTACTTCGTCAGGCGTTTTATCCTTGATTTGGGCTGCTGCCATTGTGAGATGTCCCCCTCCGCCAAGTCTTTCCATTATTGTCTGAACATTCAGTTCGCCCAGTGACCGTGCGCTTACTACAACTTCTTTCTTCGTTTCACCTACAACAAAGCTGGCGATTATTCCCTTTATGTCTAATAGTTCATCTGCCGCCTGGGCAACTGTTATCTGAGAGTTGGCGTGTTTGCCTTCACTCTTGGAGATCGCGACACCGTTTTTCATGAATTCCGCATTTGAAATAATCTCTGCTCTCTGCTTAAAGTCTTCCATGTTTGTCTGAAGGAACTGCCTGACAGAAGTACTGGCAGCTCCGTTTTGCCTGAGCCATGATGCCGCCTCAAAGGTCCTGGTACCTGTATTGACCGAGAATCCATTGGTGTCCACATATATTCCGGCTAAAAGCAGTTCGGCTTCCAGCTTGTTGATCTTGTTGTTGTCATCATCGTACTGAAGGATCTCGGTTATCAGCTCGGATGTGGATGATGCGGACGGCTCCATGTATGTAAGCGTAGCATTATCGATAAAAGTCTCAGTCCTACGGTGATGATCGATGAGTATGATCTTCTCGGTTTTTGACAGAAGTTCAGGGCACTCAGTGAGATTCGGGATATGTGTGTCTACCACCACCAGTAAAGTATCTTTGTCCACCAGGCTTAAGGCTTCTTCATTATTAACGAATTTGTATGTACCGGATTTCTCTGCCATTTCATATACTTCCGAAAGTGAATAATTGTAATCCTGCATGACTATATGTGCGTCCTTATTGCAGTTGAAGGCTATCCTGTGTATACCTATTGCTGAACCAAGGGAATCCATATCCGGATTTTTGTGTCCCATTATTATTATTTTGGATGAATGCTTCATCAGCCTCTTCATTGCATGAGACATTACCCTGGATTTGCCCTTGTTTCTTTTTTCTATTACCTGAACTTTTCCTCCGTAATATCTGACCTGAGTTCCCTTCTTTACGACCGCCTGATCGCCGCCACGGCCGAAAGCCATATCAAGAGCAAACCCTGCATATTCCGCGGTCTGCTGCGGAGTATCTCCTTCAAGTCCAAGCCCTATGCTTAGAGAGACCGGAAAGTCGGCATCTGTCTGGATTTTTCTTGCTTCGTCCAGTATAGAAAATTTTCCTTCCAACAATCCATTATAATGTTTCTTTCCGAAAATGATCAGATATCTGTCGCTTTTATATCTGAGAATCGAGGCATTCAGGCCTCCTGCCCACTGCCTGATCACATTTTCGATGTTGGATGAAATCAGGGATCGTCTTTCGTCGGGAGAGCGGGATATGAGCTCATCATAATTATCCACCGTCACATAAGCCATACATACTTTTTCATCGTCATATGTTTGCCTTATGTTCATCAGTTCGGTGATATCCTGCATATATATTATAACGCTGTTGTTCACATCCTTGTTGAGGTATGTAGGCAATAGCTGATATATTCTTTCGTTAACTGTAATCTTGAATCTTTCTTTATTGTTTTCCGGGAGAAATTCGTCATGTTTATGACCGAATACATCCTCAACTTTGGTCTTTAATATCTTTGTCTCGGGAAAAATTTCCTTGAATTTGCCGTTGGTCATGGGTATTAGTCCGTCTCGGTCAGCAACGCAAAACGGCAGGGGATGATTATTAAATGAGTACCTTAAAGTATCCTCAACCTGGCCTTCGATATTCTGAAACTGATCATATATCCAGAATCTCTGATGCCTGAACATTACCAGAGTATATATCCCCAAAGCTACACCTGCTGCAACAACGATGAGCCCGACTCTGTAGCTGATAAAAAATGCGGCGATCATAAAGGCAGCGAACATGATACTTCCACCTATGATATACGGCACTGTTATTTTTCTTAATAATTTATCTCCCATGTTCTCCTACAGTTCTTTTCTCGTTTTAAACTTGGAAATGGTATTATCCAGATTATCACTCTGGGCACTCATTTCTTCTGCTGATGCGGCATTTTCCTCTGCTGCCGCGCTGTTAGCTTCAACAACATTTGATATCTGCTCTATTCCTATGATCAGTTCATCGATCATAGATGTCTGAAGTGATGAAGCTTTATTGATCTCCTTCATGGATTCTGCATTTCTTTCAGATATACCGGCAACCTTGGCAAGACTATCCTCTGCTGAAACAGCTATATTGTTCCCTTGATCAACTTTTAGAAGATTGCTTGTGATAAGTTCTGTCGTTGCATTTGCTGCCTCGGCACTTTTTTCTGCCAGATTTCTCACTTCGTCTGCAACTACGGCAAACCCTTTTCCGTGAACTCCGGCCCTTGCTGCCTCAACTGCTGCATTGAGAGCAAGGATATTAGTCTGGAAGGCAATGTTATCTATCATCTTTATTATGTCAGCTATGCTTTTGCTTCCGGCATCGATATCCTTCATAGCGGCTGACATCTCATTCATATATTCGATACTTTCTTTCATAAGGCGTCCGGATTCTCTGCTTGCTTCGTAGGTCTTGTCCGCTAGTTCATTGCTGTTTTCCGCCTGCTTCTGAAGATCCTTTATGGTTTGTGCAAATTTCTGTATAGTCACCGCCTGCTCTGCAGAACCGGAAGAAAGTTCCTGAGCACTGTTTGCGATCTGTGAAGATCCCCTGGCAACCTGTTCCGATGTTGACCTTATCTCAGTCAGCAGTTTGTTGTTGTTTTTGAGCATGGATACTATTGCGTTTCCAACCAGATCTGCCGATGATTCAGGTTTTATGTCTGTCGTATAATCACCGTCGGCTATCGATGTCAGTACCTGAGCCTGAGTTTTAAAACTGGATATCATTTCAGAAAAAGCTTTTGTCAACTCAGCCGTTTCATCCTTGCTTTCTGTCTGTATTTCTACGTCCACATCTCCTTCAGCGATCCTGTGAGCTATGCCCACAAGTTTGTGGATGGGGCGGACGATCTTTCCCGAGATCCGGAATCCCATGACTGCTGCAATGGCCATCAATATCAATGCAACCGACGCACCGATTATGATGAAACGTAAAATAGCATCATCAATAGATTTGGTATAGAGCCCCACAAAATACATTCCTATGACCTGATCCCCTTTCATGAGGGGACGGTACTCCACTACTGCATTTTCACCAAGTATCTCTGTATCACCGGAATAAGTTTTTCCGTTTGCAACTGCCGCCCAGATATCCTTGTCTATCTTTGTGCCCACGGCTCTCTCACCATCTTCATTTTCTACTGTCGTTGCGACTCTTTCGTTGGCCATGGATACTGTGGCTTCACTGCCGGTCAACTTCTTGATATTTTCGACATAGCCTTCATTATCAAGTCGATAGCCTGCCATTACGGTTCCGATCATTTTATCGTTTCCATCATAAACAGGATAAGCCGACTGAATAGACAAGGGAATATTTTTACCGTAATCAATAGTAGTAACAGGCTCTCCGGAAAGAGCTCCGGATACACTCACCTTGTCTGCCAGATATTCATTCTTTTGCTCTGTATCCAGTGTGTTATTTATAGCAAATCCTTTATTTTCTGTCACAATTACAAAATCGACCTCGGTTTCATCCTTAAGGTCGGCAGCTCTGCTTGCAACAGCTTTTTCATTTTGAAAACCATTAATCAGCACATTATCAAAAGAAATTGCCCTTGCTGCCTGTTCCGCATCATGTTTGCTTATCTCAAGGTTGCTTTCAAAAGTATTTGCAGCACTGGTAAGCATATCGTTCTGTCTCTGTTTGGCATCACTCGTATAAAGCAGGATACAAACCAGCAAAACGATCAAGCTTGAAACTAGAGGCAACAAGATCATTGGCAATGTAATTTTTGTTCGGATATTCATAATAAATCCTAAACAGCCGAGGTTAATGCTAACTTCGGCTTAGTCGGTCTCATTAGAGTATTTATTTAGTCTGTGACATAAGGCAAAAGTGCAACTATTCTTGCTCTCTTGATCGCCCTTGCAACTACCCTCTGGTGATGAGCACATGTTCCGGTGACTCTCTTAGGTAAGATCTTACCTCTGTCAGTAATATATTTTGACAGCAGTTCTGTATCTTTATAATCGATATCTTCTATCTTCTCTGCGCAAAACTGGCATACTTTTTTTCTTCTCATGCCTCCGCCGCGTCTTCTTTCCATTTTCTACCTCCTAAAACGGTACATCATCGTCATCATCTTCAAAAGAACTGAATCCTTCCGGTACCTCAGGTTCGCCCTGGGGTGCCTGCTTAGGCGGATTGTTCTGGGGCTTGTCGAAGTTTCCCCCGAATGAAGGTTCGTTGCCTCCGAAGCCCTGACCTCCGCCACCCTGTCCTTTTTTTTCGACGAATTCTATTCTGCTGGCAATCACGTCTGTTGTATAGACTGTTTTGCCATCTTTATCTTCATAACTTCCTGTTTGGATCCTGCCTTCTACAGCTACCTTGTTGCCTTTTCTCAGATATGTCTCAACAAGTTCGCCTTGTTTGCCGAATGCTGTGACTCGGATAAAATCTGCCTGATTGTCTCCGTCTTTTACATATCTGTTGATAGCGATGGTAAATTTGGCGATTGCCATCTGGTTCTGAGAATATCTCACTTCCGGATCTCTGGCCAGGTTACCTATTAGTACAACTAAATTCATTCAAGACACCTCCTTGCTTGTCTTTTCTGCGAATAATTGCGTTGTTGTGTATTCATTCCTTTGTTGCGTATGCTTAATACGCGCCTCAGTCATTCATTCACACGCCTTATTCTTCACAAAAAATACGGCGCAACTTATTTGAATTATTCATCTTTGTTGATGATCATGTGTCTGATTACGTTGTCTGAAATCTTGAGTCTTCTATCCAGCTCAAGCGGTAATTCCGCCGGCGCTTTGAACTCCATAACTACATAGTAGCCTTCGTTCTTTTTCAGGATAGGATAGGCAAGTTTTTTCATTCCCCATTCGTCAACATTGGTTACTTCGCCGCCATCTGCCGCTATGATTTCTTTGACCATATCAACAGTAGCAACACGTTTTTCTTCTTCCAATGCTGCTGCAATGATGAACATAATTTCATAATTATTCATTGATTCACCTCCCTTTGGACTGAATGGCCCCGTCTTCGGGGCAGAGAGCATTCGATCTTGATGATCATATGAGTCTGTTTCACAAACTATTTGAATGCTGCACGTTCTTATAACGTGCTTTGTTATTGTACAATAAAAGCCTAAGTATTGCAATGATTGTTTTGTCCTATGGATAAAAATGATATTATCCATATTCTGTTTTGTCTATAAAATTTTGCAGCGGAAAAATCTTTGAAAAATGCGGCCATCCGAGTATTGGCAGAGAGGGATGCAACTTTTTTTATAGTTTTGTGTCTCAAAATTGAGGGGATGTGGTAAATTGAGCTTCCAGATTTGAAACTTTTTTCTATTATCATGTATTATCATCCATTATGATTGAGCATCCAAGAAATCGCTAAGAAAAATACCACACTCCCTCAAATTTGGGACAGAATCCGGTGTTTTTTCTTGCAATCCCATATATATTTCCAGCTAGATCGCTTTATTGCCGGGATGTGAAGACTGTTTATCTCACAGTACCTTTTTTCTTTAGATACTCAAGGAACCTTTCGTTAGGCAGGGACTTGCTGAAATACCAGCCCTGATAGTAGTCGGCGCCCAGCCTGTTCATTATCTCAAGTTGTTCTTTGGTCTCCACACCTTCGGCTATGACTTTTACTTTCAGCCGCTTGCAGAGATCCAGTATGGCTTTGACTATCTCCTGGCGGTCTTCGCCTTTTGGAACGGCCTGGACCAGGGAAGCATCCAGCTTGACTACGTTTGCAAAGAAGTCATAGAGATATTTTAGAGAACTGTGTCCCATTCCGAAGTCATCGATGGAAATATCTGCGCCCATGTCTCTTATATCTTTAAGGGTATTAAAGATTTCTTCGGTATGCTCTATGGTGGCATTCTCTGTAAGTTCAAATTCCATCTTCTTTGGATCGAGACCGTTCTTTTCGATCTGCTTTTTAATGAAATTATACAAACCTTTGTCACTGTTGAGCTGCATAGGGCTTAAGTTGACTGACAAAGTGATGTTGTCGTAACCTTCATGTATCCATGTCCTCTGAGCTTCCATGGCATTCTTGATAACCCACCTGCCCAGATCGTTGTTTAATTTCGCCTCATCTGCAATGCTGAGGATAGTTATGGGTGATATGTATCCGAACATTTCGTGATTCCACCGAAGAAGAGCCTCCGCGCCGAGGACCCGACCGCCCGCATCAACCTTTGGCTGGTATTCAAGATGAAGAAGATCCCGGTCGTTGTTCACCGCGTCATTGATCTCCATGGCAAGATATCTGGCGACACCGCCTATTTCATCGCTTCTGGTTATGATCTTTCTTGTTTTGGTGTTTTGTATATATCTCATTTCTTTTGTGAGATTTTCAAAATCCTTTTTATATTTTTCTTCGTTATTTGTCCTTGCCAGTTTGACGAATGGGATGTATATCCCGAAGGCTATGAGAAAACAAACTGCCTGAAGTATGACTGCCGAAAAACTGCCTGTGGACATATATCCTGATACAAAAATTGGAGTAGTCCATGCTATTTCTGCAGTTGGCAGCGGGACGATCCCGGTTGCAACCGCGGTGTACGCCACCAGCGCTATGATGACAGGCGCAGTCAGGAACGGTATGAAGAAAAACGGGTTGAATATTATGGGAAGCCCGTAGATTATAGGTTCGTTTATGTTAAGCAACCCCGGGAAAATGGCATTTCGCGCCAGTTTTTTGTCTGTGGCACCTTCCCCGAATATGAGAAGAGCCAGGATCAATGCCAGAGTAACTCCCGCTCCGCCGTAAAATACGAACACATCGAAAAATTCTTTTGAAAACTGGGATATGGCAGTTCCGCTGGCGGCAGCCTCTTCCGAAGCGTTGCCGAGAGCTTCCATAAAAACATTTCCTCCATGGATCCCGAAGAACCATAATATCTGCGTGACAAAGACTATCATTATCACGGAAAGAATATTATCGCTCATGAACAGAACTTCAAAGGCTTCAGTTGCCAGGTTTGTAATGCCGTCAATGACACCCAAAACATGTATAAGCTGATTGGCAAGCGCAAACAAAACTATTACCGAAACAGTCGGGATGATCAGATGAAATGACGTCCTAACCACCACATTGCCGTTATACTTATGCTCCATAGACGGGAATCTTTTGTCGTATTTTTTATAGATAAAGGTAAGTGCTTTTACGGAGATTATGCTTATTACAAGAGCGCTGAACATGGAGCTGGCTCCGGCGGCATCTGTTGTGATAACCGCTTCCGCAATTTTGCTCGGTTCTATGAATGCCACATAGGAAGCAAATGCGGTAAGAACCACATATATGGATTTTATTCTTCCGTCTGCAACCACATCTTCATGTTTTGCCAGCGCATAGCTGATCGCAATGACAGCAGTAAGTGAAGCGATCTGCAGAGTCGCATTGTAAACTATGAGGGGAAAATCTTTCCAGCCCTCTCCGAATTTATCAAGCATAAAATCCTGAAACGGCGGTATGGGAATATTTAGAATTGCGACAACAAAAGCTCCCACTATGATTAGAGGCATCATATAGAGGAAGCCTTCCCTGATTGCAGTTATGAGCTTGTTGTCAAATATTCTCGCAACCACATCTTTAGTCTTATTGTTTAAATTGTTTCCGGTCATTAGATATCGATCCAATTTCTGACAATCGGGTCTTTATCTCCAGATCCTTTCCGGATATAACCCTTTGTCTTTGAGCGATTGCAGTGCATCCATAACCCCTTGCTTGTCTTCCTTGTAGGTTACTCCGAACCATCGGTCATCACTCTTAAGTACTTCAACTGTTGCTTTTTTCTCTTTTACAAGATCATCCACAGTCTTCGGCAGCAAAAACTCGCCTTTGAGGGGATTATCTGAAATCGATTTTTCAAGAAAAGCAGGGAACCTTTTGGTCATTTCTTCCATCATGCTCATGGTGAATCCCCAAAAGTTCATGGATACCGTGGTATCGCCAGCAACCTCGGTCCAGTTCTCGTCATCTTCCGTATAAGCGATCTTCTCTCCGCGCCACATAATCTTGAGGCGCTCATCGATATTTACTAAATACCCATTTTTATCGATAGTACACACACCTCTTGCAACATGTCCGTTCTCGGTCAGTGTCTGATCCAGACGGTAACCAACCATCGAATACCTGTATTTGTCATCGTCTTTGGCATTCAGAAGATACTCATACATTATTTGAAAAGCCTGAGCGCCGTAGAAGTCGTCCGCATTGATAACTGCAAACGGACCATTCAGAAGGTGTCTGGCACTCATGACAGCATGGCACGTGCCCCATGGTTTTTCTCTGCCTTCAGGTATTTCAAAGCCATCAGGTATATCATCCAGCTTCTGAAATGCATATTCAACCTGAAGCTGTCTGCCTGCCCCTTCATCTATAAGGGCAGCAAAATCATCCTTCATCTCCTCTTTGATGATGAAAATGACCTTTTCAAATCCTGCCATCATTGCATCATACAGGGAAAAATCTATTATAATTTCACCCTGATCCGTAACAGGATCGATTTGTTTGAGTCCGCCGTATCTGCTTCCCATTCCGGCGGCCATAATTACTAAAACCGGTTTATCCATAATTAAACTCCATATTGTATTTCATTAAAAGTATAAGCGAATATAGTAACTAACACTATAAGCTTTATTGCGTATTTTTTCAACTGTTACAGCTGTTTTAATTCCAAGCAAAATCGTTGCATTAAGAAGTTTAGTTTGGTATATTTAGTATAGTATTTTTTGGGAGTACTTTATTATGAGTAGTAAAAAATTGAAATATTTTATCATTGGTTACATGGGCAGTGGCAAAACTACAGTAGGTAAAGTACTTGCAGAAAAGTCAGGCAGAGGCATCCTGGATATGGATGAGGAAATAGAACAAAAGCAGGGAATGACAATTGACCGTATTTTTATGAAATACGGGGAACATCATTACCGGAATCTTGAAGGAGAACTTCTGGATGAGATCGTTAAAAACGATGGAGATGACGTCATCTCCTGCGGCGGCGGAATAGTACTGGACGGTGCGAATAGAGAAATTCTTAAAGATGAATTCGTGATCTTGCTTGACTGCGATCCTGATATCATGTTCGAAAGAGTCAGAAACAATCCGTCACTGCCAAATGCCTATTTTCATATTGAAGATGAGAATGAACGAAAAAAGATTTTTACCGGCCAATTTGAACAGAGACGAAAATATTATGATGAGATATTTGATATAAAAGTAAATACCGGAAAAAAGGATGTGAACAATATAGTTAAGGAAATCATAGAAAAAATCGGTGAGGATGCATGAATTTATTCAAGATGATCGGACCAGCGGTATGGTTGATCACAAGTCTGAGGTATCTGTCAAAATTTAAGAAAGCTATCGATCATAACCGAAAGATCGGAAATCATGAAGAAGAGCAAAAGCAAATTCTGAATGCCACCACAAGCTGGGGGCCTCGCATTGTTGAACATTTCCATGTTGACCTTGAGGTGGAAGGCCTTGATAATATACCCGGCGGCCCGGTACTCTTCGTATCGAACCATCAGGGATACGCAGATATAGTTGCCTTTTGCGCCGCAATCAAGACAAAACAATTTGGATTCGTTGCGAAAAAGGTCCTGGGAGAAATTCCACTTTACGGAAAATGGATAGCAAGGATCAGAAGTATTTTCATTGAGAGAGACGATGCCCGAGGCACTGTCAAAGTCATCAACGATGGCATTGAGCTTTTGGAGGAAGGGTACTCACTTGTTATCTTCCCCGAAGGCACAAGAAGTCTTAGCGAAAAAATGGGAGAATTTAAAAGAGGAAGTCTTAAGCTGGCCACTAAGGCGGAAGTTCCGGTAGTACCGGTTACACTTTCGGGGTCGTGGAAAGTTTTTGAAGAAAAAGGATATATACAAAGGGGAACTAAGGTAAGGGTTTGCGTGCATCCATCTATTGAAACTAAAGGTATGTCAAAGCAAGATGGACATGAACTGGCCAAAAAAGTGGAAGCTATTGTAAAAAATAAGCTGGAGGAGTGGGATGGAAGTATACAATAAAAGAGAAAGACCCATATTCAAATGGATATTGGCGGTTGTACTGCTACTTATATTCGGCGGCATGCTATTCCTGGTACTGTCTGGATATGCATCATATTTTGACGACCCGATCAGAAAATTCATATACGGGCTTCGGGCCGACTGGCTAACTGCATTTTTTAAAGGAGTAACTTTCCTTGCCAACCCATTGACCCTGGTGGTACTATGTGCGATTCTTCTCGTTATCCCCAAGACCACACTGCGGTTCGGGATTCCGGTGTCGGTCGCCACAGGCCTGGGCTCACTAGTTCATAAAGGGATCAAACAGCTTGTAATGAGACCAAGGCCGGATGATGTCGTTCCTTTGATACAGGAAACAGGATACAGCTTTCCAAGCGGTCACGCTAACGGAGGATTGATATTTTATGTATTTCTGGCCTTCCTAATCGGAAGACTACTCAAGCAAAATAAGCAGGGCGATATTGCAAACCTGATATATGTTATTGCCGGCATTATCGTTTTTCTGATCGGCGTCAGCAGGGTATATCTGGGCATCCATTATCCAACAGATGTTATTGCAGGCTGGTGCCTGGGCGGTATGCTCGTCATAATATTCAGTGCCATTTACGATGCGGTATATCCACTAAAATATCATTTAGGCATTCATGAATCAGATTGGTCGAAAGATGGGATACCAGCTTGGAAGCGACCAGCGAAGGCGGCAAAAAAAGAGGATTGATCCGGGGGCGGATAAAATTGACAAAAACTAAAAAAAAGCGAAGAAAAGGTCTAATTATACTCACGGTGATCTTCGGACTGATTGCCGTGTTTTTATTCATGATATATTCCAGCAATACTCATATCACAAAATCCAGATATGAAGTAAGTTCCTCTGATTTACCGTCACAGTTTGATGATTATAAAATTGTTCAGCTTTCGGACCTTCATTCCAAACTGTTTGGCGATAATAATGTTCGCCTGATCAAAGCTGTAGAAAAGGAAGAACCCGATATGGTCGTCATGACCGGAGACATGATCAACAGTACCGATTCTCCCGGTAATTTCGCGTCCACTTTGGAACTAATGTCAGACCTTGCTTCTAAATATGATGTCTATTATATAGATGGGAATCATGAAACGGCTATGGATATCATCAGTCCGGAAGACTATGACGAGTGGAACAGCAACATCAAAACCGCCGGTGTCACTGTTTTGGATAATTACAGTGTAGATATAAAAAAAAGCGATGCATCTTTTGAAATGTACGGCCTCTGGTATAACGGAAGATATTATAATGACATGAGCAGCGCTTCAGCAGAAAAGTATTTCCTCGATGAAGATCATATGACCGATCTTCTTGGAACTGCAGATAAAAGTAAGTTCAATTTGCTTCTTACCCATAATCCTGTATATTTTGAAACATATGCTGACTGGGGGGCAGATCTTACTCTGACCGGCCATATGCACGGCGGTGTGATCAGAGTTCCGTTTAAAGGCGGCCTTATATCTCCGGAAAGAGTCTACTGGCCGGAATACGATGCCGGTGAATTCACTTCCGGCAATTCGACCATGATCGTCAACAGGGGTCTTGGCAACGGAACTTCAGGCTACCGAATCTTAAACTGGCCGGATCTTTCCGTTATTACTCTCAAGTCCTCCTGATCCCCATTCTTTAGATTCTGTGTTGTTTAAACTCGACCTTCCTCGACGCTGTAACTTGAAGCAGCTGATTCGTGGACTCGCCACTTGTCTTTCTCTATGGATTTCAGGAATTCTTCCGGTGTCATTACTTTCATGCCGGTTTGTTTGAAATCCTTTTTGTTCCTTGTTATGATACAGTCGGCATCTGCTTTTTGTGCTGATGCGGATAGAACGTCATCTTCGAAATCTTTGCCACCTATTCCGTGTGCCTCATAGATATCTCTTGCAGTCACATCGACTACGGTACAGATTGTCAGAATTTCTGATATTATTCTCCTTAATACTAATGTCGATAACGACTTCTTGAGAAAGTAATTTATGTCCAGTACTGATTTTGCACTGACTAGACATGTGCTTGTCTTTTTTTGAGCCTCTGTGAAAACAACATACGATTTCTCAAAAAACTCCCCTCTTTTTAAATAAATGTCCAAAAAGATATTTGTGTCTAATAAAATTTTCATTGCAACCCCCCTATTCTTCCTCATCTTCGTCATCTTCGTCATCTTCTCTGTCTCTGCCTAAAATATGGTCAAGTCTGTCATCAACGCCTTTGGGAGGGAGATCTTCTTCTCGGACGATCCCCACCCAACTGTTTAAAATTTCGATAGGATCTTGCTTAGCTGTTGTCAGCTTGGCGTATTCTCTGTTGTTCTTTGTAATAATGATCTCTTCGCCTTCTGCTGCAATATCCAGATACTTCCCAAAATTCTTCTTGGCTTCTGTTGCGGTTATTTTCATGTCCGCACCTCCTTTCTTATTTGCACTTTTATTATATCACCATTGAGCGATATTAATATTTTATATGTGCGATTTGTATATACATCGTCACACATAAAACAGATTCCACAAAAAACCGGGAGGCTGGCTCCCGGCTCATTGATATTGATATTTGCTTTTATTTATCTGATCTTGATATGCACTTCCCTGAGCTGCTGCTCTGTTACCTCGCCGGGAGCATCCAACATGGTGTTCTGGGCGCTGCTGTTAAGGGGGAACGCTATGATCTCCCTTATATTTTCTTCTTCAGCAAGGAGCATTATGATACGGTCTATTCCCGGCGCCATGCCTGCATGGGGGGGCGCTCCGTACTGGAATGCATTATAGAGACCACCGAATTTTTCCTCTACATCCTTTTCCGTATATCCTGCGATTTCAAAGGCTTTGACCATGATATCAGGTCTGTGGTTTCTCACTGCACCGGAAGAAAGCTCAACCCCGTTGCAAACGATATCATACTGCCATGCCTTGATCTTAAGCGGATCCATGTTAATGAGAGCATCCATCTCACCCTGAGGCATGGAGAACGGATTGTGAGTAAAATCGATCCTGCCCGTATCCTCACTTAGCTCATACATCGGAAAATCTGTTATATAGCAGAAATCGAATCTGTCTTTGGCGATTATATCCAGTCTCCTGGCAACCTCTGTCCTGATCTCTCCCGCATACCTGGCGACCACGTCGGCTTCATCGCATATGAAATATAATACATCGCCCGGCTTTAGGTCGGCCAATATGCCGATTTCCTTTTTCTGTTCATCGGTAATGAACTTGTCAATAGGACCTTTATAGGTCATATCATCAAGAACGCTTATGTAGCCCAGTCCGCCCATACCTATTCCCAGAGCAAACTTTTCCATTTCCTTGAAAAATTTCTTGGACATCTTTGTGGCGTCCGGTACACGAATGGCTCTCACTATCCTGCCCTTGAACGGAGCAAATTCGACCTTGGCAAAGAAATCTGAAATGTCGATGATCTCAAGCGGGTTTCTTAGATCCGGTTTGTCGGTACCGTATTTGAGCATTGCTTCTTCGAATGGGATCCTCACGAAGGGCGCTTCGGATATCTTCTTGTCTGTGAATCTTCTGAAGGTTGATGACAATACCTGTTCTGCAACCGAGAAAACGTCTTCCTGGGTGGCAAAGCTCATCTCAAAGTCCAACTGATAAAATTCGCCCGGTGACCTGTCAAGTCTGGCATCCTCGTCTCTGAAACATGGCGCGATCTGATAATATTTGTCGAATCCCGATACCATCAGGAGTTGTTTGAACTGCTGAGGCGCCTGTGGCAACGCATAGAACTGTCCTTTGTGCTTCCTGCTGGGAACAAGATAATCTCTTGCACCTTCAGGTGATGAATTAGCCAGGATAGGAGTTTGTATCTCCGTGAATCCCATTGCTTCCATTTCATTTCTTACAGTTTTGATTATCTCGGCTCTGAAGATTATATTATCATGAATATCGGGATTTCTAAGATCCAGATATCTGTATTTAAGCCTAAGCTCTTCTCTTGTATCCGTAGATGTATCGATCTCAAAAGGAAGTCCGGGTTTGCATGGCCCCAAGAGCTCGATCTTTTCGGCTTTCAGCTCTACATCTCCTGTCGGTATATTGGGATTGATCGTCTCTTCGTCTCGCTCAAGAACCTTGCCTTGAACCGAAATGACCATTTCCTTATGAAGAGTTTTGACCTGTTCGTCTGTGACAACTACTTGTGTTATTCCGTATTCGTCCCTTAGGTCGGCAAATACGATGCCGCCGTGATCTCTTATGGTATGTATCCAGCCTGCGATCTTTGCTTCACTTCCGATGTGAGTCTTGTTCAGATCTCCACAGGTCACGGTTCTGTATCTTTGAGATTCCTTTACTTTGATCTCTTTGGGGCTGTTCGGGCTGTCATTTAATTTATTTTTCCAGTACGGCTGTTTTTCTTCCTGAAGTTCCTTCTTTTCAGATTTACCGGAATCGCTTTTTGCGTCGGCATCCACTTTAGGCTCTTCTTTTCCGGTAGCCTTTCCGCTAAGTTCTACTTCAACCCCTGCACTCTCCAGCTTTTCCTGGAGCATGGAGTTTACGGTCTGCGGGCTTGCCTGTCCCTTTAGCTGTTTCATGGACTGTCCTACGAGATAGCCGAAGGCCTGCTTCTTGCCTGCTTTGTAATCAGCGATGGACTGTGGGTTATCAGCCAGAACTTTGCCGACGATGTCTTCTATAAGTCCGGTGTCCTCAATCATAAGAAGTCCGTTATCCTTTGCGTAAACTTCGGGATCAACGTCATTTTTATATACTTCTTCTATGAGAGTCTTTCCCACTCCTCTGTTGACTTTGCCTGCCTGAATCATCTTGATGGCGGCAGCCATCTTTTTTCCGCTGACTTTAAGATCTTCCGGCTTTGTCTCGCTCTCCTTCATGAGTCTGAGAACTTCGCCGGTTACCGCATTGGCAGCTTCCCGTGCATGTTCTTTGCTGTCTCCCAATCCAGCCAGTATCTCTTCGAAAAGACTTGCATATTCTTTCTCGGAAGTCAGAACTGCCGCTGTCTTTTTCTTCATATCGTAATTATCTATATATCTTGCCCGCTTATGCTCTGCCAGTTCGGGAAGACTGTCTTTTGTCTTCTTTATCCATTCCTGGTCTATGTAGTTGGGAACAAGATCGGGGTCGGGGAAATATCTGTAGTCCTCAGCATTTTCCTTTGATCTCATAGCATAGTTCTCGCCCTTGTTGTCATCCCATCTTCTGGTCTCCTGCTTTACTGTTCCGCCTGACTTGACCACTTCAAGCTGTCTTCTTTCTTCGTATTCGATATTTCTCTGTATCGCCTTGATGGAGTTCATATTCTTGGTCTCAGTCCTGATGCCATACTCTTCTTCACCTTCAGGTCTTATGGAAAGATTGACGTCTGCACGCATGGAACCTTCTTCCATCTTGCAGTCGGAAACATCCAGATAAACAAGGATCTCCCTCAGTTTTTCTATATATGCTGCCACTTCTTCAGCCGTCCTTAAATCAGGCTCGGAAACGATCTCTATTAGAGGCACACCGCCTCTGTTATAGTCGATAAGGCTGCCGCCGACATCATGGACCAGCTTTCCGGCATCCTCTTCCATATGGATCTCATGGATGCGAATCTTCTTTTTATAGCCACCCATATCCAGTTCCACCCACCCGTCTCTGCAGATAGGCTCATAAAGCTGTGAAAGCTGGTATGCCTTTGGCAGGTCGGGATAAAAGTAATTCTTTCGGTCAAATATATTTGTTTCGGTTATGTCACAGTTAAGTGCTATGCCGGCTCTTAAAGCTTTTTCTACTACCTCTTTATTGAGGACCGGAAGTGTTCCGGGCATGCCCAGACATATGGGGCAGGTATTGGCATTTGGCTCGCTGCCGAACTCTGTGCTGCAACCGCAGAAAATCTTGGTCTTAGTCGATAATTCAACGTGGACTTCAAGTCCCATTACTGTTTCGTATGCCATTATTTCTCACCCCTTTCTGACTTACTGACAATATCCGGTCTTTTCAAGTGATACTCTGTCTGTTGCTGAAAAACATCTGCCGCTTTAAGAAGTTTGATGTCTTCAAATGCCCTGCCGATGAACTGCATCCCTACCGGCATGCCGCCTTCACCTGTTCCGCATGGCAGAGCAACGCTTGGAAGCCCTGAAAGATTGACGCATACTGTATATATATCGGCCATATACATTGCAAGAGGATCATCGGTCATCGCTCCCAATTTATATGCTACCGTCGGACTTATAGGACTTAATATAAAATCATATTTGGAAAGAGCCTCGTCGAATGACCTTTTGATAAGGCTTCTTACCTTGAGGGCTTTCTTGTAATATGCATCAAAATATCCTGATGACAATACGAAAGAACCCAGCATTATTCTCCTTTTCACTTCAGTACCGAAGCCTTCGCTTCTGGATTTGTAATATATATCCTGGATGTCTTTTGCGTTCTCGGATCTGAATCCGAACATGACGCCATCGAATCTTGACAGATTAGAGCTGGCTTCCGCACAGGAGATTATATAAAATGCGGGAACTGCATATTCTATGATAGGCAGCTCAAATTCCTCTACCTCAGCGCCCATAGATTTAAGTTCATCTGCAGCTCTCAAAATCTCTTTTCTGACATCTTCGGATAATCCTGCCCCGTAAAAGTTCATCGGAAGGCCTATCTTCATTCCTTTAAGACCTTCTTTCATATTGTCATTCTTTATGACAGAACAGACATCAAATGGCTCATTCATGATAGAAGTGCTGTCTTTTTCATCGTATCCTGAGATCATAGAAAGAGATACTGCACAGTCCCTCGCATTCTTGCCCATGGTTCCGGCCTGATCAAGAGATGAGCCGTAAGCCATGATCCCATACCTTGAAACACTTCCGTATGTGGGCTTGATGCCGGTAAGATTGTTGAATGAACAAGGCTGCCTGATAGAACCACCTGTATCCGTTCCAAGAGCATATGGCGCCAGTTCTGCAGCTATTGCCGCCGCCGAACCTCCGGATGAACCGCCGGGAACTCTTGAAAGATCCCATGGATTCTTTGTTATTCCAAAATATGATGTCTCTGTCGATCCGCCCATTGCGAACTCATCCATATTGGTTTTGCCGAGAACTACCCCACCGGCAGATTTGATTTTGTCTATTACTGTCGCACTATAAGGCGGACGGAAATTGATGAGTGATTTTGAAGCAGATGTGGTAAGTCCGCCGTTGATGCAGTAATTGTCTTTTACTGCAAGAGGTACGCCCATCAAGGGAGAAAGTATCTCACCCTTATCGATGATCTTCTGGACTTCTTCCGCCTCTTTCATTGCCTCCGCCTCATCTACATTGATGAATGTATTCAGTTCCTTATCTTCGCTTTTGATTGCATCCAGAAAAATTCTGGTGACTTCAGGACTGCTTATCTCTTTGTTTCTTATCTTGTTCCCTATATCAAGGGCAGAAAGTTTTCTTATATCCATTTTATTTGCCCCCTATTCTTCCACCGTCTTAAAGACCTTGAAGAAATCACCTTTTTTGTCCGGCGCATTGGCCAGCATTTCTTCCCGTCTGTCTTCATTAGTTACAACGTCCTCTCTGAACCTGTTGACTTCATCAAACGGATGGGTCAGCTCACTGATGCCTTCTGTGTTGACGCTGTTCAGCTTGTCCATGTAATCGAGGATGTCGGTCAAGTCCTTTTTTCTCGCTTCTTTTTCTTCCCCCGACAGTTCCAGTCTTGATAATTCACCGATATGTTCGATGAGTTCGTCTGTGATTTTCATCTTGTTCCTCCTGTTATGCGGCTTTATCTCATGCCGTTAAATTAAAAACGCCCTGTGCCTAACTTAATAGGCTCAGGACGAATGATCGCGGTACCACCTGAATTGATACATAACATGTATCCACTCGTAGCGCTGTAACGGGCGCTGATCGTATGAATCTACATGCTCAATGCAATTCGATCCATAAGCTCGGAAGTGTTCTTTCACCGGGAATCTTGCAAATGATAATCTCAGTCTCGTCATCACTCCCTGTTTTGCTTTCTTCGGTTACTCGGCTTCGTCTTGGCTTTTGTTTATTTATGTTACAGCAGAACTGTTACAGTCCTTAGGATACCACAGTTCAGCGAGCTGTGCAATGAATTTTAGTGTAATGCATTGCACCCACGAGATATGATATCATTGATATATGAGTACTGATATAAACGAGATAACAAAATACCCAATACTGATGGTTCATGGCATCGGATACAGGGACCGGGGCAAAGGATATTACTGGGGCAGGATCTCAGATGCATACATAAAAGCCGGGGCTGCGGTTTATTATGGCGAGCAGGATGCATGGGGCAGTATACATAACAATGCACTGACTCTCAGAGAAACCATAGATAAAATCATCAGCGAATCGGGTTCTGAAAAGGTCAATATCATCGCCCACTCCAAAGGCGGACTTGAGGCCAGATATCTGGCAACCGAACTTGGGTATGCGGACAGAATCGCCAGCATAACTACAATATCCACACCGCACAGAGGCTCAAAGGTCATGAATTCGGCTATGGGTATTCTAAGACCCTTGATGTGGATAGCCGGCTTCGCAGTAGATGTTTTTTTTAAAGCTCAGGGTGACAGCAATCCAGACTTCTTTCAGACTTGTGATCAGCTCACCACAAAGAAAATGGCCGAATTCAATGATAATTGTCCTGATGATGACAGAATCTATTATCAAAGCTATGCATCGGTCATGAAATCTCCGGCAAGCGATATTATCATGGCTTTTCAGAATGCTGTCGTATACCTGTTTGAACGGGAAAATGACGGTCTGATCAGCCCTAAATCTGCTGAGTGGGGTAATTTCAAAGGTATTTTGAGGGGGAATACGAGAAGAGGGATATCTCATGCAGATGTGGTGGACATAAGAAGAAAACCCTTCTCACAAGTTGAAGGAGAAGGGGTCAAAGACATAGTCGATGAATATATCAAGATACTTTATGATATCAAAGAACTGGGCTTCTGATCTGATTATTCCTGTTATTTCATATTATCGAACATTTCAATAGACTTCTTTAACGCCTGGTCGAAGAAGATCCAATTGTGTTCGCCTTCCCACTCTTCATATGTATAATCAAGATCCAGCTTATTCATTTCTTTCTGAAAATCGTCGTTCTCTTTATATAAATAGTCCTTGTCACCGCATGCACAATATATTTTCGGATCATATCCGGACTTCTCAACTTGTTTTGCTAGTTCATAAACATCGTCACGGCTGTTATATTCGCCGGATGGACCGAAGATGGCGATCATATCGTTGACCATCTGATCCCCCCATATGACTCGCTGTTCCTCTATCTGTGCTTTCGTCCTGAACTCGTTCATATAGCTTTTCAGAGGCAGAAGAGCCGACGAAAAAGCCCCTATAAATCCGAAGGATTCCGATCTCGAAAGGCCGACTTTGAGAGCACCATATCCCCCCATAGAACATCCGATGACCGCAGTTTCTTTTCTTTCCGATGTGATATGAAAAACACTTCTGGCTATATGAGGCAATTCGTCGGCTACATAGCTGAAATACTTCTGACCGCTTTTGGTATCAGTGTAAAAACTGCGAAGTGCCGACGGCATTATGAAAACTATATTTTTCTCTCTGGAATATATGGGCAGCATGGTGTTCTCGATCCAGGTATCGTTGTCGCCGTGGATGCCGTGAAGGAGGTACGCGACTTTGCACTTTTTCCCCTCTTCAAAGTCATTGGGCACAAGCACCGAGATCCCGGTGTTCATTTCTAGGCTCTGCGAATATACATTTCCGTGAAGTATCATTGATTTCTCCTTTTGATGATGTTCTCTAATAGCCTACCCAATAGAATCCATTATAATTAAAAAGATATATAAAGATAATGGTATTGCCAGAGTGATAATAAGAGTAATTTTAATAATGCGTCTTCTGCTTCCTTCCATAAACCATCTTGTGTACAGGTGAGGAGTATATGAAATATTTTCCGAAGTCCATTCTTTTGTTTCGATGGACCTGTCCATATTTTTTGCCTGGATATATGCCGCGATGGATAAAGCAAGTAATGGGTTAAGCACTGCGGTAAGAATTCCATACAGAAGTTGTTCAAGATCATAGCCGTCATATGTTTCAAAATAATTCTCACTACCATATTCTATAAACTGTTCAATAAACATCAGGATGTTAGGGAACCACCATGTTGCAATCAAAACGATTGCAGCCAATAACAGTTTTGATTTCATTTTCGTGAAAGAATATCTCACCAAAATCAATATCGCAATTCCCCACAAAATAACCAGAATAAATCTTGCTTTTCCCATGGGTGAATCTATATCGTAAAACCCGAGAAAGATTCTAAAAACTATAGAAAAACAGGTATATAAATAAATCGCATTCAACTTTAAATCCTTGCTCCTTTTATATATACCGGAATCGGAAACTTCCTGGTCGTCAAGATCCAGAATAGCAAAGAACAGAAGAAATATAGTGGCAGCCGAGCCGGAGAATGACCATGGAATAATTACTGTTTTTATAATCAATAGTAATGCCGTCAATAAAATCATTTTTTTTGATCTTTTTTTATAAGCAAAATACATCAAGATACATGCGGTAACAGTCAAACCAAGATAAATCACCAGCAGAAAATAATCAAAGAATGAAGCACCTCCGGAGCCTGGGTGCCACCATATATAAATCAGCGATTCAAGAAAAGATTTTATACCTCCCATAATAAGCTGCATTGCAAATATCAGCACATTATATGCGAATGCTATTATGAGGAACCAGGGTATGTATTTTCTGTTGTTTGTTAATGTGGATTCCATATTGTGTTTTCCAATCATGTGTCAAGATAAATCTTTATAATAAGTATACCATCAACTTATCTTGTTCTCCCATATTTTTATGATACAAAACCCGGTGGCGAATGCCACCGGGTTTGATAACTTTATTATCTTGATTTTAGCGCTTAATGATTATCTTATTGCTGTCTTCTACCTGTTTGCAGAGCTGCCAGAAGCAGGATGAGGCAAACAATCAGCATTATAGCTAACAATGGGATCATATTCGTTACATCACCGGTCTTAGCTTCCTGACCAAGTACTGATCCGTCACTTGTAGAATCGTCACCATAATCATCTGGAGGAGCTTCCTCACCTAATACACCCGTATTGTATGCAGTCAGATAATAAGTCTGCTGATCTGCTCCTACTGTAACCAGATTATCACCTTGTTCAAATTCCAGTGTAGCTGGATCATAGCCTTCAGGTGCAATAAGCTCGATCACTCTGTATTGACCCCAGGGGACATCCTTGAATTTCAATTTACCCATGTTGTCTGTGATCGCTATAACATTGTCTCCGCTCTCATCTGTATATGTCAGCCAATCCTTCAACTCAGTGTTGTAGTATTCAAGTGTAAACTCTCCGCCACGTAGCTTCTTGGTGTTGTCTATTTTATCCAGTTTTTCCAGTTCGACTGTGCCGAGAATCCTGTCGTTAGTGGCCTCTACAGCTATTGTTCTGACCTCATTTGTGACTTCATATACTCCATCACTGCCGTCAATGAATTTGAGAGTACCTTCTTTATAACCCTTTGGAGCTTTCAACTCTGCTACCTGATACTTCGTCCATGGCAGATTCTTGAAAATAGCTTCGCCGCTTGCATTTGTGATTGCTGTTACGGTCACACCATCTTCATCTACATAGTCCGCAAATTTTCCGGTGTTTTCATCAAGGTACCTTAGGAAGAAGACTGCGCCTTCTAATGCAGTTCCTGTTGCTGTACTATCATACTTGATAATCTTAAGCTCTCCCGGGATTCTTTCATTTTCTGCGGATACACTAAGCTTCACTGCTGTTGATGTCACATAGAATGATCCATCTGTACTTACGTCTCCACTGTATACGACTGTATCCTTATTATAGCCTTCAAATGCTTTATGCTCGATCAGTCTATACTGACCCCAATCTAAGTTATCAAATGTGTAGGCGCCATTTCCGTCTGTAATGCCATATTTTGTGGTTCCTTCTTCACTATTCAAGGTATTCCAATCTTTCCCATCGTGGTACTGTAGGAAGAATTCCGTGAATCCTAGTTTGGCATTATTTATTGGATCATATTTATCAATTGTAAGCTGTCCAGGAACTCTGCCATTCTCTGCATCTACTGCAAATTTCAATGCTGTTGCTGTTACTTCGAAGCTTCCACTCGTTGTAATTCCCTTACCTAAGTATGTAACTGTATCCTTGTCATACCCTTCTGTTGCCTTTGTTTCAACCAACTGATACTTGCCCCATGAAAGTTTATCAAATGTCAACGTTCCATTCTCTACAACGCCGGACTTGACAATTACTCCAGAATCATTCAGAAGATTAAATTTTGCTCCGTCTATTTTAGTTTTACTATCAGCATCGAGTTTTGTGAGTTCGATCTCTCCTTCAAGCCTTGGGTTATCTGCAGAAAATCCAAACTTTAATGCTGCTGCTGTAACTGTAAATGAGCCATCTTCTGATATACCCTTTCCGGCATAAATCATTCCGCTTGTAGTATATCCTTCAAGAACGCCTGTTTCTACGAGTTTGTAATCTCCCCACTCGAGATTGTCGAAGCTTACTTTGCCGTCTTTAGTAGTTCCTGTCCCAACGACTTTGTTCTTACTGTCGAGTAATGTGAATTCAACTCCGTCAAGTGGTTTTTCACTTGTTTTGTCTATCTTATCAAGCTCAATACTACCATCAAGTCTCGGATTATCGGCTATTATATTGAAGCTTAGTGCTTCACCTGAGACAGTAAATGAACCCTTGCTTGTGATTCCATCACCTGAGAATATCATTCCCTTTGTAGTATAGCTATCAGGAGCCTTTGTCTCTACCAGAGTATATTTACCCCATGCAAGTCCGTCGAATTCCAATGTTCCGTTTTTGACTGCACCAGACTGTACAATTTTACCGTCCTTATCCAGAAGATTAAATTCCGCTCCGTTAATCTTGCCTTTATTGACAGCATCGACCTTTGTAAGTTCGACCTTGCCGCCAAGTCTCGGGTTGTCTGCTTGCACTCCGAATGTAAGAGCTGTAGATGTCACTGTGAATTCGCCTTCTGATGATATTCCCGTACCTGTAAAGATCATTCCGCTAGTGGTATATCCATCGAGAACTTTGGTTTCTACCAGTTTGTAAGTTCCCCATGCAAGATCACCGAAGCTGACTTTACCGTTCTCAGTTATGCCTGTTTCGACAACATTGTTTTTACTGTCAAGTAAAGTGAACTCTACGCCGTTAAGCTCTTTTTTAGTAGTCTTGTCTATCTTATCAAGTTCTACGCTGCCTTTGAGTTTCGGATTTTTAGCAACGACACTGAAGTCTCTCTTTGCTTTATTAACTTCAAAATATCCTTCGTTATCAAGTGTGAAACCTACAGGTTCAATAGTCAATTTATCTTTGTCATATCCTGTTGTTGCCGTTGTTTCTACGAGTTTATATTTATCCCATAAAACATTTTCGAATTTAAGCTTTCCGTCAATACCAGTTTTTGTAGTAGCTACTGTCTCTCCTTTACTATTCACAAGAGAAAACTCTGCTCCCTTGAGAATTGCACCTGTACTGGTATCTTTCTTCTCAAGGCTTACGGAACCTAACAGTCTGTCATTTGTAGCTTTAAATTCTAATTCTATGGCATCCTTATTTACATTGAATACTCCGTCTGCTGATATGATTGAGTTTACATTATCAGACAGGAATACAACACCTTTAGTCGTGTAACCTTCTCCGGCTTTTGTTTCATAGAGTTTGTAATCTCCCCATTCAAGACCGCTGAAGTTTACCACACCATCAATAGAAGAGCCGCTTGTTACAAATGTTTCTGTGCCTCCGGTACCAACTTTATACAGATTAAATACCGCGCCATCAATTTTAGTAACTTTATCCGTTACATCTACTTTGGTTAAAAGAACTGTTCCTTCTTTTCTGTCGTTGATTGCTTCCTTGGTGATGCTGAGAACCACATCGTTTCCTATTTCGCCGATAGTGAATTCCTGGATGCTGTTTCCAGGAGCACCGGATGGTTTTTTAGACCAATCGCTGTTTGCTTTGTATCCCGGTGCCGCAGCTGTTTCAACAAGCCAGTAATCTCCCCACTCAAGACCAGTGAAGGCTACTTCCCCGTTAGTGAGCGTTTGTTTTGGCTGTCCAATAGCTGACCATGTTGTGCCATTATATTTCCATAACTGGAAAGTTGCTCCTGCAATAACAGGATCTTTAACAGCTTGTCCGTCAAGTTTCGTTAGAACAACTTTTCCCTTAATCGTATCATTTGTACCTGTTAAGGTTTCAACCGCAATTGTTGGGGTTGTTTTATTAACATCATTGATATCTATCGTGAACTTACCATCGTTGGGGAAATTAAATGTATCTTTGTCATAACCTTCTGCTGCCTTACTTTCGGCCAACTGATAATTACCCCATTTGAGATTATCAAACACAGCTTGACCATTCGTTACTTTAACCGCATTTGTTGTAGTTCCATCATCCAAATTCTTCAGATAGAACTCTGTTCCGTTAAGTGGATTTTCTTTAGCTGTATCCGATACATCATACTTTTTAACAATTACTTTGCCTGGTACTGTTGGATTTGTTCCTTCAATAGTCAAATTCAAAGCTGTTGAAGTCACATTGAGTTTCTGGATCCCATCGACTTCATCCTTAGTCCCGAATCCGCTTATCAGTTTAAGACCGTTTGTATGTCCAAATCCAGCTGTTACTTCTTTAATTCCATATATACCCCAGTCAAGATTTCCCCAGGAGACTTTGCCGTCAGCTCCGGTTGTCTTTATTGCTTCTGGAGAAACTGCTGTCCATGATGACCCATTAAGTTTCATAAGCTGGAACGATGCTCCGCTTACTTTAAGGGTCTTAGCATACTCACTGTATTTTTCAAGTGATATGCTTCCTCTGACTCTAGGGTTATATCCATCAACTTTGAAGCTAAGTTTCTCAGCATTTAATGTGAATTCATTATCTATGGCATTGCCATTTTTATCTTTCAGTGTCAGAGTGTTGCCATATCCTTTTGCAGGAGTTATTTCAACAAACCTGTATGTACCCTGCTTAAGATCATCAAATGTTACGATGCCGTTTCCAGTTGTCGTCTTGGTTACTGTAGTAGCAGGAGTTCCAGCTTTGACATCATCCCAGTTAGTACCATTTTTGATCTGTAGCTTGAAAGATACTCCTGCTAGAAGTTCTGCTTTCGATTCTCCGTATTTAGTTAATTCGAGACTACCTCTCTTAAGTTTATTCTTGGCTGTATAATTTATTGTCAAAGCTCCCTGAGTTACTTCGAATCGCTGATCAGGATTATTCTTGTATTTGTCATCAGGAATCATTTTCGGTTCATATCCGACCTTGAATGCTCCTTCGCTGATTATATAGTATCCCCAGTCAAGATTGTCAAAAGATGCCTTTCCGTTCTCATCGGTCGTAACTTTATAAAGCTCTTCTCCGCCACCAGCAGCTGCTTTAGTCACGGTTACCCAATCACTTCCTACAAGCTTCTTCAGATAGAAGTCTATTCCTGCCATAGAAGCACCTGAGTCGTAATCAAGTTTTGCAAGATTGACCTTGCCTTTATCACGGTCATTTTCTGCATTTACAGTTACAGTCTTTATGCTTCCAGCTGTTACAGAGAATTTACCATCGTTATCAATAGAGCCAGAACCTTCAACATAATCCTTTGGCCATGTAACTTCTTTCAACTGATAATCGTTCCAGACAAGTCCTGATATGGTTGCGATTCCAAGAGCATTTGTGGTTGCATAGATATCTGTTTCTCTATACTCACTGCCGCCTAAACTTTTTCTCCATAATCTAAATACCGCACCAGCAAGCTTAGCACCACTTTCACTGTCTTTTTTAATGATCTGAACTATTCCTTTATCCTGAGCATTTTTTGCCTCAAATACTACCCCTGCAGTAATTTCTGCTGCAGTTACATCAAAGACATAGCCTATTTCACCATTTGTGTCTTTTGTAAGGTCTTTTGTTCCTGTTTGTATGCCTTTGTCATTAAACAGTATCTGCTTTATTGTCAGACTTCCCTCTTTATAACCTTGAGCATAACCTGTTTCTACGATTTTGTATTTTCCTGCCGGCAGCTTATCAAATGATACCGATCCATTCGAAGTTGATTGCTCAGCACCCTGTTCTATCTCTTCCCATTTATTTATGTTCCACTTTAATAATTTAAATTTTGCACCATCAATAGTCTTATTAGTATCTTCATCAAACTTATCTATAGTCACTTTGCCGGGAACCCTTGTAATGATCCAGCCATTATTTTTATGCTCATATTCAAAACTTCCACTCGTCGATGAGTGGGAATCTTCCTTGTATTTCAATATTACCGAATTGAATACATCAAGATCCACATCACTTTGAACATATGTATCTATCGATAATGTGAACCCAACAAGATTTGCCTTTTTACTACTTGAAGGGGCAGTAGTATTTGCTATGCTTCCATTGAAATATCTTGCATATGCATCAAGAGTATTCTGCTTTCTAGTTGCACTTAGGTTCTTAACATCATCAAGGTTATCTTTCATTTCGGCCCATGTTTTTGAATCGATGATTGTACCAGGTAAATCTCCCAGCGCTATAACTAATTTTGTCTTCTTACCATTTTCAGTAAAATATCCATAAGATCCGTTTCCTGTATTTCCGGCTTTTACTGTATTCTGGAAGTCTGTCCAATTCTCGGTACCATTATGTACGACTTCCTCCAAATATAGATTTTTATATCCAAACTCTGTTGATGTTACAGATTTACTACTATCACTATTAATTATGTAATAAGGTACCCTTATTTTAAGAGCATCACCTTTGTAATATAAACCCTTCATCAATTCGTCTATTATTACGACATCTTCTTTGACTTCCGCATTGGAGCTACCATTAAGTAAATTGATATAGCTATCCATATTTATCCCGACATTCCAGGTGTATGTACCATCTCCGTTGTCTACTCCGTCTTTCTTTACTTTATATGAGTCGGCTCCAGTATAGTCCCCACCATCTATTACTTTAGGACCCGGGTATGCTTCATCTTTAAAGGTGAAGCTATCGTCATCTTCTCCGGGAACTTCCTTTGCTACTACATCTAGAGAAAGCCCACCGTTAGCCTCAAGATATGTTTCTTTAAAATCTGTAAATACTACACGAATCGTATAGTGATCGTCTCCCTGAAGCTTAACTAGGCTATATTCACCAAGCTTGTCTTTTGACCTTCTATCAATCAAGTCTTTTGCTGCTATTTCTCCGGACACACCTAAATACGAAGGTACTTTAATATCAAAATAATCGCCCTCCTGAAAATAATCAGCTTGAAGAGCTGCAGAATCAAGAGTAAATAAAATATCAAGTCCAAATTTTGAACCAATATCATATTCAGTATCCGGATTTACTTCATTTCCTTTGCTGTCAGTAATAACAAAAGAATCAATCGTAATCTTATCCTTTACATCTCTACTAGCTTCAATTCCTGCGAATGATAGTATTGGTATCAACGTGACACACAAAGCGATTATCAATACAAAACTGATAACCTTCATTCTGGAATCCTTAGAAATATTATTCATCATTTTTCTGTCCCTTTCCGTTTCAAAATAACTTACTTATCTCCTGTTTATTAAAAATTTAATTTGCAATTGTCTTACTATAGTTTTAAAACCAAAATAGTACCTTTTGGGTATTATTATGGATTAGGCTCATTTTATGCTGATTTTATTGTTATGTAAACAGCTGACTATGCTTTTTTGTGTCAATTTTCCTTGAATTTGCAACATAGTATATACTCCTAGTATACTATTGTTTATATTATGCCCTCTTTTTTTAAGTGTAAATATATTATGTCGATTTATTTTATTTTTCTTTAAAAAATAGTTTAAAAATCGAAATTTAAAAAAAATCTCTTTTTCTTTAATAAACAGTCACTTCAAGTATGTAAAATTGCAGAAAAAATCGAATTACTTCCCTTCGGTGCCTATCGGTGCCTAATACTTATGACAATGTATTACCCAATAATCTTGCATATTATTCACTTTTTGGTCATTTTTCTTGAGATATTTAGAATTTTGGATCGTATATATGATTTTCCAGATCTATGCGGCCACATGGAAGGAATGTAACTCCTTCAGCTTCGAGGAGCATTCTCTGATATTCAGCACCACCGAATACAAATGCAGGTGCCATTTGCCCGTAACGATTCACAACTCTGTGGCAGGGAAGCCCTCTGGCTGGTGGGGCATTATACATAGCCGATCCAACTATCCGTGCTGCTCTTGGACTGCCAATGATTTCGGCGATTTGCCCGTATGTCATAACATAGCCCTCGGGAATCCCGGCGACTACATCATATACTTTTTCATAAAAACTTTTCATTTTGATTTACTGGTGAGCGATTCCGAGACCGAATTTGCCTCTGATGCGACCCAGAGTTTTTTCTGATATTCCATTAGCTCGCTCTGCTCCGTCTTTCAGGGTATCGAGAAGCTCGGCAGAATGTCTGATTTCTTCGTAGTTCTTGCGTATGGGTGCAAGGGCATCTACTGTTATCTCAACGAGGTCCTTTTTGAAAGTGCCGTAGCCCTCGCCTTCGTATTTTTTTTCGATATCGGCAATGGGCACTCCTGCAAAGACGCTGTAAATTGTCAGCAGGTTGCTGACACCTGCCTTGTTTTCCATATCGTATTTGATTATTCCGTCTGAATCGGTGGTTGCCTTCATAATTGATTTTTTTATCTTCTTGTCGTCATCCAGAAGAGATATGCGGCTAAGTGGATTCTCAGCGCTCTTGCTCATCTTTGATGTGGGATCATCAAGAGACATCACGCGAGCGCCTTCCTTTAGGAAACTCCCGTCAGGAACTACCAGCGTGTCTTCGCCGTATTTATTGTTGATCCTTATTGCTATGTCTCTTGTAAGTTCGATGTGCTGCCTCTGATCGCTTCCCACAGGAACTATGTCCGTATCATATAATAGTATGTCCGATGCCATGAGGATGGGATATGTAAAGAGACCGGCCGGTGCCGACTCTTTGCCTCTTGCCTTGTCTTTGAACTGGGTCATTCTTGAAAGCTCGCCTGTGTAAGCATTACACATGAGTATCCATGTAAGTTCACTATGGCCGGGAACGTCTGACTGGACAAAAATCGTGGATTTCTTTGGGTCAAGGCCTATTGCTAGATAAAGAGCGGCAACATCAAGAATATTCTCATGCAGCACTTTTGGGTCTTTTGGGATGGTAATAGCATGCATATCCACTATGCAGTAAATACATTCGTTATCATTCTGCAGGTCAACAAACTGCTTTAATGCGCCCAAATAATTACCGATATGTATGTTACCGGTGGGCTGAACGCCCGAGAATACTCTTTTCATGCCCCAAACTCCATTATTTATGATACTCAACTTTGAATTTTTGTTTGATATTTTTTTCCAGACGGGATACTGTCATCTGAGAGACCTGAAGATCATCAGCTATATCCTGTTGGGTTTCGTTGTTTATAAATCTTTTTCTGAAAATAGCCTTTTCCATGTCGTCAAGGCCGGCCATTACCTTTTTTATTATCTCGGCATTTTCGAAGCTTTCATAACCTGAATCTTCTACGCCTGTATATTTTTCCAGTGTCGAGGATTCTCCCCCTTCACCGTCGTCCTCAAAAGCCTGATTCAGAGAATATGTTCCGTAGGCCTGACCGCTTTCCATTGCTTCCAGTATTTCTTCCTGAGTGTACCCCAGATATTCAGCAAGCTCACCGATGGTGGGGTTCCTTGAAAATTTCCCGTATAGCTGTTCTTTTGCAGCAGGGATCTTGGAAGATATCTCTTTAAGCCTCCTTGGAACCTTCATCGCCCAACCTTTGTCTCTGAAATATCTTTTTATCTCGCCTATGATTGTCGGCGTGGCAAAGCTTGAGAATTCATACCCCTTGCTTGCATCAAATCTTTCGACAGCAAAAACCAGGCCCATTGAGCCTACCTGATATAGATCGTCATAGTCGATCCCTTTATTAAGATACTTTTTGATGAGAATATCTACGAGGTATAAGTACTTTTCCACAAGCTCGTTTCTCAGAGTAAGATCTTTCGACTCCGCATATTCCAAAAATAAGTCGGTGTTATCTGTTTTCTTCGCAGATTCTACAGCCATTTTTCCCCCTACATCTCCTGGATATATTTGACCATTGTAATGTGAGTTCCTATACCTATTTCTGATTCCACTTCCACTTCATCCATCAGTGCTCTTATGATGAATATACCCAGACCTCCGGCTTCTTCGGCAGGCAGTTCCGGTTCATGATAGTTCTTGGTGTCGTATCCTGCGCCATCATCCTCGACACTTATACTCAGCCGGTCTTCACAGATCTCGCAACTCACCCTATATTCTATATCAGATGAGTCACTGTTTTCCATATTTCCGTGCCTGACGATATTAGTACAGGCTTCGGAAACCGCCACCTTTATGTCTTCGATGGCTTCAATGTCAAACCCCGCATTATTAGCCAGTGATGAAATGGCAAGTCGTACCGCCCCTACATATTCAGGTTTGCCCGGCACTATGAGTTTGAAGTTGTCTCTCATTGTTATCTCCTTTGATGGTTCATGTTACTGATTCCGGTTATAAAAGGACCGTGTCCAGATTTGTAATTCGCAGTAATTTTTTTATATTATCTCTCGGTTCAACCAAGGTTATTGAATGTCCATCCTCTTTGATCTTGCCGTATATCCCGATGATAACACCAAGCCCGGTGCTATCCATATAGCCCAGGTCGGCAACATCGATTTTCATATCCGTCGGCGTTTTGTTATATGCATCGTTTAATTCATTTCTGAATTGATCAGCATTCGATATGTCTACCTCGCCTCCCACTTTAATGTCCCAAAGCTCATCTGCTTCATTAAAGCTCTTCATAATTGATAGTGACATCGTGTTCCTCCATTTTAGGGCGCTTGGCCCAATCTACTACAAATTAAGTCTACTCACCGGTATCTATTTCTATCTGTTCTGCGTTTTCTTTGTTCTGTGTGTTGTCATATTCGTCTTCGTCGTCAGCCTGAATGACCTTGGTCATAGCGATGATCTTTGTATCATCCTGAACTTTCATTATGCGTACGCCCTGAGTAGTTCGTCCCAGTGTGGAAACCTGGCCTGCATTGATCCTGATGATTATTCCGTTGGAGTTGATGAGCATGACCTCATCATCATTGTCTACTATTGTAGCACCAATAAGCTCTCCTGTCTTTTTAAATTTGGCTTTATCATAGGTGAGCATTCCCTTGCCGCCTCTGGCCTGTATTTTGTAATCCAGGACAGGGGTACGTTTTCCGAATCCGTTCTGTGTAACCACGAGAAGCTGTTCGTCTTTTTCTCCCAGTTCCATTGAAACGACTTCGTCGCCGTCTTCCAGCTTAATGGCTCTTACTCCTCCTGCAAGACGACCCATGCTTCTCACGTCGTCCTCATGGAAGCAGATGCATTTGCCCATTTTGGTTACTATTATAACAACATTTGTTCCGCTTGTCTGCTTAATTCCGATAAGCTCATCGCCATCCTTCAGATTGATTGCAATCAAACCGTTCTTTCTGTTTGTATCGTACTCTGAAAGAGGAGTTTTCTTGATCGTTCCCTTCTTGGTGCAGGCCATGAGATATCTGTCTTCGGAGAATTCCTTGATGGGCATCACTGCTGTGATCCTCTCGGTCTGCATGAGGTTCAGGAAGTTGATGGCAGGTGTTCCCTTGGCTGTTCTCGCCGCATCCGGTATCTCGTAAGCCTTGAGCTTATGGACCTTGCCGAAGTTGGTGAAGAACATGAGATAATCATGGGTAGAAGTCATTATAAGATTCTTGACAAAATCGTTATCTCTTGTGGTGACTCCGGTTATTCCCTTGCCGCCTCTCTTCTGTGTTCTGTAAACATCTGAAGAAACTCTCTTTATGTATCCCAGATGAGTAAGGGTAATTGCAACCTTCCCCTCTGCAATAAGATCTTCTTCTTCGATTTCTGCGGCATCGGGGGCGATAGTGGTTCTTCTGTCATCGCCTGCCTTATCCCTTACTTCGAGAAGCTCTTCCTTTACAACGTTCATAAGCTTCTGATCATCAGCAAGAAGAGCTTTGAAATAGGCGATCTTTTCTTTAAGTTCGGCATATTCTTTTTCGATCTTTTCTCTTTCAAGACCCTGGAGTCTTGCCAGTCTCATGTCCAAAATAGCCTGAGCCTGTATCTCACTTAATTTGAACCTTTCTATAAGCTTTTCTTTGGCGTCGTTATAGCTTTCTCTTATTGTTTTGATTATTGCATCTATATTATCAAGAGCTATAAGCAACCCTTCCAGTATATGGGCCCTGTCTTCCGCCTTCTTAAGATCGAACTTGGTTCTTCTTGTAACGATCTCTTTCTGATGTTTAAGATATTCTTCCAGGATCTGTCTGAGATTCAGGACTTTCGGCTCTCCGTTAACCAGAGCTATCATGATCATGCTGTAGCTTTCCTGAAGCTGGGTCTGCTTATATAATCTGTTAAGCGTGATCTGGGGATTGGCATCTTTTTTAAGCTCGATGACTATCCTCATACCGTCACGGTTTGACTCGTCTCTTATCTGAGATATACCGTCTATCTTCTTGTCCTTGACCAGATCGGCTATCTTCTCCTGAAGTCTCGCCTTGTTCACCTGGAACGGTATCTCGGTTACGATTATCCTTTGTTTGCCCTTATCGGTCTCTTCTATTTCAGTCTTGGATCTTACAAGAACGCTGCCCCGGCCTGTTCTGTATGCTTCCTTAGCCTTGTTTTTGCCTAAAATAATGGCGCCGGTGGGGAAGTCTGGTCCTTTAACGATTTTGATGAGATCTTCTATATCCACTTCCGGTTCGTCGATCATCTTAATAGTGGCATCTATTACTTCGCGCATGTTGTGAGGCGGAATAGATGTAGCCATACCAACGGCTATTCCGTTGGAACCATTTACAAGAAGCTGGGGAAATCTTGCCGGCAGAACGCTTGGTTCTTTTTCGTCGCCGTCGAAGTTCGGCACAAAATCAACTGTGTCTTTTTCGATGTCTCTCAGCATCTGCATGGCATATGGAGCCATTCTGGCTTCCGTATACCTCATGGCCGCGGCGCTGTCTCCGTCAACCGAACCGAAGTTTCCGTGACCGTCGACCAGCATGTATCTTATTGACCATTCCTGGGCCATTCTGACCATGGCGTCATAAACCGACGAGTCGCCATGTGGGTGATATTTACCCATGACGTCACCGACGATTCGGGCACTTTTCTTGTATGCTTTTTCCGGAGTAAGTCCCAATTCAGACATTCCGTAGAGTATTCTTCTGTGGACAGGCTTCAGTCCGTCTCTTACATCAGGAAGAGCACGACCTACGATTACGCTCATTGCGTAATCTATGTAGGAGTTTTTCATCTCGTCATGCACTTCGTGCTGAAGCATTTTTTTGTCGTCTATTAAATCCATCTATTTTTTACCTCTCTTCAAATCCGGCGTAATTATTTATATATCCAGGTTCTTGACGTATCTGGCGTTTTCTTCGATGAACTGTCTTCTCGGTGCCACCTTGTCGCCCATGAGCATTGAGAAAATTTCATCGGCGGCGGTGATGTCATCCAGTGTGACCTGTATGAGAGTTCTGCTGTCGAAGTTCATCGTGGTGTCCCACAGCTGTCCTGCGTCCATTTCTCCCAACCCTTTATATCTTTGAATATCCAGTTTGTGGTTACCTTCAGGATTTATCTCTCTAAGAAGTTTGTCCTGCTCTTTCTCTGTGTACGTATAGTAAGCTTCCTTCCCCTTCTTTACCTGATAAAGGGGAGGCTGTGCGATATAAACGTAGCCGTTTTCGATAAGAGGTTGCATATATCTATAGAAAAATGTAAGAAGCAGCGTTCTTATATGAGCGCCGTCCACATCGGCATCGGTCATGATTATGATCTTGTGATACCTCAGCTTCTCTTCATTGAATTCGCTTCCGATATTACATCCGAAAGCAGTGATCATATTTTTTATCTCATCTGAATTGAGGATCCTGTCCAGTCTTGCCTTTTCAACATTGAGGATTTTACCTCTGAGAGGCAAAATAGCCTGCCTGTGCCTGTCTCTTCCTGATTTAGCACTGCCGCCGGCGGAATCACCCTCTACCAGGAATATTTCCGACAATGCGGGATCTTTCTCAGCACAGTCTGCCAGCTTTCCGGGAAGTGAAACTCCGTCAAGGACGGACTTTCTTTCCATGTTTCTGGCTTTTCTTGCAGCGATACGGGCACGGGCTGCCTGTATACATTTTTCCATTATGATCTTAGCCTGTGCGGGATTTTCTTCAAGGAATGCGGTTAAATGCTCGTTAGTAGCCTTCTCAACAAATCCTCTCATCTCGCTGTTTCCAAGCTTAGCCTTGGTCTGCCCTTCGAACTGAGGCGAAGTCAGCTTAACGGAAATGATAGCAGTAAGACCTTCTCTTACGTCCTCTCCCGTCAGCGGCTCATCCTTGTCCTTGAGGAAGTTGTTCTTTTTTGCAAAATCGTTGAAAACTCTGGTCAGAGCTGACCTGAATCCAACTAGATGGGATCCGCCCTCAGTGGTATTTATGTTGTTTGCATATGCCAAAACCAGCTCGTTGTACCTGTCGGTATACTGCATGGCAATCTCAACTTCGGATGTTTCATTATCCTTTATAGCGCCGTTTGCTTCAAAATATATTATATCCTTATGAATAGGCTCTTTGTTTTCATTCTGATGCTTGACGAACTCTCTGATTCCGCCTTCGTAGTGGAAAACTTCCTTTTTCTTGTGGTCGGCTCGTTTGTCCTCGAGAACTATCTTGACGCCTTTGTTAAGGAATGCCATCTCTCTGAGCCTGTGCTCCAGAGTTTCATAGTCGTAATCCAGTTCTTCGAATATTTGATCGTCCGGCTTGAACCAGGTTTTAGACCCGGTCTTTCTCGGGGAGTCGCCTACTACTTCAAGCTTAGTCTGGGTCTTCCCTCTCGAGTATTCCTGCTGATATATCTTTCCGTCTCTTCTGATCTCTACGATCATCTTTTCGGAAAGAGCGTTGACTACCGACGCACCGACGCCGTGAAGTCCGCCGGATACTTTGTAGCCGCCACCGCCGAATTTCCCGCCTGCGTGAAGTACTGTATGGATTACTTCAACTGCAGGGATCCCAAGCTTAGGGTGCTTGTCCACCGGCATACCTCTTCCGTCATCCTCTACGGTGATGGAATTGTCCGCTTCGATTGTAATGTGTATATTCTTGCAAAAACCGGCGAGCGCCTCATCCACACTGTTATCCACTACCTCGTATACAAGATGGTGGAGCCCTCTGGGTCCTGTGCTTCCGATGTACATCCCCGGTCTCTTTCTTACAGGTTCCAGTCCCTCCAGGACCTGTATCTGTTCCGCATCATATTTTTGCTGATTTACATCTGCAACCATGTTTTTTCGTCTCCTAACTATTTAGCTATTTCAGAAAAAAGGCAAAACCACAACTAATGCAGTTTTGACCTTTCAAAACCTTAATTTTTCTACTATATATTGTACCCGATTTTGGCAGAAGAATCAAGTTTTTGGCGTTGTTTGGATCGCAGGCATGGGAAAAGCCTTCTTTGTGGCCAAAACGGCTTGTTTAGGGCGTAATTCGTATGGAATTTTTTGTAGTATATACCGTATTTTATAGTAATCGATTTATTTTTGGCTTTTCCCAAAAGAAAACCGGGCTTTGGATATTTATCCACTGGCCCGGTTTTGGTGTTTGAAGTTATTATCTTATGACATTGCTACTGTATTGCCTGCGTCTTCTTTCTTTTCCTTTTTGAAAACGAATATCGAGCTTATCAGTGATGCTGCAAACAAGAATGCATTTGCTATTGTCCAATTGTCTACAAGCGCCATTGTTGTAGTTGTATCTTCGGTAAGCAGGAAGATTACTATTCCGCCGATTGCGAACAACGCAGTTGCTATAAGCCATAGGCCTCTCGTCTTCTTGGCTTTTCCATCGCTGTCGTTTGCTTCCAGTCTTTCATCTTCTCTGTTTCGTCTGAAGAAAGCTCTGATGACTGTGAATATTGCCAGCAGTCCGCCTCCTATACAGAGGATAAGATTAAGAAGTGCCCATGAGTCAAAGAGTCCGTTGCTGTATAATGGTACTTCTTTGTCTCCTATATTTGCTGATGGTACAAGACCGTTTGCTATGATCTCACTCGGAGATGCTCCTGATCCCAGTACTGATCCATTATCAAGTGCAGTTCCGCTGCCGCCGCTTCCTGTATTTGAAGGATTGCTGGTATCAGGACCTGCCAGTGCATTATCAGGATCTGGGTCAACACCTACATTGAAATCGTCGTTGTTGCCGCCATTGTCACCAATAGCCCCTGGTGTAGCATCAGACGTTACCGGATTCTCTTCATCCTTTGTTCTGATCAGATATATATTCATATCGCCCTTGATCTGAGTTGCTTCGGTGAATATCTTGCCGCTTCCGTCTGCTTCGGTGTTCCAGGTAAATGTATATCCTTTTTCTATAGGAAGCTTCTCTATCTTTTTCTGTGATTTGGCAAGTGTATTCTTTGTGGACTTTATAATAGTCTTGGCAACTTCAACATTTTTGCCATCAGTGTCATTAATATAGGTTACTGTATAATCTACCGGGGTCCATTTGGCATAGACATCGTACTGTGTCTTTTCCACTTTGAATTCTTCAAACTGAAATTCCACAAGCTCACTGTCTTTACCTGGCCGATAGAACCAGCCCTTGAATATTCCTTTGCCTTCTACCTTATCTCCGATTCTCAGATCTGCATAATTGATACCGTCAACTTCTTTGCCCGGGATTTCCGGTGTGACAAATTCATAAAGATTTGTATCCTGAGCATACAGTTCCTTACTGCCGTCCTGATAAACGATCTTGGCAGACGCTCCTACGAATTTTGCATAAAGCGTTATATCGCTGGCCGGCATTTTTGAAATATTTCCAGCCTCGCCAAATGCCAATGTACTATCGTTCTGGATTACCGAATCTGTATACCATCCTTTAAAGATATAATTAGCCTTAGTAGGATTACCTACAGTTTTTATTCCTTCTTCAAACTTATATTTTCTTGACAGATCACCGTTTTTATCTGCGGTAAATCCTTGAGTATCATCCTCAGACAGAGTTCCTCCATTCATATCCAATTTAAAAGTATATGATTCTCTTTCCATAAAATATTTGAATATGTACAGTAAGTCTTTCTGTGTTCCGAAGTTGTCATACTTTTGATATTCGGATTCTGTCAGTCCACCGGGGAATATGAAGTTTGGAGATGCCTTGTAAAGCTTCCTGTTGGTATTCAGATATGATGTATCACCTGTATCTGATTTTTTAACTTGCTTAAAGCCATTGATAGCTATTCCGCTCCAGTCTGACAAATCTGTTCCCTTGAGCTTATCCGGAACATATTTGGATAAATTTGTACCCTGATTAGTGAATACACCTTTTTGTTTGAGAGTATAGTACTTGTCATTTATCTTAGCTCTAGTATTGCTTACTTCCGTTGAAGTCTGATCAAGATCTTCGGTATAATACCATCTCTGCTCAATAGAACCTAATGACGCAAGATACGCCGCATACATGTCAAAACTTGTTTTTGTCGGCTTTTTATATTTTGTTACTTTAGTATAATCACCATCAGAAGGAGAAGTCTGCTGCGAGAAAAAGTTTATATGCGTTGCCGAAAGTGCAGTATATACTTCTGTAGAGGCATTACTGGCATACTTGTTCCAATTTGTGAATGCCTTCGTTGCCTCAACCTCGCTTGGCCAGATATTCTGCATGTTCTGACCTACTTTGAGGGTTATTTCTTTTTCGTCATACTTATTTCCACCAATAACTACTTTGGCACTTGAATCTACTACTTTCGTAGATGTATCCTCCTTGGGATGGAAGGTGAATTTAAATGGTGTACGTTTGAAATATATGTTGATAACTGTAGTTCCGTTGCCTGACACTCCCTTACTCTCAGAATAGAAGAAATCCGAGTAGTACAGAGTTTTGGCTACTTCTCCGCCAATAGATTCATAAAGTTTTACTGGATCATATTTTATAGTTCCGTCAATTCCTTTTTCTGTGGTATACATAACCAAGGCGCCGGATGAAGCAACTACTCTCGTACTACCTACCATTTCATAATTATTTGTGTAAGCAGGTGATCCCGGATCGTCTTTAATATTGGCTTTTTCATTCCATAAATTTACTGTAAATGTTGTGTCATCTATATCCCAGTACGCATATACTGTCGTTGTATCTTCTGTGATTATTTCTTCGTCAAATTTGAATTCATTATATGTATCGTGAGTGTGAGACCACCCTTTAAATATGTAGCCTGCTCTGTCAGGTACCGAAGGCATTTTCGCAGTTTTCCCTTTTACTACTACCTGAGGTTCTATATATGATCCATCTGTTTTAAAATAAACAACGGCATTCTTAGTTACCTTAGGATAAAGGTCCATGTTAGAGGAAACCTTGTCGTTAAAGTCATATGCCTTGTTTTTATTTCCTTCTTCATACCAATATGCAACACTTTCGCCGGCATTAAGATCAACGCCTTTCTTTGTCTGCTGTACTGTGCTTCCTGATTCTACAGCAACAGTATCCAGCACTGTATCGTCTGTATCATGGAATGTTACGATATGACCATCTTCATATTTTGCCTGAAGAACGGTGTCAGAAGTTATTATTGTCTTTGAGCTGAATGGAGTCGTGACGCCGTTGGCCTTCTTTGCAGCGTTTACATCATACCAGTACAAAAATGCCTTGCCGTCAACTTTGTCGTCAGGATCCTGAGGCCAATTGTCCAGCATGGTTTCTTTCTCGATAGTTGTTTCATAATATGCTTTGCTGTCAGTAGCGGTTTTCATGAAAATGACTTTTGCAACAGTACTCTCTTCGATCGCACCTGATGTGCCATTGCTGCTACTGCTCTTTTTAGCGTTATTGCTGTTATTGTTAATTGCGGTATCTGAAGAAGTTGAATTTGTTTCATCTTCTTTATCTGCTTTCTGTTCGTCGAAAACAGCATTCAAAACTACATCTGTTCCAATAGTAACTTGGAATTGTTCATCGCTCTCTTTGGTGTATGTCTTTTCACCATCTGTCCATCCGACAAATACATATCCTTCTTTTTCAGGGTCATCAGGATATTTTGTTTTGTCAAAATATGTAGATCCGCTCTCTTCGGCGGTATCTTCATTGATGGGCATAGTAGCTTCAGAATATTTTTCCTGATCTACTAAAAAGCTGACATTTACTTCAGCTCCGCCTGAACCCATTGAGCTTAAAGGTATTATCGCTGTTATTATAACTGCGATTACCAGTACCCATATCAGTTTTTTACTGATTCTCTTTTTTGTAGTGCTCATAAGTTGCCTTTCCATAACATGTTTATTTAGTGCTTATTCATAATATTAAATACTTACATCCATAATACTATACACTTACATATATTACCCAAATACGCTGATTTAATCTTTATTTTTATAATTAAAACAAAAAAACTTTATTTCATTAGATTTATGGTCGAATTTATCGATTTTGTTTTAATGCTATTTTGTTTAATTTTTGAATTGGATGTGATTTTTGATTATTAGAATAATTTAATAGGAAATTATACCTTCAGATACATTATATATCTTGCTATTATGCAATTTGGTTAGTACATTTTCACTTATTTCGGCAGCAGAAATGAATATTTGATTGTCTTTGAAGGAATTGATTAGATAATTCTGCCTTTCTCCGTCCAGTTCCGACAGTACGTCATCGAGAAGGAGTATGGCATTCTCTCCGGTTTCTTCTTTTATTATTCTCAGTTCCGCAAGTTTTAACGCAAGGGCAGCTGTCCTCTGCTGTCCCTGGGAACCGAATTTTCTTGTGTCTATTCCGTCTATAGTTATCTTCATATCGTCTTTGTGGGGACCGGATGTAGTTGTTTTTCTTTCGATGTCTTTGTTTCTGTTTTTTAAAAATTCCTTTTTTATTTCTATTTTTTGTTCATCAATGTTTTCTTTTATTTCTATATCCGGTTCATATTCTATCTCCAGTTTTTCTTTTCCGTTTGTTATATTGCTGTTTATTTCACTGCTTATTTTGCCCAGATTGGTAAGAAGTTCTTTTCTCTCCATTATTATTTTTGCACCGGTATCAATAAGATATTCATCCCACACATCAAGAAGCCCTTCATCTATGATTTCTTCTTTTAAAGTAGAATTTCTGTTTTTCAATATTTTTTTATATTTGGCCAGATCCTTGTAATAAAGAGGCTTTAATTGGAATAATTGTCTGTCCAGGAATCTTCTTCTCTTATCAGGATCCTCTTTTACAGTCTTCAAATCCTCAGGTGAAAAAATGACAGTGTAGACGTTTTCCAGAAGGTCGGCATTTTTTCTTTTTTCCACTCCGTCTATCTTAAAAATCTTTTCCGTCTTACTCAAATACATTTCAACAGATAGTTTTTTTTCATCTTTACTGAAAAAACCTTTGACCCTGAAATATTCGGAATCAAATTTTATCATTTCTGCATCTTTATTTGTCCTGAAACTTTTTCCCATTGAGAGAAGATAAATCCCTTCCAGGAGATTTGTCTTACCTTGACCGTTATTGCCTAGGATAATGTTTATTCTCTCTTGAAAAGGGATCTTTGCTTCTTTGTAATTTCTAAAATTTATAAGATTTAATTCCTTTATGTACATAACTTATTTATATTAAACATTTCCGGTAGAAAGGCGTACTGGCAAAATAAGATATTCATATTTATTCCCACTAACCGGTTTTATTAAACAAGGGCTTATACTTGTGTTGAATTCCATATACACATCTGTATCATTAAGTATTCGGAGTGTATCTGCCATATATTTAGCATTGAATCCTATTTCAATATTTTCTCCTTCTTTTTCTATGCTTACTTCTTCTTTTGTACTTCCCTCTTCTGATCTTGAAGTTATTACAAATCTGTCTTCTTCCATTTTGAATCTTATAAATGAATTTTTTCCTTCTCTTACTATAATTGAACATCTTTCAACGCTGTCCATAAGTTCATTTTTGTTTATCTTTAATTTGATTCTGTTGTTCTGAGGAAGAATATCTTTATATTTAATAAAATCTCCTTCCATAAGCCTTGCCACTATTTTTGTGTTTTCTAAAACAAATATAGCCTTTTTTTCATCAACACTTATTCTTACTTCTTCATCTTCTTCCTGTTCGCTCAGAATTTTCCCAATTTCATTCATTATTCTGGCGGCTATTACAACATCCATTTCTTTTTCATTTACTACTTTCTCTCTTTTTATAGCCATTCTGAATCCATCAAGGGCAACCATTGTTATCATATCTTTTCTTATTTCCATGAGGGTTCCGGTTATTATTCCCCTGGATTCATCTATGCTTGCTGCATAACATGTTCCCTTAATCATGTTTTTAAGGAGCTCTTTATCAAAAATCAGTTCTTTTCCTTCATTTTCTTCAGTTATTTTTGGAAAATCTTCTTCAGGAAGTCCCTGAAGAGTGAATTCTGAATGACCGCTTATTATTTTGATAGTTCCCTCTTCATTTACTTCTATTATTATAGTCCCTGTCGGTAATTTTCTTATTATGTCGTTAAAAAGTTTTGCTGATACGACTGTTGAACCTTTTTCCTCTATATTGGCATCAAGCATTGTTTCTATGCTTATTTCAAGATCAGATGAAGATAACCTGATTTTATTGTTATCTTCACATTTTATAAGTATTCCCTTCAGAATAGGAATTGTTGTTCTCGAAGTAACAGCTTTAGAAACTATGTTCAGAGCCTTCACAAAAGCTTGCTGGTCACATGTGAATTTCATAAGATTTTCCTTTCTTTTTCTTAATAAATAGTTTTTGTAGTAATAGGTCCTGTGGATTTGTTAATAAGTTCTGTGGATAAGTATATTTCAACATATTTAATTAACAAATACTGTGGATAAAAAATGTTTAAATTGTGGAAAGTGTGGATTAAATATTTCTTATCCTGTTTTCCAGCTCCTTTAAATTATTATCTATAGTTTGATTTATATTTTTTTCTTTCTCTATTTTATCACATGCATGAAGAACTGTGGTATGATCTCTTCCACCAAAACAGTCTCCTATTTTTGGAAGGCTCAGATCTGTCATATTTCTACATAGATACATAGCTATCTGCCTTGGAAATGAAAAGTTTCTTGCTCTTTTGCTAGATTCAAGATCCGATATTTTAATTTCATAGAACTTACTCACGTTTTTCTTTATGGATTCAGGCGTAGGCTGGGCATCTTTAGCTGTTATTATATCTTTTAATACTTCGCAGGCCAGATCCTTATTTATGTTTTTCTGAGTGAGAGTGCTGAAAGCTATTACCTTATTGAAAGCACCTTCCATTTCTCTTATATTTGTCTTTATCTTATCGGCGATAAGCTCAATTACATCTTCAAGACCTTCGGTTATTTCGATTTCATCCAAATTAGCCTTGTTTCTAAGTATGGCTACCTTGGTTTCAAAGCTCGGAGGCTGAATATCGACTATAAGTCCGGAAGATAGTCTTGACGTTAGTCTTTCATCAAGTCCAAGAAGATCCTTTGGGGGTCTGTCACTGGAAAAAACAAGTTGTTTTCCGTTGTCGTGCAGTGTGTTGTATGTATGGAAAACCTCTTCTCTCGTGCTCTTTTTTTCTTCAATAAACTGTATATCATCGAGGAGAAGGACATCTACATTTCGGTATTTTATTTTAAATTCATTCATCTTTTCGTTTCTGATGGAATTTATGAAATCATCGGTAAACATTTCAGATGAGACATAAAGAACTTTAAGATTTGGATCATTCACTTTTACATAATGCCCAATAGCATGCATGAGATGCGTTTTTCCTAATCCGGCTCCACCGTAGATGAAAAGAGGGTTATATGAATTACCTGGAGCTTCAGCAACCGCAAGGGCCGCAGCCTGGGCGAAACGATTATTCTCTCCCACGACAAAGGTGTCAAATGTTTGTCTCGGGTCTACGAGAACTTCTTCTCCCAGATCACTTTCTTCCGGCATATTAGCAGGTTTTTTTGATGTATATTTATGGGCATCCTCCGGGAGAGAAAAAATAATCTTTACATTTTCTCCATATATTTCAGATGCTATTTCTCCAATCAGATCAACATATCTCTTTTCCAATGTGGTTAGAATAAGCTGCTCAGATACAAGTATATAAAGGGTCTTTTTAGTTTTTGAATATTTAAGAGGTTTAAGAGGGGATATCCATGTTGAAAAACCGACAGTATTCATCTTTTTTTCCAGCTCGTTTTTTATTAAATTCCATTTTTTCTCCATGTTGTTTTGTTTCCCCTTCATAGTTGGCACCTTTTGTTTAATGGTAATTACTATAATACAAAAAATGGAGTTTTTCCACAAGATGAAAATACCAATTACATTTTACTACATGCATAAATATAGGATAAATATTTATAAAAAGTTATCCACAGGTCACTGTTAACACAATAGGTAGTGTTTTGAGTATTAATAACCACTTGATAACAGGCAGTGGAAAACTTTATCAACTTAATAAACAGGCTGAAACCATTGACATCACCTGCACTTTACCTATATAATAACTAGGCATGTTTTATGAGATAAAGCATGCCCGTATTCAATTGTAATTCAGATTTGAAACGGAAATACAAAATAAAAAAGGAGGTAAACAGCTATGAAAATGACATATCAACCGAAAAAAAGGCAGAGAAAGAGAGAACATGGATTCAGAAAGAGAATGAGAACCAGCAATGGAAGAAATGTGCTCAAGAGAAGAAGATCAAGAGGAAGAAAGAAATTATCCGCTTAACTGTTTGGAGCGAAAATGTTAGATCCGAAAATTTTGCGTAATAATAAGGATTTTTCCAGACTCTATAAAAAAGGAAAGTCCATAGGAAGCAAATATGTGGTTCTGTTTTATATAAAAAATGATCTTCCGTATATGAGAAGAGCCTTCCTTGCCAGCAAAAAGGTGGGGAACAGCGTTAGAAGAAACAGAGCCCGCAGGCTTATGAAAGAGAGTTACCGCAATGTTTCGGGCAAAATAGAAGAAGGATATGACATTCTTTTTATAGCAAGAAACACCATTAACGGTGTCAAATGCAGGAATGTGGAAAAATCTATAAATGAAGTTCTAAGAAAAGCAAAACTCTTAAAAAACTAAGAGGGTAACGGGAGTAAAGGAATGAAATATATATTGATAATCCTTATCAAGGGATACCAGAAACTTGTATCTCCTTTCTTCCCCCAAACATGCAGATTCTATCCCACATGTTCAAGTTACTTCGTTCAGGCACTTGAAAAATACGGTTTTTTTAAGGGAAGCTGGATCGGGATCAGAAGAATTGTAAGGTGTCACCCCTTTAATCCGGGAGGGTATGACCCACTGAAATAGAAATAACGGAGGAAATTATATTGACCACTGCAATAGGCTTTATCGCGAAGCCGTTAGGAATGCTGTTAAGTGGAATATATGGAGTTATAGGTAATTACGGAATAACCCTGATAATATTCACAATAATAGTCAGACTGTGTCTTTTCCCGCTGTATGCGAACCAGATAAAACACACGGCGAAAATGGGCAATGTTCAGCCCAAGATGCAGGAGATACAAAAGAAATACGCTGGTGACAAAGAAGAAATGAATAAGAGGATGATGGAGCTCTATCAGGAGGAAAATTTCAATCCTATGAGGGGCTGTCTTCCAATGTTGATACAGTTCCCGATAATAATTGGATTGTTTCAGCTCTTGAGAAACCCCATGCTATATATGGAGAATTCACCGGAGATGATCATGGCTGTTCACGAAAATTTTCTGTGGATACATGACCTGTCCCAGCCCGACCTATGGATACTGCCTATTCTGGCCGGTATCACCACATTCATATCATTTACCATGTCACAGGCTCAGAACCCGACAAACCAGATGAACAATCAGATGTCGGGAATGATGAAGATGATGAAATACTTCTTCCCGGTTATGATAGTGTGGATGGGAAGATCTTTCCCCGCCGGACTGACTCTGTATTGGTTTACAGGAAACCTGTTCACCGTAGCACAGACAAAGGTACTTGGCGTATGGAAGAAAAAGCTGATAGCTGCTGAAGAAAAAGATAATAAGAACAAAAAGAAATAGATAATTTGCGCTAGGCGCAATGGAGAGGAACCGGAAATGAAATATTCGGAAAAATGGGGCAAGGATGTCGATGAGGCAGTTAGGCTTGCTCTTGAAGATCTGGGTGCAACTGAAGACCAGATACAAGTGACAGTAATAGAAGAGCCGTCAAAAGGGTTTCTTGGTCTCGGAGCCAAACTGGCAAAAGTAAAAGTTGAACTTATTGCGGATGAAGAACCTCCTGTAAAAGGAAATGACCAAAAGAAGAAAAAAGATAATCAAGGTAAGTCTGGTGAAAATAGAAACAAAAGAGATCTCAGAAAAAAGGATAAACATCCCCAGGGACAGCAAGGAAACAGATCCGGAAGTAATGGCAATCGAAATGACAGGCCACCAAGAAGAGAAAAGAAGCCTCATGAAGACAACTACCCGGAAATAGATCTTTCCGGCAAGCCCAATTTGAGCGAAAGACCTGCAGATCTTGTGGCTTCAGACGATAACGACGCTGCGGAATTTCTTAAGGGTTTAATCGAAAAAATGGGAATAGATGTCATCATGGAATCATTTAAAAACGATGAATGTTTCTATGTTGAGATATCCGGCAAAGATTCAAGAACCGTAATCGGTAAGAGAGGGCAAACTCTGGATTCAATACAGTATCTTACCAATCTGGTGGTTAACAAGGAAAGAGAAGAATACTTAAGGACTATAATCGATGTTGAAGGTTACAGGTCAAGAAGAGAGAAGACACTTGAACAGCTGGGTGCAAAGCTTGCCCGGAAAGTCCAGAAGACCGGCAGAAGCGTCAAGCTTGAACCGATGAATCCTTACGAGAGAAAAGTTATACACTCAACACTCCAGGGAATAGAAGGAATAACAACGCGGAGTGAAGGAGAAGAACCCTACAGAAGGGTGATAGTCGAAAAGAAACGCTAACACAGGAGCTGCTTCGAAACTCGAGGCAGCTTCATTCTTATAAGTAAAGCTTACAATACTAAAGCGAAATCTATGATCAATTACAATGAAGAAAAAACTATAGCAGCAATATCAACAGCTTACGGCGAAGGCGGTATTGGGATAGTCAGGATGAGCGGTAACGAAGCTCATTCTATACTTAACCGTATCTTTAGGTCTAATGTAAATGAAATATCGGAGTTAAAAAACAGATATCTTCACTATGGCAATATAGTAGATCCTGTTTCGGAAAAGGTGATAGACGAGGTGCTTGTTACTTTGATGAAGGCACCGTCTACATATACTAAGGAAGATGTATGTGAGATATACTGTCACGGAAGCATAGTTTCCCTTAGAAAGATTCTGGAACTGGTTCTTTCTCTTGGTGCAGCTCCGGCTGAAGCGGGTGAATTCACAAAGAAAGCTTTTTTGAACGGGAGAATAGACCTTTCTCAGGCAGAAGCCGTTATTGATGTTATAAAAGCAAAATCAGATGTAGGTTTTGAACTGGCTGTTGATCAGATGGAAGGATCTGTCTCAAGGAAAATAAACGAATTAAGAGAAAACATTCTAAATATAATCGCAGGAATCGTAGTTGAAATCGATTATCCCGATGAGGACAGAGATGCTGTCGGTGACATGAAGCTCAAAGAAAGGCTCACGGCTACTAAGGAAGAAATTGATGAACTGATAAACACTGCAAATACAGGAAAAATGATAAGAGAAGGAATAAATACCGTCATTGTCGGAAAGCCCAATGTGGGTAAGTCTTCACTTATGAATGAGCTCCTAAAAGAATCCCGTGCAATTGTGACTGAGGTGCCGGGGACTACGAGAGATACGATCGAAGAAGTAGTAAATATAAGTGGCATTTCGGTCAAACTTACCGACACTGCCGGAATAAGAGAAACGTCTGACAAAATAGAAAAAATAGGAATAGAAAAAACAAAAGAAGCATTCAATAAAGCTGATCTGGTTATTTTTATGATGGACGGACAGAGCGGTATAGATGAATCTGATATGGAAATAGCGGAAAACATAGGAGACAGAAAATGTTTCGTTGTCATAAATAAAATAGATCTGGGAAGAAATATATCCGGCGAACAAGTAAATGATTTAGTACGAAGCAGCAAAGTAATAGAAATGTCTTTGACAAAAAATACAGGGCTTGATGAACTGGAGAGCAGTATAGCCGCTATGGTTTTTTCCGGGAACCTTAAACAGGCAGACAGTTTGATGATAACTAACGTAAGGCACAGAGATCTTCTTATAAAGGCGTCAGCTGAGATAGATGAAGCAATACAGACCGCTGAAGCCGGGGAAGCTCTTGATTTTGTACATGTCAATATAAATCAGGCATTTGAATATTTAGGCGAAATCACCGGGCAGACAGTTACAGATGACATAATGGAAAAAGTTTTCGGTGAATTCTGTGTTGGAAAGTAAAATATGAATACTTACAAAATGGATAAATATAATGTTGTAGTCGTGGGAGCCGGCCACGCAGGATGTGAAGCGGCACTTGCTGCGGCACGAATGGGAAAAAAGACTCTCCTTCTTTCTACGACTCTGGAGGCTGTCGCCATGATGCCATGTAATCCTTCAATAGGTGGAACCGGGAAGGGGCAGTTGGTTCGTGAGATAGATGCTCTCGGTGGAGAAATGGGGATAAATATAGACAAAACATTTATCCAGAGCAAAATGCTTAACCGTTCTAAAGGACCGGCAGTGCATTCTCCAAGAGCGCAAGCTGATAAGCAAAAATATCATGAGGAGATGAAACATACTCTGGAGCTTCAGGAAAATCTTGACTTAAAACAAAATGAAGTAATAGATCTGGATATCCAAGACAATAAGATTCTGGGCGTTATGACAAAGACAGGAGCATATTATCCTGCAGATACAGTGATCCTGGCTACAGGAACATTTTTAAATGGAACCATACATGTAGCATCTTCCTCATTTTCAAGCGGTCCTAACGGGTATTCACCTTCCATTGATCTGGCAGAAAGAATGGAAGAAAAGGGGTTGGTACTAAGAAAATTTAAAACTGGAACACCGGCTAGAGTACTGGCTCATTCCCTTGATTATGACAAAATGCAGGAGCAAAAAGGAGATGAAAAAATTTCACCTTTTTCATTTATGAATAACGAACTTGAGGGTAATCAGGTTTCTTGCTGGCTCACTTACACAAACCACAATACTCATGAGATAGTTGGAAAGAATATTGAAAAAACTGCTCCTTATGGCGGGTTCACCACCGGTGTAGGTCCCAGATATTGTCTTTCAATTGAAGATAAAGTCAGCAGGTTTCCGGACAGAGAAAGGCACCAGCTTTTTATCGAACCTGAAGGTACCGACACTGACGAAATATATGTTCAGGGCATGAGTACAAGTCTGCCTGAAAATATTCAAATCGAATTTTACAGGTCAATCGCAGGGCTTGAGAATGTTGAGATATCTAGATATGCATATTCTATCGAATATGATTGCATCGATCCCATGAGTTTGTCTCTAAGTCTTGAACATAGACAAATAGAAAACCTTTTTTGCGCTGGTCAACTTAATGGCAGTTCTGGATATGAAGAAGCCGCTGCGCAAGGGTTGATGGCAGGAATAAATGCTGTTCTCAAATTAGATAATAAGGATCCGTTTATTCTGGATCGGTCAGAGGCTTATATAGGAGTGCTCATAGATGATCTTGTAACAAAAGGAACTGAAGAACCGTATAGAATGATGACATCAAGAGCGGAATATAGACTTATTCTACGTCAGGACAATGCGGATCTCAGACTTACCGAAATGGGATATAATATAGGACTTGCAACGGAAGAACGATATCAGAAATATCTTGAAAACAAAAAAAATACACAAAATGAAATAAAAAGGCTTCAGGATACATTCGTATCTGAAAAGAAGGCAAATGAATTTCTGAAAACCATTAAAAGCTCACCGGTAAAAAATAATGTTAATCTTGCAAAGCTTCTTCAGAGACCTGAAGTTACATATGAAAACCTTCGGGAATTAGATGGGGACAGAAAAAAAATTGATAGATATGCACAAGAGCAGGCTGAAATACAGATCAAATATGAGGGCTATATAGAAAAACAGATCGCTCAGATAAAACGATTTAAAAAACTTGAAGGGAAAAGACTTCCGTTGGAATTAGATTATTCGGATATGGAAGGTCTTCGTCTGGAAGCAAGACAGAAGCTGAATGATGTAAAACCTGAGTCCATAGGGCAGGCCTCTAGGATCTCTGGAGTTTCTCCTTCAGATATCAATGTGCTTCTTGTCCACCTTGAAAGGATGAAAAATGAAAAAGCTGAGATATGCTCTTGAGGCGGTAGGCGCCCCTCACGATGAAAAAACCGTAAATAAATTTTATTCATTTATGGATCTGGTTCTCGAGGGTAATGAATATATTAATTTGACAACGATAACAGACAGAGAAGAATTTGAAATAAAACACCTTATGGATTCAATAATTTGTTATGGTTGGCCGGAAATCGACAATTCAAAAAAAATTGTTGATGTGGGAACCGGGGCCGGGTTTCCTGGTATGCCCTTGGCAATACTATATCCCCATAAATCATTTCTCCTTATAGACTCTCTAAATAAAAGACTTGAGTTCATAACAAAAGCGACTGAAAAACTCGAAATAAATAATATAAAAGTTTTGCACACAAGAGCAGAGGATGGAGGACAAGATCCGATATATAGAGAAAAATATGATCTTTGTGTCAGCAGAGCTTTATCGAATCTTTCAACTCTTTCAGAATATTGTTTACCATTCGTAAAGCCCGGTGGATATTTATATTCATACAAAACTAAAAGAGCTGTAGATGAAATTGAAGATTCGGTTATCTCCAGAAAATTATTGGGAGCTGACGAAGATGTAGAAGTGCGTGAAAGAAAGATTCCAGGATTTCATCTCGATCATAATGTGTGGGTCATAAAAAAGACAAGAAGTACGCCGAAGACCTATCCAAGGAAATCAGGGACACCATCAAAGGTTCCTCTATAAAAATGGATATATATGGCAGTATATCCATATAATAGAAAAATATTGACCTGTCATTTTCGTCATATACAAACGAACTTACTGCATTTCGACCTGATATATCAAAATCACAAAAAATTCCCCAAATCGAATAAAATAGGCCTATAGTGGCAAATCGAAAAAAAACGAAAAATAAACACCATATTTGGTGGTTAGTATATTTAATGGCAAAATTGTTTCACGTGAAACAAAGAAAAAATATTTTTTAGGGTTGTTTCACGTGAAACACTAAAACAAAACATAGAACAATATTTTGGATTGTAGTATAATTGAATCCTGAAACATAATAACATGTGGGGCAAAAATAGGAGGTAGAATTTGGGTAAATCAATTGCAATATTTAACCAAAAGGGTGGAGTAGGTAAAACTACAACGAATATAAATTTGGCAGCGTGTCTTGCTATGCGAGGAAAGAAGATACTGATTCTGGATATTGACCCTCAGGGAAATACAACCAGCGGGATAGGGATTTCGAAAAAAGGTAGAGACAACACTATGTATGAGGTTCTTATTGAAGAGAACTTCGATCCGAATAAAGCAATATTGGAAACATCAGTAGATGGACTTAGTATCTTGCCTGCAAGCGTTAAACTTGCCGGGGCTGAAGTGGAGTTGGTAGAACTTGAGGGGCGGGAAAAAAGGCTTAAGAAAGCATTGGATCAAATCAGAGATAAATTTGATTATATATTTATCGATTGTCCGCCTTCGTTAGGTCTTTTAACAATCAACTCCCTAACGGCTGTTGACAGCGTCCTCATACCAATCCAGTGCGAGTTTTATGCACTTGAAGGCGTTAGCCAACTGATGAGCACAATAGATCTTGTTAAGAAAAATTTCAATCCGAACCTTGATATACAGGGCGTTATCCTTAGTATGTTTGATGGACGAACTAACCTGTCAATTCAGGTCGTGGAAGAGGTCAAGAATTATTTTAAGGAAAAGGTGTACACAACGGTTATTCCAAGAAATGTAAGGCTGGCAGAAGCACCCAGCTACGGACTTCCAATTACTGAATACGACCCGTATTCAAAAGGTGCGGAGGCATATACAGAGTTTGCTGAAGAATTTTTAGAATCAGAAGGGAATTTATAATGGCAACAAAACGAAACAAGGGGCTCGGAAGGGGACTTAATGCGCTGTTCGAAGAGGTTGAAGTAAGTGTTCCGGTCTCGGATAATACAAATATTCCTGAAACATCAACGGATAAAGGAATAAAGTATCTTGATGTAAATGAGATTAAACCTAACTCAAAACAGCCCAGAAAATATTTCAGCGAAGAGAGTTTAAGTGAATTAGCAAGTTCCATAAAGGCTTACGGAATTATGGAGCCCATTGTCGTTAGGTCTATCAGGAACGGTTACGAAATCGTTATGGGAGAAAGAAGATGGCGAGCTACCAGATTACTTGGTCTCTCATCCATTCCTGCAATTGTAAAAGAAATAAATGATGACGAGATGGCAATCCTTGCTCTTATAGAGAACATGCAAAGGGAAGACCTCAATCCATTAGAGGTTGCGGAATCTCTTAAAGGCCTTATGGATGATCAGACATTGACCCAAAACGAAGTTTCGATAATGGTTGGTAAGAGTCGTGCTTATGTCGCTAATCTACTGCGGTTATTGAAGCTGCCTGAAAAGGTAAGGGATTATATAATGGAGGGACTCCTTACGGGAGGCCATGGTAAAGCTATCGCTATGATCGATGGCACTGACAGCCAGATAAAAATGGCAGATAGAGCAGTAAAGGAAGGTCTTTCAGTGCATGACATAGAAAGGCTTGCCGGTGAAATGGCCGATGGGAGAACCAGAAAAAAACCAAGAAATAGAAAAAAAGAAAAAGATGTAAAACAAATAGAAGATGAGCTAACATCCCTGATAGGCGCAAAGGTAATGATAAATGCAATGGGCAGTAAGGGAAAGATAGAACTATATTACTATACGGAGGACGAACTGAATAATCTCATTGATTTAATAAGATCAGTTGGATAATCAGATGATGATATGGCAGTAAACGGAATAAATAAAATCAAATTGGAATTTATAGAAGAATTCGATGCTCCAATTCGTATTATCAATGAAGAAAATATAATAGTATACCTGAATAAACATATGTTAAAGTTATTTGGAAATCTTCTTGGTGAACCGGCGAATATCATTTGCGTAAATAGATTCGGAAAACAAAATGACACACATGGTGAACCTGCAGGAAGAAGAAAGCGAAATCACATATACATTGGAGAAGCTCTTTATTCGATTATTTCATATTCCATAAAGGATGATGACGGCAAAGAATATACTATCGAAATATTTCAGGACATAACTGAGCAAAAGAGAATAGAAGCCCAGGTCAAAAACAGCTATAATAAGTTGTTAAAAGAAACTGAATTTGCTCGCAGCATACAACACAGTGTATTGCCGATAGACGATAATTATTGGGATATGATTGAATTATGGTCTGAATACCTTCCTGCTGATGACTTAGGCGGAGATATGTTCGATATAGTCAGGCTGGATGATCACGAGGTACTCATGTACATGGCAGACGTATCCGGTCATGGTATAAGAGCTGCATTGCTTACCATTTTTTTAAGACAGGTGATAAGGGGAATGTCATCTATAGCACGAGAAGAAGGGCTTGAAAAGTTGATGGACAACCTTCTGAAAAATTATTCTGATTTAGATATAGATGCAGAGATGTACTTTAGCATAGTAGTATGCAAGTATAACAAAGAGACTCAGGAATTAAGCCTGGTGAATGCCGGTCATAATTGTTTCCCGTTGATTTTGAGAAATAAAGGAAGATTGGAAGAAATCCCACTTAAGGGTATGCCTATAACCAAGCTGGGACTGGGGAATCATTATGAAGAAGAGACCATAGGAATATACCCGGGAGATAGGATCATTTTATATACTGATGGAATAATAGAAGAATACAACGAAGTTCTGGGTACGGAATTCGGAGTTCAGGGCATTCGGAATGTAGTAAGTACAAACTTTGAACTTTCTGGTGAGGAACTCTCCAGAAAAATAATCCATGAGGCCGAGAAGCATTCTAAGACCAGAGCGAAGGATGATCGTTCGATAATGATTCTCACGATTTTGTAATCAGGCTTCTGTATCAGGCAGATCCGGTTTAATTGAGTCAATACCTTCATTTGCAAGTTTATCGGCTCTGTTGTTCATTTCTGTGATATATATGAACTCTTCTTTAGAAAACAAATTGCCATTTTTTACCATAAACTTTTCATAATGGCTTTCCACATCGGCATTTCGGCTTCTTAGATTCACATGTCCCTTAACGTGATAGAACTTAAATTTATGCTTATGAAGATGTACGAGAATCCTTTCCCAAAGATCGCGATTTTCCACAGGTTTTTTATTTGCGTTTTTCCAGCCGTTTCTTTGCCAGTTTTCATACCACTTTTCATTCATACATCTTATCAGATAAGCACTGTCACTGAAAACCCGGACAGGGAGATCTTCCCTGGTGAGCATATCAAGAGATGCAGCAAGTGCGGTAAGTTCCATGCGGTTGTTGGTAGTATCGATTTCACCGCCGAAAGCTTCTTTTTTATATTTGCCGTATTCAAGTACTGCACCCCAGCCGCCAAAATTTTTTTCTGACTGATTTCCAGAGCAAGCTCCGTCGGTATATATATTCACGATTTTTTCAGTGTTTGTCATTGATTTCTCCTCCAGTTAATTATGCAATACTTTCTTTTTATTTACAAGCAGAGAACATAAGCATCTGAGAATTGAATCCATCGCCTAGGCCCAAGCCCGGTAATTCATGATATAATACCGTATCTGAAAAAAAAATATATCAATTCAGATAAATTTCAGATAAGTTTGCTTTAATGGTATAAGGAAAGGGAACGATCCCGGAGGCCAGAAAATTTATGACATTGAGTTTTTGTTCGTTTTCCAGCGGCAGCAGCGGTAATTGCTACATGGTAAAAACAGATTCGACAGCAGTCTTGGTGGATGCAGGTATAAGCTGCAAAAAAATCACGGAGGGGCTGGAGAAAACGGGAACACCGGCGGACCAGCTTGAAGCTATTTTAGTGACACATGAACATGTGGATCATATCAATGGAATCAAGACGACCCTGAAAAAATACAAGCACTTAGAGGTTTATGCAAATAAATCTACATTTTCGGGGATTAAATATGACATTAAGGATGAAAGAAAAAAATATTTTGTTTCCGGAGACAGCTTTAACATTGGGGATCTGGAAATAGAGACATTTTCTATCAGCCACGATGCTGTAGACCCTGTAGGTTATAACATCAGACATGAAGGGAAACAAATCAGCATTGTGACAGACACAGGCATTCTGGATGACTATGCAATGAGAAGACTGGAGGATTCGGACATACTTGTCATTGAAGCCAATCATGATGTTGAAATGTTAAGATGTGGACCGTATCCGCCATATCTAAAGAGAAGGATTCTGGGAGAAGAGGGTCATCTTTCAAATGAAGCGGCGGGCCATTGTATTGCCAGTCTTATGAAAGCCAAGGAGAAAGCAAGATGTGTTCTTTTGGCTCACTTAAGCAGAGACAATAATTGTCCGGAAATGGCTGAGCAAACGGTCCTGAATATTCTGGAAGAAAATGACTGGCAAAATGGAAGAGACATATACGTAAAAACAATAAACAGAAACGAAATAAGTTTGATTTACGAAATATAAAAGCCTTAAACAAAATAAATCTAAAAGGCGGGAAAGGATAGAAATGAAACATAGAATATTTGAATCCATAAATATGGATTCAGACGAAAAGACAGATGGACAGGGGTTTGTGCTTGTGGGGGACCCAAAGCCAGAAACTGAAGAAACAAAGCAAGCAGAGCAAACAACTAGGAGTAACGAATCAGCAAAGGATACACCTCCTGTAACGGAAAAGATGACAGACTCAGATGATCAGTTTTTCAGTCAGTTCAACAGCGGCGGAGGAAATGATCAGGTCCCTCCCCGGATGAGAGATGGCAACTCATCGGGTAACGGAGGTAATAAGAAGAAATCAGGAAGAAATATTATGATAATAATCCTGGCTTTGATCGTCGGGCTGGGTGGCGGATTTGGCGGCGGTGCCATCGCAGTAAACGTTCTGGGTGGCGGTGGTTCAGGCAGCAATTATACTATTGATGCCAATACCGAGGATTTGAATGTTACTGAGGCAGTGGCACAAAAAGTTCTCCCATCAACCGTTGGAATTACAGCTACAACAACTCAGGTTACGGAGAATATGTTTTTCGGAGCGCAGGAGCAGGAAGTAAGCGGAGTCGGCACTGGAATAATCGTGGACAAGGCAGGGTATATCCTGACTAACTCACATGTTATCATGGACGACGATCAGACAAAGCTGAAGGTCCTTTTATCGGACGGAAGAGAAGTAGACGGAACAGTGAAATGGTTCGATGCAGGTCTTGATCTTGCCATAGTCAAAATCAATGCGGACAATCTTGTAGCGGCGGAATTAGGTGATTCCGGCAACCTCAAGGTCGGACAGTATGTTGCTGCAATAGGCAATCCTCTTGGGCTGGAATTTCAGGGTACCGTAACCCAGGGCGTAGTCAGCGGACTTGACAGAACTATCGTAGCAACCAGTGACAATAAGGAAGTGTCCATGGAAAATCTCATTCAGGTAGATGCCGCCATAAATTCAGGAAACAGCGGCGGACCGCTTCTTGACGATCAGGGTAAAGTTATTGGCATAAACACTGCCAAGGCTGAATCAGGAGAAAACATGGGCTTTGCCATTCCGATCGACGCTGCCAAGCCAATCGTTGACAGTATCAAGGAATCAGGCGATTACAGCAGAGCTTATATGGGAGTGACAGTGGGTAATGTTGCCACAGCTATAGAACAAAATCCAAGTGCAAATTTTGGAACTAAGACAGGCGCATATATCGATACGGTCACAAAGGGCTCTCCGGCAGAAGCTGCCGGACTTCAGAAAGGTGACGTAATAGTAGAAGTAGATGGAAATAAGATAGAGACCAGAAGCGATCTTATAAACCTATTGCTGAAATACAAATCCGGTGATACGATCAATGTTAAATATTATCGCGACGGTAATGTCAATACTACAAACGTGAAACTTACAAATGATGTTCAGGAATAGTAAAACAAACAGGAACAAAGCAAAGTGAATATCGAAATAATCTGTGTAGGAAATTTAAAAGAAAAATACTGGAAGGCGGCTGCCGATGAATATCGGATCCGCCTTTCGGCCTATGCAAAACTGAATATAACGGAAATAAAAGAAGCCCCCCTGCCTGCTAAATCGGGAAAGGCCGAAGAATATGCTGTTATCGATAAAGAAGGCAAGACCATTCTGGATAAGATACAGAACAGAAGTTATGTTATCGCTCTGGATGTCAAGGGCAAATCCATGTCTTCCGAAGATCTGGCGGGGAAGCTGGAGTTATTGAGTGTTTCAGGTAAAAGCCATCTGACTTTTATCATCGGAGGTTCACTGGGATTGTCGGAACAGGTACTAAAAAAAGCCGACATGCGGCTTTCTTTTTCTGAAATGACATTTCCTCATCAGATGATGAGAGTCATGCTACTTGAGCAGATCTACAGGGCCTTTAAGATCAATCGAAACGAAACTTATCATAAATAACTTTATTCAAAGACTTTGAGAATTTCTATGTATTTGCCGATAATTCCGATATTGACATAATAATATGTCGAGGTTCCTTTTTGTTCGGCAAGAACCAGACCGGCTATTATCATCTTATTTATATGCTGGGAAATAGTTGCCTGTGAATATTCAAATTCGGCAACGATATCCTTGTTTCTGACCGGTGTCCTGTCGCTGTTGCATTTCATTATAAAACGGAATATTTTGATTCTGCCCGGGTGTGCAAGAGCGTCCGATATGTTTGCCGCCTGGACTATCTGGTCGTCCGGCATGGTTTCAAATTCTTTTCTAATCCTCATTTAATGTCTCCTCGGTAATTTATAGCACTACGCTATCATAATATATATGAGGAAACAGGTCAACATCTTTGTCGACCCTGGTAACTATATGCGGCGGTACTTTTTCATCAGCAGAATATTGATCCCCATAAAGACCACGCTGTATCCAATGAGCATCGCTATATCGATTCCGATCTCGCTGAATCCTTCCGCCCTGAACATGACACCGTTCAGTGCATCTGTTATGTAAAAAAGCGGGAATATCCGGCCGAAAGCCATCCACCCTGCCGACAGATCGAACAGCCCGCAGAAGAAAAGCTGGGGCAGTATGATTATGGGGACAAACTGCATGACCTGGAACTCGCTGCTGGCAGTGGTCGAAATGAGCATCCCCAAAGTCAGGGCGCACAGCGCTGACAAAAGTGTTATGAGAAGGACATACCACATGGACCCTTCCATCATGACGCCCAGAACATACACTGCATAAAAGCTGATGAGGATTGACTGGATTATGGTGATTACTCCAAAGCCGGCGATATAACCGAAAACTATGTCTTTTCTTTTTATGGGTGTGGAAAGCAGCCGTTCCAGCGTACCGCTTTTTCTCTCCTTCAGAAATGCCATTCCTCCCACAAGGAACACGAAGAAAAAAACGAGAAATCCAATGAGTGTTGAACCGAATTCGTCGAACATGGATATCTCTTCGATCCCGTCCATATAATCCACGTCATAATCAAGAGGCAGTTCACCAATTACGTTGAGTCTGGCTGCTTCTATAAGATTAAGGGCACTTTCCCCCTTTGCTCCTGATGTTCCGTCGATCATTATATCTACTTTTATATCATCTTTGGTCTGAGTTGCTTCCATGCCTACCGGAATATCACCGGTATCATCGGGGAAATATACAAATGCATTGATATCGCCGTCTTTCATGGCGGATATTGCTTTGTTTTCGGAAGAATATTCCGAAAGCTCAACATTGTCTATATCAGACAGACGTTCCTCAAAGTTGGAAGGAACATGGATTACGCCGATTTTTATCTCCGAATTTGTTCCGTCAAAGATGAAAAAAATGAGAGTCAGCAGAAACAACGGAGCGATTATCATAAGTGCCAACGTCCGCTTGTCATGTGAAAGCTGTTTAAGTATTCTTTTTGCAAGTGTCCCGGTCCTCATTTTCGTTCACCTCCCATTATCAGATCTTCCGCATCGCTGAGTTTAAGAAATACCTCTTCCATTGTTTCAAGTGCGTGAATTTCTTTAAGTTCAGACGGACTTCCCTCACCTATTACCCGGCCGTCTCTGATCATGGCAAGTTTGTGGCATTTTTCAGCTTCATCCATAACGTGGGTGGTGACAAGTATTGTTATTCCCGAATTTGCCATATCGTAAAGCTTGTTCCACAGGATCTGCCGAAGAACAGGATCTATACCTACGGTTGGCTCGTCCAGAATCAAAAGTTCAGGCTCGTGTACCAGAGAGATGGCAAGTGACAGCCTTCTCTTCATACCGCCTGAATATTTGCTTACCAATTTGTTCCCGTCATCGGTGAGATTCACAAGATCAAGGACGTATTGAACGCGATCTCTAAGTTCATCTTTATTCAACCCATAAAGTGATCCGAAGAATTCCAGATTCTGCCTGCCGGTAAGATCATCGTAGAGAGCTTCTTCCTGAGCCATGTATCCTATGTTTTTCATCACTTTCAGTGACGGCATGGGGTGACCCAGAACGGTGACATTTTCTTTAGGATTTCCTTCCAGGATCCCGGCTGCGATCTTGACCGTCGTGGTCTTGCCTGCCCCGGATGGACCAAGCAGACCGTAGACGATTCCCTTGGGAACTTTCAGGTCAATATCGAAAAGAATGGGAGTTTTGCTTAGGCTGATGCTCACCTTGTCAAAATTAACTGCTGTGTTTACGGTGTTCATAGCGTTCTCACTTTCATATCTGAAAATCAATGCATGTGGACAAATTACTTTACACTAGACAACGTGTTGTCTATAATAAGCATATACCGTAGAAAAAAAATGTAAATAGACAATTTATTTCTGATTGTCGGAAATGGAAATACCATGCCCAGCAGACAAAGCAGTGAAATCACAAAAGAAAAAATGAAGGATGCCTTCCTGACCTTGTACGAACAAAACAGCATAGAAAAAATCAGTATCCGGCAGCTCACAGATCTGGCCGGTGTTAACCGGGCGACCTTTTATTCTCATTATATAGATATTTATGATCTTCTGAAGCAGATCGAAGACGAGAAATATGAAGTGGTTTTCGGAAAGCTGTCTGTGGCAATACCTTACGTGGTCACCGGACAGGGCGGCGGCGAGACTCTTCCCGGCGAAGCCTTTTTCATAGAGAATGAGAAGTGGCTGAGAGTGCTTGTGGGAACATACGGCAAGTCGAACATCATCGGAAGGATCAAAGAAGATGTAAAGCGGATCCTTCGTGAATATACGGGCATATACGAAGAAAATGATGATCCGAAGATGAAATATGCTCTGGAATATATTGTATCGGCCAACGCCGGTATCTTCACAAAGTGGATAAGTAACGGGATGGATATCGGTATCGAAGATATCAAAGAGATAATGATAATGTCCATGCAGAAAGGACCAATGGCAACTATCATGAGTTTAAGAAGTGAAAAACAAAAACCATAAGGAGAAACCAAATAGAATGGACAGAAAACAACTGCAGAAGAAATTATTTGAAAATCAGGATCTTGAATACAAGAAATTCAATGAAAAACTGATTCCCGGAAGAGAGAAGATCATTGGCGTCCGCATGCCCATAGCAAAGAAAATGGCAAAGGAAATCGCAAAGTCGAATGATGTGTTTGATTATCTGGACGCCGCTCTGAAAGTGACAGATGAATATTATGAGGAAACATTGATCCAGGGGCAGGTAATCGGTTTTATGAAAGCAGATCCAAAGATCAGGCTCAAATATATCAAAAAATTTATACCTAAGATCGATAACTGGGCAGTTTGCGACACATTCAGCGGAAATTTGAAATTCGTAAAAGATAATATGGATTTGGTATGGGAGTTTCTCATGCCTTATCTTAAATCGGATGAAGAATACGACATCAGATTCGTCAGTGTTATGCTCATGGATTACTATATAGATGACGAACATATAGATAGTGTCATTGAGATTTATGATCAGATCAGTCATGAAGCATATTATGTGAAGATGGCTGCGGCCTGGGGCCTATCATTCTGCTTTATCAAATACCCGGAAAAAACAATGAAATTTCTCAAGAAAAACGATCTGGACGACTGGACACATAACAAGACCATTCAAAAGATCAGAGAGTCAAGGCGTGTGGACGACGAAACAAAAGAAATCCTCAAAGGGATGAAGCGTTAGGTATGATGCCTAGTCCTCTGAGTCTGAATAATCCAGATCATATGTGATCACAAGATTAAAGGTAGGGTGGATCTTGGATATCTCGCCTTGAAGATGTTTTCTAAGTTTAGATTTATTCTCGCTGTTATCAATTGAAAGGACGACATCCATTATCACATTGGTATGCCTGTCCCCTTTTACTATCCGAAGGTCATGGAAGCCTTTTACATCGGGAAGAGGCTCAATTAGGTTTTTGATGAGGACATTCAGTTCGATAACTATAGGATCGCTGGTATCGACCGGATCCATATGGCCGACAAGATCCAGGTGGAGTTTGTGACCGACAACAGTTTCAATGTTATCTATAAGCTCGTGACTCTTGAGGATATCTTCATTGGAATCCACTTCAACATGTACCGATGCGAATATATTACCCGGGCCGTAGTCATGGACCACAAGGTCATGAACACCGAGAACTCCGGGAAAAGAAAGTATATTTTCTTCGATATCTTTAACAAGCTTCGGATCCGGTGCCTGGCCCAGAAGAGGGCTTGAAGTTTCTTTTATCAGCATGATTCCGGAATACATTATAAAAAGAGCAACCAGAACTCCCATGTAACCGTCGATGTCAAATCCGGTAAAATGACTGACGATGACACTAATTAATACTGCGCCGGTGGCGAGGACATCGTTTCTGCTGTCGGTGCCGGTTGCCTTTAAAGTTGCAGAATTTATTATCTTGCCCAGCTTGATATTGAATAAAGATTGCCAGATCTTGACCGCTATGGAAATCACCAGAATTGCTATGATCCAGTAATTAAAGGTCATGGGGTCCGGATTTCGGATCTTGTCTATGGATGAAGTAAGCAGTTGAAAGCCTACTATTATAATAATAGTGGAAACGATCATGCCGGTTATATATTCGTATCTGGCGTGCCCGTAGGGATGTTCCCTATCACCTTTTTTTGCCGCCATCTTGAATCCAACCAGAGTTATGACCGAAGACGAAGCATCAGCAAGGTTATTGACACCGTCTGCAATGACGGCGATGCTGTTGACCAGAATGCCTATGCCGATTTTTAAAAGAGAGATGAAAGTATTGGTGATTATTCCAACGATTCCTGCCAGCTTGCCATAAGACATTCTCACAGCAGAGGAAGTTATATTATCGTGATTTTTAATGAATTTTTTTATGAGAAATTTAGTCATGTACTGATTATATCATTTTTGCAGGAAAATAACTCTTGAAACCTTTTTGAGCTTATAGTAAGATGTTGTGGTAGTTTGGTAGCAGGTCGGATGACTTTTATTGAGCATCGGATCAGGAAAGTTAGAATCCTCAGTTAGAACAAATTGTAGTTTAGAAGGTTGGTAGGAAAAAATGAATATCAAAACGAGAAGAAACGTATTTTTGTCCGTGGGCTTTGTGTTATTACTCTTAACTGGGTTGATATATGCATGGTCTATTTTTATTGTACCGCTTGAGAACGAGTTCGGATGGGTCAGAGCCGATACATCCACAATATTCACCATCACTATAGCGGCATTCTGCATAGGAGGTATGGTCAATGGTTTTGTCATCGGTCGTACCTCACCTAAGTTCACTCTGTGCATCGCAGCTATTCTGTTCTTTGTGGGATTCTTTTTCGCCTCAAGGACGGAAGCTCTGTGGCAGATATTTTTATCCTACGGCGTATTCGTGGGATTCGGTGTTGGAATTGTTTACAATACGGTGATCAGTACAATAGCAAAATGGTTTCCCGATAAAAAAGGATTTGCATCCGGAGTCTCGCTTATGGGATTCGGTTTAGGCGGATTCATCCTTGGTACAATAGCTTCACAGATTCTGGCGGTAAGCGACTGGAGAATAGTTTTTGTTGCATTCGCGATCGCTTTTCCGGTACTGGTACTTATAAGCAGCTTCATCATAAGAGCACCAAAGGAGATAGAGACAGATAATCTCCCGGCACCCAAGGCGGCCAAAACATCAGCGGCGCCAAAGGAAGTCGTTGACATAGAACCTAAGGGAATGCTCAAAACTCCCGCATTCTGGGTCTTCTTTGTCTGGACCCTGGCTCTCTCAGCTGCAGGACTTATTATCATAGGGCACGCATCGCCCATAGCAGAAGGATTTGCCAATTTATCCATTTCCATACCGTTTGCGGTGGGAATGGTCACAATATGCAATGGAATAGCCAGAGTGTTTTACGGAATGCTCTTTGATCGGTTCGGGGTGGGGCGGTCAATCTATGCGGTTGCAAGTAACGGAGTTTTGGCAGCTCTTCTTATGGTAGGTGCAATAAGCACCGGCTCTTCGGTACTCATGATCCTGGGATTCATATTCACAGGAACATTCTACGGCGGTACTCCGACGACTAATTCGACCTTTGTCATGTCACAGTTCGGCCAGAAAAATTTTGCTGTTAATTTCAGCATTGTCAATTTAGTTTTAGTAATTGCTCCCATATTGGGTACATACATAGCAGGAGCCATGCTTGATTCTTCGGGGACATATCTTCCCGCAACATGGATAATGGCAGGATATGCGGTGTTGGCATTATTGCTTTCATTCGTAATCAACAGGCTCATACGAAAGTAGCTGTAGCAGTATCTAAGATGAGGCGCGGACATGGACCAGGTATTATTTTGGGATACCACACTTTATAGTTATCTTTGGCTTTTTCTGATATATTCTTTTATCGGATGGTGCGCCGAAGTAGCAGCTCATGCAGTAACAAAAGGCAAATTTATCAATAGGGGCTTCCTAAACGGTCCCTATTGTCCTATTTACGGATTTGGTATGGTCATCGTTATCATCTGCCTCACTCCGTTTGAAAAAAATCTGCTGATCCTCTTTGCAGGATCGGTGGTACTGACCACGGTCCTTGAATTTGTAACCGCATTTACCCTGGAAAAAGCCTTCCATACCAAATGGTGGGATTACTCAAATCAGAAGTTCAATATCGGCGGATATATATGCCTCAAGTACTCGATATTGTGGGGTGGCGCCTGTGTGTTTGTGCTTAAGCTTTTAGATCCGGGCATGATGGCGCTCATCGATCTGATACCTCAGATTGCAGGACAAATTCTCATCGCGATATTTCTTCTTGGTATGATTGCAGATTTCATAACGGTAGCAATCAGCCTGACAAAGATGAACAAGAGGATGCGCCGTGCCGCTCATATAAGAGAGACTATCCACAACAGTTCAGACAAGATAGGCGGGAAAATCGCTGATGAAGTCCTGGATATCCAGTCAAAAATCGATAAGCTCCCTGATAAAAAATCGGCCATCGAGAAGAGGCTTGAAAAGGCATACCCCAATTTTGCAAAGCTTAATAAGGACATTACCAAAGAGGATCTGACCCATCTACTGAAAAAGCTTCAGGAAGAAGGCGGTAAGGTCAACAAAGCATATAAAAAAGTGACGGATATCTCCAAAAAAAACAGATAAGAAATTGCTCCAATATTTCCGAATATTTGTAGTATAATGTAATACACAACAACATCAGGAAAAAGAGGGTTTTATTTTGGCTGCAAAGGAAAACGGCAAAACTAAGAAAGTAAGGTCATTTTATATAAGTGTCGCTATAATGATATTCGTACTGTTCGTGATCATCAGCGTCGTTTTTTATATTTTTGTTGTAAATAATGTGACGCGAATCTATGAAGAGCAATATAATGAAAGAACTCTGGATGTAAATAAATTCGTCGTTTCTCAGGTAGATGGTGATGAGATACAGCAGTTTGCCGAGTCCGGCGAAAAAGACGAATCATATTATAAATTACTGGAGAGCTTACGCGATCTGAGAGAAATATTTGATGCAAAATACATATATATTCTGATAGATACCGGAAGCGAAGATACATATACATATCTATACGATATATATAAAGATGACGGAACCAAAGAATATGAAAGCGCCGGTTACGGAAGCACAGATCCCAAATCTCTTTTTCCTGGGGCCGAAGATGTCCTCAGCAAGGGAAAAGCTTTTGAAAGAGCGGTCCTATATGATGAAGATGACCTGGATGTTTACTATGCATATGCTCCAATAAAGAATTCAGATGGCGAGGTCGTCGCATTTATGGGGATCGACATAGATATAACCTCGATGAAGGAGTCCCTTGTTGACTTTAAACACGGGATGACCCTTCTTGGTGCATTCTCGTTGCTGTTATTTTTGATACTTATAATCATATACGGCAAATTCTACATATCAAAGCCCCTGGTGGCCCTTACAAACGACATAAAGAAATTGTCTTCAGGTGACTTCGATATATCATATTCAGGCAATCTGATGCAGCGAAATGATGAATTCGGCGAGATATACAGGACCTTCTATGACTTCAAAATAAAGGTAGCAGATCTCATCGACAAGATGGTCGATTTGTCCATTCAGGCAGGACGCGGCAACCTCTCTGCACGAATGTCCGGGGACGAAGGTGTATATGGCGGTAAATACAGAACATTTATCGACGAATCCAATGAAATGCTTGACACCATGCACGATGTTTTGAATATAATACCGAACAAGATCGTGTTCTACGACACCAAATTCAATGAGCTTTATCGCAATGATCCTCCCGGGGTTTCATACAAGATAAATTCGGATGGAGAATTGGGAGAAGCAGAAGTCTATTATAATGATTATGATGAAATTCTGGACAAGAATATAGCAAAGATCAAAGATCAGTATGATAAGTTCGTTGTCGGCGATGAGGGGACATTCACGAAAACAATGTCCTTCGACACCGACCAAAATGAATCCGGTAAGGTCCACTATAACCTTTTCTTTGTAAAAAACGGTGAAGAAGACAACGGCGGCGTATGTGTTGTATTTACTGATGTCACGGAATTCGTGGAAATGTCTGAAGCAGCCGAAGCTTCAAACAGAGCTAAGAGCGAATTCCTTTCTAAAATGAGCCATGAGATCAGAACACCTATGAATGCCATCATTGGTATGACTGAAATAGCAAAGAGAAAAAATGAAGATAAGAAAATCCAGGAAACGCTGACTAATATCGAACTTTCCACCAAGCACCTGCTTACGATAATAAATGATGTGCTGGATATTTCTAAAATTGAATACGGTAACTTCAGTATTCAGTATGAAAATGTAAATTTGAGAAATACCATGAATGAGATAACCAAAATACTGGAGATAAATGCAGGTAAACGGGATATCGCAATAAATCTCAGCATTGAAGATCTTCCTGATGAACTGCTGTTCATAAGAACCGACGATGCAAGACTCAGGCAGGTCATAATCAATCTTCTTTCAAATGCTATCAAGTTTTCGGATACGGGATCAAATATCAATATAGTACTCAAAAAGGTTCCTTCTGAGATTTTGGGGTTTACCCGGATCCACTTTTCTGTAATAGACTATGGAAGAGGCGTCAATGAAAAAGATATAGATAAGATATTCGAGGCTTTCGAACAATCGAAAAGTAATATAGTGAGGATCCATGGAGGCACGGGACTGGGACTTCCTATCTCAAATGCCATTGTCAAACAGATGGGAGGAGAAGGTATCAAGGTTGAAAGCGTACTGGGTGAAGGCAGCAACTTCTGGTTTGAACTGGACATGGAAAACGTCTCGCCCGATTCGGTGGAAGGCGATTATGACAAGTATGGCAATCTCATAAACCATGACAATGAGATCGAAGAGGGAGGTCTGACAGGTAAGAGAATGCTTATCGTAGATGACATACAGATAAACCGGGAAATTGTGATTTCACTTCTTGAGAAAACGGGGCTTGATATTGATGAAGCAGATGATGGAAGTATCGCCGTAGAAAAATTCAATAAAAATGAAGCAGGTTATTATGACATGATCCTTATGGATATACAAATGGTCGATGTGGACGGATACGATGCCACTAAATCCATCAGAAAGAGTAGCAAAGATGATGGGAAAATTATACCCATAATAGCAATGTCGGCCAATGCATTCAAAGAAGATATCGACAAAGCAATCGCTGCCGGCATGAACGGTTATTTGACCAAGCCGGTAGACTATGGTAACCTCATTGATATCATCAAACAATATTTGATAAAGAAATGAAGGGAAAATTATGACTAAAAAAAGGGTAACGGGAATGATAGTGAGCATAATGCTCATTTGTACGATTATTCCATTAAATACAGGCGTATATGCAGAGGATGCGACAACAACAGCAGCACCGGTTAAAACAGTCACGCCGGAAAAGCAATTTGTAGTTGTTATCAATCCGGGACATCAGGCTAAAGGGGATCTGAGAAAAGAAGCCCGCGCGCCCGGTTCAAAGATAAAAAAATACAGAGTCACATACGGTGCCTCCGGAGTAGTAACTAAAGTAGGAGAAGGCAAACGTAATCTTCAGATTGCCAAGCGTCTTAAAAAAGACCTAGAGGCAAAAGGTGTGAAAGTCTACCTGACAAGAAATTCGAACAATGTAAACATCTCCAATTCAAAAAGAGCCAAGATCGCAAATAAAAAGAAGCCTGATCTTGTTATCAGCCTTCATTGCGATGCAAGCAGCAGTTCAAGCGCAAAGGGAATAACGATGCTGGTACCGAAGAAAAATAAACATACAAAAAAATTCTATTCAAAAAGCCTGAACGCCGGTAAGACAGTGCTCAAAGAAGTGATCAAAACCACAAAGGCAAAGAACAGAGGCATCAGCAAGAGACAGGATATAACCGGATTCAATTATTCAAAATACCCGACAATACTGGTTGAAATGGGTTTCATGACAAACAGAAAAGAAGACAAGAAAATGGGAACAACAAGTTATCAAAAAAAATATTCCAAAGGTCTGACAAACGGGATCATGAAGTATCTCAAAACCTTGAAGTAATATATGACTGAGTCAAACAGAAGTGAACGTTACAAAAGAACAAAAAAAGAAAGAAGTAGCAAGTCCGGAAAACTTAAAAAGGTACTTGCTGTCTTTTTGATATTAGTCGTTGTATTAGGTGTACGATTCATGACAGATGCATATCTGGATAATAAAGCTTTGGATTACCTAAAAACAGGCGAAGTCCCTGACTGGATAGAGCAGCAGTACATAGACGAAGACGGTGCCGCAAGACCTGGCACTCCCCTTGAAGAAGTCAACGGGATAGTCGTCCATTATGTTGCAAATCCGGGAAGTTCAGCAGAGGCAAACAGAAACTATTTCAATAAACAGAACACAAAAGTGAGTTCACATTTTGTCGTAGGGCTTAACGGGGAAATAATACAGTGTGTTCCTCTATATGAACAGGCGGCGGCAAGCAACAACAGAAATTGGGATACCATATCCATCGAGGTCTGTCATCCCGATGAAAGCGGCAAGTTCAGTAACAAAACCATGGACTCTCTTATCCGGCTTACAAACTGGCTGGCAGATACATGCAGGCTGGACAGAGATGATGTAATAAGGCACTATGACGTGACCGGCAAGCTGTGTCCAAAGTACTATGTGGAGCACGAAGACGCATGGGAGAACTTCAAATGGCAAATTAAATAATATTAGTGCAACTTTAATATTTTTATGGTAGTATGAAGTGATAATACAAGTGATACTTGAACAAGCGAGGAATTTTTTATGAGCACATTCAACAGATTTAAAAAAACCACTGAAGACTTGTTTGGGGGGGAAAAGAAAAACTATACACAGGATATCAGAGAAGAAAACCTTGATAACGACAATGAATTTGAGTTCGATATCCCCCAGGAAGCGGAGGAAAATATCGTGATAGAAGATGCATCTGAAACACCGTTCGAAATCGCAAAAATGAATGTAACGAGAATAGGTGAAGATACCGTTGTTACCGGTAACATCAAAACAAAAGGTCATATCGACGTTCTGGGAACTATAAAAGGAAATATCGTTGCCGAAGGAAACGTTGCCCTGCGAAGTGACATAAAGGGAAATGTCAAAGGCAATAATATAGGGCTTGGCGGCTGCAACATCACCGGTGATTTAGAGGCCGAAAAAAATATTCTTACCGATGCAGACAGTGAGATCAACGGGAATGTCAAAGGCGGGGAGATCTCCATTGCCGGTCAAGTGACTGGAGATATCAAGGCTATCAGCATGCTGGTTCTAAAAAAAGAAGCTGTCATGGAAGGCGATATCGATACTGATGGCTTAGTAGTTGAGCCGGGAGCCATAATAAACGGTAAGATCAGCATAAGCAGAAAGCCGGACAGAATCGGTTCCAGAAAAGGAAAGCCCCTTGAGGACACCAAGCCGAAGGCGGAAGCTGCGCCTGCACGGGATGAAGACGTCATCGACGTAAAAGATGAAGACATAACAGATATCTAAAATAAAAATCCCGGAAACTAATCTTCCGGGATAATTTTTTCTTTGGGGATAAGCCGGAGAAGTTCTTTCGCCAGATTGTTTCTTTCCATGGGCTTTGCCAGAAATCCGTCAAAGCCTTCCCTTTTAAACATCTCCACAGCACCGCTGACTGCATTTGCAGTAAGGGCAATAATGGGGATATTTTTACCACGCTCATTCGATGCCCTGATAATTTTAGCCGTTTCGACTCCGTCCATACCGGGCATCATATGATCCATGAGAATAACGTCGTAATCATTCTCTTTGAACATGCGGATGGCTTCTTTGCCGGAAATCGCGATGTCGGCTGTAATATCGAAGGGTTTCAGCATGTATTCCGCGATCTCAAGATTTATCTCTATATCATCTACGACCAGTGCTCTGACGTTTTTTGCCTTGAAATTTCTGACAGATATCTGCTTTACGGGAAGATCTTTTTTAGTGCCGGGAGTAAACGGGATAACCACTCTGAAGGTGGACCCTTCTTCGTATATACTCTCCACCTCTATTTTCCCGTTCATTTCCTCTGTCAGATACTTGGAGATAGCAAGACCCAGACCGGTTCCTGTGATCTGCTTATTTTTTACCAGATCCAGCTGCTCAAACTCGGAAAATAATTTATTCAGAGCTTCTTTCTTGATACCTATTCCCGTATCGGTGATTTCAAATATTATGTCGTTTCCCGTGCCTTTACTGACATTAAACCAAACATTCCCTTCATTTGTATATTTATATGCATTATTCAGTATATTTGTCAGGATCTGATCCAGCCTTTTTTCGTCTCCGTATAGAATTTCCGGAATATCATCCGCGAAGTTACAATGCAGTTTGATATTCTTGTTTCTGAACATCAGATCAAACATTGTCTTAAGGTATGACAGGACTTGACCGATCTGAAAATAATCGGGAAGGAGCTTCAGTTTGCCCGCTTCGATTTTCGAGAAATCAAGAATATCATTTATCAGATTGAGAAGTACATTTGAAGAGCGTTTTATTCCGTCAAGATAATTCAGCTGCGCTTCATCCATCCTTGTGGATTCAAGCATGTTAACTATACCGATGATAGCATTCATCGGTGTACGTATTTCATGTGAAATGGTGGCAAGAAAATCGGATTTGGCACTGTTGGCCTTTTCTGCTTCTTCCTTTGCCATAATGATATCAGTCGTGTCAATGAGAAATGCCATCGAACCTATACGATCTCCGCTGTCATCTATCATCGGTGATATCTGGAGCTTATATTTGCGGGGATTCCCCTTACCTGTGAAATCGATTTCAGTTTCCAGTTCCTGGATCTTTAGAGTCGAGCGCAGTTTATTGACAGCCTCTCCAAAATCAGCAAGAACATCCTTATGACCAAGTGCCGAAAGGATCTCCATATATGTTTTTCCCTTGATCATACCGAATGATGGGATATTCGCGATTTTAAGGAAGGATTCAGTGCAGTAGAGAATGTGGTCGTTATCATCAAACAATATGATCATATCGGGAGAGTTTTTAAGAAGCAGGTTCATGTACTGCTCCAGCTTCGATCGTTCTTTTTCAACTATCATCCCCAAATTATCTTTGGCTGCAGAAGCAATACGGTTTCTGTTTATGACAGTTTCATACTGAAGAATCTTCCGATTCGCCTTTTTCAGTTCCTTTTCAAGACGTAAAATCTCTTCATTTTTGGGGGATTCACTCATCTATCATCTCTCCCGATGTTCTACAGCAGGCATGCAACAAATGTGTCATTATGGAATCTGTTATATAGTTTACCGTTTTCATCATATGTGGGACATAATTCTCCGCCTGAATATGTCAGTACGTATTCAGATCCGTCAGAAAACTTTTCTGTGATCTGTTCCATTTCGGAGTAAGGTTCAAATCCCAGTGCAAAAAATCTTCCCACACAGGAAAAAATCACAGCACCGTCTTTGTTTTCGCTGGCCTTGATGGCCTCTATAGCCTCGGCCGTTGTATTCATTACTTCATCATAGTTGATACTGCCTATGGAAAGGCTTGTGCCGCTGGGTATATCTCCGCCGCAGACAGCTGAGCCGTCTTCAGTCAGGGCGAACAGAATCCTTATTACAGGCTGGCTGCCGTCGCCGTAATCAACAACAAATGGGATGGAGTTGATGCCCTCAATGGTGCCATCATCGTTTTTCTGCATTCCCAGGTTAGTTAAATAGTCAACTACGGACATGTAATTTACGGTCTGGAGCTGGTTGCCTTTAGACGCGGTGACCACATCCTTATCTCTCATTATCACATCTTTTGATATTGATGCGATTACGAATTTTGGATGGACTTCCCCATGGAACAGGATCAATGCCATTTTATCTTTATACGCCTCGCCTTCATATATAACGGCAGCATCCTTGTAATCAGGATTATGGTCCACGGCAATCGTGCCGAATACAGGCGTCCCATCGGATATCTTATCGAGAGCATTTACCATGAAGTCTCCGCCCACGACCTGAGAAAGAGGAGCAAATGCAAAGATAAGAGAAGGGTTGTCATCAAATCCTTCCATGGCATTATTATATCCTTTTTTTATTACGGAATTGTCTGCACTTGTTATGGAATCAGTCAGACCTGCAGAAAATTTTACGTCGTCGCTTGTTAGCACCATCAAGGTGAGCATGTCTTCGCCATGATCCTTCCCCGATGCATTGGCAAGAGTTGTGGTTCCCACAATGGGAAACGAAAGAGCATCACACAAATTCTTTACTATTCCCTCATTTACATATTCACTGTAGCATGTAATTATTCCTATTGAATTTTTAAGAAGATTATTATCGGGATCGGTTTGATCCATTATTTCTTTGATTGCTAATTTGGGTTCATCGATTTCGTGAGTCAGAGCGGTAATTGTTTTTATCATTGTTTCCCTCCCATAATTCAACATATAAAATAGATGCGTATAATATATTGTACCCTTTTTTTAAGCATATGGAAGTATTTTTGACTATTTATTTGATTTTATGGTGGGAAATAGACATTTCATGCACATTTGTCGATTTTAGGCATCTGCTCCGTTTGTTGAAGCAGACTTTCCGAAGATCTCGGCCTTGTAATTATCAAGCTGAGTTGTTGTGATCTGCTCATTATATTCTTTGCCTGCCCAGGCGAGACTGATATTGCCCTCTTCGTCATAAGTAAAGTGAAGAACAAGCCGTTGGTCGTTATTGGCTCCCATGTATCCTGTTGCCTCGACTATGTCGCTTCCCTCCTGATCCTGATAATGGTTCCAGTTTACATCTGAAAGATATTCTGTGACTGCATTGTAGATAATAACGCCAGGATAATCTACCAGTGACCCCGAAACAACATGGGCTACTGCAGGATCGCTCATTATGCCCTCGGCATTGCTGCCATTCTGACCCTTATCTTGGTTCTGGCTCGTATCCTGTTCACTGTATGCATGTGGCTCGTTTGCCGTATCATCAGTCGAGCCTCCGGCGGAAAGGCTGTTGAGCATGGTTCCGCCAAAGGAGAAAAAGAGCATAACAAGTGCCAGTATCAGATAATAATATCTGGGAAAGCCTCTGACCCTGCCTGAATATGGATTTCTGTCGTTACCGCTGTTACTTTGATACGCGTAAGTGTTTTGATTTTGATAAGGATTGGCGGATGAAGAAGAATATGGATTTTCAGCAGAACTTCTTCCTTTGGTCAGTTCGTCATGGGCGGCGTTGATCTTGCGCATCTTGTCGTCGGCCAGTTCCTGAAGCGGATTATCCGCATACTTGTCCGGGTGGTATTTTTTTGCCATTTCCTTATAGGCTTTTTTTATTTCTTCCTGTGAGGCTCCGGGATTTATGCCCAGAACCTCATAAGGATTATTTGATTTACTCATAAAATTGGAAATTCCTCCTGCTTATACAAGGATATCACATTATCGATAAAATGTATTCTACAACTGCAGGCTGAAATCTTTCTGAAAATTATTTATTTCATCAGATCATAGTAGAGAGGATTCCTTTTTTCCAGTAAGTCGTTCACTATTTTTTTTACTTCATCTTCAGTTAATCCCAGATAGAACAATTCCTTTATATCGTGGGCGATTTTTTTCTGCGCTTCATTTAACAGTTCTTTGTCGACTACTTTGTTGTCAGACTTTGCCGCAAATGTCCCTACTCCTGATACCGAGTATGCGTATCTTTGTCTTTCAAGTTCCCTGTATGCTTTCTGAATGGTATTGGGGTTCACGGTGAGAGACTTTGAAAGATCTCTGACTGACGGCAGCTTTTCTTCAGGTTTGATCACGCCGGCAAGGATCAGTTCTTTGATGTTGTCAGTGATTTGTTCATATATGGATTTTCTGCTCTTCAAATCTAATTGAAACATTCTTGCCTAGTATGATACATTCAGTATCATGCTTCTCCTTTCTTTACTTAGTTTGATACAATCCATTACAGACAGCATCGCTTAGAAAAAACAATATCAGGCAAGTTAAGACTGATAAAGTCGATACCTTCATTATTGCGAAAGCTCTGATGCTAAATAACTACAAATGTGTTTCCGAAAGAGATATTGAAATGATCACACTAAGCACTTATGTCAAGGTCGCAGGGACCTCATCAAGTCCGGAAATTTTGCTTCCAGATCAACTCGTATGTCCACAGGCAAACTTGATCAGAGCAATCATTTCTGCAGTCCTCCTGATACCCTAAGTGTACTACGATGCATAGTACACTGTCAATAGGATAGTTGATTTATAATAAACTATGCCATTGAGGTCGTACTTCGTATTACATGTTAGCCGATATGACAGATTGATTAGGATATCGGGCAATTGTATAATCTTGATACAAAATAAGTACTCAAATGAATGCAAATGCCCCCGGACTAGATCAGCGCACCTAATTATTGGAGGTGTAAACATGACATTTTTTACAAGAATTGACGCAGACAATATCAAATGGTACTTTATAGCGCCTGATGATTATCCGCTGGAGGATAGTGATATTGTAATCAGCTCGGACAAGTTTTATGAGGAAACGAATAGGTACTCACTCTTCGTCAAACCGGTTAAGGACTGTGAATATAAAATTTTCGTATGATATTCTATAGATATTTTATGAGCATACTGAGCAGGCCGTCCATAACAGGCATCTGGACATCCATGATCACAAGATCGAATGTTCCTTCAGGTGAATCCATATAAATATCATAAGCCTGCTTGCCGTCTTCGGCTTCTTTCGGCCAGAGATCAAATGAGAATTCACTGTTTTCGCCTTTGGTGCTTTGCAGCTTTATTTTCCGCCCATAATAATGATTGTTATAATCAATAAGCCTTTCACTGATAATCGGATTATTAACCTATGTTTACTATTCTTGCTATGGATGTACCTTAATGATAATATAAAGTCATGAAAAAGATACTTGTAATAGAAGATGAAGATAACATACGAGAGCTGATCGAGTTCAATCTCAAGTCGGAGGGCTATAATGTCGTCTCCGGCGGTAACGGGAAAGAAGGCTTGGAGTTGGCCAGAAGTGAATCGCCGGATCTGATCTTACTCGACATAATGCTGCCTGTCATGGACGGCTACGATGTTATAAAAACTCTTCGCAGTGAAGGCAATGAGACTTCTGTTATAATGCTGACAGCAAAAAATGACGAGGTAGACAAGATCCTCGGTCTTGAATTTGGTGCCGACGACTACATGACTAAACCTTTTAGTACAAGGGAGCTCAAAGCCAGGATCAAGGCAGTACTGAGAAGATATGATAAGTCTTCCGGCAATGGGGGCGGCAGACAGAGCGGTGAAGAGGATGTCATCGTGATAGAAGACCTCACTATAAACATCTCAGCCAGAGAAGTGAAAGTCTCCGGCAACTCAGTATCGCTTTCCATGAAAGAATTCGACCTTCTCAGGATTCTCGCAGAAAACCGAAACCATGTCCTGACGAGAGAACAGCTCCTTGACTCTGTCTGGGGATATGAATATTATGGCGAGACAAGAACCGTTGATGTCCACATCCGTTACCTTCGGAAAAAGCTTGCCGGCGAAGAAAACAAATATATCGCTACTGTTCGCGGCGTCGGATATAAGATGATCTGATATGAAAAAGAGACTCATTCTGTTCGTAACCGTAATAGTAATAATAAGCGTTGCCGCTTCGGCAATCATTTCAGCTGTATTCTCCATAAACAATTATCTGGAATCAAAGAGTATGGTTCTGGGACAGGACGCAAAGATCGTCGGGACTGTGATCTACGATGATTATAGCGATGGAGTGGAAAAGCCCATGTCATATTATGCAGATGTTTTTTCAGAGGACACGGGTTACAGGATCACCATTATAGATGAAAGCGGCGCTGTTCTTGCCGATTCTCAGGCCGGGAATCTATATACCAAACTGGATAATCACGGGGGAAGAGAGGAAGTAAAAGAGGCTCTTGCAGCCGGTGCAGGCGAAAGCAGCAGGCAAAGCGCAACATTCGGAAAGACCTATCTATATTCGGCGGTGGCAGTTACATTGCTTGGAACAACGCCGGGAGATTATGACGATGGTGGTGGTGAAGCTGATGGTGACATACTGAAACCTGATGACACCATTGTGATCAGAATTGCGATGCAGGTGGACAGATGGGATATCGCAAGAGATCAGATATTCGGAAGCACGATCATCGCTTCGCTGATCGGGATCGTTTTGGCGGTCATACTGGTTTTCATATACTCAAAGAGACTTCTTAAGCCGGTTCGGGACATGGAAAAAGAGCTTGAGATCACCTTATCCAAAAATGAGAAGGCAGAAAACATCCGTAAGGAATTCGTGGCCAACGTGACCCACGAGCTTAAGACTCCCCTTACTTCCATATCCGGATTCGTTGAGACTCTTATGGAGGCGGAAGATCTGGATGCGCCGACCCGGGAAAAATTCCTTGAGATCATCTGCCTCGAAGCCGCCAGACTTGCCCGGCTCATCGATGACATACTGATAATCTCAGACATGGAAAGCGGACGGGAATCCATATCCCACGAAGACATAAATGTAAACAAATCCATAAATGAAGTTATCGATACTTTGAGACCTCTGGCAGATGAAAAAAAAGTGGACATAATATTCGATACAGAATATGAGATGTATCTTGGCGGCAGTGCAGACAGATTCAAGCAGCTCATACTTAATCTGCTGGAGAATGCTGTCAAATACTCGGACGCTGGTTCCGTAGTTACGGTCAATGCCGCAAAGCAGATCGAACAGCAGAAAATCATCATTTCTGTCAGGGATGAAGGCATCGGGATAGAAGATGAAGATTTGGGACGGCTGTTCGAAAGATTCTACCGTGTTGATAAATCACGGTCCAAGAAAGTGGGCGGCACCGGTCTTGGTCTCGCCATCGTCAAGCATATCGCAATACTGTTTGATGCAAAGATCAAAGTCGAGAGCCGGATCGGCAGGGGCAGTACATTTACGGTGACCTTTCCTGTGGGGCAGTGATGCTTATCTTTCCTACAACATATCAACATATCATGGTTCCCATGCCGAAAGCACCGGCAACCCCGGACAGCATCTTCCAATTCTGTCCAAAATCCGCCATTTTTCTTGCATGAGAATCTGAATTAAGCCGGAAAGCACTTAAATCATTTTACATACTCTTAACATTTCCCCTCTTTGCATTTAACAAACTCCCTATATCATAAAACCGTAAGATAAAGAAAGATAATATAGTTATGTGCGGAGGACCGCACAAAAAAAAGAAAGGAATGTGCGGCAAAACTGCACAAGGGAGAAAAATGGAAATTAAAAAAATCATCAAAAGAACGGCCGTCATCGGGATGGCACTTGCACTTGGAATCATGTCATTCACAGCTTGCGGAAGCGGCGATGACAGCGCATCTGCATCAGGAGATTCCAAAGGCGGAACAGTAGTGATCGCAGGATCAACATCGGTACAGCCTCTTTCGGAAATGCTGGGCGAACGGTACATGGCGGATAATTCCGAAACGACCATCGAAGTGCAGGGCGGCGGAAGCGGCCAGGGAATCAAAGCCATCGAAGAGAAGATAGCAGATTTCGGAGCACTTTCAAGAGAAGTCAAAGATGAAGAAAAATCAGCAATAGGTGATACATTCATAATTGCTAAAGACGGCATAGCGGTGATCGTTAACAAAGACACCAAAGCCTCCGACATCACCATGGACCAGATCAAAGACATCTATACAGGCAAGATCACAAACTGGAAAGACCTGGGCGGCGATGACAAAGACATCGTAGTAGTATCAAGAGAAGAAGGTTCAGGTACAAGAACAGCATTCACCGAGATAACGGGAGTGACCGAAAAGGATGCAAGCGGCGAAGAAATAGACAATACTATATCCTCTGCAATAGTCCAGGGATCGACGGGAGCAGTAACACAGACAGTAGCGAGCACGCCTGACTCAATAGGATACATTTCACTGGGTTCGCTGAACGACAGTGTAAAGGCTCTGACTGTAGAAAAAGTGGAAGCCACAAACGAGAACGTACTTAACGAAACATACAAACTGCAGAGGCCGTTCATCTACGTCTCAGGTGCAGAAATAACAGAACCTGCTCAAGGCTACCTCGACTTCGTCCTCAGTGAAGAAGGACAGGCAATAGTCGAAGAAGCCGGATTCATACCAATCAACTAGCCGGGGTTATGACCATGACCTCAGTTAGTCTAACATTAAATAACAATAAATTAGACGGTAGAAAGATATACGAAAAAACTGTAGAAAAACTGATACTGCTGGCGGCACTTGTCGCCACGGTATCTGTCTTTCTCATAACTATTTTTATTTTCAAAAACGGCGTACCGATTATTGCCGAGTACGGCCTTAAGAACTTTTTACTTGGAACAGAATGGAAACCGAGAAACGGAGAATATGGAATACTCCCCCTTATCATGGGAACACTGTCGGTGACTCTAACTGCACTGGTGATAGGCATCCCTACCGGCATATCCTGTGCCGTTTTTCTTTCTGAGATTCTGGCAAAGAAGCCTGCAAAAGCCTTCAAGTTTGCAATAGAACTGCTTGCCGGGATCCCGTCTGTCATTTATGGCTTTTTTGGACTCAAGATAGTCGTCCCCATGATAAGAGAGACTATTCTGCCCGTTTTTCAGTTTTTTAATCCCGACACAAACACAACCGGACTCAGCGTGCTTGCAGGGGGAATGATACTTGCGATCATGATACTTCCAACTGTGGTAAGTTTGTCGGAAAACGCTATATCATCGGTGCCCATAGAATATAAAGAGGCATCTCTGGCCGTGGGTGCCAACAAAAGAGAGACCATAACCAAGGTAATGATTCCAGCGGCAAAATCGGGGATCATCGCATCAGTCATCCTGGGCATGGGAAGAGCAATCGGCGAGACTATGGCTGTCCTTCTCATAACAGGCAATGTGGCCCTTCTTCCAAAGAGCATCCTGGATCCGGTCGCAACACTGACCGGGACCATCGCCCTTGAAATGGGATACGCAGATCCCACCCATCAGCAGGCACTGTTTGCTGTAGGCATAGTTTTGTTCTTTATTATAATGCTGCTTAATTTTATCGCTCAGTTCACAGCCAGGAGAATGGGGGCGATCGCATGAGAAAAATAGGATCTGCCCACTCGGCGAGAACGAAGAAAAAAGCGGGTGACGGTGTTTTTTACGGTATTGTAATCGCCCTGTCGGTATTCGCCCTGGCATGCCTTGTAATAATAATCGGCTACGTGATGATGAAAGGATTCAGGTTCATCAACTGGGAATTTCTGACTCAGGAACCAAGGCTCATGGGTAAGGAAGGCGGGATCTTCTCGATCATAGTGGGGACCGTCTACGTCACGGGACTTGCCATACTTATAAGCGCCCCGATTGGGATAGCCGCCGCAATATACTTTAATGAATACGCCAAAGACGGGCGGATTATCAGGACCATCAGGATGTTCACCGAAGTGTTGGCAGGCATACCTTCAATCGTATTCGGGCTGTTCGGATTTGCATTCTTCGTGGTTTTTATGGGAATGGGCTGGTCCATCATATCAGGGGCACTTTCCCTGTCGTTGATGATACTCCCTACTTTAATAAGATCCACCGAAGAAAGTCTCAAGACCGTGCCAATGACATACAGAGAAGGGAGCCTTTCTCTTGGAGCAACTAAATGGACGACCACTGTCAAGGTGGTTTTGCCCTGCTGCAACAAAGGGATTTTGTCGGGGCTTATCCTGGGAGTGGGACGTGCAATCGGAGAAACGGCAGTCATCCTCTTAACAGTAGGCGGAGCACTGAAATTGCCAATGAGCATATTCGATTCCACCAGGACCATGTCCGTACATATGTATATACTGGCCTCGGAAGGGATCAGTGAAGACAAGGCATACGCAACTGCGGCGCTTCTCATAATAATAGTGCTGGTCATAAATGCGGTCGCGAACATAGTAACATCAAAACTTGGAGGAAATAATGGATAAAATAATAGACTTTAAGATACAGGATCTGGACCTCTTTTATGGAGATTTTCAGGCCTTAAAGTCCATAGACATGGATATATATAATAAATACGTGACAGCGCTCATCGGTCCGTCCGGATGCGGAAAGTCCACATTTATAAGAACACTTAACAGGATGAATGATCTTGTGCCCATAGCGAGAGTAGATGGGCTGGTGGAATTTCAAGGTCAGAATATATATGGAAAAGACTACGATGTGACAGAACTCAGGAAAAAAGTCGGTATGGTTTTTCAAAAGCCGAACCCTTTCCCAAAGACTATATATGAGAATATCGTTTACGGACCGAAGATACACGGAGAGAGGAAAAAAGCCGCTCTTGACGAAATAGTTGAGAAAACACTCATGCAGGTGGGTCTGTGGAACGAGGTAAAGGACCGTCTCAACAAGCCGGCGCTGGGGCTTTCCGGCGGACAGCAGCAAAGGCTGTGCATAGCGAGATGTCTGGCAGTGGGACCGGAGGTGCTTCTCATGGATGAGCCCACATCGGCGCTGGATCCTATCGCCACGATGAAGATAGAGGAGCTTATTTCAGTACTTAGAGAAAACTATTCCATAGTAATAGTCACACATAACATGCAGCAGGCAGCCAGGATATCGGATATCACATCATTTTTCCTGTCGGGGGAAGTGGTCGAGACAGGAGAGACGGAAATGATTTTCTCCAACCCGGCAAATGCCAAAACAGAAGAATATATAACCGGCCGATTTGGCTGATGAAATAGAAAGGAGACTAAAATGGCAGCAAGACCAACAATGGAAAATGAGATGAAACATATAGGCGGTGAGGTCATAAGAATGGGCGGACTGGTGGAATCTGCAATAGTCGATTCCATAAAGAGCCTCAAAGACAAGGACGGAGAGCTCGCCAGAAAGATCATTGCGGGCGATGAAGCGATCGACGATATCCAGGATGACATAAACGATATGTGTTATAAATTCCTGGCTACGCAGCAGCCGGTTGCCGGCGATCTGAGATATATAATATCCATAATGAAGATAATTAACGACTTGGAGAGGATAGGCGATCACTGTGAGGATATCGCCAAATACACCCTCAGGCTGGAGAATCAGGAATATATCAAGGATCTGATCGACATACCAAGGATGGCGGATATGGCATCTAGAATGGTGAAGAATGCCATCGACTCCTATATACACCGAGACCTGAGGCTGGCACGCAAAGTCTGGAAAGCAGATGAGGAAATCGACGAGATATTCAGAGATATCTATGATGAGCTTCTTATGATTGCAGAGGACAGCCGGGATAAAGCCAGGCAGAGCATAATGTTCCTTTTCATAGCCGCCCATCTGGAAAGGATAGCGGATTACGCAACGAATATTTGTGAGGAAACGGTATTCGTCCTTGAAGGAACATATGAAATGGAATAGAATGATTTTTGTAGCAAGGAGGTCACATATGTTCAAAGAGCTTTCACTTGGAGTAGAAGATAGTATAGCAATCATCACTCTGGATCGTCCCGAATCAAATAACTCTTTCAATGAGCATTTGTTTCAGGAAGTAATCGATGTTCTAACGCAGTGCGAGCAGGATGGGGATGTGAAGGTCATAATAATAACCGGTGCAGGAAAGAACTTTTCATCCGGAGGTGATATAAATGCAATGGCAACTTTTGACTTTATTACTCCTGACCTGTCAGCTCTTGCCGGAAGGATGACGGGACTAGTAAAAAAATGCTCTAAGCCGGTCATCGCAATGATCAACGGTGTTGCCGCAGGGGCCGCCTGCGCTCTTGCTCTTGCATGCGACTTTCGGATCATGGCAACCGGAAGCTCTCTTATCACCGCATTCGGCAACGTGGCGTTGTCCGGCGATTCGGGGAGCATGTACCATCTATATCAAATAGTCGGCCTGGCCAAAACTATCGAATTAATGATGCTCAGCAAACCGGTCAAAGGTGAAGAAGCCCTGAGACTGGGATTGGCGACCATTCTCGTAGAGGATGGATCTCTGGAAAAAGATACTATCGAATTTGCCGAACTTTTAAAAACAAGATCCCTTGGTGCTTTCGCACGTCAGAAACAGATATTTTATGATATCTTCTATCACGACTATGAAGAATATCTAAGGCTTGAAGGAAAGCTATTCGTTGAATCTGCCAAAACAGAAGACCATCACGAAGCTGTGACGGCCTTTCTTGAAAAACGTAATCCTGTTTTTAAGGGTAAGTGATTGTAGTTTACTTTCTGATCCATTTCTTCAGAATATCGTATAGCGCCTGCGGTTCCACTGGCTTGGACAAATGATCGTTCATGCCATATTCCAGACTTCGCTCTCTGTCTCCCGACATGGCATTGGCAGACATAGCTATGATAGGGAGATCCTGCAGATCTTTGTTTTCCCTTATCTTTTTTGTTGCTGTGAGGCCGTCCATGATAGGCATCTGGATATCCATAAGGACAGCGTCATATTTATTTTTCTTTAGGAAGTCCAGGGCTTCTACGCCGTTGGCCGCCACATCAACAGTATAGCCCGCAAGTTCGAGAAGCTCTACTGCCAGCATCTGATTTATTTCGATGTCTTCTACCAGCAGGATATAACCGCTGGCCATCTCATCTTCAAACTGTTTTTCTGAACTGGGATGTACATTTCTGTTGCTGTAAGGTTTGATATCGATATCATCCGAAGATTCGAAAAGTGCGGTAAAATAAAATGTAGAGCCGTGTTCATATTCACTTTCAACCCAGACCCTGCCGTTCATCATGTCGACAAGGTTTCTGCTTATGGTAAGGCCAAGACCTGTTCCTCCGTATTCTCGTGTAATTGAAGCGTCGCCTTGTGTAAAAGGAGTGAACAGAGCATCTACCTGCTTCTTTTTCATGCCGATGCCCGTGTCCTCAACAGAGAATTCATATTCGATATTCTTTTTTGCTGTCGAGACTTTTTTTACATGTATGGTGATCTGTCCCTCGTCAGTAAATTTGATGGCATTTCCGATGAGATTGATGAGAATTTGCTTCAGCCTCAGAGAGTCCCCGAACACATATCCGTCATCATTGCTATTGAAGTCTACGGTGAAATCCAGACCCTTCTCCTTGACTCTTGGGGCGAACATAGACTTTATTTCTTCGATCACATTACTGACCTTAAATAAGGTCTTTTCCATTTCAAGCTTGCCTGCCTCTATCTTTGAAAAGTCGAGGATGTCATTGATTATTCTAAGCAAATTATTTGCCGACATTTCCATATTGCGGAGATAATTTTGTTGTTTGTCACTTAGCTGGGTTTTCATGACCAGATGAAGCATTCCGAGGATGCCGTTCATGGGAGTCCTGATTTCATGACTCATGTTGGCCACAAAATCACTCTTTGCCTGGGCACTTTCTTCAGCTTTATCTCTTGCCAGCCTCAGATCCTCCTGAACACGATGCATATCAGCTATCATGGCCTTTTGCTCCCTGAGATCTCTGGTATAACCGGCAACAATATAGTCGTCTTTATACTTTACTCTTACAAGCGTAATTTCCGCAGGAATCTGCTCGCCGTTGAGTTTTTGATGCATCCACTCAAATCTGACATATCCGTCGTTAAAAGCTGTTTTAATATTTTCCATGGCAAGTTCGCTTGTAAGTTTGCCGTTAGGTTGATATTCAGGAGACAATTCAAAAAATCTATCCAGATATTCCTGTTTGTCCTTTAGCTCGAACAGTTTGACAGCTTCTTCGTTGCAGTCTATGTTTTCGAAATCCCTGTTCCAAAGGTTACAGCAAAGAGGTGTTGCATCCAGCATCAGCTGAGTTCTTTCGTCTGCTTCCCTGAGTTTTGCTATTGCTTCTTTCTGTTCTCTCAAATCTCTTGTGTACCCTGCAACCACATCTTCATCGCCGTATTTTACACGAACCAATGTTATCTCGGCAGGGATCTGTTCACCGTTTAGCTTCTGATGCATCCATTCGAATTTGCAGAATCCTTCATTGAATGCGGTTTTGATATTATTTTGGGCAGCTTTTTCTGTAAGCTCACCGTTAGGTTGATATTCTGGAGACAATTCAAAAAATCTGTCCAAATATTCCTGTTTGTTTTTGAGTTCAAATAATTTGACCGCTTCCTCATTACAATCTATATTGTGAAAATCCTTGTCCCAGAGGTTACAGCAAAGAGGTGTTGCATCCAGCATTACTTGAGTTCTTTCATCCGCTTCCCTCAGTTTGGCCATGGTTTCTTTTTCTTCCCTCAGGTCTCTGGTGTAGCCGGCCACCATATCTTCGTTGCCATATTTTACTTTTACCAAAGTTATTTCTGCGGGAATCTGCTCTCCGTTTAACTTCTGGTGCATCCATTCGAATTTGCAGGATCCGTTTTCGAATGCTTCAGCTATGTACTTTGCCGCTTTGTCATTGGATGGTGCGCCATCAGGCTGAAGCTCAGGAGATAATTCAAAGAACCTGTCCAGATATTCCTGCTTATTCTTAAGTTCAAACAACTTCACAGCCTCTTCGTTACAGTCGATGTTTTCAAAATCTTTGTTCCAGAGATTAGTACACATTGGTGTTGCATCAAGGACGACCTTTGTTCTTTCGTCGGCCGCTCTCAGTTGTGCCATTGCCTCCTTTTGTTCTCTTAAGTCTCTTGTATAGCCGGCGACCACATCGTCTTTTCCGTATGTAACACGAACAAGAATTATTTCCGAAGGTATCTGTTCGCCGTTAAGTTTCTGATGCATCCATTCGAATTTGCAGGAACCGGTTTCAAATGCATCTTTTATGAACTTTGCTGCTTTTTCTTCAGAGAGCATTCCGTCAGGCTGAAATTCCGGAGATAATTCAAAAAACCTATCCAGATATTCCTGTTTATCCTTGAGTCCAAACAACTTAACTGCTTCTTCATTGCAGTCGATGTTGTGGAATTCTTTATTCCATAAATTACAGCACAGAGGCGTCGCATCAAGCATGACTTTCGAGCGCTCGTCCGCCTCATGTATCTTTTCTTCATATAATTTCTCTTCTGTAAGGTCTCTTATGCTGGCGATTACATATGTCTGGCCATTGTTTTCGGTTCTGTTAAGAACTATTTCGGATGGGATCAGGGTCTTCTCATCCAAAGTTTGATGCATCCATTCAAACTTAGTATAGCCGTGTTCAAAAGCATGCTTTATATATTCTTCCGCCTTCTCTTTTGAATTTCCGCCATCAGGCTGATATTCAGGAGAAAGCCTGTAAAAATTGATATTTGCTTCATCTACAGTCTTAAGTCCGAATATGTTAAGCCATTCCTTGTTGCTGGCAATCATTTCACCTTTTTGGTTCCATACATGGACACCTACTGGTATCATATCGAGCATAATGCCGGCTATATTATCGTCGAAATCAAGTTTATCAAACCATTTTCCCACTACTTGCATTTTTTCTGATCCTCCAAAAATATTTGTAATACATTTTATATCATACTGTTAATTATACCATAAAAGTATGATATTCAATCAATATAGTAGTACTTTACTATGTTAGTGAAATACGGATATGATATAGAATTGTTTACTTACCCTCGAATAGATTCTTAGGTGCTCCAAGAAGGTCTTCAATATCAGACCTGGCAGTTTCTGCTCTGCTCACATGCCCCGATTCATTAAGGCTAGAGTTGCTGGTATAGTCATCGATCAGCGGAATAACGGCGTATCTGTTCTTGCCTCCGCTGCTGTATTTTTCGACCCAGACGGGGATATATCCTGTTTCAATATTTGTAACAGAATCGTCGCCGGTGTTATAGGTTATTCTGGCCTGGGCTATGATTCCCTCTTCGGTATATCGGTTGCTTAGAGTTTCTGTTCTCTGGTTGGAAATGAAATTACCCATAGAGTAAAAAACGGGTACAGCCCTGGTATTTTCGCCTTTGCCTACAGTGACAACATCTTCTTTCTGAAGAACGTGGGGATGAGATGCAAATATGACGTCAGCTCCGAACCCGGCGACTTTCTCGGCAATGGATACTTGATGATCATTAGGTTCTTTTTCGTATTCTTCTCCCCAGTGGAGATATGCAATTATTACCTGCGCGCCATCTTTTCTTGCGTTATCTATTGACTCTTTAAAAGAAGCCAGGTCTTCATCTACATCTTCATAGCTGAATGAGTTGATAAGCTGAGCTGATTCATCAGTCATGGCAGTACCGTTCATTGTTCGCTGACCACCAACCTTAGATGTTTCGTATGTGCTTGCAATTATTCCCACCTTGATTCCGTCGACTTTGGTGACCAGATAGTCTTTTTCTTCAGGAGTCGATCGGGTGCCGGTTGCCTTGATACCGGTTTCATTCAGTACATCTAAAGTCTTTATCAGACCATCTTTTCCCTTATCCAGCATATGATTGTTTGCCGTTACCGCAACATCAAAACCTGCATTTTTTATGGCGCCTGCAAGCTCGCTTGGACCGGAAAAGACAGGGTATCCGGTATATGGTTTTCCTGCAAAGGTGGTTTCAAGATTGCATAAAGCAAGATCCGACATTTCAATGTAATCTTTGATATATTCGAAGTTATTGTTAAAGTCATATCCGTCACCGGTTTTGGCGCCGTCGATCTGGGGCTGATGGGTCATGATATCCCCTACAAAACTGATGTCGATATCGACTGCTTTGCCTGCGGTATCGTCGACCTTCTTATCGGACGATCCGTCTTCCGAATTGCCACAAGCGGCAAAAGTGACAGACAAAATAAGTATAAGTATGACAGCTAATAATTTGCGATTATGTTTCATATTGAATTCCAATCTGCTTCATTCGTTTTATTTACAGATAAATTGTATCATAGGTTTGCTATGAATTAAAAATTTTAATACAATAGAAACACATAATGTAAAGAAACTGAAAAGGAGTTAAGCAGATGAAACTATATATAAGTGCCGATCTTGAAGGCATTACAGGCGTGACAAGCTGGAGTGAAGTGAATTACGGCGGTCAGGGTTATGAAGCCGCATGCAGGCAGATGACTCTTGAGGTTGCTGCCGCTGGTTATAAACTTCAAAGAACATAAATACGCAAAACGTGCATCATTTTATCCGGGAGCGAGACAGATCGATGGCAATACTGTCGAGTTTACGGCCAAAAGCCCCGGCGAACTGGGTGTTGCCAGAATGTTTATGACAGAAGTATAATTTAAAATGAAAAGTTTTTTCTCCCCCAATTTTTAATTATTAGAAAGCTGAAAACAACATGAAACAGAAAACAATAACTGAAATAAATTATGAATCGGATACATTGACAAATTCTCATGGTGTGCCAATCAATAGCAGGAATCCCCATGTTGATGTGCTCAAAGGCATTGGCATGATCCTTATATTCATCAGCCATATGGTAGGGCTTCAGGAAATGGTAGGGTATGGTTTCCTGGCTTATATTATAACTACGGCCGTACCATTATTTTTCTTTATAAATGGATATCTGTTCACTCCAAAGTCCATAAAATTTCCTCGTTATTTAGTGAAGCGGATTACTGGTTTATGGCTCCCTTACACCATCTTTTTTGTCCTTTCATTTTTATGGACACAAACGATATATGCATATTATATGAAAATGCCGTTATTTGGCTTTACCTTTGATTGGGGAGAACTTGTAAGAGCATATTTGCTTGCAGGAAAATATCTATATGACTGCCCGGTAGTTCCGTCTCCACTCTGGTTTATTCATGCGCTTTTCTTTGCGTCTTTACTTTTCTATCCTATAACAAAAATAAAGAGCAAGGGCGTACTGACAGCGGTTGCCATTGCCTTGGCAGTTTGCTCCATTCCAATCCAGAATGTTTTAAGTCAAACAGCAGTATCTTCTGTTTGGTTCCTCAGCTTGTGGCCGGTTGCGTTGTTTTTTATGACTATGGGATTTCTAATGCGCAGAATCGCATCTGATATTGACAAGATGGAGGGAGTCAGCAACCAGAAGCCAAATAAACCACCACTTTTAAATTCGTTTTTATCTTTAATTGCGCTTGTAATAGGGTTTCGGCTCATGCAGATGGGAAGAGGTGACATGTGGGATATCACGTCGTTTTATTATTTCATCGGGCCTTTGGTATCAATCGGAGGCATCTATCTGTTTGCGAGAGAGACCGTAAACAGGGTATTTGACTTTGTAGGAAGAAATTCACTGCTGTTTCTTGGTATCCATCCATGGATCCTGCAGATGCCGTTTATTATCGATTTACCCAAATTACTGGAAGATCGTGCTTATGACGGTATTGTCATAACTATTATTTATTTTATCATAGCATTTTTGATTACCAGCCTGATCGTCTTTTGCGTAGCATTTATACGCGACAGGGTTTGGGGAATTTTCAAGAAAAAAACCGCATAAGACTATTTCGAACTGCTGTTATTGAATAAGCTGTTCATTCCTTCATTCAACATCAAGCATGACATCTCTGACAGTGATGTCGATGCACGGAACTTCTTTATAAAACTCAGCAATAGCCAACGGGTTTCCCTTTATTACTAGGCCGTAGGCTTCTACTCCGTTTCCATCGATATATTCGGTGACCCCATCGTACCAGACTGAACTGAATTCGTTCATATCTACGATCCTGCTTACCAAATCTTCATTATTCTTTTGGAATTCCAGCATGTTAGTGAAATGATTTTCTAAACCTTCTTTTGTGTATTCTATTTCTGTAAATCCGGGAAAGTCACCGTACTTTGCCTTGTCCTCCGGAGATATCATCATATTGCTGCCCTCAAGATCCATGCCTAATAAAGGAGCGATATTCCCTAATTCACTGGGAACGATAGCTGCCCATTCAAATGTAAGATCGTCATATTTGTTTATATACTTTGCCAGCACGCCCATATCCATTCTATCTTTCAAGGTGATCGTCGTTCTCGCAGCGGTGAAATCACTTTCAAGATCACTTAGTTTTTTAAGTTCTGCTTTATTATGTTCATCGATTTCTTTTTGTGAGTAATCATTTTTTCTCAAATCAAAGTATCCTGCCCGGAACATGGTCGTCTCAGAATATGGATTAAGCTTTACTTTTCCGTTTTTTATGTAGCCGTTTTCATATTTGTGATTTGATGTGTCATCCCGGTTTACCAGTTGAAGTGTCAGGTCGTATTTACCAAGACCCGTTGATTCCCAGCCAATTCCTGCTATTTTAACAAACGGAGCATGCAGACTGGTAAAAGTCTCCAACTCTATCTGAAGGTCGGAAAAGTATTCAGACTTTGAAATGGTATACGTTTCCGGTCCAAACAGCACATACTTATTCAGGAAAGGTACCGCCGCAAATTTGTATGTGAGGAATAACAGGCATACTATAATGACTGAAATGAGTACGAGCCTGACATTTTTTGTTTTTTCTCTACTCTTAATGGTTTTTACTTCATCTTCGTTGATATCCCATTGGGTTTTGCTGTCATTTTGGCTTTTTGTATTGAAGTCGACTGACTGCTCGTCAAGGTAATCGTCAGTCAGAGTTTTGTATTTTTCAAGTTCCTCCATGACCTGCAGTTTTTCCTTATCGCTGGCTGTATTGTTTTTATATTTTCTGTAGATTTCATTAAAGCTCATTTCTGATCCTCCATTTTCTTCTTAAGCTTCAGCCTCGTTCTGTGCAGTTTTACTTTTGTATTTGTAATGCTTATACCTGTCAGCATGCTGATTTCTTTTATACTGGCATTTGAAAAATAGAATAATACTATTATTTCTTTTTCGGGGCCGTCCAAATCCTCAATAGCTTCGTACAATTCAGCATTTTCCATTTTGCGCATAACATCTTTAGGCACGTCATCATTTGCCTCTATGGAAAGTTCATCTACAGGTGTTCCGGCAATTTTTTTCTCACGCCTTTTTAGGTCTATCCAGAGGTTCCTGCATACCCTCAGAAGCCAGTATCTGAAATTGGGGACACTGTCATCGATGGTGATGATTGCTTTTTCAAAAGCCTGACTTACCACATCTTCTGCGATCTCTTTGTTCCCGCATAAAGAAAAAACGTAGGCAAATGCCGAGCTGTGATGTTTTCTATAAAGTTCTTCTATCAAATCTCTGTGCATATATGCCCCTTGTGATATGAAAACGAATGAAAAGCAAAAAGGTTACAATATTTATTTTATCATTATGCCTCGCATTTTGTTACAATAAACTTAGTCGTTTAGCTGTAATAATGCACCAATATACCTTACAGGGGGAACTTATGGGAAAAACAGCCGCAAATATCATACAGATATGCCCAGTGATGGTTTTTTCCTGTTTAATATGGATAAAGATACTAATGGGGCGATGGGTCGCGGCTGTTTCATGAAATCATTAACGAGAGCCGTCAGGAAGAAATCGACCGCCTCTACTCCAAAGAATTCAGGAAACACATAAAAGTCACCCGCTCGGAGATCAGTGAGCAGCGGACTATGTATGCATATTCATGTCTTTTTTTTAAAGGATGCCGCAAAAGCAAAGGAGCATTTGAATTTGTTTAATAAAGCCTGCAAGGTTTCCATTCTGGCTGGAATCGCCTCATATGAAAAGAAGCTTGTTGAATTGGTAGATAGACTGGCCGAAGAGCGCTGATCAGCGTAAAAGTTTATATTTCATCTTTCATTAAAATGCACATAATATCGATAGAAATTACAATTCCTCTGTGCTACAATAATGGATGTTAAAATAATATAAAAAGGGGATCTAAAGGGACGATCCAGCAGGGGATGATACGATGTTTCACAAATTCAAAAAGTTTTTAATTGGCAGGTCGCTTCCAAATGAAGAGCTGCAGGGGGAAAGACTCAATGTTTTCTGGGGTCTTCCTATCATGGCCAGCGATGCCATATCTTCGGTCGCTTATGCGGTGGAGGAGATCTTATGGGTATTGGTGCCGGTCGTGGGAATGATGGCATATCGGGACATGTTTTTTGCCGCTATCGCCATCATCGTGCTGCTTCTGATTTTGGTATTTTCATACCGGCAGACTATCGACAGTTATCCTCATGGCGGGGGCTCATATACAGTTGCAAAAGAAAACCTGGGGGAAATGCCGGGACTGGTGGCATGTGCATCGCTGATTATCGGTTATATTCTCACTGTTGCCGTAAGTACTACGGCGGGAACAGCGGCCATAACTTCAGCCATACCCGCCCTGCTACCTTATAAAGTTCCGATCACCATTTTTCTGATCGTTCTCATGACCATCGGTAATCTGAGGGGCGTCAGAGAATCGGCAAGAATCTTTGCTCTTCCAACATATATATTTATATTCTCCATGCTGCTAATGATTGTAGTCGGCTTTGTAAAAGTGAATTTCCTCGGGTTTCAGCCCGATCCAGAATTCCAAATACCGGATGCTGTAGGTGACATTACTTTTTTCCTCATGATAAGAGCGTTCGCCGCAGGGTGCGCCGGGCTTACAGGTGTTGAAGCAGTCAGCAACGCCATCCCTAATTTCAAAGAACCGTCCCAGAAAAATGCAAAAAGAGTTCTGGGTTTACTGGCATTATTTGTATTCCTGATTTTCGGCGGAACATCCTACATGGCCACGATTTTTCATGCGGTACCAAATAATGATGTCACAGTACTTTCTCAAATCGCCGGACAGATATTCGGTGATAATTTTATGTATTATGTCATCCAGGTAGCAACTGCAATCATACTGGTCATGGCAGCCAATACTGCTTTTGCCGGGCTTCCTATGCTCTTGTCGCTTACTGCCCGGGATGGCTATGTACCAAGACAGTTCGGTGCCAGAGGAGGCAGACTTGGATATTCCAACGGAATCATCGTATTAAGCATCATATCCTGCCTGCTGGTTATAATCTACAAAGCGGATACACATGCATTAGTGCCCCTATATGCAATCGGTGTATTCATTTCTTTCACATTGTCTCAGGTGGGGATGTTAACAAAGTGGATCAGGTGTAAAGATGCAGGGAGAATACACAAGGCGATCATCAACGGGATCGGTTCCGTGATGACCATCGTAACGGTCATCATAATAGCTTACAGTAAGATGCTCGACGGGGCCTGGATCACACTCCTTCTCATTGTGATACTGGTGTGTTTCATGAAGATAACAAAGAAACATTATATAAACGTTATCAAGCAACTTAGATTAAAGCCGGAGGATTATAGAGTCGATGCCGAAATGGATAATGAGAACCAGCACACGATAGTTCTTATAAGCTCACTCAACAAAGCATCTTTAAAGGCGATCAACTACGCCAGATATATGGTTTATGACAAGAACATCGTGATTTTGAACGTGTCTATCGACGAGGATGAATCTGTAAAAATATTGGATAAATGGAGCAAGTTCAATATAAATATCCCCCTCATCGTAAAATACTCTCCCCACCGGGACATAATTGGTACACTGACCGATTTTATAGAATCCGGGGAACATAAATCCAATTCCGGTGACATGATCACAGTTGTAATGCCTCAGTTCATCGTTCCGAAAACATGGAAAAATGTCTATCATAACCAGACTGCATTTGCGATCAGACAAAAATTAATGCATGACCGGAATATCGCAGTAGTTTCGGTTCCGTATATTTTGGATAAGAAGTAGTTAAATTGGATATTTTGGTCAGATTTTACTTAATCGCCACCATTGCAGGAAAAAGGTTCATAACTTTTTGTTCAGTCGCATCCTACAGGCTAACCTTTACTTAGACGTAACTGGTAATAATCATGTTTCAATATTGAAAAAGCAGTAGCCTGAGGGTTACTGCTTTTTCAAAAATGGTACACCGTCGGGGGGTCGAACCCCGGACACCCTGATTAAGAGTCAGGTGCTCTACCAGCTGAGCTAACGGTGCATATTTGAGTTCTGGTCTGCGGAGGTTTTGATCCGCCGAACTTTCTCTTGGTGCCCTGAAGTCTCGACCTCCAGGCACATAAAGTATGTTACCATGAGGGTATTTTATTGTCAACAAAAATGCAGATAAAAATGACTCAAAACAGAGGACCTTATTCCCAAGAATACAAAGGACAATTCAAGTCTTTTCATTGAACTTATCCTCATCTTATTATATAATTAACCGTACTATATTATTCGACTTGAAGGAGGAGAAATATGTTCTGCAAAAATTGCGGAAATAGGCTAGGAGATGATGATAAGGTCTGTTCGGTTTGTGGAGAGTCTGTTGAACCAAAATCGGTAACAGAAGAATCGGAAAACAGGGATAGAAACGACGCGGTGCCAACGGGTACCGATGATATAAAGACACCACTTTTTGATTTCAAATGGAACATTCAGGACTTTCCAAATGAAGAGAAAAAAGAAACGGAAGATATCGACTTTAAATGGGAGAAGCCCAAGGATGTTCCTCTTGTAAAAAAGATGCAGGAGGCTGTCGATCCTGATGAAATAGCGAATACGCCGACTTTTTCCGAAGATGAAGAAGCAGATGAGCCCATTACCGACGAATGGTATGAACCTTTTTCCATGAAAAAAACAGAGGAAGATGAAACCCTGTTCAAGTTTAACAAGAGAAATGAAGAATTTCAGGAACTTCTTGACAAAGAACTGGTCAAGTACAGCAATTCAAAGATGTCTACTATTCCAATCGATGCAACAAAGAAATACCACATAGAAGATTTCAGAGAAGAGGTTTCCGGGCTGGATGTGCCAGCTGAACCGGTAGTTTCAGATGAATCTGTCACATCGATTGAGCCGGTCGCGCCAATTGAACCAGCCACTCCAATTGAACCGGTCATCCCGGCTACACCAAAAGCACCGACACCTGAGCAGGTGAAAGACGATGCGGCATCTCAATTGCCGCGTATCGCAGGTCTTGCCATGTTAAACACATCGTTTGCATCTCCGATTGGGGATGAAGCGGCACCCCCTAAAGTAGAAGAGATAAAAGCTGAAGTACCTAAAGAAACCGCAGCGCATGTGAAATCATCAGAATTTGCTTTGATCGATAATTCATTTGCTTCCCCTTTCGCAAAGGGGGACGATGGTGCTGATAAAGCCACCTTCAAAATTGCCGCAGATACATTTGATCCCGGCTCAAAGTCCATAGACGAAGACGAATTCTTAAAGGATCTGCCTCCAGGAGACGGCAAGAGCTTTACAGGTGCACAGAAGATAGCAGATCAGGATAAGCGGGAGACTCCGAAACAGGTGATACCCGAAGAACCGAAAAAACAAAAAATAATCGGTCCCGAAATAGTGAATGAACCGGTTGTTTTCCCATTTGAGCTTGAAGATGACGAACCGGAAGCCAAAGCCGTTGAACAGAAAAAGGAAGAGACCGTTCAGGTAAAACCACCTGTGGAAGAGCCTGCTAAGGTTGAAGTTAAGGGTCCTGAGAAGACGGAACCTCACGTTAATACAGCGGCAAAGGCAGACGAGCCTGCAAAGGTAGAAGAGCCACAAAAACCGGTAGTTCCGGTAACACCGACCGCATCAGTGAGCATTCCAAAAAATGATGTACCGGCTGAAGAACCGAAGGCGAAGCGGGGCAACAAGCTGATAACATTCCTCATCGTGATGATTGTGATCATACTTATTCTGCTTGGCGGAATCATGGTAATGAAGATGGCTCCGAATTCCGGTATCGGCATTATGCTCAATAACCTTACGGAATCAGTTCTGGGAGTGACAGGCTCAGCTAACTCAGGAGATACGGATACACCCAAGATAGTGGCACCTAGCCAGGATTATGAGGCATTGATAAAGTCTCAGCAGTCTGAGAACAGAAATATCAAAGAATTTGCCTACGGCGATGACATTGGATACGATGAAAAAGCAAGTTATAAGATAGTTGGTGCAAATAATTCTCAGCCCATCGAAAATAACTTCTGGAAAACATCCAAAAACGGCGACATCCTATTTGATCAGCAAGCCGTCAAAACGGTTATCGGATTTAACTCCGCCTGGGTAGATTACCTCAATTCAGGAGACAGGAAAGTGTTTGATTATGTGGTTACCGGAAGCGAGGCGGAGAAAGTCCTGGAAAAGGAGAAGCTTCCAAAAGACAGTAAAGCGGTTCAATATGACATTCTTACTATCGGTGAAATCCGTCAGAACGGCAACAAGTTCTACGTGTGGACCAAAGAAGAGATAACAATAATCAATAAAGACGGAACAAAAAAGAATCCAACTATCAAACAATTGTACGAACTGGAAACGAAGTCGGACGAACTTCTCATTACGACTTACGTTGCACTATAGATTTTTTATTTATGTGAGAGGGCTATAAAAATGTCAACAACATCCAATTACAAAAGAGAAGATATCACCCAGGGCAAGAGGGCGTTTTCTATGTCAAGAACTACCATTGAGACTGCTTTTTACGGCAACAATGTTGTGAAGAAAGGCGATCTTAAGGAAGTATATGATATGGCAAAGAATGCTACGGGGACCATCGAGACCGACATGCCCATATACAGACCGGAAGAGACCGGTCTTCCGGAAGGAGCAAAGATACTTCTCTTTAATGATGGCGAAACTGTCGGCAGATTTGCGGGCGCAAGAGTCATCTTGGGAGAAAAAGGCATCGAGGAGGCAGAGATCGCCAAGGTCTTAAGGGAAGCTGTATACAATTCAAGATACAGGACAATGTATCACGCAGAATCCTATATCGGACTTGACGAAGACTTTATCATCAAAGCCAACCTGCTTGTACCCGAGACATACGAGAATACCATGCTGAACTGGCTTCTCAACTTCCAGTACAGAACAGATGCTTACGATGAGATGTACGCGGGCAGCAAGCCTGTTGGAGACGAACCGGAGATATTCATTTTTTCAAATCCGGATTATGTCCATCCCAAATTCCCTGATGGTTTGGCTTATTTTGATCCGGAACATAACTGTGCATGCCTACTGGGCATGAGATATTTCGGAGAACATAAAAAAGGCACTTTGACTCTGGCATGGGGCATCGCAAACAGGAACGGATACGCTTCCTGCCACGGCGGACTCAAGAGAATGGTCAGAAAAGACGGCGACAAACACGTGCTTGGAGTTTTCGGACTTTCAGGTTCAGGCAAATCCACGCTGACACATGCCAAGCACGATAATAAATATGACGTGACTGTTCTTCACGATGATGCATATATAATTTCATCGGAAAACGGATCTACAGTTGCCCTTGAGCCTTCATATTTCGACAAGACTCAGGACTATCCTCTGACATCTCCGGACAATAAGTTCCTGCTGACAGTCCAGAATTGCGGAGCAACTCTGGATGAAGAGGGTAAAACAGTAATAGTAACCGAAGATATCAGAAACGGAAACGGACGTGCGATCAAGTCCAAGCTCTGGGCTTCAAACAGAGTGGATAAAATGGACGAGCCTATCAACTCCATAGTCTGGCTCATGAAAGACAGCTCGCTGCCTCCGGTTCTCAAAATAAGCGATCCTGTACTGGCGTCGGTCATGGGAGCATGCCTTGCTACAAAGAGATCGTCAGCCGAAAAGCTGGCAGAAGGTGTTGACCAGAATGCACTTGTTTTTGAACCCTATGCGAACCCGTTCAGGACATATCCACTTGTAGAAGATTACAAAAAATTCAAGGCTCTCTTTGAAGAGAGCGGCGTAAACTGTTATATTATAAATACAGGTCACTTCCTTGACAAGAAAATTCCCAAGGAAGTCACTATAGGAATAATCGAATCAATCGTTGACGAAACTGCGAACTTCAAAGATTTTGGACCGCTCCGTGAAATGCAGACAGTTGATATCGACGGATTCATTCCGAATTTTGGAGACAAGGATTATATAGCTTTGCTGAAAAGGCAGATGGACGAACGTGTTGAATTCGTAGTATCCAGAGAAGAATTCAAAGGTGGCAGAGATGCCCTGCCGGCAGAAGCAAAAGAGAAGCTAGAGGATATAGCGCTCAAATTCAAATAAAGTGTAAAGAAAGGATTTGAGCAATCAGGTAGTGTGTTGTTAGGAGGTATTATTTTGAAAGGTAAACAGAAAGTACTGGCAGTAGTGATAATTGTTGTACTCGTTCTTCTGGTGATCTTTGCCGCGTTGATCGGTTTTATAGGCGATTATCTGTGGTTTAAGGAACTTGGATATACAAGTGTTTTCTTCAAGCAATTGTTTACCCAGCTAAAGATCGGAATTCCTGTATTTCTTATTTTGACGGCCCTTGGTTTCATTTATTTGCAGGGTGTAAGAAAAGGGTATTTCAAGAGGACTGAGGTGGCTGCCGACAAGGTGAACAAAAAAGCGCTTACGGGGATTTCCATAGCGTTGGCGGCAATTTCCGGTTTTATTTTGACATACATATCGGTGACGAGGCTTTGGTTTGAGGCTCTTAAATTCTCAAACAGCACCACATTTGATTTGAAGGATCCAATATTCAATCAGGATGTATCGTTTTATGTATTCAAACTTCAATTCATCAAGGACGTGAATGAGATACTGATAATGGGCATCATAGTTTTCGCCATTTTATCATTCATTTACTATTTTCTTCTGCTTTCCATGGCACCGCCGAAGAAAATCGATATCCCGCCCCAGCAGGATGATGTAGGTGGAGACGGTTTTGAGAATTACGACGATAATGTAGCTGCAAATCCAATCGAGGAACTACTAAAGAAACTGGGACTTAATGTGAAAGGCGGAGGTCAGAGGCAAAGAAGACAACCTAAACCAAAAGGGACATTCGACTTCCAGGAGTTACTCCACATAGCGTCAAAACAGGTGACCATCATCGGTATACTGTTCTTCTTGATGGTGGGCGTCAACTTTTTCCTGAGACAGTATGATCTCCTTTACACGCAGAGCAATATATTGTTCGGTGCCGGATATACAGATATCCACATAACATTATGGATGTATCGTATACTGATCGTTTTGTCGTTGCTTGCAGCTATTATGTTTGCCATCGGCATGTCGAAGAAAAAATTCAAGACAATTCTTGCCGTACCTGTTGTGATGCTGGTTATAGGTGTGTTAGGTATGGGCGTTGGCTTTATTGTTCAGCAGCTTGTCGTAACACCGGATGAACTTTCTAAAGAAAGCAAGTATCTTGATTACAACATGACATATACGAAAAATGCTTATGATTTGGAAAATGTTGAAGTCAAATCCTTTGCATCGTCGGATAATCTGACGAAGGAAGATGTCGTAGCCAATATGGGCACAATTAAAAATATTAGGATCAATGATTATGATCCTGCCCAGAAATTCTATAATCAGACTCAGGCTATCAGGCAGTATTATTCATTCAATAATGTCAATGTCGACCGATATATGGTTAACGGTGAATATACTCAAGTTTTCCTCTCTGCAAGAGAGATAGACGAAACAAAGATCAAAGACACATGGGTCAATATGCATCTTAAATATACCCATGGTTACGGTGTCACCTTATCAAGAGTTGACAAGATCACGGCAAATGGTCAGCCTGATATGCTGATAAAGAACATTCCGCCTGAATCTCAGATCGACGAGATCCAGATCGATAATCCGGCACTTTACTTCGGTGAACTTGCCAATAACTATATAATGGTCAATACAAATGAGCAGGAATTCGATTATCCGGAAGGTGACAGCAATGTCTACAGCGAATATGACGGAAATGCCGGAATAAAGATGAACTGGTTCAACAGACTTATTTTCTCTATCAAGGAGAGAAGTATGAAGCTTCTGGTTTCATCAAATATCGACAGCGATTCAAAGATCGTTATCAACCGAAATATCAAGGAAAGAGTATCGAAGATAATGCCTTATCTTGATTACTCAGACCCTTATGTCGTAACAGTAGACGGCGGACTTTACTGGATGATAGACGCCTATACCACAAGCAGCTACTATCCGTATTCAGAGCCGTATGACACGCAGAACAGCAATGCTAATTATGTAAGAAACTCAGTCAAGATAGTAGTTGACGCATATAACGGCAACACAAATTATTATCTGGTTGACGATTCCGATCCTGTGGCAAATACTTTAAAAGAAATATATCCTAAACTGTTCAAGTCAGGCGAGGAAATGCCGGACAGCTTCAGAGCCCATATCAGATATCCAAGCACAATGCTGAGCATTCAGGCAAAGATATATGAAAGATATCATGTAAACGATGTCAAGGTATTCTATCAGAGTGAGGACCTGTGGCAGATCTCAAATGAGATCTACGGAACAGAAGAAGTTGAAATGAAACCTCAGTACTACATCATGAAACTTCCCGGTGAAAAGGATATTGAATTTATCAATTCCATACCTTATACACCGAAAGACAAGAAGAACATGACGGGACTTCTGCTGGCAAGGAACGACGGCGAAGAATACGGAGATCTAATACTGTACAAATTCCCCAAGAGCAAGGTAGTAATGGGACCAATGCAGATAGAGGCTCAGATCGACCAGGATACTACCATATCCAAGGAGTTCTCACTGTGGCAGCAGAGTGGCGCCAAGTACAGCCGAGGCAACATGTTTGTAATTCCAATAGGGGAATCCATCATGTATGTTGAGCCGGTTTATCTTGAAGCCGATAATTCATCACTTCCCGAAGTAAAGAGAGTAATCATTTACTACAACAACAGGATCGCTTATGAAGCAACACTGGCCGGAGCTCTTGATTCCATGTTCGGAAAAGGAACCGGAGACCTCCTTGAAAGTGAAGCACCCGCAGACGGCGGCGTAACAGATACTGATGGCGGTGCAGCAGGTGCAGGAGAAGCGGCACTTTCACAGGCAGAGCTTGTAAGTCTTGCCAACGACGCATATAATGCGGCGATCAAAGCGCAGGAAAGCGGCGATTGGGCTAAGTACGGAGAAGAAATGGCTAAGGTCCAGGATTATCTGACCCAGCTTGCCGGCGAAGCCGAAGATAATGTAACTACAGAATAAGTTTTAACCAAAATTATTAATATGGGCAGTCTCGCTTGACTGTGAGACTGCCTTCATATTTAAATCATTTAATTCAAAACATCAAAAGGGGTGGTGCAAAATGCTGGAAAAAATGTTGTTCGTTATCCCAAAGGATAAACACAGCGCAAAACAAATAGTTGAAAAGCTGACTCAACATCCGGAAGTGAAGTTCGTGTCCATGGTCGGTCTTGACATAGGGGGTCATGATACTGACGAGAAGATACCGGTAGAATATTTTAAAAAGGACATTGAGACCTTTCTGAAACAAGGCGTTCAGACCGACGGCTCCAGTGTAATTCTGCCAAAAATAGCAGCAATCAACAATGCCAAGGTTGACATAGTACCTGACCTTAATGTCAACTGGCATGTAGATTATAATTTTAAAAACATTGACAGTCGTACATCGTTACCCATAGGTACTTTAAGGATTCCATCGTTTTTAGTGCATAACGATTCTTCAAAAGTCGGATCCAGATCCATACTGACCAACACTGTAAACTATTTCAGGAAGCATATGCTGGAACTTCTGGAAAAGTATCCATACGCTCTGGACGACCTTCCTATAGATTCCGTCAGCGACATCGATGATATTGTACTTACCGGTGCAACTGAGCTGGAATTCTGGGTGAAAACGCCGGAGGACAAAGGCGATCGTGAACAGCTTTCAACGTCACAGGAGCTAAAGGAGCAGTACTGGCAAAGGACGAGAGGTCATGTAAGAACAGCTCTTGAACGTACTATCCTTCTTCTTGATGCATACGGGTTTGGAGTCGAAATGGGCCATAAAGAAGTCGGTGGGATAAAGGCCAAGCTGGGTAATTCCGGTGAATACAGTCATATAATGGAACAGCTTGAGATAGACTGGCTTTATGACAATGCTGTTCAAGCTGCCGACAATGAGTTGATAATCAAATATATAATCAAAGACGTTTTCAGGATGTACGGTCTTGAAGTATCTTTCAATGCAAAGCCAATAGACGGTGTTGCCGGAAGCGGAGAGCATACCCACATGGGAATAGCGGCAGTTTTAAGAGGCGGCAAGCGGGTCAATCTTTTCTCACCGAAGAAGATGGGCGATAATTATCTGAGCACTATCGGATTTGCAGCAGTCATGGGATTACTTAAAAACTACGAAGTTGTCAGCCCGTTCGTCACCGCAACCAACGATGCTCTTGAGAGGCTCAAAGTCGGATTTGAAGCACCGGTTTGTACTGTAACATCCCTTGGACATACGACCGAGGCCCCGTCCAGGAACAGAACAGTGCTTGCAGGGCTTATTCGAGATTCAGAAAATCCGTTGGCAACGAGGATAGAACTGAGATCACCCAATCCAAAGAGCAATACTTATCTGGTTATGGCGACCTCATATCTTGCCATGCTTGATGGAATAGATGCAACACTTGAGGCAGAAAAAAGGGGGGATGAACTTTTAAGTATCCTCTCCAAGAAAAAAGGAGAAGAAGTTTTTTATCTTGAGAAAGACAGAGTGTACAGAAGCGAGCGGGATGTGTTCGAAGAATATACTCAGGAAGAAAGAACAGAATTGTTCGGGGAGTTCCCTTCAACTGTATATGAAAATATTGCTGCATTTGAGAAGTATCCGGACAAGCTTGAGATGCTCAAGAAGGGAGATGTCTTTGATGATACTCTCCTCCTTTCCTACTCAACGGCCATACTGCAGCAGTGGGCGATGGAGCTTCAGGGCAGACTTATCCTAAATACCATGGATCTTGTAAGAGAGTGCGTCAAATTACATACAGACGAGGACTGCAATGAAGCAGATATCATGAACTGGACTGCGATACAGGATCTCAGACTATATTTAGGCAAGGATAATGTGGAGCAGAAGTGTCTTCTGACGAGAATAAAGAACGCACTTCTGGAAGGCAAATTTGAAGATGCTTCTAATCTGCAGATCGAAATGCAGAGAGAAGAGAGACTTCTCAAGGACAGCTATCTGATGTATAAGAAAAATATTTTATAGGAATAAGGAGTAAATTCGGGATGCTTGATATTAAAAAGATCAGAGAGAATCACGATGAGATCAAAAAAGCGGTGGAATCCAGAGGTCAGGGCGACTTTGGATTTGAGAAAGTTATGGCACTTGACACTGAGAGAAGAGAGCTTCTTGGTGAGATGGAGTCAATGAAATATGAGCAGAATACCAAGTCCAAGGAAATACCCAAACTGAAAAAGGAAGGCAAGGACACCACCGATTTGATGTCGGAAATGAAGAGCTTGTCTGAGGCCGTCAAAGAAAAATCAGTGCTAGTCGATGAAGTCGAGGCTCGTCTGAAGGACGTACTTCTAGGCATTCCCAATACTCCCAACCCCAAAGTCCCCATTGGCAAAGATGACAGTGACAATGTCGAAATAAGAAAACACGGAGATCCCGGACAGACAGGCTTTGAAGAAAAAGCCCACTGGGATATCGGAACAGATCTTGGCATACTGGATTTTGAAAGAGCTGCCAAAATAGCCGGTGCCCGCTTCAGCGTGTACAAGGGACTTGGTGCAAGACTGGAAAGATCAGTCATCAATTTTATGTTGAATCTTCACACTGAGCAGCATGGTTACAGCGAAATACTTCCGCCATTTATGGTCAACAGAGATGCAATGACAGGAACAGGGCAGCTTCCCAAGTTTGAAGAAGACATGTTCCATGTTCCTGCCAAGGATATGTTCCTGATCCCCACAGCGGAAGTACCTCTAACCAATCTATTAAGAGATGAGATCGTTAATGGTGACGAGCTTCCAATACTTTACACAGCCTACACGCCCTGTTTCAGAAAGGAAGCAGGCTCAGCCGGCCGGGATACCAGAGGTCTCATCAGAGTCCATCAGTTCAACAAGGTGGAACTTGTCAAGTTTACGAAACCTGAAGATTCCTATGATGAACTGGAATCACTTCTTGCTGCAGCAGAAAAAGTTCTGAAGATACTGGAGATACCATACAGAGTGGTGATGCTGGCAAGTGGAGATCTTGGATTTTCTGCGGCCATGACATATGACATTGAAGTATGGATGCCCAGTTACGGCAGATATGTTGAAATAAGCTCTTGCAGTAATTTCGAGGATTATCAGGCCAGAAGAGCGGGTATCAGATTCAGACGAGGACCCAAGGAAAAGCCGGAATTTGTCCATACACTAAACGGCTCGGGCCTGGCTGTTGGAAGGACTGTTGCTGCTATACTTGAAAATTACCAGCAGGCCGACGGATCAGTCCGAGTGCCTGAAGCTCTTGTGCCGTATATGGGCGTATCAGAAATAAGATAAGGAATAAGGACAAGTAATATGCCGATGGACATAGATGTTGGAGATATAGTCGAACTAAAGAAACCCCATCCCTGCGGCGGAAAACGTTTTGAGGTTCTAAGAAAGGGCATGGATTTCAGACTCAAATGCCTTACCTGCGATACCCAGATTTGGCTCAGCAGACCGAACCTTGAGAAGCGGATCAAAAAAATCGAAAAGAAATAAATGAACAAAGAGTATCCGGAAGGGTACTTTTTTATTGGCTGATTCTGAAAATCTCCCTGAAGTGAACAAGTTCTTCAATTTTGAATAATTTGAGTAAAAGCAGATATATCAATGCCGCAATGATGATTACCAGTCCCATTAGGACCATCCTCGGCATCCACACGGTGCCCCCTACAAAGTAATAAAAAAGGTAGGAAACCCCAATGGCAATAACTGCCGACAATAATATTTTAAAATTCTTTTTCCATGTGCCTGCCATCAGGATTATATCGGTCTTTCTCCTGATGGCATAAAGAAGAAGAACCGTATTCACTAATGATGCTATGCTTGAGCCAAGTGCCAATCCGGCATGGGCCAGGTAATTGACCAGTATCAGATTAGAAGCGAGATTTACTGCTATGACTATCAGGCCGTAATTTCTGGGAGTTTTGGTGTTGTGCATGCTGTAGAAAGTTTGTATCAGGAATGGATTCAGTGCCATGAATACCAGCCCCATGGAATAACAGAAAAATGCTCCTGTGGTCAAAGTCGTTGCATGTGGATCAAACGCTCCACGCTCGTAGATAATCTGGATTATGTCTTTACCATACAGCATAGCTCCTATGGAAAGTGGGATGCCGATAATTAGCAGTATACTCACTCCTGTATTGTAAATGCCTGAAAATCTGGGCATGTCCTTTTGGGAAAATGCCTGAGCAAGCTTTGGAAAAAGCACGGTCGCCACAACCATTGTCGTCACTCCGGTGATGAGCCCGATGAGAAGATCGCTGTAGCTTATTGCTGCTACGCTTCCTTCAGGAAGTGTGGCTGCCAGATTTCGGTTGACAAATGCATTTATTTGCCCGGCAGTAGAGCCAATAAAGACAGGGACAGCAAGATAAAATATCTCTTTCACCGTGTCAGTTATATGAAAATCCCATTTGTGGCGGTACCCTTTGTGCCTGGCAATGAATAATATAATAAAGAACCTTACGACGTTACCGACAAAGATACCGAATATCAGATAGTAAGGACTCGTATAATGACTGATAAATACAAAGATCACAGCGCAGATGCTAACACTGTATCCCGCAATAGTTGTGGACAGAAAAACGTTTTTGTATTTTAAGTAAGCATCAAAAATACCTGCTGTTGCTGTGAACAGAGTAAAAGAGAATGTTACCTTCACAAAATATGAGGCGATAGCAAATGTCTCCGGACGCTCAACAAAACCGTGGGCAAAGATCCAGACGATCTGATCCGAAAAAACTATGCCGACAATAGATGATATCACTGATACTATGGTAAGAAGATTCAGTGTCTGGGCTGTGAATTTATCTGCTGCCAGTTCTCCTTCCTGCTCCATTTTTTTTGAAAAAAGCGGCACGAATGATGTTGAGATAGCACCCAGAATCCCTGCAAAGATTATTCCCGGAATAGAAGATGCAATGGAATAGGCATCGACTACATATGAGGCTCCGTAGAAATTGGCCACAAACATCTCACGAATGAACCCCAGCAGTTTAGAGCCCAGAGTCAGTATCGCAAGTAAAAATGCTGTTTTCGCAGCTGTACGCATATTTTATCCCAGTATTTCTTCCATTTTTTCTGTAAAAAATTCCATCTGCTCCGGCGTTCCGGTGGATACTCTGATCCATGTATCCCATCCCCAGAGGAAGCCTGGACGGATTATAACACCTTTTTTTTGTAAGTCTTCGAATAGCAGCTTTGAATCGGTTTCTGTATCGACCCAGATGAAGTTAGCCCGGGAATCATAGTAGTCCCAGCCCTTTGTATCAAAATAGTCTTCCAATATTTTCAGGGCTTTTTTGTTCTCTGAAGTAACCATATGAAGATAGTTTTCATCGTCAAGAGCAGCACTTGCTGCGACCTGCGCCAGACGGTTGATCTCGAAAGTCAGTTTCAGGGTGTTGATCATAGTCACAATAGGTTCTGAGGATACAATGTAACCGATCCTGAGACCGGCGATCCCATATACCTTTGAGAAAGTTCTCAGTATTATGATATTGTCTTTATTATTTATTAAGTCGGTGCTGTTACTCGGGAAATCCGGAAAAACAGCTGCATATTCATAATATGCTTCATCCATTATAAGTACCACATGGTCGGGCAGATTGCTTACAAGTTTGTTTATCATATCTTGTGTAGCAATATTGCCTGTCGGGTTGTTGGGACTGCAGAGCCACATGAGCTTCGTCTTATCTGTTACGGCACCCAGCATTCCATCAATATCAAAGTCCTCGTCATCACCAAAAGGAACTTTGATGGTTTTCCCTCCAAGAAGTTTTGCCTGACTTTCATATATGGAAAAGGTAGGATCGGTTACGATGATCTCATCTTCATCATTGATGAATGCCAGATTTATAAGACGTATGACGCTTTCACCGGAACTGCCTACAGCAATATTTGCGGTATTTACACCCAATCTTTTTGCAAGTTTTTTAGTTAACTCCAATGGCATACTTTCAGGATAGAAATTACAAAAACTCAGCTCCTTTGCCATGGCAGTCATGGCTTTTGGTGAAGGGCCGAATTGGTTTTCATTAGAAGCAAGCTTTTCAATTCTCTCTAAACCATGTTCCCGCTTGACTTCTTCAGCCGATTTCCCTTCCACATATGGTTTTACATCTTTTGTTTCTTTTCTGAATAATTTTTCGATCATGGTTATCTCCTGTACGCAATAGTCTCAACTTCGATCAGAACATCTTTTGGGAGCCGTGCCACTTCCACGGCCGATCTGGAAGGAAGCATATCTCCTGTAAAATACTGTGCATAAACTTCGTTTACTATAGCAAAATCGTTCATGTTCCGGATAAACACAGTGGTTTTTAGAACGGTCTCATATGTCGCCCCCGATTCCATGAGAACTTCTCCTATATTTTTGAATACCTGGTGGGCTTGTTCGCTGACTGTAGTACCGATAATTTCGCCACTCTTTGGATCTAAAGGGATTTGTCCTGAAGTAAAAATCAAATCACCATATACATTTGCCTGAACGTAGGGGCCGATAGCTGCCGGAGCCTTGTCAGTATTTATTATTTTTCTCAATTACATAACCTCCCTCTTTGTTGATCTTAAGAATCAACATAATACATTAGTTTATATTAAAAACATACTGGATACAATAATTTGAGAACATTTGAATCGGTTATGTAATGTTTTTCTGCATATAATAATTCAAAAAATAGAGACGGGCAAAATCTTTACTAAGTAATGATTTTGCCCGTCTTATTAGGGGGGGATAGAAAGCTGTTTTAGGGTTAATGTCAATACTTTTACTGTAAAAATTAACCGTTAGTATCATTCTATCAGATAATTCCTATATGTCAATTTAAAAGAAGGAAATTCATTTATTTATTTTTGCACTGAATTAAATACAATCTAGGATTTTTGTTCCTGCTTCTTTCGTTCCAACTAGCATTGTTCCCGGCTCATGAAGATCTGGAGTCCTGAACCCGTCAGCTAAAAATACACTGACGCCATTCTCGACAGTTTTCGCTTCATCCAGCAGACCAAGCGAATACCGAAGCATCATGGCAGCTGACAATATGGTAGCTATGGGGTTTGCTTTATCCTGGCCTGCGATATCAGGAGCCGAGCCGTGAATTGGTTCGTAAAGACCGAAGTTTCCCACTGCCAGACTGGCCGATGGCAACATTCCGATGGAGCCGGTGATCTGACTGGCCTCATCGGATAATATATCGCCAAAAATATTGTTTGTCACGATAACATCAAACTGCTTGGGGTTTCTCACCAGCTGCATAGCACCGTTGTCCACATACATGTGATCAAGTTCCACCTCAGGATAATCCTCATGAACTTCGTTTACGATTCGCCTCCACAGTCTTGAACTTTCCAGTACGTTTGCCTTATCTATGCTGGTGACTTTGTTATTTCTTTTCATTGCCATATCAAAAGCTACGATAGCTATCCTTCGAATCTCGCTTTCGGAGTACTGCTCAACATCGAAGGCAATAGTGCCGTCGGGTGTCTCCTTAGTTCCCTTTTCTCCAAAATATATACCGCCGGTAAGTTCTCTGACAACCATGATATCCAGTCCGCCTTCGGTCAGTTCCGGTTTGAGTGGGCAGGCTCCGGAAAGTTCCTTGAACATCATAGCCGGTCGTAAGTTTGCAAAGAGTTCCAGCTGGGAACGAAGCCCCAGAATTGCTCTTTCCGGTCTCTGATCACCCGGGAGATCGTCCCATTTCGGACCTCCCACTGCTCCCAGAAGTACAGCATCGGATTTTCTGCAGATATCCACGGTTTCTTCAGTGAGAGGTGCCCCGTTTTTGTCTATAGAATCCCCGCCTACTGCAATTTCCGTGAACTCAAAATTATGCCCGAACTTTTCCCCGATTTTATTAAGAACAGGGATGGTCTCATTCACCACCTCGGGGCCGATCCCGTCACCTTTTGCTATCGCTATTTTATAATTCAATTCAATTACCTCTGCTTTACTATTTAATATCCTTCTTTACGTAACCTACCAATCCACCTTGCTTAATAAGCTCGGTCATGAACTTTGGAAAGGGCTCGGAATGATAGGTCTCGTTCTTTGTTATATTTCTGATGTCTCCCGTTTTGAAGTCTACTGTGACTTCATCGCCGTCATCTATCTTTTCTGAAGCTTCATCGGATTCCAGTATGGGGAGTCCCGTATTGAAGGAATTTCGATAAAAAATCCTGGCAAAAGTAGGTGCAATGACGCAGGTGATGCCGGATCCCTTTATTGCTATAGGCGCATGTTCACGGGAACTGCCGCAACCAAAGTTTTTGCCGGCAACTATGATGTCTCCCTTCCTGACCTTGCCTGCGAATTCCTTGTCGAGATCTTCCATACAGTGTTTGGCAAGTTCAGCCGGATCTGAAGTTGTAAGATGTCTTGCCGGTATTATTACGTCAGTATCGATATTTTCTCCGTATTTGAATGCTCTTCCCATGCTACTTACCGCCTTTCTTCATCTTCATCGCTTCTTCGGGTCCCGAGATTTTTCCTGTGATAGCTGATGCCGCAGCAACAGCGGGGCTGGCCAGGTAAACTTCCGAATCAGTATGTCCCATTCTGCCGACAAAATTTCTGTTTGTTGTTGACACTGCTCTCTCTCCCGCAGCAAGAACACCCATGTGTCCGCCCAGGCATGGTCCGCATGTAGGTGTTGAAAATACAGCACCTGCATTGATGAAGGATTCTGCATATCCGTGCTTGATACTGTCGAGATAGATTTTCTGTGTGCCGGGGAAGATAATGCATCTGATACCCTCGGCTACCTTTTTGCCCTTGAGGATCTTAGCGGCAACTTCCATATCCTCAAGTCTGCCGTTTGTACATGAGCCGATTATGACCTGATCTATCTTTATGTCACCCACCTCGTCGATGGTTTTTGTGTTGTCCGGAAGATGAGGAAATGAAACCGTCGGTTTTATTTCAGAAAGGTCTATTTCATAAACCCTGTCGTACACAGCATCTTCATCAGCCTCAAATACGCGGATATTCTTTTTGACCTTTTTGCTCTTGTGGGCTTTCATATATTCTTTGGTTTTTTCATCTACAGCGAATATTCCATTCTTTGCACCTGCCTCAATTGCCATATTTGCTATGGCAAAACGGTCATCCATGCTGAGATTCTTAAGCCCTTCTCCCATAAATTCCATGGATTTGTAAAGAGCGCCGTCGACGCCTATCATTCCTATTATATGGAGGATCACATCTTTGCCGCTGACCCATTTTGCAGGTTTGCCTTTAAGATCGAATTTGATGGCCGCCGGTACTTTAAACCAGGCCTTGCCGGTAGCCATGCCTGCAGCCATATCTGTGGATCCTATTCCGGTTGCAAATGCACCGAGGGCTCCGTATGTACAGGTGTGCGAGTCTGCTCCGATGACTGTGTCGCCTGCGACTACAAGGCCTTTTTCAGGAAGAAGAGCATGCTCTATTCCCATTTCTCCTATTTCAAAGTAGTTCGTGATCTTTTCTGACTGGGCAAATTCTCTCAGCTCTTTGCATTGTTCGGCCGCTTTGATATCCTTGTTGGGTGTGAAATGATCCGGCACAAGGACGACCTTGTCTGCATCGAATACCCGCCTTGCACCCATTTTATTAAATTCCTTTATCGCCACAGGTCCGGTGATGTCGTTTGCCAGAACTATATCCAGATCTGTTGCCAGAAACTGGCCCGGCTGAACGAAGTCTTCACCTGAGTGGGCGGCAAGGATCTTCTGAGTCATAGTCATTGCTTTCTTTTCATTGCTCATTTATATTGCTCCCTTCCTACTTGAATTCTAATTATTATTATCTGCGAGCTTTTCACCTTCTGCATAGTACAGCTTGTTGACCGCGTTTATATATGCGTGGATGCTGGCTTCGATGACGTCGGTGGAAAGACCTCTGCCTCTGTAAAGAGCGCCTTCTTCGCCTTTGATGACGACCACAGCATCACCCTGGGCATCCTCACCTTCAGTGATGGAATCCAGCTGGTAATCTTCCAATGCAAATTTTTTCCCTACGATCTTATCGATGGCTTTATATGCCGCATCGATGGGACCGTCGCCGCGGCTGACTTTTTCTATGGTTTTATCTTCCTTGTTCATCTTGATAACGGCTGTCGAAGTGATGGAATTTCCGCTGTTGATAACGAAGTTATCCAAAGTGAATGTCCTCGGAACTTGGACCACTTCCTTGGCAACAATGGCTTCGATGTCCTTATCATATACCTGCTTCTTCTTGTCGGCAAGGTTCTTGAACTTTTCGAAAGCAATAAGCAATTCTTCATCTGAAAGCTCATAGCCCATTGAGTTGATCCTTTCTAATAATGCATGTTTGCCGGAATGTTTGCCGAGAACCAGATTATTTTCTTTGATTCCAACAGATTCGGGAGTCATGATTTCATATGTGCTGGCATTTTGCATCACGCCGTGTTGATGTATTCCGGATTCGTGGGCGAATGCATTTTCTCCCACGATTGCCTTGTTGGGCTGGACTTTCACACCGGTGATCCTCTGGAGCATGCTTGATGATTTACTGATTTCAGTTGTTATGATCTTTGTATCTGCTTTCAGAATATCTTTTCTCGTATGGAGCGCCATGACTATCTCCTCCATAGCCGCATTGCCTGCACGCTCGCCGATACCGTTTATTGTACATTCCACCTGTGTGGCGCCGGCCTTAATAGCCGCCAGCGAATTAGCAACTCCCATCCCAAGATCGTCATGACAATGGGCGGATATATTAACTTTATTCAGGCCACTGGACTTTTCTCTTAAAGTAGTGAAAAATCCGTAGTGCTCATCCGGTGTGGTGTATCCCACTGTGTCCGGCAAATTGATAGTGGTTGCCCCGGCTCTGACAACGCCGTCTATGACTTCCGCGAGAAAATCAAGATCACTTCTCGTTGAATCTTCTGCCGAAAATTCGATATTAGAGCAGTATTTGCTCGCATGTTTGACCGCAGCAACTGCTCTTTCTATGACTTCGTCCGGACTCATCCTGAGCTTATACTTCATATGGACCGGAGAAGTTGCAAGGAAAATATGGATCCTTGGATCTACGGCGCTTTTCACGGCCTCCCAGGCTCTGTCGATATCTTTTTCAGAAGATCTGGAAAGGCTGGCGATAGTGCAGTCCTTGATTGTCTCGGCCACGGTTTTCACGGAGATGAAATCTCCCTGAGAAGAAATTGCAAAACCTGCTTCGATAATGTCTACTCCCATCCGTTCAAGCTGCTTAGCCATTTCGATCTTTTCTTTTAGGTTCATACTGCAACCCGGGGACTGTTCTCCGTCTCTCAATGTGGTGTCGAAGATCTTTACCGGTGTGATTTTTTCGCTCATTTTATATTCCTCCTCTTTTTCAGGGATTGTTGGAAATTAAAAAATCCCTGAAGCTATGCTTCAGGGACGATGTTTACCGCGGTACCACCCTGCTTACCGTGAATACACGGTCGCTTTGCTGAGTTCCAACAAACTCTCGGCTATGATAACGGTGCCTGCCGTAATCCCTTACTTGTCTTTTTTCCGAATAACTGCGTTGTTGTTCGTTCATTCCTCAGTTATGTACGTCTGTGTACACGCCTTCGTCATTCACTTACACGCCTTGTTCTTCGAAAAAAATCCTGTGTAATAATAAATTATTACTTGTCCTTCAGGGATTCTGCTCCGGAGCGAGGTTTCTGTCTTACTTGTGTATCGGCTCACAGCGCCCGCCGACTCTCTTGAACACTTTTCTTACAAAAGGACTCCTTCTAAGCATTTCTCATTGTGGATATTATAATGTATGTTCTGTTAGCTTGTCAAATATTTTATAATAACCGGTATTTATGCGTTGTTTTTAAACAAAAAACAAAGAATCCGCACTTAGGCGGATTCAAATTTTATAAGTATTGATGTTATTGCAGCAACCCTTGGATATAAGATGTCGCGTTCTGTTTTTTCACTGACGACAATTTGAGCCAGAGACTGAGCAGTTCTTGCTGCTCCTCAGTCAAATCGGCAGTGTTTTCCTCACTAAAAAACTGACTTAATGATAACCCGAATGCTTTACATACCGATTCAAGCGTTGGAATAGTAGGGTCATTTCCTCTCTTGTAAAGATTTGTCAAAGTTGCCTGGGATATGCCGGCTTCTTTGGACAGACGATACATACTCCAATCTCGTTCAATGCGTAATCTTGTTATTTTATCAAGAATATCCATATGTTATTTTCCCCCTCCCCTATGATTTATCTTACTATATATTTGTAAATAATTGTTATTATTAGTGATAATAATATGATTTATAGATAGTTAAAAAATGAATATGGGATCATAAATATTTCATCTTACCGGCAATATGCAAATGTATTACTATTGTGATATAATTTCAGTGTAGGTAGTAATTACATATAAGTTATTCGACTTGCCCTTTAGGCGATTTCATAAAGAAAAAATTGGCCGGGGCTTTAGTGGAGGGAGTGCAATGGTTGTTGAAGAATTGGACACTAAGGTGAAACAAATTGACGAAATACTTTCCAGACTTCTTGTAAGTGCATACAAGATTGAAGAGAAAGCAATTTTCAAAACATCGGACAAAAAATTGACTATTTCGGAGGTTCACGTACTGGGTGAAATCCCCGGAGAGCGTCCAAAAACAATGTCTCAGGTGGCTGAAGGCTTAAGGATAAGTGTGGGGGCTCTTACTACCGCCATGGATAAACTTACCGATAAAGGATATGTAAAAAGATTCAGAGGTAAGACTGATAAAAGGACGATGAAAGTAATGCTGACACCTAAAGGAAGAGAGGCATATGGGAAGCATGCACGTTTTCATAAGGCAATGGTCGGAGCCGCAGTTCGCGATCTGGATGATCAGGAAAAAGAGATGCTTTTAATTGCTCTGATGAAGATAGATGATTACTTTATCCTGGAAGGCGAGAAATGGAAATAGTATCCCAAGTTCAAAGTATCTGCCCAATTTGTCATAAGCCTGTCAATGCAGAATATGTAATACAAAATGACGACATAGTTCTCAGAAAGCATTGTGATGAACATGGAGATTTTGTCACCCTGGTATCAGAATATAAGGGTGACTTTCTTAAGTGGATGGAATTCTCATCCGTGAATGTCCCTCCTAAAATGCCCATAACAAAAGGGAAAAAGGGCGAGTGTCCGCTTCACTGCGGAACATGTGAAGAACACCTCATGACCGCATGCTGCGTTCTTCTTGATGTCACTGAAAGATGCAATCAGAGATGTCCGTACTGTTTTGCATCAGCAAATGAAGATCCGTCTAAGGATCCCAGCCTGGGAAAGATAGAAAGTCAGTATGACAGACTGCTAGAGCTTGGGGAGGAAAGACCTTTCAATATACAGCTTTCCGGCGGCGAGCCGACCGTAAGGGACGATCTACCTGAAATAATCAGTATGGGCAGAAGCAAAGGATTTGAATATATACAACTCAATACCAACGGAAAAAGGATAGCTGAAGAAGAAGGGTATGCTAATAAACTTAAAGATGCAGGCGTTTCAACCGTTTTTCTTCAGTTCGACGGAACGAAGGATGAAATATATCTGGCTCTCAGATCAGAAAATCTTCTTGATATAAAACTCAAAGCCATAGATGAATGCAGGAAGGCCCGCATACCTGTGACTCTCGTTCCCACTATAGTAAAAAATGTAAACTTGTCAGATATCGGAGATATGATCAGCTTTATGCTCGACAATCTTAATGTAATCAAAGGGATACATTTTCAGCCGGTCAGTTTTTTCGGAAGGCACCCGGGAGGTGATGACGAAAACAGAGTCACCATGTTCAGTGTCATGAGAGAGATCGAAAAGCAGTCAGGGGGCTTAATAAAAAGAGAAGAGCTGGTTCCAATCTCCACAGGACATCAGCTTTGCTGTTTTTGCGCCAATTTCTTAAGGGAAAGAGACGGCAGCATAAAGAGCCTTATGACAAATGAACAGAAAGGCTCGGGGCTGGACTGCTGCAGTGAACCGGATCCACAGGAAATAGTAAGAAAAGACAGGGACTTTGTTCTGAATAAATGGGAAGTGAGCGATGAGCCTGCCGGAGGCTGCTGTACACCGCCGAAAACTGAAGTATCAGACGGTTGTTGCGATGAACAGACCAGCGAACCACAGAGTTTTGATGAGGCTCTTGCGTACCTTAGAAACAATATGTTCACAATCTCGGGAATGGCCTTCATGGACGAAAGCAATCTGGATGCCGAAAGGCTCAAGCGCTGCAGAGTCCAGGTTTTTACCGAGGATGAAAGGTTGATACCGTTCTGCGGATACAACAGTATATATAGAAAATAATATTTTTATTATATATTAATTATGCGGAATAAAGACAAGCATAGAAAGTGAGTGGAAAACATAATGGGACTATTAAGACCAGGCGGCTTTGATTTAACAAAGGACGCAATCAAAAAAGCAGAAGTAAAAAAGGGAAGTAAGATTCTCGACATCGGTTGCGGTGAAGGTGACACGGTGAACTTTCTTGTAAGCGAACTTGGAATGGATGTAACCGGCATCGACCAGTCCAAGGAGATCATCAAAAAGGCAAACTCAAAATATCCTGACTTGAAGATTCAAGCCGGGGAGGCCGATTTTCTTGAGTTTTCGTCGTTCGAGTTTGATGCTGTGCTGATGGAGTGCGTTTTCTCTGTGGCTTACCTGAAAACGGAAGTTCTTCACGAAATATATTGCGTTCTCAAAAAAGGCGGAAAGCTTATCATAACCGATCTGTATGATAAAGACCCCGATCCTGACAAAGTCAAGGCGGCTATGGATGAAGTAGAAACAGCCCTAAAGACACCAAAAGTAGAAGGTCAGTGTGCTGAGAAAAAAATACCGCCTGAATTTATGCTTGAAGGTGCATTCATAAAAGAAGAACTTATCAAAGGTGCAGAGGACACGGAATTCGTAACTGAGTTATGGGAAGACAAATCAGATTCTTTAGATTCATTTGTAGCCGAAAAAATCATGGAGCATGGTTCAATGGAAAAATACTTTGATGAAGCAGTTCCGGAAGATGGGTCAAAAGAATGTTTTTGTCAGGCATCATCTGATAATAAAAAACTGGGTTACTTCCTTCTGATCCTGAAAAAGCCGGAGTGATGATATGGAAACAAGTGAAAGAATTTTTGAATACAAGCTCAAAGGATATTGCTGCAGTCAAATAATCACAGCAATGATCCTTGAGGATCTAGGAAAAGAAAATGAGGATCTGATAGCTGCCATGGGCGGGTACTGTAACGGGCTTGAGTGCGGTGAAAATTGCGGCACCCTTCTGGCTTCGGTGGCAATGCTTTACATGGTCGACACAAAAGCTGCGGACCGGGAACTCAGAGCAGACTTTATGGACTGGTTCTATGACGCATATGGAAGCTATAACTGCAGAGATATTGTTCATGATGACCCGGCAAAGAAAATGGAGATCTGTCCTGTAATGATAGAAAACTGCTATAATATGCTTTATGAAATGCTGGAAGACAAACTGGATGTTTATTGATAACTGGATACAGAAAAAGATAGGATTAGAGGATGCTGATACGATTACCAGGGAAAAGCTGGAAGAGTATCAGCTTTTTAAGCTCAGGGATATACTTGCATATTCAAAAAAGAACAGCTCATTCTATAAGGAACATCTAAAGAAGATCGATCCTGAAAAGGATATACATGACCTGAGTCACCTGTCTGCTATTCCGTTTTCGTCACCGGAAATGTTGATTGAGCACGGGATCAGAATGGTTTGTGTATCCCAGGGAGATATAAGCAGGATCGTTACCCTCGACACCAGCGGCTCCACAGGAAGGCCGAAAAGGATCTTCTTCACTGAGGCAGATCAGGAGCTTACAATAGACTATTTTCATTACGGCATGCGGGTAATGACAAATCCTGAGGACACATTCCTGGTGCTGCTGCCCTGCAAAACACCGGGTTCTGTAGGAGATCTTCTCCGGATAGGACTTGAACGGGACGGGGTGAAAGTTATCCCATACGGATATCCAAAGCCTGATGAAAGTCAGGATGATGAGATCATAGAAATTTTGAAAACTGAAGGCGTGACATCTCTCGTTGGAAATGCTCCGGCTATTGCAAGGCTGGCCGACAAGTCTCAGGGCAAAATTCCAACTATGAGAACGGTTTTGCTCTCCGCTGAATATGTATCAGGAGAAAATGTCAATATTATTGAAAGCAACTGGAGCTGCCGGGTGTTCGAGCACTACGGAATGACTGAAACCGGACTGGGCGGAGCTATGGCCTGTGATGCCCACGAAGGATATCACCCGAGAGAAGCGGACCTGCTGTTTGAAATAATTGATCCGGTGACAGGCGAAGTGCTGCCTGAAGGACAGGTCGGTGAACTGGTTTTTACAACTCTTACGAGAAAGGGCATGCCGCTGATCAGATACAGAACAGGCGACATGACCAGATGGATCCCGGGAGACTGTCCGTGCGGCAGCCTGCTCAAACGGCTGGATAAAGTAGGCGACAGAGGAATTCCAAAAGGATCAGGATTTTAACGTAAGTTTCATATTTACAAAAGTTTTTCATATGGTATATACTATAAAAAATATCTTTTATTAATGATATCATGATCTGACGAAAACAATTAAGCATGCAACTCATCCCCCAAATGAGTTGGGAGATCTCTGTTTTTGTCGACCTGGAATTATCCAAATAGTAGAAACGGAGAGCAACATGAGAATAATAAAAGCGAAAGATTATGATGATATGAGCAGAAAAGCAGCTGCAGTCATATCATCTCAGGTTACACTTAAGCCGGATTCCGTACTTGGACTGGCAACCGGCTCCACAGTTGAAGGACTTTATAAAGAGCTGGTGAAACTTTTTAATCAAGGCACCCTGGATTTTTCACAAGTAAGATCTGTGAATCTGGATGAGTATGTGGGTCTGCCGCCTGATCACGATCAGAGCTACAACTACTTTATGAAGACTAACCTATTCAGCAAAATCAATATCGATGAAGCAAACACAAACTTGCCCAACGGTCTTGCAAGAGACAGTGACCTCGAATGCAAAAGATACGACAAGATAATCGACGGCTTCGGACAGATGGATCTTCAGCTTTTGGGTCTGGGCAACAACGGTCATATCGGATTCAACGAACCTTCGGATACATTCATGACAAATACACACTGTGTGGAGCTCACAGATGAAACCATCGAAAGCAATGCAAGGTTTTTCAGTGACAAAAGTCAGGTTCCGAAGAAAGCTTTGACCATGGGGATAAAGGGTATAACACAGGCGAAGATAGTTCTGTTATGTGTCAGCGGCACACACAAAGCTGAAGCACTTAAGAATGTGCTGGCCGGGCCGGTAACTCCACAGATACAGGGGTCGATACTCCAAATGCACCCAAATCTTGTTGTCGTTGCAGATAAAGATGCATTATCAAAGTTACAAACTTCTTGAACTGATGATATAATATAACAACGTTATAAAAAAATCGGGTTAGATCACAGGAGAAAGTAATGAATAAAAAAGTAATATATTTCGGTAGAGATTTAATAGAAGCCGATGAAGATTTTGTAATTGCCAAGGTGGTTGACACTCACGGCTCTGCTCCCAGAAAAAAAGGGGCGTGGCTCCTTATGAAAAAAGATGGTACAAAAGTAGGTACCGTCGGCGGCGGCCTTGTGGAGGCCGAGACAGAAAAACTCTGTAAAGAAGTTCTGGAAACCAAAAAATCTTTTATACATCACTTTGTGCTCAACCCAAATGCTCAGGGCGGGCTTGATATGAGATGCGGCGGGGATGTTGACGTGAGCATCGAATACATCGATGCATCTGATCCTGATACCTTCAACGAAGACTTCGGACGAGTCGACAAAGCCTTTATATTCGGTGCCGGTCATGTTGGTCTTGCCATAGAGCCCATACTCAGATATGTGGATTTTACCACATATATTCTTGATGACAGAAGCGAATATGCCAACAGAGAACGATATCCCGACGCTGAAGAGATAGTAGTTATTAAAGACTATGAGCATTCCTTTGATGATATCAAAACTGACGACAACAGCTATATAATAATAGTGACCAGAGGTCACATGGGTGACTACGAAGTACTAAAGGATGCTCTTGAGCAGCCAAGTGCATACATAGGTATGATCGGCAGCAGAGGAAAAGTTGCCAGTCTCAAGAAAATGCTCATGGCCGACGGATATAGCGAAGAAGACTTCGCTCGCGTACACACGCCCATAGGGATCGACATCAAAGCAGAAACTCCGGAAGAGATTGCAATCAGTGTTGCAGCAGAGATAATACTGGCTCGCGTGGATCATGCTGATAAATCAGAATAATGGAAGATTATAAAGGTGAAATACCTCCTGTAAAAATTTGTTCAATCATACTTTCGGCAGGGAAGTCATCCCGTATGGGAAGGTTCAAGCCTCTTCTTGAGATTGACGGTGTTTCCGCCATTAACAGACTTATCCATTCAAATCAGGATGCCTGTATAGATGATATTGTTGTAGTAACCGGGCATAACAGAGAAATTTTGGAAAAGGCCATCGCTGATGAAAATGTTGAGATCGCCTTCAATCCCGTTTACGAGCAGGGCATGTTCACTTCCATAAAAACAGGTCTGAAAAAGGCGTCTGAAAAAGGTGAATTTGACTTTTATTTTCTGTTTCTTGTTGACGTTCCCCTAATTCCGTCTAATCTTATCACTGCTCTTTACATGGGACTTGTAGACTACGATTCCCATGAAGAAAGTTTTAAAGTTTCTGTTTTGGGAGACTGCTTTACGGTTCCGACCTATGAAGGGAAAAAGGGTCATCCGCTGATTATTCCCTCAAAATATTTGAATGAGATCCTTGAACATGATGGTCCAAACGGTCTTAAGGACATCACCAACAAATACGAAAAGAAATTGAACCGAGTTGAAACTGACGAAGAATCTGTAGTTCTTGATATGGATGTACCTGAAGACTACAAAGAGATTTTGGCATATTTTGACAAATCAAAATCACCCAAATTAAAAAAGAATATTCTGGACGAAACAGGATTTGACGGCATTCTCTATCTCGTAAGGCACGGAAGCACCAAGCTTCATAAAGAAAAGATATTTATGGGTCAGGTAGATGTGCCTCTTTCAGATGAAGGACGGAGTGAAGTTTGTTTGGCCGCAGAGCTTCTGGCAGATGACAAACCGGATACCAAAGTTATTTTTTCCAGCCCCCTGCTCCGCGCGAAAGAAAGTGCCGAGATCATTAGAGACCGATTCCTGAAGGATAGCGATGAGAAAATCATTCTGGAAGCTGATGAATTCATGGAAATGAGCCTGGGCGACTGGGATGGGAAATATATCAGCGAGATACGTGAAAAATATCCTGAAGAATATGAGAAGCGAGGCAAAAATATCCTCACATATAAGAGGGATCCTGACGGCGAAAATCATTATGATCTTAAGTATCGAGTCCTTAAGGAACTAAAAAAAATCATGAAGAACCGCAATCTTGGAAAAGATATAATTCTGGTAACTCATAAAGGCGTAATTAATGTGATCAGAGAAAGCATCCTGGAGTTAGACTCTGCGGAAGCTCGAAACTACAATCCCCCTAAGGGATCTGTAACAGTAATTAATACTAATACTCTATGGTAATTAATGCAAAGCGTCTACACCCAGAGTCGTGTCAGTTTTTCTATGGAAGATTCGATTCGACCCAGCGGGATCTTATAGAAATGAAGTATCAGCCTTGGTAATGGGGCTTCCCGGGTTTCATCGATTACAGGTTCTGTCGAGATACCCATCGAGTTGGCTATGTCTAATAACTGCATGGTAGATTTGTCGGTGTTCACTTCAATGAGCATATTTATTCCAGAGGAACTATGAATCAGCTTGATAGTATTTCGGGCATATTTTTTAAAAGCATGAATAGTGGTCTGAAGTTTTTGAGCGTACAGCCTTCTAAGCTTTCTGACATTGGTATGATAACTTCCGCTTTCTATATAGTAAGCAAGTGCCAGCTGTTCGGTTTTCGAACAAGTTTGAGTATACTGATTTTTCATTTTGCTGAAGATGTCGGATAATCTTCCGGGAAGTACCATATAACTTATTTTGACAGCCGGAAAAAGAGTCGAAGAAAAAGAACTGAGATAAATAACAGAATCGCTTCTATCCAGACTTTTAAGTGGCGGTATTGGCTTCCCGAAGTATCTCAGTTCGCTGTCGTAATCATCTTCAATTATATATGAGTCACTCTCACTGGCAAGATGCAATAGATCATATCTTTTTCCAACCGGCATGACCGCGCCTGTGGGGAACTGATTTGACGGACTTGTGTAAATGGAACAGCGTCTGCCCTTTTGGATATAATCCAGAGATATTCCATCTTTTTCAACTTTAGCGGTGTGAAGGGCAAACCCGTAATCACTAAAAATATTGTAGGCGGGATCGTACCCCGGCTTTTCCACCACCAGATCTGAAATACCATCAAGAAGTATCAGCCGTGAAAGCTGGCCTGTTATCTGCTGTGTACCCGCCCCGATAATAATATCCTCGCATCTGGATTTGATCCCCCGTATTCGGTAGAGATATTGATATATTTCGTGCCGGAGGGAATATTCACCCTGAGGATTACCTTCACTAAGCAGCAGATTTGAGTGGTCATTCAGAACCTTGGTCAGGGCTTTTTTCCATTTTACAAAATCAAAAGCCTCACTGTCATTGAGAAAAGGAGACTCATCCCTGGCAACAACGGTTTTGAATGTTTCAAGATCGACTCCACTTGGTGAGGTTGTATTTATCGCTCTTGGTTTAGTTTCAGACTGCCTGGAAATATCCGGCATTCTGATGTCGCTTATGTAGTATCCGGATTGTGGCTTGCTGAATATATATCCCTCTACCAAAAGCTGCTGATATGCCAGATTCACAGTCGTCACGCTTATCTTAAGCTCTCCTGCCAGATTTCTGATGGATGGGAGTTTTTCACTGCTTTTTAGATCGCCGGTATTGATACCTTCCTTTATGTAGTCATAAAGTTGAATGTATATAGGCTTTTCATCATTTTTTTTGAGTTCCGGTATTATCGCTTTCATTTTTTCCTGTCAAACTGTACATACAAAAATAATATAAATTGCATATATATTTATATACACTTTATTAGTATTATATTATCATAAAATGTATTATGCAATAGTCTGATAGTGACTAGTATGGTGGATGTTTCTGAGAGGAAAACCGTGAGAGACAATACCATCATGCAAGAAAAAACTGAAATTCTGGTCAAAAAATGAAGTAATGTGTGGAATTTTAATTAAAAACCATAGGAAAGTGTCTGTTAATGTATATTAATGTGCACTTGGTCGTGCCGGATAACGAAAACCCACACATTACTAAATAATTTGTCCAAAAAAAACTAAATTACTTGCATGAACCATTATTCGTGCATTCAAATGTAAAGGAAGCGCATGAGAAACAACAAAGTCGAAAAGCTGGTTATGACGGGACTTATGACTGCAATCATAACCGTGATCACAATAATAATCCCAATACCCGTCCCGTTCACAAGCGGATATATCCACCTTGGAGACAGCATGATATTTCTGGCTGTCATCATCCTGGGCTGGAAGGGAGGCGCAATCGCTGCTGCTTTCGGATCCACATTCGCCGATTTGTTTTTGGGATATGTTTACTGGGCACCTTGGACATTTGTTATCAAAGGCAGCATGGCATTGATTCTGGGTCTTATTATTTATCAGAGTTCCAAAAGCAAAATCCACTTCATTTTGACAAGCATAATAGTCATCGTATTCTGGCTGGCATTCAACTTCGTGGTTCAGGCAATAATCAACTATGAGCACGGACGGGACGCTTCGGCTCTTGTCGAAGGTTCAGGAGTCTCTCAGGCATCAGAATTCGGGGACTTCCTCAGCAAAATCGAAGGCTGGCTCATGATCGGGTCTCTTGCAATACCTCTGATCCTTATAATAGTTACTATTATATTTGCCAGATCTAAGAAAATGTCGCTGCCTCTTTCTCAAATTCTCGGAATGGCCGGTTCCGGCATCTTCATGGTGTTTGGTTATTATGTTGCAGGCGGTTTGATCTATGGCAATTTTGCAGTCTCCGCATTCAGCGTACCATTCAATATCCTCCAGTTCATAGTAGGTTTCGTTATTGCGTCATTGATATCTTTAGGACTTTCCAAAACCACCCTGAAAAACAGGATGGCATATTATTCACAGGAGAGGATCAATCAATAAGAAATAGGTTATAACTCGTCATACATCCTATGGCTTTGATAGCGGTAGGGTGATTTCTTTACAAAATTTTAATTATGTTTTTGACTTACATCTATTCTAATGTGATAAGCAATTCTCCTACCTTGACATTATGACCTTTGGAGACATGGATCTCCTTGACCTTGCCATCCATTGGAGAGACGATATTGACTTCCATCTTCATAGCTTCGATGACAGCCAGTGTTTCGTTTTCCTTGACCGACTGTCCTTTTTCCACATTGATCTGAGAAATAGCACCGGGCAGACTTGACCCGATTTGCTGCCTGTCGTCCTGATCGGCCATGACAGCCTGGGCACTTTTAACTTCTGCGGTTTTATCTGTGACAGCCACTTCTCTTCTGACACCATTCAGTTCAAACAGCAGATTCTGAGTTCCGTCATCATTCATCTCAAGGGGACCGATGTACTTTATCATAAGTGTCTTCCCGTCTTCTATGGAAAGTTCTGTGGTTTCGCCCTGGACCATCCCCATAAAGAATACAGATGTTTCCATCCTGCTGATGTCAGATTCTTCCTCCTTATCCTTGATATAATCTTCAAGCACTTTGGGATATAGGGACCAGCTGAGGGCAGACCTGATAGTCTGTTCTCTTCCCGACAGCTCCTTGAGATTTTTCTTAACCGATTCAAAATCCACAGGAGGCAGGCTTTCTCCTGGTTTATCTGTAATAGGTGTTTTGCCTTTGAGGACGATCTTTTGGATATCCTCAGGGAAACCTCCTTCAGGCTGCCCCATAAGTCCCATAAAATAGCTGATTGCTGAATCTGGATAGTTTAAATCAGCACCTTTGGTTGTTATGTTTTCTTTAGTCAGATTGTTCTGCACCATAAAGATTGCCAGATCTCCCACCATCTTCGAGGATGGTGTTACCTTGACGATATCACCCAGCATGTCGTTGACTTCTCTGAACTTTTCTTTTACGTCATCGAATCTGTCCTTAAGTCCGAGACTGTCTACCTGGGGCTTGAGGTTTGTATACTGTCCGCCGGGGATTTCGTATCTGTAAATATCTGCATTGGGAGCTTTGAGATCCGACTCAAACTGCATATAGTGAGGCCTCACATCTTCCCAGTAATTAGTCAGTTTCTGAAGTTCAATAAGATCAAGTCCTGTGTCACGGTCCTGACCTTCAAGCGCACCGACCAGAGCATTGAGTGAAGGCTGGCTTGTCAGTGACGACATGCTGCTTATGGCACAGTCCACGATATCCACTCCTGCTTCTGCTGCCATCATGTATGCGGCTATCTGGTTTCCGCTTGTGTCATGGGTATGTAGATGAATGGGGATCCCGATCTCGTCTTTAAGAGCAGCTACAAGCTTTTTAGCTGCGAAAGGCTTAAGCAGACCGGCCATGTCTTTTATTGCCAACATATGGGAACCCATTTTCTCCAGTTCCCTTGCCATCTTGACATAGTACTCAAGACCGTATTTGTCTCGCTTTGGATCTTCGATGTCGCCTGTGTAGCAGATAGTTCCCTCGGCGATCTTTCCCTGATTCCTGACTTCGTCGATAGCCAGTTCCATATTGGGAAGCCAGTTCAGTGAGTCGAATATCCTGAACACATCGATGCCGCTTCTTGCCGATTCTTTTATAAATTCCTTTATGAGATTGTCAGGATAACTTGTATATCCAACAGCGTTGGCACCGCGGAACAGCATTTGAAATAACATGTTAGGCATTTTTTCCCTAAGCTCATCCAGTCTCATCCAGGGGGATTCTTTTAAAAATCTGTAGGCGACGTCAAATGTGGCACCGCCCCACATCTCAAGGGAATATGCATCCTTTAGTATATGAGCTGTCGGTCTTGCGATGGTCCTCATGTCTCGGGTTCTTACCCTGGTAGCCAGAAGTGACTGGTGAGCATCACGGAGAGTCGTGTCAGTGACAAGGAGTTTCTTTTGGTTTCTTACCCATTCCACAACAGCCTCGGGACCCTGTTCGTCCAGAATCTTTTTCGGTCCCGTTATCTCCGGTTCAGATTCATATCCTGCAGGTATCCTGACTTTATCAAAGAGAGGTTTCTCGGTTACGCCGTCGTTTACAATTTTATCGCCTATATACTTTAAGACTTTTGTGCCTCTGTCTTTGGAGGCTTCTATATCAAACAGCGCAGGAGTCTCGTCGATGAATTTTGTCCAGACTTTGCCTTTCTGGAATGTCTCGCTTGTCAGCAAATTGGTGATGAACGCGATATTAGTCTTGACTCCTCTTACTCTGATTTCTCCAATGCCTCTTAAGGCTTTGTTGATGGCACTCTGGAATGTCCTGCCGTGGGTTGTCACCTTAACAAGCAAGCTGTCATAATACGGAGTGATCTCTGCACCCACAAATGCATTCCCCGCATCAAGCCTGATGCCGAATCCTCCGCTGCTCCTGTAAGTGGTGATTTTACCTGTATCGGGAAGGAAATTATTCCTCGGGTCTTCTGTGGTGACCCTGCACTGTACCGAATATCCGCTCACTTGGATACTGTCCTGAGACGGGATATCTAATTCAGGAGAATCCAGTGTACGTCCCTCTGCAATCAGTATCTGTGACTGGACTATGTCCACGTCAGTTACCATTTCGGTCACAGTGTGTTCAACCTGGATCCTGGGATTCATTTCTATAAAATAATAGTCGCCGTTTGCGTCAACAAGGAATTCCACTGTTCCTGCACTCTTATAGTTCACAGCTTTTGCTATTTTTACGGCGTCATCGTGAAGAGCTGTTACGATCTTGGGATCCACACTGAATGCCGGTGCATATTCAACTACTTTCTGATAACGTCTCTGAACAGAACAGTCACGTTCAAATAAATGAACTATATTGCCATGTTCATCGCCCAGTATTTGAACCTCAATGTGTTTGGGGTTGACCAGATATTTTTCTATAAAAATATCATCGTTTCCAAAAGCCTTGAGAGCCTCGTTTTTGACCGCTGAATATCCGTCTCTGATCTCAGCGTCGTTATTAGCAAGTCTCATTCCTCTTCCGCCGCCGCCGGCAGCTGCTTTGAGGATTACCGGATAACCGTATTTATTAGCAAGCTCAACAGCTTCGTCTTCCGACCCTAGAGGAGCTTTGCTCCCGGGTATAGTGGGAACTCCGCAGTCAATAGCCATATTCTTGGCATTGATCTTGTCCCCCATCTGAGAAAGTATACCTGAATCTGGTCCTATAAACTTGATGCCGGCTTCCTCGCAGGCTTTTGCGAATTCAGCGTTTTCCGACAGGAATCCATAGCCGGGATGTATTGCATCAACACCTTTTCTCTTGGCAAGCTTGACGATCTGCTTTATATCAAGGTATGCCCCGAGGGGACTCAGATTCTCACCAATGAGATAAGCTTCGTCCGCCTTAGTCCTAAACAGGCTCATCTTGTCTTCTTCCGAATATATGGCAACAGTCTGTATACCCATCTCGTAGCACGCACGGATTATCCTGACTGCGATCTCTCCCCTGTTAGCTATCATTAATTTATTGATCTTTTTCATTACCATCACCCTTCTTTCTTTAAAGACTTATTATACTGAACCTTCGGGATAATGACAATGGCTTTCGGCAAATGTACAAATTGTCGAATTTACAAAAATATGATACAATATCGTAAATGAACTAGTTGTGCATTCGAAAATGAACCAGTTATATATTCGAAAATGAACCGGTTTGCTTATTAAGCCAGTATATGAAAGGTGAAATGTTACTATGACTTTGACGGAAAAAGGTTATAAAAAAAGGCTGATCGATAAAAAAATGAAGCAGTTGCTTGATACCTTCGGGGCAATTTCAATTGAGGGACCGAAATGGTGTGGGAAAACATGGACTATGCTCAATCATTCTAACAGTGTATCGTACCTCATGGATGAAACAACGAGAATGCTTGCCGAGATAAATTCCAAGACAGCTTTAGAAGGTGAATATCCCCATGCTATTGATGAATGGCAAGTAGTGCCTTCTATTTGGGATGCAGTAAGATTTACAGTTGATAAGAATGTGAAGAGAGGACAATTTTTACTATCAGGTTCTGTTACTCCTCCTGAGAAAGGTCGATTGCATAGTGGTATTGGTAGAATTTCCACTGTGAGAATGAGAACCTTATCACTTTATGAATCTGGAGATTCCACAGGTGACATATCCCTAAAGGATTTAATGGATGGAATTGAAGTTCTCCCTAAACGCTCGAAACTAGAAGTTGAAGATTTGATTTCACTATCTTGTAAGGGAGGTTGGCCACTCAATTTAGGCATTGAGATTGAATCTCCTTTTGAATTGCCCAAAGATTATCTTAACAGTGTAATCAATAATAACTTTGCTGATTCAGATGATATGCAGGTAATTAGGATTCGGGAGAAAGAAAAATTTCGTTTTTTTCTAGCTTCTCTGGCAAGGAATAATGCCTCAATAGTTAAAAATGCGACTATTCATAATGAAGTTAATAAAGCAACAGATGAATTTTCAAAAAGCACATTGGCAGAATACCTTCAACATCTTAGAAATATATTTCTTTTGGAAGAAATCCCGGGATGGCATCCTCAAATACGTTCGACTACCAGAATACTATCGAGCCCAAAACGTTTCTTTACGGACCCATCTCTTGCTGTGGCAGCACTTGGCGCCAATCCAGGTAGTTTAATAAAAGACATGCAGACTTTTGGTGGAATATTCGAGGGGTTGTGCTTACGGGATTTATTGATATATTCAGAAGCAATAAGTTCAAGAGTTTTTCATTATCGAGACGACAGTAACCTCGAAGTTGATGCAATTATAGAGAAAGAAGATGGAGCATGGGGCGCATTTGAGATCAAGCTTGGTGGTAAAAGCAGCATCAATGTTGCTGCAAAGTCACTTCTGAAACTAAGAGATAAAATGATAAAAGCAGGAAGCCCTAAGCCTGTATGTATGGTAGTACTTACAGCTTCGCAGGCTTCATTGCCGAGAGAAGATGGCGTGATGGTAGTGCCGATTGGAATGTTGAAGTCCTGACCAGTGAAGGTCTGGATGTCATTAGAAACAATGCAGAATACCTTCCTTTTTTAATGTTTACATTGTATTACGCGGTGATATAATACACCCATGGAAAACAATAAGATAACATTTGAAGAGTTTGTCGAAAAATATCGGCGAGGTGTCTATAAGTATATTTTAGTATTGTCTTATCAAAATATTGACAACGCTGATGATATATTTCAGAATACAATGCTGAAGGCGCAAAAGAGTTTTAACAAACTGAACCATCAGGGTAACCTTTGGGCACAATAAAAAGACAATATCGCTGCCAAAAAGAATGTACACAAATATAAAAAGTAAATAAAAAAATAAATACAAATATTTCAATAAGGATAAGGGCATTAGCAAGTTCCTCTAACGGAAGCGTTATCTCTGGTAAGGATTCAACTTGGATAATTACTACAAAACTTGTTTAATAAATAGAAAGCAATTGAAAAAAATTATCTATATGGATATGGAGAAAAATATGAAAAGGATAAAAATCAACATTTTTATCATGGTGTTATTGGTAATACTATTGTTTTCTACAGGGTGTAAAAATAGTACTGATTTTAAATCGCCAAATACGATTGGAAATTTAGAATATAGATTATCCTCAGAGTTATATAAAGGTTTTGCGGATGATTCAGATACTATTACATACACATATAGTAACTCATCGCAAAATGAGCCTGAATATATAATTTTTATTAGCCAATACTTTAATAATAAGAATATTACAAAAGAATTTACGGAAGATGATGATAACTATTTATATGCAGGGAATTATCTTACTGAAATGAAAGAATCATTGTGGAGTAATAATAATATTGATGGAGTAAAATTGGATTGGATAGAAAATGAAACTGAAAAAGTACTATTTGATACTAAAGATGGGAAATCATATGGACAAGCCGTTCTAATAGAGTATTCAAGTAATATATACAAGTTTGAAATACACTATGTGGAAAGTGATGTAGCGATAGGTATTTTTGATCAACTTATTAAAAGTATAAAAGCAAAATGAAGCAAGCAGAAATGGGTATACCAAAATACAAAAACAGCCGAAGGAAAGTTTATACTTACAACAAAGACGTAAGGGGCAACGTTATGACTATCCTGAAGGACAATAGCAGCGGAGCTAACTTTGTGACAGGATATAAGTATACTGACTTTGGAGAAACAACCTTCGGAAGCTGTTCTGGGAGGAACATTTTACTTTGAAGAAATAACGATACTCAATGGAAGTATGGCATATGCCCGGGCAGGAGACGGACATATTGGCTGCGATATACTTTTGGGATACAAAATAGAGAATGGTGACATCAAATGGGAAGTCATTGCATATGATGAAAATGAAACAGGATACAAAGTGAAATAGTAATTCTTATAGTGCAGCAGAAAAGGTTATTGATATGCCAAAACGGACAATAATAATCCTGGTTGTTCTCATGATGACTATGGTTGGTTGTAGCGTATCGGAATCGAAGGATTCCGGATTTGAAGATGCAATAAAGTCAAGTTATGATTCAGAAATCCAGCAGGTATATTCTGATGAATGGGAAGCTCCATCCAGACAATTTTTCATCAGGATTATCAGCTATTAAGTAATATATATAATAATATAAGGAGCATCCATCATGTGGAAAACTATTGAAACAAGTGCAGATATACAGGACTTAATGGATATATTCGGCGGATTTCACGATTCTTGCCTGAAAGAAGTAAGATATAACAGCGGAATGCAAGTTAACTCAGATTTAAGAATGGGCAACACCGGCAACACATATGCGAGGTTGATCTTCTAGAAAAAATCAGATGGCGCATTAGAGAAGATGGAGATCTGGGTCCTGACGAAATATATACCGAAAAATAAAGGTTTATGATTGAATCTAAACCTTTTGCGGTATACTCCTTCTAATAGGAGGTGATTAAATTGACTAAACTTGCAGAGGATTTATTTAAGTATTTCAAGGATACCGGCAAGAAAACTTATGAAAGGGATGACTGCTTCAATGTGACTGGCGTCACCCGCACCAACGTTGACGGAATACTGGATGACTTAGTCCGGCACGAAAAAATCATAATTGACAGATCATCGATTCCACCCAAAATAGACATAATCGATTAATGACCGGGCCGCAAATCTATGCGGCCTTTTTTATCCCTAAAAGCACCTGACAAATATATGAACTATAAGATATAATTGGATAATGATTATTATTCAAGGAGAATTTGAATGACCAAATATAATAGAACATTAATATATCCCGGGCTGCTGCTTGTTCTGGCATTGTCTTTAATTCTTATGGCAGGCTGCGGCAGTGGGAGCGGCGATCAAGTCCCTGAATCCGGCGGAAAGGACTTGACCGAATTTACCACCGAATCGCTTAACGGTGAAACTGTGAATCAGAACATTTTCAAAGATAACGACGTTACTATGATCAACTTCTGGGCGACATACTGCGGCCCATGCATCGACGAGATGCCCGATCTCGGTGAGATATACAGAGAGCACGAGGGTACCGGTTTCAGCATCATCGGAATAGTTATGGATGTGCAGAACAGCGATCTTTCGGTGATAGACGATAAAGTCGCAGAAGCAGATTCCATAATCGCAGAAACGAAAGCTGACTACCGGCATCTGCTGGTTTCCGAGGATATCGTTATCGATATGATAACGCCGTATCAGATCAGCAGCATACCGACCACTTTTTTCGTCGACAGCACTGGCAAAGTAATAGATGGTCCCTACATCGGTAGTCGCTCAAAAGCTGAGTGGGAAAAAATAATTGAGGACGTGACAAAATGAGGGCTATTCCATGGCTGCTATTGTCGGCCGGAGCTGTTTTGTTAGTGATAGGTGTTGCCTCAGGGCAAGCCGAAGAAGTCATGCGCCAGGCTGTAACCATCTGTCTGGAATGCATCGGGATCGGATGATCATATGCTGAGCGCCGGGAGATCATCAAAATCAACAAAAAAAGCTTTCCGCAGAAGAACGATAATCCAGGCATTGTTCGTAATAGTGACCAATGCCTATCTGGTGGGTTTCGCAAAAGGCACAATATACACCGGAAGCCTCAAGGCTGCATGTCTCCCCGGGCTGAACTGCTATTCATGTCCGGGAGCTCTGGGTTCATGCCCTATCGGAGCCATGCAGGTGTTTACCGGGGCCAGAGGCTTTACTTTTCCGCTATATGTTGTCGGTTTTCTCACCGTTATCGGCGCATTTCTCGGGCGGTTCGTCTGCGGATTCCTCTGTCCTTTCGGGCTTTTGCAGGACTTGATCTATAAGATCCCGTTTTTAAGAAAAATAGGAACACTTCCCGGTGATAAATTTCTGAAGTACTTACCATATGCGATACTTATAATATTTGTCATATTGATGCCCATGTTCATAGTAGACACCACAGGTTTGGGAGCCCCTGCCTTCTGCAAATACATTTGTCCGTCGGGGACTTTCGGCGCAGGTATACCTCTTGTACTTACCAATAGCGGTATCGCTTCATCCATAGGCGTCCTGTTCTGGTGGAAGATGACGATATTGGTGCTGGTATTGGCTTTATCGGTTATCAGCTATAGGCCATTCTGCAGGTATTTGTGTCCACTTGGGGCTGTTTATGGTCTATTCAATCCACTGGCACTGTACGGATTTGAAGTCGACAAAAATAAATGCACAGAATGCGGCACATGCCAGAAAAAATGCAAGTGGCATATCGATACCAAAACCACTCCAAACAGCAGAGAATGTATAAGATGCGGCGACTGCCTCACGGCTTGTCCTGAGGATGCCATCAGTTGCAAATGGAACAGAAAGAGTTATAATCAAAGAAGAGAGGGGGTATTGAAATGAAAAAAAGAAGCTCGATAGTAATAATCTCTCTGATAGTATTCATTATGGGGTTCGCCGGCTTTTCCATGTTCGCTTTCGGTGACACCAGCAATTACGATCCGGACAAGGAATACAGGTGCCCCGGAGTGTGCAAGATCCAGCAGATATTCGGTATTGAAGAGGATTAAGGGGTAATTATGAGAAACACAACAAAGGATATGGTACTGATCACAAAAGAAGAATTTGAGCATCTGACTGCAATGGGATTGAGAGCGGAACTGCTGGAAGGTCTTCTGGATATTGCTAAAGGCGACTATATCACATTGGATGAATTGGAAGCAGAAATTGACAAAAACTAGCAATGAAGACAGGTGACCAAATGAAAGCTTTGATTTTAAGTATATCGACAGGCCAGGGGCATCACGCCACCGGCGAAGCCATACAGAATGTTTTCGAATCCAAAGGCATCAAGTGCAGAACCATAGATGCCTATGAATATATAGAGCCCAGGCTGTCCAAGTTGGTCTCGAAGGGGTATTCCGTGGGTACTTCTCAGTTCCCCGGGCTTTCGTCCCGTGCGTATAATATAGCAGTAAAGAAGAACAAGCCTTCCAAGAAAATGTCAGTCACTCAGGCCACGACAACTGTGTTTGCCTGGGACCTGAAAAAATTCATTCAGCTTTACGATCCCAACATTATAGTTTGCACACATGTGCTTTCGTCCATGCTTGTCAGTACGATGAAGACCAAGGACTGGACCGAAGCGCTGACAGTTGGTGTCGTCACTGACTTCACGGTACATCCAATGTGGCAGGATGCATCAGAACTGGATTACTTCGTTCTTCCTAATGAACTTCTTGAATTCCAGATGATAAGAAAGGGTATATCGCCGGAAAAGCTTCTGCCTATTGGCATCCCCATCAAACCGGAATTTTCCGAGAGAAGTGACCGCAAGGAGGCCAGAAGGAAACTCGACCTTGACGAGAATCTCCCTACAGTCCTCTTAATGAGCGGCAGCATGGGATACGGCAAGATGGATAAATCCATTGCCATGCTGGACAAGATGGACATCGACTTTCAGACCATGGTGGTCTGCGGCAATAATAAGGATATGTACAATAAGATCAAATCAAAGAATCTCAAAAAAAGATTTGACGTCTACGGATATGTGAATCACATCGATATTATGATGGATGCGGCCGACTGTGTAATCACGAAGCCCGGCGGGATAACATCTTCCGAAGCGCTGGCCAAAGGCCTTCCCATGATCATGACAAATCCCATTCCGGGACATGAAGTCAGAAATGCCGAGTTCATGCTTAACAACGGCATTGCCCTCTATGCAACCAAATCCTTCCCCCTCGATGAAGCAATTTTCTCTTTGTTCAGACATCCCGACAGGCTTGAAGACATAAGAGCCACCATCGACATTTACGGGAGAAGAAATTCAACCGAGAATCTTTGCGATTTTCTTATCGAGAAAACTTCAGGGTAAAACTATTTGAGAAAAAATATCACAAATCTCTTCAAAATACTTGAACATACGTTCTTAATGGTATAAAATCAGAACATAAGTTCGCATTATGTATGGCGTGTTTTGAGTTACCCGGAGAGCATTCATGGAAGGTATTTTATTCGAAAAACTTAAGGTTCTGAGTGACGGCGCAAAATACGATGTATCCTGCTCGTCGAGCGGTGCCAGCAGAAGCGGCTCGGCATACGGCGGTCAGATGGGCAGTGCCGCATCCTGCGGAATCTGTCATTCATGGGCAGCCGACGGAAGGTGCATTAGTCTTCTCAAAGTTCTATATTCAAATGATTGCTCTTATGACTGCGAATATTGTGTCAACAGGAGATCAGCCGAGGTCCGGCGTGAGACATTTGAGCCTAGAGAGCTTGCAGATCTCGCCATGGAATTCTACAGGAGGAACTACATTGAAGGGCTTTTTTTAAGTTCCGCAGTACTTGGTAATCCCGACAACACAACTGAAAGGATGTTTCAATGTCTGTATCTTCTGCGAGAAGAATATGGGTTCAGAGGCTATATCCATGCAAAGGTCCTCCCCGGAGTTTCAGCCGAACTGCTCCACAGGATCGGCCTGGTTTCCGACAGGCTCAGTGTCAATATCGAACTTCCTTCGGAAGACAGCCTCAAGAAGTTTGCTCCTCAAAAACAATCAGCAGGGATATTCAGGCCTATGAAGCAGATACTTAACACTCTGGCAGAACAAAAAAGCCTGAAGCATGCAGGTTTCATGGGCAAACTCAAGCCTCTGGGAGCGAACATATCTGTAGGTGACGGCAGCCTTGCCGAAATGACAGAGAATCCTCTTTCCGTCATCGATGAAAGGACGCTGTACAAAGAGAAGTTCGCTCCGGCCGGACAGACCACCCAGATGATAATCGGCGCGTCACCGGAAACGGACAGAAGTATAATCAAGACCTCAGAGACTTTATACAGAAGTTTCCGTATGAAGAGAGTTTACTTTTCTGCATATATCCCAATCGTTGAATCACCAACACTGCCTTCTTTATATACAGAGCCGCCTCTTAAGAGGGAGCACCGGCTTTATCAGGCCGATTTTCTGCTTCGATTCTACGGTTTCACGGCCGATGAGATACTGAGCGAAGACAACCCTTTTCTCGATGTGGATCTGGACCCTAAGATTATTTGGGCACTCAGGAATATTGAGCAGTTCCCAATTGAAGTCAATAAAGCCAGTCTGGAGGAGCTACTTAGAATTCCCGGTCTTGGGAACACGTCAGCGCTAAGGATCATCAGACAGAGAAGAGTTGCCGCAGTCAAGTACGACGACCTGAAGAAAATCGGCGTTGTCCTCAAGAGGGCGAGATTTTTCCTGACATGTGCAGGCAAATATTACGGAGATCGGATCCTCGAGCCTGAATATGTGAAGAATAAGATTTTGTCTGCCGACTCCATCAAAACCACGTTGATTGAACAAGACAGAAGTCCCCAGATATCCATGTTCGATGCTTTCGGAGACACCATGATCGGCGGCGCAGCGAAAAAAGGAAGTGCAGTACATGAATTATCTGTATGACGGGTCGTTTGAGGGATTCCTTACCTGTGTGTATGAGCATTACTACAGAGAAAAAGCCCATGTCATATGCAAGGAAATAGACTTCCAGGAGAGTCTCCTTACCGAATCGACTATAGTTGTGACTGACCCCAAAAAGTCCGACAGGGTATACGATGGCATCATATGCAAGATCTCTAGAAATGACCTCATGAGCGTTTACAAAACCCTGGGATCTGTTGTGGGTGACCGGGAGATGAAGTGCCTGAGGTATCTTGAACTGGGATTCAAAATAGGGAAAAAGATTCAGCTCCTCCACGGAAACCCAATAGTTCACGACATACAGGATGCCAACCGAAAATTTGGATTTGAGATCCACAGACTCCATGGACTCATTAGATTCAGCGTCGTTAAGCCCGCGGGTTCACTTAAGCCGGAAGAAGAACTGCAGGAGATACTCTATGCGGCAATCGAGCCTGACAATGATGTGCTGGAATTCCTGGTACATCACTTCAGAGACAGGTACAAGAACAATCCTTTTATCATACACGACAAGAAAAGAGGAAAGGCTTTGATTTGCGGCGGAGGTCAGTGGCGCCTCACCGACTTCGATCACAAAGATCTTCTTGAATACACCGGAGATGAACTGGAATACCAGCGGCTCTGGAAGCTGTATTTTCATACCATCGGAATCAAAGAGCGGATCAATCCCAGATGCCAGAAAAATTTCATGCCGGTCAGGTACTGGAAGAACCTGACGGAGATTGACTCTTCAAACGGACTGTGAGAAAATTGAACCAGGTCGTATGATCTGTAAAGAACTCGCAGTGAATAGGCGATAAGGAGGCGGCATGAGCGAACTGAAGAAAATAATCGACAGCAGCGACAACATAGTCTTTTTTGGAGGGGCAGGCGTATCTACAGAAAGTGGCATACCCGATTTCAGATCGGAAAGCGGCCTCTACAAAGCTAAGCAGGAATACGGCAAATCACCTGAAGAAATTATTTCTCACTCATCTTTTATGGCCGATCCCCATCTTTTTTACAGATATTACAAAGGGAATATGATCTACAAAGACGCAAAGCCAAACAATGCACACAAAGCTCTGGCCAGACTTGAGGATGAGGGCAAGGTCAAGGCAATTGTCACGCAGAATATCGACGGACTGCATCAGCTGGCAGGTTCAAAGAAGGTGTATGAGCTGCACGGTTCGGTACTAAGGAATTTTTGCCTGAATTGCGGAGCAAAATATGATCTGGAATATATTCTGGATCCGAAGAACTGCATAGACGAAAACAAAAAACAATCCGCAGTTCCATGGTGTGAGAAATGCGGAGGGATGGTAAGGCCTGATGTCGTTCTTTACGAAGAGGGGCTTGATGATACCACCGTTAACGGGGCTGTGGATGCTATAAGCAACGCCGATACTATTATCGTTGGGGGGACTTCGTTAGTTGTGTATCCGGCAGCCAGCTTTCTGAATTATTTTGGTGGAGACAAGACCGTGCTTATCAACAAGTCGGAAACAGGCTTTGACAGCAGGGCAAGCCTGGTCATCCATGAGCCTATCGGGGAGGTTATGTCGGAGTTCCTTTAGAATCCTCCTGAAAAATTTCTACTACTTCTTCATCATCGAACTGACTTGTTATTCCCACAAGATCGGTGACGGGAAGGGTGAATGATATGCCGCGGCCTTCGGTCTTCAGACCGGCGGCCTTTGTTATAGCGCCTGTTACATCCTTGGCCTCGTTTTTCTTTATCACGATAAGGATAAGTTCCTTTTCCGGCTGAATGGAAATGTTAAGGAATTTTTCCATCTCGTGTACTCCGGTGCCCCTTGCATATATTATTGTACCGCCTCTGGCACCGGCTTCTCTGGCGGCATCGATGACCTGATCGGCAAAGCCTCTGTTCACAATGGTTACAGTCAACACATATTTCGTTTCATAATAGTCCATCATTATTCTTCCAATCCTTTCATCTCTTCTTCTGCTAATCCTGAGATATAGCTTAAGGCCAGCGGACCGCTGACACCTGATATTGGTATTGCCATTGCGTAGCCGTTGTCCGGCTCATCCAGATTGAATTTATATTCAACCATGCTGATGATATCTTTTGCCCGGTCCTCCGGTATGATACTGAAGACGATATCGTATTCATTTTCCGTAAGTCCAAGATAATCGCTGAGATCCATGCCTGTGGCATGATAACCAACGGAAGCCATATTGAATGTGACGCCCAGCCATCTCAGTTCTTCTATGAGTTTGTCACTTTTCCCTCTGTCCACGACAGTGATAAGCAGTTTTATCCGCTTCGGTGGTGTTTTGTCGCTCAATTTTTCCCTCCGTTATTTTTTTCCGTATTCGGCATATCAAAATCCTCCGGCACAACCATGCTCTGGAAGTGCTTCATTTCCAATTCATCAAAATCAATGTATGCGTTGTCTGTTGTGATCTCATCCCAGACATTCTCATCATGGATGACTTCCGCCCATTCGGGGCTGGCAACGAATTCCATGTCGGCACCAACATCTTTGTATTCGTCATAAACCTCAGATGCCTGATTTGTTTCTCCCCAATCGACGAATTCTCGCTCTTCTATTTCATCGGCGATTTCCTCGATGGTTCCCCACTCGTCATTGGACGTGTCTGCTGTCTTGATTTTATATATGAGACCGATTATCTGTATGGTAAATAGCGGTGTCATCGCGACCATAGCGACAGTACCGAATGCGTCCATCAGTATGTTTCCGCCCATTGCGGCGCTGGCACCCATTGCAAACGGCAGGAGAAAAGTTGTTGCCATAGGTCCCGACGCAGCACCCCCCGAGTCAAAGGCGATTGACGTGAAGATTTTTGGAACGACAAACGAGAGACCGAGAGCAAGGGCATATCCGGGGATCAGAATCCATATGATATTTATGCCAAAGTAAACTCGTACCATGGCCAGTCCCACTGATAAAGCAACCGATATAGACAAACTGTTAAGCATGATTTTTTTTGAGATAGAGCCTCCAGTGATATCTTCGATCTGATTTATGAGAACATGTACGGCAGGCTCAGCCAGAACTATAAAATATCCGATCAGCATACCCAATGGTATGAGTATCCAGTTGAATGGCAATGCCCCGATATATTGTCCGATAAAAGATCCTGCCGGCAGGAATCCCACATTGACTCCGGTCAGGAACAGGATAAGTCCGCCCAGAGTATAGATAACACCAACAAACATTTTTATGATTTGTGATGCCGGAAGCTTTATAGCTACCACCTGAAAAATCAGGAAGAAGATGACAATGGGCAAGATGGCTATGATCATTTCCTTTGCATAGAAAGGGATCGCGTGAACAAAATGAGACACCAACTCTCCTATGGTGTCGACTCTGGACATATCTGCAACTGTGGCCTCTGCATTACCTTCATTTTTGTTCATTATTGTCAGCAGCATGACTGCTATTATTGGTCCCACGGACGCCAGGGCTACGATACCGAAGCTGTCATCCTGAGAGCTTTTCCCTCCGCGAACCTCAGCAATACCCATGCCGAAAGCCAGTATGAAAGGAACCGTAAGCGGCCCGGTTGTGACCCCGCTTGCGTCAAATGCACCGGGGATGTACTCATCAGGTACAAACATAGATAATATGAAAACTATAAAATAAAGTCCGAATAAAATATATTTAAGAGGCCATTGCAGGAATATCCTCAATATAGCAACGACAAGGAATATTCCTACACCGATAGCTACTGTCAGCACCAAAGTACTATTCGGGATACCGGGGATCTGATTGGCGAGTACCTGAAGATCCGGCTCTGCAACCGTTATCATGGTTCCCAGAATGAATGCCGAAATAAGTATCAGCGGCAGCTTTCTCGATTTGCTGAGATATTGGCCAAGATGTTCACCTATGGGCAGCAGAGCCAAGTCTGCCCCTAAAGTAAAAAGGCCCATCCCTGCTACCAGCAGAATGGCACCTATAATAAACATTCCTCTTACCTCAAAAGGCATCGGAGTTATGGTAAAATTCAGAATTAAAACGATGATTGTGATCGGAAGTAGAGCAGTTAGTGCTTCTTTGGTTTTGTCCAGTAATTTCTTGGGCAAAAACGAACCTCCTCTCTGTCAACGGAATATCAGCTCTTTAATTATACATAATTTATTGGATTCAGGCAAATGAAGCGGCAAGTATGCTTAGGCAATACTTTGATTATGGAATAACAAATATATATGTTATAATGAAGCCTGTGTCATGTGGAGGAGATATGAATGAATATATTAGTAGCAAATGATGACGGAATAGATGCCGAGGGTATAAAAAATCTGGTCGACGCTTTGAGTGAGGTTGCGGATATTTTTGTGTGCGCGCCCAAGACCCAAAAAAGTGCGTGCGGCCACGGTATAACCATACATAGTACGATTCAGGTTGAAGAAGTGGAATATGAAAATGCAAAAATAGCTTACTGTATCGACGGCACACCTGCCGACTGCGTGAAGGTAGGGCTTGAGCTTCTCAGCGAAAGAAATGTGGACATCGACATGGTTTTTTCCGGAATCAATATGGGAGGCAATATGGGCACAGATGTTCTTTATTCCGGCACGGTTTCTGCGGCGATCGAAGGCGGCCTTTGCGGCAAACCTTCAGTTGCTGTATCCATCAACTCCTGGAAGCCAAAGAACTACGATATGGCCAGAAAGCTTGCAGTAAAAGCGGCCAGCCACGACCTTAAGGATATGGACAAGGAGATAATTATAAATATCAATACTCCTAACCTTCCCGAAGATGAGATCGCAGGCGTCAAGATCGTAGGTCTTGGAGTCAGAGAGTATGAAGAGTGGTTCAAAAAGGTGGAGAAAGACGACGGTCACCGTCACTTCCAATATGGAGGAAGGCCTGTATTCAGAGATGACTATGACAGCGACACAAATGATATAGGGGCATCACAGGAAAAGTATGCAACAATAACGCCCCTGCATTATGACCTTACAAATTATGAATTAATGGAAAAACTAAAGAAAGAAGGAATTTTCAATGAGTAAATTGAATGTAGATGATGCGATCCTGGTGGTAGTGGATTATCAGGAAAAGTTATTTCCGTCAATGAGCGGTAAAGAGGAAGCTGCCGACAAGACAGCCAAGCTGATCAAAGGCTGCAGGATCCTGGGCGTACCTATAATCGCCACACAACAATATACAAAGGGTCTTGGAGAAACGATTCCTGAACTTAGAAATGCAATGACCGAACCTATCGAAGATGATATCCCGGAAACCGAATTTAAATATGTAGAGAAGAAAACATTCAGCTGCATGGAGGAGCCGAATTTCCGTGAAGCCCTCGTTAAGAGCGGCAGAGAGCAGGTTATCCTATGCGGTATCGAGTCTCATATATGCGTGCAGCAGACAGCATTTGATCTTTACGAATACGGTGACGACGATGAATATGATGAAGACGAGTATGAATTCGATGCTGATAAATCATCGGACAATGTGGTAATCCTGATTGACAGAAACAACGAAGGCAGTGATGATGAAGAGGATTATGCCGGCACGGATTTCGAAGTATATCTGGCAGCAGACTGCATAGCATCCAGAAGCGAATTCGACAGAGATATGGCGATCAAGAGAATGTCCGATGCGGGGATCGAGATGATGACTATGGAGTCAGTTCTTTTCGAAATGACCCGCGGTGCGGAAAACCCGGCATTCAAAAGGATCTCAAAGACTGTGAAGTAAAGACTTTCTCAGCCTGTAGGATGAAATATAAAGATGATATTAGAATTTTCTAACATTTTTCCATTCTATTGTGTTTTACGGAAAGTATGATATAGTTTTAACAGATAAAATTGACATTATAAATGTTAAAAATCAGAATATAAATTTAGTTGGATCAAAAGTATAATAATGTAGGAGGAATTACACATGAGAGAAGTAGTAATCGTTGGAGCAGCCAGAACAGCAATCGGAAGTTATGGCGGATCTCTTAAGTCAATGTCAGCAGTAGACCTTGGAGCAGTAGCTGTTAAAGGCGCAATCGAAAGAGCAGGAATCGATCCAGCAACAATCGACGAAGTTCTTTTGGGCAATGTACTGCAGGGAGGTCTTGGCCAAAACGTAGCTAGACAGGTTGCAATGAAAGCTGGAATACCTAAAGAAATTCCTTCAATGACAATAAATAAGGTCTGCGGTTCCGGACTGAGAACAATTTTCATGGCTGCCTCAATGATCAAGGCAGAAGACGCTGATATCATCATCGCCGGCGGAACAGAAAGCATGAGCCAGGCAGGATACATTTCACCTGCTATGAGATGGGGCGCAAGAATGGGCGACACAAAGCTCATCGACATCATGGTACATGACGGGCTTACCGATGCTTTCAATAATTACCACATGGGAATCACAGCGGAAAACGTTGCCGAGCAGTGGGGGCTAACAAGAGAACAGCTTGACGAGTTCGCTGCAAGTTCACAGCAGAAGGCTTCCAAAGCCAGAGCCGAAGGCAAATTCAAGGACGAGATCGTTCCAGTTGAAGTACCTCAGAGAAAAGGCGATCCTGTAATATTTGATGAAGATGAATATATCAAAGACGGCGTAACTGTAGAAGGTATCGCCAAACTCAAGCCGGCATTCAAGAAGGACGGAGTTGTTACAGCTGCTAACGCATCAGGTCTCAACGACAGTGCTGCTGCTGTTGTAGTAATGTCGAAAGAAAAGGCTGATGAGCTTGGTCTCAAGCCACTCTGCAAAATCGCAGGATATGCGTCAGCAGGCGTCGATCCTTCGATCATGGGAATTTCTCCGATATCAACTTCACTTAAGGCTCTTGACAAAGCTGGTCTTAAGATCGAAGATATCGACCTGGTTGAAGCTAACGAAGCATTTGCTGCACAGTCAGTTGCAGTAGTTAAGGATCTTGGATTCGATCCTGCTATCGTAAATGTAAACGGCGGAGCAATCGCACTTGGTCATCCGATCGGAGCATCAGGCTGCAGAATCTTCGTAACAATGCTTTACGAAATGATGAAGAGAGGATCACACTACGGTCTTTCAACTCTTTGCATCGGAGGCGGACAGGGCGTTGCTCTTATCGCTGAAATGTAATAGCAGGATTAAATCGTAATATCTAGATCAAACAATATCTAGATCAAACAGTATCTAGATCAAACCGAACTGACATGATTCCCCGGCGCTGTGACGCTTCGGGGGATCATTTATTTGGATATTAATATGGATACGATCATTCAGAGGTCACGCAAGAAAAAACACCAGATTATGTCCCAAATTTGAGGGAGTGTGGTAAATTATGCTCTCAGATTTGAAACGTTTTTCTATTATCATGTATTATCATCCATTATAATCGAATGCACGAGAAAACGCTAAGAAAAACACCACACTCCCTCAAATTTGGGACACAAAACCTTAAGAAAAGTTGCATGACGGTCAACTCGGCTTAGATGACTTCGCCCCATTATTCCTTTCTTGAGACGGAAGCAGTTTCCGAAGACCGCTGTGTGTATTCTGGAAGTCAGATGTTCTATGTTTTAGTCGTTTGCCCAAACGGGATGCTAGATCGATAACGAAATCTTCACAAGCTATTTCATTATAAAGCTGAATGGTTGTCATCTGGATGACATCAATGCCTTGTCTCTTTAGTGCTGAAGCTCGCAGCGAATCTTTCCCCTGTTCCGCTGGAGTATTGTGATGCTTGAAACTATCATACTCGATTGCAATTTTTGATCTTGTATAATATAAATCTATATAACATCGCATTTGTTCCAGTTGCCTTTGTGAGTTTGAATCTAAAAAGACCTCATGATTGAAACTTGTTCCACTGAGTCCGTATCCGCCAAGCCGATATGGCAAAGTCAAAACCATAAAAAGTATGGATTCCATTATTGAATTAGAGCCATTTTCGATGAACCGAATTGCACGTTCTGCCTTTACATGCCCGTAATGTCCAGGCGTTTTCCCCAAAAAATCCTTAAGTTTGCGTTTTGTGGTAATACCTTCAGATGCATTGCTGGGAGAGTGTGAACACATTTGGAGCCCAAGAAGAATCAACCTTTGGATGTCCAACTCATTGGCCAATTCGAGGAATACCAGTTCAGGCGATGCGATAAAAATATCGTCCTTCTTAACTACCGCTCCTCTGGGAAGGGTTTTTTTGCATGAATGGTATATGTATTCTGATTTCGTACTTCTCATGTGTTGATCAACAAGAGTAATATCAATAATTTGTCTATTGCGACGTTTATCCACGTCTTCCTTGCCGAATACTACATCCAGCTTAGGTATGTTCCACTCAAGTGCAGCAGTTAAATGGCTTAAATATTTTTTCATGATTATAGCATATCATATAAATGGTAAAAAATGGAAAAATATATCGCGCATGTAAGCAACAAATTCCACATTTAGTATATGGATAAAATAACGGACATCGGGTATAATCATACAATAACTGGTACACATCGAAGAAAATGCAATAGGAAGTGAACTTATGAATGATAAAACTAAGCGGATCAAAGTTCTTGACAATGGCCCCTACCTTGTTACAGAAAATATCCCTCTTTTCCAGGAAAAAATCGTTGCAGATGAAGATGGCTTCAGCATGGATTGGGAGAAGGGCAAGGAATACGATATAAAGTCTTATGTAAGTAACGGAAAGTATGCACTGTGCAGGTGCGGACATTCAGAAACAATGCCATTTTGTGACGGCAAACATGATGGCAACGGATTTTGCAACAATGTTGTTGTTGACAGGACTCCATATCTTGAAGGAGCCAGAATTTATGAAGGTGAAGTTATCGACCTTATCGACAATGTAAAGCTTTGCGCAGAAGTCCGGTTCTGTGACAGATTCGACGATACATGGCATATGACTATAAAGTCGGGAGATGACCATCCCGATTACGAAGCAAAAGCCATTGACGAAGCAAATAAGTGTGCGGCAGGCAGACTGACCATAAGAAAAAACGGCCAGCTCATAGAACCTGAGTTGGAAAAGGAAATAAGTGTAGTTCAGGATGCTCCACTAAATTTCAAAGGACCGCTATGGGTAAAGGGTGGAATTATCCTTGAAGATTCAGACAACTGCGAATATGAAGCCAGAAATAGAATGACATTGTGCCGTTGCGGCGAGTCCACCAATATGCCGTTTTGCGATGCCTCCCATTTCAATTGCGATCACATGCGGGGACTTGACGACGAATATTAGAAAATATCATGTGCAATGAGTTGCTTTCTCGTTTTTCTAGAGAGAGATCAAGCATTTAAATGTCATCGATTTTTTGACAACGGAATAGAATAAATCTCTTTATATACAGCACCCTTTTTCGTCAGATTCGATCGGACAAGGCTGATTTTTTTGACATTAAAGGATATGTGAGATGCTTCTTCCAGCGAAGCATCTTTTATTATTTCCAAAGGTATCCGGCACTTACGTGCCAGAGTTATATGGGGTTTGAACCTGCCAGTATCCACTTCAAAGTCGGCAAGGATCAATTCCCTGTTCAGCCTTCTTTGTATCTTGTACAGTTCAGGGGAATTATCTATTCCAAGCCACAATATGTCACCGGACCGCCTTTTGAATACGCCGACCCCGCCCAGTGTCAAATCAAATGGTCTAAAGGCAGGAAGAGAATCCATGATTTTCTTTATATCATCTAACCGATCTGTCTCTCCAATGAAGTTAAGAGTCAAGTGGTAGTTGTCCGGAGAAAGAAATCTCCCCCGGACGCCGGCCTCTTTAAGAGATGTGACGGTTCCGGATATATGATCCTTTACCTCTTTATCAAATTCTATCGCTGTAAATAGTCTCATATTCCAATTTTACCATGTTACCTGCCGGTAAGGAAACTTTGTATATTGAACCTGAGGATATCATTATCCCCTTGATCTGAATGCATTGGGCTCAATGACTCTTCGTCTTCCGCCTCAAATTTATCCGTTTTATAATAATTTGATATATTTGTCAGTTCCGTCTTCATTTTTGGATCATCAGTTCGATCGGCATATGACGATACATAAGGATAAGCGGCATCTGACAGATCACGAAGCAAATCAAGATCAAGTTCGGCAAGCTTTCCGCTTTCAAATCCTTCTATATTATATTTTGCTATCTGCCCGTCGGTGTTGCTGAAGGCCAGGGACAGGAACAGCACCATGCATCCTGCCACCACAAATTTTCCCAAGTTGAACGGTTTGAAATGCCAGATCAGAACCAGAATGAATACGAACAATATGACGATCATGAACCAGAAAGTGTAGATCCTCAGCTGTGTCAATCCGTACGAAGAGATATACAGCAGCATTTTGCTCATTGCTGTGGTGACCAGCATTATGGTAATAACAGACATTACCCCTGTAAGGATCTTGAGAGAGCGGGGGTATTCACCTTCCTGTCTTTTCATTACCGTATATGAAAACGCAATGATGCCGAGGTTGATGGCGGACACTCCGCACAGCTCAAAGAATCCTCTCCTGGCATATTCTGCATAAGTCATGGATGCAGGGAGATCGCCGCCGAATGCAGAGAATAAATAGCCTGCAAGAGCAATGAAAAATATCACATAGATTATATTTAGAATCACCAGCGGACCGTATATGGCAGGCCTCGGCACCATGTGAAACTTTATGAAACTGGAATTCAGGTTTTCATATTTTATCAGATCAGTCTTTCGCTTATGGTGATTTCCATAAATATATCCATAGAAAAAGCATGCTACAGGTATGCCCAGAAGAAATTCCAACATATAATGGATGAAAGAAAAATCTATAAACTTTGCGATTGTATTGTCTACAAGGTGTTCGAAACCGGTGTCGGCTTGAGCCAAAAGAGATATGACCAAAACGAGGATAGGTATAGATGCAAGGATTCCGATCGCAAGACTCAGTGCAGATTTTTTTCCGGCAGAGTCCCGCAGGAAAAGCGATCTGAACATTGCGGTAAAGTTATTAAACGGAATTACGATGATTTGATTCAGCAGATCGCCGAGGATGAATCCGTTCAATTTTTTCATTATACTTGTTCCACTGGCTGTCATGACCCAAAGAATATAGCAGAAGATTACAAATGCGAACATGAAGAAATTCAATGTGGTGTTGTCAAAGATGATAAAGTAACTCGAAGAAAAAATCGTTAATCCCAACATCAGATAAGCGATTCTCCCCTGCCGAATCCCCTTCACCCGTATATAGAAAAAAGCGATTGCAGTCACCAGCATAAGGAATATGAACACACCCAAAGTAGGTGCAATGATGCTCGGGACACTCCATTCCCAGAATAAGAATCCCACAACGAATGCCGTGATTGCAACGATCATGTCTTTTTTTTCAAAGTTATAAGGATAAGCTGCAGCTGGGGTGTGTATCACAGGTGCACCGTTATTTTTATTAATGTCCATTTCAATTTGCCTCCATAAATTTTCTTATTGATTATTCATCATAGATTGTTAATCTTCGAATTCCAGAATATCTCCGGGCTGGCATTCCAGCACTTTACACAGCTCCTCCAGGGTGGAGAACCGGATGGCCTTAGCCTTATTGTTTTTTAGGATCGACAGGTTGGCAGGAGTGATCCCTACTTGCTCCGCCAGCTGACCGGCGGAGATCTTCCGCTTGGCCATTACCACATCTAAGTTTACCTTAATGCCCATTGCTCTCCTCCCGCCTATATGGTGAAGTCATTTTCTGCTTTCAAAGCGACTGCCGCCTCGAAAACATTCTTGACTACCCTTAATATAAGCCCCATGAATCCGGACATCACTGCCAGGAGCAGGAACACCAGTGAAAAGAACGCCCCGGGGATCAGTACCAGAGCAGCAATAAAGCAGCACCATGATATGCGTCTTAATATAGCAACGTTTTTGTATATGAATACCTTTCCAACTTTGATGTTGAAAAGGAGCTGGTCAAGAGAGAATAAGGCAATCAAGGCAAAAACGCAGCATATATAGATGATGACCATTGCATAATTTATCTCATTGCTGCTGAGCATGAACTGCTCGGCCAATGGAGCTTCGCTTTTGATTACAGGCAATGCTATTGCAAATGCCACAACAAGAACCATCACTACTTTTGTAAATATGGTTGAAAGTTTCACTGATTTAATTGAATTCCACATCGACATCTTCCTTTCGGCTCCTATCGCCTTGATCGCAGCTGGTATCAACATATGTTCTGCCATGATAATAGCAAGGGTGATATCGAATGTCAATAATAAATTATCGATAAACGATAAATTAACAGTTTTGTAATATGTAAACCCATTATCTTTTCTATAATCTTTGCACCGGTTATTTTTTTCTATGGATACAGTAAGATGGGTAGGTCTTCATCCTGGTTTTTTTATTTGCTGGCAGGATTCTTTGCCTGCATTACGCTAAGTGATGTTTATTATATGTTGACATGGGCAGTCAGCGATTCCCCATATGTGTTTTCACCGGGAGATCTTTCCTGGGTTGGTGCGATTCTTTTTCTTATCACGGCTGCATTTGGGATGCTGAACGATCCGGGGAAGGAGAGGCGAAGAAAATATATGATTCCGGCATTATGTGCTCCTTCTATATGCCTAATATTCACGGTTATCTATATATTTATTTATCCGGATATCATAGTAAACTATCTGCTTTACGGGATACCGACCGCTGTACTGTCCTATTTAACATTGCTGCTGCTTTCAGAAGGTATCCGGGGGAAAAGGCACAGTTATTATATGTCAATAGTTATAGACATCGGGAAGGGCATGAATATGTAGATCAGTGTCAGGGTGTTTTTTCTGATTATTTCTTTGTAGTTTATGCTAGATCTTAGGGATTTAAAGATCGCAATAGCATAGTGGGGAATTGTGAGTGGAAAGTAGAAAATTGTGCAAATTCAAAGGTCAATTTTTGGTCAAAAACCGGAGTTGTGTCCTGTATTGTGTCAGGGGAATTTCGGAAGCAATGTATCGTTATGTATTATTGTGCATAAACGTCCGGCCCCCAAAAAGGATCTGCAAAAAACCATGCAAAACGCCGCACAACCCCGATTTTGGACCAAAAAACACAACAAAAAATTGCACGTCTACATCCCCCATCCACACATTTGCCTTCATCGGTATCGAATCCACATACCCATAACCCACATATCTGCAACGTTGTGTTAAACCCACCAAAATGATATAATATTCAGGATATTATTGAACTTTTGAAAGGATACATCAATGGAAGATACCATAAAGACAGGAATAGAAGAATCGAATTTTATACATAATTTTATCGATGAAGATATAGAAAACGGAAGATATGAGGGCAAACCGATCTACACCAGATTCCCGCCCGAACCAAACGGGTATCTTCATATAGGTCATGCAAAGTCCATCTGCCTGAATTTTACAACAGCGGAAAAATACGGTGGTTACTGCAACCTCCGCTATGACGACACCAATCCGGTCAAAGAAGACACCGAATATGTGGAGTCAATACAGGAAGATGTGAAGTGGCTTGGTTTCAAGTGGGACAAGCTTCTTTTTGCTTCGGATTACTTCCAGCAGATGTATGACTGCGCAGTAAAGCTTATAGAAAAAGGCGTTGCATTCGTAGACGACCTGACCGCTGATGAGATCCGAGAAACCAGAGGGACCCTTAAGGAACCCGGCAAGGACAGCCCGTATAAAAATAGAAGTATCGAGGAGAATCTTAAGCTCTTTGAAGAGATGCGTGACGGCAAATACGAAGACGGCGAGAAGGTCTTAAGAGCCAAGATCGATATGGCATCGCCAAATATCAATATGAGGGATCCGGTCATATACAGGATATCCCACAATGAGCATCACAATACAGGCGGCAAATGGTGCGTTTATCCCATGTATGACTTTGCCCATCCACTGGAAGATGCTATCGAAGGGATAACACACAGCCTGTGCACTTTGGAATTCGAGGATCACAGGCCTCTATACGAATGGTCTCTTGAGCAGCTGGACTGGCCAACACCGCCAAGACAGATAGAGTTCGCCCGCTTAAATCTGACAAATACAATAATGAGCAAGAGACATCTCAAAGCCCTGGTTGATGACGGCTCAGTAGACGGTTGGGACGATCCAAGGATGCCCACCATAGCCGGAATAAGGCGAAGAGGCTATACTCCTGAAGCAGTCAGAGACTTTTGCGAAAAAATCGGTGTTGCCAAAGCCAACAGCATGATAGAGATGTCGTTTCTCGAACATTGCGTAAGAGAGGATCTTAAGACCAGAGTCGAAAGCAGAAATGTGATCTTTGATCCAATCAAAGTAGTCATCACAAACTATCCTGACGACCAGACAGAAGAAATGGAAATGGAGAACAACCGCGAAGTTCCCGAAATGGGTAACCGTATGATACCGTTTTCCAAAGAACTTTACGTAGACGGTGCTGATTTTATGGAAGAGCCGGTCAAGAAATACTTCAGGCTTTTCCCCGGCAATGAGGTCAGATTCAAAGGCGCATATTTTATTACCTGCAATGAAGTTATCAAAAACGATGACGGCTCTATAAAGGAGATCCATTGTACATACGATCCCGAGACAAGAAGCGGCAGCGGATTTGAAGGCCGCAAGGTCAAGGGGACCATCCATTGGGTGGATGCAAAGACCGCGGTGAAGATCAAAGTTAGAGAATACGGCTATCTCATGATCGAAGACGAAAACGGAGAGAATGTCCTCAATCCCGATTCAGTGAAAGAAACATTCTGCTACGCCGAGCCCAAGGTGGCAGACGCTGAGGCTGGGGAAAGATTCCAGTTTTTCCGTCACGGCTATTATATCGCAGACGAGAAACTGACCACAAAAGACGAAAAAGTCTTCAATCAGATAGTAGGCCTCAAGAGCTCATGGAAAAAATAGGGGGAATCAATGGATTATTACGAAGAATCACTTAAGATGCATCTTCTCAATCAGGGGAAACTGGAAGTCACAAGCAAGGTGCCGGTAAAAAACAAGGACGATTTGTCTACGGCATACACCCCGGGAGTCGCTCAGCCATGTGTTGAAATCGAAAAAAATCCCGAAGATGCATACAGATATACGATCAAAGCCAACACAGTAGCAGTTGTAAGCGACGGTTCGGCTGTGCTGGGTCTTGGAAACATCGGAGGACTGGCCTCACTTCCTGTTATGGAAGGAAAAGCCGTATTATTCAAAGAGTTTGGGGGAGTCGATGCTTTTCCCATCTGTCTGGATACTCAGGATACGGAAGAGATCATAAAGACGGTAAAGAACATCGCTCCTACTTTCGGGGGGATCAATCTGGAAGATATATCAGCGCCGAGATGTTTTGAGGTGGAGAACAGGCTGAAGGAAGAACTGGACATACCTGTCTTTCATGATGATCAGCACGGAACAGCGGTTGTCGTTTCCGCTGCCGTGATCAATGCATTCAAGCTTCTGGGCAAGGAACTGAAGAATGTATCCGTTGCAATCACAGGCGCAGGCGCCGCAGGAAATGCGATTGTTAAGATGCTTATAAATCTGGGTATAAAGGATATAGTGATATGTGACCGCAAGGGGATTATCAGTGCAGACAGGCTTTCTGAATTATCCGAAGACAAAATCGAATTATTGGAGCTGACAAACAAAAATAATCTGAGCGGCTCGCTGGCAGATGCCATGAAAGATAAAGATCTTTTCATCGGAGTGTCAGGTCCTGATGTGGTGACCGAAGACATGGTAAGGACTATGTCTGACAAACCGGTCATATTTGCAATGTCAAATCCGGAGCCTGAAATCATGCCGGAGCTGGCATTTAAAGCAGGTGCCAAAATAGTTGGGACAGGCAGGTCGGATTTTCCCAACCAGATAAACAATGTACTGGTCTTCCCCGGTATTTTCAAGGGTGCGCTGAGGGCGAGGGCCAGACAGATAACCGAAGAAATGAAGGTTGCAGCTGCTTATGCACTGGCCGAATTAGTGAAGCCGGATGAGCTGAGCACCGAATATGTTTTACCAAATGCATTTCATCCCGGCGTTGCGGATTCCGTAGCAAATGCTGTGGCCAATGCATGGCATAATTAAAATGCAAGATATAGGAGTAGTCGTGCGTCTTTTTATATAGAGCGCATTAGCAAGCAAACTAATGGATAAACAGCAAGTATTTGAACTGGCAAAAAAAGCATCTATGGGGGATGAAAAAGCGTTCGAAGCACTTCTCGAAGAGAAGTCACGGCATATTTTATATAATGCTTATGATATCCTCAATAATCATCACGATGCGGAAGACGCCGCTCAGGAAGTTGTAGTCAAGATGTATCAGTACATCGGGAATCTTAGAGACCCCGAGAACTTCAATGCATGGCTGCACAGAATAATCCATAATGTTTGCATTTCTAAGCTCAGAAAAAGCAAGTACTATAAGAATGATTTAGACGTTGAGACTATTATGGACACTACATTCAGTGAAAGCTTAATAGAAAAGGACAGGGAGTTTCTTCCTCACGCATTTGCAGAGGATCAATCTTTGAGTAACACGCTCCTTGAGACCATAAAGCAATTGCCCAAGAGAAGAAGGCGGGCTGTCTTACTCTATTATTATGAAGATCTTTCACAAAAGGAAATCGCAGAGGTAATGGACATATCGGAAAGCACGGTAGCCAGCAATATCCTGAGGGCCAAGAAGGATATCAAGGAAAAACTGGAAGCCAGAACCGGTATGGATATAGACAGCGAAATGAGATCGCAGGTCTCTAAGCTGGCGGCAGTGCCTGTACTTGGTCAGGTGCTGGGTGCCGATGCGGCCGTTCAGTTCGGACCGGGAAGTGTTGCAAATCTTGTAAATTCTGATTTCAAGAATGCAGACAACTCTCCGAAACAGGGCAATCATTCTACTAGTCTTGGAGTCAAGATCGCAGCATTGGTAACGGCCGCAGGCGTAGCATGCGGAGGCGCATTTATTGCATTAGATACTCCTGCCGAAAAGGCGCAGGATCCACCGGCGCCGGCGCAGACCGAACAGCCCATCACGGAAGAACCGGTAGATGAGCCGACTCTTCCTGCATTTACAGAAAACGGAGAAATAGTATTCTCCGGCGGAGATTGTGACTGCGGTCACGAGAATCCATCCGTAATAACTCTTGACTATAATAAAAATGAAATCCCCGGGGAACTTGAATACAGGTGGGAAATCGTAAATGAAGGCGGCGGTATAGTCACCGAAGGTACAGGGGAATCAATCAATGTACCTGCCGGTTTGACCCAAAGCACCTATACCGCAAAATTCATTCTGACAGACGAAGCAGGAAATATAATGAACATTGAAAGAGATTTCGAGATAAAATAAAAATTTGAGAATTGTAGGTAACGATTTGAAAAATACAACATCACAACTTAATAAAAAATCATATAAGATAAAGGGACTTGTGTTATTACTGGTCCTGTTGGTAGTCGTTTTTACGCCTATACTTTCAAGTGCGGATACTCTTCCGCCGTCAGATAACGATGATTTCCACGGCTCACTGGATATTACTGCCGACGATATCCAACTGCCGTTCACAAAAAAGGCCATAACAACGAACGATGTAGTCAATAAGGCGAACCCTACGGCCATGCACATACAGGGAAGGGAAGCAACTCCCGTACTGGCAGAATATTTCATATCTGACCAAGATCTGAGGCAGTTAAATTCTGCCAACAACATAAATCAGGTAGTAGTGATAGAATTATATGGTCAGTATAATTACTTCTGTCCAAACGACACCTGTGGATTTGATTATTCTCTGACAGGGAAAAAACAAATAAAAGTTTCATTTCTTCCAACAAGGTTCATGATCACTTTCAACGGTAACGGCGGAAAGGTAGATGGCTTGAAGGTCAAGTCCATTGAGCTGACATCAGACAAAAAAGCAGACATAACTGTCACCTCATCCAACATGCCCTCCGAAATGAAGAGAAAAGGTTATACTTTCAAGGGGTGGTCTACCTCAAAGGATGCGTTCAATTCATTTACATCGAATACGATAGTGACCGGCGATTTGACGGTATACGCTCAATGGAAGAAGGTTGCCGTTGATAAACCTGACGAACCGAAAAAGAAAGAGCCAAAAGGCAAGATCGACGAAATAATCGATGATCACTCCGCCACCAGCACAAGGTTCAATATTGTGCTCAATGAACTGGGCATTCCAACTAGTGATAAGGCCGGTACCAGCCAGAATAAAGCGATGGCCGGCGACAGCTCGAGCTCGAATCGCAGCCAATACTATACAAAGGCAGAATTCATGTCTTTAGCACAAGATCAGGATATCCCTGTCGCCACCATAGGTAACGGCAGTGTGCCGCTGTTTGCTCCGGAAGGAGCAGGTGGATGGGCTTTCATCAATTTGCTTCTCGCCATCGTCGGAATATCCATGGCTTTGATATGCCTCTTCATCTCAATTAAAGACGGCATCAGTAAGAAATCAAAATGGTTTATAATATCCGCATTAGCCGGAGTAGCCGGACTTGCATTTTTCTTCATCACAGAAAACCTAAATCAGAACATGGTCCTTACCGATAAGTGGACTCTGATCAGTGGGATACTCTTCGTGTTTTCGTTTGTTTCGATGGTTTTGTATCTTAAGCAAAAAGACAATGATGCGGAGTTTGCAGAGTACATCCACAAATATTGACCAACCCACAATCCATCTCGACTCATTATGGACAAAACAGACTAATCATTATATAATGATGTAGCTAAATTGATATACAAAAATGATTGCCCTTTAACAGCTTCGTTTGGGTGTTTGGGTCCTGCGCAATAAGAACTTGTGAACCTCGTCAGGTCCGGAAGGAAGCAGCGATAAGCGAGACCTCTTATGTGCCGCAGACAAGCCTTCTCATCCCGGGCGGAGCTGCTAAGGGGCAATCTTCAATAAAATCACCAGTAGAAGGAATTCACTACATGACCACTGACAAATATATCGCAATATACAGGCGCTTCAGGCCGGAGACTTTTGACAAAGTTCTGGGGCAGGATCACATAATCAAAGTCCTGGCCAGCCAGATCAAAGATGACTCCGTCGGTCACGCCTATCTTTTCTGCGGAACAAGAGGCACAGGCAAAACAACTATCGCAAGGCTTCTTGCCAAGGGTGTCAACTGTCTGTCCGAGACTCTGCGCCCATGCGGTATTTGCGAGCACTGCCGGGAAATAAAAAACGGAACCTTCGTGGACGTCATCGAGATAGACGCTGCCTCAAACAACGGCGTAGATAATATCAGGGAACTGAGGGAGAGCGTAAAATACCCACCTTCGATAGGCAGGAAAAAAGTCTATATCATAGACGAGGTCCACATGCTTTCGAAAGGAGCATTCAACGCACTTCTTAAAACATTGGAAGAACCGCCGGAAAATGTAATGTTCATTCTGGCTACGACAGAAGCAGGCAAGCTGCCTGCTACCATCATGTCAAGATGCCTTAGATTCGATTTTAAAAGAGTCCCGGCAACTGAGATAATGAAAGGCATGAAGGATATCTGCAAAGAAATGAGTATCGATATAGATGATGAGTCACTGGCTCTTCTGGCGTCAAATGCCGACGGTTCAGTAAGAGACGGTCTTAGCATACTTGAACAGTGCATTTCGGCAGCAGACGGAATGATAAACAGAGATCTGATTCTGGATGTCATAGGAAGTCCGGGAGACCAGCTTATATCCTCCCTTACCGAGCACGTGATGAACAGCCGAACTTCTGAGGCACTGGTGGCCCTTGACGAAATGCTTTCTGAAGGTAAAGACGAGCGAAGAATAATGGAAGACTGGATCGAATATTATAGAAGCGTTTTGATGATCAGGTTCATAACCAAGCCGGAAAATATTCTCAGCAGATCTCTGGAGAACATAGAAAATATAAGAAAGATAAGCGAGAATATGACAATCGAATTCATCAATAAGAGCATCTACGAGCTTTCCAAAGTGCTGAACGATTCCAGATGGTCATCTCACCCGAGGATTTTACTGGAAATGTATATTATCGAAATGTCACAGAACAGAGAGTAGAAACAGATTCACTTTACAATAAGGAGGAAGTACCCAAATGGGAAAAGGAATGAGAGCCGGCAAGGCCAAAAAACAAAAGCAGCCTAACCAGGCACAGCAAATGCAGCAGATCCAGGCTATGCAGGCCCAGATGGATGCTGTTCAGGAAGAGATCAATAAGAAGGAGATCGAAACTACTGTAGGCGGCGGTGTAGTTAAAGTCAAGGTCAACGGAAAGAAAGAAGTCGTTTCTCTTACTATCGATCCCGAAGTTGTGGATCCGGATGATGTAGATACATTGCAGGATCTGATAATAGGTGCTGTCAACGAAGGTCTGAGGCAGATAGAAGAAATATCAAATGAGGAAATGGAGAAGATGACAGGCGGTCTCGGACTTCCGCCGGGAATGCTCTAATCTATATTTATGAAGAATTACTCAAAGCCACTTACTGAACTTATCGGTCAGCTTTCTAAACTGCCGGGTATCGGAGGCAAAAGCGCTCAGCGCCTTGCCTTTCATATATTGTCTATGGACGATGAAGATGCAATATCAATCGCTGATGCCATATCAAATGCCAAAAGGGAGATGAAATACTGTACGGTTTGCGGAAACCTTACGGACAAAGATCCCTGCTCCATATGCACCGATGCAAAAAGAGACAGAACTCAGATATGCGTCGTCGAGAGCCCAAAGGATGTCATGGCAATAGAGAGAATGAAAGAATACAAAGGGCTGTACCATGTCTTACATGGTGCAATTTCTCCTATGGACGGCATCGGTCCGGAAGACATCAACCTTAAGCAGCTCATTATTAGACTGCAGGACAGCAACGACATCAGTGAAGTGATCATTGCAACCAATCCCAATATTGAAGGTGAGGCCACGGCAATGTATGCCGCAAAGCTTATAAAGCCGTCAGGAATCAAAGTTTCAAGGATCGCACATGGTGTTCCTATTGGAGGCGACCTTGAGTATACCGATGAGATAACACTTTCCAAAGCCATGGAAGGTCGAAGGGAAATATAACTGTACAAATTTGCTGTTTTTTTTGATTAAGTTGCTCAATTGGATTTGGGTGACAAAATGCTCTAAATTTCAACGGATGGCCGGTGTTTTTAAAACACCGGTTTTATTGACACTCCATTTTTTAAGTAATATAATTAGTTCAAGGTTCGGGGATAAATCGCAATTATTATTTATTTTCTCCCGGACAAGAGGTTACTAGGTCATAAATTGACCGGAAAGGAGAAAAAAATGGCTAATGATATTAGCAATGGCGAAAGTGGATCAAAAATGAACACTGCTGACATGGGGTTAAAAAAACACAAATTGAGTGTTTTCACAGTAGTATTTATGGTATTCTCACTGGTTGCCGCAGGATGTTACGGAATCGAGAATATGATTCCTTCATCAGGACCGGGACTTACTCTGGTTTTGCTTATGGTTCTTCCCTTTGTATGGGGACTTCCATTTGGGCTTGTAGCTGCAGAACTTGGATCAGTCAGGCCGCAGGAAGGCGGTTACTACAAATGGGTCCAGGAAGCGCTTGGAGAATTTTGGGGGTTCCAGGCAGGGTGGTGGAGGACTATTTCCATCTATATCGATAATACCCTCTATGTTATTCTGGCAGGCGGCTATTTTGCTACCTGGCTTGACTTGGGATTTTGGTGGGAGTTTGGTTTTAAAGTAGTTATGATATTGTTCTTCATGTATATCAACTTGCGGGGTGTCAAAGACGTAGGTATTGTTACCACCTTAATATCTATCTTTGTACTTTGTGCGTTTGCTTTGGTAGCAATATTAGGATTTGCCCATTATCAGACCAATCCGTTCGAGCCATTCTTCGCATGGGAACCTGAAGGCGGTGCAGATTACTTCTTCATGCTCGCAGGCGGTCTTTCCATAGGAATGTGGATGTACTCAGGATACGAATCCATGTCCACTATTGCAGGAGAGCTGGAGGATCCGCAGGTCATTCCCAAGGCCACACTGTTAACGGTTCCACTTATTATGGCAACGTATATACTGCCCACAGCAGCTGCCTTGTCCGCACTTCCCGGCCGTTGGGGAGAATGGGGCGAGGATGGCTCTGCAGTAGGCTATCACACAGTTCCGTTGGAATATCTTGGTGTAGGCGCAGGTGCTCTATTTTTGGTAGTTGCAATGGTGGCACAATTCTCGATTTACAACACATATATAGCATCGGGATCCAGAGGGTTCTTTGCATTAGCTGAAGACAATCTGGCTCCTAAGTTTATGGTGAAAGTCAGCAAGAAAAAGGGTGTACCCTATGTTGCCGTAATTTCGGTAGCCATCGTGAATCTTATACTCTGCAATTTTGCATTTACCACAGTTGTAGTGGTTGATGTATTCCTTTTGGTTGCGTCATATGTTTTGGTTTACATTTCATGTATGATCCTGAGAAAGAGATTCCCGGAATCGGAATACGAAGGCAAATTCAAAATTCCCGGAGGAATGGGATTTCTCCGTCTGATTTGTATCGTCCCTATATTCGTAGCGTTCTTCTCATTCATGGTAAATGGAACGGATTACTTTATCGGCGGCATGATAGGAATCATATCAGGTCCCATACTCTACTTCGTCTGGAGGAAGATGTACGGTGGACTTTCAAAGAAGGATCCTGTACTGTATCCGAATAATGACAGAACCGGACTTGCAACGGGAGATTCATACAGAATGGCTATCATGTTTCTTATTCTTGGCATAATAGGTACAGTCGGCAGAATATTCCTTCCTTGGTATGAAGGTCCTTCCGGCGGAGGATGGGCATTCCCTGATGATTATGATTTGACTTTATTTGGAAGTCAGGAAGCAATGTGGACCGGTATTCTGGTGACTACCGTTATATGCTTCGGCATAGCATTAGTAATGTTCCTTGTAGGCAGAGCTGTAGAACCGAAAAAGGAAAAAGCCGCGTAAGCATGTAACATATGTGCAGATCAAAAAAACAATAAATGAGAATTATTTAACGTTTTTTCGATAAGCAAAAAAACAAAAAAACAATCTTAAAAAACCCGGCAGGTAGTCACAGTGGCACCTGTCGGTTTTGTTATTTTTTTAACTCTCTTAATTGTATTTAATTGCCTGAATATTCGGTTTTTATAACACAAAATAATCGTTGCAAACACTGCCTTGCGGGCGTATAATCACATTAAACAGGACATATGTATTCTGAATACATTGTTTCAGATGCTATCATAGTTTTTTATTTCCGGGATACATTGTTTTGTATTGGTGTTTTATTGCAATCGATGGTTAATAGGAGGTAAAAAATGGCTGAAAGAACTATTGAGAGAAGCGATCAGGAATTAGTTCGTGGTATACAACCATGGCACGCGTCGCTTATCGCACTAGGGGGAATCATTGGTTCCTGCTACTTCCTCGAACTTGGATGGACTTATGCCAACATGGGCCCGGGCGCTGTACTTATTACTTACGCGTTTGCGGGTCTTACTATTTACGGCGTAATGCAGTCTTTCGCAGAACTGCTTGTAAACATTCCAAGAAGAGGATCTTTCGTATCTTATACGAGAGAATTTATGGGAGATACCGCATCCGCAGGTATCGGCTGGGCATTCTGGTGTAACTGGGTAGCATATATCCCGTCAGAAGCTCTGGCAACCGCAATTTTCGTAAACCATATCATTGGTCTGGTAGGCGGACCGGAAACAGAAGCCTATTTCAACAGCAATCCGGCGTTCACATTCCTGTGGGGTGTACTGGCGCTGGCATTACTGACGGCGATCAACGTTTATCACGTCAAGTGGTTCGGACATCTTGAGTCGATAATGGCTATTATCAAGATCATTGCTATAGCATTGTTCTGTATAGTCGGAGTTCTAATCTGGTTCGGCGTTATGGGTCACGGAGGAAGCTTCACAGCTACAATAGCAGATCTTGAAGCCGATACAGCCGCCGGTGCTATTATTGGCAATTATGACGCCTATAGACAGGGTGGAGAACTTATCTATAATGCTCCGGATGGATTCAAGGGTCTTGATGTAATGCTCAACGGTGACGGTTCCGTACTTCAGAAATTGTTCCCGGGCGGTGCATTCGTAATGATCACCCTGATGATCTGGACGCTGGTAAACTTCCAGGGATCAGAGATCGTCGGACTGGCTGCCGCAGAGACACAGAATCCTCAGGTCAATGTTCCGCTTGCATGCAGAAGAGTTGCATATCGTATCATTTTGATCTACTTGGTACCGATTTTCATTCTTACACTGATCATGCCATATTGGGCATCTACACTGGAAAGTTCAGTGTTCGCCCAGGCACTTTATGCTTACGGGTTTAAGTGGGGTGCAGGTCTCTTCACTGTAGTGACCCTGATAGCAGCATTCAGTTGTGCAAATTCAGGGTTCTATGGAACAGTCAGGTCTATGTACGGACTTTCTGTTGAAGGTATGGCGCCCAAATTCCTGTCGAAGCTGAACAGATTCAATGTTCCTCAGAATGCTACACTGTTTACGCTGATACCTATCTGGTTCGTATTCCTTCTTGGATTCGCAGTAGATATCCTCGGCTGGTGGGGTGGAGAACTTGGTCTTTATACCGCTCTTGTAGGTATAGCCGGATTTACAGGAACACTTTGCTGGGTCGGAATACTGTTCTCACAGATCAGATTCAGAAGCAGACTCAAGGAAAGAGGCTATGACGCTGATGAAGTCCTTATCGTCAAAGCCAAGTGGTATCCGTGGCTTGCATGGGTTTCCATCATCGTTCAGATCGCAGCTATGATCCTTATATGTTTCGAGGAAGGCGGAATGGATATATTCATTCTCTCCATGATCATAATCATAGTGCCGATAGTTGTTTATCTTATCCAGAAAAAACGCGGCAAGATCAGAACAAATATCGTTCTGGGCGCAGACGAGATAACATTCGACGAAAAATTCCCGGTCAAAAGCGCATAAAGTCTGTTAAAAATTTAATTTAGAATTATCTGAAAAATCGCCTGAAAAGGCGGTTTTTCGCTGTTTTTAACGAAATATTCACTTGTGTTTTCACGTCCAAGTGGTATAATTAAAAAGTGTAAATTTTCCCTTGTACACAGTAAGAATTACATTATGCACTAGGAAGTTGATAAGGGAAAAAAGAGGAGGTTTGAGTAAATTGAGCACGATAGCATTTCTAATTCTATTTCCGCTGATTGCGGCTCTCGTTCTCTTGTTCATTAAGTCTGATTCTGCTCGAAGACCGGTGGTAATAGTATCATCAATACTGATCGGTCTTTTTTCAATTTTACTGGTAGCAGAGAACTACGGAAACGGTCTGACACACTATTGGCCGATGGCAGAAAAAACCGTAGGATTAATTGGGCTTGGCTTCGGCAAAATGAGGTTATTTACTATCGATTTTGCGAGCGATGTATCAAGTGAAGTGATGAGTTATTTGATGATGGTGATCGAAATCGCCATAGCCTTGGTAATAATATACCTTGGCATCAAGTACAAAAAGTATTTGGCATCGATACTTGCTGCCATACAAGCACCGATTCTAGTATGGTTCGAGCTGACGAAGGGCCATAATATCATAGTAGCAAACAACATGTATGTAGATAGTTTCACCATGGTGATGGTTCTGATAATCGGCATTATCGGTACATTGATATGTGTTTACGCTGTGGCTTACATGAAAGAATTCCAGCATCATCATGCAGGTGAAAAAGACAGAAGACCATGGTTTTTCTTCCTTTTATTTCTGTTCCTGTCAGCAATGTTTGGAATAGTACTATCAAACAACATGATGTGGATGTTCTTCTTCTGGGAAATAACGACACTTTGCTCGTTCTTCCTGATCGGATATACAAAGACGGAAGAAGCCATAAGAAACTCATTCAGGGCGCTTATCATAAACCTTTTGGGGGGTCTTGCCTTCCTGATCGGTGTCGTGGTAATGGGCGAATATTTTAATCTCCTGGAACTTGATAAATTCATCGAAACGGGAGTTCTTGCCGAGCAGATGGGTGCAGCGGATCCTATAGTCGCATTAGTAGTTTCACTTCTTGCATTCGCGGGACTTACAAAAGCAGCTCAGATGCCGTTTAACAGCTGGCTTCTTGGTGCAATGGTAGCGCCGACACCAACATCAGCGCTGCTTCATTCATCAACGATGGTCAAAGCCGGTGTGTTCATTATAGTCAAGATGTCACCGCTCCTTGGTGTATCCAGCATAATAGATATCGGACCGGGATTCATGGTGGTAATGGTAGGCGGAATAACATTCCTTCTTGCCTCACTTGCAGCGATCACCCAGAGCAATGCAAAGAGAGTTCTTGCCTATTCAACTATTGCCAATCTGGGACTGATAATCGCCTGCGCAGGGATAGGCACACCGGAAGGTGTATGGGCAGCAACGCTCCTCATCATATTCCACGCAGTCACAAAGTCACTTCTGTTCTTGTCCGTGGGAACGGCGGAACACAATATAGACAGCAGAGATATAGAGAGCATGGACGGGCTGTTTGGAAAACTGCCAAGACTTGCTACCTTTATGATAATAGGTATAGCAGCAATGTTCCTTGCACCATTCGGAATGCTCGTTTCAAAGTGGGCGGCCCTACAGTCCTTTGTTGATTCAAGTAACGTATGGGTCATCCTCTGTATCTGCTTCGGCAGTGCTGTGACCTTGTTTTACTGGGGCAAATGGCTGGGCAAACTTATTGCCATTGTACCAAACGAAGAGAATATACAGAATAAAGTAAGCAGTGAAGAGTGGTTCGTTCTTGGAACCCATGTTGCCCTTGTTGTACTTGTATCGCTTACATTCCCGCTTATCTCGGATGCACTGGTCATGCCTTACATGGCGGAAGTATTCGGCGGACTGAACGAGCAGATCAGTGCGGCCCTTTCAAGCGACAATATGATAATCCTAGTGGTCATGGTGGCAGTGATCTTTATCCTGCCTCTCATGTTCTACGGCAGGAGTCGTAAGAAAAAGGTACACATATATATGTCAGGTGTCGGCAATGGCGACGACATGACTTACACCGGATCAATGGGTAAGTCATACCCGGTAAATTTAAGAAACTGGTATATGGAAGATGTAATAAGTGAGAAAAAGATGAATAAATACGGCATGATAGTAACGTGCACCATATTTGCAGTCACATTCTCATATATGCTTTCATATGGAATTAAACTGGTAGAATTTCTGACGGGAGGTGCTGCATAATGGCTATTGAATTTACACCGACAATGATAATATCTGCAGTAGCATACCTCGTACTTGCGCCGTTCGTAGGCGGACTGTTAATGGGTATTGACAGAAAGATCACTGCAAAGATGCAGGGACGTTTCGGCCCTCCAATACTTCAGCCTTTCTATGATGTTAGAAAGCTCATGGAAAAAGAGCCTGTTACAGTAAGGGGAAGTCAGGACTTCTTCGTAATGTGCATGTTGATCTTCATGATCTTCACAGGAGTCCTCTTCTTTGCAGGAGAAAATCTGCTTCTTGTCATCTTTACGCTGACAACAGCAAGCATATTTCTTGTTATAGCGGCATATTCATCACATTCGCCCTATGCACAGATCGGTGCTGAAAGAGAACTTCTTCAGATGATGGCTTACGAACCGATGGTTCTTCTCATGGCTGTAGGACTTTACATGGTCAATGACAGCTTCTACGTAGGCGAAATCATCACATCCAACGTATTTTCACTTAAGTTTCTCATAGGGATATTCATTGGATACTTGTTCATCATAACAATCAAGTTTAGAAAATCACCTTTCGACCTGTCCTATTCACATCATGGACATCAGGAACTGGTCAAAGGTATAACAACGGAAATATCCGGCAGAACGTTAGCGGCAATTGAGATATCTCACTGGTATGAGAATGTATTCCTTCTGGGATTCGTATTCCTTTTCTTCGCCAACGGGACAGTAGTCATGGCCGTGATCGGCGTGGTAGCCTGCCTTGCACTTTATTTCCTCGAAATCGTTATAGATAACAGCTACGCAAGAATGAAGTGGCAGTTTGCTCTAAAGTCCAGCTGGATAATGACAGTTGTCTTCGGCGGAGTGAATCTGATACTGCTTTATTTCCTTGTTGGTTTTCAAATACTTTAAAGGAGGTGTAAACAAATGTCATATGTAACAAAATCACCATGGCTTATCCATTATGACGGATCAAGCTGCAATGGATGCGACATAGAAGTACTGGCATGCCTTACACCTATGTACGACGTGGAAAGATTCGGGATCATCAACACAGGTAATCCCAAACACGCAGATATCTTTCTCGTGACCGGTTCCATAAACGAACAGGGACTTCCCGTAGTAAGGCAGATCTACGAACAGATGCCCGAACCTAAGATAGTGGTTGCCGTAGGTATCTGCGCAACGTCAGGCGGTGTATTCAAAGAATGCTACAATGTCATGGGCGGTGTGGATCAGGCAATACCTGTGGACGTATATGTCCCGGGATGCGCTGCAAGACCGGAAGCAATAATCGACGGAGTCGTTAAAGGACTTGGTGTACTGGCTGAGAAAAAGGCCAATATGCCCAAGGGACCCGTCGGCGAAAAAGTCTCCGAAATGTCAGAAGAGATAAAGGAAGTCGACCAGGTTATAGAAGTTAAATACTATGGCGACACTGTTGATGATATCAACGAAAAAATCGAAGAGGACAGAGTGGACGAGGTCGGAGAAGTCCCTCATTTCGGCAAAAATGCAGACAAATCAAAAACAAAGAAAAAAGACGATAAGGAGGAAGCTTAAATGAGTGAAGCAAAACATATTGAGCAGGATATCACCGAAATAAAAGCTTCCGGGCTTTTAGAGGTCATGCAGGAGCTGAACGCTCAAGGCTACAGACTCGGTCAGGCCTGTGCGGCAGATACCAAAGACGGATTGCAGGTATGGTATTCGTTTGATAAGGGAGATCATGTTCTTAAGAACCTTATTATCTCTGTACCAAAGAAAAACCCACTGCCCAGCATCACGGGGATTTTCTGGTATGCATTCATCTATGAAAATGAGATGAATGACTTGTTCGGCATTAAATTCAGCAATAGTGAATTGGATTACGACGGACATTTTTATAAACTGTCCGAAGCAACTCCATGGAAACCAAAGAAATAGAAAGGAAGGTAGAAAATCATGAGTAAAAGAACTATTATTCCTTTCGGGCCTCAACATCCGGTACTTCCTGAGCCGATCCATCTGGATCTGGTAATCGAAGATGAAAAAGTGGTGGAAGCGATTCCATCCATCGGATTCATCCACCGTGGACTGGAGAAACTGGTAGAAAAGAATGAATATCCTGAAATGGTATATGTCATCGAAAGAGTATGCGGCATATGCAGCTTCGGTCACGGATGGGGATATTGTTTGACAGTTGAAGGTAACATGGGAATTGAGATTCCCGAAAGAGCGCAGTTTTTAAGAACTATATGGCATGAACTGGGAAGGATACACAGTCATCTTTTGTGGCTGGGACTTCTTGCTGACGGCTTCGGCTTTGAAAGTCTGTTCATGCACTGCTGGAGAGTAAGAGAAACGATCCTGGATATATTTGAAGAAACCACCGGCGGCAGAGTCATCTTCTCCGTTTGTAAAGTAGGCGGTCTTAGAAGAGACATAAGCAATGAAAAACTTGCTGAGATCGTAAAGACTCTGGATGGAATAAGAAGAGAAACAAACGAGCTTGCGGATGTATTTTTCGATGACGTATCGGTAAAGAACAGGCTGGTTGGCGTTGGAACTCTTTCAAAGGAAGAAGCACATGAACTGGGTGCTGTTGGTCCATTTGGCAGAGCTTCCGGCTTAGAAAGCGATATCAGAATGGACGGTCACGGAGCATATGGAAAGATCGGCTTTGAGCCTGTTATCGAAACAGATGGAGATTCTTATGCCAGATGCAAGGTGAGAATGCGTGAAATATTCCAGTCCATGGATCTTATCAAGAAATGTGTTGAACTTATCCCGGACGGACCTATAGAGGTTCCCGTAAAAGGTAATCCTGAAGGACTGTATTTCGGGAGACTGGAGCAGCCAAGAGGCGAGGCTTTCTACATTTCTAAGGGAGATGGGAGCAAGCACCTTGAAAGAATGAGGGTGCGTACGCCTACTAATGCGAATGTACCGGCTATGGTCAAAACCCTGCAGGGATGCGATTTGGCGGATGTGCCTATGTTGGTACTGACCATAGACCCATGTATAAGTTGTACGGAAAGGTAGGTGAGAGAAAATGGCAAATTTAAAAATCGGCAGAATGATAATGAGAAGCTTGTTTGGTAAGCCTGCAACTCTCATGTACCCTGTTGTTCAGAGAGAATACGGAGATATAACCAGAGGTCATATCTCTGTCGACATGGAAGCCTGTATACTTTGCGGCATTTGTCAGAAAAAATGTCCGACAGATGCAATAGAAGTGGATCGAGATGCTAAGACATGGCAGATCAAAAGGATGCAATGCATACAGTGCAGTTGCTGCGTCGAAGTCTGTCCCAAAAAGTGTCTTGTAAATGAGAACACATATACCACTCCTGATGTAGTGAAGATAGTGGACACTTTTGAGAAACCGGAAACGGAAGAATCCAAAGCAGCTCCGCAAGGCGATCTTAAATGTGACGACTCATGTATATACTGCACATTATGTGCTAAGAAATGTCCAACCGAAGCTATCACCGTTGATCGTGAAGCCAAGACATGGGAAGTCGATAACGACAAATGCACAAGATGCGGACTTTGCGTAGAAGCATGCCCGAAGAAGAGCTTGACTATCGAATAATAAATCAGAAAATACGAGTAAGAGGATGCATGAGTTACCGATAACTGAAAGTATTATAAAACTTGCAGAGAAGCACGGAAGAGAATTCCGTGCTTCTCAAATAAAAAGGATAACTCTGGTGGTAGGCGAGAATTCAGGCTACATAACAGAGTCTATTCAGATGTATTTTGATATCATCAGCAAAGGGACTATCTGCGAAGAGGCAGAGCTTGTCATGAAAGGCGTCAAACCTAAGATCAAATGTCCTGCCTGCGGAGAAATTTTTATCAGAAAGCCTATGTCCTTTGCGTGTCCGAAATGCGGTACCGATGGGGAGCCCACGGACATGGGGAAAGAATTTTATATAGAATCCATTGAGATCATCGAACCTGATTGATAACTATCTGGATTGATATGTGTCGCGCCGGACCAGTGCAAGTCGTGCGCCGGACCTCAGTGGGACTCGTGCAAATAAAAAGCCGTTTTCTGGTCAAAAAATGAAGTAATGTGTGGCTTTTCAGACAATTTGATTGCCGGTAACGTGGATATTGGGTATTATGTAAACTTAAAGCGGTTAAAATCACTCATTACCTAATAATTTGTCCAAAACAATCAAAATTTCTTACACGGACAAAAACTCAAAATAAAAAATGCGGAGCAATGTCAATATATTGTACAATATATTGACATTAGGCCATTCAAAAGATATAATTATCTTGAAAGGTAGGTGATAAAGGTGATTGCAAAGAATTACTCAGATGTGAGAAACAATTTCAAAGAAATATGTGATAAAGTCGTCGATGATTCCGAAGCAGTAATCGTAAAGAGAAAAGATGATAGAGATGTTGTCGTCATTTCACTTGATGAATACAGCAATATGATGGAAAACTCATATCTCCGCGATAATCCTGTTATGCATGAAAGATTGTTGCATAGCATGAAGCAGGCTGATAGTGGAGATACTATACGTGTGGTAGCAGAAGATTCCGAGGAATATTTCGATGAATAAAGATTTTACCAAAGACGCATTTGACGATTATAATTATTTAAAAAAATATGAACCAAAGCTTTATAAAAAAATGTGGGAATTATTGCGAGACATTGAAAAACATCCGTTTTACGGCTTGGGAAAACCAGAAGCATTAAAAAAGAATTATTCAGGCTACTGGAGCAGGCGAATAAACCAAGAGCACAGACTAGTATATAAGGTAGTTGATGATTGTATAATAGTGGTATCCTGCAGATATCACTATACAAATAGTAATAAATCACAGGAGATATTTAATGCATGATACAAAAAAAATAAGAGTGATGGAAGACATCCACAGCGAAAACGATCACATCGCCGAGCATGTCAACGGGGACCTTTCGGGAAAGGGCATATTCGCCGTCAATGTAATGGGTGCGCCCGGCATAGGGAAGACCACGACGATCATCAACCTCATCAACAACATTGAAGGGCTGACACCTTATGTGATAGAAGGTGATATCGAATCAGATATAGATACGCAGAAACTCAGAGAATTTGGCATAAAGGCTTATCAGATCAATACGTTCGGGGCCTGTCATCTCGATGCTCCCCTGGTGCATAACATGACTCAGAATGTGGATTTCGATAAAGACGGGATCCTTTATATAGAAAATGTGGGGAATCTTGTCTGCCCTGCCGAATTCAGCATCGGTGAACACATCAAACTTCTGATATGCTCAGTCACCGAAGGAAGCGACAAGCCATATAAATATCCACTGGCATTCGAAAATGCGGATATTATTCTCATCAACAAAGTAGATCTTGTCCCGTACCTGGATTTTGATGAAGAATTTTTCATGAAAGGCGTCAAGGCCCTTAATAAAAACGCACCTGTATTCAAAGTTTCGGGAAAAACGGGAGAAGGTTTTGCCGAGGCAGGCAAATGGCTTTCCGAAAATGCCTTTAAATATATAGAGGCAGGAAAGAATCAAAAACATAAACATATGAACGGGCACGCGCATAAACATGAGTAACACCGGCAAAAAAACTGAGAAGATAACTATCTGGGGAATAGTTCAGGGCGTAGGCTTCAGGCCTTTTGTCACAAAGCTGGCGGGTAAGATGAACATAGACGGCAGCATCATAAATATGGGGGGCTTCGTTCAGCTGATAATCAGCGGTGAAGCAAGCAGGACAGATCTGTTCCTTGAGCGTATCCAAAGAGAAAAACCAACTGCATCCGAAATAGTGCGGGTGCAGCGTGAAGAGATTCCATTTGTCAAAATGGAAGGCTTTACTATTGAAGAAAGCGAGATAAAGAATGACGAGATCGGCATGATCCCGGCAGACATGGCTATTTGCGATGATTGTCTTGCCGAATTTTATGATCCTGCAAATCCCAGGTACAAACATCCATTCATAAGCTGCACGGTTTGCGGACCCAGATATACAATCATTGATTCCCTTCCGTACGACCGTGAGAACACCACCATGAGAGATTTTTCCATGTGTGATTTTTGTAATGATCAATATAACGATAAAGACGGCAGAAGATTTCATTCACAGACCATATCCTGTCACGACTGTGGCCCAATGGCCGAATTTCACGGCCGGGATGGCGTTATAAGCGAACAATATTATTTCGGTGATGACGAGGTCATTGCCTTAAAAGGCACAGGCGGCTACTATTTTGTATGCAGTCCGTTCAGCGAAAAAGCTGTAAGAGACTTAAGAGATATCAAAGTCAGAGAAGAGAAACCCTTTGCTGTTATGTTCAAAGATATGGAGAGTATCAGGGAATACTGCATCGCAGGTAGCGAAGAAGAAATGCTTCTGACGTCAAGCAAAAGACCTATAGTTCTGCTTGAAAAGAAAGATGATATAAAAGAACCGTTGATGGTAGAAGGAGTATGTAGAAGCAGCAGATATATAGGTGCTTTTTTGCCCAGTTTCGGACTTCAGTACCTGCTTATAGACAAAAAGGGACCGCTGATCATGACCAGTGCCAATCTTTCGGATTTACCTATAATTTATAATGATGAAGAGATGCTGAATCTCATGAAGATTCAGTCGAAACTGGTGGGGGTCCTGTTAAACAAACGGGAAATAAGGATGAGTCTTGACGACACAGTAGCAAGGGTCATCGACAGGCAGACTCAGCTTACCCGAAGATCTAAAGGGTATGCTCCAATACCGATTTATGTGAAAAAACCTGGCGGACTGGACAAGACTCATCAGATGGTTGCTGTCGGCGGACAGCTCAAGTCGGCATTTTCACTTAGCAAAGGAAACTTCTCATATGTGAGTCAATATTTTGGAGACTTGGATTCAATGGAAAGTCGGTCTATATACGAGAATAACTTTCACAGGATGAAAAAATTCTTCGGCATCGATCCTGATATGGTTTTGTGTGACATGCATCCACTCTATCATACGACAAAATACGCCGAAAAGTATGTAGAAGATGAGAACAGGCTGAGACCGGATGACCGAAAGATAGAGCTGCTTAAAGTCCAGCACCATCACGCTCATATCGCATCAGTAATGGCAGAGCACGGTTTATCCGGACCGGTCATAGGAGTAAGTTTCGATGGTACGGGATATGGCACAGACGGAAATATATGGGGTGGGGAATTTTTGATTTGCCATGAGGAGAAGTTTGAGAGATTTTCTCATTTGAAATATGTGGATATGATCGGTGGTGATTCATCCATGAAAGCAGGATGGAAATCCGCAGTCAGCCACATTATGGCACAGACCGAAGATCAGGCTGATGATAATGAGAGAATATTAGACATAAAAGAAATTATAGATTATAGTATTAGAGAGAAAACATTGTCGGAATTTCGTGATATTCCCACGGTAGAGGCGGCGATAAAGAATAAAATAAACACAGTGAAGACTTCAAGCACGGGAAGACTTTTTGATGGAGTGGCGTCTCTCCTGGGGATTCATCACATCAACAGGTATGAGGGCGAGTGCGCTATCATGCTGGAAAATGCGGCATATGAAGCATCAAAGCACCCGGGTGAAAATAAAGCAAATGATTTGGCGCTGAAGTTTCATATTGATGTGGCGAAGATGATTTTGACAGAATGTCAGAGGATCAGAAGCGAACATAGGATAAACAATGTCGCATTGAGCGGCGGAGTTTTTCAAAATAAAATCCTCATGGAGAGAACTTTGGAATTGCTCAGAAGTGAAGGTTTTGAAGTATACTATAACAGCGCAGTTCCCACAAATGACGGGGGGATTTCGCTGGGGCAGAATTTTATAGGCATGCACCATATGTCAAAGAAACGACCTGCAGGAGGGCAAGAAGGAAAATGAGTATTGAAATAGCAAGAGCGTACCTCAAGGAACATGGACTGGATAGCCGGATCTTGGAATTCGAGCAATCCAGCGCAACTGTCGAGTTGGCTGCGGAGGCGGCGGGAGTCATTCCTGCCAGGATATGCAAGTCACTTTCGTTTAAAACTGATGAAGGTGCAGTTCTTGTTTGTACAGCAGGAGATGCCCGGATAGACAATCGAAAGTTCAAAAATTTTTTTGGACTCAAGGCCAGTATGCTCAGCCCTGAGCAAGTTCTGGAATATACAAATCACGAAATCGGAGGAGTATGTCCTTTCGGTATAACAAATCAGAACACGAAGATCTACTCTGATGTATCTATGAAAAGGTTTGAATCAGTTTTTCCCGCTTGCGGAAGCAGCAACAGCGCTATTGAGCTTGCCCCTGAAGAAGTTTTTAAATTTTCGAACAGCATAGAATGGATAGATATTTGCAGGAACTGGCAGGAGTAAGCGTTTGTTAAAAGACGAAAAAGACGAAAAAAATATCCGAATCAAGCGTGATGAAATATACCGGCCTCATGAGATAAATGCGACTTGGGACAAGACTTCACTAAGGAGCATGGATATCCCGTGGGAGAATGATGCTCCCTGGGATGAAGAGTTCGAGATAGAAGAATTCAGCTGGCTGAATAACATGCCATGGGAGAACGATGCTCCATGGGACAGCAGGCGCAAGAAATCCAGGGTCGCAGTGATACCATGCTACAGTTACTTTCAAGACGAAGTAGATGCGGCGGTAAAAAAAGGTATTGATGCCATCGGCGGCATAGATCAGTTCATATGCAAAGACGAAAAAATACTATTCAAGCCTAATCTGCTCACAAGAGCTGATGATACCAGGGCAGTCACTACACATCCTTCAGTGTTTGAAGCTGTTGTCAAACTTTTCAAAGAAAAAGGATATAAGAATCTTGTATACGGAGATTCGCCGGGACATCCGGGAAATATTGAAAAAACAGCTGAAATCTGCGGTCTTACTAAAATAGCTGAAAAGCTTGATCTTCCAATGGCCGACTTCGACACAGGAAGCCTGGTGGAATATGTCAGCGGCAGGCTGGTCAGAAAGTATGATATATGCAACGGAGTATTAGACTCTGATGTCATCGTCAATATATGCAAGATGAAAACACATCAGCTTGAGACTATTACGGGTGCTGTAAAGAATATGTTCGGCTGTGTCCACGGGCTCAGCAAGAGCAAGTCCCATGCAAAATTTCCCGATGCCCATAGTTTTGCCCAGATGCTCATAGAACTGAATCTCATACTTAAACCAAGGCTCCATATTATGGACGGTGTGGTCGCCATGGAAGGTAACGGGCCGGCTTCAGGCAGGCCCAGATATATGAATGTACTGCTTTTTTCCGACGACCCGGTGGCTTTGGATGCAACATTCTGCAGGCTCATCGACCTGGATGTGAGGCTGGTTCCCACTGTTTACTACGGCGATAAGCTTTATCTGGGGAACAGGCATGAGGAAGATATCGAAATAGTTGGTCTTGATAATTTCAAAGATTTCGTCAGGAAGGATTTTGATGTTATCAGGGACGGTCAGGATGAAAGCCTTAAATGGAGGATCCTCAAAGAACTGAAGATATTCTCAAGACGTCCGGTCATCAACAAAAAAAAATGTGTTAAATGCGGTGTTTGTGTGGAGGCCTGTCCTCTTGACGAGAAAGCTGTCCAGTTCCCGGCAGGACGAAGAGACCGTTTCCCCGAGTATGATTACAAGGCTTGTATAAGGTGTTATTGCTGTCAGGAAATGTGTCCTGAAGGCGCAATAACCACAAAGCTCAAATTTGGAAGGTAGAGAAAATGTGTGTTGCTTTTCCCGGTAAGGTAATAGAAATAAATGAAGATATAGCCAAGGTCGACTTCAACGGAAGTCTGATGGACATAAGAACAGGTCTTGTGAATGTGAGCCCGGGGCAATATGTGCTTGCCCATGCAGGCTGCGCCATTGAGGCAATGAGCGAAGAAAAAGCAATGGAGATCATGGAAATATTTCAGGATCTTGAGGATGTCCTTTAATGGATACTAAGATCGAAAAAATGGCAGAGTATCTGTCCGAATACAGCGGAGATGAAATAAAAGTAATGGAGGTCTGCGGTACTCATACTGCAGGCATTTTCAAAAGCGGGCTGCGCAGCTTCTTGTCACCTAAAATCAAACTGATCTCAGGGCCCGGTTGTCCGGTATGCGTAACACCTACTTCTTTTATCGATAAATGTAATGAATATGCCATGATGGCCGATCATCAGGTCGTCAGTTTTGGCGATATGCTTAAAGTCCCCGGAGAAGAATTCAGTTTAGCTCAGACAAAAGGCCGAGGCGGACATGTCAGCATGACATATTCCCCGTTCGATGTTATTAAAGCAGCTGAGAAAAATCCTAATATAACCTATGTGATAGCGGCTGTCGGATTTGAAACCACAGCACCTGTCTTCGCCCTTTTACTGGACGAGCTCGTTCAAAAAAAAGTAAAAAATATTAAACTTCTCACCTCTCTTAAGTCGGCACTTCCTGCTATAGAATGGGTTTGTCAAAACGAAAAGAGCATAGATGGGTTTTTGTGTCCGGGACATGTCAGCGTAATCACCGGCACAGAAGCCTTCAGCGAACTTTGCGATAAATATCAAAAACCATTTGTCATAGCCGGATTTGAGGAACAACATATCCTAAAGGCAATATTCGAAATAGTGCGGGATATCGAGGCAGTCAGGAATGGGAATGACTCACGAACAAAAAATATGTATGAAGAAGCTGTGAAGCCCGAAGGCAACCTGAAGGCCAAAGCCATAACTGAAAAGTACTTCCATATGGAAGATGCGGTCTGGAGGGGTCTTGGAATGATCCCTGAATCAGGTTATTATATAAAAAAAGAATATAAAGATTATGATGGCGGCAGCCGGGGTATCACCGGAGATAAGGTGCTTCCTGAAGGCTGCAAATGTGCAGATGTCATAACGGGAAAGATCGACCCTGATCAGTGCCCCATGTTTGGAGAAAGCTGTGATCCATTGTCGCCTTATGGACCGTGTATGGTTTCTGCAGAAGGTGCATGCGGTATTTGGTTTCAAAATAAATAAGGCAGAAAAATATTATGGAAAAAGATATTAATTACAATACGATCAATATGTCTCACGGTAGCGGAGGCAGAGACAGCGCCGATCTGATGAAACAGATTTTCGGAAAACATTTTTCCAATGAAATACTTGACCGTATGGAAGACGGTGCGGTTTTGGAGTTAAACGAGCGAAAGATCGTGACCAGCACGGACTCATTCGTTGTCACCCCTATTGAATTCAAAGGAGGAGACATAGGCAAGCTTAGCATCTGCGGAACCGTAAATGACATTCTGATGATGGGAGCAACACCCAAATATATTACCTGTGGGTTTATCATCGAAGATGGTCTTTCGATGGATATGCTGGATAGAATCGTGGAGTCAGTAGCGTTTGCTGCCAAAGAAGCAGGAGTGGTCATAGTTGCCGGGGACACCAAGGTCATAGACAGAAGAGGTGATGCACCTGAACTTCTGATCAACACTACAGGCATAGGCGAACTTCCGGAAGGCAGGAAGATCAGCGCATCAAACCTAGCGCCCGGGGATGCCATAATAGTATCCGGCAATCTGGGAGATCATCATGCCTGTATTCTCAGCGCGAGAATGGGTATTGAAAACGGCATCAAAAGTGACTGCGCCATACTTTCTGATATTCCAAACGCACTATATGAAGCTGATATAAATATCCACACGATGAGAGATATCACAAGAGGCGGGCTGGGTACAGTCCTTAACGAAATAGCCGACTCATCCGAAGTTTCTATAGAAATCCATGAAGATCGCATACCTGTAGATGCAGAGGTAAAAGGATTCTGCGGTATTATGGGTCTGGATCCTCTATATATGGGAAATGAAGGCAAGATGCTGGTTTCGGTAGCAGGCGAGGACGCAGAAAAAGCCCTTGAAGCCATTAAGAATACGGTCGTGGGGCAAGACGCAAAGCTGATCGGATATGTCAAAGAGGGAAACGGAGTTTTTTCAAAGACAAAGATCGGCGGTACCAGGAAGATTGATTTGCTCTACGGAGAAGGACTTCCCCGTATTTGCTAGGGAAAGGAACAGGAATCAATATGATCGAATTTTTACTTGAACATGCTGCCAAAGATCCCGTTTCATTCCACATGCCGGGACATAAGGGCTCTGAAATATTCATGAAATATGGGTTTGGGGATGTCCTCAAGAATTTTGTTGATATGGATGTCACAGAGATTCCCGGTGCTGACAATCTCTTTCAGGCGGAGGGTATCATCAAAGATGTTCAGGACAGATACTCTGCACTTTATGATGTAGACCACTCATATCTTCTTATCAACGGAACAAGCGGCGGAATAATCGCATCGATCCTGGCAACCGTGCCCCCCGGCAAGAAACTTATAATGGCAAGAAACTGCCACAAATCAGTATTCAATGCCCTGACTCTGGGACACATCGAACCGATATATGCCCGTCCCCAGCTGAATAAAGAACACGGGATAATGGGACCGGTAGATCCTGCAGAAATATCAACACTCCTTTCGGAGAATCCCGATGCAGAGGCTGTTATACTTCCCAGTCCTAATTACTATGGGATCTGCAGTGATATAGATTCGATAGCTGAAGTTGTCCATGAAGCGGGAAAGGTCCTGATAGTGGATCAGGCACATGGAGCCCACTTGAAGTTTTTTCATAAATACGGGCAGGGTGAGAACATGCCATTAGCAGCTGAAGAATGCGGCGCTGACATCGTGATAAACAGTATCCACAAAACTTTGGCATCGCTCACACAGAGCGCAGTTCTGAATTTGAAGTCCGACCTTGTAGACAGATATGTGCTTGAGGATAAACTTCAGGCGGTAGAGAGCACAAGTCCCTCATATATACTCATGTCGTTTCTTGATATCAATGCAAAGATACTGGAAGAGCATGGGGAGACTGTCATGAAGGAATGGCGGGACAATATAGAGTACTTTTATGAAGGGGCCGGCAGGATTTCGGGTCTTAAGGTGATGGATGGGAATTTTGGTGAGGACGCACTGCTTGACAGAACTAAGATAAACTTGAACATGGGTGAGCTGGGAATAGACGGAGCTGATTTGGAAAAGCTTCTTATCAAAGATGATATTTTCTCTGAATTATATACAGGCGATCTTCTGATGCTCATGACCGGAGTCGGAAATACTAAAGAGCACATGGACAGGACACTTGATGCCCTTAAAAAAATAGTATCAGATGCTGCTAATAAAGACACACCAAAAATGGAAGAAAGAAAAACTGTCGAAATCCCTGAGCCTGGACCGCTTCATCCCGTACCTCTGGATAAGAAATTTGTGGATATAGAAAGTGCCGCCGGAAAAATATGTGCAGGTTCGATCATACCGTATCCGCCGGGAATTCCTTTTATTTGTCCGGGCGAGGAGATAACCAAGCAGGCAATCGATTATATAAAAGCCCTTCGGGCTGCCGGAGAAAAGGTTATCGGAGTCAATGACCATGGACAGGTACTTGTTGGCAATTAGTCCGTTTTTTTCTTAACAATTTGTAAATAAGACTTTATATATAATATATACATGATATACTTTGTATTACATGGTTTTGTAGTAGTTTTATAGCAAAGGAGATCCTCATGTATAGAAAATCTTTCAGAGGTGCAGTTGCCGGGTCATTGGTCATGATTATGGTTGCAACTGCTTTTTTCGTGCCTGGAGCATTTGATTCGGGCAAGTCATATGCTGCAGAAAGAGAAGCAAATTATAATAAACTTCCGACTCTGGGAGTACCTAAGACCATTTATGCAAATAAGGCATTCAATGTAACAGTTTACGGAGATCCCGCTCCTACTGATACGACTGATAAATCATTAAAAGCCTACATCGCCCAGACATTTTCTGTTAAGAGAAACGGTAAAGTATTGAGGGGGCCACAGATGCTGAATGGTGCAACAGCAACGACGATCAGAGATATCAAGTTGTCGCAGGTTGGTGCCTACACATTCAATATTTACTATACAATAATGGCTTATGATACAGTGACCAATGAGTGGAAACAGACTGGTACTCATAATTATGACTATAATTTTAACGCTATCGGCAAGATAAAGATCAAGTTCAACAGGAATAAAGGTAAATTTGCCAAGGGCAGTATCAAGAGCAAGACTGTAACCACCGGTAAGAAATACGGTAAACTTGCCACACTCAAAAAGAGAAGTGGATACAAATTCATGGGCTGGTTCACTGCAAAAACCGGTGGATATAAAGTTACCAGTAAAAGCTATGTCAATCTTAAAAAAGATTCGACTTTATATGCACAGTGGAAATACAAGATCAAGTTCAACGCAAATAAAGGCAAGGTGAGCTCAAAGTCCAAGAGCGTAACCAGCGGCAAGAAGTACGGAAAATTACCGACACCCAAGCGATCCGGATATACATTCAAAGGTTGGTTTACAAAGAAAAAAGGTGGAAGCAAACTAACAAAGAGCAGTTATGTAGCCAAAGTCAGTAAGCATACTCTATATGCTCAGTGGACAAAGAAATCGTCAGGATCTACAGGGACAGCCAATTCACCATATGTCACTCAGGCTGAATATAACAAAATCACCAGAGGAATGACGTATACAGAGGTTTGCAATATTGTTGGCGGCAGCGGAAAATTTATTGTAAGAACTGCCGGAGGGATGACATATCAATGGTATACCGACAGCACTGAAAAAAAATTCGTATCAGTTCATTTTTATGAATCATCTATTACCGGTAAAAAGACAGTCAATTCAAAGAGAAATAACTGCGGATGGTAACAAATTAAAACTAAAAATATTTTCGCCACAAAGCAATATTTTTACAATAAAAGCAGTCTTTAGTTATAGTGAGTATTTCAATAGTTATATTATGGAAAAGGAGATTTTTATGGAAAACAAATTGTTTAGAAATGCTGTATCTGCAAGTATCATTGTCGCTATGGTTATTGTTTCAATATTTTTACCAGCTATTTTTAATAATGATGTTGTGAATGCTTCAGATGCTGCTAATAATGATGCGGCAAAGGTAACTGTAGCAAAAGGGGAATTTTCTTCAAAATTCAAACTAAATAGTGAGGATCGTTCAAATGACAAACAAGCATCTTCCGATGCCACTTTGAGTGTCATGGCAAATCCCGAAAATAATTTAATTAATATCCCGACAACAGTTATTAACAACAAGACAAGCACATTTGAATTTGTTGGGGATGGACAGTATATAGTCGGCACCCTCAGCAATATCGGTGTAACTTGTTATGTACCATATGAATATGTAATTTCGACCCCCGGTTATGCTTCATCAACCGGTAATTTTGTAGGAAGTGATGGCTATCTGGTTGATCCTCCATATAAACTAAATGTTACTCCATACTACATGGGGAAATATAGCGTGACAGTTACATTTGTGCAATTTCAATGGAATGGCACAAGCTGGGTTGATATGAATTCAGATTATGTCAAAACATCATATTTCAATTCTAAAGGTTATGTCAGTTTTAATAAAAATAAAGGCACCTTTAAGACAAGCGGCGCGGCAAAACTAGTTACATACGGTTTAACATATGGGACATTGCCGCAAATGAAAGCTAGAAAAGGCTATACTTTTGCAGGTTGGTATTCAGCCAAAACTGCCGGAGCACTTGTAAAGAGCTCATCAACGGTGAAGATTAGGAATAATACCACATTATTTGCCCAGTGGAAATATAAAATAACGCTGAATGCCAATAAGGGCAAAGTAAGTGGCAAAAAAACCAAGACCAAGAGTGTTACTTCAGGACAAAAATACGGATCGCTAACCACACCTAAGCGTTCTGGATACAATTTCGCCGGTTGGTATACAAAGAAGTCTGGTGGAACATGGATCAATAAGTCTAAATATAATTCCAATGCCAGCAAACATACTCTTTATGCACACTGGGTAAAGAAGAGTAAAGTTGCCACAAAGAGCCAGTATAAGGCTGTTAGAAACGGCATGACATACAGTGAAGTGAAAAGAATATTTGGAAGATCAGGAATATATGCCGTTAGAAACGGTTATACACATTATATTTGGTTCGGAAAAACAAATAGATCAGCAGCGGTAGTACAATTTATTAATGGCAAAGTATCACAAAAAGCTTGGGTATAAGCTAGTAAAGTTATCGTATGAATATCAATACCGGCATCATTAATCCGATGCCGGTATTCTTTTACAATCAAAATAATACTTGATAAGAAAAATATTATATAATTTTTCAAAAAAATTGCAGGGTTTTCATTACTTTATACGTCTATAGTAATGACTACCTACAATCCCTCCAGAACCACCTCTCAGAAATCCTTTCTAGAAGGTGGTTCCTTTCTTTTTTGAATATCCCTAATCAGCAACTAAAATGACCGGAGATGCTTGAAAAGTATGCTTGGTGGGTATATAATAAATATCGTAAATAAAAATTGAATATGCCCTTATCAAGAGCGGTGGAGGGAATAGGCCCTGTGAAACCCGGCAACCTGTCACGAAAGTGACCAAGGTGCTAAATCCTACAGATAGAAATCTGGAAGATGAGGAAAAGATAGATGCCTCTTCTTTAGGAAGAGGTTTGTTTTTTTAAGGGGCATGGAACACACAAAGGAGCCGAACATGAAAAGATTATTCACATCAGAATCAGTTACAGAGGGACATCCCGACAAAATGAGCGATCAGGTTTCAGATGCTATACTGGATGCCATATTAAAGGACGATCCACAGGGGCGTGTGGCTGCAGAATCAATGGTAACGACGGGGCTTGCAATGGTAATGGGAGAGATATCAACCAGCACATATGTCGATATCCCAAAGATAGTAAGGAATGTGATCCTGGACATCGGTTACACCAAAAGCGACTATGGCTATGATGGTCACACCTGCGCAGTCATGACAGCTATAGATGAACAGAGCACCGATATTGCCATGGGCGTAGATGAGGCTTTAGAAAAAAAGGAAGGGCTTATGGAGGATGAGATAGAAGCCATCGGTGCAGGTGACCAGGGAATCATGTTCGGTTACGCTTGCAATGAGACAGAAGAACTTATGCCCATGCCCATTTCTCTTGCACATAAACTTGCAAAGAAACTCACTGAAGTCCGAAAAAACAGCGAGCTGACATACTTAAGACCCGACGGCAAAACTCAGGTGACAGTGGAATACGACGGCGGCATCGTAAAGAGAGTGGATACGGTACTTGTTTCCACCCAGCATGATCCTGACGTTACTCAGGAACAGATCAGAAAAGACATCATTGAGAAGGTTGTAAAGACCGTTATCCCGGACGAGCTTCTGGATGGTGATACAAAGTATTACGTCAATCCTACAGGTAGATTCGTGATCGGCGGGCCAAACGGAGACTCGGGGCTGACAGGAAGAAAGATAATCATAGATACATACGGCGGTTACGCCAAGCACGGCGGCGGAGCCTTTTCCGGAAAAGATCCTACAAAAGTCGACCGTTCGGCTACATATGCGGCAAGATATGTTGCAAAGAATATTGTTGCGGCGGGGCTTGCCGACAAATGCGAGATCGAACTTGCATATGCTATCGGCGTTGCCCACCCTATTTCCATATTGGTAGACACCTTTGGAACCGGAAAGATAGCGGATGATAAGATAACCGAATTGGTAAGAGAGCACTTCGATCTGAGACCTGCGGCAATAATCAGAGATCTGGATCTCAGAAGACCGATATACAGGCAGGTTGCTGCTTACGGTCATTTCGGAAGAAACGATTTGGATCTGCCCTGGGAAAAAACTGACAAGGTGGATATGCTAAAGGCGTCAGCGGGAATTTGATGCACCGCCGGTATCCCGACAGCAGGATTTTACAATAGGATTAAATACGGTGCTAATTAGCACCATTCTATTGATATAAACCCCCAAAATACAATATAATATAATGTCAGAGAATATATAAAAAATTAAAATAACGAGGAGAAACCCATATGGGAGTAAAAGTAGCAAAATTTGGAGGCTCATCCGTAGCCGATGGCATACAGGTAAGAAAGACAAAGGAAATAATCAGCGCCGATAAAGACAGGCGCTACATAGTAGTTTCAGCACCGGGAAAGAGATTCGACGACGATAACAAAATAACCGATCTTTTGTACCTTTGCAAGACACATAAGGACCACAACGTTCCTTATGATCAGGTTTTCCAGGTGATCTACGACAGGTTCATAGCAATGGAACTTGATCTGGATGTCAAAGTTGGTCTGGTTGCCCAGTTTGAAGAGATCAAAAAAGAAATAGAAAAAGGCGCATCGGAAGATTATATCGCAAGCAGAGGCGAATATCTCAATGCCATAGTAATAGCCGCATTTCTTGGCTACGATTTTGTTGATACAAAAGATATATTGGTATTTGATGACAGAGGACATTTCCTATCAGAAGAATCCAACAAGAACCTTAAAAAAGAACTTAAGAAACATAAGAATGCAGTTCTTCCGGGATTTTATGGATCATATAAGAAAAGCGGTAAGATCAAGACATTTTCAAGAGGCGGCTCCGACATAACAGGTGCAATCGTGGCAAAAGCAGCTGATGCTGATATCTATGAGAACTGGACCGATGTGTCTGGCTTTCTCATGGCCGATCCAAGGATCGTCAAGGATGCAAAGCCAATAAGCAACATTTCATATATGGAGCTCAGAGAACTTTCCTATATGGGAGCTTCCGTTCTCCACGAGAGTGCGATAACACCTGCAAGGGAAGAAAACATACCGATTAATATAAGGAATACAAACAGGCCCCAGGATCCGGGAACAATAATCACAGCTGAAGCAAAGAAGGTAAATGGATCAGTTGTGACCGGAATCGCCGGCACAAAGGATTTTGTGGTTATCGCAATATACAAGAACAATCTGAGTACGGAAGTCGGTTTTATCAGAAAACTGCTGACAGTACTCGAAGAATACGATATCCCGCTGGAGCATCTTCCAACGGGCATAGATACAGTATCCCTGATCATTGCAAAGAAATATCTTGAAGACAATCTTGACGATGTCATAGAAGAAATGAAGCTTCAGACGAGGGCCGAAACAGTGGAAGTATATGAAAATATGGCTCTTATCGCCACTGTAGGTGCACGTATGGCTTCAAAACCCGGCGTTGCCGCAACCCTATTCGATGCGCTTCGCGAAGCAAAGGTAAATATAAGAATGATCGATCAGGGCTCAAGTGAAATGAATATAATCGTAGGGGTAAAGAACAGAGACTTTGAAACAGCCATCAAGGCAATCTACAATGCATTTGTAGATTAGAGAATCAAGGAAGGAAACACTAAATGGGATTATTTAAAAAAGTATTCGGAGACTTCAACGAAAAGGAAGTCAAGAAACTTGATAAGATCGCAGACCAGGTCATGGTACTGGAAAATGAAACAGAACAATTGACCGATGACGATCTTCGTAAAAAAACTGCCGAGTTCAGAGAAAGAGCACAGGCGGGAGAAAGTCTTGACGATCTTTTACCGGAAGCGTTTGCCGTCTGCCGTGAAGCCGCCTGGAGAAGTTTGGGCATGAAGCACTTTAAAGTTCAGGTCATCGGCGGGATCGCTCTCCATCAGGGAAGGATCTCAGAGATGAAGACCGGTGAAGGTAAAACTTTAGTTGCAACCTTGCCTGCCTATCTCAATGCTCTTACCGGCGACGGCGTTCATGTAGTCACGGTCAATGACTATCTGGCAAATCGTGATATGGAATGGATGGGTAAGCTATATACTTTTCTGGGACTGACCGTCGGTTGCGTCATCCACGGAGTTGAAGGTGAAGACCGTCAGGAAGCATATCGCGCCGATATAACTTACGGAACCAACAATGAATTCGGATTCGACTATCTGAGAGACAATATGGTCATATACGAGGAAGAGCTGATGCAGAAGCCTCTTAATTACGCCATCGTCGACGAGGTGGACAGTATACTGATTGACGAAGCGAGAACCCCGCTCATAATTTCCGGACAGGGAGAGAAATCCACTACCATGTACGGAACGGCGGACAAATATGTCAAAGGCCTCAAGCGGGATGTTGATTACAAAATGGACGAGAAAGACGAAACTATCAATCTGTCTGACGACGGGGTCTTAAAAACAGAAGAACATTTTAAGATAGACAACTTTTCCGATCCTGAAAATATGGAACTGAATCATCATATCAATCAGGCTCTCAAGGCAAGATTCATGATGAAAAAGGATGTTGATTATGTTGTGAAAGACGGCGAGATAATCATCGTCGACGAGTTCACAGGACGTCTCATGTACGGTCGTCGTTACAGCGAAGGACTGCATCAGGCAATTGAAGCCAAAGAAGGCCTCAAGGTCAAACAGGAATCGAAGACACTTGCAACCATCACCATACAGAACTATTTCAGGATGTATCAGAAGCTGGCAGGAATGACCGGTACAGCCAAGACCGAGGAAGAGGAATTCACCGAGATCTACAACATGGACGTTGTTCAGATCCCCACAAATAAACCGATAGTCAGAGCCGATATGGAAGACTCTATCTACAAAACAGCTGGCGGCAAATTCAGTGCCATCGTAGAAAACATAGCAGTGGCTCACGAAGTCGGTCAGCCTGTTCTGGTTGGAACCATATCGATCGAGAATTCGGAACTTATAAGCGGACTTCTCAAGAAACGGGGCATCAAGCATAATGTACTTAACGCCAAGCATCACGAGAAAGAAGCCGAGATCGTATCGGAAGCGGGACGTTTAGGTGCAGTTACAATCGCAACCAACATGGCCGGTCGAGGTACCGATATCATACTGGGCGGCAATCCCGATTTCGAAGCCAAGAAGGACATGAGAAAACATGGATATGACGAAGACAGTATTTCATTTGCATCAAGCTTTGTGCCTTTGGAAGATGAAGTATTAATTGAGGCCCGGGAAAAATATAACACACTTCTCCATAAATATGCGGAAGAAAGATCCGGTGAGCAGAAGCAGGTCATTGAGCTTGGCGGTCTTCATATAATCGGTACCGAAAGGCATGAATCAAGGCGTATCGACAATCAGCTGAGGGGCCGTTCCGGACGTCAGGGCGACCCGGGTTCGACACAGTTTTTCATATCCATGGAAGATGAACTGTTAAGATTGTTCGGCGGCGACAGAATGAAAGCCGTAGTCGACAGGCTGGGTGTTGAGGAAGATGAACCTATCGAAGCCAATATGCTCACAAAACAAATCGAGAATGCACAGAAGAAGGTTGAGAGCAGGAACTTCGGAATCAGAAAATATGTACTTCAGTATGATAACGTCATGAACAAACAGAGAGAAGCCATATACGCAGACAGAAGAAAAGTCCTCTTTGGCGAAGATCTTCGTGAGAGGATCCTGAGCATGACGGAAGACATGGTCAATGAGGCCGTGGATAATGCGGTTATGGGTGCCAAGTATGCAGAAGAGTGGGATTTCGAACATCTTGGCGAACAGCTCAAGCAGATATCCCGAAACTATAAGCTTAAAAAATATAATGAAGATGACATGCATGGGCTGACAGTTGACGATCTCAGGGAACATATATACGATGATTTCCTCAAATTATACGAAACCAAAGAATCGGAAATAGGCGATGAAACCATGAGAGACCTCGAAAGAATGGTTCTTTTAAGAGTAACCGACAATATGTGGATGGATCACATCGATGCCATGGATCAGCTGAGACACGGTATCGGACTGAGAGCCTTAGGTCAGCAGGATCCGGCAATGGCATATGCAAATGAAGGCTTCGACATGTTCGAACTGATGACCGAATCAATCAAAGAAGATACCGTCAAATTCTGCTACAATGCAACTGTTGAAACCAGAACCGAGAGAAAACGTGTTGTAGGCAGCGGTAAGGAAAAGAAGGAAGAAGAACTGGATGAGTCCTACTTCGGGGAGCGTACCGGTACCGACGGATACGAAGAATATCCCGAAGAGTATGAGGATGGCGAATATCCTGATGATGAACCGAGGCAGGAAACAATCAGAAGAGACACTCCCAAGGTGGGAAGAAACGACCCCTGCCCCTGCGGATCAGGCAAAAAATACAAAAATTGTTGCGGTAAAATGTCTTAAATTCGCATTTAAGACAATTTACCACTATTAGAACTATTGCGCAGGATTTTTTGTCGAGTACAAGGCGTGTGAGCGATTGACTGATGCGCGTACTGAAGTACGTAACGAAGGAAAGAGAGAACAACAACGCTGTAATCGGCAAAAAAGTCAAGCAAAGAAGGATGTGATGATTGAATGATCGAACTAGAAACAATAAAATCAGGACTGACTGATAAAAAGGCCGGTCTCAAAGAATTGGGTGAGTCCCTTTGACCTGGCCGGTCTTACTAAAAAGCTGGGTGAAATAACCACACAAACCGAACAGGAAAACTTCTGGGACGACCATCAAAAAGCCCAGAAAGTCCTCAAAGAAAAAAAATCCCTTGAAGGCAAGGTAAATAAATATAGGAGTCTTGAAACAGAACTTGAAGATATTCAGGTTCTTATTGAGCTTGCCGAAGAAGAAAGTGCCACCGAGATGGTTTCTGAGATCACCGATGCCAATAGCAGCTGGAACAAGGAATTTGAATCGGTGATGCTGGCTACTCTTCTCGACGGCGAATATGACAGCAACAATGCCATCGTTTCAATTCATGCCGGTTCCGGCGGGACAGATGCTCAGGACTGGGCTGAAATGCTTCTTCGAATGTACACCAGATATGCAGAAAAGAAAGGCTATAAAGTAAAGATGTGGGATCTTCAGGCAGATCCGGAAGGCGGGATAAAAAGCGCCACTTTTCTCGTTGAGGGAGAGAATGCCTACGGCTATCTCAGAAACGAAAAAGGCGTCCACAGGATCGTAAGGATCTCGCCGTTCGATTCATCGGGGAGAAGGCATACTTCTTTTTCCTCTGTGGATGTGATGCCTGAGATCGAAGACGATATAGATATAGATATAAGCCCTGATGACATCAGAATCGATACCTACAGATCAAGCGGAGCCGGCGGTCAGCATGTCAACACGACAGACTCTGCTATCAGGATCACCCATATACCCACTAATATAGTAGTATCGTGTCAGAACGAAAGATCCCAGCATCAGAACCGGGAAGTCGCCATGAGGATTCTCAAGTCAAAGCTTGTGGAGCTTGCCGAAAGAGAACATAAGGAAAATCTTGCAGAGTTGGCAGGCGATTACAGCCAGATAACCTGGGGCAGTCAGATTCGCTCTTATGTTTTTCATCCGTATTCAATGGTCAAGGATCATCGGACAGATGCAGAAACCGGTAATGTTGATGCCGTTATGGACGGGGATCTGGATTACTTTATCAATGAGAAGCTGAAGCAGAAATAGTCAAATTCCCCTTTTGCAAATATCAAATTTGCCAGTCTTCAGCCTGATTGTATTTTCCGTACTTGCCATTTTTTCGGTGAATATAATCAAACGCTTATATATCTAAATCTGGTGTCTCCAAGGTAAGATTTCACATGTATTTCATGTGGAAAATATGCCCTGAATATATGGGTCGGCCCTCCCAAACCTTCAGAATTTCAAAAAACAACTGCAAATTTCAAAAAAATAACCGCCCTGACCATTGAAAAATGCGGCTTTTTCTCCTTGTAGTAAATTTTAGCGACAAGACAAAGCCTTAGGTTTGTGGTATAAAAGTGGGGATAATGCACCAAACTTATAACAGCGCCAATGGGAGGGCTAAAATGTTAACAAAAATGAAGAAAACAAGAAACATCATATCTGCACTTATTATCACGGTAATGATAGCCGGCATATTCGCATTGCCGGTACTTAGCGGAAGCTATTCAGTGGATGCGGCGGCCAAGAAGGTCAAGGTCACATACAGTGCCAACGGCGGCAAATTCACCGCCAAGAAATACGCAAAGAAAAAATCATACAGCAAGAAGATCACAAAGGGCAAGAAGCTAGGTACTCTGCCCAAGGTAAAGAGAACCGGCTATACACTTAAGGGCTGGTACACCAAGAAATCTGGCGGCAAAAAAGTATCAAAGAAAACCAAAATCAAAAAGAGCACCAGGCTGTATGCAAGGTGGACAGCAAATACATATACCGTCACATTCAATGCAAATGGCGGCACAGTGTCTCCCGCAAGCAAAACAGTGAAATATAACGGCACTTACGGAACACTTCCGGCCCCATCCAATGATTATGGCATTTTTCTTGGTTGGTATAACTCCGGCGGCGCAAAGATAACACCTGCAAATACCTACAACATAGCAGGAAACAGTACACTTACTGCAAAGTGGACCACAAATTATGAAATATATAAAGGCTTAATCGGCAAATCATATGAAGAAGTGCAGAAAGTCTTTCCTGACATAAAAAAAGAAGATGACACGAAGGATGAAACCTTTGAGGGTGATTATAATGCAAGCCGTGTCAATGGAGACAAATTTTACTTTGACGTAGATAACAAATTAATATTTGTTATCTCAACTGCAGGAAGTCTTTGCAATATAAAAACAGCTGTGCCCCCGAAGACCTTTGCCGCATCCATCAATGTACAAAATTTTATTCATGACGATGGACATTCAATATATACAGCCTCCATCTCAAACGATTTAATAATCTCAATCAGATACAGTTCTGTAATTGGCAAAAGCTTCATAACGCCGGATATGCCGACATATTTAGGCCTTATCGGCTCTTAATTGAAAGAAAAGAAGCAGTTCATATCCAATAACCATACCAGTAACCTCAACCCCTCCGCAGATTCGGAGGGGTTAAGGTTATGCAAATAATCAATCTCGGTGTATCACTTGCACATAATCGGGCTTTTGCAATATTACCTCCATATTCCTAAACAGAAAGCAGTGACTTTTAATCCCCGAATCCTTCATCATCCATATCTGTCATCATCCATATCTTGACAAGTTTAAAAAAACATAGTAGTATAACACTGCATCAGTTAGCAATGGCTAACCGAGTAAAGGAAGGGGAACATAATGAATGAAAAACGAACACAGCTTTTAGAAGGAGGCACAGTAAGCCTGATGATAAAGCTAAGTCTGCCTGCGATTATAGGACAGGCCATCGTAGGCCTGTATCCGCTTGTAGATATGATTTTTATCGGGCAAATGGTCGGTGTTGTATCAATGAGTGCAGTTTCCATCACAGCTCCGTTCGTTCTCATAAATAACGGGATAGCCGTTCTTGTAGGCATGGGATCCGGCTCCGTATTATCAAGGGCAATAGGCGCAAAGGATCAGGACAAGGTCGATAAGATAATGGGCAATCTGATCCTTTCTGTGTTAATGTTGTCTGCATTGGTCATGGTTCTTGGAACCATATTTGCTCCCCAGCTTTTAAGGCTTGGCGGCGCAGACGGAGAGCTGCTTGAGATCGGGACCCGATATCTGAGAATAATATATATCGGTTCTTTCTTTGTGAATTTCATGCAGTCGGCAAACATGATAATACGTGCAGAAGGCAGAATGGTGGTCGCCATGGTTATCATGGGCGCAGGAGCGCTGCTAAATATAATACTGGACCCCATATTCATACATATGATGGGAGAAAGAGGAGCTGAGGGCGCTGCAATAGCCACTGTAATCGCCCAGTTTCTCCAGGCGGTAGCGACATTCATATATTTCAAAAAATTCAGCCCTGTAGTCAAATTCAAAAGGATAGGCATATTTAAAAATATTTTCGGTGAAATGATGGGGGTAGGACTTTCCGGTGCAATGATGCAGATTATGTTTTTGGTACAGATGGCAGTGATCTACAGCACAATTGCAAAAATGGGTACATATGCCGACATAGCTCTGATGGGCGCCGCCCAGAGGGTTATGCAGTTTTCATTTGTTCCCATATGGGGCATGAGTCAGGGGTTCCAGCCGGCAGTCGGGACTAATTACGGTGCAAAGCAGTATGACCGGGTCAAGAAATTCACTAAAGTTTTCATTTTGGGAGGTACAGTTTTGGCGGGATTTTTCTTCCTCATAATCCAGCTGTTCCCCGGTCAGATACTGAGCAGTTTCATAACCGACCCTGAAATAGTCGAAGGGGGAGTAGCTGATTTCAGACTGATGTTTTCCGTGTTCTTCAGTTACGGATTGCTTATAATGATCATGACATATCTACAGGCTCTCGGTAAAGCATTGCCTGCAATAATAATAACGGTTTTAAGACAGGTGCTTCTCATAGTGCCGCTGGTAAAGATACTTCCACTATTTATGGGGACTAAAGGTATCTGGGCAGCCATACCTCTCAATGATGTGATAATTTTGGTCATAGGCATCGTTATCCTTATAGTACAATTTAAAAAGCTGGACCGAGAAAGAATAAATGCCCACCTTGATGGAGGAGGGCAAGTAAGTTAGTTGACCGGCTTTTTAGAGCCGGCAGATATTAAATCTGCCAGCTTTCAGCCTGTGATCTTATATCCCAGAATTTTTTATAAAGACCGCCTGCCTCTATGAGTTCATCGTGGGTTCCTTGCTGAGCCAGTTTTCCGTCATCCAGGACCAGGATCTGATCCGCATTTCTGACAGTAGCCAGTCTGTGGGCGATGACGACAAGGGTTTTATCGGCTATGAGATTCCCGATGGCTGTCTGTATAGCATGTTCGTTCTCCGGATCCACGCTTGCCGTCGCCTCATCAAGAATGATTATGGGTGCATCCTTGAGTATGGCTCTTGCTATGGATACTCTCTGCTTTTCACCGCCGGAAAGTGTGCTTCCGCCGTCTCCGATGACGGTATCATAACCGTCAGGCAGTCCGGATATGAATTCATGACAGTTGGCGGCCTTGGCCGCGTTGATTATTTCTTCCTCGGAGGCCTCGGGATTTCCGAATTTTATATTGTTTGCTATTGTATCCCTGAAAAGATATACATTCTGAAACACCATGCTGAAATTCTGAAGAAGTGAATCGCATTTGAATTCACGGATATCGTCGTTTCCGATTTTTATATTGCCTTTATCGATGTCGTAGAACCTTGTCATAAGCTTGGTCAATGTTGTCTTACCGCTTCCCGACGGACCTACCACAGCGGTGACGGACTTTTCGGGGACTTTGAAACTGACATTTTTTATGATGCCCCGGTCTTCATATGAGAATGACACATCTTTAAATTCAATGGACGGATCTGAGATATCTGTTTCTTTGCTGTCAAGATCTATGAACTGGGCATCTTCGATATTTTCCAGTTTGTCCAATATAGTTCTGAGCATAGTAAAGACATGGAGGGCCATGCTGACTTCTTCGACTCTTGTGAAGATAACAAATGAGAACATGAGCATCATAAGAAGCACGTAGAGTTCCATGTTGCCGTTTAAGGTCATGACCGAAGATACAAGAACAACTCCTGCCGCAGCGATCTTAAGAACGAGTCTGTGAAATCCATTTGTGATCACATGGTCGGCTTCGATTTTGACGTTAATATATCTGTGATCCTGGAATGCTTTTTTTACGCCTTCCGATGCAACGCCTTCATAGTTGAAGGACTTGACGACGGATATGCCTCGAAGATATTCAAGGACCGACGATATCATCTTTTCCTGGGCCTGCTGATGGACAGGAGAATTTT